>CAYUQO010000016.1:0-107567 GCA_964446945.1 uncultured Bordetella sp.
TCATTCCCACTCGATCGTGCCGGGCGGTTTTGAGGTGACGTCGTAAACCACCCGGTTGATGCCGCGCACTTCATTGACGATACGCGTTGCGGTGCGGGCGAGAAATTCATGCGCAAACGGATAAGTATCCGCCGTCATGCCATCGGATGACGTGACGGCACGCAGCGCGCAAACAAATTCATATGTGCGGTCGTCACCCATGACGCCGACGGTCTTCACCGGCAGCAGCACGGCAAAGGCCTGCCAGATTTCGTCATAGAGTCCGGCGCGGCGGATTTCATCGAGGAAGATGACGTCGGCGTTCCGCAGAATCGCGAGTTTTTCGGGTGTCACTTCGCCGGGAATACGGATCGCGAGGCCCGGTCCGGGGAAGGGATGACGCCCGACAAAACTTTGCGGCAATCCGAGTTCGCGTCCCAATGCCCGCACTTCGTCCTTGAACAATTCGCGCAAGGGCTCGACCAGCTTCAAATGCATGCGCTCGGGCAGGCCGCCGACATTGTGGTGCGATTTGATGACGGCCGAAGGGCCGCCAAGCGCTGACACGCTCTCGATCACATCGGGATAGAGCGTGCCCTGCGCCAGGAATTCCGCTTTGCCGACGCTGTTCGCCTGTTCGGCAAAAACATCGATGAAGGTTGCGCCGATGATCTTCCGCTTGCGCTCGGGATCGGTGACATCCTTCAGGCGCGACAAAAACATCTCGCCGGCATTCACGTGAATCAGCGGAATATTGTAGTGGCCGCGGAACAGCGACACGACTTCTTCGGCTTCGCCGGCGCGCATCAATCCGGTGTCGACAAAAATGCAGGTGAGCTGTTCGCCGATCGCTTCGTGCAGCAATACGGCGGCAACCGCAGAATCCACACCGCCCGACAATCCGCAAATCACGCGGCCATTGCCGACCTGTTCGCGGATGCGCCGGATCGCTTCGCGGCGAAACGTCCGCATATTCCAGTCGGGCGGAATTCCGGCAATCACTTGCGTGAAATTGCGCAGCAGTTCGGCGCCTCTCGGCGTGTGAACCACTTCCGGATGAAACATCGTGCCGTAGAAGCGCCGCGTCTCATCGGCAATGAGCGCGAAAGGCGCGTTTTCGCTTTGCGCGAGCACATGAAAGCCTGGCGGCAGAGCCGTGACGCGGTCGCCATGACTCATCCACACGACATCACGCGTGCCCAGCGGCCACAGACCTTCGAGCAGCGGCGATTGACCCGAGATTTCAACCTCGGCACGGCCAAATTCGCGCTTGTGATGCGGTTCGACCCGGCCGCCCAATTGCGCGACCATCGTTTGCTGGCCGTAACAGATGCCGAGCACCGGCACGCCGAGTTTGAACACCCGATCCGGTGCGCGGGGCGAGCCGGCATCACCGACGCTGCGAGGGCCGCCCGACAGGATCACCGCGGAGGGGCGTGCTTTCGCAATTGCCGCTTCGGCTTTATCGAACGGTACGACTTCGCAATAGACGCCGCTTTCGCGAACGCGCCGCACAATCAGCTGCGTCACCTGCGAGCCGAAATCAATCACCAGGACTGGCGTCATGCAGTCAAACTCGTAAAAATTTAAGGCCGGTCATCAGGCTGTTTAAATCCCCTCACCCGGCGCGCCAAGGCGCACTTGCAAAAAAGCAAGTGCGGGCGCCCTCGACCAGTGCGGCAAAGCCGCACTGTCGAAATCAAAAAGTCTCGCGCGCAACGCGCGGGGCCTCTCCCTCAAGGGGAGAGGAAAGTCGGTTATCCAATCTGATTTTCTGGTGGTCTAGCGTGCGGCCGATGTATTCAGAGCTTTTTCGACCTGCGCCGTTTCCGGGCAGGTGGCGCCACAGGCGCGCAAAAGCACCTCATGCTGGGCCATCGCCCCGGCCCGGTCACCGGCCGCGAGATCGAGCAGGGCCAGGCCCTGCAGCGCCGGCGCATAGGCAGGCTGAACATCCAGCGCGAGCGAAAAGTACTTCCGGGCCAGTTCCGTCTCGCTTTGCCGCATATAAAGCTCGGCGATCTTCAGATATGGGACCGGATCGCCGGGAGAATAAATGATCGCGGATTGATAGAGCTGAACCGCGCCGTCCATGTCACCGGTTTTCGCCGCGTCATCCGCAGAATGGAGAAGTTGCGGCTCGTTCAGCGACTGGGCGTCCTGCGCGTTGGTCAAAACCGGCGCGCCGACCAGGGCGGTCAATGCGATTAATCCCAATAGTGAGCGCTGCATGTCGTTCCTCTCGTCGGGAGGCGTCGCTTACCGCTCAACCCGCAGCATCATAGAGGCAAAAAAGCCATCCGTGCCAGTCTTGAATGGACTGGCGTGAAAGTCGTGACTGCTATCAGGTGGGATTTTATTCGAAAAAATGCGGTTCCAGACGCTTTCCATGGCGATGTGCTGGAATGCACGATTGCGTGAAAGGAACGCCGCCACGGCATCTTCATTCTCCGACCGCAGCAGCGAGCAGGTCGCGTAAATGAGCCTTCCACCAGCGCGAACATGAGCTGCGGCGGAATCGAGAATTTCCGCCTGAATGCGCCGCAGTTTCGTTAGCGTATGCACGGTCAGGCGCCATTTTGCGTCGGGATTCCTGCGCCAGGCGCCCGAACCGCTGCACGGAGCGTCGATCAGGACGGCATCATAGTCGTCCGCCAAAGACACGGCGTCGGTAAGTTCGCGGATGATTGTTGTCCCGGCGCGCAGAGTGCGCTCAGCGAGGGGCTTCATCCGTTCGGGTTGCGCATCGAATGCGTCAATCACACCCCGGTTTTGCATACCGGCGGCCAGGGCCAATGTCTTGCCGCCGGCGCCCGCCGCAATGTCCAGAATGCGCTGGCCGGGTTTTGCTTCGACCAGATGGGCCAGCATTTGCGATCCCTCGTCCTGGAATTCGAACGCCCCGTTTTTAAACAGCTCCGTTTTCTGTAGCGCGTTCAAACCGGCACGCGAATCCAGCCGAATCCCGTCGGGTGCGAATGCCGTCGCCTGCGCTTCGAATCCCAGCTCGCCGAGCTCGCTGCAAAGCTGATCGCGCGTGCATTTCAGCCGGTTCGCCCGCAGATCGATGGGCGCGCGTGACAGCATGGCCTGCAGTTCGGGCAGAACCTCGCTACCCAGGCTGCGCGTCAATTCCGGTTCAAGCCAGTCGGGAAATTCGCCCAGCACAGAAAGCGGCGGCGATTCTTGCGGCGGCGTGCCGAGCACTTTGATTTCCGTTTCGTCCAGCGGTGCAGGGGCGTAGCGGGAGCCGTTGAAAAGCTCCGCAACCTGCGCATTTTCGCGCAGCAGGCTTGCGATCACGAGCGCCCGGGGCTGATCGCTGCCCATGCGCCATGCGTAAGACGCGCGATGCCGGAATATGTCGTAAATCCGCTCAGCAACAGCATTGCGATCGCCGGAGCCGGCGTAGCGCCGTGCGCGAAACCAGTCGCGCAGGAACCGGTCAACCGGCTGAGCGGTATTTTGCAGCGCCGCAAGTATTTCGATTGCAGCTTGTGCGCGTGCCGCCGGAGTCACGCGAATCCCGGTCAGGTTGCGCGGGGGTAGTTCGGACTTTCGCGGGTCACCAATACGCCGTGGACGTGGCTCTCACCCATGCCCGCGCTGGTGATGCGGACGAACTCCGCCTTGCGGTGGAATTCGTCGATGGTTCCGCAGCCGGTATAGCCCATGGCCGCGCGCAATCCGCCGACGATCTGGTGCACGACCGTTCCCGCCGGACCTTTATATGGCACCTGGCCCTCGACGCCTTCGGGTACCAATTTCAGCGTGTCCTTCACTTCCGCCTGGAAGTAGCGGTCGGCCGAACCGCGCGCCATGGCGCCGAGACTGCCCATGCCGCGATAGCCTTTGTAGGAACGGCCCTGGAACAGGAACACTTCGCCGGGGCTTTCGTCGGTCCCTGCAAGCAGCTGGCCGATCATCGCGCAGTCCGCGCCCGCGGCAATCGCTTTGGCGAGGTCGCCGGAATATTTGATTCCGCCATCGGCAATCACCGGGATGTTCTGCTTTGCCGCGGCGCCCGCGGCATCCATGATCGCGGTGAGTTGCGGCACGCCAACGCCGGCAATGATGCGGGTGGTGCAGATTGATCCGGGACCGATCCCGACCTTGATGGCATCGGCGCCGGCATCGATCAGCGCCTTTGCGCCATCGGCGGTCGCGATATTCCCGGCAACCACCTGCGCGTAGTTCGACTCATGCTTGATGCGGGAGATCGTATCCAGAACTCCGCGCGAATGACCATGCGCGGTATCGACGACAATGACGTCGCATTCCGCTTCGAGAAGAGTCAGCGCGCGTTCGATACCGTTGTCGCCAACGCCGGTGGCCGCGGCAACCCGCAGCCGGCCGCGCTCGTCCTTGCAGGCGTTGGGAAATTTCTGCGCCTTTTCGATGTCCTTCACGGTGATCAGCCCGACGCAGAGATAGTCCTTGTCCACCACGAGGAGCTTCTCGATCCGGTGCTGGTGGAGGAGTTGCTTGGCTTCCTCCAGCGGCACATTTTCGCGCACCGTCACCAGGTGATCTTTGGTCATCAGTTCGCGAACCGGCTGGTGCGGGTCCTTGGCGAATCGGACATCGCGGTTGGTGAGAATTCCCACCAATTTGCCCGGCTTGCCATTTCCCTCGACCACTGGAATTCCGGAGATGTGGAAGCGCTCCATCAGCGACAGCGCATCCGCCAGTGTTGCACCGGGGCCGATCGTCACCGGGTTGACCACCATTCCGGATTCGAATTTTTTCACCCGGCGAACGTGATCGGCCTGCTCTCCGGGAGAGAGATTGCGGTGGATCACCCCTATGCCGCCCGCCTGCGCCATGGCAATCGCGAGGCTCGACTCAGTGACCGTATCCATCGCAGCGGAGATCAGGGGAATGCCGAGTTCGATGGTGCGGGTCAGACGCGTTTTCGTGTCGACCTGGCCGGGCAGAACCGCAGATGCGGCGGGGACCAGCAAGACATCGTCGAATGTCAGCGCTTCACGAATGGCCAATGGGCAGCCCGGAATAGATTGGCGGAGGGCCTATCATCGGGAACCCGCTGAAGCAAGACCACGCCTGTGTCGTGGTTCGCCCCGACAGGGATAGAGATCAAGTGCTAGCTGGCTCGGAAACGATTTGGGCGTGATCGCTTCACGATCACGCCCAAATCCGGCGAATGAGCGTATCGGCCCGAACGCTCACGCAGCAATCCCGTTGCGCTGGCGGGAAGGCTGCCAATCAGATGACGGTGTAGGGTTTGTAGTGCTGGTCGATCGAGCCAAGCGCCTGGCGATTCGACCAGTCCCAGCTGTCCTCGTCGCGATACTTGGGCGCATTCTCGAGCAGGTCGCGGGTGATGTTGACGAGATAGCCGCCGAGATTTTCATCATATTTCAGGGACGCCCAGGGCAGCGGATAGTAGTCATTGCCCATTCCGAGGAATCCGCCGAAGGTCAGCACGGCATAGGCCACCTTGCCGCTCAGCTTGTCGATCATGACATTTTCGATCGAGCCGATCTTGTCGCCGTCCGGACCGTAAACCGCAGTTCCTTCCACTTTGTCGCTGGCGATCAGCGAATAGGTTTCGTCGCGTGGGATATCGCCGCCGCCGCGCGTGGCATCGGTATAGGTTGTTGCCATGATCCTGCTCTCCTTGATGATGAAACCGGAGCGCGACAAACGAACTCCGGTCTCGCCATTGAACGAACGCGGGATAAGGTTGTTCCTGAGCAATAAGCTCAAATCGAATTTGATTCGGTCCGGTCGGCCCGGAAGCCCAAAGCGACAAGATAAAGCTCGACGGATTCGGCCCGCGACGAAGCCGGCTTGACGTGTCGAACCTGCCGAAACTCCTTCTTGAGCCGCGCGAGAAGTTCCGGCGCAGCGCCGCCCTGGAAGATTTTCCCGACAAACGCGCCGCCGGGTTTCAGCACATGCTCGGCAACTTCGAGTGCGGCTTCAAAAAGGGCGGCGGTGCGCAGCCGGTCGGTCGCGCGATTTCCCGTGGTTGGCGCTGCCATGTCCGTCAGCACAACATCCGCCCGGCCGCCGGTGACCGTTTGCAGGATGTCCATCGCGTCGGCGGACGAGAGATCCAGTTTCATCGCTTCGACGCCGGCCAAGGGTTCGATGTCGAGAATATCCGCGGCGATCACCCGCCCGGCCGCGCCGATGCGGCTGCGCGCGATCTGGCTCCAGCCGCCGGGGGCGGCTCCGAGATCGAGCACCGTGGCGCCGGATTTCAGGAAGTGAAAGCGGTCGTCCAGTTCGATCAGCTTGAATGCCGCGCGGGAGCGGTAACCACGTGATTTGGCCTGCGCCACATAGGGATCGTTGAGCTGGCGCTCAAGCCAGCGGGCCGAACCGGCCTTCAGCCCTTTCGCACGCAATTTGACGCGCAATCCGCGTTTTGGCGCAGGTGTTGGGGGCATGCGTCAATTCAATCCGCGGAGCCGGCCGGCGCGGGAATTCCCGTTTCGGAATCGCGCAATAGGGCAATCAGCAGCCCCTCGCGCAATCCA
Source organism: uncultured Bordetella sp. (assembly GCA_964446945.1). Taxonomy (GTDB): domain Bacteria; phylum Pseudomonadota; class Alphaproteobacteria; order Micropepsales; family Micropepsaceae; genus CAIYRG01. Next base: position 6,489 of record CAYUQO010000016.1, read on the forward strand.
CGGTCGGCAACCCGCAATGTGCCGCACGGCCAGTTTTCCATGATGGCATCGAGAATGGCGCAACCCGGCAGGATCAGATCGGCGCGGTCGGTGCCGACGCAGGGGATCGCTGCGCGCCCGGCGAAATCCCGCGTGGAGATGGTCTGGGTAATGTTTACGATCTCCTCGCGCGTCAGCCACTGGCCATCGATGCGGCTGCGCTCATACCGGCGCAGTCCGAGCTTTATGCCGGCCAGGGTTGTGAGTGTCCCGGATGTACCCAACAAATGATACCGTTCCGGGTGAAACAGGCCGGCTCCCAGTTGCGATTTGGTGGCGGCAAACAGCTTTGCGAGTTCTTCCCGCATGGCGCCGTAGCTCCGCGCCGCCAGTTCGCGCCCGCCATGGCGTTCCGCCAGCTTGACCACCCCGACCGGCACCGAAGTCCAGGCAACGATGTCGTATTTCAGCGGGCTGTCACGGCGCACCAGGATCAGCTCGGTCGATCCGCCGCCGATGTCGAATATCAGCGCGCCTTCAAAATCACGGCCGATCAGCTGCAGGCAGCCGGCCGCTGCGAGGTGAGCCTCCTCTTCGGGCGAGACGATCGTGAGGCATATGCCCGCTTCCGCTTCGGCACGCTTCACCAGATCCTGCGCGTTTGCGGCGCGCCTGCACGCTTCTGTGGCAATCGCTTTGACATGGGTCACGCCGCGGCGGCGCAATCGTGCTGCGCAAATCTTCAGGGCCGCGATTGTCCGGTCGAGAGCAGCGTCGGTGATCTGCCCCGTGCTCTCGAGACTTTCGCCGAGGCGAACATTGGCCGTGTAGGAATCGATCACACGCGGAACCAGCGCACCATTTTTCCCGCCGACGGCGCCACGTTTCTCCGGGACCGCGATCAACAACCGGCACGCGTTGGTGCCGACATCGATCGCCCCGAGAACCGGTGTGCGCTGGCCTCCTGGCTCGCCCTTTTCAACACCTTTGCGCCGGCGCTGATAGGGATGGCGTTTCTTTGCGACGCGCTGGGGTGCGAGCAAGGATGCCTCCGTTCCACCCTGGAAGCTTGGCCCCTATATTCCGATTGCGCAACCGAATTTGCAGGGTTGCAGTCAGATCAAAAGACGGCGAAGCGCGCAGTTGCTCTGCTGCTTCTCGCCACGTCCCGCGTTGCGCCCGGCCAAACATTTTGTTCGGCCCGGCGCAGCACAGCCGAGGTTCAGGGTTAACAATTCGCGAAGCGCGAAATCAGACCAGCTTTGCGTCGAGGGTGATTTCGGCGTTGAGCAGTTTGGAAATCGGACAGTTCTTTTTCGCCTCACCCGCAAGACGGTCAAATGTCGTCTGATCGATATTGGGTATTTGCGCGCGCAGAGTGAGCGCCGAGCGGCTGACGCGGAATCCCTGTCCCTCCGGATCGAGACTGACCGCAGCTTCGGCCGTCAATTCGGACGATTTGAATCCGGCGCCCTGCAGCTGAAAGGCGAGCGCCATGGCGAAGCAGCCGGCATGGGCCGCGGCGATCAGCTCCTCGGGATTGGTGCCCTTCTCGTTTTCGAATCTGGTTTTGAAAGAGTACGGCGTGTTCGCCAGCACTCCGGAATCACTGGAGAGATTCCCGTTGCCGGCCCGGCCGTCGCCGCGCCAGACCGCTTTCGCTTTGCGGATCATCGCGTCCCCTTAAAACCGGCCGATGCCAAAGCCGCCATATCCGCCCTGAATGTCGCAATGCTGCGAGAACTCGTTCGGAGCCGAGCGCAACACCTGCACATTGGGCGATGGCGGCTGTGGGGCCGCAGCCGTGCGTACCAGCAAGCCTTGCTCAACCGCCCGCGCCTGCGCCTGTTTGAGCAGCGTCTCATTCTGGGAGATTTCCAGAATCAGCTTGTGCCGCATCGCCGCGGAATAATCCTTGTAGCTTTTGACGACCACGACGAAGGCGCCACGTCCGCCGGTGACGCAGCCGGCATAATATTTGTCGAGTTCCGGAAAATAACCGTTGGCCATGTCGTCCATGACCGGCAGGCCGTTCACCACGACTCCCTGCGCAATCGTCTTGTCATGCGCATCGGTCATCGGATTGCCGTCATTGTTCGGCCCGTCGCCGGTGACATCGATGACGCGCCGCGTGGCGACGATGTCCTTTTCACTGGATTCGAGCAGGAGCGATCCCAGTTCCAGCGCGCTGCTCACCGATGTCCGCCGCCCCGGCGTGCGCGCGGTATTGCGAATGGTGTCGGCAAATGCCTGGGCGCTGGCCTTGTCCTTGATGATCGTCCAGTCGATGACGACCTTGTCGAATTGCGGACTGGAGAAATCCAGCATGGCGACTGCGATCCGGCCCAGCGAGCCGCCCCGGATGGCCTTGAGCACCTCGGGATCGGCAAACGCATCGGCCGTGCCTTCGCGTTCCAGCGTGAATTCATCATTGTCGATGCTGCCCGAAACATCGACGGCAAGCACCAGTTTGAGATCCACCTGTGTGGGCGCGGCGGCAGGCGCCGACGAACACAGGGCGAGCACCGCGGCCACTGCGCCGCCGAGCTGTAAACATGCTTTCACCGCGCGGATTTTCATCGCCGAACAGTCCCGTTTTGCCTTCCCCGGCATTCAGGATTTCAAGGCTACCCCCATTGAACATGGGAGTACAGTGGCGTCACCGCTTCATTTTATGTAGCTGCGCAGCACGTCCAGCAGTTCTTCTGCGGCTTCAACCTCGGACCGCGTCGGCTTGCGCTCAGCACCCAGCAGATGGTCCTGAATGTGATCCTCGACGACTTCGGCCATGATGCTGTTGATGGCGCCGCGGCCGGCGGCCAGCAGGCGCACCACTTCGGTGAAGCTCGCATCGTTTTCGACCGCGCGTTCCAGCGCCTCGATTTGTCCGGCGAGCCGTCGGACCCGATTGATGAGTTTCTGCCTGTCTTCGAGCGCGTCGGGCATTTCGTTTGCATATACCCCAGGGGGTACTTGCAACAATACCCCTTCGGGTATATATGGTGCAACACGGATCGGGGGGGTGATTCCTTCGATCCTTCACTGCCGTCTGGGCATTTGCGTGCCGGGGGGCAGATCAGCAACGCAACGAAGGAACCAATGAACCCGCGACCTAGCAGCCGGTCCGCCAATCGCGACATGAGATTGTATCAGAGCCGCGATAAGGGACCGTTCCACCGCTCGGGAAGCGCATGCGACCGTGATCCGTTCGACGTCACTGCGTTGATCTGAACGACCGCTTGCCTCCCGGGCTTGGGCCAACTGGCTTGAGCAATCAGGAGGCAAGCATGTTTTCTGTTCTCATTCGTCCCACCGGGACACCGCAATTCCAATTCCGTCGGGCGCCGGCTGGCGCTCGCCAAAGCCGCGTTCGGGGTTCTGCCCGTCTGCTCACGTGTTCATTGCAGGAAGCGGCGCGGATTCATGAATGAAGAAATCAGAACCCGCCCGCAGGGGCGCGCCATTCGGACCGCGCAGATGCTGTCGTCGCGGTTGGCGGAAATCGCCGACTGCACGGGTGATGAAGCGCTGGCCCGCCTGGATGCGACGCGCCAGGGGCTGACCGAAGAACAGGTTGAGGAGCGGCGCGACCAGTTCGGCGTGAATGAGATCACGCATGAGCGGCCGCCGACCTGGTATTCGCAGCTGTTTTGGGCGTTCATCACCCCGTTCAACGGCGTGCTTTTCGCCGTCAGCCTGGTATCGCTTTTCACCGATGTGATCTTTGCCGAGCCGGAAGACCGCTCCTTCCGGACCATCATCGTGCTGATGACAATGGTTCTGCTCAGCACGTTGTTGCGGTTCTGGCAGGAATACCGCTCGAACAAAGCGGCCGAAGAGCTGAAGGCCATGGTGCGGTCGACCACCGCGGTTTTGCGGGCGGATGCCGAGCGCGCACGCGAAATCCCGATTTCGGAGCTGGTCCCGGGCGACATCGTGATGTTGGCCGCAGGCGACATGATCCCCGCAGATGTGCGGGTATTGTCGGCAAAAGACCTGTTCGTCAGCCAGGCCATGCTCACCGGCGAGTCGATCCCGGTGGAGAAGCACCCCGCACCGCTTGCCCGTCCGGCGGGCGCAGACTCGCAGCGCGGCGCGCTCGATCTGGAAACCATATGCTTCCTGGGTTCAAACGTGGTCAGCGGCACCGCGACCGGGGTGATCGCGGTGACCGGCGATTCGACCTATTTCGGTGCGGTCGCGCGCGATATCGCCGGCACGCGGCCGTTGACCAGCTTCGATATCGGCATCACCCGCGTGAGTTGGCTGCTGATCCGTTTCATCGCGGCGATGACGCCGGTGGTATTCCTGATCAACGGCTTCACCAAGCATAACTGGCTCGAAGCCTTGCTGTTCGCGGTGTCGGTGGCGGTAGGGCTGACCCCCGAAATGTTGCCGATGATTGTGACTGCCAATCTGGCCAAGGGTGCGGTGGCCATGGCGCGGCGCAAGACGATCGTGAAGCGGCTGAATGCCATCCAGAATTTCGGCGCCATGGATATCCTCTGTACCGACAAGACCGGTACGCTGACGCAGAACAAGGTTATCCTCGAAAAGCATCTCGACTTGCATGGCGAGGAGAACGGCGAAGTTCTCGCATTCGCCTGGCTCAACAGTTTCCATCAGACCGGCCTGAAGAACCTGATGGATGTCGCGGTGCTGGAATATGCCGACCTTTATGGTGTGACCGATGATGTCCGGCATTTCCGCAAGATCGATGAAATCCCGTTCGACTTTGTGCGCCGCCGCATGTCGGTCGTGGTGCGCAACGGCGACAACCGCAATCTTCTCATCTGCAAGGGTGCGATCGAAGAATTGATGCCACTTTGCGAGCACGCCGATACCAATTGCGGGGGAGCCGGCGAAATCCTGCCGTTTAGCGATGAAGCGCGAAACGAGGCGCGAGCTTTCACCCGCGACTTGAACGAAGACGGCCTGCGCGCACTGGCTGTCGCATATAAATGGATGCCGGCGGAAGACCGCACCTACACGGTTGCCGACGAAACGGGTCTGACGCTCGCCGGTTATGTGGCGTTCCTCGATCCGCCCAAGGAGACGGCGCACGAAGCCATTGCGGCGCTCGCCGAGCATGGGATCGAGGTCAAGGTCATTACCGGCGACAACGATGTCGTCACGCGAAAGATCTGCCGCGAGGTGGCGCTTGAGGTCGAGGGCGTCCTGCTCGGCCGCGAGGTGGAAGCGCTTTCGGATGATCAACTGGCGGAACGCGCGGAACACACCACGATTTTCGCGAAGATGTCGCCGCTGCAGAAGTCGCGCGTGATCCGGGCGCTGAAGAGCCGTGGCCACACCGTCGGTTATCTCGGCGACGGGATCAATGATGCGGCAGCGCTGAAAGACGCCGATGTCGGGATATCCGTCGACAGCGCCGTCGACGTTGCGAAGGAATCGGCGGACATCATCCTGCTGGAACGCAACCTGATGGTGCTCGAAGAGGCTGTCATCGAAGGCCGCAAGACGTTTGCGAATATCAACAAGTATATCAAGATGACGGCCAGCTCGAATTTCGGCAATGTGTTCAGTGTGCTGATCGCCAGCTCAGTTCTGCCGTTCCTGCCGATGCTGCCCATTCAGCTTTTGACCCAGAACCTGCTTTACGACGTCTCGCAGGTTTCAATTCCGTGGGACGATGTGGATCGCGATTACCTGAAGGCGCCGCGCAAGTGGGACGCAAGCGGGTTGGCGCGGTTCATGGTGTTCATCGGCCCGATCAGCTCGATTTTCGATGTCGTAACATTCGCCGTGATGTGGTTCGTCTTCGGCGCGCGGACACCGGCGGAGCAGTCGCTGTTTCAGACCGGCTGGTTCGTGGTCGGCCTGCTGACGCAAACACTGATCGTCCATATGATCCGGACACAGCAGATACCGTTCATCCAGAGCCGCGCGTCAACCCCGGTGATTTCGCTGACCGCCAGTATCATGGCACTGGGGATCATCCTGCCGTTTACGCCCGTGGGGGTGCAGCTTGGCATGGTGGCCCTGCCGCTGGCCTATTTCCCGTGGCTGATCGGAATTCTGCTCTGTTACTGCACGCTGACGCAGATCGTGAAGCGCTTCTACATCAGCCGGTTTCATCAGTGGCTGTAGAGATACAGGGAATTCTGAACCGACCGGTCTTGCGCCGAGGGACACATTATTTCAGTTTAGCCCGCGATGAGGGGTTCGGGTATGGACGGGGATCGGTCGCGCCGCTCTCGCAGGGGGCTGCGTTGGACTATCGCGGCGGCATTCGCCACTGCGCTTCTGCTGGCCGTCGCCCCGTCACGGCCGCTGAACGCGCAAAGTTCGGGCAAAACTGAAGTCGACGTTGAGTTGATCCTGGCCATCGACGCGTCCGGCAGCGTCGATGATGACCGATTCGAATTGCAGAAGCGGGGATTTGCCGCCGCATTTCGCAGTCAGAAGGTGTTGAATGCCATTCGCGCCGGCGATCATCGGGCGATCGGGATTTTCATGCTGCAATGGACCGGCCCGCCACAGCAGGAAGTCATGGTGCCGTGGACCTATGTGAGCGATGAAATTTCCGCCGCGCGGGTGGCCGCGCTGATTGAAGCTGCGCCGCGCCGGCTGATGGGCGGTGGAACATCGATTTCGGGCGCGATCGATTATTCGGTCAAGGCGATGGCCACGAGTCCTTTTCGCGGCACCAAGCGCGTCATCGATGTATCGGGCGACGGCGCCAATAATATCGGCCGCCCGGCGGAGCAGGCGCGCGATGAGGCGGTGCATCAGGGAATGCAGATCAACGGGCTGCCGATCCTGACAGTGGAACCCGATCTTGATCAGTATTACCGCAAGAACGTGATCGGTGGGCCCGGCGCATTCGCGATCGTGGCCAAAACCTACGATCAATATTCCGATGCGATTTTGCGCAAACTGGTGACGGAGATTTCGCAGAACCAGCGCCACGGCTATAGGTTCGCAGCAAACCGGCCTTAGCGGACTGCCAGGAGATTGCGCATGATCGAATTCAGGGCCGCATTCCGCACGATGATGGTGCTGGCGGTCGCGTTCTGGTGCCTTCCGGCCGCTGCCGCCCAAAATGCGCCGAATGGTCCTCGCCCCGACCAGTGCGGCACGGCCGCACTGGCGCGGAATCAAACAAATTGCGCGCAAGGCGCGCGGCGTTCGGCCGAACCGCAGGTGGATGTCAATCTCGTGCTTGCGGTGGATGCGTCCGGCAGCGTTTCGGAAGACCGGTTCGAATTGCAGAAACGGGGTTACGCCGCTGCATTCCGCAATCCGAAAGTTCTTGCTGCGATTCGCAACGGCAATTATGGGGCGGTTTCCGTGTCCATGGTGCAATGGACCGGCCCCACGCTGCATGTCGTCGTGGTTCCGTGGATGACAGTGCGTAATCAGCCGTCGGCATTGGCACTGGCAGCGGCGATTGACGCTGCGCCGCGGCGCATTTTCGGCGGCGGGACATCTTTATCCGGCGCCATCGATTATGGCGTGATCATGCTGACCGCGAGTCCGACAACGGCAACTCGTCAGGTCATCGATATATCGGGCGACGGCTCCAACAATATCGGCCGGCCCGCCGAACAGGCGCGCGATGAAGCCGTGAAGCTCGGCATAAGAATCAATGGATTGCCCATCCTGACGGTCGAACCCGATCTCGACGCCTATTACCGCCAGTTCGTCGTCGGCGGACCGGGTGCATTCGTCATTCCGGCCAGGAGTTACGACCAGTTTGCCGATGCGATCTTGCGGAAATTGATCGCGGAGATATCAGGGCTTCCGCCCGCGACCAGGCTGGCCAACCGGTGAGGTGAGCGTTAAAGCGCAATCCGGCGAAGTGTGAGCGGTTCGTCGTTAGATTGCGCGACAATCAATCGAAGCTAGAGCGTGATCCGATCAAGTTTAATTGGATCACGCTCTAGCGCAGTCCGCGCCGGCCGGTGACAGCGTGGAACAGCAGAAGCACGACAATCGCACCGATCACCGCGACGACCATCGAATAAATATTGAAGCCGGTCACGCCATGACCGCCGATGGCATCGAAGATGAACCCGCCGACGAGCGCCCCCACAATTCCCAACGCGATGTTGAGAATGCAGCCTTCGCCGCGTTTGTTGACGACATGGCTGGCAATAAAACCGGTGATCAGCCCAAAAAATATCCAGCCGAGGATCGACATATACCAGGTTCCATCTGCCCAATTATTCCGGAGATTTGACATGGAACAAGTCAGAGGACCAGATTCCCATGACAGTCTGGCCCGTTAATATAGAGTAGGTGGACCATGAAACACGCAGGAACACTGATCGCGGCATCAGCGGCTTTCATGACCGCGCATGCCGCAATGGCGCAGCAGCCCCCCGTCGCGGCAGAGCCGCCGCAGCAGGAGACCTGCCTTCAGAACAATCGGATCTGGCAGTGGAACGCGGTCAATGACCGGCTGCTTCTCGTTACCGACCGCAGTTATCACCGCTTCATCGTGCGTCTGGGCGGCGGTTGCATCGGACTTTCCACCTATGCGCTGACCGCATTGCGGTTTCAGAGCTGGATGAGTCTCGGCTGTCTCAGCCGGGGGGACCAGGTGATCTACAACGCGCCGGCATTGGGGCGGCTGAACTGCTTCATCCAGGACGTGCAGCCTTATTCCGACGCGTTGCTGGCGCAGTTAAAAGAGACAGGCAGCAGCAAGAAGGATTAGATCGGGGCGACGAAGCGGCGTTCGCCGACGCTGCGGCCGCGGGTGTCGAGAACCGGCGCATGCGCCAGGCTTTCCGCCGCAGCTTCGCCGGGAATCGCACCCAACGCGATCAACAGAGCTGCGATCGCCGTCTCTGCGGCGCGTCCCGCGCCATCCTCGACCTTCAGCGCCGCTCCCAGCCCAAGCGAGGGCAGAATCGCCACGAAGACTCCTTCGGCGCCGGTCTTGACCGCGATTGCGGGACACTGCCGCATCAGCCTCGTGCATGCGCGGCCGGTGCCCGCGACGAGTTCGGGATGAGCCGTCATGGCGGAGAAAATACGGCGGCACGCTTCGGCACGCTCGGGCACAAGGTTGCCAGGATCGGCGATGCGCGCCATCGCGAGCGCCAACGCGCGCAACGGCACGGCAAAATTCGGCACGGTGCAGCCATCGATGGCATAGGGCAGGGGGCCCGGCACGTCTGAAATTTCCGAAAATGTCCGTTCAACCAGGCGCTGCACCGGATGATCCGGCTGTTCATATCCTGCGACCGGCGCACCGAGCATACGCGCCACGGTCATAAAACCCGTGTGCTTGCCGGAGCAGTTGTTGTGCAACGGTGTCCATCTCTCGCCACGGGCGACCATCTCGTTTGCGGTTGACTCGTGCATCGGCCGATGCGCGCCGCAGGCGAGATCGGCCACTGAACAGCCTATCTTTGCCTGCCAGGCGGCAACGCGCGTGGTGTGCTGCGGCTCGCCGGAATGGGAGGCGCAGGCCAAAGCAATTTCTTCGCTGCCAAGCGAATACCGCGCGGCAGCTCCCGATTCGATGAGGGGAAGGGCCTGCACGGGTTTCAGCGATGAACGCGGATAAGCGGCGGTATTGATGTCGCCGACAGCAAGCCTGATGCCGCCATTCGAGTCGCACACCGCAATTGCGCCGCGGTGGATGCTCTCCACCCGATCGCCCCGTGTCACTTCGACCAAAACCGGATTCACGGTGCCACCTTTCCGATCAGCCTTTTGATCCATATTGTGTTGCTTCGGCAAATCAGGGCCGAAATTACGGGCAATTGAGATGCGTGGCTATTTTGCAGTCGGCACCGATGGCATCTCCAAACCGATGAATCTTGGAAATCTGTTGCGGATTGCCCATGCTTTTGGGGCGAGCTTTTTCTTTACCATCGCCGGCCGCGTGAAACTCGCCGATGCGATCTCGGACACATCTGACGCCGCCCGGCATTTGCCGATCTATCAGTTCCCGGCCGTGGATGATCTTCGCCTGCCGCAGGGCTGCGAGCTGGTCGGCGTCGAGATCACCGACGACGCGATCGAATTGCCGAGTTTCCGGCATCCATTGCGCGCCGCTTATGTCTTCGGCTCGGAGCGGCTGTCGCTTTCCCCCGCCGTGCTGTCGCGCTGCCGCCACGTCGTCAAAATCCCGACCCGCTTTTCCATCAACGTCGGAATGGCGGGCGCCATCGTTCTGTACGACCGCATGCTCACCCTATCGAGTTTTGCCGAACGGCCGTTGCGGCCCGGCGGGCCTGCCAAAGCGGCGCTTCCGCCTCCGGCGAGCTGGGGGAAACCCATTATCCGCAGTGGCAATGGCGCCAAAGCCCCCCGGAGGGGTGAGTAGATGCTGAATTTTCGCCCCATTGTCCTTCTATATTGACGTTAAGTCTGGGTCTGAACGGGAGCGGGGAGTGAAACACTGGGGATTGGGAGTGGTACTGGCGCTGGCCATGGCAGCGTCAACGGCGCTGGCCCAGGACAAGCCCGAACTGCTCGGCAGTTACCGCGACTGGTTCGCCTATGCCGTGGGCAAAGGCGCCGACAGGCAGTGCTATGTACTTTCAGAGCCAAAGCAGAAAGAACCGGCCGCGATGAAACGCGATGAGGTATTTTTCCTGATCTCCACCTGGCCCGGGAAAAAAGTAACGGATGAGCCGTCGATCGTGCCGGGCTATTCCTACAAGGAAGGCTCGAAAGTTCAGGTGCAGGTCGGGGCCGATAAATTTCAGTTCTTCACCAAAAACGACGGCGGCAGTGGCGGGGCCTGGATGGACGATCCGGCACAGGAACGGCGCTTGATCGATGCGCTGAAACGCGGATCGGCATTCAGCATTACCGGAATTCCCGACAAGGGAGCGATGACACGCGACAACTACTCGCTCTCGGGAATTTCGGCCGCGCTGCAGCGTGTCGCCGCAGCGTGCAAATAGCGCATCACCGCGCGAAATCGGAGCCCTTCCGAAGGCGATTTGAAGTAGAAGCATGATTGCCCGCGCGGTGACGCGACGGCTGCAAACCGGGATTCGGGAATGTTGAACCTCGTTGGCCTAACGATGACGGAGCTCGAAGCCGCGCTGGAAAGCGCCGGCGTCGAAGCCAAATCCGTTCGGATGCGCGCACGCCAGTTGTGGAACTGGATCTATGTACACGGCGCACGGGATTTCGGCGCCATGACCAATCTCGCGAAGGATTTCCGCGGGTTGATGGCGGAGAATTTCACGCTCACCCGGCCGCAGATCGTCACCGAACAGATTTCATCCGACGGCACCCGCAAATGGCTGCTCTCCGGTGGGCCCGGCGTCGAATTCGAAACAGTGTTCATTCCCGAAGAAGACCGCGGCACACTTTGCGTTTCGAGCCAGGTCGGCTGCACGCTGAATTGCCGATTCTGCCACACCGGCACGCAGAAGCTGGTGCGCAATCTGACGCCCTACGAAATTGTCGGACAGCTCATGGTCGCGCGCGACGCTCTCGCCGATTGGCCGAGCACGAGGGAGAATCGCCGCGTCACCAATGTGGTGATGATGGGTATGGGCGAGCCGCTGTACAATTTCGACAATGTCAAAGCGGCGCTCGCGATTGTCGCGAATGGGGACGGGCTGGCGCTGTCGAAGCGGCGGATCACGCTATCGACGGCAGGCGTCGTGCCGATGATCGAGCGCGCGGGGCAGGAGATCGGATCGAGCCTCGCGATTTCGCTGCATGCCACGAACGACGCGCTGCGCAACGAATTGGTGCCGCTCAACAAAAAGTACCCGATTGCCGAATTGCTTCAGGCCTGCCGCAACTATCCGGGCCTGTCGAATGCGCGCCGGATCACGTTTGAATATGTCATGCTGAAAGGCGTGAATGACAGCCTCGCCGAGGCCCGCGCGCTGGTGAAGCTGCTGGCCGGGATTCCGGCCAAGATCAATCTCATCCCGTTCAATCCCTGGCCAGGCAGTCCGTACGAATGTTCGGATTGGGAACAGATCGAGAAATTTGCCGAAGTGGTAAACCGGGCGGGTTATGCCTCGCCTGTGCGCACGCCGCGCGGCCGCGACATCATGGCCGCCTGCGGACAGCTCAAAAGCGCCAGCGTGAAGGAGCGTGCATCCGCGCGGCGGGGTTTAACTCCGTCGTCCGACGTGGTTTCTCCCTAATGATGTCGAAGCGATCGGTCTTTGCCGCGGTGCGGTGACTGAACTCGTGCGCTGCGTCATTTCACACTCCAGCTTCCGGACCATCTGGCTCGCCGTGCGCTCGAAAAGCGCAGGCACGATTGCATGTACCGCGCAGGCAGCCGCTGCGCTGAACAGTGTTGCTGAATATGCAAATGCTGCGCGCTGATGCTGAAAATAGCCCTCGCCCAACTCGTGCGGATGATCGAGAAACCAGTGACGCAGCATTGACGTCCTCCCCCGGGGCAACAACGCGCCAAAATATAATTGCATCGCGATGGGATTTTGTCCCAAATTACACCACGCAAGCGATGAAATTTGGGAAAATATCCCATGAACGATGTCGATGAGGCCGATTTTCAGATTCTGCGGCTGCTCCAGCGCGACGCTTCTCTGTCGATTGCCGAAATCGCCGATTCTGTCCACCTGTCCCAGAATGCCTGCTGGCGCCGCATTAAACGCCTCGAAGACGATGGGGTGATCAAGAAGCGGGTCGCGCTGCTTGACCCGCAACGGCTTGGAGTTGGCGTGACGGTTTTCGTCAGCGTGCGCGCAGCGGAGCACACCGAGAAATGGCTGGATAGTTTCACCGCCGCGGTGCGCGCAATTCCCGAGGTGATCGAGTTCTACAGAATGGCCGGTGATGTCGATTATCTGCTCAAATTGCAGGTGGCGGACATCGCCGCCTATGATCGCGTGTACAAGTCGCTCATCCGCTCGGCCAGGCTGATGGACGTCAGTGCGGCCTTTGCCATGGAAGAAATGAAGCGCACGACAGAGCTCCCCTTGCCGATGAGGCAGCGTCCGCGTGCCCGATAGTTCGATCAGAAGTCGCGTTTGTCCGCCTGGGGAATCGGCAGTGTCCCTGGCGCATCAAACAAGCCATGCGGATTTTCCGCACAGCTTGACTCCAGCATTGGTCCGGCATTCCCGACCGCGGTCAAAAAATCATCTGCCCGACGGGGAAATTCGGCGACACCCGGCTCGGTCCGGCGGTAACGCTGCATCCCGTTCCACGGAGTGGTGAATGTGCCGGGATCCTCAACGTGAAGATTGACCTCCATACCGAGACCATTATCCGTCATGCGGTATCGCTCAATGGTGTGTAACTGCGCCGTGTGAGGTGTTCCGAAATTGTCGACCAGCGTTCTGGGCGATATCCCGATTGTGTCGACCACCAATGTGTCGCCTTCGTAGTGGCCGACGGATTCTCCGTACCAGGATGGTTTCGGATTGGCGGAATGCGGGGTGTTCAGGTAAACGAAACGGATCTGGTGATCGCCCTGCCAGATCATCAGCACTTCTTTTGGCGCTTGTACGAAATAGACCGGCTGTTGCGGATAGAGCAGGAACGCGGGTGTACCGTTTGGCCAGCAGCTTGCCTGACGGGAGAATCCCGGCTTTCCGGCGTTGATGTCATCATTCCTCTTTCGGATCACCTCTTTCGCCCAGGGCTGCAGGATGGGGGCATCCGGATTGCCCATTTCGAACACCGGCTGCGAACCGCGCGCGATAAACGCCGCATTGCCCGAACCTCGTCCATTGAGCGCGGGCACCGGGCCGGGCCCCGACGGCGGCGGCATGAATGGCCCCGGCGATGCGACCCAGCCCACCCCCGGATTGGGGGCAAAATCCGGCGGCAAAACGGCGCCTGCGGCAAGCACAGGACAGCTGGACAGCGCCAATGCGGCGACAGCCGTGACGCGCTGCGGCCAGCTGAAAACTCGGGTATCGATCATTTCTGTCTCGGTATGAATGATATCTGCGCGGCTCAATGATACGGGGATTTTGACGCGAGGGTCCAGTGGAGGGTAGGACATCGTCTTCGCCCGTGCTGACTGGAGATATGATTGTCAAAACCAGACGTTAAGAAGGTTGTGCTCGCCTATTCCGGCGGTCTCGACACTTCCGTCATTCTGAAGTGGCTGCAAACCGAGTATCGCTGCGAGGTCGTCACCTTCACGGCCGATCTCGGGCAGGGTGAAGAGCTCGAACCGGCACGCGCCAAAGCGCAGCTCCTTGGCATCCGTCCGGAAAATATCTTCATCGAAGATCTGCGTGAAGAATTCGTCCGCGATTATGTGTTTCCGATGTTCCGGGCCAATGCCCTCTACGAGGGCGTGTATCTGCTCGGCACCTCTATCGCGCGGCCGCTGATTGCCAAGAAGCAGATCGAGATCGCGCAAAAAACCGGAGCGAATGCGGTGGCGCATGGTGCAACCGGCAAAGGCAACGACCAGGTGCGGTTCGAGCTGTCCTATTACGCCCTCAACCCGGATATTCGCATCATCGCGCCGTGGCGCGAATGGGACCTGAATTCGCGTACAAAACTGCTGGAATTTGCCGAAGCGCACCAGATTCCCATCGCCAAGGACAAACGCGGCGAAGCGCCGTTCTCGGTCGACGCCAATCTGTTGCACTCCTCCTCGGAAGGAAAAGTCCTCGAGGACCCGGCGACCGAAGCCGACTCCGTAGTCTATCAGCGGACGCTTTCGCCGGAAGAGGCACCGGATCGTGCCACGGCGATCACCATCGGTTTTCAACGCGGCGATGCGGTGTCCATCGACGGCAAAAATCTGTCGCCCGCCGCGTTGCTGACGCGGTTGAACGATCTCGGCAAAGCCAATGGCATCGGCCGTGTCGATCTGGTCGAGAATCGTTTCGTGGGCATGAAGTCGCGCGGCGTTTATGAAACTCCCGGCGGCACGATTCTGCTGGCAGCCCATCGCGCGATGGAATCGCTGACGCTGGACCGCGGTTCCGCGCATCTGAAAGACGAGTTGATGCCGCGCTATGCCGAGCTGATTTACAACGGATTCTGGTTTTCGCCGGAACGCGAAATGCTGCAGGCCGCGATCGACCACAGCCAGCAATCGGTGACCGGCGAAGTGCGATTGAAACTCTACAAGGGCAATGTGATGGTGGCCGGGCGTTCGTCGCCGGAATCGCTCTATTCGCAGGACCTCGTGACGTTCGAAGACGATCGCGGCGCGTATGACCAAAAGGACGCTGCAGGATTCATCCGGCTGAACGCGTTGCGCTTGCGGACCCTCGCGTCGCGGCGCAAACGGCGCGGAAAATGAGCACGTCGCCAAACGCGGCGCAGATTGCCTATTGGAACGGTCCGATCGGGCAGGCCTGGGCAAAATATCAGGAAAAGCGCGACCGCGATCACGCCGGGATCACCGGGCCACTCATGGAGTGGGCGAGGGTCAAACCGGACGAGACCGTGCTCGATATTGGATGCGGATCGGGCACGACGACACTGATGCTGGCGGAGCGTGTGCGGCCGGGCGGCAAGGTGGTGGGGATAGACCTTTCCGGGCCGATGCTGGAAGTCGCCCGCAGGCGGGCCGATGCGGTCCACAGTCATGCGCAATTCGTGCAGGCCGATGTGGCCGAATACGGCTTCGAGAAGCATGTATTCGATCTTGGCTTCTCACAATTGGGCGTGATGTTCTTTGCCGATCCTGTCGCCGCGTTCCTCAACATCCGCCGTGCGCTGAAAAAGCGCGCCAGGATCGCTTTTGCCTGCTGGCGTTCGCCAGCGGAACATCTGTGGGCGAGCATTCCGGAGAATGCAGCGAAACCGTTTCTGCCCGCCGCGCCTGCCGCCGAACCCAATGCACCTGGCCGGTTTTCATTGCGGTTGCCCGACCGTATCAAACAGGTGCTGGGCGGGGCGGGATTCTACGCCATCGAAATCGAAAAACTCGATGCCCGGACTTTCGCCGGGGCGACACCGGAAGAGGCGGCGTGGTCCGTGATCGACTCGGGTCCGCTTCAGCGCAATCTGGCCAATGCCGACGATGCAACGCGCCAAAGAGTGCGTGAGGCAGTGACGGAACGTCTGTCCGCCGAAATGGGACCGGACGGGATTTATCTCACCTCTGCGGCATGGCTGGTTCGCGCATTGAGTTAGCGGGACTAGGGAAGGTTCGCTTCCAAACCGGCCACCGGTGAGTTTAGACTGATCCGGTAAAGTCGGAGAACGGATCATGGGCCGCGGCTCGCGCTTCGCATTACCACTCCTCGCGGTGCTTGCCTGCGCCGGTGGCGCGCTGGCCGCCGGCCTCGACGATGCGAACAACGCGGTGATTGCAGCGCGTGCCGGCAAATATGACGATGCCATCCGGCTATTCACCAATGCGCTGAATGGAGACGAGTTGAACCTCGCCGGGCGAGCGCAAGCCTTTGCCTATCGCGGTGTGGCCAAAGCAACCACCGGCGATTATGACGGCGCACAGGAGGACCTGAATTATTCCGTCGCGCTGCAAAGCCCATATGATGCCGACGCTTATGCCTATCGCGGTTATTTTGAACTGGTCCGCGGGGAAAGCGCGAAAGCGGCCGCCGATCTCGGCAAGAGCGCCGAGCTGAAACTATGGCCATACAACGTGTTATGGCTTTCGCTCGCGCGCGAAATGGCACATGTTCCGGATACGGATAATCACTCCCTCAAAGCCAACGCCGCAAAGCTCGATCTCGCGCAATGGCCCGGTCCGGTCGTGAAATATCTGATGGGCGAGGGGACTCCGCAATCGGTGAATGCCGCGGCGCTCGAGGGCGATCCAACCAGGCTCGTGGAGCGCGTGTGCGATGCGGATTTCTATGTTGCCGAGCAGGACCTCGCGCGTGGCGATATGGCTACGGCCAGGCCGCTGCTTCAACGCGCCGCGGATAAATGTCCGTTTGCGTCATTTGAGCGTATGGGCGCGACCGCTGAACTCACGCGGCTGAAGTAATTTTCCACCCGCACGCGCCGCGATTTTCGCAGCCGGTACAGTTTGCGAAAATTTCCTTTGTGGTTAGGGACTTGAGGCGTTTGCGGCGCAACGGAAATCCTGCGATATAGATTGCGCGGGGCCCGCGATAGTGATGGATAGTCCATGCCGGAGAGTTCCGGGCTGCTGCCCTGCGCCCCCGCCGATACCTATGTGCAATATGCCAAGGAAGCGATGGAGCTTGCGGAACGGACGAATTCCGTGCCGCTGCGCGAGGAGTTGCTGAAGCTCGCGATGAAATGGCTCGCATCCGCCGAAGAGCCCGGATGTGAAATCAGGCCGGCCTAGTCCCGCGGCAGGCGATCGCGATCCTTTGGCTCGACCACGCGATATCGACCTTCCAGCACATCCGGTTCGCCGGGCCGCGGCGGCACGTGTTTCCGCTTGGGCAAGAATGCGTAAATCGCAGCGCCAATAAGCGCGACGGGCAGAAGAACAAGCATCGCACCGAGCGCAAGCAGTATCATCAGCGTCAGCAGCGCGAGGGACAGCCCAAGGGCGAGGCCGATGATCAATTCTGTCTTGAACGTGAGTCGGCCGGATCCGCCGAAAACAATGCGCATATTATTTCCTGACTAGCGCGAAGCGGCGCCGCAAAAGATAGAAAGCTGTCGCAATCACAATGGCGGCGAGGGCAATGGCAGCAAACGTGATGTTGCTGGTCCCGCTCTTCAGCAGCCAATGGGTGATGAGCGTAATCAATTGCCCCGAGAAGATCAGCGCAGGGGCCCAAATCAGCGCCGATAGAATATTCGCCGCGTAAAAAAGTCCCGCAGACATGCCCAGAGTTCCGGCTGCAAGCGGAATCACGGCGCGCAATGGTCCGAAAAAGCGCCCGATAAACACGCTCAGCCCGCCGAATCGGCGGAAGAAGGCTGTACCGCGCGCAAGCATTTCGGGGTGTTTTCGAAACGGCCAGACGCCCGGCAGTAATGGTCCGAATTTCTGGCCGAGCCAGAACGAAATTGCATCCCCAAGCACTGCGCCGACAATACCGGCGAGAGCGGTTGAGAAGAACGGGATGACTCCGGCCTGCACCAAGCCGCCCGACGCGATCAGAATCGCGGTTCCGGGAAACAGCAGGCTGAGAAAGGCGAAAGATTCGCCAAAGGCCGTGAGCGCAATCACCGACATCGCCCAGCCGGGATTTGCCTTGATAAAGGTGAGCAACTCTGCGGCGAGATGTTCCATATTTTCCCGGTCCGGACGAGCTGACGCTTGCCCCAGTCTACCCAAATGCTACCGGACGGGGGCGACGAATATATGGCGACCGGAACCTGAAAAACGAGAGCCGCCAAAAACCGGCGGCTCTCGCGGCATTCTCTTCAGTTGAAGCTGATCAGCTCTTCTTTTCCATGGTCACTTTGTTGACCATGTTCTTGCCCTTCTGCGCTTCCCAGCTGAACGTGACCTTCTCGCCCTTCTTCAGGCCGCCCATGCGGATTTTCTTCTCGATCATATAGGTCTGCCCGTTGTCGAGCGTGACCTCGCGATTCTTGGTGTCGATTTTGTCGACTGTGCCGCTGACGTCGCTCCAGGCCCAGGCCATCCCTGTGCTCATGGCAAAGCCAGCCGCCAACGCAAAAACAGCCACCTTCCTCATTCCATTCTCCTCTTCCGGTGAAGGCCGAGACAGGAATGCGACGGCCGGAAGATGGTTCACAGCTCACAATTATTTCACGATTTGATCACCAAGCTCACGCGCCCTTGAGAACGCTTTCCAGGTCGTCACCAGCTTTAGCTATGCCGTCGAAATAGAGCGTCCACACCAGAAGATTTCAGCGGCAGGCTTCAAGAACCGTGCTCTTCCATGTGCAGATCGCGCGCATGGAGGGCGAGCGTGCCGCACTAGGGGCTCCGCAGCAAGGGAGAAGCGCGGATACGGAGCCTCTATCAGTTTCATCCGCCCATGATCTGCTCTATTAGTTCGGCCAGACAGGGGGTCCGATGCGCAGCTTTGCGGCAAACGGATGGATCGCAGCGGTTCTTGCGCTATGCGCAGGAACGGCCGGCCTCGCGCGTGGCGATGAGGCAGTACCGAATTTCGCGCCCGACCCGAACACCGGCTGGCAAACGCCGGAAGATGAATTCATTCCCCCGCCGAGCGGACCCGGTCCGATTCAGTCCGATCCGGCGCATCCCTATCTCAGCTTCTACAAATATCCGCGCAATGAGCATCCGGCCTATCGCGTGGCCGACCTGTCCAATCCGATTCTGCAGCCCTGGACCCGGGATGCCTTGCAGCGCGCAAATCAGCGGGCGCTTTCGGGCGCCGAAGTTGCGCTGCCCAAGGAGCGCTGCTGGCCCGTCGGCGTCCCTGCATTTTCCATACTGCCCGCCACGCCGGTCTATTTTCTCCAGATGCCGAAAGAAGTGGTGATGATATGGACCCAGGATCATCAGGTGCGCCACGTCTGGTTGAACCAGAACCACTCTGCGGCTCCGAAACCCAGCTGGTTCGGCGAGTCGGTCGGCCATTACGAAGGCCACACGCTCGTCGTGGACACGGTGTCGGTCGATACGCGAACATTCGTCGATAATTATTTCACTCCGCATACCGATAAGCTTCACGTCATCGAGCGGTATCACATTACGGACGGGGGCAAGACGCTCGAAGTCGATTTGCACGTCGAAGATCCGGGTGCATTCACCACGCCCTGGAATGCGGTGCAGCGCTACCGCCGCGTGACCGCCGGGCCCATGCCCGAAACCGTGTGTGCCGAGAACAATGGTGATCATTTCAGTCATGGCCTCGATCCGGTTCCCCAGGCCAGAGCGGCGGATTTTTAGTCTCGCCGCCAGAGGCAAAGCGATATCCGGATTGGAGACGTGAATATGAAACGACTGCCCAGATGGTTGACGATTGCCGGATGTCTATGCGCGGCGGGTTTTGCCCCGGCGGCGAATTCGGCCACCGAGCCAGGCATTCCGGATTTCATGGGCGCGGGCGGCGGTTGGAATATGATCAATACCAATGCCACCGACTATGTCGATCCTGAAAGCGGCGCGAAGCCCGTCACCAACGATCCGAAATATCCGCATATCGGCAACCTGCAGCCTGGACAGAAGACCGACCGTATCGCCGACGTGAACAGCCCCATCCTGCAGGATTGGGCGAAGGCCCAGATGAAGAAGACCAATGATGCTGTGCTGCGCGGGCGCACGCCATTCGTCGCGACGTCACTGTGCTGGCCTGGCGGCGTGCCGGCGCAGTTGCTGGTGCCGACGAAGGTGTATTTCCTGCAGACCCCGAAGGAAGTCTGGATGGTCTGGGAGCGCGACCAGCTCGTCCGGCGCGTCTATCTCGACCGGCCGCACAGCGCCAATCCTCACCCGGACTGGTTCGGGGAATCCGTCGGTCATTACGAAAACGGCGACACGCTGGTGATCGACACCATCGGGTTGATCGAACATCCGCTGAGTTTTGTCGACAATTACCGGACGCCGCACACGAAGCAGCTTCATGTGGTTGAGCGCTGGAAGATCAATCCCGACAAAAAGGGGATCACGGTCTCATTCCAGGCCGACGATCCGGGTGCATTCACCATGCCATGGGGCGGGAGAATGCGGTATCGCCGCGCGAACAACGGGCCGATCGAAGAGTTCGTCTGTGCAGAGAATAATGCCGATTATTTCGGCCTGGATGATTATACAATTCCCACGGCTGCGAAGCCGGACTTCTGAAAAAAAGCACTTTCCTCCCCCGTAAGCGGGGGAGGAAAGCGCAACTCAACAACAATCAGGGTGCCGGTTCGGTGACCGTAATGACCGGTGCCGGCCAGACGTAGCTGTAAGGCAGCCGGCTCCATTCCGGCGGCAGGGGCTTGTTGTCTGCGGGCGTGGTGCCGAGAATATAATAACCACCGATCGCACCGCCGACGCCGCCGCTCACGCGGTTCGCCTGCGAATTGAACAGCGGGTCAATTGGCGGAACGCCGACGAAATCCATCCGGTAAGTCCGGGTGACGTCAACGGTTTGACCACTGGCTGCGACGAAGCGGCGGGTAATGGTCATCGAACCATCAGGGTTCACGACGCGGTCGACCATCACGCCCTCGGCGGTCTGCGCAACCGCAGGGACCGCAACGGCAGCGCCGCTCGCCAGCGCGGCCGCAAGAATGATTTTCTTCAACATTGGCTCACTCCTTTTTCCGGCCCAACAGGCCACATTGTGTCTGCGCCCAGAGCGTTCCCGCTCGCGGATTCGCCTGGTGTGTGAACGGGGATGAGTGCTGGTTCTTTGCCGTTCAGACGGTAAAAACTTCCTCGTGAGCCGCCAAAATTATTCAAACCATTGTGCGCAAGCCGCCGGCTGGTGCCGCCCGTGGCTTCACCTGAAGCGGGAGGTAGGCTACCGAAGATTAATTACAGCCGAGATGAAGGCACGCACCCGCTGCTCTCAGGCGGAACGGGTGACCGCTTTCGGCGAAGAAGCTCTGGTGCGCCGTGTACCTGACGCGACTGTCGCACCGAGCAAGAAGTCGTAGCAAAGATGCATCGTGCCGGGGTTCTGGTGAGGTTTGATACCGCTTGTCACAAATATCCTACCGCCGATCGTTCATTTGACTGGTTTCGCTGCGCAAACGTTTCGCCAACTCTTCAACATCGCCACCGTGCTGTTGCAGAAAGCTGGTGAAGTCGGCGCGTTCCCAGAGCGCCAGCCATATGCCCTCGACCTGCATGTCCGTAAGGATGAGGCGCCCATTGGAATCCTTCCGTATGCGGAATCCGAGGCGGACGGGAGTTGCCGGATTTGGCAGTGCGGGACCGCTGGCAGAGGCGGCAACCACGGTGTCGTCCTGCCCCAGAACCGCGGAGCCGGTCACGCGGATTTTGAGGTTTTTGAATTGGCTCAACCGCGATTCGTAAACCGCGACGCCGTAATCGGCGAATGCCTTTTCGAAATCGGCGACGGCCGCCGGTGGCGCGCTGTTTGCATACTGGCCAAGCGTGAATCGGCCAATCCGGTCGGTGTTCGTCAAGGACAGCAGGAAGGTATGGAAACGGGCGCTGCGCTGTGCCGGCGACAGCGATGGATCGCCCAGCAGCGCATAGGCCTGGTCGACATTTTCCTGCACGAATGTCTCGGCCGCGCTTTGGGGCGCAGTATCGGCGAATGCCGTGTGAATCGGGAAAAGGCACAATGCGGCAAGCGCAAGGGCGACGTGTGAACTCCGGAAACGCAGCATCCGACATCCTCCCGTAAAGCATCGTCAGAGTGGGCACCCAATATGGCGGGCCGATGGCTTGGCGCCATGAAATCGCCACATGGCTCAAAATTTTGTAATCCACCGCAGAGCTGGTTTTTAATTTACGCACCTATGTTGCGCTCGGCGCAGCGCGAACGTGCTGCAGGTCATTCGACATCAGAGGTGCGGAGCATGAATATCCATTCAAATTGGCTGGGCAGCAGCGGCAGGCGCGCGCTGTTCGCAGCATTGTTGGCGGGCGTTGGACTGGGTGCGGGCGGCGTCGCGTGGTCGTCCGGCGAAATCGCCGGCGGGCCCATCAGCGTGCCAGCGGCGGCAAATCAGCCGGGTTTTGCCGATCTCGTCGCGCGGGTTCGGCCCGCCGTGGTTGAGATCACGGTGACCGAGCAGGCGCCGCGTATGGCACGGGAGGAAATTCCCGAAAATGCAATGCCGGATCCGTTTAACGGCGATGACTCGCCGTTCGGGGACATGTTCCAGCAATTCTTCGGCCGGCGTGGCATGCAGGATCAGGCCGATCGTAGCGACCGTGGGCCCGGCCATGCACTCGGTTCGGGTTTCGTCATCGATCCGGCCGGCTACATCGTCACCAATAACCACGTGATCAAGGGTTCCACGCGCATCAAGGTCACCCTGAGTGACGGCAGCGAGTACCCGGCCAGGATTATCGGTCATGATCCGAAGACGGATCTGGCGCTGATCAAAATCGATGCCGGCAGGCGGCTTGCCTATGTGGCTTGGGGCGACAGCAACAATGCACGCACCGGTGACTGGGTGGTTGCCATGGGCAATCCCTATGGACTTGGTGGCACCGTGACGGCCGGAATTGTTTCGGCGCATGACCGTGACATTCACTCCAGTGCCTATGACGATTTCCTGCAGATTGATGCTCCGATAAACCCCGGAAACTCCGGCGGCCCGGTCTTCGACCAGGCCGGACATGTGGTCGGAATCGACACTGCGATTTATTCGCCGTCGGGTGGCAGCGTTGGAATTGGCTTTGCCATTCCATCGAATCTGGCGAAGAACATCGTCACGCAGCTGCGCGAACACGGCAGCATCGAGCGGGGCTGGCTCGGGGTTTCGATGCAGCAAATGACGCCCGATATGGCCAAAGCCGTCGGCATCGACGCGGATCAGGGGGTGATGGTGGCCTCGGTGGAGCCCAATTCACCGGCTGCCCATGCCCAGGTGCGGCAGGGTGATGTCATCACCGGCTTCAACGGGACTGCCATTAAGGCGCCCCGCGACCTCGCAGTGGCTGTCGCCAATCTCCCGGCCGGGCGGACAGCCACAATGGCAGTTTGGCGCGACGGGCGGATGCATGATCTCAGCGTCACCATGGGAACCCAGCCGGCGGAAAAAGTCGCCGCGACGGATGAGGACACGCCGCAGGACGGCGACTGAGCCAGACTTCGAAAAGCGGCATGATGTGCATAAAATGGGGCGGCATCCGCCGCCCCATTTCTGCGTTCAGCCGTCATGAAAGTTCTGGTCGTTGAAGACAATCCGCGTGTCAGCCAATTTCTGCGCAAGGGCCTGGAGGAGAGTGGGCACGTTGTGGACTGCGCCGACAACGGACAGGACGGGTTGTTTCTCGCCACCAGCGGAAGTTACGACGTGATCGTGCTTGACCGGATGCTGCCCGGCGGGCCGGACGGTCTCACGATTGTCCAGACGCTGCGGCGTGAAAAGAAGAGAACGCCGGTGCTGATCCTGAGCGCATTGGCGGAAGTGGATGACCGGATCAAGGGACTGCGCGCTGGAGGCGACGACTATCTCACGAAGCCATTTTCGTTTGGTGAATTGTCGGCGCGCATCGATGCCCTGGTGCGCCGGTCGCAGGCCGCCCGTGGCGGGACTGAGCTCACGGTCGGGGATCTGCACATGGATTTGCGCAACCATGACGTCACGCGCGCGGGACGCCGGATCGAACTGAAACCACGCGAGTTCAAGCTGCTCGAATATCTGATGCGCCATTCAGGTCAGGTGGTCACCCGCAACATGCTGCTGGAAAATGTGTGGGATTACCGGTTCGAACCAAGGCCGAGCGTGATTGACACGCATATCAGCAATCTCAGGCGCAAGATCGACGCGGGTTCGGATTCTCCCTTGCTGCACACGGTGCGTGGCTTCGGTTACCGGCTGGGCGAAAATGCCTGACTTCTGGCGGTCCATATCGGTTCGCATCGCGCTGGTCTATGCGGCGCTGGTGATCGCCGCGGTTATTGCGCTGGAAGCCTTCGTGTGGTGGCGCACGACGGGTTACCTCGACCGCGAGATCACGGCTGTCATCGTGTCGGACACACAGGCGGTGGGAGATGCTCTGCGCGACTTCGGACTTGAAGGCGCACGGGAAAGAATTGATGACCGCGTGCAGCAGACTGCCGATGAACACGCCGTGTATCTTCTGTCGGATCCGGCGCGGACACCGGTTGCAGGGAATCTTGCGGATTGGCCGGCCGAAGTTGGCGAAGCCGAGGGCTGGTACGACGTGCCGCTGCTGCGCGACGGTGTGAGGCACGCAACGCGCATTCTGCACGTCGTGCTGCTTCCCAGCGGATACCACCTGCTGGTCGGCCGGGACGTGCAGGATCGGGTCGCTCTTCGGGCGGAGATCGTATCCAGTCTGATCTGGACTGCGTTGGTGGCGCTGGTGCTGGCCATCGCGGGCGGTTTGCTGGTACGCCGTGCCGTCCTGGCACGCGTCGCCGGCCTGAACCAGACCGTGAATGCCATCGTGCATGGCGATCTTACGCGGCGCATGGCGGTGGATGCCAAGGGCGACGAGTTCGATCAGCTTGCCCGCACAATCAACGGCATGCTGGACCAGATTCAGCTTCTCCTTGAGGGCGCGCGCAGCACCTCCGATGCGATCGCGCATGATTTGAGGACACCGCTCGCGGAGCTGCGTGCCCGGCTCGAATCCGTCTTGCGCAGCCGCTCGGCTGACAGCACGGCAATTGAAGAGGTCGAAAAGGCCGTTGCCGATACCGATCGGCTCATCGGCGTATTCAACGCGCTGCTGCGGCTGGCCGACGTCAAATCCGGTGTGCGCCGCTCAGGATTTCGCGATATCGATCCTGCACAGGTTGTGGCGGAGATATTTGAGCTGTACGAACCCGCGGCCGAGGCCAATGGCATCGAATTGACGGTCACGGCGCCGTCCGGTTACGACGTTTACGGTGATCCGCATCTGCTGTCGCAGGCGGTCGCGAACCTCATCGACAATGCGATCAAGTTTACCGGGTCCGGCGGGCGGATTGAGCTGCGACTTCGCGCCAGCGCTCCCGGCCAACTGGAGATCGCCGTGGCTGATGACGGCCCGGGTATTCCGGATAGCGACAAAGCGCGTGTCATTGAAAAATTCCAGCGGGGGCGCGGGCAGGAGACCAAGCCTGGATCCGGATTGGGGTTGAGCCTCGTCGAGGCCATTGCGCGCTTGCATGGCGGCACGTTCAGTCTTGCCGATAACCATCCTGGTCTGATCGCATCGCTGTCGTTGCCGTTGAAACAGGGCAGCGAACGCGTATTGCCAAGACCCGCGAAAGCGCTCCCGGCGCCGGCTTAAGTGTTTTGCGCCGAAGTGGTTGCCGGTTCGGCGCTGAAAACGCGGCGATTAAAAGTATTAGCTCTGTAATCGGATTGTCAGCGCTCCCCTTGGCGCTGTCGGGGATGCGCGCAGCGGGTCCGTATAAATGACGGGCTCTGTCTGGATCATGGTCCGGCCGGCCGCGATCACCGATCCAGGCACCGTCACATCGATCATCAGCGGATTGGCAAACAGTTCGGGCCGGGTGAAGACGACGAAATAGCGGGCCGCGGGATACTGCCGGAGATCCACGCGAGTCTCGACATATGACATGCTGCCGGCGGAGACCATTCCTTGCGAAATCGAACGGCCGATTTGGCCATCGGTGGCATAGATCCGGTTCTTCTGCTCGTCCAGGAGCATGACGACGGGGAGGAACAGGTCGGCGATATTCGATTGATTGGCGTCCCGGATGAAATTGCTCTGAACGACCAATTGCCGGCCGGAAGCAGACGCCGGCAGCTCGAACGCCGCGAAATAGCT
The DNA here is from genome assembly GCA_964446945.1 of uncultured Bordetella sp. Lineage (GTDB taxonomy): Bacteria > Pseudomonadota > Alphaproteobacteria > Micropepsales > Micropepsaceae > CAIYRG01. Next base: position 32,659 of record CAYUQO010000016.1, read on the forward strand.
CAGTCCTGTGTCTGAAAAGTTGAAAGCGGGCGAATTATTGCCAATGACGACGGATGTTTCCAAACCGGAAGAAAGTTGGCCGAAGGAAATGTCCGACAGGCTTCGGCAGCATGCCATTGCACGCTGGTATCCCGACAAGGCATCGCCGATACTGAATTGCGTTTGGCAACCAACGCTGGACAGGAAGACCAGGCTCAGGATTGCCGCCCGTTTGGGCAGCTTTGTACCGCCGGTGTTACTCGTCAGTGCGCCTGAGCAGGCCGAATGGGCGCCGGGATGGCCGGGCCGTCGCGCGGATCCTTCGGCAACGGGGGAGGAATGGTCCAGTCGCGATCCAGATTGAAGAGGATCGAATCCTGGAACCGCGCGGCTTCTGGATTCTCTAGGTCGCCTTTCGGCGTGATGATGCCTTCGAACATCAAGAGCTTGCCGTTTACGAGATACAGCTCGGTGATTTTCTTGCCGCCGTCTTTGGTCTGAACCGCGACGCGGCGGCCATATTTGGCGAATTTCGCTCCATTGTCGGTGCGGGCGGTGGTGTCGGAAAGCAGTTTGCCTTCCTGGGTCGCAAGATACACGGCCTCTTCCAGCAGCACCGGCGTTTCGGCCAGCCGATTCGAGAAATCGACCATTTCGACCCGATAGATCGTGCCGTCGAGTTCCGCCGAAATCGTGGTGGACGGCATGCGGCCCGCGATGACGCCGCGATATACACCAGTGCCCATTTTCGGTTCGGCCGGGAAATCGATGCCGAACCCATATTGCGGGTATTTGTAACTCTTCCAAGCAGCGTTGGCCGGCGCTGCGGCGAGCAGCAGCACGGCGGCGATGGCGGCGATCAGTCGCATCGAAAATTCCCTCCCAAACCCAGCGCTTTGTCCCTGGCCCAAGTATTAGCGCAACTCGAAGCTACTATGCCAGCATCACGTGCATTGCTTGCGGCTGGCGCAACAGCGCAATATACCTGCGGCACGGAATTAACTGGAATTGGGGAGGACCATAATGAAGCTGGGTATGGTGACGCTTGCCATGTCCGCGACGCTGGCCTTTGTCGCGCCTGCAATGGCACATCATTCTTTTTCGATGTTCGACAATCAGAAGGTCGTCAAGCTCGACGGCACGGTCAAAGAGCTGGAATGGACCAATCCGCATAGCTGGCTCAGAGTCATGGTTGACGACCCGCAAACCCATCAGGCCAAACAATGGTCGATCGAACTTGCATCGACCGGGCAGCAGGCGCGCATCGGATGGTCGCCGACGGTGGTAAAGCCCGGGGACAAGGTTGTCGTCGAAATCAATCCGCTGCGGGACGGAACGCGCGGGGGCACGCTGCTTTCAATTGTGCTGCCGGACGGGACGAAGCTGGGACACGGTGGTCAGCGCGGCGATCCGCGCGGCAACAACTGATCGCGGACCTCTGGTTAGACCAGGATGCTTACCTAGAAATTGCCTCCCCCTGGTGGGGAGGCACGCGAATTTTCCGTTCAGAAAATTCGCGAGGTGGGGGGATGCTCAACGAATTACCCCCACCCGAAATTTTCTCCGCACGCGGCGCTCCGCGCCGCGGCAGACTGTTTGAATCGGCGCGCCTTCGGCGCGTCCGGGCGATCTCCCTACAAGTGGGAGGTTACACTTTTGCTGCGGCTCAAAGTTATCGCAAATCCGCGAAGGGATCGGCGGGGGCGGCGGAGTCGAAATCCACCACGACGGTTTTCACCTCCGTATAGTGATGAATCGCTTCCATGCCGTTCTCGCGCCCCAAACCGCTCAGCTTGTAGCCGCCATAGGGCAGCATGGGATGGGTAGTCCGGAAGGTATTGACCGTCACCAGGCCTGATTCCAGTGCCGCCGCAACCCTGTGCGCGCGCGATACATCCCTGGTCCACAGTCCTGCCACCAGCCCGTATTCCACATCATTGGCGAGCGTGACTGCTTCTTCCTCCGTCTCGAAGGGAATGACGGCCAGCACCGGGCCGAAGATTTCCTCCTGGGCCAGGCGTGAGCGGTTGTCGACGTCGGCGAAAACCGTCGGCTCGACGAAATAGCCCCGATCGAAACCCTTGGGCCGGCCGCCGCCGGCGACAAGGCGCGCGCCGTCCTTCCTGCCGAGCTCGATATAGGATTGCGTTTTGGCCAACTGTTCGGCCGAGGTCTGCGGCCCGATTTGGGTTTTGGGGTCGAGCGGCATGCCGACGCGAATGCGGCGCGCGCGCGCAGCAATCCGGTCGAGAAATTCCGCATAGATCTTGCGCTGAACCAATAGCCGCGAACCGAGCGAGCAGGATTGGCCGGTCGAACGGAATGCGGATTGCGTAGCGACGATCAGCGCGCGTTCGATGTCGGCATCCTCGAAGATGATATGCGGTGACTTGCCGCCGCATTCAAAGGTGAGGCGCTTCAGATTCGCCGATGCGTCCTGCATGATCCTGCGCGCGGTGGCGTGGCTGCCGGTGAACGAGATCTTGTTGACGCCGCCATGGGCCGCGAGCGCCGCACCGGCAACATTTCCGTATCCCGGCACGATGTTCACCACACCGGCCGGAAACCCTGCCTCCGCGATGAGCTTGGCTACCTCGATGGCGCTGACGGGCGTTTGCTCGGCGGGTTTGAGCACGACGGCATTGCCGGCGGCGAGCGCGGGGCCGAGCTTCCAGGAATACAGCAGCGTCGGCGAATTCCACGGCAAAATCGCGCCTACGACGCCAACCGGCTCGCAGCGCGTGTAGGCGAGGGCCGACGGTTTGATCGGGATTTGCTCGCCGGTGATCTTGTCGGCGGCTCCGGCGAAAAAAATCAGCCATTCGACGGCACGCTGCACCTCGGACACCGTGTCGCGGAGCGGCTTGCCATTGTCGCGGCTTTCTGCTTCCGCGATTTTCGCTGCATCGCGGCGCAGGAGCGAAGCGAGTTTGAGCAGCAATTCGCCCCGTTGCGACGGCGTGATTTTGGTTTTCCATGGGCCGGCCATCGCGGAGCGCGCTGCCGCCACGGCGAGATCGATATCCTGCTTGTCGGCCTCGGCAACTTCCGCCCAGACATCCTCGCTGGATGGGTCAATGGACTGGATTGTGCGGCCGGAACGGGGCAGCACCCACTCGCCGCCGATATATAGTTTGTCGTAGCTTCGTTCGCTCATGGCTGGACTTTACAGGACGGGCAGGGGAGAAGAAAATTCAGATGCTTCCCAAACTCACGAATCCTGTGACCTCCAACGAAGCGTGGCACGTTCCGATCATTCGCGCACTGAAAGACAATGACGTGCGCCTCGTTGTCCATGTCCCGGACAATGTCCTGCGTCCGCTGATCGAAGCCGTCGCGAGTGATGATTACTTCACCAGTTTCGCCGCCACCCGGGAAGAGGAAGCAGTCGGAATCATCTGCGGAGCGGCCATGACGGGCTTGCGCGGCATTGTGCTGATGCAGACCAGCGGGTTTGCCACGCTCGCCAATGTGCTCGCATCGCTCGCTGTCGCAGCGCAAATTCCGGCACTTGTGATGGTTTCGGAGCGTGGGACTCTCGGCGACTTCCAGATCGCGCAGGCGATCACAGCCCGGGTCATGCGGCCGGTCCTGCAATCGCTCGGCATCGAGCACCATACCCTGACCCGGTTGGACGAGGCGCATTTCGTCACCAGCCGCGCCATTACCCAGGCATACAAGACGCAAGCCCCTGCGGCCCTGATTCTGTCACCATTGCTGACGCGCAATCTGCCGGGCCGGCCGAGCACAGGTGGGAATGCGTAATGGAGCGGGGCGCATCCAATCTCAAATTGATGAGCCGTTTCGACCTGACCTGCCGTCTGGTGTCGCGGCTGAAGCACGATGAGGCCGTGATCGGCGGCATCGGAAATTCCAATTTCGATTTGTGGAACGCCGGTCCGCGGCCGCAGAATTTCTACATGCTCGGCAGCATGGGGCTGGCCGTGCCGATCGCGCTGGGAGTCGCTTTGGCGCAACCGGAGCGAAGGGTGTTTGCGCTCGAAGGCGATGGTTCAATGCTGATGCAGTTGGGCGTTCTGACGACGATTGCCAATCGCGCCCCGAAGAATCTGGCGATTATCGTTTGGGACAATGCGATGTACCAGATCACCGGATCGCAACCGACGGCGTCTGCGGGCCATGCGGACTTTGCCGCGATCGCGCGGGGCGCCGGACTGGCAAACAGCGCCTGGGCGGCAGATGAACAGGAATTCGACGCTCTTGTGGAGCAGGCGCTGATGAAAGACGGGCCATGGTTCATTGCAGCGAAGATCGACGGTTCTGCGCCGAAAGGTCAGACGCCGCGCGAACCGGTGATCATCAAGGACCGCTTCACCCGCGCGATGGCGGTAAAGCCACTCTCGGGCTGATTTGTCTCAGACCAACAGTGTCGATGCGCGGGCTTTCTCATCGATTGAGATCCAGCGCGTACGGTGGAAGTCGAGCAGATTATCTTCCCAGCCTTTGACATAGGGCCGGACAAGCGCTCCGGAGATATTGAAGTTCAGCGGTATCCACGCATTGTCTTTCAGTGCAATGGATTCGGCTTGCGCCAGCAGTGCGCCGCGTTTTGTTAGATCCAGCTCGTTGTTGGCCTGGTCAAGCAGGCTGTTATAGGTTGGATTGTTGTAACTGCCGTAATTGTTGGCATTGTCCTTTCGCAACAAATCGAGAAACGTCGTGGGATCGTCGTAATCTCCGATCCAGCCCGGATTGCAGATTTCAAAGTCTTTGGTTTGTACACGGTCGTAAAAAATTGCGGCATCGAGTTGCAGAATCTGCGCATCGACATAAATCTGTTTCCACATCTGCTGGATCGCGACCGGATCGCGCCGGGCGGTTGGCGCCGCCGAACGGATCATCAGCGACGTCCGGAGCAGATTGTCCGGTCCGTAACCAGCCTGCTGCATCAGCATTTGCGCGCGTTTGAGCCGGTCCGGGAATGGCATGGATTTGAAATCGAGGAATACCCCGCCGGGATAATTCGCCGTGCCCGGCGGTATCAGGTTGTATGCGACAGGTTCGCCCACGCGATCGATCTTGTTGACGATGGTTTCGCGATCGACCGCAAGGCTGAGCGCCTCGCGCACCCGCGGGTCGTCGAATGGCTTCATGGCCATGTTGGTGGTCAGATACTCGATCGCCAGGATCGGGTTGAGACGCAATAGCTCGGGCATATTGGCGCGCAGCCAATTGATCTGCTGCGCTGGCATTTTGTCCTGACTGTCGAGTTCTCCTGCCCTAAGGCGTTTCAACGCCGCCGGGTAATCGGAAGTCGGATAGAAAATCACCCGGTCGATATGGACATTGCCGGCATCATAAAATTTTGGATTCTTGACCACCGTAATGTGGTCGTTAGATGCCCATTCGGACAGGGTGTAGGGTCCGTTGCAGACGTAAGCACCGGGCTTCGCGAATGTGTCACCCCTCGCCAACACCACGTGCCGCGGCACCGGGTACATCGTCATGTGACTGACGATCTGCAGGAAGTAGGGCACCGGGTGCTCGAGCTCCACAATCAGCGTCCTGGAATCACGAGCGCGCACACCTAAAGATTCCAATGGCATTTTCCCGGTATTGACCGCCTGCGCATTTTTGAGCGGGTACAGGAAATACGCGTAGATAGCTGCTGTCTTCGGATCGAGCATGCGCCGCCAGGCAAAGACGAAATCGTCCGCTGTGACCGGCATGCCGTCGGACCAGAGGTGATCGCGCAAATGGAAGGTCCAGGTTTTGCCGTCCTCCGATTGTTCCCAGCGTTCGGCCGCCCCGGCAATTGGTTTTGACTGCGCGTCGTATGTCGTCAGCCCGATCAGCATGTCCCCCATGACGTTGTCTTCGTAATTGGCTTGTGTGTGATGGGGATCAAGGCTGGCCGGCTCGGCGCCGTTACCGCGGTTGAACACAACCTCGCCCGGACGTGCCGCGAATCGGGTTTGTGTCGGGGTGCCGCTCTGGCCGCAAGACGCGAGCAGTGCTGCCGAACCGGCGGAGAGCAGGAAAGAGCGGCGGTTGTGTAGACGCATGGCGTTACAGCGGATCATATTCGGCGACGAAATGGCCGGGCGAAACCTCGACCAGCTTCGGCCGATATTGTTCCGCATCGGGATCATCGACGCGCTTTGATTTCAGGAACATGAGCGGCGAACGCGTATCGAGCGGCGAGGGCAGTTCAGGCGGAAGCGCGCGCCGCGGCTTGGCGCGTTCGGCCACCGGGTCGGGAATTGGCACTGCGGACATCAGTGCGCGCGTGTAGGGATGACGAGGATCAAGATAGATGGCATCGCTTGGCGCCATTTCGACCACCCTCCCGAGATAAAGCACCATCACCCGGTGCGATACGCGCCGGACGACCGACAGATCATGGCTGATGAAAATCAGCGACATGCCGAATTCGGATTGAAGCGACATCAACAGGTCGACGATCTGGGCCTGAATGGAAACATCGAGCGCACTGACGGCTTCGTCGCAAACTACGAGCTTCGGACGCAGCACCATGGCCCGGGCAATCCCGACCCGCTGGTTTTGTCCGCCGGAGAACTCATGCGGATAGCGGTTGACCCACAGCGGATCGAGCCCGACCTTCTGCATCATCCCGCGGACCCTGCTCTCGGTTTCGGCGCGCGACAGATCGGGTTCGAGCGAGCGCAAGGGTTCGGCAATGCTTTCGCCGATCGTCATGCGGGGATCGAGGCTGGCCAGCGGATCCTGGAAAACGATCTGGAATTCCTTGCGCATCGCGCGGAGCTGGCGTTCTTCCTGCGCGGGGAGATTGCGTCCACACCACACCACGGTGCCGGAGGTTTCGGGCAACAGACGGATCACGGCGCGCGCCAAAGTCGATTTTCCGCAACCAGATTCGCCGACGACGCCAAGCGTTTCGCCCTCTTTAAGAGTGAAACTGACACCGTCTACTGCGCGCAACGGTTTGTAGCGTGGGATCAGGGTTCCTCCGACGCGGATCGGAAACCATACTTTCATGTCTTCAACCGCCAACAGATCGGGCGCATCCGCGGGCGGCGCTGGTGGCGCTTTCGCATGTCCATTGAAATTCTGTCGATCGATGCGCGGCATGGAATCGAGCAGCATCCGCGTATATGTGTGCTGCGGCCGATAGAAGATATCTTCGACCGGACCCGCTTCGACAAATTCCCCATTGCGCATGACCTGTACGCGGTCTGCGATCGAGGCAATCACGCCCATGTCGTGGCTGATCAGCGCGATCGACGTGTTCAGCTGCTTGCGCAGATCGCGCATGATGTCGAGAATTTGCGCCTGCACGGTGACATCGAGTGCGGTCGTCGGCTCATCGGCGATGAGCAGGTCTGGCCCACAGGCTGTCGCGATGGCAATCATGACCCGCTGCCGCATGCCGCCGGACAATTCGTGGGGATATTGGCGCATGCGCCGTTTGGCTTCCGGAATGCGCACCAGCTCGAGCGTTTCCAGTGCCCTCTGCGCGGCCGCTTTGCGGCTCATTCCACGATGAATGCGCAGTGTTTCGATAATCTGTTCGCCGACGCGCATATGGGGCGTGAGCGAGGTCAGCGGGTCCTGAAAGATCATGGTGATCTTTGAGCCGCGGATGCGATTCAGCCGCGATTGCGGCGCGCCGATCAGTTCTTCGCCGCGATAGGCAACGCTGCCCGACACTTTTCCATTGCCGGCAATGAGGCCGATGGCAGCCAGGAAAAGCTGGCTCTTTCCCGAGCCGGATTCGCCGACAATGCCGACGCATTCTCCCGGATCAATTTCCAAGCTGACATTTTTGACCGCGTGCACTTCGCCGTCATAGGTCGAGAACCGGACGTCCAGGTTTCGCACTGACAGAATGGGCGCCATGTCAGCGGTCCTTGGGATCGAGGGCATCGCGCAAGCCATCCCCGATGAAATTGAAGCAGAATAGCGTCAGCGCCATGAACAGCCCGGGGAAAAGCAGGGTCCAGGGCGCAGTCTCCATAGTCGCGGCGCCGTCTGAAATCAGCACACCCCAGGAGGTCAGTGGTTCGCGAATGCCGAGTCCGAGAAAGGAAAGAAAGCTCTCGGCCAGAATCACGCCCGGAATGGTCAGCGTCACGTAAACAATCACCGGTCCAATGACATTGGGAATGATGTGGCGGCGAATGATTCCGAATGTTCCGACACCGGCCGCGCGTGCCGCTTCGACGAATTCCTTCTGCTTGGCGGAAAGCGTCTGGCCGCGGACAATTCGCGCCATGGTGAGCCAGGAAACCGCGCCGATGGCCAGAAACAGCAGAATGAAATTCTGATTGAAGATCACCATCAGGATGATGACGAAGAAAATAAACGGCAGGGCATAGAGGATGTCCACCGCCCGCATCATGAAGGAATCGGTCTTGCCGCCGATGAAACCCGCCGCAGCGCCGTAGAGAACGCCGATGACGAGGCTGACCAGCGTGGCGACAACACCAACCGCGAGCGAAACGCGCGCACCGTAAAGCACCCGGATGAACAGATCACGTCCGACAATGTCGGTGCCGAACCAATGTGCGCCGCCGGCGTGGCAGGTGAAGGCATCGGCCGGCCACCAGGCCGGAGCACAGGAGATCAGGTTGTAATCGATATCGCTGTAGCTGTAGGGCGAAAGCAGCGGCGCGAAGACCGCCATCATCGTGATGATCGCGAGCAGGACCATGCTCACCACCGCGGCCTTGTTGCGGAACAACCGCCGCCGCGCATCTGCAAGCAGGCTGCGTCCCTTGACGCCTTCGAGCTTTTCCATGAGCTCGCCGTCGGCGCGTGAGGCTGCAGTTTGGCGGTAGAGAAAATTCACTGGTATCTCACGCGCGGATCAAGCACGCCGTAAAGCAGGTCGGCGATCAGGTTCAATCCGATGATGAGTGCGGCGTAAAAAATCGTGACGCCCATCACCAGCGTGTAGTCGCGGTTCAGCGCCGCCTGAACGAAGTAGCGGCCGATTCCCGGAATACCGAAAATCTGCTCCACGACCAGAGAGCCGCTGACGATATCGGCAAGCGCCGGACCGAGATAACTGACCATCGGCAGCAGCCCGGCGCGCAGCGCGTGATGCACGACGATGCGCCATGACGGCAGTCCCTTGGCACGCGCCGTACGGATGAAATTCGAGCGCAGCACCTCAACCATGCTGCCGCGTGTCAGCCGCGCGATCACGGCAATGGGGGCGAGCGAAAGGACAATCACCGGCAAAATGAGATTTGGCACTGCGCCCTTGTTCCAGCCGCCGACCGGGAGCGACAGATCAAGACCGAACAGATGCACGCCGTAAATGCCGAAGATCAGCTGCAGCAGCGGTGCAATCACGAAGGATGGCACCGTGATTCCGATCATGGCGAAAGTCATGACCGAGTAATCGGGCGGGCGGTTTTGCCGAAGAGCCGCAATGATCCCAAGTGTCGTGCCGACCGCAATCGCGAGAATCATGGCCAGCAGTCCGAGCTTTAGGCTGACCGGAAAACCGTTGGCAATCAGCTGCGTGACGGTGAAATCGCGGATCTTGTAGGAAGGTCCGAAATCGCCATGCAGCAATTTCCCCAGATAGATGAAATATTGCTGATAGACCGGCTTATCGAGATCATAGGCGGCGGCGACATTCTTGGCGATTTCCGGCGGCAGGCGACGTTCACTGTCGAATGGCCCGCCGGGCGCGAGGCGCATCATGAAGAACGCGAGTGTAATGATGATGAACAGCGTCGGGATCGCGCCGAGGATTCGTCTGATCGCGTAATTCAGCATCTACTGTGTCGCGGCTCCCGGCTACGGCCAGATGGGCAGGGGGATCTCTGCTGTGCTCAAGCTTCTTGAGCGTGCGGGTAATGTCAACCGCAAGAGACCAGTTTAGCAGCCGCGGGGCGGGCCGAGAGTCAATTGGCTGAGAGCCACGCCTTCCAGCGCGCCTGCAATGCGGGCCCGTGCTCGGCCCACCAATCGGGATCGACTTCCAGCGCCTTGGTGAAATTGGCAGGTGTTGTCGGCAGATAAGGGCGCATATCCGCCTGATTCTCCGGATTGGCTCCGACCAGTGCAATGGCCGACCGGCGCGCCGGGCCATATGGCAAGTATCGCGCCTCGTCGGCCAAAGCCGCGGGAGCCGTTGCGAACCGGATGAAATTCAGCGCTAGCCCCTTTTTCGGATCGCCTTTGGGAATCCCGAAAACATCGAGCTGATACAACTGGCCGTCCCAGATTGTGCGAATGGCCGGTTCGGCATTGAGCTCGAACACACGGGCATTCAGTGCGGTTGTCATTGCGACTTTGCCCTGTTTGAGCAGCGCCTCCGGATCGGACGTCCGGCGCCACCACACAATCGAGGATTTCATGGTGTCGAGCTTCCGCAGTGCCCGATCAACGCCCTCTTTGGTGGACAGGATGGAATAGACCCGCCACGGCTGTACGCCATCGGCGATCAATGCCAGCTCCAGATTGAATTTGGGCCCCTCCCGCAATCCCCTCGGTCCGGGAAAACGCTGCAGATCAAAAAAATCCTCCAATGTGCGCGGCTGTTGATCGCCAAAGCGCGATCCATCCACCGCTATGACCTGACTGTATACCGCGCTGCCGACCCAGCACGGACCCAATGCACCGGGCACGAAATCGCGCTGGGCGGCAAAGCCATTGGCGCCGGCGGGCAACTCCATGCCATCGAGATGTTCGAGCAGCCCCTGCCGGCAGGCTGCGGCAGCGTCATCAAGCTCGAGATCGACAACATCCCAGTCGACCTTGCCCGACTCGACCTGGGCGGCGATTTCCTTCAGCCCACCGCCGTAATCTGCGATGTTGACTTCGACATGGGTTTTGTCCGCAAACGGATGAAACAGCGCGAGAGTCTGTGCGCGCCCGTAAACGTCACCCCAGCTTACGACGGTCAGCGACGGGGGCGGCCGCGTCAGCCAGAACGCGCCGGCGGCCAGCACAACAACAACAGCAAATGTGACAGCCAACCAGCGCGGAAATTTCATTTCCCTGTCAGTTTGAGGCCGGCTTCTGCCCGCCGAAAATGGATTTGAGCGACAAACCTGGCCGGGTCAAAAGCTCGAGCGGATTTCCGTTGCTGGACGCACGCTTCAGCAGCGCCTTCGCATCGGCTCCGAAACGCGGTTTCTCCCAGCTTCCCTTGACGAAAAACGGCACGCCGATGCCGGAATTGTGCATGCCCGGCGCTGGCCGCGGATCGAAATGCAGATCAAGTTTCTGGCCGGCAAAATCGACATCGCCCGCGCCGTCAATTTCCACTGCCGGATTCAGCAGCCGCATGTCCTGACTGTGCAGGACCCCATCCGCGACCACAAATGTTGCCGAAAGGCTGCGGAATGGTGTCTGCGCCGATTCACCCACGGCCTCGCCGGGAATTTCTCCCGAAAGAACGGTTTGCAGGAGATGCGCGACCGCCGCGAGGTCGGCGCCGGCGAGCGTTCCGTTGGCAACGCTGATCTCGCCTTTGCCGTCGAGATGCCGGACGATATCGCGCGGTGTGTTGCCGTGAGACGAAATATCGAACCGGATAGCGCCGGTACCCGCGATTTTCTTCACACCGGCCAATTCGGTGAGGAAGGGCTGCGCCTTGACGCCGGAAATCTCCAGCGATTGGTGGAATTCCGGCGCATCTCCCTTCGCATCCACGACAAAGCTCGCTTTGCCTTCGCCCCCAAATGCAGCCAGGCGTTTCAATTCCGCTTTCAGCACACCGCCGGTCAGATCGGCTTTCACGACCGTCTGGTCGAGCGTCATGTGCGGAAGCACCAGGCTTCCGACTGCCAGCGTAACTTGGGCATCGATGCTGCGCAGGCCCGACAAAGCGAGTGGTGCGTCGGGATTGGCCGCGCGTGCCTTTTGCGCCAGCACGGTGTCATCAGAAGCACCGGGCGCGAGATAGGGGTCAACATTGATGCGGTCGATGGTCACATTGCCGGTGAGCAGCAGCACCTTGGGCCGCGTATCCAGCGACAGGTCGCCGTTGAGATTCATGGAATCGAAGGCGAGATGCGTATGGCTGAGCGAGTAAACTCCATCGCGCGCGGCGAATGTCCCTTCCAGTGCCACCAGGCCAAAGCCGTTGCCGGCCGGCAGTGGATGGCCGAGCCAGGCCGCGAAGCTGCGCACCGAATGCGCGCCCATTTTCAAGGCGCCAGAGATATTTCCCCTGCCGACCATGCCTTCAAAATCGGCATTGATGATTTCCGAGGAAATCGACAGGCGCAGTGAGGTGCTGCGGCCCCCCATCAGGGCGCCGAAATTGTCCAGCCGACCAAACAGAGTCAGGCGTTCGCCGTTGTAGCTCAGGTTTCCGTCGAGGCTGAGCGGCAATGCCAATGTCGGAGTCGGGACATCGGGCATGTCGAGGGAGGCAGAAACATCCTTGAATAGCGTCGATGTCCCGGTACTCGCATTCCGCAACAGAACATCGCTGTGCCGCAGCGCGAGGTGCGAAAATCCGATCCGATCCAGTGCCGCCGCATTGGCTTTGCCACCGGCCGCAGGCTCCTCGCCAAAACTCCAGTTCGTGCTCCCGTCATAATCGCTCTCGAGATCGATTTTGGCGTCCTGCAAAGTCAGCTGTGTGACTTCGAGCTGGCCCGACAGCAGTGGCACGATTTTGGCGCCGACCACGATGCTGCCGGCATTGATCATTTGCGGGTCATGCGCGCCGGAGGGATTGGCGACCGATACATCGTCAAGCCGGAGGCCGATATCGGGGTAAATGCTCAGGTGAATGGCGCCGTGAATTTTGACGTCACGGCCGAGCGCCATGGTCGCAGCGCGCTCGATCGGGCCGCGCCAGATGTTGACCGGCAGCAAGAATGGCATTGCCAGGAGCAACACGACGGCGGCTAAAATGGACAGTTCAATGCGGGTGCTGCGGCTCATGATGTCCGTTCACGGATTTGGCAACTTGAACCGTCGGTGCGATTAACGGCAAAATTGCGTCGCTAAAGAACCGTTTTTGGGGCAATCCGCAAGGCGGAACCCTGTAGCAATTATTTGTTTACCGGCGAGCTTTGGCCCGGCGGGGCGGGTGGCTCCGAACCTTTGGTGTAGTAATCCGAGGTGTAATAGAGATATGCGAAAGCGGTCACGGTAATGGCGACGGTCAGAAGGAACTGCCAGGCGCGTCCCATTTCATTCATCTCCACGCGTAAAAGGCGGATCAACACCGGGCGAAACATTTCCTTTATTCTTCATATTGCGCTGCACGCAAGCTGATTTGCGAACGGAGGGTCGGATGCAAAAGCGGGATTCACGGCTACCAAGGCGATTGCTGTTACAGGCTTCGGCCGGACTGGCAGTGACAGGATTACTGTCGGCACGCGCGAGCGCGGCGGCGCAAGACGCGGTGATGTCGACGCTCTCAACCTACATGGCGGGAGCAGGGACGCGCAAATTGCCGGACGCGGTCGTCGAAAAATCGAAGCAGATGATACTCGACACGCTTGCGGCGATGATTTCCGGGTCGCAACTGGCGCCGGGTAAGGTTGCGCTGACATTTGCACGCGCCAGTGCCGGCGAGAAAACTGCAACCGTCGTGGCATCGAATCTGTTGTGCGGTCCGATCGAGGCTGCGCTGGCCAATGGCATGCTGGCGCATTCGGACGAGACCGATGACACGCATCCGCCGTCACAGTCGCATCCGGGCTGTTCGGTTGTGCCGGCGGCGCTGGCATCGGGTGAGCGCTTTGGCGCCTCGGGCGAGCGGATGATCCATGCGGTCGCGCTCGGCTACGACGTCGGCCCGCGGGTCACCGAAACGCTGGGCAAGCTCCAATATATGGTCGCAACCCATCGCAGCACTCATTCGATTTCCGGCACCTTCGGTTCGGCGGCCGCCGCCGGCTGCATGGCTGGCCTGTCGGCGGAGCAAATGCGCTGGCTGCTGTCCTACACCGCTCAATCCGCATCGGGCCTTGCGTCCTGGCAGCGCGACACGCAGCACATCGAGAAGGCTTATGACTTCGGCGGCATGCCGGCACGCAACGGAGTCACCGCGGCGCTGCTGGTGCAGGCGGGCGGCACTGGCTTGGACGATATTTTTGCCGGCCCGGATAATTTCCTGGATGGGTTCAAACCGATGAACCCGCCCGAAATGCTGATCGACAAACTCGGCGAGCGCTACGAAATCCTGCGCACCGATGTGAAGAAATGGACGGTTGGCGCGCCGATTCAGGCGCCGCTGGATGCCCTTTTAAATCTCATGCAGAAAAATCACTTCACGGCGAATGACGTCCAGAAAGTGGTGGTGCGCGTCGCCACCGACGAAGCGGGCATTGTCGACAATCGCGAAATTCCCGACATCTCGCTGCAGCACATGATCGCCGTGATGCTGGTCGACGGCACGGTATCGTTCAAATCGGCGCATGATCTTGCGCGCATGAAAGACCCGGCAATCCTGAAGCAGCGCGCGAAAGTCCAGCTCGTACGCGATGACGAACTGGAAAAACTCATGCCGAAGCGCGTCGCGGTCGTCGAAGTGACGCTGAACGGCGGAAAGACTTTAAGCGAACGGGTCGAAACAGTGCGCGGTACGGCGGGCAATCCGATGACCCGGGAGGAACTAATCGGCAAAGCGCGCGATCTGATCGTGCCGGTGTTGGGCGCGGCCAAGTTCGACCGGCTGGTGGACACGGTCTTTGCACTGGAAAAAGTGCAGAATGTGCGGGAGCTTCGCCCGCTTATTCAGACCTGAACCCGGTCAAATCGGGCGGATTTCTGAGCGCCATCCCGAGGATTTTCGAGCGCTTTCCATGTGGTTGCGCGTTATGGTGAAGCTATGAACCGGCAAAACCCAGGAAGGCGAACTGCGCCCCATTCGACGGCCAAAGCGGAGCTGGAATCCGTCTTAATGGCGAATCCCGCAATCGAGTTCGTCGATGCGGCAATTGCCGATATTTCCGGTTCTCTGCGGGGGAAACGGATCGGCGTTGCCGATGCGCCGAAATTGTTCGAGCACGGCATGCAAATCCCGTTGTCGCTGCATCTGATGGATGTGCGCGGCGAGATGATGAACCCGGGTGGCCGGGGTTACAGCGATGGCGACCCGGATGGCACCGCCTGGCCGATTGCAGGGACGGTGACGGAAGTCTGGGGCGCCAATCCGCCGCGGGCGCAGATGCTGATGTCACTCTGCGACACAGCCGGCATGCCGCTGTTCTATGATCCCCGCACAATTCTCGAGCGCGTGCTGCAGCGTTTTTCCGAACTGGACCTCGTACCGGTTGCCGCGCATGAACTTGAATTCTACCTCATCGACTCCGAGCGCGACAAAAACGGACGCCCGCAGCCGCCGCGGTCACCGGTGGATGGCGTGCGCGAAAATACCCATTCGGTTTACGGACTGCAGGAACTCGACCGGCACCAGAATTTTCTGACGGCGCTTTCAGAGGCTGCGGCGCTGCAACGCGTCCCGATCACCGCCACCAGCAAGGAATATGCACCGGGACAGTTCGAGGCGAATCTCCGTCATCAGACGAATGCGCTTACAGCCTCGGACCATGCGGTTTTCCTGCGCCAGATCGTGCGCGCTGCGGCGGCCCGGGAAAATGCACGCGCGACCTTCATGTCCAAACCCTATCCGGACCGCTCAGGTTCCGGCCAGCATGTGCATGTCAGCCTGATCGACGCGCAAGGCCGGAATATATTCGACGACGGCACGCCGGAAGGGAGCGAAGCATTGCGCTTTGCCGCCGGCGGCCTTGCGGCGCTGATGCCGGAAAGCATGGCGTTTTTCGCCCCCAATCTGAACGCCTATCGCCGCTTCCAGCCGGACATGTTCGCGCCCGTCAATCGCCGTTGGGGAATCAACAACCGTTCGGCGGGCCTGAGAATTCCGGTCGGTCCGACAGATGCGCGCCGAATCGAGCATCGCTGCGCCGGTGCAGACGCCAATCCCTATCTGGTGATGGCTGCGATCCTCGCCGGAATTCATCATGGTCTGGTGAAGCGGATCGATCCCGGTCCGCCCGCTGTCGGCAATGTTTCGCGGGAACGTGATTCCCACTTGCCGTTCTCGCTCGGGCACGCGCTGGATCTCCTGGAAAACGCGAAAGTGCTACCGGAGTATTTCGGCGCCGATGCCGTGACGCTCTATCGTCAAACCAAGGCCGAGGAACTCGCGCGTTTCCGCAGGATCATCACGGCCGAAGAATACGATTGGTATCTCTGAAAAGACCAGGGGAGCCTGACGGCTCCCCTCAATTCCGGAAAATCAAACCAGGTTTACCCGGTTCGGCCGCGCAGTTGCGCGCGGTTCAGCGCTGCTGTGATGCGGTTTTCGCGCGCGTTCTCCATCGCCATTTGACCTGGGATCAGGCCGTGCGTGCGGCCGTGCACGAAGTGCGTGGCTAGCCGCAGATGCCTCACATGGTGCACGGTGTAGTTCCGAGCGAGCCGGACGTGGTGACTCGTGGCGTGGTGAACCGCAACACGATGATGAATGCCACTTCCACCAAGCGCCGCTCCGCCGGCAGGAAGCGCGCCTGACCCCGCAATCGGTGCGGCGCCCGGATTCGCGGCGGCGGAAGCCGCTCCGGCCGGTCCGCTGGGTCCCAGGGTAGCGTTGTTTTGGGCCAGCTGGCGTCCAGTCAGGTTGTTTGGCGTAATGGTGGCCATATTGGAATTCGTTCCAAGGCCATTACTGCCGAGATTGTTGTTCGCCAGGGAATTTGAGCTGGCGCCTGGCAGGCGATTATTCGCTGTGCTGTTGATTCCGGTATTGGTTCCGGACAATGCGCCGGTGTTGCTGCCCAATCCCGTTCCCGTTCCAACGCCGCCGGCCGAGCCTGGTGCTGCGCCGGCCATTGCAGTGCCGCCCGCTCCGCCGCCGACCGCGCCCGCTGGCCCGGCTGCACCTTGTGCAAAGGCCGATGCGGCAAAGGCGATGGCGCCACATGCGACTGCGGCCACCAGTGTTTTCTTCAGCATCGCCATGATTACACTCCCTTTTGCGTGTATTTGGTGAGGTTGCGATCAAGCACGCCGTTGCCTCGCTCCGGCGCTTCTGTCCCTGACAACGGTTCGCGTCGAAGTTCTTTTCCGGAACTGCGAACACAACTCATCCATGCCGATGCGCTGTGGCGGGAACGGAGCCTGCGCGTACGCAAGTATGCGGCGGTTTCACAAGCTGCTAATCTGGAACAACTGCCGCGCAGCGCTAAATGCCCCTTTGGGAGGGAACCCAATGCGGAAACTGGGTTTGCTGATTGGTTCGGTCATTTTCGCGGCATCGGGCGCAGCCGCTCACCATTCCCTCTCCGTCTATGCCACCGCAGAAGTGAAGACGGTCGCTGGCACGGTCAAAAGCTTCGATTGGAGCAATCCACATGTCCGGCTGAACGTGCTGGTGCCGGACAGCAGGGGCGGCTCCGCGATATGGGAGTTTGAAGGCAGCAGTGTCGGACGGCTGACGAGCACCGGATTTAAAAAGGATTCAGTCGCGCCAGGTGATTCCGTGACCGTGGCCTATAATCCGCGGCGGGATCACACGCTGGGCGGATTTTTCGTCGCGATCAAAATGGCCGATGGCACGACATTGACGACGGACCGCTTCCACGGATCGTTGCCCAACTAGAGTTCAACCCAGCATTTTGCTGACCATCTCGTAGAGATTGTTCGACAGTCCGGATTGCGCCGCGATGGCCTCCAGCTCCGCCCTGATCAGGCGCTGACGCTCTGCGTCATAGCGGCGCCATGTTTCAAACGCCGCCGCCATCCGGGCCGCAGTTTGCGGATTGATCGAGTCGAGCGACTGCACCACCTCGCGAAGCAGGCGGTACCCCGCGCCGGAACGATCGTGGAAGCGCAGCGGATTGCCCACCGCAAAGGCGCCGATCAGCGCCCGCACGCGGTTGGGGTTTTTCAGTGTGAACACCGGATGGGTCATCAGCGAACGGACGCGTTCGATGGTGTCGGGCAGCGGCGACATTGCCTGCAGGCCCATCCATTTGTCGAGAACCAGTGGCTCGGAGCGGAACCGGTCATGAAATGCCGCAAATGCCTGGTCACGTCTTGGGCTCGTCATGCGCGCAAGAGCAGACAGCCCCGCCGTCATTTCGGTCATGTTGGTTGCGCTGACATAATGATCATGCGCCAGCCGGGCCGATGTCTCGTCATTCGCCGCGGTCAGAAAGCGCAATACGGCGTTGCGCAACGAGCGACGTCCGGCCGAAGCTGCATCGGCGCTGAACGGGCCCTTCGATTCCAGATCGCGATACAGGCGGTCCAGTCCGGTGCGGTGCGCATTTGCCGTGGCGCGGATCAGCGCTTCGCGCGCGCTGTGAATCGCTTCCGGATCGATCGGCGAGAGTTTCAGCGCCAGCTCGCTTTCGCTTGGCGGCATCAGCATCAATGCGGTGAAGGCGTGATCTTCATGTGCCCGCTTCAGCACATTGCCGATCGCATCGAGATAGACCGGATCGGTGGTGGGAGCGCCGCCGGCCTGGATATTGCGGATCATCGCCAGCAGAAGTTCGGTTGCAAGCTGCTGCCCCGATTCCCAGCGGTTGAACGAATCCGTGTCGCGGCCCATCAGGAAGGCGCGCGTGCCGAGATCGGCCGAGGTGCGAATATTCACCGGCGCCGAGAAATTGCGCCCGATCGAAAGGACGGGCGCCTCGGTCACATTGGTAAACACGAATGAGTGCTCCGGCCCGGTGAGTTCGACGACGCGTTCGGTCGGGCCGATCTGGTTTTCGCCTTCCAGCGTCAGGGGAAGCGGCGTGCCCGATTTGCTGCCGATGAGTCCGAGCGACAGCGGAATCTGCATCGGCTGCTTTTCCGGTTGGCCCGGTGTCGCGCCAAGGCGCTGACTGACCTGCAGCGAATATTTCCCACTGGCGGAATCATATTTGCCTTCGGCGCGGATCTCCGGCGTTCCCGCTTGCGAGTACCACAGTCGAAATTGCCCGAGATCGCGGCCGGAGACTTCTTCGAAACAGCGGACAAAATCTTCCACCGTCGCCGCCTGTCCATCGTGACGCGTGAAGTACAAATCCATGCCTTTGCGGAACAGGGCGGGCGTCAGGATCGTGCGCAGCATGCCGATGACTTCTGCGCCCTTCTCGTAGACCGTCGCGGTGTAGAAATTGTCGATGGTGATATAGGACTGGGGCTGCACCGGATGCGCGAGCGGTCCGGAATCCTCCTGGAATTGCCGGAGGCGCAAGTCCTTGATGTCATGAATGCGCCGTACGGCATGCGAGCGCATATCGCCGGCGAATCCGCTTTCGCGAAAAACCGTGAGACCTTCTTTCAGCGAGAGCTGAAACCAGTCGCGGCAGGTAATCCGGTCGCCGGTCCAGTTGTGGAAATACTCGTGCCCCACGACTGACTCGATGCGCGCATAATCGTCGTCGGTCGCCGTGTCGGGACTCGCGAGCAGGACCTTGTCATTGAAGATATTCAAGCCCTTGTTTTCCATCGCTCCGAAATTGAACGCGGAAACGGCGACGATCATGAAGATGTCGAGATCATATTCGCGGCCATAGGTCTCTTCGTCCCAGCGCATTGCGCGCTTGAGTGAATCCATCGCGTATTCGGCCCGCTTCTCATTCCCGTGCTCGACATAGACCTTCAGGTCGATGTTACGGCCCGTCAGCGTGGTGTACGTATCGGAGATGTGGCCAAGATCGCCCGCCACCAGAGCAAACAGATAGCTCGGTTTCGGGAATGGATCGCGCCATTCCGCGAAGTGCCAGCCATCGCCGAGATCGCCCGAGGCGATCGGATTGCCATTGGAGAGAAGTACCGGCGCCGTGGATTTCGGCGCTTCGATGCGCGTCTCGAATTTCGCCAGGTTGTCGGGGCGGTCGAGGTAATAGGTGATGCAGCGAAAGCCTTCCGGCTCACATTGGGTGCAGTAAATACCGTTGGACATGTACAGCCCTTCGAGGGCTGTATTTTCGGCCGGGGCAATCTCCGTCACGATCTCCAATTGGAAATCATTGGGCGGCGCAGTGATCGACAGGCTTTCCGGGGTGACGGTGTAGGAAGACGGCTCAAGCGGTGTTCCGTCGAGTGCGATCGAGACCAGCTTTAACCTTTTGCCGCACAACACCAGCGGGTCCGCCGCACTCGCCCGGCGCTGCACATGCATTGTGGCGGTGACCCGCGTCGCGGATGGTTCGAGTCGAAAATTGAGCGCTATTTCCGGAATCCGGTATGCGAGCGGAGCATAATCTTTGAGGTAAATCGCGCGAGGTTCCGCGGTTTTCATAGAACGTCCCATGATGTGTGGCAGCAGCGGGGCCCGATATGAAGAAACTTATAAACGTGCGATCCAGTTTCAGGAACTACATGCATTTGGTGAATCCGCCGCGGGGGTTGATACAGGTCCCCCGCTGGATTCAGAATCCGGTTGGAAGATCTTCGCCGAGCCGCTTTGTCAGGCCGAAACAATAAACCGACATTGGTCCGTTACCGGACCAATAGCCAAGTGTCTGGTTTTGCGGATTTTCCCACGACGCCCGGCCGAGCGCATGAGCCTGCATCAGTGATTTGCGATCTGCGCCGGGCATAAGCCGCGAGAGGCGCATCTCGAGATCGGTGAAGTCGTCGGCCAGGTTATCCATCGCGTGCGCAACACTGGCGAAATCATCTGCGGGCATTTCACTCTTAAACTTTGGCAGCACGGCGCTTGCCCCCTGGAAGCTGCCATAACAGGATTCGAAATCCTCAAAATCACGCGCGGAGATACGGGCGAAATCCGGGGCAGCGGGAACCGCCGCACTGAGCAGCACAACAAATGTCAGGAACATTTGGCGATCCCGGCGAGCGCTTAAGATTAGCGCATGACCAAGGCCAGACTAAGCGCTTTCGCTGAGTGGGCCGCGTCCGAGCGGATCTGGATTCAGCAACCGGCCTGACAAGGCGCCCAGCCAGTCCAGCCCCGATGCCAGCCGGACATTCTCGCCAATCACCAGAATCGCCGGAGTATTAGCGTCCGATGCCTGATCTCCGAGTTTCGCAAGTTCGGTGATCGTGGTGAGTTGGTTATCCAGGGACGCGTTGCTGACGATCGCCGCCGGTTCATGCGGATTCCGTCCGGCAGCAATCAGTTGCGCGGTAATTTCTCCTGCATGCCGGCGCGCCATGTAGAGAACGATGGTCGGCGAGCCCTTTGCAATCGCGGCCCAGTTGAGCGCCGGCGCGTGGCCGTCCACAGAAGTTCCGGTAACGAATGTCACCGCCTGATTTGTATCCCGGTGGGTCGCGGGAATTCCCGCATAGGCAAGCCCGCCGATTCCCGCGGTTACTCCGGGAACGATGCGGAAAGGAATACCGGCTTTGACGAGGCTCAAAGCTTCCTCACCGCCGCGGCCGAAGACAAACGGGTCGCCCCCCTTGAGCCGGAGGACCCGGCACCCCTTGCGTGCATAAGACACCAGTTGTGCGGAAATCGCAGCCTGGGAGACGGAAACTTTGCCGCCGCGCTTGCCCACCTGAACGATCAATGCGTCCGGCCGCCTCAGTTTCAGCAGTTCGCCGGAAGCGAGCGCATCGGGGAGAATGACATCGGCATCGGTGATGGCATGGATGGTGTGAAGCGATGCCAGACCCGGATCGCCCGGACCGGCGCCGGCGAGCCATACCCAGCCCGGCTCCAGTGACGGCAAGCCGAGGCGCTCGGCGAGCAGTTTGACCGCGCCGTGGTGCGGGCTATGCAGCGAAACAATTTCGGCCAATTCACACCTGTTTTCTGTGTAATCCAGTATAGCACACCAGCGGAATGTGTTTACAGGATAATTGCGCCGCCAGGCTGAATTCATGGCAGATTGCCGCCATCCAAAGGAAATCGCCGGAATGCGCATTGCAGTTGTCACCGCAGCGCTGTTGATCGCAGCGTCGGCCATGGCGGCCGAGGAAGGATGGCGGGAATTCAGTTTCCCGGAATCCGGCTTTGCCGCGGAATATCCGGCGCGGCCCAGCGTTGCCACGCGGGATTACCAGACCATGCAGACGGCGGAAGGCACGGTTCCCGAACGGGTCTATTCGGTCAATTCTGGCGGCGTGATCTATTCGGTCGAGGTGGCGGACTTCACCCGCACCAGCGCCGACAAGGACCGCACAATCGAGGAGGCCGCGCGCAACGTGCTCGCCCTGGGCAGGATGACCCATGATGAATCGGGCGCGCGGGTCGATTTCAATTATGGCCGGGAGATCAGGATCGAAGATGGCGCAGGCGGGAGCGTCACCGACGCGATTTTTTTCATCGACCACAAACTGTACCAGTTGAGGGTGAATTTTCCCGCCGGCAATACCGATCCCGCCGGATCGTCCGGCATCCATTTTTTTCAGCAGACATTCCGGCTGTTAAGCGGCTACTAGATTCCCGGATCACGGAGTTCATCTCTTGCGATTGCTTGTTGTTGTTGCCTTTCTCGGCCTCTGCATCTGCGGCAGCGCCACTGCGGACACATGGCAGGAATATGTCTATCGCGATGAGGGATTCGCGGTGAGTTTTCCGAAGGTCCCAATCGTGGAAAGCGGAAGCTTTCAGCTTCCGGGCGGCCAGACTGTGCCGGCGCGGATTTACTCCGCCACCGATCCGGATGGCGATTACCGGATCACGATTGCCGATTTCTCCAACCGGCCGGAGAGCGACAACACGATCATCGACGGCGCCGAAGCGATGCTGAAACAGCACGGCGCGGTCAAAGTAGAATTGCCGGCGCGGGTACAGGCTGTTTTCGGGCGCCAGCTCAGCCTGAACCAGCGGGACGGCAGCCATATCAGCGCAGCGCTTTTCATGTATCAGCACCGGCTCTATCAGATCACCGGGACGGCAACGCCCGGCGCGGCACTTGCCGGATCCAGCGATGCGATCCGTTTCCAGCAATCGCTCCGTTTCACAGGCAATACGGCCGAATTTTTCGGGCTGAACTTCCTGTTCGGCGCGCTACGTCGGCTTTGAACCAGATGTTTGGTATTCCTCAACCTGGTCTTGTGCCCAATACGCCTGCCTTCGAAAACGAGCCCCTGATCGCGGAAACCGGTTTTCGCGAATATGACGCGCGCTGGCTTTATCCGCAGGAGATCAATCTCGTTGGAATGCAGGCGCTGGGTCTCGCGCTCGGCACTTTTTTCCACGAATGCGGTGTCGAACCGAAGGTGGTCGTCGGACATGACTTCCGGTCCTACTCGCTCACCGTCAAACAGGCCCTGATCCTGGGACTGATGGCGGCCGGATGTGAAGTGCACGACATTGGGCTTGCGCTGTCTCCTGTCGCCTATTTTGCGCAATTCGCGCTCGATGTGCCCTGCGTTGCCATGGTGACCGCCAGCCACAACGAAAACGGCTGGACCGGCGTAAAAATGGGCGCCCATCGGCCGCTGACCTTCGGGCCCGAAGAGATGCTGCGGCTGAAGGAGATCGCGCTGTCGGGTGCCGCGCGGGAACGCAGTGGCGGCCGGTATATCCGTGTGCAGAACATGCGGGAGACATATCTCGATGCCGTAACGCAGGGGCACCGCTTGAAGCGGCCGGTCAAAGTTATCGCGGCCTGCGGCAATGGCACGGCCGGCGCGTTTGCGCCCGAAGCACTGCGCCGCATCGGAGCCGAAGTCGTGCCGATGGATGCCAATCTCGATTGGAACTTCCCGCGCTACAATCCCAATCCTGAAGACCTGCACATGCTGCACGCCATGGGCGAAATGGCGCGTGCGGAAGGGGCGGAGATCGCGCTGGGATTCGACGGCGATGGCGACCGTTGTGGTGTGGTGGACGGGCAGGGGCGCGAACTCTTCGCCGACAAAGTCGGCGTGCTGGTGGCGCGGCACTTTTCCGAGCGCATTCCGAACGCGAAATTCGTCGTCGACGTCAAATCGACCGGCCTGTTCGAAACCGACCCTGTCTTGAAGGCTAACGGGGCAACAGCCGATTACTGGAAGACCGGCCATTCCTATATCAAACGGCGCACGGCAGAGATCGGCGCCGTCGCCGGCCTGGAGAAGAGCGGGCATTATTTTTTCAATCCGCCATTCGGGCGAGGTTATGACGACTCCATCGTTGCCGCCATCGCCATCCTGGAAATGGTGGCCTCGACAAATCGCACGATTACTGAACTGGCCGACGGTCTCCCGCGCACCTGGAGCTCGCCGACCATGTCGCCATTCTGCCCGGATTTGCAGAAATACGGTGTCGTCGATGCGCTGACGAAGAAATATGCCGATCTTCAGGCCGGCGGCGGAAAAATTCTCGGACAAAAGATCACCCGGCTGGTCACCATCAACGGCGTGCGCGTCACTCTCGAGGACGGCACCTGGGGACTGGTCCGGGCGTCATCGAACCGGCCGTCACTGGTGGTGGTGTGCGAGAGTCCGGTTTCGGAGAAAGCCATGCGCGCGATGTTCCACGACATCGATGCGCGGCTGAAGGAATTTCCCGAAGTCGGCGAATACGACCAGAAAATCTAAAGCACCGTCCTGTCCTGGTGCGTGAGTTGGCATTCGACAAAATACCGGATTCAAAGTGTCAGAACGTTAGACGGTTGAAACTGCAAGCTGATTTCGGTTCGAAAGCGTCAGACGAAGTGTCAGAAAACTGTTCCGAACCATCGGCCGGAACGGTGCACCACACCAGTCGCTGAACTTCACGCGTATCGCTTCTGTTGTTGGAGTTTTCGGTGGGCGGGCGCTCGGCGCAGTATCCACCTATATATTTAGGACTACACCTATCCGTGCACCTGGTCAAGCATGAAATAAAGCTCCCGGCATTCATTCATGCGGCGGCGGCGGGATTGCGCTGTTCGAGAAATGTAAGCGCGTCCCGCAATACAGATATACCAGCGCCCTTGCGCGTTGCGTTTTCGCTCAGGTGACGGCGGAACAAGCGTGCTCCGCGCTGCCCCTGGAACAGACCGAGCATGTGTTTGGTCATGGCGTTCAGCGGTACGCCTTGTTCCAGCCGCTCGGCGATGTAATCCGTGTACATCTCGACCGCGCGTTCGATGCCATCACCGGCTGCATCAAAAAACCGGCTGTCGATATCGGCCAGAATGGCCGGTGTTTGATATGCCGCGCGGCCAAGCATTACGCCCTCGACGAATGAAAGATGCTGTTCGGCGGCACCGAGTGACGTGATTCCGCCATTGACGATGATGGTCAGCTTCGGCCGTGCTCGCTTCAGCTCATACACCAGAGGGTAATCGAGGGGTGGAATCTCGCGGTTCTGCGCCGGGGAAAGACCCGACAGCCAGGCTTTGCGCGCATGCACCGCGAAGGTTGTGATGCCTGCGGCGGCGCAGGCATCAATAAATGCCGGAAGCGCCTGCCGCGGATCCTGATCATCGACACCGATGCGGCATTTCACGGTCACCCGAACCGAACTCGCTGCGCGCATCGCAGCCGCACATTCCCCGGCAAGCTCGGGCGTGCGCATCAACACGGCGCCGAAACAGCCGGATTGCACCCGGTCCGAAGGGCAGCCGCAATTCAGATTGATTTCGTCGTAACCCCATTCGGCGCCGATACGCGCTGCCTCGGCCAGCTTTTTCGGATCCGATCCACCCAATTGCAGGGCGACCGGATGTTCGATCGGTGAAAAACCCAGCAGGCGTTGACGGTCGCCATGGATGACGGCATCCGCGGTGACCATCTCGGTGTAAAGGCGGACATGACGGCTGAGCAGACGATGCAACACGCGGCAGTGCCGGTCCGTCCAATCCATCATCGGCGCAACCGAGACGCGCCAATGCATTTTGCCTTCAGCAACTTTCTGCATGATCAGCACGCCCGGTACGCGCTGATGATGGCTTGCGCGGAGCGCTCGACGTCTTCGTCCGTCGTTGCCCAGGAGGACATGCTGATCCGCATGGCGGCCCGTCCTTTCCATGTCGTGCCACCGCACCAGCAGATTCCCAAATCCTGAACCCGGCCAATCATCCGTTTGGTTATAGCGTCTTCCCCGAAAGCCACGACCACCTGATTCAACACAACTTCGTTCAGGATTTCGATTCCGGCACGCCACAACCGGTCGGCAATGGCGCGCGCCTGGGCGCAGTTGCGGTTCACAAGATCGGACAGACCCGAGCGGCCGAGAAACTTCAGCGCTGCCCATATTTCGATGGCGCGTGCCCGGCGTGAACTGTCAGGCGTGAAGTTGATCGCATCGCGCGTTTCATCCGTCAGCAGCAGATATGAACCCGTGATCGACATTGCCTGCGCGAGAGCTTCCCGGTCGCGCACGATCGCAATTCCGGAATCATATGGCACGTTGAGCCATTTGTGCGCATCGGTTGCCCAGGAGTCGGCGAGCCGGAACGATTCCACCTGCGCTGCAAGTTCGGCCGCCGCCAGCGCCCACAGGCCAAATGCGCCATCGACATGGGCCCACGCGTGCCGTTTGCGCGCCCAGGTGATGATTTCATCGGCTGGATCGAATGCACCGGAATTCACATTCCCGGCTTGAAGACAGACGATGGTTGGCCCCCTAATTGAAGGCAGGCAGTCGGTGCGCATTTGGCCCTGCGCGTCGGCAGGAACTCGGCACACACGCTCGCGGCCGAGCCCCAACATCGACAGGACCTTGTAGATCGTCGAGTGAGCTTCCTCGCCGAGCACCACGGTGACGGGGGGAGCACCGAACAAACCCTGCCGGTCGACATCCCAGCCGTGTGTTGCGAGCACCCGGTTGCGGGCGGCCGCCAGACAGGTGAAATTGGCCATGGTCGCGCCTGTCACCAACGCACCTTCGGCAGATAGCGGCAAGCCCAATGCTTCCTTCACCCAGCGCAGAGCGGCCTGTTCGAAGCACGCCACCGCCGGGGAGCTGACAAAGCTGAAGCAGTTCTGGTCCCATCCTGCGGCGAGATATTGGGCTGCCACCGTCACCGGCAGTGCACTGCCGGTGACGAAGCCGAAATAGCGGCCGCCTGCACTGGCGACGGTCGCCGGCGATCCGTACTCATCGAGGAACGCAAGCACTTCAGCGGCATCGCCCGGCGCATCCGGCAAAGAGATGTCCAGCGCGCCCTTCAGGCGCTCGATCGACTGAGGCGACGGCTGGACGTCCCGCGCAGGCAATGCTTCCAGATACGCGGCGGCACGATTTGCCGCCTCCACCAGCAGCGCGCGAGTGCTTTCATTGCTCCTGCTCATCGCGCGGTCATCATGACGGCGGCATAGATGACGCCGGCGCCGAGCAGCGTCATGGCCGTCGTGTAGAATTTCGGGTGCGCGTGCTGACTCTCGGGAATGAAGTCGCTGGCGCCAATATAGAGGAAGAACCCGAAAAACACGGCGAGCACCCTGCCGAACATCGCCGCCGGCAGTGTGAAGAGCATCGTCAGCAGGATTCCGGCAAGCGGAGCGATCGCATCCGCCAACAGCCAGCGCATCGCTTGCGCCTGTCCGCCGCCATTCTTCAGCACCACCCCCATTGTGTTGATTCCATCGGAAAAGTCATGGGTGAGTACGCCCACAGTGACGATGGCCCCGATTGCGGGCGATATCTGAAAAGCCAGCCCAATCGCAATCCCGTCCAGAACGCTGTGTGCCGAGAGGCTTCCCGCACCCAATGTGCCGCGCAGACTGTATCCCGTCTTTTCGGCTTCCGATCGCAGCCCGGCATAGTGCTGAGCGATGCGGTCGAGGATGAGATAAAACAGGAAGCCGGCAGCGCCCCAGCTCAGCAGCGTACGCGGTGTGTCGAATCGGGCTCCGGCTGCCACGGCTTCCGGCAGGAGCTCGAAAAAGGCGACGCCGATCACCGCGCCGGCGCTGAAACCGAGCACGAGATGCAGCCGGTCCTTGAGCCGGAGCGCGAAAAGCCCACCGGCGAAAGTTGCGACAAAGGCGGCGGCGGCGATCGCGATCAGCACCATGCCGGTGTGATTTCCACAACCGGAGCCGGGGCGCAAACAAATTGGCGGTTCCAATCCGGGAGATTTGCCGCGGCAGCGATATACTCAGACCGGGCAGATGGAGATTGGCATGCTGGCGCAGGTTATCACCGAGCGGGAACGCAGCCTTGGAGGGTTTTCAGTTGGCCGGGTGTTGCCTGCGGCGGAGCACAGGATGGTTGGGCCCTTCGTGTTTTTCGACCATATGGGTCCGGTTGACTTTCCCAAAGGTGTCAGCCGGACGGTCGATGTGCGGCCGCATCCGCATATCTGTCTGTCGACCGTCACCTATCTCTTCGCCGGCGAAATCATGCACCGCGACAGCCTCGATACCGAGCAGGCGATCCGCCCCGGCGAAGTCAACTGGATGGTGGCGGGGCGGGGCATCACCCATTCCGAGCGGTTTGAAAAAGCGCGTGCAGAGGGCGACCGGGTCCACGGTATACAGGCCTGGGTCGGATTGCCGGTAGAACAGGAAGAGGCGGAGCCGGCCTTTTCACATCATGAATGGCGCGACTTGCCGCAGGCCGAGAATGAGGGCGTTGCGATCCGTCTGATCGCGGGCGAGGCCTATGGTTTGCGGGCAAAGGTGCGCACCCATTCGCCGATGTTCTATGCCGATGTGCGGCTCACGCAAAATGCGCAGCTCGAAATGCCGCCGGGCTACAGCGAACGGGCAGCATTCATTGTCTCCGGAACGGTCGAGGTGGACGGACGCAAGTTTGAAAAAGGCCGGATGTTGATTCTTGACACCGGTGGCCCGGCAATTTTGCGGGCGATAAGTGACTCGGTGGTGATGGTGCTGGGCGGGGACCCGATCGGCGAACGCTACATCGAATGGAATTTCGTTGCGTCATCGAAGGAGCGGATTGCGCAGGCGAAGGCCGATTGGCGCGCCGGGCGATTCAAGCTGCCGGATCGCGACAATCGCGAATTCATTCCACTGCCTCCCGATCCGCCGCCCCCTCCGGCTCCGATGTAATCAGCCGGCGATCGCCAAGTGGAATTGGGCGAAGGCGCCCAGCGCGCCGCCATAGACAATTTGCGCCAGCATCGTCCAAACCGGCGTCGCATATCCGTAATTGGTGGCGAAAAAGCCCGGCGGCTCCAATTGCCGCCGTGCGGTAGCGCCGTGGTATTCCGAGGCCATGCGCGGATGGATATAAGGCATCAAGGGCAGCATGGTACCGAGCAGGAAAACTCCGTGTACGGCGCCCAGCGCCATTCCGAACCACCACGCATAAATCCCGAGGCTCTGGAACATCAGGAAATAGAGGAAGGCAAAGATCCAGCCGCCGATCAGATAAAGAAAAAATCCCGCAATCATCGCCCAGCTCCGGTTGCCGGTGATGAACGTGCCGAACAGAAAAGGAAGGCTCATGCGCGAGAAGCCCAGTCCCTGGGCCGATTCCAGGATGATGTCCATCAATATGGTTGCGGCCAGTCCCCACAAGACGAGGTTCGGAAAGGCCGCCGCGCCGTTCACGATCATCGGCGTTGCATCCTGTCGGGATTGTCGAGCGCAAGCGCCGCATTGATAAGCCCGACATGGGTCAGGCCCTGCGGGAAATTGCCGGTGATGCGCCCGCTGGCGGGATCGATTTCCTCGCCGAACAGCAACAGGTCGTTGGCTCCGGAGAGCGCATGCTGGAACAACTCTTCGGCTTCATCGAAGCGCCGCTGTGCGGCCAGCGCCTGGACTGCCCAGAACGTGCATATGCCGAAGCTGTTTTCGCGGTAGTTCTTCGCGCCGTATCCGGTTTCGTAGCGATAGACCAGCCCGTTGCAGGACAGGCGCTCATGGATGCGCTGCAATGTTCCGGTGAATCTCGGGTCGGAAGCTTCCTTGAATCCCAGCACGGGAATCAGCAGCAGACTCGCGTCGAGATGGTTGCTGTCGAAGTCCGCCACATAGGAGCCCAATTCCGCATGGAAGCCCCTGGTGTCGATCGCGCCAGCAATGGCGTCGCGCGTTCCGGTAAACTCGTCTTCAAGTGAGCGCAGTGAGAGGTGACCTTCGCGGTGGAGCTTCAACAGCCGATCCAGCGCGACCCAGCACATCAGCTTGGAAAATGTGTAATGCCGTTTCTCGCCGCGGATTTCCCAAATGCCGTTGTCCGGTTTCTGCCACTCGCGGCAAACGGTTTTGCCCAATCCACGAAGCATACGCATCTCTGCGCTGTGCAGCTTGCCGCCTCCCATCACGTATCGCTCGGCTGCCATGATGACGTGACCATAGGCATCGAGCTGTCGTTGTTCACCGGCCTGATTGCCCGTCCTGACCGGACGGGAATTGCAATAGCCGGCAAGATGAGAAAGTTCGCTTTCTTTCGACGCGTCCCGGCCGTAGGCGTCATACAGCACGCGCAGTTTTGGCCAGCTCAGCCGGGTGCTGTGCAGAAGCCAGGCGAGATAGTCCGCGGCATCCTCGTGGAATCCGAGTGAGGTCAGCGCCTCTACGGTGAAACCCGCATCGCGCAGCCAGCAGTACCGATAATCATAGGTGTCATCGCGGCCGATGGTCTCCGGCAGCGATGTGGTCGGCGCCGCGATAATCGACCCCGAGAGCGAATGGATCAGCAGTTTCAGGGTGAGAGCGCTGCGCAGAACGGCAGCGCGGTAGCGGCCGTGATAGCGGCAGGCGGCACTCCATTCGTTCCACCAGGCGCGGGTTTCGCCAATACGGCGCTCAGCTTCGTGTAGCGGCGGGAAAATCCCGATTTCGCCGCCACTGTAAGCCAGGCTGAACCGGGCCACTGATCCGGGTACTGAGCGAAACCGGCCCTTGAGCACGCTTCCTTCCGGCTCGAAAGTCACATCGCTCTGGAGGAATAGCATTTCGCTGCCGAACAGGATGGCCCACCCGCAAGCACCCTGCTGCCGGAGTCGAGGCCGCGATCTCGCATATTCTGGGCGAACATTGATTTCGACTTCCAGCGGCACCTCGCCTTCGACACCTTCGACGATTCGGACGATTTCACGCATCGGCCGCAGCCGCGTAACTCCGTCCATGATGGTCATGGCGTCGCGCAAACGAACGCAGCCATCCGCGGTGGTGAATTTGGTTTCCAGCACCGGCGTGTTTCCGGCGTAACGCCGCGTGGAGCGAAACGGCGTCGCCGGATGAATCGCGAAACGGCCTGCGTCAGCATCAAGCAGTGCGCCAAAGACAGACGATCCGGAAAAATGCGGCAGGCACAGCCAGTCGATCGAGCCGAGACGGGACACCAAGGCAGCCGTGCGGCAGTCGCCGATGAGCGCAAATTCGCCTAAAGGTAACCTGTTCGCCGGCTGCGAGGTGTCGCAGATTGACGGTTCGACGGGCGTGATCCGCATGCCCCGACAACGCGCCACGGGGCCAAATTGTTGCGCTCACGCTCCGGTGAACCGTTTTTGAGATAGAGCTGGTCTGTTAAGGAAGCCGTTATGGATCAGCAGGTAAATCTCGAAACCTATTTTGATCGCGTGGGTTATGCGGGGGCGCGGCAAGCGACGCTGAATACGTTGCGGGCGCTGCACGCACTGCATCCTGCGGCCATTGCTTTCGAAAATCTCGATCCGCTGCTCGGCCGCCGAGTCCGGCTGGACCTCGGGTCGGTGCAGGGCAAACTCCTTCTGAACCGGCGCGGCGGATATTGCTATGAGCAAAACGGATTGTTTGCGGCTGTACTCAGGGCTCTCGGTTTTCGCCTGACGACGTTGGCTGCGAGAGTGATTTACGGACGGCTGAGTCCGGCAGGTGCGCGGCGCAGTCACATGCTGCTGAAGGTCGAAATGCCCGACGGCCTATATCTGGCCGATGTCGGATTTGGCGGTCAGTCGCCAAGCGCGCCTTTGCGGCTCGACACCACAGCGGAACAGCGAACGCCGCACGGGCTGTACCGCCTTGTCCGCGAGGGCGAATGGTTGGAGCTGATGGCCGAAATGGATGGCGAATGGCGCGGGCTTTATCGCTTCACCCTGGAAGAACAGACGCCGGAAGATCACGAGATGGCCAACTGGTATGTCTCGACGCATCCGGATTCCGAATTCACGACGCTGCTTTTCGTGGCGCGGCACCCGCCGGGAAAACGGCTGACACTGCTCGGAAACCAGTTCACCACTCGTGCAATCGGCGGCACCACCACAACGCGTGTGCTCGGCGCCGCAGATGAGATCGCGAAACTCCTGGAACAGGATTTCCAGATCCAGTTGCCGCAACCGCGAGACGAGTTGCTGCCCGTGCTCGCGCGCGCAGCGGGACTACTACGAGAATAGCCGTTCCATGGCCGCGGCGATGCGGAACAGCTGCCGGTCCTGGCCGTTCCTCGCGAATACCATCAGTCCGGTGGGCAATCCGCCCTGACGCGGCAACGGCACCGATACCGCGCAAAGATCGAAGAAGTTCGCCAACGCCGGATTGCGCAACAGCAGCAGATTTTGTTCGCCTGCCGTTTTCGGATCGGTGAGGTCGGCG
This sequence comes from uncultured Bordetella sp., assembly GCA_964446945.1. GTDB lineage: Bacteria > Pseudomonadota > Alphaproteobacteria > Micropepsales > Micropepsaceae > CAIYRG01. The sequence goes on from CAYUQO010000016.1 coordinate 64,918, forward strand.
ATCTTCGGCGCGACGATGGGAACGGTCGGCATGATCAGGCCATCGAGATCGCTGAGACGTTCATTCATCGCGCGAACGAGATCGGCGCGTTGCCGCTGCATGTCGATGTAATCGGCGGCGCTGATATCGCGACCTCGTTCGATGCGCACCCGCACCATCGGGTCATAATCATTCGCATGCTGCATCAGCAGTTTGCGGTGGATGGCATAGCTTTCCACTGACGAAAAACTGGCCTTGTCCTGCACTCGCGCAGGCTCATCCAGAATTGGCATGGTTTCGTCAGAAATACGTGCGCCCGCGCGTTTGAGTGCCGCGAGCGCTTCCGAAAATCGCGCCTGCACCGTGGAATCCATATCCTGCAACGGCAGCCCTTGCGGAATTCCCAACCGCAATCCGTTAAGCGACACCGGCTCAACCGTCCAGGCCGGGTCGCCGGCCAACACGGCATCCGCTGCCGCGCAATCGGCAACGCTGCGCGCCAGCGGCCCGATCGAATCGAGCGTGAAAGACAGCGGGAATGCACCATCCGTCTGTACACGGAATTTGCTGGGTTTATATCCGACAACACCGCACAGAGCCGCGGGTATGCGGCAGGATCCGCCGGTATCGGTGCCGATGCCGATATCGCACATACCGTCCGCCGCTGCGACCGCAGAGCCCGATGACGACCCGCCCGGAATCCGCGCGCGGTCTGCGGGATTTCCGGGCGTGCCAAAATGGAGGTTGATGCCCATGCCGGTGAAGGCAAACTCACTCATATTGGTTTTCGCGAGGATCACGGCACCGGCGGAGCGCAGGCGCCGGACCACCGGCGCATCCGTCGCGGCGGGCGGCGCATCGCGCAATACGATCGAACCGGCGCGCGTAGTTTCGCCCGCGACATCGAACAGGTCCTTGATAGCAAGCACTTTGCCGTCCATAGGCCCGAGCGAACGGCCGGTGCGTGCGCGGGCATCTGCCGCATCCGCTGCGGCGCGGGCTTCCGTGGCATAGACCGTGAGACAGGTTCGCTTACCCTCACCGCGTGGATCGCCAATGCGCTCGAGGCAGGCTTCAAGGTGATCGCGGGCCGAACTCTGGGCCATCGGTTTACTCCCTGGTGTGACTTGTGCCTGTGCTTTTCGGCGAATGAAAAGCGTGCCCGCCGCCGCGCTTGTCAGAAGCGTGCGGCGGTGCATGGCCATCATGACTCGATTATCTGTTACCTGCCCGGAGCGGAAACCTGCTGCGCCAGCAGCGGGATGTTCCGGTAGTCCGGCGCCTTCGGCACCGACTGCAGATAGGCGTAAATGTCGACCAGATCCTGCTGCGGCAGAACCTTCTCCGTGAACGGGGGCATGTCGCCGCTTGTGGTTCTTACCCAGGCCAGAAAGGCCGGCCAGGCGAGCGGCACCGGATCGGCGATGCGTACGCCGGCATTGCCGCCCTGTCCCTGATGACCATGACACTCCCAGCAGCCGACGCGCTCGAAATTGGCTCTGCCTTTTGCTGCGTCGCCTTGTGGGGCAGCCGCGGCGGCGATCGCCGGCGCTGCCCCGATAACGACCGCCGCGACCGCGGCGCCGAACACCATTCCAATATGCATTGAGCGGCTCCTAGCGCGGCTGGCAGACGACATCGATGAGCACGGGTTCACCCATCTTCACGGCGTCAATGCCGCGCTTGATCGCTGCATTGAGGTCCTTCGGATCGGTGATCGGCCCAATGCCGACATGACCAAGCGCTTCGGCGAGCTTGGCGTAATTGACGTAGGGATCCCAGATCGTGGTGCCGATATGGGCTGTGGACACGTCGCGCTGCCGCCAGTTGGCCATGCGTTGGACATGCATGATCTCCTGATGATAGGCGCGATTGTTCCACATGATGGTGAGTAGCGGCACATTGTGATGCGCCGCGGTCCACAACGCGCCCGGCGCAAACATTGAATCGCCGTCGTTCTGGATATTGACGCAGAGCCGTCCGCCCGCGGCTTTATGCGCGAAGGCCGCGCCCACTGCCGCCGGCAGCCCATAACCAATGCCTGCGCCGCCCGGTCCGCCGATGAATTGGTGATGTTCACGGAAATCCCAGATGCGGTGCGGCCAGTTCGACTGGCTGGAATCGCGCGACACCAATGCCCAGTTCTCGTCCTTGATGTGGTTCCAGATTTCCGCCGACAGCCGCGCGGCGCTGACCGGGCTTGCATCCCAGGCGTTCTGCGCCGCCGCCACCATGTTGCGTTCGCGGGCGGAGGCGTGGGCCTTTTTCGCTTTCTCGCCGCGGGCCGCGATCATGGCCTGGCGCTCCTGCGGAATGGCTTGGCGCACATATTCCGCCAGCATGGGAAGTGTTGCTTCGGCGTCGGCGCCGATAGAGACGTCCACCGGCTGATACCGTTCGAAGTCCTGGTAATTCGCGCGGATATAAAGATCGCCCACGCCGATGCTGATCAGCTTGGTGCCGGGTTTGATGCGCAAGCGTTGCTCGCCGGCAAAGGAATCATCCATTTTGTTGACGGTGCCCCAGAAGTCGGTCAGTTCGAGGCCAAGGACGACATCGGCTTGGGCAATGAGCGCGCCACCCATCTGATACAGATAATGGTTGTTCGGCATGTTCATGCGGCCGAGCTGATCGATCACCGGCGCATTCAGGACTTCCGCAAGGGCGACCAGATGCTTGATGCCCGCGGGGGTCCTTGCCACCCGATCGGCCACGATGACAGGATTTTCCGCCATGGCCAGCAGCCTCGCGGCCTCGCGCACCGCATTGGGATCGCCGGCCGGCGGAGCAACCATATTCAGCTTCGGAATGACCAGCGGCTTTGCGCCTTTTTCGATCGGATTCTCCTGGAGCTTTTCCTCCAGGACCATGAGCACCGGCTCATGCGGCGGCGTCATCGCGATCTTGTAGGCGCGCACCGCCGATTCGGCGAAATGCTGCAGCGACTGCGGGTTGTCGTCCCATTTGGTGAAGTCGCGGATCAGCGAACCGGGATCCTGCACGGCATGGATGGTTGGTACACCGGGTTCGCGCGTCGCGGCATCCGCGCGATTGCCAACCATGACAAATGACGCGGCGCGGTCGCACCACGCATTGTACACCGCCATCGCCGCATGCTGCAGACCGACGGTGCCGTGGCACATTGCGCCTGCCGGCTTGCCCGCAACCTTGTAGTAACCGTGGCTCATGGCTACGGCGGATTCTTCGTGCATGCAGGTGATCAATTCCGGCTTTTTGTTGCCGCCGTAATTGACGAGGGATTCATGGATGCCGCGGCAGGACGAGGCGGGGTTGGTGAAGACGTAGTCAATGTCGAGCGACCTTAGGACATCGACCATGAAATCCGATCCCGCGGGACCGCCGAGCGTGCCGGGATTGGTATCAACCTGACCGGCCATTTCGGCTTCAGCTGCCGCCGTGGAGGGACGCCGGACAAATGCCGCCGTCGGCTGTTGCGCTGCTGCGGTCTGTGCCCGCGCGACACCTGCCGGAATGGCGGTGCTTGCGCCGGCAATCGCTGCGCCCGCGAGGAATTTGCGGCGGTCCACGCCCTTATCTTTACGTGCCATGACATTCCCTCCCAACTTAGGCTTTCAGCTATATCACAACCGGCAAAGTCTTAGGTAGCCGTTGGCCGGACGAATTAGCCCTTCAGCTTCAGCATCCGTTCGGCATTCAGATGATAAATCTTGCGCCGTTCGTCTTCGGTGACATCGATCTCATCCAGCACCTTGATGATGTCGCGGATGAACAGCGGCCCGCCTTGCGGATCGAACGGGCAATCGGTCCCGAACAGGACATGGTCGCAGCCGAAGAAATCGATACCGCAGCGCGTGCCCGAGCGCGAACCATTGATCGCGGTATCGGCAAAGAACATGCGGAAATAATCGACCGGGCGCCGGTTCTTCTTCTTCATCCGGGCAATGATTTCGGCATAGCCGGGCTCCGCCGCTTCGCGCGTGCCGAGCTGGTCAAGTCCGAGACCGACTCGCGCTTCCAGGAACGGCACCATCGCGCCGAGATGATGGGTGATGATCTTCAGGTTCGGCCAGCGGTCGAAGAAGCCTGAAAAGACCATGCGCGCCATCGCCGCGCTGGTTTCATAAGGCCAGCCGAAACACCACCAGATGTCGTATTTCGATCCGTTCTCGCCCGGATAATCGGCGAATTTCTGCGGTCGTGTCGGGTGCATCCACACCGGCAGGTCGTAGGAATGCATCAGTTCGAAAATCGGCGCGAGTTCGGGATCGTCGAGCGGCCGGCCGTTGACGTTGGTCATGATCTGAATGCCGCGCGCGCCGAGTTTCTCGACTGAGCGCTCGATTTCCGCCACTGCCGCCTTCACATTGTTCATCGGAACGGACGCGGCAAAGGCGGGAAAACGGTTGCGGTGTTTGGCGACGATTTCCGCCATTCCGTCATTGGCAAGCTTCGCCATATCGGGAGATTTTTCCGGCGGCGCGACATATTCGATGGCCGGCATCGAAAGCGTCAGAATCTGCTGATAATCGGGGCCGAACTCCTCCATCATCGCCAGACGGCGGTCCAGATCGTAGAGCACGGGGATGTCCGTCCACCGGCGTACGGCGGCCTTGTTCGGGATCACCTCACACATTTTGTCGAAATAGGATTTGGGAAATATATGCGGAAAAATGTCGATTTTCTTCACAGGCTTGCCCTTCCGATGGCGGGATTTTTACACGCGCGGACCATAGACGGACGGGCGGCGCAGCGGCAAGCAATTGCGGCACAGCGTCCGGGCTGTTAGTCCACCCAGAACGTTTAGAGAATCAAATGGACCTGAAATATTCCGGTAGCGGCGAGCGAATCGCGGCCGAAGCAGCGCGGCGGCGGACGTTTGCGATTATTTCCCATCCCGATGCCGGCAAAACGACTTTGACGGAGCAGTTGCTGCTGCTCGGGGGCGCCATCCGGCTCGCCGGGCAGGTGAAGGCGCGCGGCGAGGCGCGGCGCGCCCGGTCCGACTGGATGAAGATCGAGCAGGAGCGCGGCATTTCCGTCACCACCGCCGTCATGACCTTCGAGTATGACGGCGCCGTATTCAATCTGCTCGACACCCCAGGCCACGAAGATTTTTCCGAAGACACCTACCGCACGCTGACGGCTGCCGACTCGGCCGTCATGGTGATCGATGCGGCCAAGGGCATTGAGAGCCAGACGCGCAAATTGTTCGAAGTCTGCCGGCTGCGCGACATCCCGATCATGACTTTCATCAACAAGCTCGACCGCGAATCGCGCGATCCCTATGAACTGCTTGATGAAATATCCGACCAGTTGCAACTGGAATGCGCGCCGCTGAACTGGCCGGCCGAATCGGGATTGAATTTCCGCGGCGTGTTTGATCTTGAGCGCGATGAGTTCGTGAAATTCACGCAAGGCGAACCGCGCGAACGCGACCTGTCATTCCTGCCGGATGAAATCCGTCAGAAGCTCGCGGAAGATGTTGAGCTCATCAAGCATGCGTCGTCGACATTCAATCTGAACACCTATCGCGAAGGCCATATGACGCCCGTGTTTTTTGGTGCGGCGCTGAAGAATTTCGGAGTGAAGAATCTGCTCGGCGCATTGGCCCGTTTTGCTCCGCCGCCCAAAGGCCAAAGCGCTGCGACGCGCGAGGTCGAGCCGGCCGAGGACAATGTCACCGGCTTTGTTTTCAAGGTTCAGGCCAATATGGACCCAAACCATCGCGACCGCGTGGCGTTCCTCAGATTGTGCTCAGGGCGGTTTTCGCGCGGTATGAAGCTGAAGCAGTCGGGCACCGGCAAGACGATCGGGATACACAATCCGATTCTGTTTTTTGCCCAGGAACGCGAAGTCGTGGACGAGGCCTGGCCTGGGGACATTATCGGAATCCCCAATCACGGCGTGCTCAGGGTTGGCGACACGCTGTCGGAAAACGAGACGCTGGTATTCACCGGTATTCCGAATTTCGCGCCGGAAATCCTGCGGCGCGTCCGGCTGTTCGACGCGATGAAGTCAAAGCATCTGACCCGCGCCCTGGAAAGCCTCGCCGAAGAAGGTGTGACCCAGGTTTTCAAACCGCTGATTGGTTCGCAATGGACAGTCGGCGTGGTCGGCCAATTGCAGCTCGACGTTCTGAAAAGCCGGTTGCAGGCGGAATATGGACTGGACGTCGATCTGGAGAATTCGCCTTACGAGACGGCGCGCTGGATCGCCGGAGCACCGCAGGATGTCGAAAATTTCCGCGATTCAAACCGCGGACAAATGGCCGAAGATCGCGACGGCGCGCCGGTGTTCCTGGCCAAGAGCAATTGGGAGCTCGGCTATGTCGGTGGCAAATTTCCGAAGATCCGGTTTCTCAAAACCCGCGAACGCAGCCACGGCACGGACGCCTGAACTACTCTGAGTCCAGCACGACCCAGTCGTTCGGATAGAAGCCGTTGAATCCGGTGCGCAGCGCAATCGAATAGGCGCCCATATTTTCGAATACGATATAATCGTCCTGCTGCAAGGTTTTGGGCAGCAGCAGCGGACGCGGCAGCACGTCGAGCGTATCGCAGGTCGGACCGAAGATCTTGAACGGCTTGAGTTCGCCGCGGCGTTCACGCACGCGCCCATGCGGACCGAAGCTGTACACGCGCCGGGGGTAATCGGCCGTCCATGCGGGGACGGACAATTCGTCAAAGCTGCCGTAAACCCCGTCATTGAGGAAAATCTGGTCGTCGCGACGCAAGATCACCCGCGCAATCAATGACACGCCTTCTGCGGCGAGGGCACGTCCGGGCTCGCAGAAGACATCTGCACCGGGCTGCAATGGAAAACTCGCCACCGCTTCGCGCACGGTATCGAAGTACCAGTGGAAAGGCGGGACGTCGTTGCCAAGATAGGGTCCGGGAAAGCCGCCGCCGACATCGAGGGCAGTGATCGTCAATCCCGCCGCATCCACCGCTCGCCGGGCAAGCTCCACCGCCTGTGCATAGGTGAACGGGCTCAGGCACTGTGAACCGACATGGAATGTCAGCGCCGGTCTCGCACCTGCATTTGCAATCCGCTTCAGCAAACGGCCGGCATTGGACGGAGTCGTGCCGAACTTGCTCGACAATTCGAGCATGGCGCCGCCAAGCGGCGTGGCGACACGCACAAAAATGCGCAGGCCTTTGCCTCCGTCGGTCTCGCCGAGCAGTTTGTCGAGTTCGGGATCGCAGTCCACAACGAAGTCGGTCAGGCCATGCGTACGCCAGGCGGTGCGCGCTTCGCCCGGAATACGGACCGGCGCCATGAAGTGGCAATTCGCGTCGGGGTAACGTCCCCGGACCAGTTCGACTTCTGCCAGTGACGCCGTATCAAAATGCCGGATGCCGGCCTGATAGATCTCGTCGACAACATAGGGGACCGGATTGGCCTTGACGGCATACATGGTCGTCCCGGGAAAGTTGTCGAGAAACTTTGCCACGGCGCCGCGGAAGCGGCGGGGATGAAGCACGTAAACCGGATTTGCCGGATGTGTCGCCTCGATCGCCGAGGCGAAAGATGGAAAATGCGGCAGTGGCGAACCTGGAGCCGAAACCTGAAGCGGCGGCGCGGGCTGAATGTTCATTCCTGTTCCTCTTCAGGCGTTGCCGCCCTCACTCGGCCACTCCGGTTACGTGCTGCAGTCACCAACCTGGGGATCGCGCGGCAAAGCCAAAGTTCCTTGAACCATTTTCTCGTGATCGGGCGTGGTGACCTCGTCCAGCGCCTGAACCGCATATTTGAAATCGTCCGATTGGCAAGATTTCAGACCCGCCAAAGCCCGCTTGATATTATCGCTCTCAATGCCCGAAATGATCGCATTCGGGTCTTGTTTGGCGTTCGCGTGAATGAATTTCTCCATTCCGGCTTTCATCCGCTGGTAGCGATCTTCCCTGTCCTTGCTTAAAGCCACGTGACAGCGATCAAGTTCCGCGTGATAGACCCGCATCAGCATATACATGCAGGTCACGGAAGTGTCGGCCCGGGCGGCGGCAATGGGTGCAAGCACCAGGGCCGATGAAATCAAACCGGCGATAATAGACTTCTGCATCGGAATATCCTTGCGCAGCGAGCGCGTCAGAATGGCTTTCCGACATTAGAAGGTTGTCGCGGCCCCGAATTCAAGGGGTAGAGCCGGTTGTGGTCTGGCCTACCTACTCGGCGGCGGCTGCCGTCACCATCGTGCGCCGCCGGAGGTCCAGGATGGTGGGACGATGATCGGCGGAGGGCTGATACACATTGCTGATCAATCCGGTCGCGGTTTCAACCTCGGCCTCGGACCAATTCCCGGGAAGGGCGAAGCTGGTGACGCCGACGCGCAGAAAGAACGCGATCTGGTCCAGCAGGAAATGTCCGGAGACCCGGATTTCGCCGGCGAAATGCAACCGCGTGCGCAAAATCCGCGCCCAGGAGAAGGCGCGGCCGTCCTTGAAATACCCGACATGCAGCTCGATCAGTTTCAGGTTCGGCAAATCCCGCTGCAGCAATTCGGGGGATTCGGCGCTTGCGAGCCGCACACCCAGCGCGACCGGCCGCGACAACAGAAGGTCCTTTTCAGCGACAAAGCGCTTCAGCGTGACGATCACAGGCCCGTCGGGCAAAGGAGCATCGTCGGCTACGAACACGAAGTCATCGGCGGCAATGTGGCCATTGCGGAAAATCCGCGCTGGAGCATTGCCGGCAGAAATCGCCGAATCCGGATTAGTGGGCATAGAGGCGCTCCTTGAACGGCGCTGCCCCGATCCTGCGATAGGTATCGAGAAAACGTTCGCCGGATTTGCGCTGTTGCCGGAAAGTATCGATGACGTTCTCGACCGCGCCGATGATGCCTTCGCTGTCAAATCCGGGGCCGAGGATCTCGGCCAGTGTCGCGTCTTCCGCGCCCGATCCACCGAGCAGGATCTGGTAGTTCTCCACGCCTTTGCGATCGACGCCCAATATGCCGATATGTCCGAGATGATGATGTCCGCAGGCGTTGATGCAGCCGGAGATCTTGATCTTCAACTCGCCCAGTTCCGCCTGCAGTTCGGGATTCGCAAAGCGGCGTGCAATCTCCTGAGCCAGCGGGATTGAACGCGCATTTGCGAGATCGCAATAATCGAGGCCAGGGCAGGCGATAATGTCGGTGACCAGCCCATGATTGGCGGTGGCGAGGCCAAGCGGCTCAAGTTGTTGCCACAGTCGGAACAAGTCCTTCCGCCGCACATGCGGAAACACCAGATTCTGCTCATGCGTGACGCGGATTTCGGCGAATCCGAAAGACTCCATGATATCCGCGAGACCTTCCATTTGTCCGGATGAGCAGTCGCCCGGCGTAAGTCCGATCGGCTTCAGCGAAATGGTGGCGAGCGCATAACCCGGGACTTTGTGTTCGTGAACATTGGTCTTCACCCAGGCGGCGAATGACTTCGATTCGCGCTTGGCGGATTCAAATTCAGGACAGTCGCGGGACAGCTCTTCAAAAGCGGGCGGGGCAAAATATTCCGCAATACGCTCAATCTCCGCCGGCGGCAGTTCGAGCATTCCGGTTTGTTTGATTTCCGCGAATTCGGCTTCGACTCGGCGGCGCATTTCCTCGATGCCGAGCTGGTGCACGAGGATTTTCACGCGCGCTTTCCACAAATTGTCGCGCCGGCCGGCTTCGTTGTAGACGCGCAAAATCGCTTCGATGAAAGCGAGGATGTGCCGCTTGGGCACGAAGTTTCCCACCTCGAGCGCAAGGTACGGTGTCCGGCCCAGGCCACCGCCCACGGAGACGCGATATCCCGTTTCTCCGTCGCTGTTCTGGATCGCCTGAATGGCAATGTCGTGGCTCAACAGTGCGGCACGGTCATGCGGGGAAGCGATGACGCAGATTTTGAATTTTCTTGGCAGGAAGGAAAACTCCGGATGCAGCGTCGACCATTGCCGGATGATCTCGCACAGAATCCGCGGGTCTTCGATTTCGTCCGCCGACGCTCCGGCGAACGGATCCGCGGTGACATTGCGCACATTATTGCCGCTGGTCTGCATGCAATGCATTTCGACTTCGGCAAGTTCGCGAAGAATATCGGGCACGTCGATCAACCGCGCCCAGTGCAGTTGCAGGTTGGTCCGGGTGGTAAAATGACCATAACCCCTGGAGTAGCGCCGGGCGATGCTCCCCAGCCTGCGCATCTGAATGGCCGACAGCGTTCCATACGGAACGGCGACGCGCAGCATGTAGGAATGCAGCTGGAGATATAGCCCGTTCTGCAAGCGCAGCGGCTTGAACTCATCTTCGCTCAATTCGCCGGACAGGCGGCGCATCACCTGCGAGCGAAACTGCTCCGCCCGCTCACGCACCAGCCGCGCGTCGAATTCATCGTAGCGGTACATTCAGGCTGCCTGCTTTCCCATGTCGGGGCGAACACTTGGACCGCGGGCCCGAATTTGCTCACGCGCGCTGATGGCGGTAATCCGGCCGTGCTCGACTCGGACAGCAAATGCGTAGGGCGCCACCACTTCGCAGCGCTGCACCGATTCGGCGGCGAGTTTGAGAGCGCGATCCGCCCCGGCGTCGTCGAGGACCTGCGCCTGCTGCAGTGACGATTGCCAATCACCGGACTCGGTCCAATAGACCACTTCTCCGAAGGTAAGTTTGTTTGCGGTAATGACTTTCACGGGTCGGCCAAGCTCAAACTCGAGGCCACTAAATCACACCGCCGGTAGTACAAATCAAGACAATACAGTCCCGCGACGGACAATTTTTTAATTTACAGTATATATATGTTATTATTACCGCTCCTTCGCGACCGCGCTTTCATGCCAGTTCCGCAAAATCAGGTATTCCAGCAGGGCCAATGCGAAAAAGATGACCACCCCAAGCAGCGCGAGCAGCGCCAGGGCGGCAAACATCCGGGCAATCTGCAAACGGTTTCCGGCTTCTACGATCCTCCAGGCGAGGCCGGTCGCGGTCCCGGACCCGGCGCCATATTCCGCAACCACCGTCCCGATGAGCGCCAATCCGCCCGAGGTTTTCATCCCATTCAGCAAATAGGGCAGGGCCGAAGGAAATCTCAGCCGCCAAAGGATCTGCCAGTTCGAAGCCCCATAAAGCCGGAACAGATCGATGAGATTGTGGTCGGTTGAGCGCAGACCGAGGGTGGTATTTGAGAGAATGGGAAAGAACGCCACGATCCAGGCCAGGATGAGAAGCGCCAGATCGATACGTTCAAAGCCGACCCAGATGACGATCAGAGGTGCAATCGCGACGACCGGCGTCACCTGAAGGATGACGACATATGGGTAGAGCGCCATTTCCACGACACGGCTCTGGGAAAACAGCATCGCCAGCGCAATGCCGCTCACCAGTGCGAAGCCAAATGCGAGAAGGGTGATCCGCAGCGTGGTCCACAGCGAAGCCATCAGGGAAGGAAAGTCATCGATTAGCGCCTGGGCGATTGCCGACGGAGCCGGAAGGACAATCCGGGGTATCTGGTAGATCGCGACCAGGAATTCCCATGCGGCAATGACAGCAATACCGACGACGATTGGTATTGCCGCGCGGGCAAGCTGAATCTTCGTCATGCGGCTGCTTTCATGCCTTCCCGGAGCAGCACCGAGATTTGCCGCACCGACTCGGAATAGCCGGACGACATCCGCCACTCGGCCGAGCGGACATCAGGACCCGCAATGTTGATGGCTCCGGCAATTCGGCCGGGCCCCGGCGTCAAGGCAATGACACGCGTCGACAGGAATGCGCTCTCATAGACGCTGTGCGTGACGAAGATCACCGTGAGATGGTCTTCGCGCCACAGCCGAAGCAGATCTTCATTGAGTGCATCGCGGCTGATCTCGTCCAATGCAGCAAAGGGTTCGTCCATCAGCAAGAGAGAAGGTCGCGCGACAAGTGCGCGCGCAATCGAAACCCGCATGCGCATGCCGCCCGACAAAGCTCGCGGAAAGGCATCCGCGAACCTGCTTGTCAGTCCCACGCGCTCAAGCGCAGCCTCCGCACGCTCATCCGCTTCGCGCCGCGGCACAGACGCAAGATCGAGCGGCAGCCGTATGTTCTGGCGGACTGTCGCCCAGGGCATCAGCGTCGCGTCCTGAAACACATAGCCGATGGCGGGTTTAGCCTTCTGCCAGATGACGTCGCCACGCGTCGGGGTGAGCAACCCCGCGATGATTTTCAGCACGGTGGATTTTCCGCAGCCGGAGGGGCCGAGGAGGGAGAGAAATTCCCCGGATTCAATTTTGAGATCGAGCGGCCCCAGCGCTGCATTGCCGCGGCTGAAAGTCTGCTCGACTGCGCGCAACTCACCCAGAATCACTGGACGGATGCCCCGCTGGATGGGGATTTTTGCGGCGCAGCGACCAATACAACACCGGAACGCACGTCAAGAGAGTGGCCTTTGTTGACGAATTGCAACGTATAGGCGTTGCGATAATCAAAATCGCGCTTGTATATGCCTTCCGCACTCATGACCGCGAAAAAATCCCGCCAGCGCTGATCGCTCATCGCGCCGATTCTCTCTTTCGTCGCGTCGCCGGAAAGCGCAATCCCATAACTCCGCATCTTGTCGATCGCCTGCGCGATCAGATCATCCGTCATCTCGGGATTGTCTTTTTTGATGAGTTCATTGCCCGGCCGCGGATCGCCATAAAGATAATCCATCCAGCCTTCGATGCTGGCGTCGACGAAAGCCTGAACGGCTGCCGGTTTTGATGCGATCCACGAGTCGGGAACAAGGATCAGATTGGCGTATCCCGGATACCCCGCATCCGCGAGCGAGTAAACTTCCGGCTTGATCCCGCCCTGCTTCTCGATCGCATACGGTTCGGAGGAAAGATAACCTTCCTGGATGGCGGATTTATCGACGAGAAAAGGCGCAAGATTGAACGTGTATTTGCGGATTTGATTGTCGCTGAATCCGTATTTCGATTTCAGCCACGGCCAGAAAGTGTCGAGCGCGGCATCGCTGATCATGATCGGCTTGCCCGCCATATCGGCAATGGATTTGATGTCGCTGCGGGGATGGGTGATCAAAACCTGCGGGTCCTTCTGGAACACCGCCATGACCGCTTTGAATGCGCCACCCGCGCGCCGCAAATTCAGTGGGATGAAACTGTTCGAGGCAATTCCGAAGTCGGCTGCGCCGCCTGCGAGTAACTGCCCGACATTGACCGTCGGCCCTCCTTCGCGAATGACCACCCGGAGTCCGTGCTTTGCGTAAAGGCCCTCGGCGACAGCTTCATAAAAGCCGCCATGTTCGGCTTGCGCCTTCCAATCCGTGACCAGCACGATTTTCGTCGGGCCGTCGCCAGCAGGCTGTGCAACACGGGACTCCTGCCCACATCCGCCAAGGATCGGAAGTAACGCAACAGCCCAAAGCCGTGCAGCAAATGTCATCTACCACTCCAGCCAAAGCGTTTTCCGCCGACCCGTCTACGCTGAAAGCTTCGGCGGGCGAGCCGTGGACACTGAGTCCGCCGAAGTCTTGACGAAGGCGGAAGTGGCTGCCGGTTCGGCGCAGAAAACGCGTCACTTACCTAAAATCAGGAGAGGAATTTGCCTGCGCCGCAGTGGCGATTCAATCGCAATGCAACCCGTCAACCGGGATTTGAATCCGGATTGGCACCGCTTTGCTGGCTATTCGGACCGTTCGGCGACTGGTCAGGCGCGATCTGTGGCGGAGTTGAGTTTCCCTGCGATTGCTGACCGGGGGAGTTCGCCGAAGGTCCTGCAATGCCCGCGGGAGTCTGGTTTTGGCCAGATGGGCCAGCGGACGAACTTCCTCCGTTAGGGGTCGAAAGATCAGGCGGCGAAGCGCCGTAAACCGGCGGCGCTGCACGCCTTGCTATTCTTGGGGGGGTTGAGCTTCCCGGCGATAGCTGACCGGGGAAGTTCGCTGAGGGTGGTGCCCCAGCGCCTGGCGAAATCTGGTTTTGCCCGAGCGTACCGGGCGAGGAGTTTCCTGCATCGGGCGCCAACAGATCGGGCGTCACGGGTGTGCTGACAGACGGCGGCGCAGCACGGTTGGTTATTCTTGGCGGACGTGAGTTGCCGAAGGGCGAAGCGTAGCCATTACCCTGCCCGGAATTGCTATTCCCCGGCGCTGGAAATTGGTCGGGCGGCGGAAGTGTCGCCACATTTCGCCGGTTCTGCGGCGGCGGCGGCTCAGCGTCCGAATTGTTGGTAGTATTGCCACCGGCGCTGTTGCCATTGCTGGTATTGGCGTTGGTATTGCTGCCATCGTTGAGCGTATTGCCGGTATTGTTGGGCGTAGTCGCCGCCGTATTGGGGCGGCGACCGGTAAAAAAATCCGGGGGCACCTCTGCCCTTTGTTGTGGCTGGGGCGGAGGCGGGGACGGCGAGGGAGCCGGCGGCGGGTTGTTGCCGAACAATCCACCAAAGAAGCGGCCAATGCCATCGAATGGACCTTGATCCTGCGTTCCGGGCTGGCCGTTATCCGGGCCGTTGTCCGGCGTCTGCGCCATAACCATGCCGACGGGTTGGTCGCGCTGAATCGGAGTAGCTGGCCGATTCTGCAGCGCCACGCGCATGTAGCCGTTCCAGATTTGCGCCGGAAGCAATCCACCCGTCACTTTGTTCATGGGGGAAGAATCGTCGTTGCCGACCCATACGCCGGTGATCAGATCGGACGAAAATCCGATGAACCACGCATCGCGATAATCAGAACTGGTCCCGGTCTTTCCCGCGACATCGTATCCTGGCACCGCAGCAGCGCGCCCCGTCCCTACCTGCACGACCTGGTACAGCAGATCGTTCATTTGCAGAGCGTTGTCCTGGGAAAAGACTTGCTGCGAAGGCGAAGCCGGACGGCGGTAGAGAACCGTACCGTCCGGTTTGCGGACTTCCCGCACCAGATAGGGTTCGACCTTGCGCCCAAGCGTCGCGAAGGAACCGTAGGCTGCTGTCATCTCAAGCGGAGTCACATCGGAAGTGCCGAGCGCCAGCGACGGCACCGGATCCAAAGGCGACTGAATGCCGAGACGGTGGGCAACATCGACAACGCTGGAAATTCCGATTTCCTGACCAAGCTGAACCGCAATCGTGTTGATCGAATGCGCGAATGCCGTCTCCAGATCGACCGGACCAACATAGTTTTGACCGTAATTATCCGGTGTCCAGACTTTGGAAAGGTCCTGAATTGAGACCGGCTGGTCGGTACGGATAGTCGCGGGAGTCAATCCATGCTCGAATGCGGCGAGATAGACGAATGCCTTGAACGCGGACCCCGGTTGCCGATGGGCGTTCGTCACCCGGTTGAATGAGCTTTCGCCATAGTCCACACCACCGACAAGCGCACGTACGGCGCCGTCCGTGGTCAACGAAACCAACGCGCCCTGGTTTGCGTGCAACGCTCGGCCGCGGCGGCTCAGCACGCCTGAAAGTTGCGTCGCCGCTGCGGTTTCAAGTTTCGGATCGAGCGTTGTGGAAACGATCAGATCGCCCTGCGCGTCCGGAAGCAGTTGATGGACTTCATCGGCAGCCGCATCCAGGAAATAGCTGCGCGCAATGCTGTCCTTGAGCGGGATCACCACTGCAGGATGTTTTTCGGCAACGTGTTGCTGCTGTGGCGTGATCGCACCGATCTCTACCATTTGCGACAACACGTCTCCGGCACGCCCCTGAGCCGCTTCGAGATCGCGGCGGGGCGAAAACGCCGAAGGTGCGCGCGTCAGTGCCGCCAACATGGCCGCTTCCGAAATCGTCAGATTGCGGGCCGACTTGCCGAAATAAGCGTGCGACGCCGCATCGATCCCATATGCTCCTGATCCGAGATAAATGCGGTTGAGATAGAGTTCGAGAATCTGGTCTTTCGTGAGCCGCCGCTCCAGCGCCAGCGCGCCGCCGATTTCGCGGAACTTCCGCGTAAAGGTTCGGTCGGGAGTCAGAAACAGCATTTTCACGACCTGCTGCGTGATCGTCGAGCCGCCCTGTACGACATGGCCGGCCTGAAAATTGACGATCGCCGCGCGCACCATGCCTTCGAGATCGATACCGTGGTGCTGGTAAAAGTCGCGGTCCTCTTCGGCGATAAATGCCTTGGGCACATAGGGCGGCAATTCGCTGAGCGTCAGCCTCTCGCCGACAATTGCTCCGCGCTGCCCGGCTGGCTGATCATGCTCATCAACAAATGTGAGCGATGCCGGCCGATTGAGCGTGTAGAGATCGGGTTGGGACAGGTCGGGCGCCAAAACATTCACAGCGCCGATAAACGCAAGCGAGACGACGAGCAGGGCTCCGGCCAGGGCTGCGGCCACGACGCCGCTCCAAAATCCGATTCGGCTGGCGCCCCACCGCCAAGGTGGGCCGCCCGATTCATTGTTTGCAGGGTGCTGCGCTGGCATCCGGCGGATATCTCCGTTCCACGCAATGGATACGCGTCACTTCTCCCGGAGCGCCCCAACAAATTTGGCCCCCGCAGCGCAACGAAACCCCCTTACGGGCATTGGAACTCAATTGGCCCAAATCGCGGGTTACGTTTTGAAAGACCCCGCGATATCCTTCAGATACCGCGGGGCCGTTCATCGGCAGGGGTAACGCGAGGAGGGGCAATGCACGTAACCCGTGGCCGGACGATCTCGGGCTTGATCCGTATCGGGAGGCCCTTATGTCTGGACGCACCATGCCATCCTTCGGCTGAACGGGGGCTGCGCAGGGTGTTCATCCAGAGTTCATGCGCCCGGGCTTAATAGGCTCGAAATGCGGTACCGGGTTCTGATGTTAGCCGCTTTCCTATCCGCCTTGGCTGCCTCCGCCGGTCCGGCTGCGGCGCAACCCTATCGTGCGCGCGAGGGTGTGCAATCAGGTCAGGTGCAGTCGCTGGACCAGATACTGAATGGGATTCGGCGGCAGCGGCCAGGGAGCCTCGCCGATGTCCAGGGGCCAAGTCCGTCCCCCGAGGGTGAGCCGCGCTATCGTCTCAAATGGGTTACGCCCGATGGACGCGTTCTGTGGCTCGATACCGACGCGCGAACCGGGCGCGTGCTGGGGGTAGAGGGAGAAGACCGCGGTGCCCCGCCGGGGTCCATGAGCCGGGGTCCATATGGTCCTCCGCCTGGCTATCCGCCAGCGCCGGGTTACCCGCAGGCGCCGAACTACCGGGAAGCGCCAGGTTATGGGCGCGTCCCACCCGGCTATCCGCTGCAATCTGGCGCTGTACCGCAACCACAGGCTTATGGACCCCCGCAGGGTTATGGCCCTCCTCCGGTGGCGGGGCCGCCCGTTGCCGGGCCGCCGGTTGTCGGGCCGCCAGGCATGGAGCCACCAGGTATGGGGCCGCGAGGATTCGGACCGCGGGGATTCGGTCCGCGTGGATTCATTATGCGGAATGGTCCGCGTGGTGAACCCGGACGGGGCCGCGATTTTCGGAGATAGTTGTTATGCGCATCCTGGTTGTTGAAGATGATGCCGATCTGCAGCGCTTGCTGAAAAAAGCGCTCACCGAGTCGGGCTATGTCGTCGATGTCGCATCGGACGGAGAAGAAGGTCATTTTCTCGGCGACACCGAACCGTATGACGCGGTGGTCCTCGACCTCGGATTGCCGAAGATGGATGGCGTCACAGTGCTCGAACGCTGGCGCAAGACCGGCCGGAAAATGCCGGTGCTGATCCTGACCGCACGCGACCGTTGGGCCGACAAGGTGGCAGGGTTCGATGCCGGTGCGGACGACTATGTCGCGAAGCCATTCTACACCGAGGAACTGCTCGCGCGGTTGCGCGCGCTTGTCCGGCGTGCTGCCGGCATTGCCTCGCCCGATATCGAGATCGGACCGCTCCGAATCGATACGCGCAGCTCACGCGTGACGGTCTCAGGCAATCCGGTCAAGCTCACATCGCTCGAATACCGGCTTCTCGCCTATCTTGCGCATCACAAAGGCCAGGTGCTTTCGCGGACCGATCTGGTCGAGCATCTCTACGACCAGGACTTTGATCGCGACTCCAACACGATCGAGGTTTTTGTCGGACGGTTGCGCAAGAAGCTTGGCGTCGATGTCATTCACACGGTCCGGGGCCTCGGTTACCGGCTCGATGAGCCGAGTGCCGCCGAGGAACAAAGCTGAGGCGGTTTTTCCCACAAGGCAATTCGCTGACATTCCGGCTGATCGCCGGCGCGGCAGTATGGTGCGTGTTTTGCCTGATCACCGGCGGCTTCATTCTTTCGGGCCTGTTTCGCGGCGCGGTTCAGGAAAGTCTCGATGATCAACTCCGCTTTGATCTCGATGGGCTGCTCGCAGCCGCCGAAGTCGATGCGCCACAGCACGTGGCGCTGGAAAACCGATTCGCCGATCCGCGCTTCGAGCGGGTGTTTTCGGGCTGGTATTGGCAAATCGAACCGCAGGCCACGCAGGATGCGGAGGAGCAGCCGGAGACATCGCGCTCGTTATGGGATCAGACGATCAATCCACAGGGACTGGTCAGTGCCGACAACAACACGCAATGGGGTTATGCAGACGGCCCGGATGGGCAACGGTTGCGCGTGCTGGTGCGCGAGATCACACTCCCGCGCGCGGTCGGCGGTGTTCGCGAGAATGGGAAATTTCGCTTCCTCGTGGCGAGCAGCGTCAACGAGACCGAAAACGATGTGCTGCAATTCAATCGCACATTACTTTGGTCGTTTGTGCTTTTCAGCCTCGGATTGTTGGCGGCCATCGCCATTCAGGTGCGCGTCGGATTGGAGCCGTTGCACCGGGTCAGCGAGAGTTTGGCGCGCATTCGCGAAGGCCGCGCGCAATGTCTGGAGGGTGAATTCCCGGCCGAGATTGCCCCACTGGCAAAAGAACTCAACGGCTTAATCGCGCACAGCAGTGAAGTGGTTGGCAGGGCGCGGGCGCATGTCGCCAATCTCGCGCATTTCCTGAAGACACCGTTGACAGTGCTCGCCAACGAAGCCGCTTCATCGCAATCGCCGCTCGCCGAAACGGTGACGCGCCAGGTGAATTCCATGCGGAGGCAGGTGGATCATTACCTGGCCCGTGCGCGCGCGGCAGGCGCCCTCGATGTGCTGGGTAGCCGCACTGATATTTCGTCCTCACTTGGCGATCTCTCCCGCGTCCTGACCCGTATGCATGTCGAGAAGACACTGGCCATCGACCTTGACGTGGCGCCAGGTTTGGCGTTTCGCGGCGAGCGCGAAGACTTTGAAGAAATGGCAGGCAATCTCCTCGACAATGCCTGCAAGTGGGCGCGCACCAGGGTTCAGGTCAAAGCTGCGCCGCTGGAAACCGGGCGCTTCCTGCTTTCCGTCGAAGATGACGGTCCGGGACTGCCGCCCGACAAACGTTCCGAGCAAATCGAACGCGGCAAAAGACTCGATGAGTCGGTGCCTGGAACCGGGTTGGGGCTTGCTATCGTGCGCGATATCTCGAAGCTTTATGGCGGCACGCTGACGCTGGCGCAGGCATCGCTCGGCGGACTGAAAGTCTGCCTCGAATTGCCGGGTTCAGCGTAGTGTCGTGGTTTCGAAGTTCGCACGAATTCGATATCAAACACGCTTTGCGAACTTCGAAACCGAAACGACACTACAATCACTAATTAGCTAGTGTCCTTTCGATTCTGAAATTCGCTCGGATGCCGATATAGAGATCAGGCGAATTCCAGAATCGGGGACACTAGCCGGGCGCGAGATGCTGAAGAAACACAATCCGCTGAAACTCAATCCGCTGCAATTGCGCACTCTGACCGTGTTGCAGGCACTGGCTGCAACAGATGGCGCAGGTGAGCCTGGTCCCGCGGAGGGCGAGTATAAGATCCAGCGCTTTCCCGGCAGACATGCGGATCACTTCCATGTCGGTGAATTCGTGGTCAGCGGCAGTGACGCGACGGGCTTATTCAATGAATCGGTCTGGAACGCACTGGCACGTAAAGGGCTGGCGCGGTCCGAATGGCCGGCAGCCGTCATACTGACCGCCGAAGGTCTTACCTATGACACCGGGTTGGCGGGCGAGATTCTGCATCGCGGTTCGCACTGATGTCATGCACCGGCATCATCGGCTGCGCTCTGCCGCGCTGGCCGGGGCGCCGAAGCTGAAATTCGGCGGCGCGGTACGGGGAGGCGCGACGGATTGCACCGCGGTCCTGCCCGGCCGCTCAATCGCCGTGGCCTGCGCGAGGAGTGAGCGCGGATCCAGCGGCACGGATTTCAGTTGTTCGCGTGCAAACAGGACAGCCTGATTGTCATAGCGATTGGTGCCCGAATTGCGGGAATTTCCGAACGGCACAATGCTCTGCGCCTGCCACGCACCATTCTTCTGCCATTTCGAAAACAGAACGAATGAATCTCCTGCTTCGGCGCTCGAGAATCCCGCGGCTTTCTGGTTGGGAGCGAGTTCCACATTGCGCAAAGCGTCGGGCGCGCCGCTGAGGGGAAGGTCCAGATTGTCACGGCGCAGCCGGCTGACTTCGCCCCATTCAGGATCAAGACGTGCGAAGTGCGAAAGCAGCCAGGCAGCGGTGCTGCGCAATGTGGCGACTGGGTCCGGCCGTGGCAGTCCATTGGCTGAGGCCTGCAGCAGTGGGGCGGCAGTCAGCACGGCCAGCGGGGCGCCGCGGTTGGCTGAATCCGTACACAGATTATATCGGCGCAGGTCTTCGCCGGCTTCTTCCAGCATGGGTTCGCCGGCGTAATTCCGTTCCCCCAAATCCTTCACGATGGCGGCAAAATCGGAATCCCCGGCGAAACAGCTATCGAATTTGAACGCACGGAATCCGTCGTCGGTCAGGGTTTTCGCGGCAGGCAGCAATACCAGTGCGCGTCGCGCCCGGTTGTTCAGACCGGTTTCGATGCCCATGCTGAGCCCGAAGGCATCGGGTTTGGGATTGTACGGGTCGGAAGTGACGCGGAACGGCGTTGCATTCGCGGCGACGACGAACCCGCTCTGCGGCGCGACCGTCTGGGGGACCGCCGAAAAGGGCAGGTAACCCATCCACAAATCCGCCGAGACATCTCCTGGTACGGGCCGCGTCCAGTCATAACCCGGCGGGCGATTCGGGAAAGCACCGTTGTAAAACGCCGCAATCCTGCCGATCCGGTCGGCATAGACAAAACTGAGCGACGGAATATCGCCGGACGCAAGTACGGCGGTGAAAGCATTGAAATCCTGTGCCTTGTTCAGGGCAAAAAAGGCTTCGACCCCCTTTAGATCGTTCTGACCTGCATAGCGCAGGGCATACAGACCCATGGGCCCGCGAAACACCGGACCATGGATGGAGCGGAGCAGTGGGCGGCGCACAATGGCGCGAATTGGACCCCAAAGCCGGGTCACGATCCGAGCCTCGCGCACATCCAGTTTCCGCCATGCGCCGTCAAACCAGTATTCGTTCGGGTTCGCGGGATTCGGCTTCAATTGATAGATGTCAACGAGGTCGGGACGGTTGGCCGAAATACCCCAGCCTGAATTCGGGCCGGCTGCGGCCAGCATCACGGGCGAGCCCGGAAGCAATCCACCTTCGAGATTCCAGCCTTCGGCGGAACTGACGCGCGCTTCATACCACGACAGGGGACCGGCGAATGGTCCCTGCGGGTTGATCAGCAGCCGCGTCGCGCCGTCCGGCGAGCGCGCCGGTGCTATCGCCGCCGTGAGCGAGCGCAGATGCGTCATGTCGCCCGCCGTCTTTGCCGGAATTCCGGCGATCAGCGACTTCACCTGGTTGTCCAACCCGTAAAACAACGGCAGCCGCAGCATGAACAACGCGACGACGTCCTGCGGCCGTGCCGGTGCGAATCCCGCCAGCACTTCGCCGCGGTGTTGCGCGGCATACAGGTTCAGGCCGGCGACATAGCCGTCGAGAAGTGCCTTCGTATCGGGTGAAATGTCGGTGTCATAATGTTGGTTGATCGCATCCCAGATGCCGAGAATCTGGACGAGGTAGTCTTCCTGGGCCACAGCCCGGCCATCCACGGCGGCGAGCTTTCCGCGCGCGGCCAGCAATGCCCTCTGGATGGTGGCAAAGTCATCTTCCGCGTGCGCATAGGCGAGACCAAAGGCCGCATCCGCGTTCCGCCGCGCGAAGACGTGCGGCACGCCAAAGCGGTCGCGGATGATGGTCGCGTCGTAGCGCGCCGCGGCGGCAATGGCGGGGCGGGTGTCGAACCAGCTGAGCCGGTCTTCATTGGCCGAGAAGAAACTGAAGAACGCTACACTCGCGAGCATAAGGAAGATTGCGGTCAAGCGCAGCATCATTCCGGCCATACTCGCAAAAGACGGACGCAACAGATAAGTCCGCCAGTGTCCCGATTCTGAAATTCGCTTGATCTCTATATCGGTATCCGGGCGAATTTCAGAATCGAAAGGACACTGGCCACTGTCAATTCCAGTGTCGTTTTCGGTTTCGAACTTCGCCAGTGCCCTATTTGGAGGTGATGCGAACTTCGAAACCGCGACACTGGAACGTGAAATTAAACGTAATCTGATGACGCTGCAGATTCCTCTAATTGTCGCGCAATCTTTCGGCGAACCGCTTACACTTCCCCGGATTGCGCTTTAGTGCGGTTTGTCACCCCGCCAGACCGGGTTGTGCTCGCGGGAATTTGAGATTGTCGCGTGCCCCGGTCCGGCCCGATAATAATGATTTGCAGCGCCTTGCTGCAGCGAAGTGGTTACATTTGCCGCTCATGCGCTCTAGGATGCGCGGCAAGGTCAAGTGGGTCGGGACGGATATGACTCCCAAAAAACAGCGACGACTGGCATTTGCCATTACGCTTCTGCTGGCCGGCGGCGGCGCGGCGGCGCTGGCGGTCTATGCCCTGCAGGACAATGTTCTGTTCTTTTACAGCCCCAGCGATATTGCGGCGCATCCGGACAAGGTTCCGCCTGGCCGCGCATTCCGGATCGGGGGACTGGTCGAGAAGGGCAGCGTCAAACGCGATCAGGGGCTGGAAATCCAGTTCACCGTCACCGATGGGAAAAACGCGGTTCCGGTGGAGTATAGCGGCGTGTTGCCGGATCTCTTTCGCGAAGGCCAGGGCGTTGTCGCGCTTGGCACCAGAGGACGTAACGGCGTATTTACGGCCAGCGAAGTCCTGGCGAAACACGACGAGAGATATATGCCACCAGAGGTCGTGGACGCGCTGAAGCGCTCCGGACACTGGCAGGAAGGCCAGGGAAGCGCAGGCGCATCATGACCGGTGAACTTGGCCAACTCGCTCTTTGCCTCGCGCTTGCACTTTCCGTGGTTCAGGCGATTACGGGTTTGTTTGGCGCTGCCCGCGGCGACATCCGGGTGATGGCGATGGGACGTGGCGCGGCTCTCGGCAGCTTCGTCTTCATCGCGCTCGCCTTTTTCACGCTCATGTTCGCCTATTTGACTTCCGATTTCTCGGTCATGGCGGTCGCGGAAAACTCGCACACGGCAAAGCCGCTGATTTACAAAATCACCGGCGTGTGGGGGAACCACGAAGGTTCGATGGTTCTGTGGATGCTCATTCTGGGCATCTATTCGGCGGCAATCGCGGTGTCACAGCCCGACGGATCGGACGTCAATGCCCGGCTCGGGTCGCGCGCGCTCGGGGTGCAGGCGCTGATTGCGATCGCGTTTCTGGTCTTTATTCTGCTTACATCGGATCCCTTTCTGCGGTTGTATCCGCAGCCATTCGAAGGCAACGGGTTGAACCCGCTGCTGCAGGATCCTGGCCTCGCCTTCCATCCGCCGCTGCTTTATCTCGGCTATGTCGGCCTGTCGGCATCCTTCTCATTTGCCGCCGCGGCCCTGCTCGACAGCCGGAACGATGCCGCCTGGGTCCGTCGTGCACGGCCGTTCGCCATTGCCGCGTGGACGGCGCTGACGCTGGGAATCGCCGCCGGATCCTGGTGGGCCTACTATACGCTCGGCTGGGGCGGATTCTGGTTCTGGGATCCGGTCGAGAATGCGTCTTTGATGCCGTGGCTGATTGCCACCGCGCTGATCCATTCCATGATGGCGAGTGAGCGCACCGGCGCTTTCAAGAGCTGGACGCTTCTGCTCGCAATCGCAGGTTTCTCCTTCAGTCTGATCGGCACCTTCCTGGTGCGCTCGGGCGTGCTGAATTCCGTGCACGCCTTTGCCAATGATCCGCGCCGCGGGCTGTTCATCCTGATGATCCTGTTCGTGGCCATTACGTCGCCGCTGATTTTATTCGCATGGCGGGCACCAAAGCTGCCGCCCGGAGCGGCATTCGATGTCGTCAGCCGCGAGACCGGAATCCTGCTGAACAATCTTCTGCTCACCGCGGCCGCGGCGACCGTTTTGATCGGCACGCTTTACCCGCTCGTCCTGGATGCGGCGGAAGGCATCAAAATCTCGGTCGGGCCGCCTTATTTCACCGCAACGGTGATTCCGATGATGGCGCTGCTCGCCATCGCGATGCCGTTTGGTCCGATTTTTCTGTGGCGGCGGAGTCAATTCAAACCGGCTGTCTGGACGCTGCGATTTGCTCTTGCGGCCGGCGTGTTGGCGCTGTGCGTCGCGCTGGCGGTCGCGCGCCCGGTTTCACTGCTCGGCATCGCAGCCGTTGGACTGGGAATTTGGCTGATTGCCGGATCGGTCACCGATATCGCCCGTCGCGCCGGCGGTTGGACTCGCGTGCGGTTCCTGCCGGCAACGGCATTTACCGCCGCATTGGCACATGCAGGGCTTGGCGTGGTGGCGCTCGGGGTTGCCGGCGCCAGTGTGTGGAAGAGCGAAGCAATCCAGGTGGTTGCGCCGCATCAAACCATGCAGATCGGCGGCTACACGCTGAGGCTGGAAAACACCGAGCGCATTCAGGGGCCGAATTATTTCGCCGACCGCGCAGAATTCACTGTCTTTTCCGGTGGGCAACAGATCGCGATTCTGCACCCGGAAAAGCGGACCTATCCGGTCGAACAAACCGCGACATCTGAATCCTCAATCCGGACAACGGGCATTTCCGACCTCTACGTCGTCCTTGGCGATCCTCGCGACGGCGGCGGCTGGGTGGTACGCGCTTATTACAATCCGATGGCGCCATTCATCTGGCTCGGCGGAGTAATCATGGCTCTCGCCGGCTTCACCGCTCTGGGCTCGCGGCTCGCGGCGGCACTGCGGTCGCGACGGCAAGCGCCAAATCTTGTGTCCGAGCCCGCCGAGTGATGGGACGCCTGACCATGGATATTGGGCGCGCTGTCGTTGTTGCGGCGTGTCTTCTCTTCACAGTCGGCAGCGGTCTGCCGGCGCTCGCGGCTGGTGAGCAGCCCGATGAGAGCACCTATGTGGCGCCGCTCGCCAATCCGGTGCTGGAAGCGCGCGCCAAGGCTCTGCAGAAGGAGTTGCGCTGCCTCGTGTGCCAGGGCCAATCCATCGATGAATCCAATGCGCCTTTGGCGGCGGACTTGCGGCGCCTGATCCGCCAACAAATGGCCGCCGGCCAGTCGGACCAGGAGATCAAGGACTTTCTGGTCGCCCGCTACGGCGCGTTCGTTTTGATGCGTCCGCCGGTCCGGCAGGACACGCTGTTTCTTTGGTTCGGTCCAATGCTGTTGGTGTTCGCCGGATTGGGCGTCGTCGGCGTTATTATCGCACGGTCCCGCCAACGCCTCGGTCCAGGCGACGATCTGACTGCTGAATCGCCATAACGTTACTTTCTTTTAATCTCTTTGACATGTAGCAGAAAGAGTTGCGTTTTAAATTGGCAACCGAGCCAAGGGGCTGCCTGACCAACAACCATGGGAAATCCGATGAGCGAAAACCTCGACAAACCCGCATCCGCACGCAAGCGCAACACCCGTCTGGCCGCCGCCGCCGTTGCCGTCGCCGCGCTGTCATTCAGCGCCGGAGGCTATGTCTTCAGTCACAACGGCGCGTCCGGCGACAGTGCCACATCATCGGCGTACTCCGTGGTGCGTCTTCCGGAAGAGGGTTTTCGCGAGATCGCAGCGGTCACCAAGCCGGTTGCGAACGCGCCCAGATTATTGGAGCAAGGCTCACCGTTCAGTTTTGCCGATCTCGTCGAGCATGTCAGCCCGGCGGTTGTGACGGTCGTGGTTGATCGCGAAACTGCCGAACGTGGCGGCCCCGGCGGTAACCTCGACGACGTGCCGGCGCCGTTCCGTGACTTCTTCCGGCAGTTCGGTCAGGGCCAGGGCCAGGGCGGACAGGGTGGTGGCGGGCGCAATCGTCAGCAGACCTTCAAGTCCGAAGCCATGGGGTCCGGATTTATCATCGATTCCAGCGGCTATATCGTGACCAATAACCACGTCATCGAGGACGGCAAGAAGATCACCGTCAAGATGCCCGGCACCAATGGCCGCGAATTTCAGGCGCATCTCATCGGCACCGACAAGGACACCGACATCGCGCTGCTGAAGGTGGACGGCGTCAGCGATCTGCCAACCGTCTCATTCGGCGATGATCACCGCCTGCGCGTCGGCGACTGGGTGGTTGCGGTCGGCAATCCGTTCGGATTGGGCGGCACAGTTACCGCCGGTATCGTTTCGTCGATCGGCCGTGATATCGGCAGTGGGCCGTATACGGACTATCTCCAGATCGATGCTCCGATCAACCAGGGCAATTCCGGCGGTCCGACTTTCGATTTGTCGGGCCGGGTTGTCGGCATGAACACGGCCATCTTCTCGCCGTCGGGCGGTTCCGTGGGCATCGGTTTTGCCATTCCCGCCTCAACCGTGAAATCGGTTGTCGATCAGCTGCGTGAGCACGGCAATGTCGCGCGCGGCTGGCTTGGTGTTCAGATCCAGAGTCTCACGCCCGACATGGCAGCCAGCCTTGGCGTCAAGAGCGCTAAGGGTGCGATCGTTGCCAGCGTTGTCGATGACAGCCCGGCGTCAAAGGCCGGCTTCAAGCAGGGTGATGTCGTGCTCTCGCTGAACGGCAGCGATGTGGATGACAACAAGGATCTGACCCGCAAGGTTGCGTCTTTGCGCGTCGGCGAGCAGGCCAGGTTCGGAATCCTTCGCGACGGCAAGCCTTATACTCTCACGGCCCTGATCGCGAAGCGCGATGATGAGCAGCTCGCAAGCGCCGACCGGCCGGCACAGGATCGTGCCAACCGCGCCCCGGCCCGTGAAGCCAGCACCACGGTGCTGGGACTGGGTTTGTCGGCACTCACCGACCAGGCGCGTGAGCAATATAATATCGACGACAAGACCCGTGGCGTCGTGGTCTCGGCGGTCGATCCCAACAGCGAAGCAGCCGACAAGGGCTTCCGGCCCGGTGACGTTATTGTTGGAATCGGCAATCGCAATGTGCGCACGCCAACCGATGTCGAGCAGGGCATCGCTGAGGCCAGGAAGGCCGGGCGGGAAACCGTGTTGCTTCTGGTCGCAGGCGATCAGGGACAGCACTACGTGGCGCTGAAGGTAGCCAAAGGCTGAACAAGTCCGCCGCCCGCTCCGGGCGGCGGATTTCGACCACTGGCGGCGGTGTAATGGCCCTCTCCGTGCCGCCGCCAGGTGGCCCTCGAGCTTCCCGGTGCCGGCATGGCATGAGTCAGGAGTAGTTCGCTTATGCGCGTTCTGGTGGTCGAAGACGATCTTGAGGCGCAGCGTTACCTCGTGAAAGGCTTGAAAGAAGCCGGTCACGTCGTGGACGAAGCCTCCGACGGTGAGACCGGGCTGACCCTTGCACTGTCGCGGCCCTACGATGTTGCGATTATTGACCGGATGCTGCCGCGGCTCGACGGCCTGAAACTGGTCGAGACGCTGCGGCAGGAACGCAATACCACGCCGGTCCTGTTCCTGAGTGCGCTCTCCGATGTCGATGACCGTATCAAGGGATTGCGTGCCGGCGGCGACGACTATCTCACCAAGCCTTACGCTTTCGCCGAGTTGCTCGCCCGGCTCGATGCGCTGGTCCGCCGTCGCGACCCCGGCTCGATCAAGACCAGGGTTGCGGTTGGTGATCTCGAACTCGATCTTCTGTCGCGCACGGCGCGCCGCAACGGCTCGGCGATCGAACTGCAGCCGCGCGAATTTCGCCTTCTGGAATATCTGATGCGCCATGCCGGGCAAATCGTCACGCGGACGATGTTGCTGGAGAATGTCTGGGAATACCATTTCGATCCGCAGACCAATGTCATCGATGTGCACATTTCGCGCCTTCGCGCCAAAATCGACAAGGGTTTCGAGGCGCCGTTGCTGCACACCGTTCGCGGCGCGGGTTACATGATCCGTGCGCACGCATAAGATCCTCCGCACCCAGGCTTTTCGTATCGTCGCCATTTACCTCGCGATATTCGCGCTGTCGGCGTTTGCCCTCGTGGCCTTTGTCTACTGGAATACCGCGCGCGTTCTTGACCGCGAAACCGATGCGACGATTCAGGCAGAGGTGACCGGTCTCGTCGAACAGTATCAGCGGCTGCCGTTTTACACCTTCACCGACGTCATAATTGGCCGGTCGGTCCGCGGCGATGAAGGCCTCTACCTGCTCGCCAACAACAATCACCGGGTGATCGCAGGCAATCTCGACTCATGGCCGCAAATCAGCCCCGCCGAAAACGGACTGGTTGAATTTTCCTATCAGCGGCGGATCGGGGCAACGACACAGCTGCGCAAGGCACGCGGCGAGGTATTCATGCTGGCGCAGGGCTTCTACCTGCTGGTTGCCCGCGATGTCGACGAGCGCCGCCAGCTCGAATCGGTGTTTCAGACCGCTCTCCTGTGGGGCACCGGCCTCATGATCCTGATCGGCCTCGCGGGCGGATTTCTCATCAGCCGGCGTGTGCTTGCGCGGTTGGACGTGATCAACCGCACGAGTGGACAGATCATTCAGGGCGACCTGACGCAGCGCGTTCCGGAGGGCCATGGCGGCGACGAATTTGACGATCTGGCCCATAACTTGAACCGCATGCTCGACCGTATTGAGAGGCTGCTGCGCGGAATTCGCGAGGTTTCGGACAATGTCGCGCACGATCTGCGCTCTCCGCTCAACCGCCTGCGCAACCGCCTCGAACTTGCCGCCATGCACCAGCCGCCCGATTCCGAAACGGCGCGCGACATCGATGCCGCAGTTCAGGAAACCGATCGGCTCATTGGAACATTCAATTCGCTCCTGCTGATCGCCGAGGCCGAAGCGGGCAGCGTCCGCGAGACCATGCACGAGATCAGCCTGACCGATGTGATCGAAGGCGTGGGCGAGCTATATTGTCCGTTAGCGGAGGAAAAGGGGCAGCATTTTTCCGTTTCCATTCCGCCGGGCGGCGCGGTGATTCGCGGCAACCGCAATCTTATCTCCCAGGCGCTCGCCAATCTGGTCGATAATGCAATCAAATATACGCCGGCGGGTGGACATGTTTCGGTCGTTCTCGACAATTCCGGCGATCAGGCCGTTCTCAAGGTCGACGATGACGGGCCCGGAATACCGCCTGCAGACCGCGAGCGGGTCACCCAACGCTTCGTGCGCCTCGAGTCCAGCCGCAATTCGCCGGGCACGGGCCTCGGATTGAGCCTCGTTGCCGCCGTTGCAAGGCTTCACGAAGGCCGGCTGGGTTTCGGCGACAATCAACCCGGTCTGCGGGCGACACTGTCATTCCGCAGGGTCGGCGACGAACCGCGCCTGACCAAAGTTTCGACACCGGAATTGCTTCCGCAACCCGAACCGGTCGGTTAAGCGAGCTTGCCGTTCGGTCCGCAGCCCGCACTTCCGCCGGTTTTTGATCCGGCGCGCGCGGCGCGCACGCTGGACACGCTTGAATCAGTCGCGCCGCGGCTCGCATCGCGTGACAGCTGCCGGTCCGTTCTGGCAGCGGCGTCGGGCAACAGTGCGTTTCTCGCGCGCTCAATTCTCAAGGAGCCGGAATTTCTCGAACGCCTGTTTGACGGCGAGCCCGATTGTCAACTCGAATACCTGCTGTCCGAAGCAAGATCGGCGGGTGAAGAGGATACATTCGCTGCGGCTCAGGCCCGGTTGCGCGTTGCCAAGCGGCGCGCGGCACTCGCGATAGCCTTTTCAGACATCGCCGGAATCTCCGGTCTGGATGCCAGCATGGAGCATCTGACGCGGTTTGCCGATGCCTGTGTCGCGGGCGCGCTGCAGTATGAACTTGGCGCCGAATCCCGGCGCGAAAACCGCGCTCAGAGAGTCAAAGCCGGAGAGTGCGGTCTCATCGTGCTCGCCATGGGCAAAATGGGCGCGTTCGAACTGAATTATTCCAGCGACATCGATCTGATCGTGTTTTTCGATGAGAGCCGTTTTCCGTTTGCGCGCGGCGGCGATCGCCAGCAGGCGGCAGTCTCGATCGTCAAGGGAATGGTCAAGCTGCTGTCCGAGGCAACCGTCGACGGTTATGTCTTCCGCACCGATTTGCGCCTGCGCCCCGATGCAGGTTCCACGCAGGTTGCGATCTCAACCGCGGCTGCCGAAGCCTATTACGAGGCCATGGGACAGAATTGGGAACGGGCGGCGTGGATCAAGGCCCGGCAATGCGCCGGTGACCGCGAGTGCGGCGAGGCTCTGCTCAAGCACATGGAGCCGTTCATCTGGCGCAAGCATCTCGACTATGCCGCGATCAGCGACATTCATTCCATCAAGCGGCAGATTCACAGCCATGGCGGTCACAGCCGCATCGCGGTGGCGGGACACAATATCAAGCTGGGCCGCGGTGGAATTCGTGAGATCGAATTCTTTGTGCAGACACAACAGCTCATCCTGGGCGGACGCGATCCCGGCTTGCGTGTGCCGTCGACACTTGGAGCGCTTGCGGCGCTGAGTGCCCGCGGCCAGATCTCGCCCGAGGCAAAGCGTGAATTGTCGGAGGCCTATATCTTTCTCCGCATGGTCGAGCACCGGCTGCAGATGATTGAAGATCAGCAGACGCATCTTCTGCCGAAATCACCCGACGGACTCGACCATGTCGCGCGATTTGCAGGCTTCGATGACACCAATCGATTCGAGGAGGCGCTGCGGGCACATCTGGAAAACGTCCAGAAGCACTACGCGCATTTGTTCGAAAGTGAAGAACCTCTGTCGGATCGGACCGGCAGCCTCGTTTTCACTGGTGTCGAGGAGGACCCTGAGACTGTTGCGACGCTGTCGGGCATGGGTTTTACCAATGCGCAGGCGATTTCCGCGGTCATTCGCGGCTGGCATCACGGCCGGATTCGCGCCACACGCAGCGAACGCGCGCGGGAACTTCTGACCAGGCTCATGCCCGCACTTTTGAAAGCGCTGTCGCAAACTGCCGATCCCTATTCTGCCTTTATGCATTTCGACCGGTTTCTGGGCGGTCTTCCGGCGGGCGTGCAGCTCTTTTCCGTGCTGCTTGCCAATCGGCGTTTGCTGGATCTGTTGGCCGAAATCGCAGGCTCGGCTCCGCGGCTATCGGATTACCTGGGACGCAATCCCGGCGTGCTCGATCCGCTGACCGATCCGGAATTTCTGGCGCAGTCGCCTTCCCCGGATCAGCTGACTGCAAGTTTCGCCAATGCGGTCGCGGGCCAGCAATACGAGAGCGCTCTCGATGCAGCGCGCCGTTTCGCAAAAGAGGAGATGTTTCGGGTCGGCGCGCGGCTGATCTTCGGCTCTGCGCCGGCGAGTGATGCGGGCCCAGCCTATTCAGCGGTTGCAGAGACCATCATTGCCGGATTGCAGGCGCAGGTGGAGAACCATATTGCCAAAGCACATGGCATTGTGCCGGGCGGGGCTGTGGCGGTGATTGCGCTTGGAAAGCTCGGCGGCCGCGAAATGACCGCAACATCGGATTTGGATCTGGTTTTCATTTACACCCACGATCCGGACGCAACCACATCGGCGGGAAGTGACAAACCGCTTCCGGTCAGCAGCTATTTCGGACGTTATGCCCAGCGATTCATTGCTGCCTTGACCGCGCTCACCGCCGAGGGCCGCCTGTTCGACGTCGATATGCGGCTGCGCCCTTCGGGCAATCAGGGTCCGGTCGCGGTGAGTTTGGACAGATTCATCGACTATCATCGCGAAAACGCGTGGACCTGGGAAAAACTGGCGCTGACGCGCGCGCGCGTCGTGGCCGGCCCTCATTGGTTCAGCGCACGCATCAGCGAAGCAATCGCGTCGCTGCTTTCAGGGCCGGCCGAGCAAGCGCGAATTCGCGCAGATGCGCGATCCATGCGGCAAAGACTGGAGGGGCAGTTTCCCGCGCGCTCGGCCTGGGATCTGAAATTTACTGCCGGCGGGCTGGTGGATATCGAGTTCTGCATTCAGGTCCTGCAGCTCTGCCATTCCGACAGGCCCGCGGTGTTTGACCAGAACACGATCGGAGCCGCGGACAAACTGATGAAGGCGGGGCTGCTTGAGCGGGCCGATCATCACGCGCTGACGACGGCAGCGCTCCTGCAGCAGGAATTGACCCAGGTATTGCGGGTTGCGACGGAGGGCGAGTTTCGTCCGGACGCTGCGAGCGCCGGACTGAGGGCGTTGCTGGCGCGCGTCGGTGGCGTGTCCGGTTTTCCCGATCTGGAAGCGCTGCTGCATCGGCGCCAGGCCACAGCGCGTGCCGTCTTTGGACGGATGATTGGTTAGGCTTTAATCGGGAAGCAGCAGGATTCCGCTGGACGGAAGGACGACATAGAGCGAATCTGTTCGTTGCTGCATGATTGCATCCGGCCGCAGCATCACCGTCGCCGGAATTCTTCCTTCACCGACTGTCAGCCTGATCTGACTGCGATCGCCCAAATACTGCATGGATTCGACATGCGCGGTCGCAGATCCCGTGACTGGCACGTCTGACAGCAGCAATTTTTCCGGCCTTATTGCGATGGTCACCGGTGCGCCGGGCACGAGATGATCCGCTCCATTTTTCGGCACCGGCAAATGTCCAAAGTCAGGCACATCAACGACGACACTGGCGCCGTCCGGCCCAATCACCCGGCCGTGGAAAAAATTCATCGTACCGATGAAGGACGCGACTGCACGCGAATTGGGCAACTCATAAATCGTTTTTGGGTCGGCCACCTGAAGCACGCGCCCATGCTGCATGACGGCAATGCGGTCGGACATCGCCAGCGCTTCTTCCTGATCGTGGGTGACGAAGAGAAAACTGATGCCGACCTCACGCTGTATCTGCCGCAGTTCCGTTTGCATGTTCTCGCGCAGGTGCTTGTCGAGCGCGCCCAATGGTTCATCCAGGAGAAGCAGTTTCGGCCGCTTCACCAGTGCCCGCGCCAGCGCGACGCGTTGCCTCTCACCGCCCGAAAGTTCATGCGGCCGCCGCCGCGCGTAACCCGGAAGCGAAATGAGGTGAAGCGCCTCTGTCACCCGCCGCTCGCGTTCGGCGGCGGTTATTCGTTCCGAGCGCAATCCGTATGCGATATTTTCGGCCACGTTGAGATGCGGGAATATCGCATAGGACTGGAAGACCGTATTGACCGGCCGTTTTTCCGGCGGATGTGCGGTGACATCTTCGCCGTCGATGTGAACCGTGCCACTGTCCGGCCGGATGAAACCACCGATCAGACGCAACAGCGTGGTCTTGCCGCAGCCTGATGGACCGAGCAGCGAAAAAAACTCACCGCGCGCAACCACAAAACCGGCATCGTCGACCGCGAGACGGCCATTGAATGCTTTCGCGAGATTCCGGATTTCCAAAAGCGGCGGCGAGGTCATCTTCAAATCGCCGCCGATGGCGATGGTGGCACGCCCCGGCGGCGCATCCATTCCGCGCAGATGACGAGCAGGGTTGAAGCCAGCAGAATCGTCGAGCCGAGTGCCAGAACATTCGGCAGTTTGTAGGGAAAGCGCAATTCACCCCAGATATAGACGGGCAGGGTGGTGTCGGTGCCGCACAGGAAAAAGGCGATCAGGAAGTCGTCGAATGACACCACAAAAGTCAAAATCAGACTGGCGGCGATCCCCGGCAGAACCAGCGGCAATGTCACACGGAAGAACGTCATCCACGCATTCTCCCCGAGATCACGGGAAGCTTCTTCGAGAGTGAGATCGAATCCCTCGAATCGCGACAGCAGGACCCCGGCGGCGAAGGGCAGACAGAGGGCGAGATGGCCGAAAATCACGGTTGCGAGCGAAAGCGGGATCACGAGCCGCGTCATCAGGATCAGCAGCGAGATTCCGAGAACGATGTCAGGGATGAACAAAGGGAGATTGACGAATCCGGTGATAAGCCGGCGCGCGGGAATCCCGCGTGTGAGCACCTGCGCAATGGTCAAGCCGAGGAGCGTCGAAGTGAGCGCGGCAGCCATGCCGACTTTCAGCGAGTTGAACAATGCAACGCGCATATCGTCGTCCGCCGCCATCGCCGAGTACCATTTGCCGGTAAAACCCGACAACGGAAATGCAACAAAGACCGAGTCGTTGAAGGAAAACAGCGGCAACAGGAGGACCGGCCCATAGAGGAACAGAAGGTAAAAGCTCACGTAAACCGCGGCTCTTCCTCCATGCGTATGCGCAGCGCGGATCACCGGATGCGACTCGCAGCGCGCCTGGCGCCCGCGGCGGCAAGGACGCTCAACAATGACACTGCGGCAATGGTTGCGATTGCCAATGCGGCGCCCAGCGGCCAATTGTCTGCGCGCCCGAATTGCGCCTGAATGAGATTGGCGATCATCAATCCGTTTGCGCCACCGACCAGCGACGGCGTGACATAGTCGCCGGTCGCCGGAATGAAGATCAGCACGAATGCCGCAATCACGCCGCTCATGGACAGCGGCAGCGTGACCCGCAAGAACCGCTTCGCCGGCGTATCGCCGAGATCGGCGGCGGCTTCCAGCAGCGCCGGATCGATCTTTTCGAGCGATACGTAGATCGGCAAAACCGCAAATGGCGCGTAACCATGGATCAGCGTCAGAACTACGGCCACCGGATTGTAAAGCAGGAATGCTACGGGCGCGGTGACAAGGTGCAATGCGATAAGGCCCGAATTGATCACGCCGTTATAGCCGAGGATCACTTTCCAGGCGAAAACCCGTAAGAGATAGCTGGTCCAGAATGGAATCGTGACCAGCAGCAGCCAGAGGAATTTCGCACGCGCACGAAAGGCGATGAACCACGCCACTGGATAGGCAAGGATGATTGCTGTTACTGATGCCAGCGCGGCAATCGCCAGCGAGCGAAGGAAAACAACTGCGAAACCGGGGTCGCTCAGAATCGCCGCATAGCCCGCCAGAGTAAAATGGGTATCTATGAACAGGCCGCGCTGGGTCCAGAAACTGTAGGCCAGCAACAGCGCGAGAGGCGCAGCCATCGTGAATACCAGGACTGCCATCGCGGGGGCGAGCAATAGGTAGCCCCGAGTTGAGCGCCCCGGGCCGGGTGTCATGCGCGTGCCGTCCCGCGAAGATTTTTTCTGGATTGCATGCGAATTGAGTTCGCTGTCATTCGAATCTGGAGGTTATACGGAGGATCAGCGAAGTCGAGAACCTTTGTGGATCATGCCCCGGCTGGCATAATCACCGCATGACCGGTAACTCCGCCAATCCTGCCATTGAAATCGACGAGGTCTGGAAGAGTTATTCGCCGGATGGTGCGTTTGTGCTCCGCGGAGTGTCGTTGGCGATCACCCCGCGCAGCTTTGTCGCCCTGACCGGCACCTCGGGCTCGGGCAAGACCACGCTACTGAAGTTGATCAACCGGCTTATTGAGCCTTCGCGCGGAACGGTGCGGGTGGAGGGCGCGGACGTGGCGGCGGCAAATCCTGTGCTGCTCCGCCGGCGGGTCGGTTACGTATTCCAGGGCGTCGGGTTGTTTCCGCATCTCACAGTTGCCGAAAACATCGCGATCACGCCTTCGCTGCTGAAGTGGGACAAGCCCGCGATTAGAGCGCGTGTCGACGAATTGCTGGATCTTGTGCAGTTGCCGCGGGCATTGCAGACGCGGCTGCCCGCGACCTTATCCGGCGGGCAGGCGCAGAGGGTGGGGCTGGCCAGGGCCCTTGCTGCGAGACCCGGCATCGTCCTGATGGATGAGCCCTTCGGCGCCGTGGATCCAATCACCCGTGACGCGCTGGGCCGCGACTACCGGGCTCTGCATGAAGCGCTCGGCCTGACGACGATCATGGTGTCCCATGACATTATGGAAGCGGTGCTGCTGGCCGACCGGATTGCCGTGATGGAAATGGGCGAACTCGTGGAATACGGAGCAACCGCCGATCTGCTCGCGCGGCCGCGGCACGACTCCGTTCGCCGTCTCATGCAGATGCCCCTCAATCAGGCCGAACGGGTTGGACGTTTGGCCGGGCTGTCCTGACATGGAGCACCTCGCCCCGCGTCTTTCCGATGCGTTGTCGCACCTGCCCGAATATCTCGGCGCCCATGTATTGCTGAGTGCCAGTGCGCTCGCCCTCGGACTCGCATTGAGTGTGCCGCTTGCGCTCGCCGCGTTGCGCTGGCGCAAACTTGCCGGCGTCATTCTCGGCGGAGCAGCCGTCATCCAGACGATTCCCAGCCTCGCATTGCTGGCGCTGTTCTATCCCCTGTTGCTGTTGCTTTCTTCGGCGGCCAAATCCCTGACCGGCGCGAGCTTCTCGGCGCTCGGCTTCCTTCCATCGCTGCTCGCGCTTTCGCTCTACAGCATGCTGCCGATCTTAAGGAACACGGTCACCGGAATCATCGGCGTCGATCCGGCAGTGAAGGAGGCGGCGCTTGGCGCCGGCATGACGCCATTTCAGACACTGCTCAGGATCGAGTTGCCGCTGGCGCTTCCGGTGATCATGGCAGGTGTTCGCACCGCTTCCGTGCTCGTGATCGGCACGGCGACTTTGTCCACGCCCGTCGGCCAGACCAGTCTCGGCAATTACATTTTTTCGGGACTGCAGACGCAGAACTGGGTGGATGTTCTGGTCGGATGCGTTGCAGCTGCGCTTCTCGCATTGGTGGTAGACCGGATTTTGGCCTCGCTGGAATCGGTGGCGCGCCAGCGTGGTGGACGGCAACGGCTGGCCGCCGCATCCGTCGTGATCATCGTGATATTCTGCGCCGGCGCCATCGCTGCCAATTTGCGGTCAGCACCGGGCTACGTGATCGGAGCAAAAGGTTTTCCCGAGCAGTACATCCTGGCGGAGCTGATTGATCAGCGCCTCACCGCCGCGGGTTTGAATGCTTCGACGCGCAGCGACCTGGGTTCGGCTTTGATTTTTCGGGCGCTCACCGCCGGAGATATCGATGTCTATGTCGATTACACCGGCACGATCTGGACCAACGAGATGCATCGCAGCGACACGCCGGCGCGGGATGTCGTTCTTGCCGAGGTATCGACCTGGGTGCGGGAGCATTATGGCGCACGCGTGCTGGGGCCGCTCGGTTTCGAGAATGCCTATGTGCTCGCCATGCGGCGCGACGAGGCCGTGGCGCTGGGCGTGAATTCAATTGCCGATCTGGCGCCGGTATCGCCAACATTGACGGTTGGCGGCGATTACGAGATTTTTCGCCGTCCCGAATGGCAACAGTTGCATGCCGCTTACGGGCTCGACTTCAAGGATGAACGGCAGATGCAGCCGCTCTTCATGTACAAGGCCGCAGCCGATGGGGATGTCGATGCCATCACGGCTTTTTCGAGCGATGGCCGCATTACGCAATATGGATTGGTGACGCTGGCCGACCCGAAACATGCCATTCCGCCCTATGACGCCATTCTTCTGCTCTCGCCGAAGCGCGCCAATGATCGTGCCTTGATCGCCGCGCTTCAGCCACTGATCGGCAAAATTGACGTCGAAAAAATGCGAACAGCCAATCTCGCGGTCAGCCGCGACGATCAGCCGTCGTCGTCAGCGAGCGCAGCCCGGGAACTCTGGCAACAGATCAGCGGCGGCGGTTCTTCGGAATAAGGCGTTTGATCCATTCCGGCATGGCAAATGCCGCGGCGTGGATTTCCGGATTGTAATAATCGGTGTTGAATTTGGCGGCGGCAAAGCGCCGTGCCGCTGCTTTAATTCCGGCGGGCGTTCCGAGCGGCTTGCCCGTGCCTGCCCAGGACAGCGCCATGAACCCGCCGATATAGGTTGGCACGACTGTCAGATAGAGGCCGCATTGCGGGAAATGCGGCTTGAGCTCCTTCAGCGCGTCGGCAATTTCCCATGGCTGGTAAAACGGGACTCCGGTCTGGAACGTGGCATAGCCACCTTTGCGGAGCGCGCGGGCCACGCGGCTGTAGAAATTGTCGCCGAACAGAGCCTTTCCCGGTCCCACCGGGTCGGGCCGGTCGGCCACGATCAGATCAAAGCGCGATTCCGATTCCCTGCGGCCGAGATATTCGAAAGCATCGGCAATTTCGATCTTCAGGCGCCGGTCGCGAAACGCCTTTTTGTTGATCTCGCCGAAATGCTGGCGGCACAGCTCGACGACACGGCCATCGATATCCACCAGCACCACCTCTTTCACGCTCTTGTGCTTCAGGGCCTCGTCGGCGATCGAGAGATCCCCACCGCCAACGACCATCACCCGCTCGCCTTTGCCGTGCTCGAGCAGCGGCAAATGCGTCAGCATCTCGGCATAGGCCGATTCGTCGCGGGTGGTGATCTGGACGATATCGTCGAGCACCAGCACGCGCCCATTCGCCACCGTGTCGAATATCGCGATCCTCTGAAATTGGCTGTTTTCTTCGGCAACAGGCCGTTCGATCTCCATGGACTGCGCGTAACCTTTGTGCAGCCGCTCGCGAAACATCTTGGGACGGAGTGTTGGCACCTTGCTCTCCGAAAGTTCAACACGCCTATTAGGCAGCAGGCTTGCGAACTGTCCAGCAGCGCGACGATCTGCGCCGCTGTGACGCGACGAATCATGTTCCCCAGTTTTTTTCCCCCCAAGGGGACAAAATTCTTGCGTGGGGGGCCGAGCGCCCTATATTCCCCCCTGCTCCGGATTCGTCCGGAGCAAAGCGGCGTGTTGCGGAACTCACTTCCGCCCGCCGCTTTCTTCTTGGTGGCGCGGCAGCAATGGCGCGCTTTGGTGTCAACACCTTTGGAAGGGTAGGTGCCAGGATGGCTCGACTCGAACTCGGTGTGGCGGCGATCAATGGAGCAAGAGCGCTCAAACCTCGCGCTCCGGCGAGGACCGTCCCGGTTCCTATTCCCGAAGGGGATGCGGATCGCAAGGATCACTTCGTCACTCGTAACGGCCTGACCTTTGCGGGCAGTCACCTGATCATCGATCTCTGGGAAGCCGATGGCCTCTCAGACAAAGATCGTATTGAGCAGGCAATGATCGATGCAGTGGAAGCAGCGGGGGCAACCCTTCTGCACATCCACCTGCATACCTTTACGCCAAGCGGCGGTATCAGTGGTGTTGCTGTATTGGCCGAAAGCCATATCAGCGTTCACACATGGCCCGAACGCGGTTACGCCGCGTTCGACATCTTCATGTGCGGATCCGCCGATCCGCGGAAGGCGTTAATGGTGTTGAAGCAGGCTTTTGCACCAAAGCGCGTTGTGCTCGGCGAGCACAAGCGCGGAGTCCTGTAAGTCTGCCATTCATCGGAAGTAGAAAAGGGAGCGAACGAAAGTTCGCTCCCTTTTTCTTTTGAACACGACTTGGCCGAGCCGATTAAACTTGCAGTTGAATCGGAGGGGGCGCATCATTTTGCAATGCTACGTTCGTCGGGGAGGGCGCAGAATGGCAGATTCACGCAATCGATCGAGAGGCAAAGCGACCGCGAACCGCACGCGGCCGGCGGCCAGCAAGAAGTCAACCACCAGCGGAAAGGCGAAAGCCAAATCCCGGAAGCCGGTAGCAGCGAAGGTGCAAAAGCGTTCCGCTTCGCGGCAGGTTAAATCCGGAAAGAAAGCCACGACGGCAAAGCGCCCAATTTCCCGAGCGATCGCTGAAGGTGGACGAGGTGGCTACAAAGGCAATGTCGCCATTGAGATGGATGGTGGGTTTAAAACTTGCGGCGGAGGAACGTGCAGCAGCCCTACCCAGGGTGCCGACCAGTCCGATCCAACCAGGACGGTGGTTTATTGCAAACCGACGAAGTGTGGAGGTGAGGTCAACGCCAGCTGCGGCTGTCATCTCTACAGCTATCCGACACCCGCACAGGGCGCCGACCCGCCGCCAATGAAAGACTGGAAGCATGTTTGGGGGCCCACCGACAGGGTCAAACCGCAGCCAGTGGACGGCACGACGTACGAGTGTGTTTGTGTGAAGTAACTGAATTCGCGGCGACTGGCCGGAGTGATTTACAGTCCGGCGCGGATGTCGCTCCAGGCGGCGACAATCTTCTGTTTGTTCGGAAGCGGCTTCTGGAAGATGCCCTGGCCCAGCAGACGATCGACATCTCGCGGAAGCCCGAGATTCGCGAACACGCTGTCCGGCTCTTTTGCGAGCACGGACGAATTGGCGGGAACATCGCCGATTTTGCGAATGGTGTAATCGGCTGCTTCGTCGGAGAGCGAGGAATCGATCAGCGCGAGCGCCTTGTCGTAATTCGCAGTATCGCGCGCAATCACCAGTCCACAGACATAGGTGAATGGGCCGCCCGGAGGATTCATGAAAGCAACCGGTTTGCCTTCGGTCTTCAGCGTCCGGTAAACGATTCGCCAGCTCACCGCTGCGACCAGTTCGCCGGAAGCGAGACCCTGCGCCAGAGAAGTGTCGTCGCTGGCGACAAAACGAACCTGCCCAACCAACTGCCGCAGTTTCGCCTCCACCCGGCGCCAATCCGCATCGTTCATCGTGTAGGCATCGACTCCGATCATCCGCGCGATCAACGGCACGGTGTCGTCCACTCCCTCCAGCACTGCGACCCGGCCTCGATATTTGGGATCGAACAGGATGTTCCAGGATTCGTGACCGGCATATTCCGGCGCCAGGTCGGTCCGATAAGTGACCGAGGTGTTGCCCCAGTAATGCGGCACGAACCAGACTTTGCCGACACCCGCGGCAATGCCCGGCAGCTTGCGTAGCGGCGCGGGAATTTTGTTCCAGTTCTTCAGGCGCGAGGTGTCGACCGGCTGCAGCAGGCCGGCATCGCGCCAGCGCGGAAATTCATAATAGCAGGGGCCCATGACATCGGGACGGTACCCGGCACGTAGCTTGGTAAACGCTTCGTCCTCATCGGCGAATATCGCGGTCCGTGGCGCCTCGCCATATTGCTGCCGGTACGCGGCGAGGAAGGGCGGATCGACATAATCTTCCCACTGGAACAAGACTGACGGTCCCGAACCCCCACCGTCACCACAGGAGGCGACCAGTACGGCAAGGGCGACTAATCCAAGGCGCCCGACCAATCTGAACCACTGCTTCACCTGACCCCTCACTTCGCGTCAGGGCTGCTTTTCACACCCGGTCCCAATCCGCAAGATTCGCGTTCTTGCTTTTGCCGAATCCGGCTCTTACACCTTCCACCTGCTCCTTCCGCCGAAGTGCAGCTGTAGCTCAGTTGGTTAGAGCGTCGGATTGTGGATCCGAAGGTCGTTGGTTCGAGGCCAACCAGCTGTACCAGCCTTGCAGGTCCCTCCCGTGAATGGCACCGCCGGGATTCGCCACCGGGCTTGATCCACTCGTGGACGCGCCTAAGTGACTTCCAGGGGCCGGAAAATTCCGGCCACGGTTGCGGTTAAGTCTGCGCAGGCCCTTAATAAAATCTGAAGGTTCCAATCGGGAACCAATTGCATTCTTGCCCGTTACGGGTCATCGCAGAGGAGGGCTCCGTATTCATTATGAAGCGGGCATTGTACGGGTTTGCCCGGATGGAATCCGGCCAGGCCTGACCTCCTTTTCATTATTTTGGGCATTTTGCGCACGAGGATGAACGATGAAGGCCAGAAAAGAGCACACTCGCGAAACAAAAATTCCCGTTCCGCCAAAGCCGGTGTCATCGCACAAGCCTTCGTCCGCAAAACCCGTAAAGCCCGTATTGAATAAGGTCTTCGCCAAACCGGCGATCGCTAAGCCGGCCATTGCCAAGCCGGCCATTGCCAAGGCGGCCAATGGCGTGACGGCGCGTCCAGTCGCGAATGGCACATCTCCCGCAAATGGCGGGCTGGCCCATGACCACGACGCCTCGGCCCTGATGCATGAATTCCTGCAAACCCTGCTGGCGATGCGGGCGGGTGACTTTTCTGCCCGGATGCGCAACGACCACACCGGCATGGCCGGCAAAATCGCCGACACCTTCAACGATATCATCAGCGCCAATGAGCGCATGTCAGCGCAGCTGGAGCGGGTCGGGGAAGCCGTCGGCCGTGAAGGAAAGACCCGCAACCGGGTGAAATTCGCGCTCAACGGCGGCTCCTGGGGCGACATGGAAAACTCGGTCAATACGCTGATCGATGATCTCGTATGGCCGACCATCGAAGTCACGCGCGCGATCCGCGCCGTTGCCCAGGGTGACCTGCAGCAAACCGTACCGATGGAAGTCGATGGACGGCCGCTGAAGGGCGAATTCCAGCGTTCAGCCACGATCGTCAACACGATGATCAAACAGCTTTCGGTGTTCACCTCGGAAGTGACCCGCGTGGCCCGTGAAGTCGGCAGCCAGGGCAAACTCGGTGGTCAGGCCCAGGTCCGCGACGTGTCGGGCGTGTGGAAAGACCTGACCGAAAGCGTCAACTCGATGGCTAGCAACCTGACCGCTCAGGTGCGCAACATTTCGGAAGTGACCATCGCAGTCGCCAGCGGCGACCTTTCCAAGAAAATCACCGTCGACGTGCGCGGCGAAATTCTGCAGCTCAAAGAAGCCATCAACACCATGGTGGACCAGCTGCGCTCATTTGCATCCGAAGTGACCCGCGTGGCGCGTGAAGTCGGTTCCGAAGGTAAGCTCGGTGGTCAGGCGGTGGTGCCGGGTGTCGCCGGTACCTGGAAAGACCTGACCGACT
>CAYUQO010000017.1:0-84757 GCA_964446945.1 uncultured Bordetella sp.
GGCGCAATCGCATCGAAAAAGGCGAGCGACTCTTCGCCGGTGAGCGCACGGATTGTCTGCGACAAGGCCGCCGAGGTCAGCGGTCCCGTCGCAATCACGACATTGTCCCAGCTTTCGGGCGGCGCAGCGATTTCGCCGGTTTCAATCCGGATTCGCGAATGGCCGCGGATTTGTGACTCTATGTTGTGCGAGAAGCCCTCGCGATCCACAGCCAGAGCTCCGCCGGCGGGGACTTTGCTCGCATCCGCGGCCGCCATGATCAGCGATCCGGCGCGTCGCATCTCCTCATGCAGCAGCCCGACAGCATTGTTCTCCCAATCGTCCGAACGCAGCGAGTTGGAACAGACGAGTTCGGCCAGGCCGGCGGTGTGATGCGCTTCGGTCATGCGTGAGGGGCGCATTTCGTGCAGCACGACGTCGGCGCCGGCCTCTGCCGCCTGCCAGGCCGCTTCGGAGCCGGCGAGCCCGCCGCCAATGATGTGGACAAGTCCCATGGCCGCCCGCATAAACCCAAATGGATGTCAGGGGCAATTGCCGGG
Source organism: uncultured Bordetella sp. (assembly GCA_964446945.1). Lineage (GTDB taxonomy): Bacteria > Pseudomonadota > Alphaproteobacteria > Micropepsales > Micropepsaceae > CAIYRG01. The sequence continues at coordinate 540 of CAYUQO010000017.1, forward strand.
CTTGTGACCGCAGGACGCGGCAAGTGGCACCGTCTGCATGGCATCCGCGTGCTAAGCAGGTGCTGATTCTGGCGGCTTTCGGCGTTTGGGATTCTGGTTCATGCATAAAATTCCCGTCGGGCAGACGATTGGGCAGGCGTACCGGTTCCTTTTCACGGAAATCGGCACCATTCTGGGGATCTGCTGGTTCCCGGCGCTGCTGTCGTCGCTGGCGGGCTATTTCACCGCGACCTACGGCGCCATGCACCGCCTGGATATCGCGGCCGGCGATCCGCGCATCGAGGCCGTCTATACGCTCTTTTCGGTGCTCGGCCTCGCCGTCACGATCTTCGCCGGTTCGGTGATGGCCGTCGCATTGACACGTCATGTGCTTGGCCGGACCACCAGTGGCGTCGTCGCCTATTTCGCCGTTGGCCCTGTCGAGTGGCGGATGTTTCTCGCCAGCGTGCGCTACATCGCGGGTTCGATGGCGCTGATCATCGTGGCGGCCATCATTGCCGGTTTCGCTTTCAACCTTGCCGGTGTTTCGCTCGATCCGGGTGGAGTGGTGCGGGCAAATGCACCCGATATCATCGCCGGTGTGTTTTCGTGGGCCGTGTTCATAGTCGCCCTGATTGTGATCGTCCGGATGGGCTTTTTCATTGCGCCCACGGTTGTCGCCGAAGATCGCGGCGGAATGCTGCGCAGTTTCGAACTCACGCGCGGAAATGTGTTGCGGGCATTGGCAGTCATCGTCGTGCTCGGGATTCCCGTCTTGCTGCTGCTCATGGGCGGCGAAGCGGTGGTGCTGAGTTCCGCGCTTGGCCCGGGCCTCTATCAGATGAGCCCGGCGGAATTCCTGCAACGTGCCGAGCTGGCGCGCGACCAGAAGCTGGTACCGTGGCAAGTGTTCAGTGCCCTGATTTTCGTGCTCGGGTCGGCGCTGATCTATGGCGGCGCGGCGATGGCCTATCGCGCCCGCATCGGAAACGAAGAACCACGGTTTTAGAAGCGCAATCCGGCGAAGTGTGAGCGGTTCCGACTTGGTCAAGACTTCGGCGGACCAATACACGCCCGCGACGTGTCCGCCGCAGCTGCAGAGCAGCGAAGGCGTAAGCTTTCAGCGGAGGCCGGTCGGCGACCGATTGCGCGATCTGGGCTGAGTCAATTTTATCCCGCCGACTATTGCAACCTAAAGTATGTACGCCTGCCGACTCCTGCGCCATAATAATCACTCAGCTGATGTAAAAACGGGCTCATGCCCGGGCTGGGGGGAATGGTGCGATTGCGTGTCAGGAGGTGGAGCGCAATCATCGCGCTGGCGGCGGAGCTGTCCACTGCCGCAACCACCGCGAACTCCGCGCCATCGACTCCGCAACTGAACTTTGTTCGCCCGACCGTCTCGGCTGCCCGCATCTCCTCTGCCGAAGCTCCGAAAATCGACGGTGATCTCTCCGACCCCGCCTGGGCGAAGGCGACGGTCATCGAACAATTCCATCAGAAGCAGCCAAATCCCGGCGCGCCACCAACCGAGCGCACGGTGCTGCGCGTCATGTATGACGAGAACAATCTCTATTTCGGCGTCTACAATTACGACAGCCAGCCCGATGCCATCATCGCGCGCTCCATGCAGCGCGACGGGCCGCTTTACACCGCCGATTCCATTGTCATTCAGCTCGACCCGTTCCGGACGCGGCACAGCGCCTTCAGTTTCGAGGTCGGCGCGTCCGGTGGGCGCACCGACGAAATCGAGCTGAACAACACGCTCGAGCTCGTTCCGTGGAATGCGATCTGGGAAGCCAAAGTGCGCCGTGTGCCGGATGGTTGGGTCGCGGAAGTCGCAATTCCGTTCCGCAGCGTTTCCTACGATCCGGATCAGACGGTCTGGGGTTTTGATTTTTCGCGACGTATCCGTCACAAGAATGAACGCATTTACTGGTCCAGTGTAAGTCCGACACTTCCGTTCACCGATATCAGTCAAAACGGCGATCTCACCGGAATTGCCGGCATCAATACCGGCTTGGGGCTTGACCTGCAGGTCTACGGCGCATTGCGCATGCGCCACGACTGGCAGTTGTTGCCCGACGATGGATTGGGACCTCACTTCGCGACCGGCGGCAATGCTTTTTATAAGATCACTCCGGCGCTCACCAATACGCTCACCGTCAATCCGGATTTTTCCGACGCACCACTCGATATCCGGCAAGTGAATACGACGCGATTTGGGCTGTTCACGCCGGAAACGCGCGACTTTTTTCTTCAGGATGTGCCGACCTTCGATTTCGGCGGACATAATTTTGCGCGTAACTCCAATGATAACTCCAACAATAACGGCCGTCCGTTTTTCTCCCGCAATATCGGACTCGTGCGCGGCGTGCCTGTGCCGCTGAGAGTAGGCGACAAAATATCCGGTGAAGTAGGTGGCTTCGAGGTTGGCGCGCTGTCTGTGCTGACCGGCCCGACATCGTTTTCGCCCGGACAAGTGCTCTCGGTTTTGCGCGTTCGCCATCCGATCCTGTCGGAGTCGAAAGTCGGGTTTATCGTGACCAACGGCGACCCCACGGGGTTGACCCGCAACACGGTTGCCGGCGCGGACTACCAATACCGGGATTCGAATTTTCTTGGCCGTTACATTCTGGAATCAGAAGGCCTGTACGAGCGCAGCTCCTCGAGCACCGCCGGCAATGACGACGCGGCCGCTCTGTCGGTGAATTTTCCCAATGAACCGTGGGGTGGCGACTTCATCTTAAAGCAGGTCGGGAGGAATTTTTCCCCCGCGCTCGGGTTCGTGAATCGCACCGGCATTGGCGAAACTCTGGGCACGGCGTACCACCTTGACCGGTATCGCAACACCTATCTCAATCAACTGGAATTCGGTTCCGATTGGGACCTCGTGACGAGTCTTGGAAATCATTTGGAATCGCGGTCGAATGATGTCTACACGCGCATGGCATCGTTCATCGGCGATCAGATCATCCTTAAATTTATCAACGCGTACGAAGACGTGCCCGCGCGCTTCTTTCTGCCCCATTCCGTGCCGATCTTTCCCGGCCGTTATGAATGGAACAACGTCGATGCGCGTCTTCAGACCTTTGACGGCAGGCCTCTTCGCCTCGATTGGGAGGTGATGTGCTGCAGTTTCTATAATGGCAATGAGGTGTACAGCAATCTTCAGATCGCTTTTCGTCCCAATCGCTTTTTCGAATTCGATCCACAATGGATTGCCACCTTCATTCACGAGCCGACCGGTAGCGTGGACATCCATATCCTGTCGCTGGATTCGATCATAACTTTCATCCCGGATATGCAGCTCGAGTTCCAGGCGCAGGTCGACAATATCAGCCGATCTTTCGGATTTTCCGCCCGCTATTCCTGGGAATATGAGCCCGGAAACCAGGTCCTGATCGCGATCGGTCACACTGCCATCGCTCCCGGCGAAACCTTCATCAGCCGACGCAGCCAGGCCACGTTCCGCCTCACGCACACCTTCCGCTTCTGATTAGCCGTTTGCAGTTTCGCCGTCTCCCCGGTGGCTGCGCGATGCGGCCTCCGATGCGCCGCGACAGCTTTTCGGGCGGACGCTCGCGGGCAAGTTGGGGTCTGCCACGGCGGGCTGGTTTCCGGGCCTCGCGGTCTGTGGTGGTCCTTTCGGGTCTGCGGATGGGGAAAGGCCATCTCGTTCGGCGGGTTTTTGCCGGAACCCCGGCCTGACTGCCATCCGATCGGATTTTCGCCCCGGCAAGACAGAACATCTTTTCGCGCGGCAGACGCCGCGCGGATGGGTTCCCTTCCCTCGGATCGCATCGCGATCCTCGCCGGGAATGACACGGATTTTCTACCCCGCGGCGCGGAGTTTTTTCTTCAGCATCGGGCGGAGATATTGCCCGGTATAGGAGCGTGCGACGCGCGCGACTTCTTCCGGTGTACCTGCAGCAACAATCTCGCCGCCGCCGTCGCCGCCTTCGGGTCCGAGATCGATGATCCAGTCGGCCGTCTTGATGACGTCGAGATTGTGCTCGATCACGACGATGGTATTCCCGGATTCTACCAGCTCATGCAGCACATCCAGCAGCTTGCGGACGTCCTCGAAATGCAGGCCGGTCGTCGGCTCGTCGAGAATGTACAAAGTCCGGCCGGTGGCGCGCCGCGACAATTCTTTCGCCAATTTTATGCGCTGTGCCTCGCCACCGGATAGAGTCGTCGCCTGCTGCCCGACCTTGATGTAGCCGAGGCCAACGCGCGTCAGCGTATCGAGCTTTTCGCGGATCGCAGGCACCGCCTTGAAAAGCTCGGCGCCGGCTTCGACCGTCATCTCCAACACATCGGAAATCGAGTGGCCGCGGAATTTTACTTCCAGCGTCTCGCGGTTATAGCGCTTTCCGCCGCAGACATCGCATTGCACGTAGACATCGGGCAGGAAGTGCATCTCGATCTTGATGACGCCGTCGCCCTGACAGGCTTCGCAGCGACCACCTTTGACGTTGAATGAGAACCGCCCCGGGCCATAACCGCGCGCCTTCGCTTCAGGCAGTCCGGCAAACCATTCGCGGATGGGCGTGAACGCGCCGGTATAGGTCGCAGGATTCGAACGTGGCGTGCGTCCGATCGGTGACTGATCGATATCGATCACCTTGTCGAGGAATTCCAACCCAAGAATCTTGTCGTGCTTCGCCGGATGTTCGCGCGCGCCGAGCAGCCGCCGCGCCACGGCCTTGTACAGAGTCTCGATGATAAGGGTTGATTTGCCGCCGCCGGAAACGCCCGTGACGCAGGTGAAGGTGCCGAGCGGCACGCGCGCGGTGACATTTTTCAGATTGTTGGCTTGCGCCCCGATCACTTCGAGCCAGTGATTGTGCACCGCCCGCCGGCGCGTGCTGGAAAACGGGATCTGCTGCACGCCGGCCAGATATTGCCCGGTGAGACTTTTCGGATCGGCAATGACTTCTTCCGGCGTACCCTCAGAGACAACATGTCCGCCATGGATTCCCGCACCCGGCCCCATATCGATCACATAGTCGGCGGTGCGGATCGCCTCTTCATCATGCTCGACGACAATCACGGTGTTGCCGAGATCGCGCAGGTGTTTGAGCGATTCCAGGAGGCGTGCATTGTCGCGCTGGTGCAGGCCGATCGAAGGTTCGTCGAGCACGTAAAGTACGCCGGACAGACCGGAGCCGATTTGCGATGCGAGGCGGATGCGCTGACTTTCACCGCCCGACAGGGATCCCGAATTGCGGGCAAGCGTCAGATATTCGAGTCCCACATTGTTGAGGAAATGCAGCCGCGCCCGGATTTCCTTCAATATCCGAACAGCGATCTCGCGCTGCTTCGGCGTGAGATGCGAATCCAGCTCGCCAAACCAGCGATCCGCTGCCCGCACTGACAAGTCGCAGACCTCGCCGATATGCAGGCCGGCGATCTTCACGCACAGAGCCTCAGCCTTCAGCCGGTAGCCGTTGCACACATCGCATGGGCTCTGCGCCTGAAACCGCTCGAGGTCTTCGCGAATCCACGACGAATCCGTCTCCTTGTGGCGCCGCTCCATATTCGGGATGACGCCCTCGAAGCTCTTCTTCACGTCGTAACGGCGCATCCCGTCGTCATATGAGAACTTGATCTCCTCATCGCCCGAGCCGAACAGGATCACTTTCTTCACCCGCTCGGGCAGATCTTCCCAGGCGGTGTTCAGTGATACTTTGTAATGGCGCGTAATCGCGTCGAGTGTCTGCAGGTAATAGGGTGAAGACGAACGCGCCCAGGGCGCAATCGCGCCTTGCCGCAAATTGAGATGTTCGTCGGGCACCACGAGGTCGGGATCGAAATAGAGTTTTGATCCGAGCCCGTCACATTCCGGGCAGGCGCCGTGCGGATTGTTGAACGAGAACAGCCGCGGTTCGATTTCGGGAATCGTGAATCCGGAAACCGGACAGGCGAATTTCGACGACATGATCAGCCGCTTCGGCCCGCCATTCTCCTTCTCGTCGGCGAATTCCACGACGAGGAGACCATCCGCAAGGTCGAGTGCGGTCGCGATAGAATCCGGCAGGCGATTGCCGATATCGCTGCGCACCGCCAACCGGTCCACCACCACTTCGATATCGTGCTTGAGCTTCTTATCCAGCGCCGGAGTTTCCGCGATTTCATACATCCTGCTGTCGATCTTGACCCGCTGGAAGCCCTTCTTCTGCAGCTCCGCCAGTTCCTTGCGGTACTCGCCCTTGCGGCCGCGTACGATCGGCGCCAGCAGATAGAGGCGGGTGCCTTCCGGCAGAGCAAGAATACGGTCGGCCATCTGACTGACCGTCTGGCTTTCGATCGGCAAGCCTGTCGCTGGCGAATAGGGGACACCGGCGCGTGCATAAAGCAGGCGCAGGTAATCGTAGATTTCGGTTACCGTGCCGACTGTCGAACGCGGGTTGCGCGAGGTGGTGCGCTGTTCGATCGAAATGGCCGGCGAAAGCCCGTCGATGTGGTCGACATCGGGCTTCTGCATCATTTCGAGAAACTGCCGTGCATAAGCCGATAGACTTTCGACATACCGCCGTTGTCCCTCGGCATAGATTGTGTCAAAGGCGAGGGAGGATTTGCCGGAGCCCGACAGCCCGGTGATCACCACCAGGCGGTCGCGGGGCATCTCGACATCGATATTTTTGAGGTTGTGTTCGCGCGCGCCGCGAATGGAAATTGTCTTTTGCATTCTGGTGGTAACCTATGACGGTCCGGCGCTTGCGCGGCAAGCGCTGCGAATCTGCGAATCTTTGTGAAAATAGGACTGGAACAAAAAGAGAACAAATGCTAAGATGGTTTTGCCCTCGCAAATCCAGGTGGACAAGTCTGGCGGCGCGTGGCGCACACCGGAACGCGGCGCTAATTTGCGCCTGAGAGATAGGAGATGGGGATGGCTGGCAGCGTCAACAAGGTAATCCTGGTGGGCAATCTGGGACGTGACCCGGAAGTGAAGCGTCTCAATTCGGGCGACCCCGTGGTGAACCTGAACGTGGCCACCTCGGAGTCCTGGCGCGACAAGGCGTCCGGCGAGCGCAAAGAGAAAACCGAATGGCACCGGGTTGTCATCTACAATGAGAACCTCGCCAAAGTTGCGGAGCAGTATCTGCGCAAGGGTTCGAAGGTCTATCTCGAAGGTCAGCTTCAGACGCGCAAATATGAAAAGGACGGTCAGGAGAGATTCACCACCGAAGTGGTGCTGACGCGCTTCCGCGGCGAGTTGGTTCTTCTGGATCGTGCCGAGGGCGGCGAGCGCGGGGACAGGCCCGCGCCCGCGATGGCCGGAAACGGCGAAAGCCGGAATTTCCGCCGCGACGACCTCGACGACGAAATTCCCTTCTGATACTCCCGGCCCCATAAATCGTCGGTTCGACCTGCCTGCGCGTAGCCGGAGCGAGGGGGCAACAGGGTCGGACCGGAGTGCTCCGGCGAAGGCAGGTCGGGGCTATGCACGTCATTTCCGCCTTGGCGCGGCGCCTGCGTTTCGCCGCGCCGGCTTTGCTGTGCATCTCCCTTAGCGGTTGTTCTGCGGGGCAACAGGCTGACAGCTTCATCAACCCGCGGGTTATGTCGGCCTACATACCCCTATTTCACAGCACAGACTTCATTCTTGGTGCCTGGGGCGCAGCCGTGGCAGTGACCCCCAATATCGCCGTCACCAATGATCACAATCTGAATCTCGTTCCGCCCGACCGCGTCGTCGCTCGCTCGCGCGATTACGACCTTCTGTTCTTCCGCATCGAAGGCCATGACGCGCCTCAATTTGGCAACCCAAGGCTCGGGGAGCCAGTGGTCGCCTACGGTCAGGGAAGTTTACGCGATCTCCGCGACGCCAAAGGCATGGTGTCGCAGCTGAACACATTCGTTGCTCCACGTTGCGACACATGCCGCGATCAGGTGGCATTTACTTATAACGCCGATGCGGGTGAAGGATTTTCCGGCGGCCCCGTCGTCGATGCGAATTCGGGAGTTGTGGTCGGCATTACTTTCGGTTTCAGGGATGAAGGCGAACACGGCGCCAGGCAAATGTACGCCTATGACATGGCGCTGGTGCTCGAGGAAATGCGCCGATTGATTTTGAACCAGACCGATTTGGCGCAATAGCCGATCTGTTCGAAACAACCGCCAAATGCTACAGCGTCATGAAATTTTCGTGGTGTATTTTCGCCCTCAATCACCCGGGCGAAAGGCGCGACGACTCGTGCTAGAGGGTGCCGTAGGCTGATCGGGATAGAGAGTTTTGGCCAGCGAAACTGACGATATCAACGGCCCGGGCGGGCGCGGCGAAAGCAACATCAATCCGGTTGCGATCGAAAGCGAATTGAAGCGTTCCTATCTCGACTACGCGATGAGCGTGATCGTATCGCGCGCGCTCCCCGATGTCCGGGATGGCCTGAAGCCGGTGCACCGCCGCATTTTATTTTCTATGCATGAGAGTGGCTACGACTGGAACAAGGCGTACCGCAAATCTGCGCGCGTGGTCGGCGATGTCATCGGCAAATATCACCCGCATGGCGACCAGGCGGTCTACGATGCGCTGGTGCGCCTGGCGCAGGATTTTTCCATGCGCCTGCCGCTGATCGACGGGCAGGGCAATTTTGGCTCGGTCGACGGCGATCCGCCCGCGGCCATGCGCTATACCGAAGTGCGCCGCGCCCGCGCCGCACATGCGCTGACCGAAGACCTCGAAAAGAACACGGTCGAATTCCAGGACAATTATGATGCGTCCGAGCGCGAACCGGTGGTTCTGCCCGCGCGCTTTCCCAATCTCCTGGTCAACGGGGCAGGGGGCATCGCCGTCGGCATGGCGACCAATGTCCCGCCTCACAATATGGGTGAGGTCATTGATGCCTGTCTCGCCTATATCGAAGACCCGGCGATTACACTGGATGTGCTGACGGAGATCGTACCGGGGCCGGATTTCCCCACAGGTGGCCTCATCATCGGCCGTACCGCACCACGTTCGGCGCTGGCGCGCGGGCGCGGATCGGTTCTGATGCGCGCCAAACTGCATGTCGAGGAGCTGCGGCGCGACCGCGAGGCGATCATCGTCACCGAGATTCCGTATCAGGTAAACAAGGCGCGCATGCTCGAACGAATCGCCGATCTGGTGCGCGACAAGCGGATCGAAGGCATTGCGGAGCTGCGCGACGAAAGCGACCGCCATGGCATGCGCGTGGTGATCGAGCTTAAACGCGATGCCTCGTCTCAGGTCGTGCTGAATCAGCTCTACCGGTTCTCCGAACTGCAAACCAGTTTCGGCGTGAACATGCTGGCGCTGAATGGCGGCCGGCCAGAGCTGATGAATCTCAAGGAGATGATCGCCGCATTTGTGCTGTTCCGCGAAGAAGTGGTGACGCGGCGGACCCGGCATGAGCTGGCCAATGCGCGCGAGCGCGGCCATGTGCTGGTGGGATTGGCAATTGCGGTGGCAAATATCGACGCCGTGATTGCGCTGATCCGCGCTGCACCCGATGCGGCGACTGCAAGAATACGATTGATGGAACGCGCCTGGCCCGCATCCGAGATCGCGCCGCTGGTGAAACTTATTGCGGATCCGCGTCATCAGGTGGCGGCGGACAACACCATCCGGCTGACCGAGGAACAGGCGAAGGCGATCCTTGAGATCCGGCTGCAGCGATTGACTGCGCTCGGCATTTCGGAAATTTCCGAAGAAGTCGAAAAACTCGGCGCCGCAATTTCCGATTATCTCGACATTCTGCGTTCGCGCCCGCGCGTGCTTGCAATCGTGAAGGACGAACTCGCGGCAGTACGACGGGATTTTGCCACGCCGCGGCGGACGGAAATCGTCGATGCCGAAATCGAGGTCGACGATGAAGACCTCATCGAGCGCGAAGATGTGGCCGTGACAGTGACGCATGCGGGCTACATCAAACGCACGCCACTGGCGGAATACCGCGTGCAGGGACGCGGCGGAAAGGGCCGGGCGGGCATGTCGACCCGCGAAGAAGATTTCGTCACCCATATATTCGCCGCGAATACGCATGTGCCGCTGCTGTTCTTTTCATCCACGGGCATGGTGTACCGGCTGAAAGTCTGGCGGCTTCCCGAAGCGCGGATTCAGGGCCGCGGCAAGGCCATGGTGAATCTGCTGCCGTTGCAGGGGGGAGAGCGCATCACCACGATTCTGCCCTTGCCCGAAGATGAAGCGACGTGGGACCGCTTCCAGGTGTTGTTCGCGACGAAGTCGGGCGATGTGCGCCGCAATGAGCTGTCGGATTTCGCCAACATTCAGAAGACCGGCAAAATCGCCATGAAGCTCGATGCCGGCGACGGAATTGTCGGCGTGCAGCTGTGCGGGCCGAAGGACGACGTGCTGCTGACCACAAGGCGGGCAAAATGCATCCGTTTCGCCATCACCGACATTCGCGTCTTCAAGGGACGCGAATCCACCGGTGTGCGCGGGGTCAGGCTTTCGGAAGGCGATGAGGTTGTCAGTTTGGCCTTGCTGGCAGGCAGCGATACGAGTGTTGCGGAAGCGCGCGCGTTCCTGCGTCAGGCAAGTGCGGCACGCAAAGCACAGGACGGAACGACGGCGGAAGATGCCGATACTGGCGTCGAGGATGGCGCGGATGAAACGGAAGACACGGGCGAGGAAGCGGTGCTGTCGCCCGAACGCTATGCCGAATTGGGGGCGCGCGAGCAATTTGTTCTTGCTGTCAGCGAGGAAGGATTCGGCAAGCGCACCAGCTCATATGAATATCGCACCATGGGCCGCGGCGCGCAGGGAGTCACCGCAATGTCGATGAAGGGCAAGAACAATGCGCTCGCGGCTGCCTTCCCGGTCGAGGAGACCGACCATCTTATGCTGATCACCAATCAGGGGCAGACGATCCGGCTTCCCGTTTCGGGCATCAGCATTCAGCGCCGCACCGCGCAGGGCGTCACCTTGTTCCGCATGGAAGAAGGTGAAAGGGTGGTCTCCGTGGAACGCATTGCGGAAAGCTCGGGGGACGGCGAAGAATGAGTCCCGGTCGTGTCGCACTCTATCCAGGTACTTTCGATCCGGTGACACTTGGACATCTGGATATCATCCAGCGCGCGGTCAAATTGTTCGACCATCTGGTGATCGGAATCGCCAATAATCCTTCGAAGTCGCAGGCATTCAGCATCGAAGAGCGCATCGAGATGATGCGCCGCGAAACCGCCCGCTTTGCCGGCGGTGGCCGCGCCACCATTGCGGTCGAAACTTTCGATAGTCTTTTGATCCATTTTGCCCGGCAGGTGGGAGCCACCGTCATTGTCCGCGGACTGCGCGCCGTATCCGACTTCGAATACGAATTTCAGATGGTCGGGATGAATCAGCGGCTCGATCCGGAGATTGAGACCGTCTTCCTGATGGCCGACCCGCGGCACCAGGCGATTGCGTCACGGCTGGTCAAGGAAATTGCTGCCTTTGGCGGCGATGTCAGCGCTTTCACCACGGCCCCGGTTGCCGACGCGCTGCGCAAAAGATTTGCCCGCAGCAAAAGCTGAGAACCGAACAGGCACGAGGAAAAACATCATGGCCGATTCCGAAGTGATCGAACTCGAGCTCAAATCCGGCACAGTGCGCATCGAGCTGCTGCCCAATGTTGCGCCCAATCACGTGCAACGGATCAAGGAACTGGTCCGGGAAGGCTTTTATAATGGGCTCAAATTTCATCGCGTCATTGACGGCTTCATGGCCCAGACCGGCGATCCCACGGGCACCGGCACCGGCAAATCCAAAAAACCGAATCTGGCGGCCGAATTCAGCCGCGAGCGGCATGTCCGCGGCACCTGCTCCATGGCTCGCAGCAGCGATCCCAATTCGGCGAATAGTCAGTTCTTCATTTGTCTTGCCGATGCGCCATGGCTGGACGGCCAGTACTCCGTCTGGGGGCGGGTGATCAGCGGGATGGAGCATGTCGACGAGATCAAGAAAGGCAGTTCAGGCAATAATGGCATGGTCCCGGATCCGGACCGCATCATCCAGATGACACTCCCGTAGGAGAAACGTGCTGCCACATCCCGTGATTTGCGCAAGCGATGTGAACCGTGTACGTCGCCACTAGTGTCCCGGTTCTGAAATTCGCCTGATCCTATATCGGCACCCATGCGAATTCCGAAACCACGACACCGGGATTTGTAGCGAGATGCACGTGACGGATTCGGTTGCTTTTATTGATCTGCAGGCGCAGCGGCAGCGCCTTGGCCCGGCGCTGAACCAGGCGATCATTGCCGCGGTTGAGAGCGGGCAATGGATTTTGGGTCCGCAGGTGTTCGAGCTTGAGCAAAAGCTGGCCCATTTCGCGGGCGTCAAACACGCGGTTGCCTGCGCCAATGGTACCGACGCTTTGCTGCTCGTGCTCAGGGCTTGGCGGATCGGGCCCGGTGACGCGGTCTTTGTTCCGGCATTCACCTTTGCCGCCACCGCGGAAGTCGTGGCGCTTGCCGGCGCGACACCGGTTTTCACCGACGTCCTGCCGGATACGTTCAATATGGACCCGGCCAGCCTCGAGTCGGCCATCGCCATGGTCCGGCGCGAGGGCAGGCTCAATCCCAGAGCCGTCATCGCAGTTGATTTGTTCGGGCAACCGGCCGAATACGGCAGACTGGAATCAATTGCCGCGGCGGAGAAACTGCATCTCTTGTGCGATTCGGCGCAAGGTTTCGGCGCAACCCTGACTGGCCGCGCGACGGTGTGCTTCGGCGAGGCGGCGGCAACCAGTTTCTTTCCGGCCAAGCCGCTCGGCTGCTATGGCGATGGCGGCGCGTGTTTCACCAATGACAATCAGCTGGCATCCGTCTTGCGGTCGTTGCGCATGCATGGGCAGGGCGCCGATGCGTACGAGCATGCGCGCGTGGGACTGAATTCGCGCCTGGATACGATTCAGGCGGCTGTTCTGATCGAAAAGCTGAAGATCTTCCCTGACGAAATCGCCGCCCGGCAGAAAATCGCCGACGGGTACAACCGGGACCTCGGCCAGCACGACTCGATCCGTGTACCGCAAATGATTTCCGGTGCACGCTCAGTCTGGGCGCAATACACCATTCGCGTCCGCGACCGCGCAAAAATTCAGGCAGGCCTGAAGGACCTCGGCATTCCCAGCCGGGTCTATTATCCGGCTCCGCTGCCACAACAGACGGCTTATGCCTCCTGTCCTTCAGCGCCGGTTCCTGCCGCCCGCCAGCTGTGCAATGAGGTGCTAAGCCTTCCGATGCACCCCTATCTGAGTGATGCTGATCAGGCGCGCGTCACCCAGGCGGTATTGCAGTCGGCGCAGTAACCGCTCAGCATTTCTCCATGCGGGTCGATGAATTCGATTTTGAGCTGCCCGAGCGGCTGATCGCCTTGCGGCCGGCTGTGCCGCGCGACACCGCGCGCCTGTTGCTGGTGCGGCCCGATGGTATCCGTGAGCATCTGGACATTCGTGCACTGCCGCAACTGCTCCGTCCGGGCGATATCCTGGTTATCAACGACAGTAAGGTGATCCCGGCACGGCTGCACGGTGTTCGCCACCGCAGCAGTGAAGAGTCGCAAGGCGCAAAGTGCGAGCTGCTGCTCTATTCGCGCGTCAACGCCAGTACCTGGCGTGCGTTTGCGCGGCCGGCCAAAAGACTGAAACCGGGTGATGCGCTGACATTCGGCGCGGCATTGAAGGGCAGGGTGGTCGCGCGCGACGGCGCCGAGATTGAAGTCGCGTTCGATCGTGAGGGAGGCGCACTTGATGCTGCTATTGCGGCCGAAGGTGAAGTGCCGCTGCCGCCCTACATCGCCGGCCGGCGCTCGCCCGATGGACGTGATCGCGCCGATTATCAGACGGTCTACGCACGTGTCCCGGGTTCGGTGGCGGCTCCGACCGCGGGGCTGCACTTCACGCCGGAATTGCTCGATGCGTTGCGCGAGTGCGGTGTCGCCGTTGCCGCCATCACCCTGCATGTCGGCCCCGGCACATTCCTGCCGGTGACGGCGGAGGACACCACCCGGCATGCCATGCACTCCGAATGGGCCGCGATATCCGGGAGCACGGCAAGTCAGATCAACGCGGCGCGAAATGCCGGCGGGCGGATTGTCGCTGCGGGGACGACAGTGCTGCGGACGCTGGAAACGGCGGCGGACGCTACCGGGCAGATTCATGCGCGGTCCGGCGAAACGGATCTGTTCATCACGCCCGGATACCGGTTCAAATCGGCCGATATGCTGCTGACGAATTTTCATCTGCCACGTTCGACATTGTTCATGCTGGTTTGCGCCTTCAGCGGCAGTGATGTGATGAAAGCAGCCTATGCCGATGCCATAGCGGCAGGGTACCGGTTTTATTCATATGGCGATGCCTGCCTTTTGATTCGCGAGCCGGCGCCATGAGCGCACTGCAATTCGACATCAAGGCGACGGATGGGGCCGCTCGTTGCGGCGTGCTGCATCTGCCGCGCGGCACGGTTGAAACCCCTGCCTTCATGCCGGTCGGCACGGCAGGTACGGTGAAAGCCATGCTGCCGGAAAATGTCGCGGCAACGGGCGCGCGTATCGTGCTCGGCAATACCTATCACCTGATGCTTCGGCCGGGCGCGGAGCGCATTGCGCGCCTCGGCGGGTTGCACAAATTCATGGACTGGCCGTTCAGCATACTGACGGATTCCGGCGGCTTCCAGGTGATGTCGCTTGCGGCGTTGCGCGATGTCCGCGAGGAGGGTGTGCGGTTTCGTTCGCACATCGACGGATCGGAGCATTTTCTGTCGCCCGAGCGTGCCATGGAAATCCAGGACCTGCTCGGTTCGAACATTCAGATGGTGCTGGATGAATGCGCGCCCTGGCCCGCCAGCCGCGAGCGCATCGAAACCTCGCTCGCGCTCTCCATGCGCTGGGCGAAACGGTCAAAAGCGGCGTTTCGGACGAATCCCGGCCAATTCTGTTTTGGCATCGTGCAGGGCGGTATTTTCCCCGACCTCCGCCTCCGGTCGGCCGAAGACCTGATGGCCATCGGTTTTGACGGTTATGCCATCGGCGGACTCGCTGTCGGCGAGGGACAGTCTGTAATGTTCGATGTGATTGCCGGAACTGCGCCGGGCCTGCCGCAAACGCGTCCACGCTATCTCATGGGCGTCGGCAAGCCGGATGACATCATCGGCGCGGCACGCCTTGGTGTCGACATGTTCGATTGCGTGCTGCCGACGCGTTCGGGGCGAAACGGTCAGGCATTCACCTGGGCAGGTGCACTCAATCTGCGCAATGCCCGGCACGCCGAAGACTCAGGACCACTTGATGCGAACTGCTCCTGCGCCTGCTGCCGCCGGTTTTCACGCGCCTATCTGCACCATGTCGTCAAATCCGGGGAAATCATCGCCTCAATATTGCTGACCTGGCACAATCTATTTTTTTTCCAGGACCTGCTGAGCCGGTTCCGGGCGGCGGTTGCGGCACATGAGACGGGGCAATTTTGCACCCGGTTCCTCCATCATTACCGCAATGGGCAGGCCGAAGAACCCGCCTGACCGATTCGCGGCGTTGACCTGATCCCGCTCAGAACTTACTTAACGCCGTGAGAGCCCGTAGCTCAGTGGTAGAGCATCTGACTTTTAATCAGAGGGTCGCTGGTTCAATCCCAGCCGGGCTCACTTCCCCCCAGTTCACCGAAAGGAAAATTTGCGTTTTCGTTTCAGAGCCTTGAGCTCTGAGGCTGCAAATTGCCGACATGGGCTAACCGGCGTGCCGGCAGATTCCGTGGGTATTCTTCACTGACTGTCAATTTTTCCCAGCCAAAAGTGTATTTCAATACGGGCCGGTACGTTCTTCCTCGGGGCGAATAGCAAATTGATTTCAAAAGAAATTGGACCGGCGGATTTCTGCCGCTGAATGTCGTGGCGCGGCAATCGGCGATCACTGCGCGCGATCAGGTTCCCGGGGCGTGCCCGCTGGATCGCTCCAATTTTGAGCGTGTATTCAAATGGTTGGTAAATGTTTCTCGGGTCGATGCAAGAAGGACACAGTAATCTGTGCAGAGTCTGGTCAGGCTGGCGAAGACAATCCGAACGCTTTGAAAAAAATCCCAAGGCCTCGGGATCGAATTTCTGTGTACATCGTTGTCAGGCGGTCACGTAGCCATTCGGCCGTGGGTAAACATTCATTTGACCGCTAATTTACGTGATGCTAGAAGTCCTAACAAAAGAACCCAAAAAGGGGAGCTGAGGGTGAGAAAAGCGCTTATCTCGATGTTGGTTAGCGCCGCGATGGTTATGGGCCAGATGCCCGTGATGGCGGCGGATACTGGTCCGTTGACTCCGGGTGCAGCTGCGGGGGTACAGCAGGCACAGGGACGCGACGATCTTGATAATCCTCCAATCATTTGGATCATCGGTGGATTGATTGTTGTGGGCGTTGGCATCTGGATTCTTACCGCTGGCACAAGCAGTCAAAACCTCACGCAAGCGGTGGCCACGGGATCGATTCCTCCGTCCCAAAACCACTAAGGTTATCTGAATGTATTCCGCCGGTCATTTGTTCGATGGCCGGCGGCTTCATCAATAGCAGTGAGGTTTAATACGGCCCCGACAGGGCTGGTCTCATTGCGTTAGTCCGTGTGTGCAATTGCACCGGTCGGGGTGAGCCGGATGATTTCCGTTGATGTCGCGGACGACTGCCGTGCGTGCGGAAACACGGCATGAGCATTTTCCTTGACCTCATTGCGTTTGCCGCGGCGTGGCTGATCTGCGTCAATGCCGATGCCATCGGCCGCCGGCTCGGCGTGATGGACTACCCCGACCAAGCCCGCAAAAATCATCCGCGTCCGACTCCTCTGGTTGGCGGCATCGGAATTCTGGTTCCGCTGCTGATCTGGTTGGCCGGGGCAGTGGTATCGGGTTATCTGAAAGACCAGCAATTCGCAGCGATGCTCATTTTGTGCGCTGCCGGCGTTGGGCTTGCGGGTTTCGCCGACGATCAAACCAACACCACTCCATTGAGCCGGATTCTGGCATTGCTGGTCTTCCTCGGTGTCGCCATGACACTGGCGCCGGGGCTGATTGCCGGCTCATTGAACTGGGGAAGTTTTCAGCCGACGCCATTGCCTCCCGCGATTTATGCCGGGCTGATCGCGCTGACATTTGCGGGCATTGTGAATGCCGTCAACATGGCGGACGGGCAGAACGGCCTCGTACCCGGCATGTTCCTGATCTGGTCGCTATGTCTCGCGCTGGTGCGTGATCCGGCGGTTGCCGCGGTGGCACAGGTTCTGACCGCCGTCAGCGCGGTGATCCTGTATTTCAATTTGCGCGGCAAACTGTTTCTCGGCGATTGCGGCAGTTACGGCGTCACTTTCGTGCTTGGGCTCCTCGCGCTCACCGCATATGCGCATGGGCATATCACGATCGAAACTGTGACCGTGTGGTTCTATTTTCCCGTGGCCGATTGCCTGCGCCTGATCATCACGCGCCGGCTCCAGGGCCGTTCGCCATTCGCCCCCGACACGGATCACTTTCATCACCGGCTGCAGGCCAAACTTGGCCAGCGATACGGATTGGCAGCCTATCTCGGGTGTGTCGCACTGTCCTCATTTGCGGCGGTGCTTGCACCACGTTTCTCGTTGGTCGCGCTGATCGTCATGACGGCGATATATTTCAGCTTCGCATTCCTGACCGACCGGCCGGCTGCCACGGTTGCCGAGGGGGGCGCGGCCGAGGGCGAGGCAGATTACTCAAATGTGGTTCAGCTTCCCGCTGCCGACACACCGGAGTTGCGCGAGCGCGCGTAACATGCCATTCGGGGGGTGATTGCGGCAGATCCCGGGTGTTCCCATGACGGATGAGTTGCCCCCGTATTCGACGGCCGTCGCCGCGGCATCGCGTTCCTACACTTTCCTATTTCGCGAAGTGCGCCCGCTGGCGCAGCTCCTCATTGCACCTCTCGCCGCTACTGCTGTGGTTATCTATGCATCCCTCTGGGCGTATGTGTCCGAGTTGATGGCCTTCATTTCGAGCGGTGATGCCCGCGCGGCGAGCGTTGCGCTGGGTGCCCTCGCGGCGGGTATTTTCCTCTGTATGTTCTTCGTGGCCATTGCGGTTTCATCAGTCACGGATCTGGTCTTGGGTAAGCGGAAGGTACAGGGCTGGATTCATTTGCATCCTGTCCGCCAAGACTGGCGAATCTACGCGGCCTATCTACGTTTTCTGCTGGTGCTATCCGGGTATCTTTCGGCTGTCTATCTGGTGTCCGCTTTGGCTCTACCGGCCATCGGCGCGGGCCGCACCACCATCGGATTGGTTTCGGTATCGGCAGCGATTACCGGATTTTACATTCTTTATGCGCGAATCGGATTCCTCATCCCTGCCATCGTCGCGGGCAGCACCGGAACGGTTTTGCGCAAGGCGTTGCATGAGGGTTCGGGCACATTCTGCCGCAATCTTGTTCTGTCGCTGTTTTTGTCGGTGCCGGGCTTCGTGATCCAGTTCGCCGGGGAAGCACTGTTCAAGGCCGGGACGGGATCAATTCGCGGGGTGAAGCTCGACCTGCCGATCATGCTGTATGCCCGTGCGCTGGAGACCCGGCTTCCGGAATTCGCGCTCCTGTGCAGCCTGTCGGGCTTTGTCAGCCTCGTGCTGTTCACCGCCGGTTCGGTGCTGTGCTATCGCGACCGCGTGTTCGCGCGGGCATCAGCGCCGGTGGTGACTGCGCCGGCCGCTAACCCCGATTCTGTGCCGGTCTGAAGACCTGGAGAACCACCGGCGGAGAGTCGGGATGGATGTGTTGGCTGCTGCGCCAGACATAGCCCGTCATGGGGTCGGTCCAGTATTCGTTGTCGAAGTTCCAGCGCATGTCCGGAACGGTGCAATGTTCGATGATGTGCCGTGTGGGTAGCTGCGATCCGAAAACATCCACCGTGGCATTGCCGGTATCTCTCGTTGTGCACTGGGCGAGAGCATCGAAAATGCCGAGATCGGGAAAATCGAAACTATACCGGACAGGAGACGCGGATGCCGGTCGGACCGCGCCTGCATTCGCATCGATGCGCCGCAGTCCACCGAGATCATAGGGAAGACCGACCGTACGCACCACCCTTCCATTCTCCGTGCGGACGAAAACCTGATCGCCGGCAAACCAGTCGAGTTCATTACCCGTTTCGGTGCCCAGAACGAGAAGGACCTGGGCCGTATCTCCGAGTTCGAGACCCATGCTGGCATAGGGAATTGCCGCGGCCTGATCCCGGCTGACCTTGGGAGGCGTGGCGGTAACAGAGGTATAGGCGAGTTGCGCCAGCTGCCCGAGATCGGAATCCTGGCATCCGGCCAGAAGGAGCAATGGCAACAGAGGTAAAATCCTGACCACTGGAAGTCGATCGCGCATCAGACGCAAAACCTGTGCTCTTCCCCTGTGAACGCGCCACAGTTTAGGCCGCCGGTCAACCACGAAAACCGCCGCGTTGTTGGCAGCCGCCGTTAACCTGCTGCGTGCTTCTCGACCCACCCGGCATAAGCCTGCATGAATTTGGAAAAGAATTCACGCGTTGAATCATTGACCAATTTGCCCTGCTCATCGAACAGCTTGTCGGCGCCGCCGACATACGCTTCGGGCATTTGCAGGGGCGGCATGTTCAGGAACACCAGTGACTGGCGCAGATGATGATTGGCCCCAAACGCGCCCAGCGCGCCCGGGGAGACGCTGACGATCGCGGTGGGCTTTTTGTCCCAGACGCTCTTGCCATAGGGACGGGAACCTACGTCGATGGCGTTTTTCAGCACGCCGGGAACCGAGCGGTTGTATTCGGGAGTGACGAAAATAACACCCTGAACTGGCCGGATTCGGTCGCGAAATGCGGTCCATTCGGCGGGTGGCGTGCCGGTTTCCAGATCCTGGTTGTACAGCGGCAGATTGCCGATATCGACCATCGCAAGTTTCAGGCCTGGGGGCGCCAGTCCGATCAGCGCATTGGCAGTTTTGCGGCTAAAAGATTCCCTGCGCAGACTGCCCACAACGACTGCGATGTCACGTTGAGATGCCATTTGGTTCCCGTTCGAATGAGCAATTGCGGCGCACGCATATCACAATCCAAACATGATTACGCGCTTGCGGCAGGTTTCCCGCTCTGCTCTTTTGGCATCAGCATCAGGAGACTGGCATGCTGCGTTTCGACAGTTTGGGTCTGGTTGAAGCCGAGAAAGCCATCGCTGCGGGAATTGCGGCGGCACGGGCGCGCAACCGCGTCATGGCTTTTGCCGTGGCCGATCGCCATGGCGACATGATTGCAACGGCGCGCATGGATGGCGCGCATGCGCGCATTCTCACCCATTCCGTGCGCAAGGCATATACGGCTGCGGTGATGTGCCGGAACACTTTGAGTTTCAAACGCGACCTGGAAGAACGCCATGGCGATCTCGCCCAGTGGGGCGATGCCAGATTGACAACCTTGCCTGGTGGCCTGGTCGTTCAGTCCGGACCGAATTGTGTTGGCGGCATAGGGGCAGGCGGTGGAGGCTCTGATGATGAAGTCGTCGCGCGAGCCATGGTTGAAGCCATGGGTTTTGTGGTGATCGGCCGTTGAACAGCAAATCCTTAGGACACAAGATGCGCGAATCTTTTCAGTTGCCGCTTCCTGCAGCATACCGCGAATCCGGTGTGGACCGGATGACCGCGGCAAGGATCGGCAATCTGGTGTTCACATCGGGCATTTCCGGCGTCGATCCCAAAACCGGAAAATTGGCGGAAGGACCGGAGCGGCAATTCTCGCAGGCATCCGCCAATCTGGTCGAACTGCTGGCGAAAGCCGGCGCTGGTCCCGATAGTATCGGGCTGCTGACGGTGTGGATTCCGGGACGCTCGCACCGCGCCTATATCAATAGGGATTGGCTGCAGCTTTTTCCAACGGCGAACCGGCCGGCGCGCAAGACCAATCAGGCGCCGCTGCCCAATGGCGTGGAAGTGCAGCTGATGGCGTATTGCGTCACCGGCGAGAGGCGCGTGCCGATAGAAATCCCTGGCTTGTCGCACAAGGATCCTTTGCCCATGGGGGCGAGATTGGGGCGATATGTGTTCTCGTCGGTCATTGCACCGGAAGACCCTGCCGATGGCAAACTCGTCGAAGGCGCTCTGGCACAGATCGACTGCTCGTTCGAGAACATGAAGCGCTTCATGAAGTCGGCCGGCGGATCCGATGCCGACATCAACCATGTCTGGGTCTTCATGAAGGACTTCGCGTGGCAGCCGGACATGGTGAAGCGCTGGGTCGACGATTATCCGGGATTCGGCGACCGGCCGGCGCGCAAAACTCTCCCTTACGATCTGGCAGGGCAGACTGAGATTCAGGTGCAGTTGACGGGTGTGGTGGGGGAACGGCGCAAGAATTATGAAATTCCTGGTGTTGGCCACGATGATCCAATTCCCATGGCGTCCAGCATCGGGCCACTGCTGCAATCATCGGGCATGTTCGGCATTGACCCCGCGACCGGGAAGCGCGTCGAGGGATTGTCGGCGCAACTGGAAAAGGCGCTTCGGAATATCCGTGCACTGCTGGACCAGACCGGCGCGGCGGCGGAAAACATCCTGCATCTGACCGTCATGCTGCAGGATTATGCCGATGCGGCGCAGGTTTCCGCGGCGCTCAGGGACTTTTTCCCGGACGATGCGCGGACTCCGCCCATCAAGTTCATTACCTATCGCATGCCCGCGCATTGGCGGGTCCAATTCCACGTCACGGTTGTAATTTAAATGTAAGGTTCAGTTTTGCAGCGGGTGGCCGGGCCTTGCTATAATTTGCGGGGTGCAAGGCGAGTACGTATCGCATGCGCAATGGAGCGGGGAAGCTTCCGGTTTCGGCAACCATTATTGCGAAAAATGAAGCTGACCGCATTTCGCGCACGATCTTGAGCGTCCGTGATTGGGCCGACGAGGTCATTGTCGTGGATTCGGGAAGCACCGATGACACGGTCTCGATTTCCGAGGCCCTGGGAGCAAGTGTTTTTTTCAATACCTGGCCGGGTTATGGGCCGCAAAAGCGTTTCGCCGAAGCGCTATGCCGCAACAAATGGGTTTTCAATATTGACGCCGATGAGGAAGTGACGCCGGAGCTGGCGGCCGAAATTCGCGAACTTTTCGCCAACGGCTCCCCGAAAGCAAAGGCGTTTGCGGTCAAGACCCATTGCGTTTTTCCGTTTGAGGAGACGCCGCGGCGGTTCGCGGTCTCGATGATGCATGGGCGGCTCTACCACACAGATTTTGCGCGATTCAAGGACAGTACGGTGCACGATTCGATTGTGCTCTGCGATGGCGGCAAGCCCGTGCTGCTGAAGCATGGTTTGAATCATTATCTGTTCCGTTCGCACGCGCATGCCATCGAGAAGGTCAATTTCTATTCCTCCATGCAGGCGGAAGACCAGTTCCGCAAGCGACGCAATCCGGGCGCGGCGAAGATCGTGGTGACGCCTCTGTGGGCGTTTTTCAAAGCCTATGTGCTGCGCGGATATTTTCGTTACGGGCTCGATGGAGTCATCCGCAGTTATATCTATGCATTCTCGCGCCTGATCAGGCTGGCGAAGACGCGGGAGAAATTTCAGGAACAGCAGTATCGGGCGGCCAAACGCATCGCCGCGACGCATGTGCCGACTGCTGTGCGCGATCCCAAAGGAATCCCGCAACACACCGCGGCAGAGTAGAACCGCCGTTGCGGCTCGTCAGTGCGTCTGCTGCTGATTGACGTGCTGCTGCGCTTCCTGTGCCGTCGGCACCTTGCCCTTGGACGTGAGTTTGTCCGCGGCTTCGGGGAGGTATTTTGACAGCCCAGCGAGCAATTGGTCTTTGCTCATGCCGGTTTCCCTGGTCAGCCAATTCACCATGTCTGCCCCGAGCCCCTGTTCCAGTTCGCCGGGCGAAATGGATTTGTTCGGGCTGCTGGAAATCCAGGAGTCAATCTTGTCTCCAAGGCCGTTCTTGCGGAATCTGTTCAGCAGGTTTTGCAGACCGTCGCTGATTGCCGGTCCGGCAGCGCCGCCCGACGCCTGGGTCAACAGGCCGGTCAACCCGCCGACGCCGCGGGACAGCAATCCCGACAATCCCGAAGCTTGCGCCTTGTCCTCATCCACTTGTGGCGCGGCCGAATTTTATTGCGCGGCAGCTCCATCGCCCGAGCCCAATATGCTGCCCAAGCCTCCCTTGTTCTTGACGGTGTGATATGCAAGCGCGCCGAGCACGGCCAATTGCATCGGTTTCTGACCTTCGCCGGTTTCCTGATTGCCGCCGCCAAAAATTTCGCCAAGCAGAGCCATAACCGCCTCCGTCCAATGGGCATTGTCGATCCCTAACGGCGGGCGCCAGGGCCCGGTTGCCGTCGTGCCGTGCGCAGGAGCGTGAGGTAAACTCCGTGTACGGTGTATGTGAATTGATGCCGGAATGTGGGCGTGAAGGAGAGGCGCCATGCCAGGAGCCGATGCCTGCGATGGGAGCGTCGGATCACACTGGCGCGATGTCCAGGCTCACACCTCACGGCGCAGCGGAACGTCACAGTGCGCAGAGCCGTTCGCGATTAAGGAGATTCCCGCCCGGAGGCGCCTATGTTCCAGCGCATCAGTTATCTTGGTAAGACCAGCTTTGCGCTATGGAGCAAAAAGCGGGCAGCCAGCCGTGGCGCAGCCATCGCTTTTTACACCGTGACCTCAATCGCTCCGATTATTCTGCTGGTGATCGCGATTGCTGGACTGGTGTTTGGCGAAGCGGCCGCTCGCGGCGCGGTATTCGGGCAATTCAGCGGCCTTCTGGGCGCGAGATCCGCCGGAATCTTGCAAACCGCAATTGCGGGAGCCGCAAGCAAGGGGGGCAGTATTGCGGCAACGGTCATCTCGGTGATCACACTTTTGCTTAGCGTCTCGGGCGTCTTTGTCGAATTGGAAGATGCCGTGAACGATCTTTGGGATGCGAAACAACCGGGTGGCATCAAAGGTATGGCGAAGGCCAGGCTGATGAGCCTTGGGCTGGTCGTCGGGCTCGGATTCCTTCTGATTGTCTCCCTGGTGGTGGAGGCGGGATTCAAGGCGTTCACATCCATGATCCCGTTCGGCGCCGCCCTCGGTCTCGCGGCGAGCTTCGTGATCTCACTTGCGCTGACATCACTGATGTTCAGCGCGATATTGAAATTCCTGCCGCAAAAACCTGTCGCCTGGCGCAATGTGTGGATCGGCGGCGTGGTGACGGCAGTTCTGTTCGAGATCGGTAAATTGCTGCTCGGAATCTATCTCGGCCGCAGCGGCACATTTTCGAGCCTTGGTGCCGCTGGCGCACTGATCGCCTTGCTGTTCTGGGTCTATTACAGCGCGCAGATATTCCTGTTCGGCGCAGCCTTCACGCGCGTGTATGCCGAGGGTGACAAGGCGCTGACGGATCGCAGCAGCGGAGCCGCTTCGACGTCGCCGCAACAAATGCAACGGCAGTCCGCGCGCAAACGCGAGCTGGAATCGGTCGACCGCCGCTAAAATTCTATTTGCGTTCGGCGGCTTTGACGACGGCAGCAGCCTGCGCATAGTCGCCGACACTGCCGTGGCCGCCGGCAAATTTTTCCGGCTTCAGCCCCAGTTTATCAACTGCGTGAATCACCGCCGCCAGATTCGGATTTGACTTCTCGACCGGCGCACCGGGAATCCAGATGTCGGTGATGAGGCCGAGTTTCGCCTCCGGCACCCAGCCCATCAGCATGTCGGCAGCATGGGGATTTTCGATCGGGAAGAAATCGACTTCGCGGCTACCTTCCTTCACTGACCATTTGCCGGACACTTCGATGACCTTGGGCGTGAATTTCTGTTTCGGCGCATTCCAGTCGAGGGTGTAGGGGCGGGACAGCGCCTTGCGGAAATAGTCGCCATCGCCGGGACCGACGACGATCGTGGCCCCTTCGGCCGCGAATTGCCGCATACCGCCGACATGATCGACGTGGTGATGCGACAGCACGAGATAGCGGATCGGCTTGCCGGGATAATGCTGATGCCCAAGCGCTAGATGCGCAATCGCCTGGCCATCGTCGTTGGGTGCCTCCATCGCCACGAGGTAGGGCCCCATGTCGATGAAGACGGTGTTGTGGGTCCAGCCCTGCGTCTCGCTGATATAGGGCGCGATGTCGACAATCGTCGGCTTGGTGCCGTCATCGCCATACATAGTATCGGAATCGAAATAGAAGCTGGAATATTGGCGCCGGATCACCCAATGAAACGGGGTGATACGTGGATCGGCCGGTTTGGCGGCTTTCGCCAACTGGTCCGCAGGGATCGCAAATGTATTGGCCGGCAGCACGGGATTGGCGGTGACGTTCTGCACCGTCATATCAGCCACCTTCATGCCATTCAGGGTGTAAAAGGCATGGAACGGCATTTTGGCGCCGGCCACATCGCGCCAGTCGGAAAGCTGCGCGTCGAATACGGAATCGCCCTCAAGTGCGTCCCAGTCGGGCGTGCGGACACGGGCGGGCAGATTGGTTGCCGGATCGAACATCACAATGAAGTTGCCGTAATCGCTTTTGTACTGAACAGCGGGGTAGGTTTTGCCGTCGGCAGTTTGATCTGCGATCGCTGAGATACGGTCCGGATGCTCTTTCATGAGCCGCACGATGTCGAGCCGTTCGAGCTCGCGCAACGTCACGGTCAACCGGCGGCTGGAGAATGTCTGCGCCGGTTTGCCATCGACCATGATCGCGCGTTTGGGCGTCCTTCCGTTGGACGCATTGTTGCCAACCACCCAACCGCCCTGCGGCGTCACCACTTCGGTGAAGATGCGCCGCGTGCCATCGTCATTCTTGGGGCGGTTCCATTCGTTGCGAGTAAGTTCGCGGACAAGGTCGCGGCTCTCGACCAGATCGGAATAGCCGACATCCGGTTTGTCGGGCGTTGCCACCGAATAGGATTCACCGGGGTCCCATTGGAGGAGATGCGCTCGTAGCGTGATCGTCTTGAGGGCAGCGACTTTATCGCCGCCCATAGCCGACCACGCGGCATTGACACGGGCCTCAGGCGTTTCGGCCGGCGCGGCAACGAGCCGGGCGGTCAGGACAAGGGCTGTGGCCGCACCCAAAAGCAACCCGGTCACGCCTGTTCGTTTCATCATCATGCCCTCCCGGGGCCCGAAGTTCTGATCTGGGATATACAGGAGGCCACGGTGTGCTGTCATTGGTTTCGGCGACAGCCGGCGTGGTCATCACGGGAGACAAGCGATGTTTGTGCTGAACTGGTTATGGACAATCACCCGCAAAGTGCTCAATGCAGTTGCGGGCGTGATCGTGTTCCTGGTGCTGGCCGTCATTGTCATCGTCATCGTCGCTGCCATCAGAGGCGACGGCATTGCCTCCAATGCTGTGCTTGAGCTCGACCTTCGCAGTGCGATGGACGACAAAGCTGCATCCGGTTTCTTTGGGATCGGCGGCAATAAGCTTTCCATCATGGATGTCGTGCTGGGTCTCGACGAGGCTTCCCGCGATTCACGGGTGAAGGGCATTCTGGTCAGGGTGGGTTCGGGCGATCTGTCCCAGCCCAAGGGCGAAGAGCTGCGCGATGCATTGAAACGATTTCAGCGCGCCGGGAAATTCGTGTTCGCCCATTCGCAGTCTTTCTATTCTGGCAGTCTTGGCGACTACGTCGCGGTGTCCGCGGCGGACCAGATCTGGATGCAGCCGGTCTCGACGTTCTTTGGCGCCGGAGAATCCGCGACGACGCCATTCCTCAAAGGACTGTTCGACAAAATCCAGGCCCAGCCGCAATTCGTGCAGCGTTATGAATACAAGAATGCAGTGAACATGTTCACGGAGACCGATTACACGCCGGCCCACCGGGAAGCGACGATGCGGCTGCTGCAATCCTGGTACGATTCGGCGGTTTCCGAAGCGGCGGCGGACCGCCACCTCGACCGGGCAGCCATCACGGAGGTTCTCGATCAGAGTCCATCGCTCGCGGAATTCGTGAAACAAAAAGGGCTGATCACCAATATCGGCTATGAAGACGAAGCGCGCGATACGGCGCGCCGCCGGGCCGGAGCAGGGGCCCGCATCGTCGATTTTGCACGCTATCGCCAGGCGACGCGCGGCAATGGCGCGGGTTTCGGTGCGCCGCAGGTCGCATTCATTCATGCCGCCGGCGATATCACCGAAGGCAAGTCGAACGCACCACTGGACGCAGCGGGCGGCGGAATCGCCGGCGATACCTATGCCGACGCCATCCGTGCTGCCGGAGCCGACCGCAATGTGAAAGCCATACTGCTGCGCATCGATTCGCCTGGCGGATCGGCGATCGCGTCGGACCAAATTCTTCATGCGCTGAAGCGCGCGCATGCTGCCGGAAAACCGATCGTGGTCAGCATGGGATCGGTGGCGGCGTCCGGCGGTTACTACATCGCCATGGCGGCAGATCGCATTGTCGCCGAGCCGGGCACGCTCACCGGATCGATTGGTGTGTTCCTGGGCAAGTTTGTCGTGGACAAGACGGGCCAATTGGCCGGTGTAAATGCGCGCGAGCTGGGGGTCGGCAAGAACGCGAATTTTAATTCCCCGGTGAGTCCGTGGGATGCGGCGCAACTGGAAAACGTCAATGCACAGGCCGATGCCGTGTATAATGATTTCGTGTCCAATGTGGCCGGGGGGCGCAAGATGCCGGTGGCGCAGATTCAGGACGTGGCGCGTGGGCGCGTGTGGACCGGCGCCGACGCGAAACAACACGGTCTGGTCGATGAACTCGGCGGGTTTTGGGTTGCCGTCGATGACCTCAAACGTTTGAGCGGAATCTCGCCGCAAACGCAGGTCGCGTTCAAAATCTATCCCCGGCCCCGCGGCTTGTTTGGCACCGTTTCGAGGCTTGCGGAGGATTCGCCGGAGGCGTTCCAGACGCTCGACCGGTTGGCAGCGTTCCTGGAGTCGGCGCCGGTGCGTCTGTTCATGGAGGTGCTTGGATCCGCTCCCAACGGCACGGTAGAACTCAAAGCGGCCGGCCTGCCGCACTGACCCGGAGCTGCTTCGTGCCGAGCGTCATCGTTCCTGCGCGCAATGGCTTTGAACAGACGTCGATCTGTCTTGGGTCGCTGCTTTCCGCGATGGCGCGTCTGAACCTGAAATGCGAATTCATCCTTGTCGATGATGCATCCGACGAGCGGGAACGGATTCAGGAAGTGTTCCGGAATCATCGCGCGGATGCGAAGGGACACGAAACGAAAATCATCCGTTCACGCAAACATCAGCATTACACCCGTGCGTTTGCCATCGGGCTGCATTTCGCCACGCGCGATGTCGTGTTCTTCATCAGCAACGACATGGTGATCACGCCATACTTTGTGCAGGCGCTGTTGCTGGCGTCGTCGCTGTCACGGGAATTCGGCATCGTGCGCGGCACCTCGAATTATGTCGACAGTCATCCGGAACACATCGTGCGGCCAAGCGACGTTCTGAAGGATTATCGTAGCGTCGAGGAGTTTTCACAGCGCGTATTCGGCGCGCAAACCTGCGCGACTGTTGAAGACAAAGTGCTGTCCGGCGACGCGGTTCTGATCAAACGTGCGCTGATCGAGAAAATTGGTGTCCTGGACATGCGGTATTTCGGCTATTTCGGCGATATCGATTACGGCATGAGAACGCACCTTGCGGGTTTCAGGCTGATCTGCGCCAAGGGCGCCTGGCTGCTCCACGAGGGTGGCGGCTATGTGAAACGCGAAATGCTGCGAGACGGGATTGCAGTTGATCAGGCGCGTGAGAAAAGACTGGCGTTGGTTGAAGATGCCTATCGCGAATTCCGGACCAAGTGGCATATCGACCAGCCGGCACGCTGGGACGGCGGCATGCATACCGGCGGGCTGGACTTCAACAAAATTGCGCGCGAACACGCCGAACATGTGCCGCTGAAATATGAATTTCCCCTTGAGGCGATCAATGATCTCGAGATTATCTGAGTAGCAACATGACAACAGCCCTGATCACTCACCCTGACTGCCTGCGCCATGAATTGCCGCCTGGACACCCCGAACGGCCGGCGCGGCTCGCGATGGTCCTCAAATCGCTGGACACGCCGGAGTTCTCCGGATTGGTGCGGCGTGAAGCACCGTTTGCAGAGATGGCATCATTGACGCGCGCGCATTCCGAAGGACATGTCCGGACCATTCTGGATGCCATACCGGACAAAGGTTTTGCCGGTATCGATTCGGACACGCTGGTATCGCCGGGAAGCGGCGATGCCGCGCTGCGGGCAGCGGGCGCTGTCGTGCTGGCGGTCGACATGGTGATGACGGGTCAGGTGGCAAACGCATTTTGTGCGGTGCGGCCGCCCGGTCACCACGCAACGCCGACGCAGGCCATGGGATTTTGCCTCTTCAACAGTGTGGCGATTGGGGCACTGCATGCGCGGGCCGTTCACGGTGTAAAGCGGGTGGCAGTGGTTGATTTCGATGTGCATCACGGCAACGGCACGCAAGACATTTTCTCGCCGGACCCGGAGTTGTTTTATGCCTCGACGCATCAGTCGCCGCTGTATCC
Organism: uncultured Bordetella sp.; assembly: GCA_964446945.1. Classification (GTDB taxonomy): domain Bacteria; phylum Pseudomonadota; class Alphaproteobacteria; order Micropepsales; family Micropepsaceae; genus CAIYRG01. The sequence continues at coordinate 29,975 of CAYUQO010000017.1, forward strand.
GGGAACCGGCCGGACCGGTGAGACCGGCATTGACCACAACGTCGTGAATCGGCCCTTGCCGCCCGGCGCCGGCGGCGAAGCGTTTCGCAAGACTATGGAAACCGGAATTCTGCCGGCATTGGCGGCATTCAAGCCGGAGTTCCTGCTGATTTCGGCCGGCTTTGACGCGCATGGCGCCGATCCGCTGGCGCAGTTGCGCCTGAATGAGGACGATTTCGCCTGGGCCACCACGGTGTTGTGCGCGCTCGCGGATCGGGTCTGCGGGGGCCGCGTTGTCTCGGCGCTGGAGGGCGGCTATGACCTTGAGGCGACAGCGCGTTCGGCGCAGGCACATGTGCGGGCGCTGATGGCCGCACCACGGAGCTAGTGTCGTGGTTTCGAAGTTCGCATGGTTTCGATATAGAGCGCGGTTTGCGAACTTCGAAACCGAAACGACACTAGAATGAATAAATTGCCAGTGTCCTTGCGATTCTGAAATTCGCATGGATGCCGATATAGGGATCAGGCGAATTTCAGAATCGGGACACTGGTATGGCTGAAAAAGACGATCCGCCGTCGATTGAGCAAATGAGCTTTGAAGCCGCACTGTCGGAACTTGAGGACATTGTCTCGCGTCTGGAGCAGGGCGAGGTGGACCTTGAGGATTCCATCGCGCTCTATGAACGTGGCACAGCCCTCAAGCAGCATTGCGAAAAAAAGCTGAAGGGCGCGGAGGCACGGCTGGAGAAAATCGTGCTTGGAGCAGACGGGGTCCGCGGCGCCGAGCCGATGGATTTGTAAGGACTATCATGGGCGCTACGGTGCGGCTGGCCCCGATCGAACCTGCGATCGCGGAAACCGCGACCTTTCTCGATGCGACACTGGATGCGCTGCTGCCGCATCCTCTCGGCCCCGAATCGCGCCTCATCGAAGCCATGCGCTATGCGACTATGGGCGGGACGCAGCGGTTGCGTGGATTTCTGGTGCTGCAGAGCGGCAGGCTGTTCGGGGTCGACCGGCGGGCTCTCGGGCGTGTTGCCGTAGCTGTCGAATGTCTCCATGCCAGTTCGGCGATTCGCGATGATTTGCCATCGGATATCGAATCGGAACGACGGGAAGCCAAACCGGCGGTGCACAAGGCATTTGACCGCCGCACCGTGCGCCTGGCCTCGGACACGCTGCTGATGCTGGCGCCGGCGCTGCTCGCGTCACCGGAGACCCATGGCGACCCATTCGTCCGCTGTGACCTCGTCGGGAAACTCGCATCTGCGGGAGGTTACGGCGGAATGACCGGCGGCCGGATGATCGAATCAAGTTTCGGCGCCGGCGAGCCGAGTTTTGCGGAATTGACCCGCATGGCACGCATGAAAACCGCCGCATTGATTACGTTTTGTTGCGAATCGGGGGCAATTTTGGCGAAAGCCTCGAGCTCCGCGCGGCAGGCGCTGGTTGCCTATGGTCAGGAGTTGGGTCTGGCCTGCGAGATTTCTGCCGATATTGCGAATTCCGGAGCCGGCATGGCCGCTGCAACGCGGAACTCGGTCGCGTCGCTTCTGGGTTGTGAGCGGGCCCAGGCGCAGGCCGAAGCGCTGGCCGCCCAAGCCGCCTCTCACCTTGATTTGTTCGACGAGAAGGCCGATCTTCTCCGGGCTGCCGCAACTTTCATCACCACCCGGCAAGCTTAAACAATATATCTGGGGAATCGGTAATTCGGTGAATTTGCATTCCAAACCCTCGCTGCTGGATTCGGTAAACGATCCGGCCGATCTTCGGGCACTTCCAGTCGAAGCGCTAAAGGATCTGGCCGATGAATTGCGGCGCGAGACCATCAATGTAGTGTCCGTAACCGGAGGCCATCTCGGAGCTGGACTTGGCGTAGTCGAACTGACGGTGGCGTTGCACCGCGTTTTTGACACCCCACGTGACAAGCTGATCTGGGATGTCGGCCATCAGTGCTATCCGCACAAGATCCTGACCGGCCGCCGTTCGCGCATGCGGACGTTGCGCCAGGGTGACGGGCTTTCCGGTTTCACCAAGCGTGCCGAGAGCGTCTACGACACGTTCGGCGCGGCCCATGCGGCGACATCGATTTCCGCCGGCCTTGGCTTTGCGGTTGCCCGCGATTTGTCCGAGCAGAAGCATCATGTCGTCTGCGTGATCGGCGACGGTTCCATGAGCGCCGGCATGGCCTATGAGGCGCTGAACAATGCCGGCGCGATGGGCGAGAGGCTGATCGTGGTGCTCAACGACAATGACATGTCGATTGCGCCGCCGGTCGGCGCGATGAGCGCCTATCTCGCCCGGCTGGTGTCCAGTCACACCTATCGCGGTTTGCGCCACAGGCTGAAGACACTGTCGCGCCGGTTCCCGCGCATGTTCCAGGTCGCGGCGCGGCGGGTGGAAGAATATGCCCGCGGCTTCTGGATGGGCGGCACGCTGTTTGAAGAGCTCGGATTTTACTACGTCGGACCGATCGACGGGCACAATCTCGATCACCTGATTCCGGTGCTGGAGAATGTCCGCGATATGGATATCGGACCTGTACTGGTCCATGTCGTGACGCAAAAGGGCAAGGGTTATGCGCCTGCCGAAGCGTCCTCGGACAAATTCCACGGCGTGTCGAAATTCAACGTCCTGACCGGCGAACAGAAGAAAGCCGCCGCGGGGCCGCCGAGCTATACAAAGGTTTTCGCGAAGGCGCTGATCAGCGAAGCCGAACGCGACGATAAGATCGTCGCGATCACCGCTGCCATGCCGTCGGGCACGGGACTTGATCTGTTTGCGGAGCGTTTCCCGAAACGCTGTTTCGACGTGGGAATCGCGGAACAGCATGCCGTGACTTTCGCAGCCGGTCTTGCCGCCGAAGGCTACAAGCCGTTTGCCGCGATCTATTCCACCTTCCTGCAGCGCGGTTACGATCAGGTCGTGCATGATGTGGCGATCCAGTCGCTGCCGGTCCGGTTTGCGATCGACCGTGCAGGGCTGGTGGGCGCCGATGGACCGACTCATGCAGGTTCATTCGATGTCACCTATCTCGCGACTCTGCCGGGATTCGTCGTGATGGCCGCGGCGGACGAAGCCGAACTGGTGCATATGGTGGCGACGGCGCGTGCGATCGATGACCGGCCATCTGCGTTCCGCTATCCGCGCGGCGAAGGAACTGGCGTTCCGATGCCGAAAATCGGCGAAGTTTTGCCGATCGGAAAGGGACGAATCATCCGTGAAGGAACCTCGATTGCACTGCTCAGTCTCGGCACCCGTTTGGCCGAATGCCTGAAGGCGGCAGAAAAATTGTCTGCCTATGGCCTTCAGGCAACAGTAGCCGATGCGCGTTTTGCGAAGCCTTTGGACACGCAACTGGTGCGGCAGCTGGCCCGGAACCATGAGGTGCTGCTGACGATTGAGGAGGGCGCAATCGGCGGGTTTGGCTCGCATGTGCTGCACTTCGCGGCCTGGGATGGTCTGCTCGACCGCGGGCTGAAAATCCGCACCATGGTGCTACCGGACCGCTTCATCGATCAGGCGAGCCCGGAGCAGATGTATGAAACCGCCGAGCTCGATGCGAAGGGCATTGTGGCGGCGGTGCTCTCGGCGCTTGGCCGGGAGAGTGCAGATGCCGCGGCGGGGATCGCCTGACGCTTCGTCAGCCGGGCAGCGCGCCGATATTTTCCTGGTGAAGCATGGCCATGCGGCCTCGCGCGAAGAAGCGCAGGCCGCCATTCGGGCTGGACTCGTCAAAGCCGGCGGGCAGATCGTCGCGAAGCCGGCGCAGATGCTGAAGGACGGCGTCGAAATCCAGTACCGGCCGGCACATCCCTATGTTTCGCGGGGCGGGTTGAAACTCATAGCCGCCCTGGACCGGTTCGGGCTGTCGCCTGCGGATCGCATTTGCCTCGATGTGGGATCATCCACCGGCGGTTTCACACAGGTGCTGCTCGAGCGAGGCGCCGCGCGGGTTTATTGCGTGGATGTCGGACACGGTCAGCTCGACGCGAAGCTCGTAGGGGCGGGCAGGGTGGTGCTGCTGGAAGGCGTGAATGCGCGCCATCTCGGGCGATCACAGATTCCCGATACGCCAGCAGTCATTACTGCTGATTTGAGCTTCATCAGCCTGCGGCAGGCAATGGGTCCGGCATTATCACTGGCTGCTCCGGGCGCCTGGGCAGTGCTGCTGGTCAAGCCGCAATTCGAAGCCGGGCCGGATGCGGTTCCGCGCGACGGTGTGGTGCGCGACGAGGCGGTTCGGCACAAAGTCTTGGCGGACGTGACTCAGTGGGTCATCGCGCAGGGCTGGGAAGAGATCGGCGCGATGGAAAGTCCGATCACCGGAAAAGAGGGCAATCGCGAATTCCTGTTGGCGGTGCGGAAGCGCGCATCGCGCAGCGCTTAGGCTTTCCCGAGACCCATCAGCGCCAGTGCGGCACGGCCGCCCCAGCCATAGGGGCTCGCCATGGTTTGCTGAACTTCATAGTGATTGTGGTTTTGCAGCACGATGAGTGTGACCGGTTTTCCCGCCGCTTTCACCGCGGCGGCGAATTCGCGGTTCTGGCGCTGGAATTCCGGCGTTTCATTGGTGCCGTATGTCACCACGATCGGCGCGCGCAGATTTGCGATATGGCGCTGTGAACTCATCGCGTCTTCCATGGCATCGTCGAATTTGATGTATTTGCCGCGCGATGAGAGCCGCACCGGCTTCATCTCATACATGCCGCTTTGCAACACGCCGCCTTTGAGAATATCGGCCGGGGCGGCGTAATCCCTGGCCCAATCGGTAATCAGCGCGACGCCCGCAAGATGGGCGCCGGAAGATTGTCCGGACACGAAGATCCGATTGGGATCGCCGCCGAATGAACCGGCATTGCGATATACCCAGATAATTGCGCGGCGCACCTGATCGGCCATGACCCCGAGGTCACCGTTGACCCGGTTCACGGGCGTAAAATCCAGTGCCACGAAATGCGCGCCGGCGCGGACGAAATTCTCCGCGATGTAGTGGAAATCGCTGGCCTGATTGCGCAGCCACGCGCCGCCATGGACAAACACCATGATTGGCGCATTCGCGGCCGGCGTTCGGAAAATGTCGAGTTTTTCGATGTCGCTCGGGCCGTAGGAATGGCGCTCGGGATTGCCGAGGCGGTGCCGGGTTTCTGCACTGTCGCTGATAAAACGGGCGGTGATCTGATCGCCCAGAGGTGCGTAGGCGCGCTGATCATAGGCCGCATCCAGCTCGGCCTGATCGTAATTCATGAACACAAGCGGCCCTTTGACGTGAGGCGCGGGACCGATGCGGCAGGCGGACTCCGCAGCTAGTGCGGGGGCGACGGCCGATACGGCGACGGCTCCGGCGAGAGCGCCTCGGCGCGTCAGTTCACCCGTCCTTGAGTCGGAGTTGCGTTGCATCGGAATCCTCGCGGTCTTATGTCGGGGTCATGTTGTGCCGGAGAGTAGCGGCAAGTTCTGATCGAGGCAAAACCCCCAAACATGAATGAAGTGGTGGAGATTGTCCGTGTAGGCCATGCCGGCGACGGTGTGACGGCGGATGGCCGGTTCGTCCCGCTGACCGTTACGGGCGACGTCGTGCGCATTACGCAGAACGGCAATCGCGCCCGGGTCGAGGAGATCGTTGCACCGGGACCAGCACGGATTGCACCCGCTTGCCGGCACTTTGGCCGCTGTGGCGGGTGCGCGCTGCAGATGATGGAGCAGAGCGCCTATCTGGCGTGGAAGCGCGATCTGGTCATTGCAGCGTTGCATCAGCGCGGCTTTGTTGAACCTCCGATGGAGGCAATTCGGGAAGTCCCGGCGCAATCCCGCCGCCGCGCCATGCTAAAATGCCGCAAAGCCGGCCATCAACTTCTTCTCGGATTTTACGAACCCGATTCGCACCGTCTGGTTGATATTGAGGAATGTCCGGTTCTGGTCCCGGAAATCACGTCACTGCTGGCGCCGCTGAAACAGGCGCTGGGGCGCATTCTCAAGCCCGGCGAGCAGGCGGAATTGCAGGTCACCGCGAGCGATTCCGGACTCGACCTCTCAGTGAAGCTTGCGCGCCGCCGTGATCCGGATCTGTTGATGGAATTCTCACGCCTGGCCGCCGAATTGAACCTGGCGCGGCTGTGCTGGAATGGCGAGCCGGTTGTGGTGAATACGCCACCGGCGCTGCGGATCGGGCTTGTCAGCGTCGCGCTGCCGCCAGAACCATTTTTGCAGGCGACGAAAAAAGGCGAAGAGCTGTTGCAGCAGCTGGTATTGAAAGCAGCCGACGGCGCCAGGCGCATCGCCGACCTGTTTTGCGGTTGCGGCACGTTTGCATTCGTCCTCGGGGAGCAAGCCCAGGTGACGGCGATCGATAGCGGGGCAGCCCAGATCGCGGCGGTGAATGCCGCGGCGCGAGAGTCCGGCGCTCGTGTGCATGGTCAAACGCGCGACCTGTTTCGCCGCCCGCTGATGCCGGCCGAACTGGACCGTTTCGACTGCGTGGTACTCGACCCGCCGCGCCCTGGCGCCACGGCTCAGGTGCGCAACCTGGCGCAGTCGGATATGCCCACGATTCTCTACGTTTCCTGCAATCCGGCGAGCTTCGCACGCGACGCGCGCATCCTCTGCGATGGCGGCTACCGGCTCACGCGTGTAGTGCCCGTTGATCAGTTTCTCTGGTCGCCGCATGTCGAGCTGTTCGCGCAGTTCACCCGTTGAACTGAGCCGCCGAGTTGCGCAAGAGTCGGTCCGCAAAGTGAGGCAGGCGATAGCCATGCGTGGTCTCCTGTGGAGCATGATCATAGCCGGGTTTATGCTGGTGCGGCCGGCAATGGCGGGCCCGTTCGACAACTGGGCCGCGATGGTGATCGCCGGCGACTGGCATGCCCATTCCGGCGCGGCCAGTGAGGTTTTCGACAATGCGAGGCGCGACCTTGCCAAAGACTTCGCGCAAATGGGCATCGCGCCGGATCACATCCAGCAATATTCCGCGCGGCCTGAGTCCGATCCGGTCATCAAACCGTTCCATGCCGATCCGGCAACGATCGAGACGAATTTCAAAAAACTGACACAACAAGCCACGTCCGGCTGCCTGGTTTACCTGACGAGCCATGGCGCACCGCTTGGTGTTGCCATGGGCGATGCAGTGGTGCCGATTCGCACGATCGGTGATCTGGTTGATCAGTCCTGTCCCGATCGGCCGACCATCGTGATCGTGTCCGCCTGTTATTCGGGAATGTTCATACCTGTCATGCTGGCGCCGAACCGGATGATCATTACCGCCGCCCGCGGCGACCGCACATCATTCGGTTGCGGCGAAGAACTGAAATACACTTTCTTTGATCAGTGTGTTCTGGAGTCGCTGCCGAAAGTGACGACATTCCCGGCGCTTTACGACATGGCGAAGGAATGTGTCGCGGCGCGCGAAACGGCGGAGCATGTGTCACCGCCCTCTGAGCCCGAGGTTTATATCGGCGCGACAATCGGGCGGCAATTGCCGATGCTGGCTTTCTCGGTAAAGCGTCAAGAGCTGGAAGTGCCGGCACAACCGGCACCTCCGAACCCGTCCGTCAATCAGTAATCGGCGACGCCGACGCGATCTTTGTAGACCATTTGCCAGCCGAGCCAGCCGCTGACGAGGAGGATCAACACAACCACGGCGGACAACACTATGCCGGTCACGGGGAGCCCGGACGCGGCTCCATCGACATCGCGCATGAGGAAATTATAGAGCGAGATCAGAACCGCGCTGACATTCAGGCCCATGTGCCACCATGAGGCCCTCAGATTACGGATTCGCCTTTCACCGAGGAAATCCGTGAGGCCCGCCAGCGCTGCGAGTCCCGCCATGATCAATCCTGCTCCCAACAGCCATTCGGAGGCCAATACCCAGGCTGTGTTGCCGACGCTGAAATAATAGATGTCGCAGAACAGCGTCAGGACAAAACACGCGACGGGAAACGGAATGAGCATTGGGTGCAGCGGATGACCGGCGATCTGCGCCGTGCTTCGGGGATTGGTTACGGCTGGCCTGTCCAGCAATTTGGAATCTGTGCGGGTGTCCATTTTAGTCTCCTTGCTGAAGCACCTCCTTTTTCACAACTTTCTTTCACTGGCGCTGTTCCGCAGCGACGGCGCAGCTTTGCTCGCGCAGGGCGGTGTTCTGCCGACGCGCAGTCTTGCTTCACGCGCTTGTGCGAATTGCCTGACCCGGACGCCGCCGGATCAGAAGTCCGAGTGGTCCGCGATCGGAATGTGATAATCGAACAGGTGCTGATTGTTTTCGGCGCAGATTTCTTCGTCGAGCTTGCCCGAAATGCGGCGATAGGTCCGCGTCCCCTGCCACGGTTGATTGAAGGTTTCCGGATCGTCGACCGAGATGGCAATCTGCATCTGCTTCCCGTCATTACTCAACTTGAACCGTTCGACCACATGCAGTTTGTCCGTATGCGGCGTGCGATAGCTGTCGATGAAGCTTTTCGGCGCGAGGCCGATGGTGTCCACCAGCAGCGAGCCATCGGGCTCATAATGGCCGACGGATTCTCCGTACCAGGATGGCTTCTCATTCTGTGAGTGCGGCACGTCGAGATAGACGTGGCGAATCTGCGCATCCTGCTGCATCAGGATCACGACTTCTTTCGGAGTCTGAACGAAGAAGAACGGTCCGCCCTGCAGATCGGCTGCAGGCACGCCGGCGGGGTGGCATGTCGAATAAGGCGTGTAAGCGATCTTGCCGGCCAGCACCTCGTCATTGTCTTTCTTCATCACATCCTTCGCCCACTGCTTGAGGTTAGGATTGGTGATGTCGCCAATGCGGAAGGTAGGCTGTTTCCCGGTACCGTTGGGCACATAAGGGTAGCGCGGATCTTCGCGCGTCGGGCTTGGCGAACCGTTCACCTGGACGTAGTCGCCGCCATTGCCGGATTGCCAGCCGACGCCGTTGGAGGAGAAATCGGGAACCGCGGTTTGCGCGGACGCAGACGTAATAAGCGTGAAGGCGCTGATGGCGAATGCGGTGACGAGCTTCATTCAATCCTCCCCGGGCAGTGCACCCGGGGAAGTTTACTGCGGCCGGCTATACGCGTGAAGGCATCGTGCCGCCGCCCGTCCTATTCAGCACCTTTTTTCGGGAGGGCTTGTCTGCGCGCCGTCACCGGCTGATCCGAACGGCGGGCGCTTTTCACCGAATGGTCACAACCGGGTGCAGGAATATGCGTGTAGTGATGGGCTCCTCCGGGGCTGGACGACACCGGAGGGCATACCGACAGGGCCACGGTGCGTTACCCCGCCGTGGCCCCTCCCACCTCACGGGACAGCGTCGCCGGGCATGCCGGCAACTGCATGATTCACAGCTGATAATCCAGGGTGAGCAAGACCGTGCGTCCGGCAGCCGGAACCACGTGAAAGGGATGAATCTGATCGAAATAGAGCGCGTTGAAGAGATTCGTGGCATTGAGCTGCAGCGACCAATTGCGCCCGCTGTCGAATTTCGCCATGGCATCAAAGCTCCAATAGCCCGGTACCCCCTTGAGGGGTGGTGTGTTTTGCGCCAGTCGCGATGACAGATGTTGGACGCCGCCACCGATCTCGAAGCCGCCGCCCAACCCGTATTCGGTAAAGACGTCGAGGAAATTTTTTGCCGTATCGGGTAACGGCGATCCCACTGGCGCCGCCCCAGGCTCGGATTTGATGACTTTCCCATCGAGGTATGTGTAGCCAAAGATCAACTGCCAGTCGGCAGTTATGCGCCCAGTGGCGGTGAACGCCGCACCATCCACTTGCCACGTGCCGCCGAGAATATTGAAGCCGGGATTGTTTGGGTCCGGCTCCCTGGCGTTCAGCTTCTGCTCCCTGAAAACCGCAGCCGTCAGGGACATCTGATCGTTGAAGACATCCCATTTGCTGCCGAATTCAACCCCGCGATTTTTTTCGGGCGCCAGATCGGAATTCGATATTCCAAGTGAACGGCCACTGGTGATCTGCGACAAAGCCTCGGCAGACGGGTCGAATGATGTTCCGGTCTCCGCGTATACGCTTCCATTTGGAGCCGGTTTGTACACGAGCGCTCCGCGATAGCTGAGATACTCATCGGTGCGCGGAATATTGTCGAATCCAGTGATCGCGCCGGGCGTCGTCGCGGAATACCGGGTGGCGCGATAATGTGTGTCGAAATAGTCCCACCGCAGCCCGGCGGTGAATTCCCACTGCGGACCCCAGTTGATCGTGTCCAGTGCATAGGGGGCTCCGCTCCAGCCGGTCGTATTCGAAATCAGACGTGGATAGGTCGCGGCTGCAACGAATGGCCGCTTCGGGTTGGGATCGAGCAGGGGGGCCGGCGGTACACCCGAACTGTTGTCGAATTCGGGAGCAGAGGTTTCACGGCCACCCTCGATGCCGGCGATCAATGTGTGCGTCAGCGGACCCGTGGCGAATTGCACGTCCGCCTCGGCCTGGTCCCACGCCATCGTCTCGATGCTGTTTCCGCTCCAGATATTCAGGTTGACGGCGATTGAGGAAAGCGGCGTGGCGGCAGGTACAGAAATGACCGGCTCGGAAATCCTGAAATCGCGGGTGTAATGGGCGTAGCGGATGGTGTTGTGCACTGTGACGCCCGGCGAAAAATCATGTCGGATTCGAAGCGTTCCGATGTCTGTGCCGGTTTTCAGAAAATCGCTGGTGAAGCCGTAGAAATTCTGGCGCGGCACAGGGGCCGGCGCCGTGCCAAACCATGGGATGCCGTAATCCGGCACATCGTCGGCGGTCTGATCGAAATAGGAGAAGACGATCCGTGTGGATGTGCCGAGACCGAGTGCAAGGCTGGGGGCAACCCCGAAACGGCTTTCTTTCGCCACGTCGCGCCCGGCGACGTCCTGGGCATGAACCATGGCGTTCAACCGGAACGAGGCATCATTCCCCAGCGCAGGCACGGGCGAGTCCAGATCGACGGTGGCACGCCGTGTCAGGTCGGTGCCGCCCACGAGACTACCGGCGACAAATCCATCCTCAACCGGAACCTTGCTGACCTGATTGATCACGCCGCCTGTGGAGCCGCGCCCGAAAAGCACGGAAGAGGGACCCTGAAGCACTTCAATCGAGTCGAGATTATATGGATCCCGATAGTAACTGCCGAAGTCGCGGAGCGCATCGAGGAACATATCGTTGCGCGCAACGAAACCGCGAATTGTGGGATTGTTGCCCTGCCACGAAAATTCGCCTGCCCCAAGCGTGACGCCCGGAACGGTGCGCAACGCGTCGTTCAAATTCGTCACCGCCTGATCCTTAAGCACTGACTGCGAAAGCACGTTGACCGATTGTGGTGTGTCAACCAGGGGTTCGGGCAATTTCGACAGTGACGGCATGTCGACTTTGTAATCGTCGGGTTGCTGTGCCTGAATAGTGACCTGTTCCGGAGTCGAACGGATAACCGCGGCAACATCGGCGAATGCAAATGTTGCCCATACCGCGCTGAGCGCAGTACCGGCCAACAAACGGCATCGCATGAGATTCAGCCTTGCAGGCGCGCTGGCGTGCCCAACGTGAATTCGTGTCATTGGTGAACGGAACATTGATACCGCTTTAGCCCCGTGATGCTCCGTTTACGCAAGGCCCGCAATCCGGTTTTTTGCCGGAGGAGCAGACGCGCGGCACGTCCGGCTCCCGGCGGCCCAAAGTGCAAGCCGGTGCTCGCATCGAATCTGACGCGGCGCGAATCCGAATCATGTGTCCGACCAAAGCCGCAGCAGATTGTGATACGCGCCGGCAAGTTGAACGGATGCCACGTGCTGCTGCGAGGAAGTCCCCAGTTGCTGTACGACTGAGTCGATCGCGAAAAGTATGTCGCGCTTTGCGTCCTCGCGAACCATGCTCTGGATCCAGAAGAATGCCGCCAGGCGCTCGCCGCGCGTCACTGGCTCGACCCGATGCACGCTGGTCCCCGAATAAAGCACCATGTCGCCTGCGGGCAGTTTGATCCGCTGCGACGCCGATTGATCTTCGATGACCAGTTCACCCCCGTCGTAATCCTCCGGCGCCGAGAGAAAGAGAGTCGCCGAGAGATCGGTGCGTACGCGGTGTGGAGTGCCGGCGACGGGGCGGATGGCGCCGTCGATATGGCCGCCATAGGACTGACCGCCGGAATAGCGATTGAACAATGGCGGCACGACTTTCAGCGGAAGCGCCGCAGAAACGAACAACTGGTTTCTGTCCAGCGCATCCAAAACCAGATTGCCGAGTTGTCTCGCCGCCGGATCATTTTCCGGAATCTGCAGATTGTCTTTGACGCGATGTGACAGGTAACCCGCGGTCGCCTTGCCGTCGCTCCAGTCCGCCGACTCGAGCACTTTCCGGCAATGTACGATTTCCGCGGCGCTCAGGACCCCGGGAATGTGCAGCAGCATCCTGCATCAATAGTTGAAATTGAGCGAAAGAAAAGCGGTTCTGCCCTCACCCGGCACGACGTGAAAGAAGTGCAGCTGGTCATAGTAATATTTGTTGAAGATATTATTGACGTTGAGCTGAAGGGCCAGCCTTGGGCTGATCGCATATCTCGCCATCGCATCGGCAACAAAAAAACCAGGCACGGTCTTTATCGGCGGAACATTCTGGGTTTCCTGGGACGACTGATAGCGTCCGCCTCCGCCGATCTCAAAGCCGCCTCCCAGATCATAAGTCGTCCAGGCAGTCACGGAATGTTTGGGCGTGTCCATCAGGGGCGAACCGGCCGGCGCCGCGCCTTTCGCGGATTTGACGACCTGTGCGTCGAGATAGGCGTATCCCAGCTGGACCTGCCAGTTTTGCGTAATCCTGCCAATCGCGCCCAGTTCGACGCCATCCACCCGGAAGTCACCGGCGAGAACGTTCAGAAGTGAATTCGTCGGATTCGGTACACGCGCGTTCACCTTCTCTGCCCGGAATACCGCGCCCGTGAGCGATAGCCGGTCGCTGAAAAAATCCCACTTGGTGCCGGCCTCGAAGTTTTTGTTGCGCTCGGGGCTGAGATCGGCGTTGCTGATGTTGAATGAGCGGGAGCTGGTTACGAAGGACAGTTCCTCGCCTGACGGATTGAACGAGGTACCGTAGGAGAGATAGACGCTGCCGTTCGTGGCGGGCTTGTAAACCACTGCCGCGCGATAGCTGGTCATCCGATCTACCCGGGGAATGCGATCGGTTCGGGTAACGAGGCCAGGCGTTGTGGTCGAGAAGTTCTGGTCGTTGTAAACAAGACCGAAATAATCCCAGCGGATGCCGCCATCAAATTCCCATTGGGATCCCAGTTTCACGGTGTCGATCGCATAAGCCGCGAAGCTGTTGGCGACAGTATCGGTCTTGAAGCGCGGAAATGTGCTCGTCGCCGTGAACGGCACATGCGGGTTCGGCATCAACAGCGGCACCGAGGGCACGCCGGAGCTGTTGTCGAATTCGGGTTTGGCGGTTTCCTTGCCGCCTTCAACGCCACCGACGAACGCGTGTTGCAGAAATGCGGTATCGAAGTGCAGCGTCGCGTCGGCCTGATCCCACAGCATGGTCTGAATGCCGTTGCCGGAATTGACATTGCGCGTAACTGTCACCTGCGACAGCGGGGTGGTAGCCGGTACCGACGCCGCGATCAGAGGTTCCGTGAAGCGGAAATCCTCGGTGTAATAGGCGTAGCGCAACTGGTTGCGCCCGGTAATCCCATTCGCGAAATCATCGTCAACTGTCGCCGTTGTGATGTCGGTGCCAGTCTTCATGTAGTCGCTGGTGAAGCCATAGAAGTTTTGCCGCGGAACGGGTACCGGCGTGCTTCCCAGATAGGGAATGCCGTAGTCGGGAATATCATCGGCGTTGAGGTGGTAATACGAAATTGTCAGCCTCGTCGGCGTGCCGAGACCAAGCGCGAGAGTCGGGGCGAAACCATAACGGCTCTGTTCCGCGACATTGCGACCCGTCACTTTGGAATCGTGGCCCATGGCGTTGATGCGCAGTGCAGCCCCCGGCCCAAGATCTGGCAGAGGCTCGTCGATATCGACCGTGAGGCGGCGGGTCAGGTCGGTACCGGCAGTCAATGAGCCGGCGATGAAGCCCGTCAATTCCGGCATTTTGCTGACCTGATTGATCACGCCGCCGGTCGAGCCGCGGCCGAACAGGATCGATGCCGGCCCTTTCAGAACCTGAATTTCCTGCAGATTGAAAGGATCGCGGTAGTAGTCGCCGATATCGCGTTGGCCGTCCAAAAACATGTCGGTGCGCGCGACAAAGCCCCGGATGGTGGGGGAGGTGCCAAGCGATTTGAACTCGCCGGCGCCAATCGTGATGCTCGGATCATTCTTCAGCGCATCGTTCAGGTCGGTGACTGCCTGGTCTTGCAGCACCTGTTGCGAAATCGTGTCGATCGATTGCGGCGTATCGACAAGCGGCTCGGTCAGCTTCGGCAGCGAAGGGGCGTCGACCTTGTAGTCGTCCCTCTGCCCGGTGATCACCACCAGCTCCTGCTGTGCCTGTGCAGGAGTTTGGATCGCGACCGAAAGGACCCCGAAAAGCCCAAGGCCGCTCCCGGTCAACAGGCATGCACGCAAACTATTCGTGTGGCGCGCAGAACATCCGGAACGATTCATAGTGAGTCGTTGTCCCCTTGCCCTCGGTCACGTGATGTCCAATCGGGTAGAGCGCCGGCCAAAATTGGGCAGACGGTCATCTGAAATCCAGTCTGCGCGCTTTTGATTGGCACCCCGATGCGTTATATTCACTCGAATACATCGAGTATGGGGGCGCGTCAATGACGTCTGCGCGGGTCCGTATGGCCACCCTCAAATGGCGGCTTGCAATGATTGCGGCGCTGTTCGCCGCCATCGCGCCATGTGCAGCAGCGGCTCAGACGCCGGATCAGATTACGGTGCTGGCCGCCGCATCGCTCTCCAATGTCCTGCCTCAAATTGGACGGAGCTATGAAGCTGCGACGCACCAGAAGGTGGTGTTTTCATTTGCGGCGTCCATGACACTGGCGCGGCAGATCGAGGCGACGTCCGGCGCGGACATATTCATTTCCGCCGACATTCCCTCGATGAACTATCTCAACATGCGTGGGTTGGTCATCCGCCAGTCGCGGCGCGATCTGCTGGAAAACAACCTGGTGCTGATCGCGCCGTCAGATTCGAACGTCAGCCTGCAGATCACTCCGGGATTCAAACTGGCCGAAGCTCTCAATGGCGGCCGATTGGCGATGGGAGAACCTGCTTCTGTGCCTGCGGGCCGATATGCGCAGGCGGCTCTGATGAAGCTCGGCGTCTGGAACGGCGTGTCACAGCATCTCGCCCTGGGGGAAGATGTGCGTGCAACCCTGGCCTATGTTGCGCGTGGCGAAGCGCCGCTTGGTATCGTGTACTCCACTGACGCGAAAATTGAACCCCGGGTTCGAGTCGTGGCGACGTTCCCGGCAAAAACGCATGAGCCGATTGTCTATCCCGCGGCACTGGTAAAGGACGCAAAACCGGCGGCCGCCGCTTTCCTGAATTATCTGGAAGGGCCGCAGGCGCGGCAGGCATTTGAGCGAGCGGGTTTCACCGTCGTCCAACGCAAATAGACCAGGACTGGCTCAAAAGTGCGCCGATGACGTTTACATAATCCGCCGCAGGACCCAGCAGCAGGAGTGCGACCATGAAACTCAGCGCGCGCAATCAGATCAAAGGCAAGGCTGCCGAAGTGAAAAAGGGGCAGACGACGTCCCATGTCCGTATCGACATCGGCAATGGTGTGACCATCACCGCGTCGATCACCAATGAAGCGGTGGATGAGCTTGGGTTGAAAGCCGGCGATCAGGTGATCGCCATCATCAAGGCATCGGATGTCATGGTCGCGAAGTAGACTTACGGATCCATTCGCCACGGCGAACGATCATTCCAGCTCTTCAGCGCGGCTTCCGCCCAGCTCGTCGTCTTGTCGGTGTGGCAGGTGTTGCAGGCATTGGGAATCTTCAGCCGGTCGGTCTCTGACGGCGTGATGAAGTGAAACGTGTGACTGCGGACATTCACGTCCGCAATCGTCTGCTCGATTTTCGGCATATGGCAGGCGACGCATTCGCTGCCCGTGCTTCCCGGCTTGTGATGCGTGTGCTCCTCGATGGATACGGCATGCGGTCCGTTCTGCGTATTCGGGCCATGGCAGGTCATGCAGATCTGGTTCACCGGGCGGCGCAGCATTGCATCATTTTCGCTGCCATGCGGGTCGTGACAGCTGAAACAGGTGACGCCGCGCGCATACATCAGGCTTTGGACGAAGTCATTTCCCTGCATCCGGTTTTTGTGCGCGGTACCGTCGGGAAAATGCGTAAAGCTGAGTTCGCCGGGGTTGTGCCCCTCAAGACTCCAGTAGTCCGACAGCTTCAGGCCCATATGGAAGCCGACCGGCCAATCGTAATAGCGGCCATTGATCGGATTCTTCACCGGACGGCCCTGCGAGTGGCACTGAATGCAGGTATCGTTGGCGGCGACGAAACTCATCCTGGCAGGATTGAGGATGTTGTCGCGCGTCGGCTGCCGGACATGTTCACTCCCGGCGCCGTGGCAGCGTTCGCAGCCGACATTCCATTCCGTCACCGTTTTCGTCGTGATGTCGTAATTCACCGAGTGACAGCCATCGCATAGCGGCCCGGTGGGCCGCATCATATTGTCCCCGGGATACATCGGCGCCCACCAGTCGCCGCCGCTAGCCGGCACCACATAGGGCCGCCAGATCTTGTGCGTGATGTCCCATTGCGCCGGGAACGGAAAAAAGTCGTCGCCGATTTTGGTGAAATAACGCTGCTTCCATTCGCTGCCGTAAACCAGCGCGATATCGGCTTTGGTGAACTTCACCAGCGGGTTCGGCTGCGACAGGTCCGGAATGATGGCGTCCGGATGAGTCTTCGGATCGCGCACCACATTGGCCATCCGCGTCTTGCTCCAGCGCTCATAGACCTCTTCGTGACAACTCCGGCATTGCGCCGAACCGACATAATGGGCGTTCGGCACCGGGCTGGTTTGCGCCACCGCCAGTGCCGGCGAGATCGGAGCGACACCAGGCAGATTGCGGATATAGGCAACCAATTGCCACACTTGCGCATCGGGCAGATGCCAGGCGGGCATGGCCGTGTTCCGGATGCCGTTTCGGATATGATAGAAAATCTCTCCATCCGGCATGGTTGAGGCAGCGTCACGCAGGCGTGGCGGACGGGGATACATACCCGCAGCGATTTCGGTTTTCCCGTCGCCAGCATAACCATGGCAGATTTCACAGTCCTTGCGGAACAACTCGCGACCCGCCGTGATCTGTGCAGCAGCGGGATGGATACCCAGCGGATTCGACCGCGCTTTTGCGGTATCCGGCACGCTCTGGTGCAAAAGCCAGCTGGCGATCTCCGTTTCCATCGCGGGTGGCTCGCGGTCCGCGACCGAAAGCCCCGGAAGAATCTGCCAGTAAAAGCTGCCGATCAGGGCCGTAAACAGACCGGACAGCAGCATCACGCTGCGCGCCTTACGCATCACCAACCCGCCCAGGACCACCAAATCCAAGTTTTGCGGCAGCCAAAGTTCCTTGGCAAGTGCCGTGGGTAGAGTGCCGTTGCGGATTTGCGAGCGCCGGATCGAATACTGGTGCGTTATCGCCCTATTCAGGGGGGAGGCCTTGAACGGAGGAGTCCCATGAAATCAGGCATCGCATATACCGTGATTGTCGCCGCACTCGCCCTCGGGCCCTCCGCGGGTTTTGGCAGCGAGCAGCAATGGGCGCCCGTCGCTCAGGCATTGGGAAAATCGGGAACCGAGATGCCGGGCGGCGTCTACCGCGTCGGCATGCCGCGAACCGACCTGCACGTCACACTCGATGGCGTGAATCTGAAACCTGGTTTCGCACTCGGCTCGTGGGTCGCATTCGAACCCATGGGCAAGGAAGCCATGGTCATGGGCGATCTCGTGCTCACACAAGACGAGATCGAACCGGTGATGAAAAAGCTGCTGGACAACGGAATCGAAGTCAGCGCGCTGCACAACCATCTGCTGCGCGCGTCGCCGCTGCCGTTCTACATGCACATTTCTGGTCACGGAGATCCGGTGACGCTCGCGCGCAACATTCACGAGGCGCTGCTGTTGAGCAAGACACCGCTCGGAAGTGCTCCCGCCGCTGCGCCGCCGAAAGTCGATCTCGACACCGCAATGCTTGACCGCACCATCGGCGCATCGGGGAAAGATGCCGGTGGCGTTTATCAGTACGGAATTCCGCGCGCCGATAGCGTTCGCGCGGGTGGCATGGTCGTGCCGCCGGCGATGGGTTCGGCGGAATCGATCAATTTCCAGCCGACCGGCAATGGAAAAGCCGCCATCACCGGTGATTTCGTGCTGACGGCGTCAGAAGTTCCGGCCGTGATGCGCACTCTGCGCGAGAATGGCATCGACGTTACGGCTTTGCATAATCACATGCTCGACGATCAGCCGCGCATGTTCTTCATGCATTTCTGGGCCAATGACGACGCGGCCAAACTCGCACGCGGGCTGCGTGCCGCACTTGACCACGTCAATACAAAGAAACAGGTCGCGTCGAAGTAAGTCGAGCTAAAATCACAGGATTTGGTCGCGGTGCGTGGGCGCATGACCGCATGCGCTCACGCACTCACAAATGCCGTGATGAGCCGTGTCACCTCGGCCGGATGCTCGGCGAAGACGAAATGGCCGGCGTGATTTAGAATATGCAGTTCCGAGCGATCCACGACCTTGGCCAGCGTCTCCATCAGATTGACGCCGAGAAAATAGGGCGCGGTGGGATCGTTGAATCCCCAGATGATGATCGTGGGCGCCTTGAGCGCACCGGCCTTGATCCTGTCCAGCGTGGAATATTTCGCCTTGTACATCCACCAGGTCGTGGCTCCCATATTGGAGCCGAGCTTGGGATTGGTATCCAGCTCCTCTTTGTTTTCCCGCATCCACCGGTCGCGTAACTCGCGAAACTTCCGATCCACTTCACGGATTTTGGGCAGCTGCGCGATGCGATATTGCGCTTCGACGTACCGGTCCGTGATCATCTGTTTGCCATAGTACTGCGGATTGCGCAGATCGGCCGCGCGGATTTCCTCGATCGAAGGCGCGCGCGCGAGCGGCGGCGGGTCGGCACGGTCGGGGGTATTCGGATCGTCGGGCGCAAGCGTATTGCTGTCAAAAAGGACGAGGTGGGTGACGAGATCAGGGTCGTCGCAAGCGATGCGTGCTGCCGGCAAAGCACCGCGCGAATGTCCGGCGAGCACGATGTCCTCTAAACCCAGAGCCTCGATGAAACCCGCGGCATGACGAATGATTGCGTCCATCGAGTAGTCAGCGTCGGTCTTCGGGTTGTCCGTGTATCCCATGCCGAGCTTGTCGAATGCGTACACGTGAAAACGCTCTGCAAGGTGATCAAAGACGGGACTCCAACCGTCTGCTGAGGCGGTGGCCGGCCATTGGCCGCCATGAATGAGCACGAGTGGCTTGCCGCTGCCGGCGTCGAAATATCGCGTTCTGATGCCATTCACATCGACGAACTTTGCGGCACCCATCAGCCTGGAATCCCAGCCGGGGTTTTCCGCACCGCTGACGGGCGTCGTGGAAAAGAATCGCGCTACCGCTGCTCCGGCGGCAATGCTCTTCAGGAAATCGCGACGTTGTGGCATCGGGTTTGTTCCTTTTCGGTCAACCCATCGTAGCCTTACTGGTGGATGTGCGCGAGCGGTCGATAAGCCCACCGATGCGCGTCCGTCTCGCGAAGTCAGATGATCTGGGCGCGGTGGCGGAGTGCGTGATCAGCAAGCACGCAGGCGACCATGGCTTCACCAATCGGCACGGCACGGATTCCAACACAGGGATCGTGCCGGCCCTTTGTGAAGATTTCGGTTTCGTTTCCCGCCACGTCGATGGTCCGGCGCGGCGTCAGGATTGACGAGGTTGGTTTGACCGAGAACCGCGCCACGATTGGCTGACCCGACGAAATTCCACCGAGAATGCCGCCGGCGTGATTCGACAGGAACACCGGCTTGCCGTCGCTGCCGCGCCGCATTTCATCCGCATTTTCTTCGCCGGTGAGTTCGGCCGCCTTCATTCCGGCGCCGATCTCCACGCCCTTGACCGCATTGATGCTCATCAGCGCCGCCGCGAGATCGGCATCGAGTTTGCCGTAAATCGGGGCGCCAAGCCCCGCGGGAATGCCTTCGGCGACGGCTTCGATGATTGCGCCGCAGGATGATCCGGCCTTGCGCAGACCTTCGAGATAATCCGACCACTGATTGACCACGCCGGGATCGGGCGAATTGAACGGGTTCTGCTGAACCTGATTCCAGTCCCACCGGTTGCGGTCGATGTGATGCGGTCCCATCTGAATCAATGCTGCGCGGATGGTGACGGCGCCATAGATGCGGTCGAGAATCTTGCGTGCGACTGCGCCCGCCGCGACCCGGGTTGCGGTTTCGCGCGCCGATTGCCGCCCGCCGCCGCGGTAATCGCGGACGCCATATTTCGCCCAGTAGGTATAGTCGGCGTGGCCGGGACGGAATTTGTCGCGAATATCCGAGTAATCCTTCGACCGCGCATCGGTGTTTTCGATCACCAGCGCAATTGGCGTTCCGGTCGTGAGCTGCTCCGGCATGCGTTCATCCTGGAATACGCCGGAGACAATTCGCACCCGGTCTTCTTCCTTGCGTTGGCTGACGAATTTCGACTGCCCGGGTTTGCGGCGGTCGAGCCAGGGCTGGATATCCGATTCGGTGAGTGGAATGCCGGGCGGACAGCCGTCCACCACGCAGCCAATTTCGGGACCATGACTTTCGCCGAAGGTCGTGACGCGGAACAGGTGGCCGAAGGTGTTGAAGGACATCTTGTCCGGCGTCAGTTTCCGGTGGACTTGATCACCGAAATGTCGGGCGCGTCTTCGGCCTTCATTCCGACGACATGGTAGCCGCAGTCGACATGCATCACTTCGCCGGTGATGCCGCGGGAGAGATCGGACACCAGGAACAGCGCGGTGTCGCCGACCTCGTTGATTGTGACGGTGCGCCGGAGCGGTGAGTTGAACTCGTTCCACTTCAAAATATAGCGGAAGTCGCCAATGCCGGCCGCAGCGAGTGTGCGGATCGGACCCGCCGACAGCGCATTGACGCGGATTTTCTTTTTACCGAGATCTTCCGCGAGATAGCGCACGCTGGCTTCAAGGGCCGCCTTGGCGACGCCCATGACATTGTAATGGGGCATGACTTTCTCGGCGCCGTAATAGGTCAGCGTGAGCAGACTACCGCCATTGGCCATCATCTTCTCGGCACGCTGCGCGACCGCGGTGAACGAGTAGCAGGAGATATTCATCGTCATCGCGAAATTCTCGGCCGTTGTGTCGACATAGCGGCCCTTGAGTTGTTCACGGTCCGAGAATGCGATGGCGTGGACGAGAAAATCGAGATGGTCCCACTTGCCGGCGAGTTGGGCAAACGCCTGATCGACGGAAGCGGCAGACGAAACATCGCAATCGATGACTGCGGCGGGATTGAGAGTTTCGACCAGTGGAAGCACGCGTTTTCTGAACGCGTCGCCCTGATAGGTGAAGGCCAGCTCCGCGCCGTGGGCAGCTACGGATTGCGCGATGCCCCAGGCAATCGAGCGGTCATTGGCCACACCCATGATGAGGCCACGCTTGCCCGCCAAAATGCCTGAATTTGCCATGCGCCTTCTCCCAACCTTCAGTCCTCCTATAGCGGAGGGCACGGCGAGACGCTATGCGGCTTTATTTGAGACGGGAACGCGGATCGTACGACTGTTCCCAGGATGCGGCAAATTGGTCGAGTTTCGAATCTACAGAATCGGGAAGCGTAATGATCAGCCGCGCATAAAGATCGCCAGCTGATTCGCCGCCGGAACCGGGCAAGCCTTTGCCCTTCAGACGCAGCACGCGCCCGCTGTTGGAATGCGGCGGAACCGTTACGGCAACCGGACCAGTCAATGTCGGCACTTGCACCTTGGCGCCGAGAACAGCTTCCTTGAGCGACACCGGCAAATCCATGCGCAGGTCACGGCCGTCGCGTTCGAAGTAGGGATGCGGTGCGACTGCAATTTCAATCAGCGCATCTCCGGCCGGTCCGCCGCGCTCGCCTGGCGCACCTTGCCCGCGCAATCTGATCTGCTGCCCCTCCTTCACACCCGCGGGGATTCGCACTTCGAGTTCGCGGCCGTCGCCGGCGATGACTCGCCGGACACCTCCGGTCGCAGCCTCCTGCAAAGTCACCGTGGTTTTGAGTTGAATATCAGCGCCTCTGCGCGGCTGATTGCGGCGCCGTCCGCCGCCACCCAGCCCGCCGAGAATGTCGGAGAAGATATCCTCTGCATTGACGCCTTCGCCGCCGGACCAGTTGAATTCAAAACCTTGCGGACCGGCTTTTCCGGCGCGCCCACGCATGCCTTCAAAACCGCCACCGAACGGACCGCCGGGGCGAAAGCCCTGATCGAAACCCTTGGGCTGGCCATTGGCGTCGATTTCGCCACGGTCGAACTGCGCGCGCTTTTCCTTGTCCCCCAGCAATTCATAGGCGGCGCTGATCTCCTGGAATTTCTTGACCGCCTTGGGGTCATTGGCGTGGGTATCGGGGTGGTGCTTCTTGGCCAGCGAGCGGAAAGCCTTCTTGATTTCCGCGTCCGTTGCCTTGCGCGACACGCCGAGCACGTCATATGGATCACGCATCAATCCAATCCCTTCGACACCACCTATATAGGTGGCCGAGGGCACCCTCGTTAAGTCCCACGCTTCTGGTTCGGACGGGACAAAGGGAAATCACAGTGAGTAATCAGGCCCAGGCAGCACAGAAACCGGCTACGGAAGACCCGATCGAGCTGTTCCAGCAGTGGTTCGCCGAAGCCCAGGGCAGTGAACTCAACGATCCCAATGCGATGGCTTTGGCAACGGCCGATGCAGAGGGCCTGCCGGATGTGCGCATGGTCCTGCTGAAACATGTCGACCGCGAAGGTTTCGTTTTCTACACCAATTTTGAGAGCGCCAAGGGCGTGCAACTGGCGGGGAACCCAAAGGCCGCCGTCTGCTTTCACTGGAAATCGCTGCGGCGCCAGGTGCGGGTGCGTGGTCCAGTGGCGCAGGTCAGCGCTGCCGAAGCCGATGCTTATTTTGCCAGCCGTCCGAAGGACAGCCAGATCGGTGCCTGGGCCTCGCAGCAGTCCCGCGCGATGGAAGGCCGTTTCGCGCTCGAAAAGGAGATTGCGCGCTACGCAGCCAAGTTCGCGCTGAGTGCGGTGCCGCGGCCGCAATATTGGTCGGGATACCGGATCCGGCCGCTGACGATCGAGTTTTGGCGTGACCGGCCGTTCCGGCTGCACGAACGCGCAGTCTATCGCCGCGGCGATTTTGCGGCGCCATGGACCGTCGAGCACTTGTTTCCCTGAATCGGTATCAACCCGCCCCTTGGGGGCGGGTCGAAATGCGGAGCGTTTCGGGGCGGGGACAGCGAGCGAAGCGAGCGCATTGGCGGGACTTCCGCTCACCGTCAGATTTAGCTCATTCCGCTTGGCGGCCTTTTCGCGTCTCGCCGAGTTGCTCGCGCCAGACTTTGCCCGGGATTTCGGCCACCGCACCCTCCGGCAAATGCCCCAGGTGAAAGGGCCCGAAGCTGATGCGAATCAGCCGTGCCACTTTCAGACCGAGATGCTCCATCAGCCGTTTGATCTCGCGATTCTTCCCCTCGCGCAGCGACACAGTTGCCCAGGAATATGGGCCCTTGCTGCGCTCCAGTTCGGCCTCGACCGGCTGATAGCGCACGCCATCGACCGTGATTCCCCGCGCCAGTTGATCGAGCCGCCTCTGATCGACCGAACCGAAGAGCCGCACGCGATAGCGTCGCGCCCAGCCCTGGGACGGTAATTCGAGGCGGCGGGCGAGTTCTCCGTCATTGGTCAACAGCAGCAGGCCCTCGGAGTTGATGTCGAGCCGCCCAATGGAAATGGTCCGCGGCATGTTCGGCGGCAGACGCGAAAACACCGTCGGGCGGCCTTCCGGATCGCGATGGGTCGTCACCAGGCCGGCGGGCTTGTGATAGCGCCAGAGTTTCGGCGGCGCGGCAGCAGCGAGGGGTTTGCCGTCAATCGTGACGAGCGTATCGGTTGTGACATTCAGTGCAGGGGAGGCGATGCGTTCGCCATTCACCGCAACCCGCCCTTCGGCGATCAGCTTCTCGGCATCGCGGCGCGAGCAGAAGCCAGACCGCGCGATCAGTTTGGCGATTCGCTCGCCGGCTTTCGGCTCTTCTTTCTCGGCATTTTTCGGCATGCGCTTGACGGGCTATCCTGTGTGTCATGAAAGAACAAGACCTCGATTTCTTGAAGCTGGCGCTGGATCAGGCGAAAGCTGCCGGCGAGCGCGGCGAAGTGCCGGTCGGCGCCGTTCTGGTTTCGGCCGACGGCGAAGTTCTGGCGGTTGCGGGAAACTGCATTATCGAACTGCACGATCCCACGGCCCATGCGGAGATGCAGGTGTTGCGCGATGGCGCAGCGCGGTTGGGGAACGAGCGGCTGATCGGGACCACTCTGTATGTCAGCCTGGAGCCTTGCGCGATGTGCGCGGCGGCGATCAGCTTCGCGCGCGTGACGCGGCTGGTTTACGCCGCGTCCGATCCCAAAGGTGGAGCGGTGGAGCATGGGCCGCGCTTCTTCGCCCAGCCGACCTGCCACCATCGCCCGGACATCGAACACGGCACATTGGCCGATGAAGCCGGCGAGTTGCTGCGCGCCTTTTTCCGCGCGCGGCGTTAAGGTCGCTCAAGCGAAATAGTCAGCCATCAAAATCGCAATTATGCCGCTTGACCAGGTGCACGGATAGGTCTAGTCCTATGGTTATCGGTGATGTCTGCGCCCGGCCTGCCTGAGTGGCCCCCAAGGCGAAGCGGCGCATCCTGCTTTTCAGTACGCCAGTGTTAGCATGTTTTCGGAGCCTGTTCTAAATCGAGGCTCTGCCCATTTCTTGCACTTTGTCTTACACTTTCGAATCGAAATCATCATGCAATTTCAAGCGTCTAACGTTCTAACACTTTGAATCCCGGATTTTTTCGAATGCGAACTCGCGCTACGATAAGTAGCTAAAACCAGGACGGCGCTAGGGCCGGAAATCCCATCAGCAATGTTTCGCGGCTTATGATGAGGCCGATGGCTGCGCCCACCAGCACGTCGGAAAAGAAATGCGCGGTCAGCATGGCGCGGGTGAGAGCGAGCCACGTCGCCACGATCAGCCACAGCGGCGACAGCACTGGCCATATCGCAGACGCGATCACCGCGACGCAGAAGATGGTCATGGCATGGCCGGACGGAAAAGAGTCGTATTGCAGCTGCCAGGTGAAATAGCGAAAGCCGTAAAGCCCGTGCTGAAACTCATCACGTGGGCGGCGCCGACCGAGAAAAATCTTGATGCTGTGGAGGATCACGCTGGCGACGATGAAGCTTGAAAGCAGCGCAAGCGAGTAATCCGAGATTTGCCGGAGCAGCGGGGTCCCGCGGTTGAACGTGATCAGCAACTGCACCGTCAGCCAGGCGATGAGGGCTGCGATAATCCATGGCAGGCCTTTGGCCCAGTCGGTGACGCGGAGCGCGAATTGAAACAGCGGGCGGTGCAGATGCTCGCGGCACCAATGCGCGCTCTGCCGGTCAATGCGGAAAAACAGCAGTCCCGCAATCAGAAACAGGATCGCCAGCGCCAGCAGCATCGGGCGGTCAGGATTGTTGTTTTCGGGAGATCGCCCGCCAGCCGATATCCCGGCGACAAAATCCCTCAGGCCAGTCGATGCAGCCGATCGCACGATAGGCCCGTTCCTGCGCAGTCACGACGTCATCACCGAGGGCGCAGATGTTCAACACACGGCCGCCATCGGCATAGATCCGGCCATCGCGTTGAGTAGTGCCGGCGTGAAATATCTCCACTCCGGAGACTTGCCGCGCTTTGTCGAGGCCGCGGATTTCGCTGCCTTTGGCATATGCACCGGGATAGCCTTTGGCGGCCATCACGACACACAGCGCTGTTTCGCTGCGCCAGCGCAGATCAACGCTATCGAGGATTCCGTCGCGCGCGGCGATCAGAGCCGGCAGCAGATCCGATTTCAGCCGCAGCATCAGCACCTGACATTCCGGATCGCCAAAACGGCAGTTGAATTCAATCAGCTTTGGTCCGGATTTCGTGATCATCAGCCCGGCATAGAGCACGCCGCGATAGGGTGTGCCGCGCGCGCGCATTTCCGTGATCACCGGCTGTATCACCCGCGCGACAACGTCTTTTTCAATCTCGGCGTCGAGCACCGGCGCCGGCGAGTATGCGCCCATGCCGCCGGTATTCGGTCCGGTGTCGCCGTCATAGGCGCGCTTGTGATCCTGTGCGCCGGTGAGTGACAGGATATGTTCGCCGTCGCTGAGTGCAAACAGGCTTGCCTCTTCGCCTTCCAGGAATTCCTCGATGACCACTTCTTCTCCGGCTGCGCCAAATGCGCCGCCAAACATGGAATCGATTGCCGCCGTGGCTTCCGCGCGCGACTCCGCGATCACCACGCCTTTGCCCTGCGCCAGCCCGTCGACCTTGACCACCACCGGATAGCCCAGCGATTCGGCGAAAGCTCGCGCCGATTCGGCGTCCTTGCAGCGCCGGAAGGCCGGTCCCGGCACGCCTGCGGCTTCACACAATTCACGCGTGAAGCCCTTCGAGGATTCGAGCCGCGCCGCAGCCGCCGAAGGTCCCAGCGCCTTTATCCCGGCATCTTCGAGCCGGTCGGCGAGGCCCGCCGACAATGGCGCCTCGGGACCGATCACGACAAAGTCCACGCCATTGTCTTTGGCAAAAGCTGTGATCCGGTCGAGCTGCATGACGCCAATTGGCACGCATTCGGCGACTTCGGCGATGCCCGGATTGCCCGGCGCGCAAATCAGCCGCGAGACCAGCGGGCTCGCCGAAATCGCCCACGCCAGCGAGTGTTCTCGTCCGCCCGATCCGATGAGAAGAATGTTCAAGCCATCAATCCCGAAAATTATTGACGCCAATCACCGGAAATGGGCTGTATCATGCGCGCCATGAGAGACGAAACAATTTTGGATATCGGCGAACAGACTTCGCCGGCCACCGGCAATTTGCGTGAGTTTACGGTCAGCGAGCTCTCGAACCACTTGAAGCGGGCGGTCGAGGAAGGGTTTTCCTGGGTCCGGGTACGGGGCGAAATCTCCCGCGTGTCGCGCCATACCAGCGGCCATTGCTATTTCGATCTCAAGGATGACCGTTCGGTCCTCGCCTCGATCATCTGGAAGGGCACATTTCCCCGCATCAAGGTGAAGCCGGAACAGGGTCTGGAAGTGGTTTGCAGCGGGCGAATCACGACTTTTCCGGCGCAATCCAAATACCAGATCATCGTTGAGGAAATGGAGCTTGCCGGTCTCGGCGCGCTTATGGCGATGCTCGAGGCCCGGAAGAAGAAGCTGGCGGAAGAAGGGCTGTTTGACGCCACGCGCAAGAAGAAGATTCCGTTTTTGCCGGATGTGATCGGTGTCATCAGTTCGCCGACGGGTGCGGTGATTCGCGACATCATGCACCGACTCACCGATCGCTGCCCGAGGCGGGTGCTGCTTTGGCCGGTGAATGTCCAGGGCGAGCGGGCGGCGAGCGATGTTGCGGCGGCGATTCGCGGGTTTAATGCATTTCCGCGCAATGGGCTGCCGCGCCCCGACGTGCTGATTGTCGCGCGCGGCGGAGGATCATTCGAGGACCTGTTGCCGTTCAGCGAAGAAGCCGTGGTGCGCGCCGCCGCCGAATCGGGAATTCCGCTGATTTCCGCAGTGGGGCACGAAACCGACACGACGCTGATCGACCATGCCGCCGACAAGCGCGCGCCGACGCCGAGTGCGGCGGCCGAAATGGCTGTGCCGGTGCTGCGCGATTGCGCCGAGCACGTAGTGGGCCTGCAGCAGCGGCAATTGCGCGCTGTCTCGCGTGCGATGGATCAGCGCCAGCGGCAACTGGCCGGGCTGGCGAGGTCCCTGCCACGGCTTGATTCACTCTTTGCATTGCCGCGGCAGCGCTTTGACGCCTGTTCGGGACGTTTGCGGCAGGCGCTGTTCGTCAATTTGCAGCGGCACCGGGGACGGTTTTCCCGCGCTTCGGCGATGCTTCGCCCGCGCGTCATTTCTGCCGAAATCGAGCGCGGTCAGGAATGCGTCGCCGATTACATGGCGCGGATGCAGCGCGCATTCGGTCACCGCGTCCATCGCGCGTCCACCAGTCTGGAAAGCTGTTCACGTATGCTGGAAAGCCTCAGCTACCGCGCGGTCCTGTCGCGCGGATTTGTCCTCGTCCGCGGCAAGGACGGCGCGTTGCGGCGGCGCGCTGCCACCGTGGAAGAGGGCGAGCGCCTGACGCTGACTTTCGCTGATGGTGATGTCAAAGCGGTGCGTGACGGCGCGGCGCCAAAATCGCGAAAAATTGGCTTCTTCCGCAGCAAGGCGCAGGGCGATCTGGGCTTGTAAGGCTTGGTCCGCGGATTAAAATCGGCACATGAACCAGTTTGAACGCGACATCGGGGGGCGGCCCGCGGCCCTGCATTATCTCGACGGCGAGTACCGGGTGATCTCACCCGGCAGCTTTGTGATCTGCGCCGTCACGGGAGCCAAGATCCCGCTGGAGGCGCTGCGTTATTGGAGCGTCGACCTGCAGGAAGCCTATGCCACGCCGGCGGCCGCCCTGAAGCGGTTCCAGGAAAAGGGTCTCACCCCGAAATAGCCGGCTGGCTGATCGCGCGTTTTCGAGCGGGCGCGTTCTCTTTCACCCAGCGCTTGTGAATCCAGAGCCATTCGCCAGGAGCATCGCGCACGCGCTCTTCAATGAAGCGATTGATTGCCGACGTCATGAGAAACACGTCGCGTTCGTGATCGCCGGTGTTTGGCGGATCGATGGCGGGATAGATATCCATGCGAAATTTTGCTCCACCCAGCCGGCGGTTCGCCACCGGCACGAGCGGTACTCCGAGTTTCAGCGCAATTGTCGCCGGGGCCGGCGTGGTGAATGCCTCCCTGCCGAAGAATGGTACGCGAATCCCCTCGCTGGCGCGCTGGTCCGCGAGCAGCAGGATCGTTTCACCTTTGCGCAGGATTGAGAAGACGCGAAGCAGGCTCTGCCCCTTCGAAATCTGCTCCTGCATGCCTTTGCGCGTGCGCAAATCATCGAGCCATTTGCTGACATAGGGATTGTTGGCGGAGCGCACGATAACGGCGCCCTTCAGACCGTATTCGCGCGCGACGATCGGCATGACCTCCCAGTTGCCGAAATGGGCTGAGAACAGAATCATGCCCTTACCCCGGGCAGTCGCGGCGTAGAAGTTCTCGCCACCGCTGACTTCGATGCGCGGATTGGGTCCGTTCCAGGAGATTTCGTCGAGATGGGCATATTCGGCCATCACGCGGCCGAGATTGTCCCACATCGTGTTCAGGATGGCGGCGATTTCGGGTTCGGATTTTTCCGGATAAGCATCGCGCAAATTGCGTAACGGCCGGCGCGAGAGATAAGTGCGTCCGACCAGGTTGCGGCCGATCCAGCCGCCGACAGCCGATGCCCGGTCAATCCCGAACAGGCGGAAAAAGCCGATCACCGCAAAAAATCCCGCGGCTTCGATCCGATAGCGAAGCCGGCGCGAGAAACCGAGTTGTTCCAATTCAGCCGGCATGGATCAGGCGATGCGCGAATTGGTCAAGCAATGGATCGAGTTGCGAAGCGCCATCAAACTGCATGCGCACCGGAACGGGAACGATGCCGCGGCGGGAAACCGGAGAAATGCGGACATGATCCTTTTCGGTTGTGACGAGCAGGGCATTTGCACTTTGTGCACGCGAAGCGAGCGCTTCGAGTTCGCCTTCTGAATACCGGTGGTGATCGGGAAAAGCCGCGCTTCCCTTCAATTCTGCGCCGTGATGAAGAAGCATGTCGAAAAACTTTTGCGGCCGTCCAATGCCTGCGAATGCCAGGATTTTCTTGCCGCGAAACAGCTCCGTTGATTCCGGGATGAGCTTTGCCCGCAGAATCGGGCGAGGAAAAGGCGGAATCGCAGGTGAGCCGTTTCCGGCGATTATGATGGCATCGGCACGGTTGAGCCCTCCGGCAACGGCTTCGCGCAGCGGCCCGGCCGGGATCACCTTGCCGTTGCCGAATCCAGTTTCAGCATCCACGACGAGGATCGCCATATCTTTCGCGATCTGAAAATTCTGAAAACCGTCGTCCATCACGATGAACTCTGCGCCTAAGCCGTCGGCCAATTGCGCGCCTCCGGCACGGTTGCGCGCAACGATCGTGGTAGCGTGGCGCGCCAGAAGCAGGGCTTCGTCGCCGATGTCCGTGGCAGAGTGGTGTCCGGAATCCACCACAACAGGACTGGAGAGGCGCCCGCCATAGCCGCGGGTGAGGAACACGACTTTTCCAAGCTGCGCCAGCCGGCCGGCAATGGCGATGGCGGCCGGTGTTTTCCCGGTCCCGCCTGCCGTCAGATTGCCGACGCATAGGACTCGTGCCCTGGGCCGGTATGGCCGGGTTCGAGCGGCACGCCAACCGACCGATGCTCCGTACACCGCGCCAATCGGCGTCAGCATGGCGGCACAGAATTTTGCGGCCGGCCTGGTGCTGGTCCAGAATTCAGGCGCGCGCATGAACAAGCAGATGTTCGGCTGTGTCCACGGTAAGCGCCAGCGCGCCCCCAAGACTTTCCGCGCAGCTTCTACCGAGTTCACCGATGCGGCGCGCGTTTGCCCCATCGCGCAATAAATCCGCCGCTGCCTGCGCGAGTTGCCCGGCAGACTGGATTCTGCCGCTGCCCTGCGCGGCAAACAGCAGTTGGTACGTTTCGTCGAAATTGCCAGTGTGCGGGCCGGCGATCACCGGCACTGACAGACGCGCCGCCTCGAGAGGATTCTGCCCGCCATGCGGGATCAGACTTCCACCGAGAAATGCCGCATCCGCGACGCGATAAAACAGGCCCAGTTCGCCCATCGTATCGGCAACATAGACTTCCGTGCCGGATGTGGGCAGCGCCACGTCGCGGCGCCGCGAACAGGAAAATCCCCGCGTTCGCGCAAGCGCTTCGATATCCGGTCCGCGCTCGGGATGACGCGGCACGATAATGGTGAGCGCGTGGAATTCTTTCAGCGCTGCGCCCGCGTCGAGCACGGCCTCGTCTTCCCCGGAATGGGTGCTGGCGGCAAGGAAAACTGGTCTTGCGCCGATCGCGCTGCGCAGACTCGCAAGCGAGGCTTCATCGGCGGGAAGGGGCGGTGCGTCGGCCTTGAGATTGCCTCCAACGCGGACATTGCGCGCACCCAGCGCCTTCAATCGCCGTGCGACGGCGTCATCCTGCGCAAGGCAGACATCGAACACGGAAAAAACCCGGCGCGCAAAGCCCGGCAGGCGTTGCCAACCGGCAAATGAGCGGGACGACAGGCGCGCATTGACGAGCGCCAGCGGAATCCCGCGGCGTTTGGTTTCCAGCAGAAGGTTGGGCCACAACTCCGATTCGACGAATAGCGCCAGATCGGGCCGCCAATGGTCGAGAAAGCGCGCGACGCTGCCAACGAGGTCAACCGGCACATATTGATGGAAGGCGCGTGGGGGCAGCCGCTGACCCATGAGTTCGGCCGAAGTTACGGTGCCCGTGGTGACCAGAATTGATCGCGCCGGCTGTTGCAACAGCTGTTGCGCAAGAGTCAGTGCAGCGAGCGACTCGCCGACACTCGCGGCGTGTATCCAGATCAGAGTGCCGGAGGGGCGCGGAAGCGACGAGACGCCGCGGCGTTCAGCAAGCCGGCGCGGGTCTTCCTTTCCGTGACGGACACGGTTCTGCAGCAGGGCAGGGACTGCCGGAGCGAGAGCGCCCGTCAAACCGCGATAGAGAGCGGCCGAAACAAGTCCCGGCATGTCAGGCGATCGCCGCGGGCGCGATGTCATCATGGCGCGATTCATTCTGGTACAGCCGGGTATAGATGCCGCCGCGCGCCAGCAATTCGCGATGGGTGCCGGACTCCTGTACGCACCCATGGTCCAGCACGAAAATGCGATCCGCATCGGTGATACTGGCGAGCCGGTGCGCCACCACGATCGTGGTACGGCCTTTCATCAGGCGGCGCAGCGCATCCTGCACCAGCCTTTCGTTTTCCGTATCGAGTGAAGACGTGGCTTCGTCGAGCAGCAGGATGGGGGCATCCCGCAGCATGGCGCGGGCAATCGCGATGCGTTGCCGTTGTCCACCCGACAGCCGCAATCCGCCTTCCCCCACACGCGTTTCGTAGCCTTGCGGCATCTCCATGATGAATTCATGTGCCGCGGCCGCTTGCGCCGCGGCGACAATCTGTTCCATTCCGGCAGATTCGCGGCCATAACCGATATTGGCCGCAACAGTATCGTCGAACAGGAACGGCTCCTGGGTTACCAGTGCGATATGCGAGCGAAGCGAAGCGAGCGTGACCAGCGCGACGTCCTGTCCGTCGATCAGTATACGTCCTGAATCGGGTTCGAAGAAGCGCAACAGCAGGCTGAAACACGTGGTCTTGCCCGCGCCGGAAGGTCCGACCAGCGCGATCTTCTGGCCCGGCGGAACGTCGAAACCGAGATTTTCGAGAGTCGCCTGTCCGTCGTGATAGGCAAACGCAATCTCTTCGAATCGCACATGACCGCCGAATGGCGGCGTGGCGACCTTGAGCGGCTTTGCGTCCGCGGCATCGACAATGGCAGGCCGCGCGTCAATCACGGCAAAAATCCGGATCGCGGCGGCGAGACCTTCGGTCGTCACCGTCCATAGCTGCGACAGGTTTCGCACCGGCTGCTGCGCAAGCAGCATGGCGCCGACAAAAGACGCGAATTGGTTTGCCTGCAATCCGCCGTGCAGGCCCTCATAGCCGGCGTAGAGAAAGGCCGCCGCGACTGAGAGGCCGCCAAAGAAATCCGCTGCCGGCGCCGACAATGCGCGGGCCTTCAGCGAACGCACCAGATAATGCAGGCGCTGACCGATGCGCGCTTCGGCGCGGCCCGCCAGCGGAATTTCCAGACCATAGGCTTTCACGATCCGCCGCCCGTCGAGAATCTCGGACAAAGCTGCCGAGAGTTCACCGGTTTCAACCATGCCCTTGGTCGAGAATTTCTGGATCGTGCGGCCGAGATTGCGGGTCACCCAGCCGATGATCGGCAGCACGATCAGCGAAAGCAGGGTCAGCCGCCAGTCCTGATAAATCATCACGCCGGCAAGGAAGATCAGCGACAGAAATTCCTTCGCGATGGCTGCAACGCCCTTGATGATCGCGTCGCGCAGCAATGTCGCATCGTAGAGAAAGTTCGAAATGAACTGACCCGAATGGACCTGATTGAGCTGCTGCAGGTCGAGCCGGATAAGACTGCGGACCATATCACTCTGGGCATCGGCGATGAGTTGCTGCCCGATGAGATTGGTGAGCGCCGTTTCGCCGAAATTGAAGCCGCCGCGGATCAGCACCGTGCCGACGATGGCGGCTGGGATGATCAACACCATGTCGGCGCGCTTTTCGAGAAAGAGAAAGCGAACTGTCGGATCGATCAGCCACGCGAGCAGTGCATAGGTCGCTGCGCCGCCGGCCATGCAGATCATCGCAAAAACCAGGTTCAGCCTTTGCCGCCCGACATAGTCGTGCAAGAGCCGCCGGGCGAGGCCAAGATTGCCCTGCAGCGACAGCTTTGGTTTGGGGCCGGCGGGATTCGCGTTCATGTGTCAGGGTTTAGCACCGGAAGGCCCGGAGCACGAGATCACGTTGGCGGACGATAGTCCTGCAGCCGGCCGAGGATCTCGGCGTGAAGCCGCGCCCCGGCGCAGACAAGGCTTGCGTGTTCGGTTGTTGCCCGGTTGTAGGTCAGCAGATTGCCGTCCCGGTCGGTCATCATCCCGCCTGCTTCGTGCACGATCAGATCTCCCGCAGCCACGTCCCAGTCGGACTTGCGTGAAAGCGAGAATGTCGCGTCGAAATCGCCGGCTGCGACAAGAGCAATGCGGTAGGCGACGGAGGCGCGCGTTTCCGAAGCGAGCGTCTCGGGCCAGGGTGTCGCCCAGTGCGCCGGCTCCATCAGCTTACGTTCCGCGAGAATTCGCGCGCTGTCGAAGCTGCTGCGGCCACTGACCGAAATCGGCGCACCATTCTTTTTTGCGCCTGCGCCTTTGGCCGCCTCGAACATCTCGCCGGTGACCGGATTGAAGATTGCAGCCGAAAGCGGACGGCCGAGATGCACGACAGCGGCAACAATCGTGAAATGCGGCCGTTGTTTGAGAAACCCATGAGTGCCGTCAATCGGATCGACGATGAAGACGAATTCGCGTTGCAGCCGCGCGGGATCGTCCTCCGTCTCTTCCGAAAGCCAGCCATAGGCCGGCCGTGCCGACAGCAGCGTCTGCTTCAGGAATCGATCGATCTCGATATCGGCTTCGGTGACCGGATTGCCTCGGGACTTGTTCCAGCTCCGGTATTTGCCGCCATAATAGCGCCGCGCAATTTCGCCTGCCCGCCGCAGCGTGGCGACGAGGAGGGCGGTGTCCGCGGCAGAATCAGGCGCCGGCAACCGTCATTCCATCGATGCGGATGGTCGGAGCATCGGTGCCATGGCGAAACACGAGATCGTTGGCCGGTGTCAGCTTCTGATACATGTCCTTGAGATTGCCTGCGATCGTGACTTCGCTCACCGGATAAGCGAGCTGGCCATTCTCGATCCAGAAGCCTGCCGCGCCCCGTGAATAGTCGCCGGTGACACCATTGACACCCATGCCAATGAGTTCGGTCACATAAAGTCCGTCGCGAACATCGGCCATGAGTTGCTCGGGTGTCATCTCGCCCTTTTCCATGAACAGATTGGTTGTGGACGGCGATGGCGGACCACCAGTGCCGCGTGAGGCGTGGCCGGTGGTTTCCAGGCCAAGCTGCCGCGCTGAAGCCGAATCCAGCAGCCAGGTTGTCAACCGGCCCTGATCGATCAGAACCGTGCGGCGATTGGCAACGCCCTCGCCGTCGAAGGGTTTGGAGCGCAAACCGCGCCTGCGATGCGGGTCATCGACGATCGTGACAGCGCGCGAAAACACCTCCTGGCCCATGCGGTCCTTCAGGAAGCTGACCCCGCGGGCAATGGCGGCGCCGGAAATCGCGCCGGCGAAATGGCCGATCAGGCTTGATGCAACCCGTGGATCGTAAAACACCGGTACAGACTGTGTCTTCACCTTGCGCGGCTTCAGCCTTTTGACGGCGCGTTCGCCGGCCCGCTTGCCGATTTCGGCCGCGGGTTCCAGATCGCCTCCAAAACGCGCCTGGGTGTAGTCGTAGTCGCGTTCCATTTCGGTACCATCGCCGGCAATGACCGAGGCTGAAACGCTACGGCTGGTCGCGCTGAAGCCGCCAAGAAAGCCTTCGGATGTCGCCAGAGTCACCATGCTGCGGCCGTATTCTGCGCCGCCGCCCTCCGAATTGGTCACCCCCGGCACTTCCAGCGCGGCACTCTCCGCGTCGCGCGCCTGTTCCAGCAGGAGGACGGTCGAAGGTTCCTCAGGATCATGAATCTCGAGTTCAGGGAACGACGTCGCGAGTTTCTCGCGCGGCGCGAGACCTGCAAATTTGTCCTCTGGCGCCAGTTTTGCCATCGCAACTGCGCGCTCTGGCAATGCCGCCAGGGCGTCCTTCGAGAAATCGGTAGAGGAGACGAATGCGACCTGACGCCCGACAAAAACCCGCAAGCCGAGATCTTCGGATTCGGAGCGCTGGACATCTTCCAGTTTGCCCAGCCGGTAGGATACGCCCTGGGAGATACTTTTGAACTCGACGGCATCGGCGGCATCGGCTCCGGCTTTCAGCGCGACTTTCACCAGGCGGTCGAGACGTTCGGCGGCGGTGGGATCGGGAAGATTCATATCGGGGAAACCTGCAAGTGCTGGATCATCAATTGGAATTGCGGACTCAAGTGCCAGACCGGCGCTCGGGTTCCGCCGGTCGGGCTGAACAGCGGCTCAACCACCGTCTTATTTAGGGGCGGCTGCGGTTTTTCCCAAATCTGTGGCGTCCTGAGCGATACCTTTACCTCCGGGTTTCACATTAGGTGACATAATCCGGGGTGAGTCGGGGTGAAAAGACATTGATGACTGCCACAGGGTGGCGCGCGCTCGTAAGGGCGGAGGGTCTATTTCACGGCGAGGGCCGGTTTCCGATTGCCGCCTATTCGGAGTTCATGCCGCCGCCACGGATCGGAATTAAACCTTCAGGGGCATACGAATACGAGTCGCCTTTCGCCGATGGCGATCCCTGGGGCTGGCAGATCACGTTCAGGGAACAGGAACGCGAACTTGCCCCTGGGCTGCCGCTGATCGGGCGCCAGATCGTCGAGCACATGATGGCGCTCGCGGTCGTCAGCGGATCGCAGCACGCCGGCTATTATCACTTCAAATCCAACCCCTATTGGCCGGGAATGCTGCACGGGCACGTGCCTTCGGGTGAGCGGCATGTGTTCCTTTCACCCATTGCGCTATCCAAAACACAGGACGACAAGGGCCGCGTGCGCTGGACGTTTTTTGGCGCGAGCTGCGATGGTCCGTCACGCGGATTCTGGCGCAGTTTTTTTGATGCGCCTGGTTCCGAAATCGCGGAAGCGGAAGCATTGGACCGCATCCGGAATATTGTCGGCGCAGTATTTGGCCACACATCGGACCAGTTGCGCGATTTGAAAGCGCTGGGATTCCGCATCCGCCCCACAGGCAATCTTCCGCATCGGCCGGATTGGAATGACGATCCGTTACCGAACTGGACCAAGGCATTCCTGCTGGACGACAACGATCCCGATTCGTGCCGGTATTTGTTGACCTTTACGCCATTCGCGCTGCTGCCGGAGCCGCTCCAGACGGCATACTTGTCCGGGAAACTGCACTTGCTGCCTTCTCCGTCGGGCCTGGCCTTCTGGGGTTC
The DNA here is from genome assembly GCA_964446945.1 of uncultured Bordetella sp. Classification (GTDB taxonomy): domain Bacteria; phylum Pseudomonadota; class Alphaproteobacteria; order Micropepsales; family Micropepsaceae; genus CAIYRG01. The sequence continues at coordinate 66,895 of CAYUQO010000017.1, forward strand.
GCCGTTGATGTGGGTGCTGGGCAAAAATCTGCCCTTCGCGGATCAAATCCTGCTTCAGCGCACGGTGGCGCGGCACGAAGGCAAGGGCATCCGTGTCCCGCAATCGGGCTGGTTGCATCATGCCCGGCCGGGACATTCGGAGCACGATCCCGGCCTCGGCGCGCTGCACAACACGGTCCGGCGGACACATCGCTGGCAACGTGTATTGCGCACCGATGACGATACCAGGTTCGCGCGGGAAGACAGCGTCCACGCGGTTCTGTTCAGCGCCCATCCCGATGATGTCCGGCTTTATGGCAAGCCGATGGCGCGCAACGCGCAGATCTGGTCGAGCAAATTTGACGCTGTGCTGCACGGTCCTGCTGCCGGGCGGGCCGAGATCGAAGCCGCGATGAAGCGCATGGAGCAGGGCGGATCATTTGGCTACCGCTTCTTTTATCCACCAATGCAGGTTGGCGAACATGCCGTGTTCTGGCACCGGCCTCTGGTTGCGTATTGGGATGCGCCGCAGCAGACGCCGAAAGTGGTCGAATGCGGGTTAAATGGATCTTTTGTCGCGACGGCGGCGGATGGCAGCAATCGCGTCGAGCTGTGGCCGAGGATGGGGAAGGTCGGGGATTCTCCCCCCTCGCATTCGCGCGACACCTCCCCCGCGCGCAGGGGAAGAAAAGATGCGAATGCGCGACAAAACCGCGATGGCGGTGGACTGACTTTTGGCCAGACGGCGACTCGGGCGTTTGAAGTCCGCTACTGGAAAACCATCGCCGACTTGGCCGAAGGACGCTACCGGAACAAGAACAGCGGCGACTGCGTGCGGGATTCCATTACCCAGAAACTGCTTGCGCATCCGAATTCCGATCTTGATCCGTTGGCGGAGCATCTGCTGCGCTATTACGGCAGATTGATTACGCGCGAAAAGATGGCTGGCCGGGCCATGACCGGCGATATGCCGTTTCGCTGGCAGACCGACTTCGACTTTCCATGGATGGGCGGATGGCTCGAGAACCAGCAGGACCGCCGGCGTGAGCGGGATGTGATCGCCATCATACCGGGCCGGAACCGGGCGGAGGCGGTCATCATGGGTGACCATTACGATACCGCCTATATGGAAGACATCTATGGTGAACGGCCCGGCATTAAGGGCGATGGTGCGCGGCTGGCGGCAGCGGGTGCAGACGATAACCATTCGGCGACCGCGACGCTGATGCTGGGCGCCCGGAATTTCCTCGATCTCAGCCGGCGCGGCATGCTCGATTGCGATATCTGGCTCGTGCATCTGACGGGCGAGGAATTTCCCGCCGATTGCCTGGGCGCGCGGGCACTAACCGAGAGAATCGTCGAAGCACGGCTGCGTCTGCGGGGAGCAGACCGTCGCGAATACGATCTGTCGCAAACCAAAATCCGTGGCGTGTTTGTGCTCGACATGGTCGCGCACAACAATGACCACGCGCGCGATATATTTCAGATCGCGCCGGGCACGACCGGGGATTCGCTCTGGCTGTCGCAAATCGCCGCTGAAGCCGCGCATGATTGGGCGACACTGGCGGCCGAACGCAACGCTAAAGCGCCACGGAAGAATCTCGGCCCTGGGCAGCGTTCAGCCGACGGTCACACGCTCCCCCCCATGGCGCGGCACCTCGCGCTCACCGGCGAAGTGAGGTTGCACGACAACCCAAGAAGCACGCTTTACAACACCGACGGGCAGATTTTCTCCGACGCTGGGTTACCCGTGGTGCTGTTCATGGAAAATTACGACATCAACCGCGAAGGCTATCACGACACGCACGACACCATGGCCAATATCGATCTCGATTATGGGGCTGCAGTGGCTGCCATCGCGATTGAAACCGTGGCGCGTACCGCGGCGGCGAAATAGCTACTTCCAGATCGGCTTGCCGGAACCGGGCAGTTTGAGCCGCGGCCATTTTTCCGTCACGGTACGGATAATATCACCGCTCATGCGGAGTTCCCGGCCCCATTCGCGCTTTACTTCCGGCGGCCATTTGTTGGTCGCGTCGAGCCCGATCTTTGAGCCGAGGCCGGATTCGGGTGCGGCAAAATCGAGATAATCGATCGGAGTATATTCAATCATCGTGACATCACGCGCGGGATCCATGCGCGTGGCGATGGCCCACATGACATCGTTCCAGTTCCGGCAGTCGATCCCTTCGTCCACGACAATGACCCACTTGGTGTACATGAACTGGCGCAAATAGGACCAGATGCCGAGCATCACGCGCTTGGCATGGCCGGGATAGGCTTTGCGGATACTGACGACTGCGATGCGATATGAGCAACCTTCCGGCGGCAGCCAGAAATCGACGATTTCGGGAAACTGCTGTTGCAGCAGCGGAATGAACATCTCGTTGAGCGCTGCGCCCAAAACCGACGGCTCGTCGGGCGGCCGGCCGGTGAAGGTGGAGAGGTAGATCGCGTCGCGGCGCATGGTGATTGCGGTGACGGTGAACACCGGGAACGGCTCGACGGAATTGTAGTAACCCGTGTGATCGCCATATGGCCCTTCCGGGCGTGTTTCGGTCAGCGACACTTCGCCTTCGATGACGATTTCCGCTTCGGCGGGGACTTTCAGCGGCTGGTTGACGCAATCGGTCAACTCTACGGCGGCGCTGCGAATGAGACCGGCAAACTGATATTCTGACAGCGTGTCGGGCACCGGCGTGACGGCGGCAAGGATCGTGCCCGGATCGGCGCCGATGACGACTGCGGCGGGGAAGGGCGCCGGACTATCTTTTGCCCATCTTTGATGTTGCTGGGCTCCGCCGCGGTGCCGCAGCCAGCGCATGATGGTCTGATGCCGGTTCAGCACCTGCATGCGGTAGATGCCGAGATTGAAATTGTCTTCGCGCGCTTCACCAGGACCCCGCGTCACCACCAAAGGCCAGGTGATCAGCGGTGCGGGTTCATCCGGCCAGCAGGTCTGAACCGGAAGGGCATTGAGATCGATCTCCGGTCCCTCGAGCACGACCTCCTGGCACGGCGCGCGCCGCGTGGACTTCGGCCGCATGGAGAGCACGGTTTTCGCCAGCGGCAGCAATCCGAAGGCTTCGCTCATGCTGCGCGGCGGTTCGGGCTGCCGCAATGTGGCGAGCAATGACCCGACCTCGCGCAGGGAAGCTGCATCGCGCCGCTCGATCCCGCCAAGCGTCACGCCCATGGCGACACGCTTTTCGTTTCCAAACAGATTGACCAGAATCGGGAGTGCCGAGCGCGTCCCATCGGCTTTGATCGCATTTTCAAAAATTACGGCGGGCCCGCCTTCCGCGAGCAGGCGTGTCTGGATTTCGGTCATCTCGAGAACCGTCGAAACCGGTTCGGACACGCGGACGAGTTCGCCTTCGGATTCCAGTCTGGTAATAAAATCGCGCAATGAGCGGTAACTCATTTGATCCGCCATTTCCATGCCGGGGCGCGGTAGCGGCCATAGACGAAATAGAGCGCAATCCCGATCGCCGACCACAGGATCAATCTTGTCCATGTCGCATTGGAGAGGCTGAACATCATCACTCCGCAGGTGATCACACCGAGCGGCGCCACGGCCCACACCCACGGAGTGTGGAATGGCCGCGGCACTTCGGGAGCGGTGAGGCGCAGAATCATGACTCCAACGCAAACGGCAATGAACGCGATAAGTGTGCCGATCGAAACCAGATCGGCAAGAATGTCCAGCGGGAAGATGGCCGCCAGAATCGCCGCCGCAATAGCAGTGACCAAAGTGCCTTGAAAGGGCGTCTGAAACTCCGGATGGACTGCGGCGAAAATCGGCGGCAGAAAACCATCGCGGGCCATGGCAAAGAAAATCCGAGATTGACCGTATAGCGAGACAAAGGTCACCGTCGCCAATCCGGCCAGCGCGGCGGCATCGACGGGCAGCACCAGCCAGTGCAACGCGCCGACCTGCCCCACCGCGAAAGACATCGGATTGGGCACGTCGAGCTTGCGCCAATCGGTGATGCCGGTAAGCACGACAGCCACCAGGATGTACAGCCCGGTGCAAATTGCCAGCGAGCCGAGAATGCCGATGGGAAGGTCGCGCCGCGGATCGCGCGCTTCCTGGGCCGCGACCGAGACGCTTTCAAATCCGATGAAGGCGAAAAAGATCAACCCGGAAGCAGCGAGAACGCCGCTCAACCCGAAATGCCCCCATTGACCCGTGTTGGACGGAACGAAGGGCGTCAAATTCGCCCGGCTGACATGCGGCAGCCCGAAGATGATCACCAGCAGAATGATCCCGGTTTTGATCGCTACCAGCACATTATTGAACCGTGCCGATTCCCGGACTCCGACCAGCAGGATCACGGTCAGAAGAACGATCAGCGCGATGGCCGGAAGATTGACGATCGCGCCGGTGAAATGCAGCTCGGCAATTCCGGCACCGGCGATCGGCGCGGCGGCAAACGCGGCGGGGAACGGAATCGCGAGATTCTGCAGCAGGCTGATGAAATAGCCCGACCACCCGACTGAAACCGTCGATGCCGAGACGAGATATTCCAGCACCATATTCCAGCCGATGAACCACGCCATGAACCGGCCCATAGTCGCATAAGCATAAGTGTAGGAGCTGCCGGATTCCGGGATGAGTGAGGCAAATTCCGCGTAACAAAGTCCTGCGAACAGGCAGCCGACGCCGGCAAGGGCAAATGACATAAGCACCGCCGGTCCGGCATGCTGTGCTGCCGCGGTGCCGGCGATCACGAAGATTCCCGCACCGATGATCTCGCCGATGCCGATCATGATCAGGCTGGAAGGGCCCAGCGCGCGATGCAGGCGATGCGCCTCGCCGATCACCGGATCCGGAGCGGCGATGCCTTCCGGGTCGGCTGTCGTCACCGCGTCATTCCGCAGGGCGCTTCACCAGCACCCATTCCGGCTCCTTGCCATGGCGGGCGCCATACAAGCCGAAGATCAGGAGACCGATGATGGTCCACACTACGAGGCGCAGCCATGTATCGATCGGAAGAAAGGCCATCATGAATAGGCACATTCCGATACCGAGCGGCGCCACCAGCCAAACCGCAGGCGTGCGGAATGGACGGACGGCATCGGGGGCCCTGCGGCGCAGCACCAGAGTCGAAACGCACACAATCACGAAAGCCAATAGTGTCCCAATCGAGACCAGTTCGCCGAGAATTCCAAGAGGAACAATTCCTGCCAGCAGCGCTGCGACCACCCCGGTCGATATCGTGCCCAGCCATGGGGTGCGGAATTGCGGATGGATGCGTGAGAACACGGAGAAGAACAAGCCGTCGCGCGACATCGCGTAGAATATGCGCGATTGCCCGAGCAACAGCACAAGCACAACCGAAGCGAGGCCGACGACCGCGGCGATATTCACCAGCACGCCCAGCCAGGCGAGCCGGGGCCCCGCGGCATTGATCGCGACGAAAACCGGATGGGGCACGTTGAGCGACATGTATGGCGCGAGCCCCGTCATCACCAGCGACATCAGGATGTACAGCCCGGTGCAAAGTATGAGTGATCCAAGGATCCCGATTGGCATATCCCGTTGCGGATTGCGCGCCTCCTGGGCCGCGACCGAAACTGCATCGAAACCGATATAGGCGAAGAAGATCACGCCGGTGGCGCGGAAAACGCCGCTCCAACCGAACTGGCCCCAGGTGCCGGTATTGGGTGGAATGAAGGGCGTGAGATTGACGCCGCGAATCAGCGGCAGGCCAAATCCGATCACCAGCAAGACAATAAAAAGCTTGATGGCGACCATGCCGGCATTGAATCGGGCGGAGGCGCGGATACCGACGACGAGCATGGTGCTGGCGAGCGCGACCACCACGACTGCCGGCACATTGAAATATGCGCCCGTGGTCGAGACGTCCTGAAAACTGGTCATGGAGATCGGGGCGGAAGAGAATTCTTTCGGGATGGTCCAGCCCATCTGCGACATTAGTTCGACGAAATAGCCCGACCAGCCCACAGCAACCGTGGAAGCGGCGGCCATATATTCGAGGACCAGATTCCACCCGATGATCCAGGCGAGGAATTTGCCCATGCTCGCATAGGTATAAGTGTATGCGCTGCCGGCGACCGGGATCATGCAGGCGAATTCGGCATAGCACAGACCGGCGAAGAGGCAGCCCGTGCCCGCGACAATAAACGAGATCACCACGCCCGGGCCGGCATAGGCCGCGGCGGCGTGACCGGTGATCACGAAAATGCCCGCCCCGATGATTGCGCCAATTCCAAGCGCCACAAGCTGCACCGGCCCGAGAGCGCGATGCAGCTCATGCGCTTTATCTGCGGCGACTTCACCTTCGATAGACATGATCTTCTCCCGGCTGGCGGTTTGAATGTTGCATGAGGCTACGGCTCCCGCAACGCCGTGGCGCTGACACGAACTTCACGGGAGCAGGCGGTAGACGGAGGTTTGGCGCACATCCCGATCCTCGACTTCGCGCGACGTGGGGATTTCGTACGTCGCGAGCCTTATCATCCCGAATGCAGGAAGATAGCTGCGTCCCGGATCGCCGATTAGCACCTCGGTCCCTTCCGCCGCGAGCCGCCTCAGCCACGCGATAGCCTGCTCCGCAAGCGGACGTTCATAGCAAATGTCGCCTGCGCAAATGATTTGCCATCGTCCGCTGCTGCCGATCACGTCGTATTCAAGCGGTTCAACGAACACGCCATTGGCAGCGGCGTTGATTTCCATTGCGATGAGCGCTCCGGGATCGATTTCCGCGCCGATCACCGGGGCTGCGCCGGCGAGAGCAGCGGCGATTGCGACAAGTCCCGAGCCGGAGCCGAAATCGAGGACGCATTTGCCGGCAAATTCACTGCGCCGGTCGAGAATATATCGCGCGAGCGCCTGTCCACCCGGCCAGGCGAATGCCCAATAGGGCGGCGGCGTGTCGCCCGTCGCCACAGCCCTGGCATAAAGCGCGACTTCGGTCTGCTGCCAGAATTCGAGGATGTCGCGCGCGAGATGCAATTTGATCTCCGGCACAAAACCCGGGCTGCGCAATTCCGTATAGGCGTCGATCAGGCGAAGGGCGGGATTGGCTCTGCTCAAAGCTGCGCGATGGCGCCGATCAGCAGCGCAAGCGCAATCAGCGCGCCGGTATCGCGATTGGCCCGGAACAACCTCAGACAAAGCTGCGGATCATCGATGCGAACTCTCCGCATCTGCCAGTACAGGTGCAGGGCAGGGAGCGCCATGGCGAAGATGAATATGATTCCCATTCCGGCTGCGAGCCCGCCGGCGAGCATCAGGCCGATGGCCGCACAATAAAAGGCGTAGAGCCAACCATAAGCGGATGAACCAAGGCGAATGGCGGAGGACTTTACGCCAATCACCAAGTCATCCTGAATGTCGGAAAGCGCATAGAGCGTGTCATAGCCCATCGTCCAGAAGAAGCAGCCGGCATAAAACAGTGCCGCTGCCGTTCCGAGACGCGCAGTCACCGCAGCAAAGCCAAACAGCACGCCCCAGTTGAACGTCAGGCCGAGCCACGCCTGCGGCCACCAGGTGATGCGCTTCATGAATGGATAGAGCGCGACAAAAAACAGGGAGCCGAGTGCGACCAGTGCCGCGAAACTGTTGAAACTCGCGTATTTCCCGCCGAGTTGGGCCAGCGGGTGGATGAGGCAGATGGCAAGCAGAACAACAAACGCAAGTACGAGCTGGATGGCGCAAAAGACCCATGCCTGTTTGACCGTCACCTGGCCCGACGGAATGGGCCGGGCGCGGGTGCGCGCAACACGCGCGTCAATGTGGCGGTCGACAATATCGTTATAGGTGCAGCCGGCGCCGCGCATCAGGATGGACCCGAGCGCCATCAGCAGAATGTAGCTGCCACTGGACCAGCCAAAGCCGAGAGATGCCGACCCGAGTTCGAGCCCGAATACGCAGGGCCAGAACAGCAGCCAGATGCCGATGGGGCGATCGAGGCGCATCAGCCTCATATACGGGCCAATTCTTCTGGCCCGGTCGATAAATCCGACGCGGACCGCGTCTGCGGGCCGGATGCTGACTGTATCTTCTTGCGGATCGGCGCTCATCAGTGTTGCAACCTGAACAGAATAGAGAGGCTAATACGCCCATGGGCGGGGAACAAATGCCGCGAGACAGCGGCGATCTGGTCGATTGCGGCGGCAAGCTGCGGCTGTTTGTGGATGTGCCGCTGCAGGCGCAGGCGCGCATCCTGCCCGATACCGGCCAAACCCATTACCTGTTGCACGTCATGCGCGCACGCGCCGGTGATCGCGTGCTGCTGTTCAACGGCCGGGACGGCGAGTGGCGGGCGCGGATTGCGGACGTATCCCGCCGCGAATGCGCGCTGCTCTGCGAAACGCAAACCCGTGCGCAACAGAGTGGTCCGGATCTGTGGCTGGCCTTTGCACCGATCAAAAAGACTCCCGGCGAGTATCTGGCGCAAAAGGCCACCGAACTCGGAGTGGCAGCGATGATTCCGGTGATCACGGAACGCACGGTGGCACGCCGCATCAACGCCGAACGGCTGCGCGCCAATGCGATCGAAGCGGCCGAACAATCGGAGCGGCTGACCGTACCTGAAGTGCGTGCCGCGCAATCGCTGCCCGCGCTGCTCGACGCTTGGCCGGCGGGGCGCGGTCTGATTTTCTGCGATGAGGCCGGCGATGCCGCTCCCATTGCCGAAGCGTTGGCGGCTTGCGGCGCGCGTGCGGGATGGGGAGTGCTGACCGGGCCCGAAGGGGGATTTGCGCCATCCGAACGCGATCGCATCCGCGCGCAGCCTTTCGTCCTTCCCGTCAGCCTCGGACCGCGCATCATGCGCGCCGATACCGCGGCTCTGGCCGCGCTTGCGGTATGGCAGGCGGTGCTCGGCGATTGGCATTAACTCGAGTTCCTTCCGGCTTGTAACTCTTAAGATCGGTCACTAGTTTCAAATCCGTCTCAGACTTCGAATCCCCAAGGACATCTGGATGTCGATCCCGCAATCCGGCGGCCGGCCCATCACATCGAGTGCCGACCTCGTGGCCTATATCGCCGCGGGTTCCAAGCCGCGCGAGCAATGGCGCATCGGCACGGAGCACGAGAAATTTGTCCATTCGCTGCGCGATCATAAGCCGCTGCCCTACGAGGGTTCGTGCAGCATCAAAGCACTGCTGGAAGGAATGCAGCGATTCGGCTGGCAGCCCGTGCTCGAAGGCGAAAACATCATCGGGTTGATGCAGAACGGCGCGACCGTGAGTCTCGAGCCGGGCGGACAGTTCGAGCTTTCCGGGGCGCCGTTGCGCAGCGTTCATGAGACCTGCAGGGAAGTGAATACGCACCGCAATCAGGTGCGCGAAGTCTGTGCCGAGATCGGCGCCGGTTGTCTCGGCATCGGGTTCGCCCCCACATGGGGTCTTTCGGAAGTCCCCGTGATGCCGAAGGGCCGCTACGGGATCATGCGCCGCTACATGCCGAAGGTCGGCGGCTATGGTCTGGAGATGATGTTCCGGACCTGCACCGTGCAGTCGAATTTCGATTTCGGCTCGGAAGCCGACATGGTGAAAAAACTGCGCGTGGCGCTGGCGCTGCAGCCGGTCGCCACCGCGCTGTTCGCCAACTCGCCGTTCCGCGAGGGCAAGCCCAACGGGTTCAAGTCCTATCGCAGCCAGATCTGGACCGACGTCGACAATCAACGCGCCGGCATGCTGCCATTTGCGTTCGAGAGCGGGTTCGGATTTGAGCGCTATGTCGATTACGCACTCGATGTCCCGATGTATTTCGTTTATCGCGACGGCCGCTATATCGACGTGTCGGGGAAATCCTTCCGCGATTTTCTGTCCGGTAAAATCCCGGAGCTGAAAGGGATCGAGCCGCATATTTCCGACTGGGCCGATCATCTGACCACGATCTTTCCCGAAGCCCGCATCAAGGCCTATCTCGAAGTGCGCGGCGCCGATGGCGGGACCTGGCGGCGGATTTGCGGATTGCCCGCGCTATGGGCCGGAATCCTTTATGACACCACCGCGCTGGATGCAGCGTGGGATCTGGTCAAGGACTGGACCGCCGAAGAACGCGAAACCATGCGTGCAGCTGTGCCCAAACTGGCCTTCGCCACGCCATTCCGCAAAACCACGGTTCTGGAACTGGCGCGGCAGATGCTGGACATCGCAACGCACGGTTTGCGTACCCGCGCGATGTTGGATTCGAGTGGATCGTCGGAAGAGGGATTCCTGCAGCCACTGTCCGAACTCGTGTCACGCGGACAGACGCGCGCCGAAGAGCTGCTCGAACTGTATCGCGGCGAATGGCGCGGCGATCTCGGCCGGTTGTTCGAGGCGTATAATTTTCTGTAGGGCGCACGCTAATTCGGCGCGGGATTGGCCGAAGTCCAGTCGTTGACCAGCCCTTTTGCGAGTTCGCCGATAATCGCATCGACCTGTGCCGCCGGGTCCGCTCCGCGGCCGAGAATTCCATCATTCCAGATCGTGGCGACGGTGTGTTGTCCGGTTTTCTCGACCGTGACACCGGCGAATACCTCCAGCGTCACGCGTGCCGTGCAATCGCTCAACACGCTGACATTCAAATAAGCGGTCGCATCGGGAGCGGTATCGACGAGCGTAATTCGGCTCTGGCCGACGATAGACCGCAGAGAGCTTTCAAGCTTCTCGCGGGCAATGCCACACTGCGTCGCGTTCCGGTTTACATCTTCGACGAGGATCTCGAAGCGCTGCAAACCTCGCAATGCCCTCGCGGTATCCGAAGCCGCAGACGCAGTTTCTGTCGCGCCCGAGCACAGCAAAACAGCGGTGGCGAGAATTGATAAGCCCAGCCGTTTGAACACTGACGTTCCCCGGTTCTGGTGACTGGCATTCAGGGTAGCAGATGTCTCGCACGAATGCGCGGCTGCGGGTGAAATGGATCAGATATTGATCATTTCGGCGACGCGGGGGTCGTCCTTGAAGTCGAGCGCTTTTGTGACGGCCGGGCGTTGTTGCAGGCGCGCGTACCAGTCATCGACATGGCGGTACGCGCCGCTGGAGAAAAATTCAGGGCGCAAATTGTGGATGCGGTCAACGAAAGGCAGCACGGCGCAGTCGGCAAGCGTCAGCCTGTCTCCCGCGAGCCAGGGTGAACCCGCGAGCGCGTCGTTGCAGCGCACGAGGCAGCTGCGCATCTTTTCCACCGCGCCCATCAGCACTTCTTCGGAGAAGCCGTGCGTGCTCACATCCGCCCAGCGTTTGCGGCGCTCCTCCTGCGGAATCCGGGCCAACACCCGTTCACGCTCCTGCGCAGACAGGTCTCTCATCACATCACGATTGAGAATCATCCAGGTCGGCGCATAAACTGCTGGATAACCGACATCGTCCGAGAATTTCAGCCACAGGCGCATGCGCGCAATCGCGTAAGCATCATGGGGACGAAGCTGCGTTTGGGGAAAGGCATCCTCGAGATATTCCATGATCACCGATGACTCGGTCACTACGCGGCCGTCATGTACGAGGGTCGGAACAACGCCATTGGGATTGAGCTTGAGATAATCGGGCGCGTGCTGCTCGAATTTACGCAAATCCATCAGATGGCTTTTGAACGGCAGCTGCTTCTCGTAAAGCACCAGCCGGACTTTCTTCGAGCAGGTCGAAGGCAGCCCGTGATAAAGTTCAAGACTGGTCATTGTCATTGGTAGTCTCGTCGCCTTTGCGCCAGTGCCAGCCGCCTTTGGTTTTCTTCCAGGCGACCCAGCAAAATGGAATGGACACGAGCACGACAGCAATGGCTCGCAGCCACACCGTGCCGGGATTGCCGAGGTAGTATCGGAATGCGGTTGGAATGGCGATGATTACGGCAAGATAGGCCACGTACAGCGCCCAGCCTTTCCAGCTCAGCGGAATGCCGATGCCAATGCCCCGGTGTTTCGGACGAAACCAGTATTCGGTCATTTCAGTAGTTTAAGGCACCCCCCTTCCGCCCGCCACACGCAACGCCGCGCGGCGTTGCTGCGGGCACCTTCCCCCACAAGGGGGGAAGGAGAAGGTTATGGGCAGCTAACCGCTGTTGCGCAGGCCGGCGGAGATGCCGTTGATGGACATGTGGATGCCGCGCAGCGTCTCATCGTCTTCGGCGCCGGAACGGCGGCGGCGCAGCAATTCGAGCTGCAGCAGATTCAGCGCATCGATATAGGGCAGGCGGATGCGTATTGATTCGGCGAGTGCCGGATTGGATTCGAGAAATTGTTTCTGTCCTGTCAGCATCAGCACCGCGTCTCTCGTCGCCGACCACTCTTTCGCGATCCGGTCGAACACCGATTCCGCAAGCGAGCGATCCTCGACCAGTTCGGCATAACGCCGGCCGATATCGAGATTGGATTTGGCCAGGACCATTTCGAGGTTGGACACCACGGTGCGGAAGAACGGCGAATTCCGGTAGAGCTGGTTCAGCACGTCGGTTCGCCCGGCTTTCTGCATCGCGGCGGCCGCAGAACCGAATCCGTACCAGCCCGGCAGCATGGTGCGCGACTGTGACCAACTGAAGACCCAGGGGATCGCCCGCAGGTCCTCGATACGAGTCGAACTGGTACGGGAGGTGGGCCGGCTGCCGATTTTCAGATTGGAGATTTCGGGTAGTGGCGTGGATTGCCGGAAGTAAATGTCGAAGCCACTGGTCTCATAAACAAGCGCGCGATAGCTGCGATAGGCCGCGCCGCTGAATTCGGCAAAGGCTTCCGCGAGTTCGCCATCCGCGGCGTCAGGTTCGGGCGCGATGTCGGCAAGCAACGCAGCCGCCACCATGCGCTCCAGCGTGCGGCGACCAACATCCGGATTACCGTATTTGCTGGCAACGACCTCGCCCTGTTCCGTCACCCGCATTCCGGCCGACACAGCACCTTCGGGAAGCGCTCGGGTCGCCTCGAAGCTGGGGCCGCCGCCGCGCCCGACTGTCCCACCGCGGCCATGAAAAAAGCGCAGCGAGATACCGTGTTCTTTTGCCACCGCCAGCAGCGCACGAATGGCGCTGCGGATTTCGTAATTGGAAGTGACGTAGCCGCCATCCTTGTTGCTGTCGGAATAGCCGATCATCACTTCCTGAAGATCGTTCTGCGCCGGCAGCATGGCGCGGGCGAGCGGCAGTGAAAAATATTCGCGCATGACTGCCGGGCAATTGCGCAAGTCATTGATCGTTTCGAACAGCGGAATGACCCGAAGCCCCGGCTGTGGTTTCGTCCCGGGGACGAACAGACCGGCCTCTTTCATCAGGATGCAGGTCTCGAGCAGGTCCGACACGCTTCTCGCCATCGAGATAACGTAATTCGCGACGGTGCCTTCGCCAAAGCGCGTGCGCAGCGACGCGGCCATCGTGGCGATATCGAGTTCCCGGGCAGTCTCATCCGAATAGTGCCGGTAGGGCGTGCGCAACACGCGGGTGCTCGACAATTCCCGCACCAGAAGCTCCGTGCGCCCGGACTCAGGTAAGGCCGTGTAATTGTCGCAGACGCCCGCCTCGCGCAGCAATTCCGCCACCGCACGTTCATGCACGGTGGAGTTTTGCCGCAAATCCATGACGGCGAGATGAAAGCCGAAACTTTGCACAGCATCGCGCAATTCTCCGACACGGCCTTCGGCAAGATCGGTGCTGCCGTTTTCAGCCAGCGAAAGCGCAATCGTCGCGAGATCGCCCGCGAATTCCTGCGGCCCGCTATATGGCTGCTCGCCGTCACGCGGCTTCTCGCCTCTGCCGAGAAGCACTTGCCGCGTTGCGGAGAGCCGGCCATGGATGTGGGTAAGCGCTCGGCGATAGGGTTCATCCGCCTTCTGCGGAGAAGCACCCGGGTTTTTTGCGGCGAGCGCATTGAGCGCTTTGGTCACCGGCACGAATTCATCTGAAATCGACAATTCGCGCCCCAACAGATGAAGCTGTTTGAGATAATGGTCGAACAGGTTGGATGAGAAGCGCCGGACAGCATATTCCAGGCTCGCCGCCGAAACGAAGGGATTCCCATCCCGGTCGCCGCCCACCCAGGAACCAACCTGCAGAACCGCGGGCAGGGGACCCTGAAAGCCGAATGTCCCGGCAATCTTGCGCTTTACGGCTGGAAGCTGGGTCGTGAAGGTGCGGGCAAGAATCGCAGCCGCGTTGTTGATCTCGTCGGTGACGTGAATCCGTTCGGGACGCAACATCCGGGTCTGCCACAGCGTCCGTATTTCCCGTTTCAGGCGAGTTTCGATGTCGCCCTGGCGCGCTTTGCTCGATGTGTAGTGCTGATGCAATGGCAACAATTCGGCGATGGCGGATTCGCGCTCGATGATGCTCTGCCGGCGCACTTCGGTCGGATGTGCGGTGATCACGGGCGCAAGCAGCGTGCCCGCGAGATATTCATAAACCCGTTCGGGGCTCATATCCGGCCGCTGCAGGATTCGATCGAGCGGGCCCTGATCGCCCGCCGTAGCTTCGCAGCGGATGATGTAATCATCGGCGATATTGGCGAGCTGCGAAAAAATCGCGAAAGCCCGGATCAATACGACCAGATCGCGGTTCGACAGGTAACCGAGGCGGCGGATCTGCGACACCGCCGAACGCCCCTGCCGGTGCTCGTTGACGACGTGCCGGCGCAGTCCCTCTACCCGGTCGAAAGCGGCTTGGCCAAGTTGTTCGCGGATGACTTCGCCGAGCTGCCGCCCGAGCAGACGAATCAGTTCCCGGCTCGTGGCATCGACCGGATGCTGCTGGAGGACGTGCAATTGCCGTTCGGGCATCTCGTCTTCCAAACGCCGGGGTAAGCGGCCCCGTTCCCGATGCGCCGGCTATGCCGCCGTGCCGCCGACCGTCAGGGCGTCGATTCGTAGGGTCGGCTGGCCGACTCCAACCGGCACGCTTTGGCCATTTTTGCCGCAGGTGCCGATGCCGCTGTCGAGCTTCATGTCGTTGCCGATCATGGAGACGCGCGTCATCGCATCCGGTCCGTTGCCGATCAGGGTTGCGCCCTTGATCGGTTCGCCGATCTTGCCGTCGCGGATGCGATAGGCCTCGGTGCAGGAAAACACGAATTTTCCGCTGGTGATGTCGACCTGGCCGCCGCCAAATTGGACGGCATAGATGCCTTCCTTGACCGAGGCGAGGATTTCCTCGGGCGTATGCTTGCCGGCCAGCATGTATGTGTTGGTCATGCGCGGCATCACCGGACTGGCAAATGATTCGCGCCGTCCATTGCCTGTCGGCGCCATCCCCATCAGCCGGGCGTTCATCCGGTCCTGCATGTAACCTTTGAGAATTCCGTCCTCGATCAGGACGGTGGACGAAGTCGGGGTGCCCTCGTCGTCGATGCTCAAAGATCCGCGGCGCTCGGCAATGGTTCCATCATCCACAACCGTGACGCCCGGCGCGGCAACGCGCTGGCCCAGTAGTCCCGCAAAGGCCGAGGTCTTTTTGCGGTTGAAATCGCCTTCCAGACCGTGGCCGACGGCTTCGTGCAACAGAATGCCGGGCCAGCCGGAACCGAGCACGACGGTCATTTCGCCGGCAGGCGCCGGGACGGACTGCAAATTCACCAAGGCGCTGCGCAGCGCCTCATCGACGCCGGCCTTCCAGTAGGAAGGGTCGATATAGTCTGTATAGGCCCTCCGGCCACCGCCGCCGTAGTACCCGGTCTCCTGCCGGCCATTCTCTTCGACCACAATGTGGACCGACAGCCGTACCAGTGGCCGGACATCGCGATAGGTTTCGCCTCCCGGCCGGATGATTTCCACCACCTGCCATTCGCCGGCGAGAGAACAGGAAACCTGTTTGACCCGCGAATCTTTCGTCCGCGCATAGGCATCGATTTCGCCCATCAGCTTCACTTTGGCTTCGAAGGGCGCCGAATCGAGCGGGCTATCGTCCGTATAAAGGTGGACGTTCGAGCGCGCCGGACCACCCGCGAGCACGCCGGAATGGCCAAGTTTGACCACGCTGATGGCATCGGCCGCCCGCGCGATGGCGGCTTCCGACAGTTCTGAGGCGTGTGCGTAGCCGGTGGCCTCGCCAGCCACTCCCCGTAGGCCAAAGCCCTGCGTGGTGTCGTAAGTCGCCGCCTTTAGGCGGCTGTCGTCAAAGGAAAAACTCTCGGTCTGCCGGTATTCGAGGAAGAGTTCGCCGTCGTCGGCTCCCTTCAGCGCATTGTCCACAATCGATTGGACACGGTTCCGCTGCATGCCGGTCTGGGTGAAAAACAGGTTGTCGGGGTTGGTCATGGCCAGGCTCGCGAGGGTGGGCTTAGGGGTATATAGGAAGAGGGTGGCGATCCGTCACGCAAAGCGCCGAACAATTCGGCGATTCTGCATTCTATGAAACGAACCGCGTGGCATCACGTCGCAATGACTTGGGTTGATTAACCACCCTAAATCGCGGCTCGGCACAAGCGGCTGCGCCGGCGAGAAGCTGGCGCCCGGAGTGCAAAGGAGGGGCTTCTATGATCCGCAGGTTCGCAACCGTCGCGACATTGTTGGCAGTGATGCTGCCGGTGGCCGCGGCCGCACAGACGGTGCTCGGACAACCGTCACCCTGGCAACTCGGCCTGCAGGCGGCTGGGGCTGATCGGATGCGCGACATCATCAGCCTCCACAATTTTGTTCTTTATATCATCACCTTCATCAGCCTGTTCGTCGGGGCGCTGCTGATCTGGATCATCATCCGGTTCAACGCTGCCGCCAACCCGACGCCCTCGGCCACGACCCACAACACGACACTGGAAGTGCTGTGGACGATTGTGCCGGTGCTGATCCTGGTGGCGATCGCCATCCCGTCGTTTCGGCTGTTGTATTTCGAGGACGTGATTCCAAAGCCCGACCTGACGATCAAGGCTATCGGCAAGCAGTGGTACTGGACCTACCAGTACCCCGATAACGGCAATTTCCAGTTCGATGCTCTGCGCATTGCGGACCGCCGCTCCGCGCCGGCGGTGCCGAATGGTCCGCCGCGCCTGCTCGGCACCACCAATCACGTCGTCGTTCCAGTCAACAAGACCATCAGAATACTGACGACGGGCGCGGATGTGATCCATTCCTGGGCAATACCGGCGTTTGGCGTGAAAATGGATGCCGTGCCCGGCCGTATCAACGCGACCTGGTTCAAAGCCGACACAATCGGCACCTATTACGGCGAATGCTCGGAACTGTGCGGCGCGAATCACGCATTCATGCCGATCACCGTCGATGTGGTGAGCCAGGCCGATTTCGACATGTGGGTGCAACAGGCCAAAACCAAATTTGCCTCCGCCGGCGCGTCGACCCGCGTCGCGGCAGCGCAGTAAGAGAAGCGAGGAAGCCATGGCACACGATCACGCTGCACACGCGCATGCGGAGCACGCCCACCATCCGACGGGATGGCGGCGGTGGGTCTATTCGACCAACCACAAAGATATCGGGACGATGTATCTCATCTTCGCGATCTGCGCGGGTTTGGTCGGCGGCGCATTCTCCATGCTGATCCGCGCTGAGCTGATGTATCCGGGCCTGCAGGTGTTCAGCGAACCGCACACCTATAATGTGATGGTGACCGGGCACGCGCTGATCATGATCTTCTTCATGATCATGCCGGCAATGATCGGCGGGTTCGGCAACTGGCTCACGCCGCTGATGATCGGCGCGCCCGACATGGCATTCCCGCGCATGAACAACATCTCGTTCTGGCTGCTGCCGTTCTCGTTCACGCTGCTGATTCTGTCGATGTTCGTGGAAGGCGATTCGGGCGGGCAGGGCGTCGGCGGTGGTTGGACGATCTACGCGCCGCTTTCGACCTATGGATCGCCCGGTCCGGCAATGGACCTCGCGATTTTCTCAATTCACATAGCGGGCGCGTCTTCGATCCTCGGCGCCATCAACTTCATCACCACTATCTTCAACATGCGCGCACCCGGCATGACGCTGCACAAGATGCCGCTATTCGTAT
>CAYUQO010000018.1:0-83283 GCA_964446945.1 uncultured Bordetella sp.
TCCGCGGGTAGGATTCGAACCTACGACCAGCCGGTTAACAGCCGGCTGCTCTACCGCTGAGCTACCGCGGAATAGCTACGGCGGTGTTTCTATCTGAGCCGGCGAAAAAGAAAAGGGCCGGATCGCACCGGCCCTTTGATTTCCCCGATTATCCGCGCGGATAGTAGCCGTACGGGTCGTAGTAGCCATACCGGTCATATTCATAATGCCGGCGGTGACGGGTGTAGTAGACGTAGCGATGGCGATAGCCATAGCGGTCGTAGTACACGCCTTTGTGCTTGTTGTAGTCGTGGCCGGCCAGCGAGCCAACGGCTGCACCGACCGCGGCGCCGCCAATCACTGGACCGATTTTTCCATGGCCCAGAAGGCCACCGGCGACCGCGCCAATACCGGCGCCGAGCAACGCGTCACGGCCTTCCGGGCTGGCATTCGCCGGAACGGCGGAGAACGCCATGACAGCACTTAGTCCTGCCGCTGCGGCCACATGGCCAAGCTTGTGTAGTGCCTTCATGACACTGCTCCCAATTAGCTTCAGGAGAGGAAACGTACCGGCATAGCGCCGGTTTCCGTGAGCTTGGGCGCGGCTGTGGCTGCGCGAACTTCAGCAGGGCTGTGGAGGCCACGCCCGGAATTGAACCGGGGTACACGGTTTTGCAGACCGTTGCGTAACCACTCCGCCACGTGGCCTGAAATGAACACCTGGAGGCGCTACCCCATTTTGCCGGGAAAAGCCACAGCCAACCTATTCGCCTTGGCTTTCCCTGATCTGATCGGGGGTTCTCAGAATGATTTCCGTCCGTGACTGATAGGACGAGATCTTCCCGGAGAGGACAATTTCCTTGCCGGCGAATTTCGAGAGATCGCCGAACTGTTTCGCATCATCGGCGAATATCACCGCGGAAAACGGACAGGTTCGGTATTGCCGGCAGAAATCGAGAAATACCGTTCCGCTCGCGGTCGTATGCGCATTGATCAGCGTTCCGCGGACGCGAGCAGCCTGGCCGACATGTTCGGGTGCTTCGGAAATGTCGAAAATCCCGGCCGGTTCGGCGTCGGCTGCAGCGGTTTCCACGCCGGGGTACTGATCGATCAGCTGCTTCAGGATCGCGTTATAGGTGTGCACCAGTTGCGGTGACGTGCCGATCTCCAGCAATTCATCATTGGTATTCGTGGCCGACGCGGTCCAGTTGTAACTGCCGAGCGCGTAGGCCTTTTCCGTGGCAATCGCCTTGATGTGCATGATTCCATTGCCGGTGGCGTGCTTTTCCGTCTTCACCGGAATGCCGGCCGCAGTCAGTTCGGCAATGATCGGGCGGCCATAGGATTTGGCGCTTTCTTCGGAATCCACGACGCCTTCGACATCAACGCCGCGCTTTTTCGCGGCGACCAGCGCATCGGCGATATCGCGCAGCGTAAATTCGTACATCGCGAAATACACATGCTGCTGCGCGGAATCGATCAGCGCGATCACTTCACGATCGTTGCGCTTCGCCGTCAGGCTGTAGAGCACGCGGACGGAATCGGGAGGAGGGGCTGCGATCGTCTCAGCTGGAATCGCCGAAGTCTGAACCGCGTCATGGACGAAATAACCCGCGGCGCCCGAAATCAGCGCTATTGCCACGGCGGCAAGGATTCGCCCGTTCATTGGGCCATTATAGGTGATTGGCCGGCCTACATCACGAAATTCGCGTCATTGTCATCGCGCCACGCCTTCTCTATACAACCACCCGCCTTCCCGATTGCCGGAACCGACGATGTTCGATACCGCCGTCCAGCGCGCCAACATGGTGGCGGCGCAGTTGCGTACCAATGACGTCCTGAATGGCCGGCTTTTGCGCGCCGTCGAAACGGTGCCGCGCGAGATATTCGTTCCGGAGCGCTATCGGCCGGTCGCGTATATGGAGCGCTGCATCGAGCTTGCGCCTGATCGCGTCCTGATGGACGCCCGCTGCTTCGGAAAATTGGCGCAACTTGCCAACATATCACCAACCGACACCGTACTCGACGTCGGCTGTGGGACCGGTTATTCGGCGGCGGTGCTCGGCCTGCTTGCGGCGCATGTGTTTGCGCTGGAGGAGCATGAAGAACTGGTTTCGGTCGCACAACTTCGCCTGCAGGAAGTCGGCGCGCGGAACCTGCAGGTCGTGCGCGGCCGCCTGACTGATGGCGATCCCGCGCACGCGCCTTTTGACGTCATTTTCATGGACGGCGCAATCGAAGCAGAGCCCACGCCTCTATTTGGGCAGCTGAAGGACGGCGGACGGTTGGTGACGGTGAAACGCGACGGTGCGGCAGGCTACGGATGCCTCTACGTCAAGCACTCAAGTACCATCGGCGAGCGAGAGGCATTCGATGCCTGGCTACCGGTTTTGCCGGGTTTTGCAAAGCAGCGTGGGTTCAGTTTTTGACGCTTTGAGCAGCAGCCCTGCGTCCGGTTGAGACGGCGGCGAATTCGGTTGCCCGCTGGTGCAGGTCCATCAGGTTTCGCCGGAGTTGCTGCAGGCAGAAGCGCAGCGCGACAATTCTTTCTCCCGGCGTCATCGCTTCCAGTTCGGCCAGCAGCTGGTCGACCGCAACATCTAAAGTCGTTTGCGGCGGCGGTGCATGACGTCCCGCAAAGGCATGGCCCAGTCCGGAGAGATATTTACTGCCGGCCTCGCGAAACTGGCGCAAACAGTCTAGACTCGCGGCACTCGGGGCGGGGATGACGGGTTCGGCAACAATTCGGCCGATCAGCACCAGATCGTGACGAAGCCTTCTGAGCGTGCGTGCAATCGGCTCCGGATCGATATCTTCCGATAGGTGATTCCGCCTTTCACGCGCCGCTTCAGTGACAATATTCTCGAGATCGGTGATCGCGGCGCGGATCCGATCCTGTTTTCCCAAAATATCTTCCGTCCTGGCGCGTTCGGTAATCGCGTTAATGAGTTCCGGAAATAATTCCGCAAGCCGCTGCAATACTTCGTCCGCGGCGCGTCCGAGCAGCATATGCGCGCGTGCCGGAAACATGAGCAGCGAGACAGCCATGCCGAAAACTCCGCCCAGGGCCACTTCGAGCGTGCGGAGAAGCGCGGCGCGAATTGGACCCTCGGCGGCACCGGTGCTGCCCAGAAGCAGTATAATCGCCGTTATCGGAGCGACCCGGAACGCAGGGTAGAAAGCCGACAGCACCGCCAATGGCACAAGCGAGATGGCGAGTGCGACCCCAAGTGTAAACGCATTGTCATGCGGCACCAGGGTTGCGACGGCAGCGCCATATGCGGCGCCAAAAATTGTTCCGATGAAGCGGTCGGTTGATGCCTTCCACGAACCGCCGACGCTCCCTTGCACAACCAGAACCGCTGTAAAGACCGCCCAATAGGCTTGCGGGAGCCCGAGTGCATGGCCGGCTATATAGGCGGCCATGCCGCCGGCAGCGATCCGCAATCCATGACGTATTTCCAGCCGCCTGCGCGACCACAATTCCGCCAGCCCGTGGAACTGGCCCGCGGCCGGATCGCGTTGTGATGGCTGGCCGAATATGGCTTTCATTGCTGATCTGCCTTATTGAGTCGTCGGGATACTGCTGGTGAAATTATGACTACGCCATCCGAGCCGCCACACGATCCGACGATGGAGGAGATTCTTGCGTCCATACGTAAGATCATTTCCGAGGATCAGCCGGGTTCAATCAAGCCCAGGGGGCAGGACTTACACTCCGGAAATGCGGCGGGAGACATTTTGGAGCTGACCGACGAAGTTCCCGATGAGGCCAGTGGCCTGCCGCACAGTCCTGCGCCGACTCCGCCAATCCCGGCGCCTGCCGCTTCCCAGTTTGACAAACGCGATCCAGTGCTGTCGGATTCCTCGAGGCAAGCGATCGGCCGGGCATTTCAGACATTGGACAAGGCATCCCAGCAATATTCGGACTTTGCCGGCGGAATGCTTGAGCCGGTGTTTTCTCGCGCGGTGCAGGAAGCTGTCGTCCCCAGTTTGCAGAACTGGGTCAACACTCACGAAGCGCAGCTGATGGAAGCCATCAAACCGCTGATGCGCGACTGGATGGACGCCAATCTGCCACGGCTGGTGGAATCGGTTCTGAAAGAGGAACTCGGGCGCGCAGTTACGGAACATTTGCGCAGCCGACTCGGCTAGTCAGTCATGCTCGACAAAACGTTTCGCCCCGGCGAAGTTGAAAGCCGGCTGTACCGCATGTGGGAAGATGCGGGCGCATTCCGGCCCACGAAGAAATCCGGTGCAGGCAATTTCTGCATCGTCATTCCGCCGCCGAATGTCACCGGCAGCCTGCATATCGGTCACGCGCTCAACAACACATTGCAGGATTCGCTCGCCCGATTCGAGCGCATGCGTGGCAAGAATGTGCTGTGGCAGCCTGGAACTGATCACGCCGGGATCGCGACGCAATTGGTGGTCGAACGCGAACTTGCGAAGCGGCAAGTCTCACGCAATCAGCTGGGGCGCGAAAAATTCCTTGAGGAGGTCTGGCGCTGGAAAGAGGAGTCCGGCGGCACCATCGTGCGTCAATTGCGCCGGCTGGGGGCATCCTGCGACTGGACACGCGAACGCTTCACCATGGACGAGGGCCTGTCCCGGGCCGTGCTGAAAGTATTCGTCGCCCTGTACAAGGAAGGACTGATCTACAGGGACAAGCGGCTGGTGAATTGGGACCCGCGTCTGCAGACCGCGGTCTCGGACCTTGAAGTCGAAAACATCGAAGTCCCCGGCCGGCTCTGGTATGTCCGTTATCCGGTCGACGGCAAAGATTCGCAATTCATCAGCGTAGCCACCACGCGTCCGGAAACGATGCTGGGCGATGTCGCCGTCGCGGTGCATCCGGAGGACGAGCGTTACCGTTCAATGATCGGGACGCAGTTGCGGCTGCCGCTGACGCAGCGGCTCATTCCCGTGATTGCGGACACCTATTCCGATCCGGAAAAGGGCACGGGTGCGGTCAAGATCACACCCGCGCATGATTTCAACGATTTCGAAGTCGGCAAAAGACACAGGCTGCAGCCGATCAATATTCTCGCTCCGGATGGCAGGCTGAACGACGCCGTGCCCGACCCATATCGGGGCCTGGATCGCTTTGAAGCGCGCAAACGCGTGGTTGCTGATCTCGAAGCTCTGGGGCTGTTGGAAAAGACCGAGGACATCCGTCATGCCATCCCGCACGACGAGAAAACCAAAACCGTCGTGCTCGAACCCTATCTCACAGAGCAGTGGTACCTGAACGTCACGCCGTTGGCGGAGCAGGCGCTGAAAGCGGTTGAAGACGGGCGCACGAAATTCGTCCCCGAGCACTGGACGCAGGTCTATTTCAACTGGATGCGGAACATTCAGCCGTGGTGCATTTCGCGCCAGCTTTGGTGGGGCCACCAGATTCCGGCGTGGTATGGGCCGGATGGAGCTGTGTTCGTCGAGGAAACGGCGCAAGCGGCATCGGCCGCGGCGGAGAAACATTACGGACAAACACCAGTCAATCTGGTGCGTGATTCAGACGTGCTCGACACCTGGTTTTCTTCCGCCTTGTGGCCGTTCTCGACGCTTGGCTGGCCCGACAACACACCGGAACTGAAGCGCTTTTATCCCACATCCGTCCTCGTCACCGGCTTTGACATCATCTTCTTCTGGGTTGCCCGCATGATGATGATGGGCCTGCATTTCATGCATGAAGTACCATTCCATGATGTCTGTATCCACACCCGTGTCCTCGACGAAAAAGGGCAGAAGATGTCGAAGACCAAGGGAAACGTGGTCGATCCACTCGACCTGATCGATGAATATGGTGCGGATGCATTGCGTTTCGCGCTCGCCAATGCGGCGGGCCAGGGGCGGGACATCCGGCTGGGCATTGGCCGGGTCGAGACCTGCCGCAATTTCGGAACCAAGCTGTGGAACGCGGCGCGGTTTTGCGAAATGAACGAGTGTGTGCGCAAGCGGGATTTCGATCCTGCCCAGGTCACCATGACAGCCAATCGATGGATCGTGGCTGAAGTTGCTCGCGCCGCTTCAGGTGTCACCGCGGGGTTCGAGGCCTACCGCTTCAACGATGCCGCCAACGCGATATATCATTTCGTGTGGGACGTGTTCTGCGACTGGTATCTGGAATTCATCAAGCCGGTGCTGAATGGCGCCGATGAGGAAGCGAAGACGGAAACCCGTGGGACCGCTGCCTGGGCGCTGGATCGAATCTTGCAGCTTCTGCATCCCTTCATGCCGTTTATCACTGAGGAATTATGGGCGCGCCTGGCCGAACATGCGGTCCCGCGCCGTTCGACGTTGATGCTTTCGCCATGGCCGCAACTCGGGTCGCTACCATCCCATGATGATGCCCGCGCCGAGATGAACTGGGTCATCGAGCTTGTCTCCGGAATTCGCAGCGTGCGTTCGGAAATGCATGTTCCTCCGGCCGCGCGTATCGCCCTGGTGCTCAAGGACGCCGATGAAACCACCGCGGCGCGGCTGAATGCGCACCGCGAAACGATCTTGACCATGGGCCGGTTGTCCTCGGCGCGGTTGAGTGCGGAAATTCCGCAAGGCTCAGCGCAATTCGTCGTCGGCGAAGCGATCGCCGCTCTGCCGCTTGGCGATGTCATAGATCTCGCGAAGGAACGCATCAGGTTGCAGAAGGACCTCAAGAAAGCCGAGGACGAGATGGCGCGTTTCGATGCCAAGCTGAACAATCCGGCATTCGTTTCACGCGCGCCCGAAGAGGTCATCGAGGAGCAGAAGGAAAGGCGCGCCGAAGCCGCTGCCATCGCTACAAGGCTTGGTGAAGCTCTCAATCGCCTGCAAGGCTGAATCCATTCCCCGACGATCCACGGAAGAGTGCTGATATGCAGAAATTCGACAAGTCGCGGCTTCCTTCCCGCCACACCACCGAAGGGCCGGAGCGCGCACCACATCGCGCCTTCTATTACGCCATGGGCTTGTCGGAAGAGGAAATTCACCGCCCGATCGTCGGCGTCGCCTCTTGCTGGAATGAAGCCGCGCCCTGCAACATTGCGCTGATGCGCCAGGCTCAGGCCGCCAAAAAGGGCGTGAAACACGCCGGCGGTACTCCGCGCGAATTCTGCACCATCACGGTGACCGACGGGATCGCCATGGGCCATGAGGGCATGAAGTCCTCACTGGTCAGCCGCGAAGTGATCGCCGATTCCATCGAGCTGACAGTCAGGGGGCATTGCTACGACGCATTGGTCGGCGTCGCCGGATGCGACAAAAGTGAACCCGGCATGATGATGGCTATGCTCCGCCTGAACATCCCGTCGGTATTCCTGTATGGCGGTTCGATAATGCCGGGAAAATTCCACGGCAAGGATGTCACAATTGTCGATGTGTATGAGGCCGTCGGGCAGCGGTCGGCAGGCAAAATCTCGGATGCCGAATTGCACGAACTGGAATGTGTCGCCTGTCCTGGTGCGGGGGCATGCGGCGGACAGTTCACCGCGAACACGATGGCCTGTGTGTCTGAAGCAATAGGGCTGGCGCTGCCGTATTCTTCAGGGCCACCGGCAGAGATCACATCGCGGGACGAATTCGCGCTCAAAGCCGGTGAGACGGTCATGGCGCTGCTCGCCCGCAATCTGCGGCCGCGCGACATCTGCACGCGCAAAGCATTCGAAAATGCGGCGACCATTGTCGCAGCAACCGGCGGCTCAACCAACGCTGCACTGCATCTTCCTGCCATGGCGCATGAGGCCGGTCTCGAATTCGATCTGTTCGACGTCGCCGCGATTTTCCGCCGTACACCTTATCTTGCCGACCTGAAACCCGGCGGACGCTATGTCGCCAAGGACGTCTGGGAAGCTGGCGGCATGCCGATGCTGATGCGCACGCTGCTCGATGGCGGTTATATCCACGGCGATTGCATCACAGTCACCGGAAAAACCATTGCCGAAAACCTGGCCACGGTAAAATTCGATGCCGGCCAGCCGGTGATGCGGCCCGTGACCAATCCGCTCGCGCCGACCGGCGGTGTTGTGGGATTAACCGGCAGCCTCGCGCCTGAAGGAGCGATCGTCAAAATCGCCGGTCTCAAGCACCTTCATCATCGCGGGCCGGCACGGGTGTTCGATTGTGAAGAGGACGCCTTTGCAGCGGTTCAGGCACGCAATTACAAACCCGGCGATGTCATCGTGATTCGCTATGAGGGCCCGAGGGGCGGTCCCGGCATGCGCGAAATGCTGTCCACCACGGCTGCGCTTTATGGCCAGGGACTTTCGGACCAAATCGCGTTGGTTACGGACGGACGGTTCTCCGGCGCCACACGCGGTCTCTGTATCGGCCATGTCGGACCAGAAGCTGCGGACGGCGGCCCAATCGCGCTGCTGCGCGACGGCGATATGATCTCGGTCGATGCCGAGAAGGGCACGATCGATCTGGAACTCGACGCGGCCGAGTTACGCCGGCGCCGTGAGGCGTGGAAAGCGCGCGACAACCCGTTCGGCTCCGGCGCCATATGGCGCTATGCGCAAAATGTCGGCCCGGCACGCTATGGCGCCGTAACGCATCCGGGGGCGAAATCCGAAAAGCGGATTTACGCGGATATATGAGGAGCGAAAAACGAGGAGCGAGGACCGAGAGAAGTAAGCACCGCGGACATATGAAAAGCGGGTAGCGAGACGCTCGTCTCGCTACCCGTTTCTCGTCACTCGCTTCTCACGACCGGTGAGGATGTTCCTTGTTGCCGCCCTGGCCGGATTGTGGCCGGCCCGGGGTGCCGCCCCCCAGTTCATCCTGCGGGATGTCGCGGCTCACCGGGCTCATATCGTGGCGCTCTTCCATTTCATCCATTTGCGGATAGTCGTGACCCGTCCGCGATGCGCCTTCATTGCTCATTTCGCGTGACTGCTGGTCAGAACTGCGCTGCTGTTGCGCGGCCTGAGCGGCGCGGCGGCTGGCTGCGCCGCGGGCCTGTCCGCCCTTACGACCAGCCTGTGCTGCCAGTTCACGATTTTGCGAAAAGCTGCGGCCTTCCGGTGGCACGCTTTCACCGCCCTTGCGCCCGGCTTTGGCCGCAAGGTCTGGATTTTGTGAAAAGCTTCTCTTCTGCGGCGGGACGCTCTGTCCGCCCTTACTTGCGATGGCGCGCTGCTTCGCCGGATCCATCGAAGCAAACCCGCGATTCGAGGTGCCTTTTGATTCAGGCATGGCGTGTCCTTTCCGGGATTCTTGGCTATCGGCGGAGCGCGGTTGAGAGCGCCTAACCGCCACATCTCAAAGCATAAACGGCGCCGAACCCGGCCCCGTTCCGGCAACGTTATTTCATTTTTCTGGAAAGCTTGGGCTCTGCAGCGCGAGGTTCCCCGCCCAAATTGCGTAGTTTCATGAACATGTTACGCCCGGCGGGCGCCAATTCGGGTGTCGCCCGGCGTTTGCTTGGGGAATGAATCATTAAGGGTGATTGGTGTCATGACTGGACAGAAGTCAGGCGGCAACGGCGTCCAGGGCGAGGGCGATTATCGTTCGGCACGTGAGTACAAGCGCGATATCGACCGGTTTATGCGCGAGAAATCTGGTGAGATTCACGACATGGCCAAGGGCGCCGAAAAGGCGATTGAAGGCGGTGAAGGCAAGGATCTCAAAAAGGCCGAAGAAAAGGGCAAGTCCAAAGCCCGCCACTAACGCGGGTGGTTCAGTCCGGCCATTCGATCAGTACACGGCCTTCAAAAATCCTGCGGGCGGTGCGGGTCACATAAACTGCCACCGCATCATCCTGGGGGCGCCGTTCGAGCCGGATCGGCATTGTGCCCGACGGATGTTCGATCAGGAGATTGGCCGGCAAGGGCCGCACGCGAGCGATTTCGGCAATCAGTGTTCCAGGTGTCACGGATGCCATGCCAACCGCAACGGCGCCGGTGGCAGCAAAAGCCGTGTGGCACG
Source organism: uncultured Bordetella sp. (assembly GCA_964446945.1). GTDB lineage: Bacteria > Pseudomonadota > Alphaproteobacteria > Micropepsales > Micropepsaceae > CAIYRG01. The sequence goes on from CAYUQO010000018.1 coordinate 9,886, forward strand.
CATGTGGCATGAAGTATCGACCAGAAAGATTTCCACCGGCGCGCGGATCGGCAAGAAGCACGGGCTTTGGAATCACCAGATTGCGAACATCGCCGAGCCCCATGCGGCGGCCGGCTTCCAGCCGGAGTTCTTCGAGTCTGCGAAGGAATTCACGGTTGGCTGCGAATTCTGCCGGGCTTTCGTAGCCGGACATGCCGAGATCTCTCGCCATCACCGCCATGATGGGCATCGCCGCATCGATCAGCGATGCTGAGACTCCGCCAATGACATCTATCGGATTTCCGGTCGGCAAAAGACTGCCGGTTTTTGCTCCGGCGGCATCGAGAAAGGCGAGATATATTGGCGCCGCGGTACCCGGAACACCGTCAATCGCCGTGTCTCCATCGTAGCGCACATGTCCGCCCGGGGTCTGAATGCGCGCTTCGATCCGCTTCCCTGTATTCACGTTATGGATTTTGACGGTCGATACATCGCCGTTTGCGGCTGCGAGTCCCGATTCGAGCGCGAACGGGCCGACACCGGCCAGCATATTGCCGCAGTTCGGCGAGGTATCGACCGTCCGTTCCCGGACATTCACTTGGGCGAACAGATAATCGACGTCGGTATCCGCCAGTTTTGACGGACCGACGATAGCGACTTTGCTGGTCAGCGGATGACCGCCGCCGATACCATCGATCTCCAGTTCATGGCCTGAGCCCATGATCCGGATCAGAACCTCATCGCGCTCGCGTGGATCGGAGGGCAGGTCGGAGGCGAGCAGATAGGGTCCGCGCGACGTGCCGCCACGCATCAGGACACAGGGTATTGCGCGTGTCGTCATCCAATCCTCGTTACGCGCTTCCAGTTCGGCCCGGTGCAGATCGGCGCGCCGACATAATGCAGGAAAGCCATGGATAACGAGATACCATCATACCCATCCCGCCCGTGATCACATTCGAGTCCCTTAACATCAACCCATTCAGGGCGGCGGTTTCAGTCATGACGGACGCCGGCCCCTGATCCACTGTGAAAACAGCCATTTCTCGCCCGTCCGTGGCGGCAAACCTGCATGTAGCGTGCGCGGATCCGGCGCGAAATCCGGAGTAATATTCACGAACCACAATGCATCACCCTTGCGTCCGCGGAAACGCCAGCGCAGATGCGGAAATTCTGTTTCCCCGCCGGTGAATTCCTCATTCAGGCAAATCAGGAATGTGAGCACGCGCTGACCATCGGCGGCAACAATCCGCGCATTCTCAGCCGTCGTTGTGTCGAAGTAATCGGCATGGGGTTTGAATTCCTCGCCCGGCGCGTAATGGAGGATGGTGCACGCTTCCATTCCCGCCAGCTTTAATTGCGTCAGTGCCGCGATCCGGTGCTGAAGCAGCATCACGATCAGATCGCTGGCGAAGGTGCCGATGTGGAATTCGCTGTTGGTGCGAACTGCCGAACTGTAGATTCCCGAGGATGGATCATAGACTTTGGCCATTTCGAGATTGGGCCGCGCGCGGGCAATCAGCCAATCGCACATCTCCGGCACAAGAAAGTGGTCGATGACTCCAATACGCGGAGACTCCGAGACATAACGTCCCGGCGGTGTCCGCATCAGTTCGTCTATCCGCACGCGGTCGCGCAGTGCCGAACACTGGCGATCCGTCAACCTCTCGCCGGCTTCGATGTTGCGCGCGAGCTGCCAGTAACCGGCAAGGCCGGCCAGCACCCGCGAATCATCCGCGCGCCCGGCCTTCGCGGCAATCGTCAGAAATTCGACGGCGGCACGCCAATCCTGCGTGATTCCCAGTCCCCAGCCGGAGAGCAGGGCGGCCAGATGCGCCGCATCGCCATTTCCGTCGCGCGCGCCGGATAAGGCCCAGGAAACACCCTCCTCAAGGTTGTAAGGCGATTGTGTCAGCAGCCTTTCAGCGAGCGCGGCTTTCGCAGCCGCATCGCCACTTGTAGCGAGATCGCGCAGGGATGAAAGGCCAATTTCAGATTCGCTGTTCACGTCGTCGCCCAGGCTCGCAGCAATTCGGTCAATCATTACAGCACTTCGCAGCGGCGCCATGTCTGCGGATGCAAATTAATCCTTTCCCGGATCAACCGGCAAATTGCATCGTTCGCCGCGCCAGTCGCAGACGTTGATCCGACCAAGGGACGGAGGCTGAGCGGCGACCCGGCCTGAAGCCGCTTTCCAGCGCATGTCAACTCGCGAGTGTGGACAGAAAGGCGGGGGTGCTGACGAGTTCCCCTCCGCAGCCCCCAAAGGTAGTCCCCGGCGCAAAAAGGGGTGAAACCGGGGATGGCAAAACCGTATCTGAATTCTTTGCCCGAGTTGTGCCTGAAGGCGCAAATAAAATTGCGCGCCGGCGGGGGCAGTGAATCAAGTCCCAAAACAACAGCTGTCCTGAATCTTCGGGCCGAATTCAAACTGATGCACTACCCGGGGCGCGCGCCAGCTTTCAGCTGGCGAGAGGATTTGGGCGGATCTGGAAATGCACCACTTTGCTGGTCTGTCCCTTACCGCCTTCGATATGCGTCGGCGCGCGCTCGGAATAGGTTGAAAACAAGCCTTTGCCTTTCCAGCCCGCGTTCGCGTCGTCGATGCGCCCGTCCATACCTTTTGCGTAATAGCTCATGGGATAGGGCACGCGCATCACGATCCACTTGCCGTTCACCAGAGCTTCCAGCGCGTCCGACTGGCTTGCGGTTGCGATCGGCGTGTTCTTGCCAAAGCCGAGCGTGTCCTGCTGATCGACCCACATCGCATAGGGCGCTTCCGCCGTCCCGCCGATGGTGCCCGCCGGCAGATTTTCAAACGCCGGTCCAGGCAACGGGTACAGCTTCCAGCCTTCCGGGCAGACATTCTGCGCATCGGCCGCGCGGGGTCCATTCAATGGACCCTTGCACAAACGTCGATCAAAGCTTGCCGCGTGTCCGCTCGCCAATGCCAGCCACACTACGCCGTCGCTCGAAATGCCCATGCCGCGCGGTGAAAAGCCGGACATCGGATTTTTGGGATTCTTGTACGGCACCTCGTAATATTCGCTGAGCTGCGTTTTCGGATCGAAGCGGATCACCCCTCCAGGAAAACCAAGGATGGAGCCATAGACGCTGCCATCCGGCGCCGTGTTGATTCCATAAGGGGCGCCCATGATCTGCTTGTCTTTGGCCGGATCGAGCGGCTGATTGATTCCGGTCCAGCCTTCGTCGCGTTTGCCGTTGCCGTTGGTATCGATCACGAAGGGCGACCAGCCCTGACTTGCCGCGTCGTCGTGGGTCGCATCCCACTTCTTCACGTCGAGCCAGCCGATGACATCGTATGGACCGCCGGCGCTGAACCACAGCACATCATTATTGTCGAAGTTCAGATGATGCGTATTGAAGCAGAGATCGATCATCGAGATCTTGCCGGTCTTGGGGTCGAACACTTCTGCTTGCCGGTTGGACGTATTCTTTGGATAGGCTTTCGCAGAAGGGTGGTTCGAACCCGCCTTGCAGAAGGCGGGCTGCGTATTGTTCGCGCGAATGCGAGCGGTCAGCCATAGCCGGCCTTTCTCGTCGAACATCGGATTGTGGACATTGGTGTGCGTGTCCCAGATCGGCTCGTCGCCCCAGTAAGGCGATGGCTGAAGACTCGGATCGGTTTTCGTCGTCGGCGTGTTGGCGTCGCGATAGGTCGTTTTCAGCACGCCGCTTTTGTTGTGAACCGGATCGACCCACGGAAGAAGCTCGGTGCTCGCCTCGGTCGAACCGTAGATCAAGCCATTGGCGTTGACATGCGGATCGCGTTTGTCGGTCGAAATGCCGTCATGGACATAGGCCTTCGGTGTGTTCCAGTCCCATTCGGTGACGACGATATTGCGTTCGATGCCGCTCGGGCGCGCTGGATCGCTCTTCGGCAGATCGCCTTTGGCCACGCGGTCGGTCCAGTCGCCGAGCAACTGCAATTGGCGGCCGGTGTCGAATAGTCCAATGGCGTCGACCATGCCGCGGCCAGCCTGACCAGACTGAATGCGCCGCTCCCACGATTCCGCACTGCTGTTGAAATGGCCGAGTTGCGCTGGAATCGTGCGCGTGGCGAGGTCACCCAATTGGTGGCAATGGATGCAGCCATCGGTCTTGGCGTAACGCAGCCATTGGCCCTGATCCTTCAGCGTGATGGGCATACCATTGCCCTGCGGACCGGTGCCCGGGAACAGTTTGGCATCAGGGATATGCAGCATCGAATACCAGTAGATGCCGGGGTAATAGGCCGACGCCGCGGCACGGTTTGGCGCCGGAACAGCTTTCAGATCGAGCATGCTTCCGGGCTGGGATTTCACCTTGGGTGAATCCACCAGGCCGTAACCGCGCACCCAGATATCGTAAGTGGCTTTCGGCAAATCGGGTATCAGGTAGCGCCCGGCATCGTCGGTGACGACGATCTTCACGTATTTGGTCGGAAGATCGCGCGTTTCGGCGATCACCCACACGCCCGCTTCCGGGCCCTTCGCGTCTGTCACCGTGCCGCCGATATCGCCGGCCTTGATGCTCACTTGCGCGGCGGCTGCGGCGGGGCCTGATGCCGCTAAAGCGGAAATCAGCGCGATGGAGCTTGCGCCCAGCATGGCCGTGCGGGCGGGATATTTTCTTGTCATGATCCCCTCATGGGTGAATGGGCAGGCGGATGGATCGAGCATACACCAATTCCGAAACCTGCGGCGGTGCTCTTTTCACCAGCGCACGACATTTGTAGCCTTAAGTGACAGGCTTTGAGGGTTGCGCCAGCGGTGTGCGGACGGTTCACCAATCGCTATTCATGGAGTGAGCTTCACGCGCTCTACGGGCTGACCGACACATCGCCGCCGCCGTCCAATTTTCGTCCGCGCTTCAACATCGCGCCGACCGACGCGGTGCCGGTGGTCCGGCGCAAGGACGGCAAGCGCGAAGCGGTGCTCCTGAAGTGGGGCATGGTTCCATCCACGGCAAAAAACACCGCCGACGCGGCCAAACTGATCAATGCCCGCGCGGAAACTATTGCGGATAAGCCGCCATTCCGGTCGCCATTCCTGCACCGCCGCTGTCTGGTCGTCGCGGATGGTTTTTATGAGTGGAAAAAAATCTCCGCCAAGGAAAAGCAGCCCTGGTTCATCACCACAAAGGACCGTACACCCTTCGCCTTTGCGGGTGTCTATGAATGGTGGATACCGCGCGAAGGACCACGCCTCGAAACCTTCTCGATCATCACTTGCGCTCCGAATGCGCTAATCACGCCGCTGCATGATCGCATGCCGGTGATGCTTTCGCCTGAAACCTGGCCGGCGTGGCTCGGCGAGCAGCTGATCTCACCCGACCGGTTGAAAACCATGCTCAAACCGTTTGATCCCGAGCGGATGGAGTGCTGGCCCGTCGGTAAACGCGTCGGCAATGTCGCCAATGACGATGCAGGCCTGATCGAGCGCATCTGACGCTGGGTGAAATTCGGCGGCTGACAGCGCTGATTGGCTGAAGCCAGAGCAGTATCGAATTCGTGATCAGTTGTGAACGCCAGCTGAGCCGGACCTCAGTTCTGTGTCATCGGCCCAACGCGTTCCGTATTGGGGTGCTGTGGCGGCATGGAAGGAATTGCAATGAGGAATATTGCCAAATATCTCATCGGGGCCGTGATTGCTTTGAGCGCATCGGCTGCAGCAGCGGCGCCGAACGGCACACAATCGGATTCATCCTGTCACGAGAGATACGGATATTACGGTTACTCGTGGGCCTACTGCCAGCACGACCTTTACGGCCGTTCTTCTCCGGCGGATCGGTATTACGAACAGAATCAAGACGTGGCACAAAACGGCCAGCAACTCGGCCGAGAACCGGAACAGGATAAATTCGCATACCTGTATCGCGGGTTTGAAAGATCGACTGGGGACGACCACAGACGTTCGCCTGACCGGGACCGCGACCTCGGTTGAATTTGGTCAGGCCGGCATCTACCTGGCCGGTGCTCGTTGTTCGACAAGCCAAACCGTCTGAGCTAATGCAATCCGCAAGCCGGATGGGTGGTCGAGTGGTTTAAGGCACCGGTCTTGAAAAGCGATCAGGGCAGCTCCGGTGCAATCCCTCAGCCACCGTTAGCCGCCGTTTTCCTGATGCTTTCCAAGTCCGCCGCGCCGTCGGAATCCGTTGAATTCCGTCTGTTTGGTGGCAAGATTGGTGGCAACCGAAGGGCTCAAAGCGGGCAATGGGCAGTAGATCGGGAAAATCGAGCCAATGTCCGGCATCAGATTGCCGGGCTGCAAATCCAGGCCAACGATCCGCCACGGATAAGGAGCGCGCGGATCTGAAGATCCCGCCAAGCGCTCACGCTTTGGCGTGCACGTACTGTGGCACGGTCTACACGATCGATACGACCGGTCGTAGACGGATCTTGGACAAGTGAGCCATCCTCAATGCCTTTGAGGTCGATGTTCGTGGGCGACCAATCCATACGCGAGAAGCGCAGGCAGCAGGTCAGCGAGGCACTATGACGGCGATCGTTGGCATACGGTGTAAGGACGGTGTGGTAATTGGCGCCGACAGTTCCGCGACATCTGCGGACGCGAGCGGATTAAATCGAATCATCGAGCAGCAGACCGACAAAAAAATCGAACTTATCGGCAGCGGTATGATCGTTGCCGGCACCGGTGCAATCGGCCTAGGGCAGCGCTTCGTGTCGGTGGCCACGAGAATCGCTCAAACGGACGGGTTTAAAAAGGGCAACGCGCTCAGTATCGGGCGAATGCTCTCAAAACAGGCTATCGAAGACTTTGCACTCACACATGCTTTGAAGCTCGATTACGGTGCGTTGGTCGCGTACGTTGCGGAAGGCCAAGCTGAGCTGTGCGAACTGCCGGGCGGCGGCCTCCACGCGGAGGTGCTCAAGTGGATGCCAATGGCGTTTCAGCCAGAATTGAAGCGGGATTTATGGTGGGCATCGACCGGTAGTGGTCAGCCGCTCACAGACCCATTTCTCGCGCTTTTGCGCAAGGTGTTTTGGCCCACCTCGCCACCACCTCTTGCCGGCGGAATATTCATGGCGATGTGGGCACTCATGCACGCGTGTGAATTGAACCCAGGCGGAATCAATGAGCCGATCCATATTGCAACGCTGTCTAAACGCGCAGGAGCCTTTACTACGCGCTTTTTGGATGACGGAGAAAAGGCTGAGCATCGGGATATGATCAGCAACGCAATTCGGCACATGGCTTCGTTTAAGGCTGTAGCCGAAGGTGCGGTGGCCGCTGCACCTCCCGCGCCAGTACCACCGCCGGTGCAAGCGCCTCAGACGCCGGCATCTCAGCCTGTGGCAACAGCTTCGTCGTTGCCGGCAGGTTTGTCGTCGACGAAAGTGTTAGATTAGGATTATCCGCGGAAGACGCTGTTCACTCGCATGTGCGGGTATTTCTCGTAAATCCAACCGACCAGTTGCGCAAAGCCCAAGCTCCGCACCCAAGCCGATACCTTCGCCAGGTATTCTTGAACCTCCGGGTGTAATTTTGCGAGGGCATGCCGGCCGGCCTCTTGTCCGGCGGGTGTCAAAGCATAGCGCCGCCGTCCATTGGACGGACCGATGTCTATTACCCGCACCAGGTCCGCACGAGCCAGAGATTCCAACTCAGAATAAACAGCGCGATCAAAGGGACCGTAATCGTACGGCTCAAACGAGAACTGGCGCCCGCCCAGCGCCCGCGCCAGATTTTCGTCGATAAGGAAAAAGAGCTTCTGTACCTGGACCGGCGCGAACTCAGCGCCGCCATCGGCCGCCAACGCTGCCAACACGAGTTCCTGTCTCCGCGTGATTGCGACCATGTTCAGGTCCCCTGCGATTCCTAATCAAATAAGCATTAGAGATGAGCGCGCCTATGGTAAAGTATTGCTTATGGCGAGCAAATTCACGCGATTCGGTGAGAACCCATCCAAGCAATCAGCCTGCGGAGTGTTACCGGGATTGTCAATGGGGCATCGGTGAACCCATAGTCGCAGCGCTCCGGTTGTATCGACGGCAAAAGAACCCAATGCTCTCTCTGCCTCAGTGAGCAACCACAGCAAACGCGAGCAGCGCCTGCAGCACGCCGCGAAAGCCCTTGAGGCTGGTCACGCAGATCCGGTCTGGACGCCACCGCCATGTCACTGCGGAGCGCCATCAACGCATGAAATCAACCACGGCGCCGGGTGGATAGAATTCGTCTGCGTCAAGCATCTGCCGGATGGTCTATAGTCAGCCGTTCAGCCGGGAGGAAACGATGGACGACAGAATCGAAGTCACGCCGGTGATGAGTGCAGTGGGCGTTGAAGTGCTCGCCTGATCTCCAGAGTTGCCCGCTGCGTCCGACCTGGTCGAGGCCACCTTCCTCGCCATGGAGCGAGCGCGGCGCGAGCCGCACCCAAACGGGCCTCAGCGGGCAGCATGAAACGAAGCTGCGGTTTTTTTTATGGACAAAGAGCGTTTCGATGCATGCTTTAAACTAGCGCAATTCAGCGCCGGCCGCTGGGATGCTCGTAGAGCCTATGAATGGCGATTATCGCTCGGACTATGGGCGTTGCTGGCAGTGGCAATTCACTCGTTCCGGGTCGATTACATACCCGCTGTGCTGCCCTGGCTAATTGGGGCCGGCTATGTGTTTTGGATCAACAATATCTGGTGGTCAAACTTCTTGGATCGCATGTTGATGAGGACATATCGAGAATACTGCACTACTCTCCTGAACGAGGACGGGGTGATTTATACGGACAAACACAAACCAAAAATCGCAAAGTGGTTTTCAGATCATCCGAAATTCAACCGCTACTTTGGCGTATTTGCCGACTGGTCGTCTCTTTTCCAGATGGTCGTGACCTTTGTACTTACTTACCTCGCGTACAGGTATTGTCGGATATCGCCTATAGATTATTGAACCGACGCATTACGTTGTATGGGACGGATTCCTGCGTGACGTGCCATTGACGGTAGCCGCCGCCGAATTCTACTGATGGACCCAGCGCTGATCATGGGTTTGGGGCTATAATCCGCAAGAACTGTGCAGATCGATACGCGAATCACGCGAATCGGGGAGGGCTCTTGTGGGGCTGGTGGTTACGGTCGTAATTGGCGCGCTGGCGCTCTATTTCCTGCCCGCGATCATCGCCAGCAGCCGACGGGCGACGCATGGCGGCGCGATTTTCCTGATCGACATATTTCTTGGCTGGACCGTAATCGGGTGGTTTGGCGCGCTGGTCTGGGCGTGTACGGATGAACCCGAAGTCACGCCGGGTCAGGTGCGCTACCCGTGCCCATTCTGCGCCGAGCCGATCTTGCGGGCCGCCAAAGTCTGTCCACACTGCCGATCGACGATCACGGAGCCGACGCCGGCGCAAAGAGCCGGTAGCTCCGCCTTCCCGGTCGAACACAGTTCTCCGGCGCGCGAAGGCGGAAAGGGCGAGTTCGTTTTCGCTGTTTTGCTGGCTGCGGCATTGCTCGCCGCCGGTGCCGGCGCATTGGCATATGGCTTTTATTCCACGGGGCATTTTGGCGCGCGGACGGTCACCGGTGCCGAGGTGCTCCACGACAGCCAGGTGGAGGGGGACGCGGCCGGGAAAATCACGCGCGCCGGCTATTCCTGCGATAAGCCGGAGGTCTGGAGGTTCGGCAATGGAATGCTGCGCGTCTTCTGCGGCGATCAGTCGTTCAAGGTTGACGGCGCTGAAGTAACGCCCTGGGAGTGACCTACGATGACAACAGACGATTTCAGCGACGCCACACCTGCTTGAATTCTTGATCGAACCACATTTCCGCATCGTAATCTGAACCCGTGGTCGAACGGAAATCGAGGTAAAGCGAGTATCCGTTCGCGTGAAGCCATGATTTGAACTGGGTGAAGCTCGGGTGCTCTCGTTCGTCGGGCGAGAGCGTTTCTGCCCATTGCCAGCATAGGGAACGGATCGCTGGTTCTACTTCGGATTTTTTCATTGTCTCATCAGTCCCACTCTGCGGAAAGCAAAGCCCGGCCGAAGCCGGGCTCCCCAAGTCAGAATCCACGATTGGCTATGACCGCCGCTTTTTATGCGGGGTGGAGCGTTTCGCCTGGCTGCGGCATGCCGGACTCGTTTGGCGCTGTTCGAGATCGGTGACTGCTCTGTCGAGCGTATGCGCCAATACATAGAGAGCATCGCTGTACATTTCTTCTAGCCCTTCCGAATTGGCGATCACGCGAAGGGCGGACGCGCAGCGGTCGATGTCAAAAATCGTGTTTTCAACATCAATGCGGTCGCTACTGCTGGATGATCCAAGCTGTGGCATTCGTCACTCCTTTCGGGTTATGGCCGGAGCGGAAGTGACTCGGCTTCCCTCGTGCCTGAGATTTTGGTAGACCGAAATTCATGGCGAAGTCAATAAAGGTAGACCAAAAAAGAGGCCGCGGCCGCCCTGCCACAGGGCGGGGTGTCATGCTCTCCGCACGCCTGCCGCAGCCCACCGCAGACGCAGTTGAGGCTTGGGCGATTGCTCACGACACGACGCGCTCTGATGCTATCCGCCGGCTGGTCGAACTTGGCCTTGCATCATCGAGCAGTCAGAGCGATCGGCGACTGGACGAGGCTCTTGCGAATACATTCCCTGCATCCGACCCGATAGAAGCGGAAGAGCCAGGTACGGGTGCGCGTCGTGCCAGGACGGCAGTGAATCGGGCCCGGCGTCGAAAATGAACGCGCTATGGGCGTGGATCACTGACCATGCCACTGTTTTATCCGCGGTCCTTTCTGCGATTTCGGCACTCATAGTCGCAGTTTTCACCGGCTGTCTTTTTTGGGCCACGAGTCGTCAGGGCAAACTACTCAGGCGATCAATCGATCTGTCGCGCGACGAATTTCAAGCCACGCACCGGCCTAAGATCATCATCCGCGAAGTCTTTTGGGATCCCGAGAAGCGCGGGAATATCAGTGTCGCGCTAGTGAATTGTGGCACCAGAGACGCCGAAATAAAGGAGCTGGTGACGGAATTTGGCCGAACCGATGAGCGGCCGATCATGCCAGCCGGCGCAAACGTGACAAAACCGTGGGTGTTACAGCGCGGCGCGTTTGAAGCGATCTCGCTACCCATAGGTGAACAGAACCATATCCTGATGACAGCATTCGAGGATGGCCGTGACGTGCTCAATGTCACGTTCCAAGGGCTGTTGATTTATTCCGATGACCGAGGGACCCTTTATCGCTCAGTTTTCAAGCGGATCTGCCGCAAGGGCTCGCAAGTTTTCGTCCAGACCGAAAATCCCGATGACGAATACAGTGATTAGACTGTGACTCAGGACGCGATCTCCCGGCCCGCGACTGCGCAATGCGGCCCGTGGGTCAGTGCGCGGAGCTCTGCGGCATTCGTACCAGGGCCTGTTTTTCGTGTTCCAGGACGAGTGCTAAGGCAGTTTCCACGTCTGCCCAAGCTCGTATTTCGCCGTCGGTTACGTGCGGAAAGTCATGAAAGGCTCTCGCCACTCGTAAAAATGTATCGCGATCCGCTTCGCTGAGTTCGCGCCGATCGACAGCGAGAGCGAGCGTCTTGATATCCGGGGATAACGCAGTCAGTTCCGCCAGTGAGAGCGACCGGATTTGGTTTCGCTTTATGTTCCAGAATTCCACAATGGCTCCTTCAGACAGAGATGCCCGTCGCGGCTGATGTGGGCGCCCACGGGCTGTCGATTATTGAGCGTCCGACGTCGCCACCAGCCGCGACCGGAGCAACCGGGTCCGCTGACTGTCGGGGTTTTGGTCCACCGGGGCACTATCCGACTGATCCCCGCTCGCCCTCGAAGGTACAAACCGGACGAGATCTGATCGGGCCGCGGGAGTTGCACGGCCCTGCGCCCGCGTCATGCTAACCGCGCGGGAATTTCTGGCATCCGAGCGTCTGGATTTTCGATCAACGTTGCGAGATACGCGTTCCAAACCAGTATCGAATCGCGAACCGGGTCAGTACCGCCGACGCGTTGAGGCTCTGACCAATTCAGGGCTTTGAAAACCTCAGATGGCAAGGTGATCGGCCGGTTTAGCGTGGTGTCCCAGATACGGCCGATTCCGAGCAGACGAAATTGCAAGCGATGGGCGTGCTCCAGGGCGGAAATCATTTCCTTTGCTATTGTTCGAGCCTCGTCGGTCATCACCGCAATCGCTGTCGAGCGCACTAGGGCAGTCGTAGCGGCGTGCTTTGTTTTGGCGGCAGATAGTTCCGACGACAACGAGTCCACGGCCGCGCGGGCCGCCTCGCAGCGCTCTTCGGCCTGAATTTCATCAAAACGCCAACTCTCGCTATCCGGGGCCATGATCGCGACATCGTCAACGGTGCCGCGCGCCCAATTTTTGATTCGCTCAACTGGTGCGCGCTTCAGTTCAGCAGCGCGATTGCGAACCTCAATGAGATTCTTTCTTTCATCCTCCAGGTATCCGCGCGCGCGACCAATCGCCTGCTCGAGTCCCGCGATAGTTGCCGCCGCCTCATTCTGCGCCTCGATTGCTTCACGCAGTTCTTCACGTAACCGCTGGTTCTCCATTGATTGCTCCTTAGCCATAGGGAAACACCGCACTGTCCGGTGGCGCGGCCGGGTTCACGGCGAGACAGGTCAGATGCGAATACCAATCGTTCCCACGGGTATCGCCTTCATGTTCGACCACATAGATGCGGTAGAGGCCGTCGCGCGACAGATCGGCGAGAAGATTGATCGCCGTGTAATCGATGTTTATTTCGGCCTGCTGGATCGACTTGTTGTCGATCTTGACCAAGCCACCAATCCGAAACGCCGGATTGATGAGCGCTTCGACCCTGATCCCGTTGTCGGTCTGCTCCGGCAGTCCGATCATGCCGGTTTTCGCAGTCAGTACGATGGCATCCGACGCTTGGCCGATATAGCCGGTCAAAGGAACAAGCTGCGATTTGCCCTGTTGGATACTCCATGTCGCATTGGCAGTCGCCGACAGGTCATCGAACGCGTCACGTGCCATGCCGAACATGACTTTGCCGCGCGGAAGCACTCCGCCTGCGGCATCGAGATCATTCGGACGGTACCCGGGATCGATGCCGTGTTTTTTCAGTTCTTCATCAACTGCTGCGATTCGTTGGCCCAAAGTTGAGCCGGCCGCCAGCGTCTTATTCATGACCGCTTTGGTGAACCCAAGATCACCGTCCGCCGCGAGTATGTCGACATAGGTGTCAGTCGGGTTCACACGACCGATCCGCACCTGTTTGATCGTGCCGTCGAAAATCGTGCCGATATTGTCATACCCGGCCTGCAGCACCACCCGGTTGAATTCGCCCTTGATCTTGTGCGCGGTGTCTTTCGATCCCTTCGAGCCATCGGAGAGATTGAACACACGGACCCGCAGGATATTGGGCTGGTTGACGTCCGCCGCTTCGGTTCGAAACGTGAAATGCATCTGCGATAGGTCGATGCCCTTGCTGTTGTTGGCAACGATCAGCGAGACTTGGCGCTTGAATTGCTGCGTCATGACTCGGGCTGCCTTGCGATTCCTACCGGTTCGCCCAGAATTCCGCGTTGCGACGGTTCATTGCCGCAAGCTCGCGCGGCCGCGCGTCATGGGTCAGATCGGTCCGGACCACATCGGCGAATTCTCCGCCCAGCATGTAAATTTCGAGTACGCCACCGAGACGTTCTGCGACGAAATCGTCACCATGAAACGCAGCAACCAGGCGCCTCTCCGTTTGCGTCGTTGAGCCGGTGCCGTAGAACTGGCGATTGCGTTCGTTGATCGCCTGCAAATCCGCCGGCGCTTCACCGCTGTCCCTGCGGCCGGTCAAATCGTCAGCATAAACACGAAGCTCAGAACCTTGGACCTCAGCCACATATTCAGGTCCGGAAAATGTCGCTACACGCCGCTTGCTCAGAACGTCGTCGCGGATTTTCGCATCGTGTGTTTTCACTTTTGCAGCTCCTTTGCTGTCGTGTGTGCCGCGACCGCCGAAGGTCAGCGGAATGGGTTGTGTGTGGCCTCTCATCTTCATGCGTCTTTTCCTCTCAATCGGCGCCGAGCCGTGCCCATATTTGGGCCGGGCTCATTTTGCCTGCCACATTCACCAGTGCGCCCGCCGCCGCATTGATCAGATCCTCATGGCCACCGCGCGGTGCGTCCACAAACTCGCGGCCGGAGCGCGCGAGACGGCGCTCCAAGCTGCATAGCTGGGTCAACATTCTGGTATGGTCCAATAGTTCAACCCTGCCTGCGTTGATCAGCGGGACGAGCTCCAAATAAATTTGAGACCGGGTTCGCTCGCTCTTCACCACGGTAATGCCGTGCTCGCGGAACCGCTCGGCAACCCATTCGGCGGCGTAAGAGTCGGACGTCACCGAATGAAGTCCCCACCTGCGCAGGAAATCAGCGACAGTCTGGCAAGCGGCGTCCGGCGAGAACGGCGGTCGTATTTCAATGACCGCGTCCAAAATACCCTTTCCGTCTGCGGATCGATGAGCAACAGCTGCCGTAAATGAATCGAGCCGGCCACCACTTGGATCACAGAAGCCGAACGGGCCGATGCCCGCCACGGGTACCAATTCGAGACGGCCAGGAATCGTAACAGCCTCAACCGCCGAAGAATCGATCAGCCCGGAAATGTCATCCCGGAATTCGCCCAGCCATTCGCTCCGCGCGGCCTCCGGATCGTCGGCCAGCGCCTGCTCGATGATGGCAGGATCTATTGTCGGGTTGAGCGCCAGTGATGGTGCTTTAATTACCAAAACGTCGTCACCGTCCTGCCCAAAGTGCTTTTGAAATTTGCTGTACAGCAGGCCGGACTTACGGTGGCCGGTGCTGATACCGATCACCATGCCGTCCAGCGTGGCGAGTGCAGGCCGGATTGCGCGGTAAACTTCCACATCCGGAGTGGTTGAGTTTTCATCGTGGTAAAAGGCGACCTCATCGAGGATCGCGATCAGCACCGGGCGGCCACGAACGGCACGGAAGCTGTTTGTGGCGACGACAATATCGACGCCGTTGTCGAGCTGCATGCCGGTCTTTGTCTGCCGCATCACCATTTCATTGAGCAGCGGCACACTCTGGAAATACCCCCGCATGTAATCGAGCACGATCTTTGCCTGATCGCGATCACAGGCGAGGCACGCCACCATCGCGCGCTCACCCGGCCGGAGCTTTTGCTGCACGCAGGCAAGTGCCGCCGAATGAGCTCCAATCTCTGAAGCCACGCTGTCTTTTCCAGATCGGCGGCCCGCGACAATCCAAAACTCGCGAACGCGCCGGCTGGGAGGATCACGCTGGGCAAGATTATGAAATGTCACGATCTCTTCAGCCGACATTTGGCCGCGCAAACCAAACGCGCCCTTCAACACTGCGCGCCATGCGTTCCAACTGTCACCGGTGAACCACGGCCCGAACAAATTCGGATCGTTCATTGTGTCGACGGGCGTAAGGGCACCGCCCGCGGCGATCGTCGCCTCGGTCACTCTGTCAAAACCTCCATCAGTGGCGTGCGCAGGCTGAATGAGACTGATCGCGAGCAGCCCGAGAGCAAGGGCCGCCCAAAATCCGAGAACCCAGCCTATGTGACTTCCCGAATTCACGCGGCTTGGCCCTCGGCCGCGGCCTTTTCTGCCGCCTTTTGCGCGAGATATTCCCGCAACGCTGAGCCCGGCTTCGGTTTGTTAGGCACTACCGCGGCTTTGATTTTTTCCAGATCACGCAGTGCCCGACGCTGCGTATTGACCAACACGCAATAAGTCACGTGGTCGATTGCCTGCCCAGCGCTGCGCTGCGCCTCCAGCAGCTCCAGTTCCACTGATGTCTGTGCGAGACGTCGCACGATCTGTTTGCCCGTCTCCGGCAATCCTGCGAAGCCTCCGGCCTCGTCCCCGAACGCGCGCACGAGATCGCGGTACCGGCGCGCGCCGGCTGAACGTCCGTCGCCGAATATTGTTAGCTTCGATCCGTTGGAGACTCTCGCGCGCGTGTTGCGCAAATCAGGCGCGACCAGCTGCGTATCTGGGGGCAACTTTTTGGTCTCAATTTCCATCGCTTTTCCTGTCACCGGTCTGCGTGACCGTTCCCGCGAGAAATGATTCCCGACGCAACCGTTTGCAAGCATTTCAAATTTTTGCGCCGTTACGATCCGTTCGTATCCGTTGCCACCATGACTGCCACTATCCGCCTCAGGCATCGATGACAGAATGCGCAGCGTGTCGCGCAACTGATTCGGTGCGCGTGACTGACTGCCGAATTGCGATAATCAGTACGGAGAAAAATTTACCGAAATCGGGAAATTCGTCGGTCCGCGTCTCGTCACGGTTGCTCCCCCTGTTCTTCGTACAGTTCCAGAATTCGTTCGGCCCAATGGTAGAGAGGGTCGCCATGGTCATGAGCCGACATGATGTCCCCGATGGTTGAGAGTTCTTCCGGTGAGAGCGGTTGGGAGGACCGGATGTGAGAGCGCTCAATCTGCGCCAACGCAGCGCCCTCATTCCTGGCAACTTCGCGCAGCGAAGCCTCTTCTGAGGAGTGTCTTCCACGCTTCTGCGTAATATCTTCTCCGTTTAACGGAATATATTCTACATCGGTAAGTGATTGATTTGGCTCGCAGTCGGATTTTGGCGGGCAAACTATCTCCGCCGCTTTTCGGCTCTCGATCAAACTATTGTTGCGGCCATCAACGGTAGATTGTTTGTCCACAGACAAACTATTTGTGCTCTCGGATTGTTCGCCCTCAGGCAAACTATCGTCGTAAATAACGCGATAGACGCGGCGCCGCTTGTTCAGGTGATGTGGCTGGGCCGATAGATAGCCCAATTCACCGAGCTCGCGGATTGCGGTTGAGAGATTCGTGTAATTGATATTGCACAACTCGGCGAGCTTCCGATGGCTAGCCCAGCAGCCCTGGCCGTTTTTACGGTGCTGGCTCAACCGGTCATGTAAGGCGATTGCCAGGATAACGCGCAGGTGGGTTTCCGTCAGGCGACGATCCCCAATCGCGCGAACCGGACCTGGAGCGAATTTCGGTTTGCGCGAGCGTGGCACTTCGGTCAAGGGTTGACGTCCGTCGCGCACAGATCGAGGGCTCGTCCAATCGGACCCGCCGCGCTCCCATCGCGCAACCGCGTCAGGGCGCGACGCAGAACGTCAACCGGCGTACCGTGCTGCAGCGCGAGCGATGCGGCGATTGCGGCGTCCCGCGCGGCCGTAGAAGCGGCGGAGCCGATTTTGCCGCCATCGAGAAACAATTCGGCAATTCGCCCGTCAGCGAAGCGCCCAATGCTGGCCCGGTAACGAACACCGTCGAGATCGAACTCGATTACCTCGTGCTCGCGACGACTCGGCAGCTGCTCGCGATCAATCACGTGCTTGCCTGCCGAAGATCAAAGGCGTCACAGAGATCGAGTTCCCAGTGCCGGCGCTCTTTCCAGGTCATCACATGGTGATCACCGTTTGCGGCGGCCCACGCCGAGAACACTAATCCGCCATTTCGATCGACCCGGACGTAATACTCGTACGGTCTGTCTTGCATCCCGGTGACGATGAACTCACCAAGTTCAAGCACCTGAACAAATTTCCCGCTGATATTCTGAGCCGATCCAGACCGGGCAATTTTCACGAGCAATGGGACCAACTCGTTCAACGCATCGGTGCGATTTCGACTGATAAGTCGGTACGGGTCCGTCACGGCCGTAGCTCCACCAAGCAGCTCTCGGCTTGCTGGCACTTCCTTTCGCCGGTATTGTGGGAATCGATCGTGCCGCCAAGCTGATCAATTCGATTGCCCCGCATCTCAGCCTGAGAGCGGGGCTTTCGTTTTTTGATGGCTCGCATGGATCACGCGGCCTTCCCGGTGCCATTCAGCTGCTGGCGAATCCACCACATCGGGATCAGCCGGCGCTTTTCGCCGACCTGGAAGCTGGGCACGTGACCGCTTTTCCCTGGCTCGATCGCAACACCAGCCCGAAGAGTTTTGACGTCTATTCCGAGCAGTTTCGCGGTTCCGGGGATGGTCTCTGCAATTTTCTCTAAGTCCATTTGTCTCTCCATTGCGGACGGCAACGGTCCGAATCAACTCACGACGCCCCTTAAGGTCCGTTAGATATTGACTGCCTGTCCATAATTATGAGACTTTATTGCCAGCAACAAATCCTCGTAAGACAAATGGCAAACCAAACGGCTTCGAAAAAGAGAGGGCGGCCGGCGATGCCGGTAGAAAAGAGGAAGGCGCACAAAATAACTATTCGGCTCACGCCAGGAGTCGCCTCATCTGTTCAATCGTCAGCAGCGGCTCACTCCCATGCCGTCACTGAGGAAGTTGAACGTATCGTTGCAGATTATTTCGACAGCGAACCGAAGCAACGCGATCTATTCGGTGGGCCAAAAACCTATAGCCTTGCGTTGCTTGTTGGCCTGACTCTCAAACTTTTGCGCCTGCGGACCGGGCATAGCTGGCACGAGGATCCGTTCACGTTTGAACATGCGAAAGCGGCCGTAAATCTTTTGCTCGATGAGTTTCGGCCACCGGGCAAAGCGCGGGTTCCCGATGACTTACCGGCAGCGTTAGCAGGCACAGTGCGCCGCGCCGCAAAAAGGGGCGACGACTATTCCGACTGGCAATTCGGAGTGGAAGCGGCATTGGAATTGCTCGACGCGATCAACGCATACGCTGGCAGTTACGGTGAGAAACGGCGGCAAGTAATTTCACTCATGCCTGAAAACGAGCAGGCGCCATGGCTGTTCGATTACAACGTGTATTCGCGGCTAGGCAAAGAACTGAATCCACTCCGAAAACGCGTGAGAACGGGACGTCAAACACAAAATTCGAGGAGAGGCAGCGAATGACGAAATTGAGAAGCGCCAATCGGGCTCGCCGCGCCCGCGGTGACGGCGGGTATCGCGCACACCCCAAAGGAAGTGCGACTTCATGGGAGCTGTACTTCTATGCGACGGATCCAAAGACAGGATTGCGCCGGCGACGCACGGTTGCGTTCAAAGGCACCGAAACAGCTGCGCGCTCAAGACTGCGCACTCTGGTGAAGCAGGCGGAGGAGGGCGCTTTCGTCGGCTCACCGCGGCAGACCTTCGGCGACGTCTTAGACGCATGGGAAGCCGCTTTGACGGTCAGCCCCAAAACGGCGGAGCGCTACAAAGAGCTGGTGAAGCTGCACGTGCGGCCGCATCTCGGTTCGGATCGGCTTCAAACTCTTCGTGCGTCGCGCATCGAGGTATTCTACGGCAGTTTGCGCGAGGGTAGGGCGCCAGATGGTCAGGTGACATCGCGCCCGCTGGCGGCCCGCACGATTGGGCATATCCACCGGTTGGTCTTGCAGGTGCTTTCGCTCGCCGAGCGTGACGGTCTCATTCCATCCAATCCCGCGCGCAAAGCGAACCGTCCTAAAGTCGAGCGCACAGAGATCGAGATCTTGGACCAAAATCAGGTCCGCGACGTGCTGCAAAAACTCCAAGGTCACGATCCGATGTACCGGATGGCAGCGCTCGGGCTGGCCACCGGCATGCGCCGCGGCGAAATTCTGGCCTTGCGATGGAAGCACATCGATTTCGATCGTGCGACCGTCCGTGTCGAGCAGTCACTGGAACAGACCAAAGCCGGTCTGCGGTTTAAGAGTCCCAAAACCCGGTACAGCGCCCGCACGATATCATTGCCCGCATCGATCGTGAGCGAACTACGGGCGCATCGGCGCGAACAGCAAGAGGAGCGGTTGAAACTCGGCCTTGGTCGCGAGTCGGACGAGGGACTCGTCTTCAGGCGCATTGACGCGACAACCGGCGAATACAGTCCTTTGATCCCAAACAGTGCGACAACGGAATGGCGCCGGCTGGTAGCGGCTCTCAAACTGCCCAAGGTTTCCATGCACGCTTGGCGGCATACCCATGCGAGCCAACTGATCGATTCCGGCATGGACGTTCTCACCATTTCCAGGCGCCTTGGACACGCTTCGCCAGCGATTACGCTGACGGTCTACGGTCATCGGTTCTCACGCAAAGATCAGGGCGCGGCGGACGTGTTCGAGGCGGCGTTTGGCAGCGCCTTTGCGAGAACGGAAGCGGACGAATCCAGCACAGCTGCGAACGCGGATGGTGGCAGTATGGTGGCAAACACCATTCCCTTCCCACAGGCGGCGACATCAACTAATTGATTTGTTTACGCGGATGGGTGGCTGAGTGGTTGAAAGCACCGGTCTTGAAAACCGGCGGAGGTTCACGCCTCCCGGGGGTTCGAATCCCTCCCCATCCGCCACGTATTTAAATTGCATAATATATATCAATAACTTATGTTCGGATAACGTATCTGACCCATACTTTGACCCATATTTAGATAGCGGCAACAGGCGAGCACGGGCGAAAATGTCAGGTGAAATTACAGGAGCAAAACAGCGGGGCAGACCCTTCCTGCCGGGTCATTCGGGCAATCCAAAAGGAAAGCCGAAAGGGGCGCGCAATCGCGCCACGCTCGCGGCCGAAGCACTCCTAGACGGCGAAGCCGAGGCGCTGACGCGTAAAGCAATCGAGCTTGCGCTCGCGGGCGATACAGTGGCGCTGCGGTTGTGTCTCGAACGTTTGCTGCCTCCGCGGAAGGATCGCCCGGTTGCGTTGGCTTTAGATGACTCAGCTATGGGGGATAATGCCGCGCGGGCAGCCAATGCCGTGCTTGCATCTCTGGCGGCTGGCCAGATCACCGTGAGCGAGGCGAACGCGGCGATGGAGTTGATTGGATCGTGCCGTCGCGTTGCGGGCTTGGATAAGCAGGCTTCGCCCATTGGCCCGATCACTCGTATTGAGTTCATTTGCCCCGATCACCACGGAACGGACTAGGTCCGCTGAAACTGCACCCGGACTTGCGGCTCGCCTTTTGGGCTGCGAGCGAATTCAGCGGTGTAGTGAATGTCTCCGCGGCCGTCCGAAGGCATTAGCAGCGCGCGCAAGTCACTCGCAATTTCTCTCGCGACACAGCCAAGTTTCCAACGGTCGCGGAAGTCAAACATGTCTAAATCGATTTGACCGCAAGGGAAGCCAAGTCGAAGTTCCAACGCTGGCCTATCTTCGTTCGGGATTTCGGACGGCCTCACGAATACGCTAACAGGATCGCGGTCGTTCGCCGGGTCAATTTCGAGTTCAAGGCGTGCACCAACGCGGAGGACCGAAACAATGCCCTTTGCGGGCGGATTAAAACTCAGACCCCGAATCTCAGCGACGATTTCACCCATGACCTCGCCACTCCGCATTCACGTGCTCATACCCTCACGGCTGCCAAAATGGGCCCACGAACTCGACAGCGCCGCACTTCATTTGGGACTGCACCGGCGAGGCACTCCACGAATCATACTGGATGAACTGGTCCTTCTGCACTGAACAAAATTCACCAGTCTTGTTGTTGGAGAAACTACGAAAGCTGTATGTTTTTTTCACAAAATCGAATGTCGAAATTATTGTCGATTCGCAAAGGCCCCCCGGCCCGTCTTGGGCTACGAGCTTGCCGTCCACTTCGTGTACGTCCACCTCCGTTGTGCCAACTTCCATGTAGCAGGTCGTGGCTGGATCACCGATGGCTAGGAACGGTTTGGTGGATTGTTTGTAAATCCGTGATCCAAACACGATGCAGTGGTTTGTGCGTGGTGTTCCGTCGCATTGAATCTGGAGGAGCGTGAAACTGGTCTGGCCTGTGTTTGCGACGGTCATGACCTTTTTAGAAAATCGGGCTGTTTCCTGCGCCGGGACCGCCGTTGCGATAATAGTCAGTCCAAAGACGAAACAAAACGGCCACTTTGGACGCATTGCGGGTGCCTCCATATTTTTGCCCTTGGCGGCACCGGGTACAATGCTCCGGTATGGGCCAGAGGCCCCCCGCCTAACGACAGCTTTCGTAAATGTGGTTTACACACGCAGCCCAAAACCGACGCTGGGCCACACTTGCGGGCCAGCATCGAATAGCACTCCGCCGCCCCGTCACACCGTAACAACGCCCGCGATCCGCGGAATTCCATTTAACGCAAGTGTAACATTTTGGCCCGCCGTTACGCTAGTTGTGTGCAATTTCAAGGCTGTGACGGTGTGACGGTTGGGCGGGGCCCGTTGGAGAGGTAGCGATTGAACGCTTCATTGAACTGGTCGCGACAATACCCTTTCGCTGTCTGTGTGCCGGTTCTGATTGTTTGCGGGCGAATGCCATATGGCGCTAGCAGCCGCGCCAGCCCATGCCGGGAAAGAGGTTTCATGTTTTGCCATTCCGCCCACGGATGACCTTCGAGTTCGATGAGGGCAAAAGTCAAATCAAAGGACGATATCCGGTCGCATTTCTTCGCTTCAAAAATTGAACGGATATCTTCGAGCAATAATGCTCCATCTGACGGGCTTGCTTGTGCCGCGGTTCCAGCCGCTACCGCGATTTGGCGTGCGTGGGTGGGCCATTCCCCGCCCGCGTGATCTGCAATCGCAATGAGCGGTCGCCAGTTGTCAGCAGCCCGATTGTGCAAGCTCTCGGGCAGATCGGGATCAGCAGCCTGTACAGCCGCATAGCAATCAGCCGCCCATCGTGCCGCCATCCGTGCCAAACAATCCAACTCAGGACAGTGGCTATCTCGAAACCGAGCAATGGCTTCGTTCGGCCTTCGCCGCCGCAACTGAATCGAAATAGAGCGATCTTCCAATGTGCTCGGAAGGCGTCCAATCATCGCTATGGCAGTGGCAGCCCAGGTTGAAAATTTGCGCGGCTGATAATCGTCCCCGGCAACTCTCACGACATATGCCGCCGCCCGCCGATGGCCACTGTTCAGTATGCCCCGCAAATCATCGCTGTGCGTTAGGAATGTGTCCGCCTCATCGATGAGCAGTGTGGGATGAGCGGCCTCGATTGCACGAAATACCGCCGCGGTAGTTGTGTTCGATACCAGCAGAGGCCGCGGAACAAGATGGCCGATCACGTCCAAAAGAGAGGTTTTGCCGCACTGCTTTTCCGGCGACGTGATCGCCAGCTTTGGAGACACCGTGAATGCGTCAAGCATGTGCGCGTGCGCGACCCAAAGCGCCACGGCCTCGGCCGCGCCGCTCTCCGTCACAAGGTATTTTCTGATTTGCTCTGTGATGGCCGTAAGCAGGCTGTCCCCGTTAACCGGCTCAGGCCAATGCTCGGGTGAAAACAATTCGAGCGCCTGTCCCTGTTGCGGAAAATCGTCGGAAACGTCGGCGCGTTTCGCTTGTACCAGCTTGTCCAATATCGATGTACGGACGTTAAGCTTTACGGCTGCGGCGACGCGCTCACGGTCGTATGAAAGCATGGGCAGGCTCGCAAGGCGCGCAATCTCCGCCTCATCCTGATCAGGACTTTCTGCCCCGGAATTTTTAGGATCATCAGTCATTGGTGCGCCATAGCATCGGCAATGTCGCAAGCATCCGGTCTAGGGCCGCAGCCCGCCCGAGAAGGCCGTGCCCCTTTAGTTCGTCCCGGTATTCGACCACTGTTTCGCGGAGTTGCCGCCGAAAGCTATCATTCTTTGTACTGAGTAGACCGATCAGCGCATCGAATAGGTCTGCGGAAACACAATTTGAATGGTCTGCCGTTGGCTCTCGGTACATGTTATTTCCCCCGACCCAGAAATGCTTTCAGGCTCGCGTAATTGATGAGTCGGCGCGTGCCAACGGTAAGGGAATCGATCTCACCACGCCCGAGCAGTTCGTACAGTTTGGTTCGGCCGAGGCCGGATAGTTTCAGGGCGACGGGTACCGTGATCGTGATCGGATCAACATGCGCTGTTTCAACCATGCTCATTCTCCTATGGCCGCTTGAATCGTGGCGAACGGGAGAAAGGTTGCGCGGATGGCGTTGGAATAAGCGGGAGGGATTATCCCGACGCGGCGCGTGCGCTCGATTTATCTGACACCGGCTTGTAATTGGGGCAGCACGGATGCAAGCAAGCGTTCAACGCCCTGCATGACTTCCGGGAGTGTCTTCAATTGCGACAAGGCGCGCTCGAATTCGCCCATCAAAGCGTCCGTGGTGTGGCGTTCCTGATCTTGGGCCAACCGCTTTGATGAGTCACCGAGCCAGTACTGGACGGTTTTCCACTCCGGTGTGTTCAATCGGCCCCCAAGTGGGATTCCGTGTTGCTTCAGTTGGCCCGCCACAAATTTGCACGCTTCAACTTTTGGCATTCCGAATCGCCTCAGCGCACGAACACTGCAAATCGCGAAACTGCGGATCACCTTCCGCGTGCGCGGTTCAATTGGCCTGTTTCCATACTGGACCGGCCTCAGCATCGGAACGGTTTGCCCACTATCGAGGTCAGCTAGCCCCGCGAGCAGTGCTGTCAAAGGTAGCATTAGGCTTTGATGTTCCAGACGCGGGACTGAACGAAGGAACTTTAGCACCGACTGCAACGCAGTCATTGCGCCGCCACGGCTACTGATTCCGAACTCCGTACATGACGCGCGAAGACCTGTTTCGAGGGCCTGAAAATCGCTCAGACCGATTTCATACGCATGGTCGATCATGCTAGTGCGGCCGCATTGTTCGAGCGGTTCATGGGGATCACCGATCCGACAGGCCGCACTGACGCACAATACCGTGCCCATGCGTCCATTAACTTGCGCCGCTTCTCGAATAGATCACTCCGCCGGTACGCCGCTTCGACTTTGTCGGGCAGTGAATGAGCTAGAGCGTGCTCGCAAACCTCGCGCGGAAAATTGGTTTGCTCCGCCGCCCAATCGCGGAAGGTGGAACGGAAGCCGTGCACAGTCAGATCATCGCGGCCCATACGTTCCAGTGTTTTCAGCAGCGCCATGTCCGATAGCGGCTCGCCAGTTCTTCCGCCGCGGAAAACGAAATGGTTCGGCCTGTAGTCCGGTTTGGCTTTTTGCATTTCTGTCAGGACAGCGACAGCAGCCTTAGACAGCGGCACGCGGTGTTCCTTTCCGGCTTTCATGCGCTCGGCCGGAATGGTCCAGACATTCGCGTTCAAATCGATTTCCGCCCAAGTCGCGCCGATCACCTCACCCGTGCGCGCGGCGGTCAGTATGGCGAATTTCAGCGCCGCGGCTCCAATACCTTCGTGCTTTCGAAGCGCCGCTATAAATGATCCTATTTCGCTGTAGGGCAGTGCCGCATGGTGCCGGACCTTTTGGACCTTGGCGCGTGCCGGAAGCATCTTGTCCAGATGGCCGCGCCAGCGGGCCGGATTGTCGCCTTGCCTGTGGCCGCGAACCTTTGCCCAATCGAGCACGGTTTCAATTCGGCCGCGCACGCGCGAGGCGGTTTCGGTCTTTTCATTCCAGATCGGTTCAAGAACTTTCAACACAAGGCCAGTGTCAATCCTCTGTACCGATAGATCGCCGATAACCGGGTAAGCATACGCTTCGAGCGTTGAGGGCCACTGCGCAGCGTGTTTTTCATTTTTCCAACTGGCCTCGTGCGCGGCGATATAGGCCTTGGCACAGTCGCGGAATGAGATTGCCTGCGCGGCTTCGAGCTTCGCCCGTTCCTCGGCAGAGTCGCGCGCCGCGATAGGGTCGATTTTCGCGAGTCGGAGTCTGCGCTTCTCTGTTGCGAGGTCGCGAGCCTCAGTGAGGCTGACCGTATGCAGCGGACCGAGGCCCATTTCGCGCAAGCGCCCTTCGTCACGGAAGCGGAATACCCATGACTTTGTGCCGTTCGGTCCGATTTGCAGATACAGCCCGCCGCCGTCAGCGAGATACCCGCGGCGCTTCGCACGCGTTACGGTAAGTGCCGTAAGTTTGCCGATTGTCCGCGCCATTTGCTACCCATCCTTTGACCCATACTTGGTAGGTGAAAAATGGCGAATCGGTGCGAACAATTCCAGATGTAGAATTGCAAAATCCTCAATTATTTTTGGATCATTTCAGTGCAGGCACGGTTACGCGCGAAAAGAAGTGAAACGGACTCCCCATCCGCCATCGATCCCCGGACACTACAGCGCCCTCTTAACTTCACTTCGCGCCAAGATGAATGGGAGCTGTCATTTCCGTTCAGACGAGGTTTGACCGCTCTGTGATCTGATGCGCAGTGGATGCAAGCCTAAGCAAAGGGAAATGACCATGTGGAAACCGATCAGTCTGGCTTTTGCCGCCGTGGTGCTCGCAGGAAGCGCGGCCATGGCACAGCAGGTTCCTCCGCAAACTCCTCCCAACTGCACGGCGCCCCAGAGGAACGGCGCGACCAATGTTTACGTCAATCCTGACTGGATTTTCGATCAGCTGACGCAGCAATGGTTGGCCCCGAACTCTCCCGAAGCGGCTCGCGCTTGGGCGGCATATAACAGCTGCGTGGCGGCGCGCTCGGGTCAGGAGCAGGCGCTACAGCAGCAGCGGCAGCGTGAAGAAGATAGCCGGGCCCGTGGTTACTGGCGGTACGAGAACCGCTATGGGTACGGCAATTACCAGGATCCATACCAATACAGCTACAACGGATATTACCCTGATTACGGGTATTATCCCTACTGGCGCTAAGCTGGGTAATGCCCTGCCGGACATGGTTGGAATACGTCTGACAATCTGAGGTCCAGATCCCCCGGGTGAGCATATTGTGCTCACCCGGATTTTTTTGTCTGCAGATCAATCGGGCGGAGTTGATCATTCCGGGCAAACATCATCTCGACGCCCCATCGGTATCATGCGCGAGCGCGGCTTGGATCTCCGAACTCAAACTGAACCGGAACGCGTTTTGCGCGTTATCTATGCCAAGCGCAACCCTCGCGCGCAACAGGACTCGGGCCACGGTTCATTCCGTGGCCTTTTTTGTCGCCTTCACAGAGCGTCAGTGCCGGTTTCGCCGGTGCGGATGCGCATCGCTGTTTCGACGTCGAGCACGAAAATCTTGCCGTCGCCGATGTTTCCCGACCGGGCGGCATCGCGGATCACATTGACGACGGCTTCGCTGCGCTCTGCCGCAACCGCGACCTCGATCTTCAGTTTGGGAACGAAGGAGATCCGGTATTCGGCGCCGCGGTAAATCTCTTTGTGGCCCTTCTGGCGCCCGTAGCCGCGCACTTCGCTGACGGTCATCCCTTCGATGCCCCGCTGCAGCAAGGCTTCACGAACGGTATCGAGACGGTGCGGCTGAATGATCGCGACAATGAATTTCAATTTCTATCTCCTATCCCGCGGCGTGATAACCCGCTTCGCCATGCGCCGCGAAATCCAGTCCCTGGACTTCGGCCTCGC
Organism: uncultured Bordetella sp.; assembly: GCA_964446945.1. Taxonomy (GTDB): domain Bacteria; phylum Pseudomonadota; class Alphaproteobacteria; order Micropepsales; family Micropepsaceae; genus CAIYRG01. The sequence goes on from CAYUQO010000018.1 coordinate 37,021, forward strand.
GGGCAACGCGCAGACCGGCGGTTGCGGCCACGAATTTGACGATGACGGCGGTCGCGACCGCAGACCATATCGCGACGCTGACAACGCCCAGCAACTGGACGGCCAATTGCTCTCCCACCGGGTGCGACAATGCCGCGCCGCCGATGCCGATATTGGCGGCGAGCGGCAGTCCGATGCTGCCCAATGCACCGCCAACCCCGTGCACTCCGAGGACATCGAGCGCGTCGTCAATCTTGAATTTGCGCTTCACCGCGGCAACCGCGGCAAAGCACACGCAACTGGCGGCAAAGCCCAGCACAACTGCGCCCAACGGCCCGACATAGCCCGAAGCGGGCGTAATCGCCGCAAGCCCGGCCACCGATCCCGTGACGGCGCCGACAACGCTCGGCTTTCCGAATTTGAGCCGCTCGATCATCATCCAGGTCAGCGTCGCCGCCGATGCCGAAAGATGAGTTGCGAGCATCGTCATCCCCGCATCGGCACCGGATTTGATTGCACTCCCGGCATTGAATCCGAACCAGCCCACCCACAGAAAGCATCCACCGACCATGACCATCCACGGCGCGTGCGGCGGCCGCACCTCGCGCGGGAAGCCGTCGCGCGGCCCGATCATGGCGGCGATCACCAGAGCCGAGATCCCCGCGGTGACGTGCACGACAATCCCGCCGGCAAAGTCCATGACGCCATAGGCTGCCAGCCAGCCGCCGCCCCATACCCAATGTGCGACAGGGTCATAAACGAGAAGCAGCCAGAGCAATGAAAACAGCAGCACCGCGCCAAAGCGCATACGTTCAACATAGGCACCGACGATCAGACCGGGAGTGATGATGGCAAACGTCATCTGGAACATGATGTAAGCCGTTTCCGGAACGTGCGATCCCGGATGGACGGCATCGCGCCCGGCGTGCTGCAGCAGAAATGCCTTCAAATCGCCGATCAGAGGGCCGGAGCCAGAAAATGCTTCGCTATATCCCAGGACGAACCACGCCAGCGATACGACGCAGGCAATCGCAAGGCATTGCACCAGCACCGAGAGGACGTTCTTCGCCTGCACCAGCCCGGCATAAAACAAACCCAGCGCCGGCAGCGTCATCATGAGCACCAGCACGCTGGATATCATCAGCCAGGCCGTGTCGGCTCCGTCGATCATTTGTTCCCCGCGATGCATGCCGTCGAGGCAGACACATGTGCCGATACCCCGACTGCCTGACAACGCGGCATCTTGCCCATTTTTTGAACAGAGCGTCTGTTTGCAGGGGGGCGGCCGCCGGGTTGATACAATGCAGGGGTGCGGCAGCCGACAGCAACGGGGATCGCCATCAAGTGATAATGGGGTGACGAGCGGTGCGGGCCGGTGATTTGCAGAAGCGGCTGATTTCTGGTGATTAGCGGGCTGAGTCAAGGGGAATTCGGGGGGCGCGCATGAAATCTCAATCTATCTTCTGGCTGCTCTGCACCGCCCTCCTGCTGGCAGGCTGCGTCACTGTCGATCCAGTGTATCTCAAGGATACGAACGGTCACACCGCCCAGTGTGGTCCGTATACAGAGCTTGCCAACATCCCGATGGAGACCGAGGCGGCTGAAGTCAAAATGCGAAGCTGCGTCTCCGGCTACGAACGCCAGGGTTATGAGCGGGTCGCGTCGCCGGGCTGATATTTTCGCGCGACATTGAAGCTCGTGTGCACACCGCCCGCTCCCGGTGCTTGCAGCAGCAGGGGCGGGCAGTGGGCTAAACTGATTTAGTGGTGTTCTCCCATCCGCAGATCAAGAACGATACCGGTCTTGTCGCGGACAAGCATGAAACGATCACCGACATGGATCCAGTGTTCGCCACGCGGCGGACGCCTCAAATGCTCTGTCTTCCAGTCGCCGACGGCGTACCGCTCGCCGCGGTATTCATCCGCCACCCGGTCGCCTTTTTCCCAATGCGGAATCCCGCGCACTTCGTTTTCGTGATTGTCCTGGGCGTAAACTGCCGGGCTGCCGAACAATAGCAGCGCCAATCCGGCGGTCAGAACCAATTTCATACTGTTCTCCGTGGCTTGATGAAAATCACACTCTGCGCCGGGGAAACGCACCACCGGCCATTCTGTTGCAGATGGAGCCTGTGAGAATCTTGCGCTAACGCGGGGGGAGTGCGGCGAAAAACGCCCAGATCGCTGCCGGTGCATCAAGATCCTTCGTCTGGCGGCCGACATTTGACGGGTAACCGAAATAAGGCTGCGGCACGACGTGTCCGCCGGAATGGATTGTGTACAGAACGACGACCTCGTGGCCGGAATTCGTCCAGGTAAGGCGTTCGACCCAGGTGGGGTCGGAATCGTCCTTATGCGGCAATCGCGCGATTTGCGGCGCCCCGCTGGCGCCATTCAGGCGGACAAAATAGGTGGTCGTCGCCTCCGTCGATAAAGTGCTCCCGCCATTGCCCCCGCCGGATCGCCCGCCGCGATACGGATTCACCGGATCGTCCGTCCCGTTCATGATCATTGCCGGAATCGGCATCTCGGCTGCAGCACATTCGTTGTCTGCCGGAACGGGCAGGTTGGTCGATATAGCGGCGATGCCGGCAAATTCGTTCGGCCGTTCGAGCGCAAGCCGCATGGCCATTTGTCCGCCAAACGAATGCCCGGTTGCGTATACCCGTCTGAGGTCGATGCGATTGGCCAGCGCTTCGTGCGCAATCATCGCCTCGATGAAACCCACATCATCGATTCGCTGGCGCTTTGCCGTGTTGTTCACGGTCTTCCGGCAGGTGTTCCAACCGCGGTCGATCCCGTCCGGATAGGCGACGACAAAACCATTCGCGTCGGCAAGCATGTCGAACTCGAATCCGGTCGACATGCGCATGTAGGGGCCGTCTCCACCGCCGCCGTGCAGCACAATCACCAGTGGGGCGCCGGGCATCAGGTTTGGTGGCACATAGACCGCGTAGCGACGTTGGTGCCCACCGACGGTGCCGGCGTTCAGTGAGATCGTACCTTTGAGAGAGGCAGGCGCGGCCGCGACGCTTGTCCGCGGTGCTCCGGTCAAAGCGCATGAAAGCATGACCGCAGTTGCTACGGCACGAGAACAGCTCATGCGCACCTCAATAAGGAAATTTAACCCGATTTGAGCTTGTGCGGAACAGGTTCGAATTCTACATGAAAACGCAGTGATTCTGACCTCGCTCAACCGGGCCAGCGGCGGCTCAGGCGGCGCGCCGTTTTTTCATTCCCGCCGAATCCTTATGATCCGGCGTGGCGTTGTGACCTCTTCCAATCGCAATGGATTCGGACCAAGCACAATGACTCGAACTCAAATTCGCATTCACCGGCCGATGGCCTGGACCCTCGTGGCTGTGCTGTCATTCGCTGCGTCGGCATTTGACACATCTGACCGGGCGCTGGCGGATCAGCGGCAAACCGTCGATCGCTGCTCATCCCTGATCGCACAGAACAAGTTCAAGGAAGGCGCTGCTTGCCTGCAGCCACTCGCTGCAGAAACCGCTCCCAACGCCCAGACAGCTGCCGCCCAATTCCAGTTGGGCCAGCTTTACGAATCCGGCCGGGGTGTACCGGCCGATCCGGATCACGCCCTCAGGCTCTACAGATCAGCGGAAAAAATGCGGGCACAGGCACCGGACGTGGCCGACCGGGCGGCAAAATCCGCAACCCGGCTCATCAACAAGTTGCGCCAGGCCGAGGAGCCCTAGATCCGGGAAAGGCGTACACGGATGGACTGCGCTTTGCTGAACAAAAGGGATTCCCGATCCTGAGGTGGTAGGAGTACTGAAATGCGACTGCGGCTCTGGCAGGTGGACGCATTTGCGCGCCACGTCTTCGAAGGCAATCCCGCCGCCGTCGTGCCGCTTGAGAACTGGCTCGCCGATACCAAGATGCAGGCGATCGCGCAGGAGAACAACCTGGCCGAAACGGCGTTTTTCGTGCATGACAGCGGGCCCGATTATCACTTGCGCTGGTTCACGCCGGCGGTGGAAGTGCCGATGTGCGGCCACGCCACCCTTGCCTCCGCCTGGGTGATCTTCGCCGAACTTGCGCCGGAGCTCGACCGGGTGCGGTTTGCGACCAAATCCGGCGTGCTCACTGTCGAAAAAACCACGAACGGAATTCATCATATGGCGCTGCCGGCAGGCACCGCCGAACCTTTGCTGGTTGGCGGCTTTGGGGCGTCATTGGGACAGGCACTTTCCGCCACGCCGCCGGAGGAGCTCTACTTCGCGCCGACTGGAGCGGGAGGAATACCGGGCGTCATCGCGGTTTGGCCCGAGAGCGTGTTGCGCGATCTGAAGCTTTCCGACGCTCTTGCGCCATTGCTCGCGAAAGCCAAAGCGGGTGGATTGTTGGCGACCGCCAGATCCCAATCCCCGGACTATGATTTCGTGTCACGTTTTTTCGCGCCCGGCATGGGTGTACCGGAGGATCCAGTAACCGGATCGATGCACGCGACGCTCGCACCGTTTTGGGCCACGAGGCTGGCCAAGCCCGAACTGCGCGCGTTCCAGGCGTCGCCGCGGGGCGGAAGCTTGCGGTGTAAAGTTGAAAACACGCGCGTCGTATTGTCCGGCCCCTGTGCGCTTTACCTCAAAGGCGAGATCAAAATCTGATGCGCTTTCCGCCGTTCATATTTGCTTTGCTGACAGGCCTGTCGCCGATTGCCCAGGCGGCAACGACGGTTCCTGTCCACTGGGTACAATTGGGCCCGGGTGGCGCCGCGGAACTGCGCGCCGTCGCCAATGGTCCAGCATGCCCGGATGTCACCCTCGACGGCGCCGATTACCGGATGACGGTGCGCGCCGCCACCGACGGAAATTTCCCGCAACCCCTCTGCGCGATCACGATACCCGCCGGCGCAAATCAGGCGGTATTTCAGGGCGAAGCGCTTCCGCTGCCAAAACCTGCGCCCACGCGCATCCTGGTCATCGGCGATACCGGCTGCCGGATTATGGGTAGAACCGGCCAGGCCTGCAACGACCCGGATCAATGGCCGTTTGCCACGATTTCCAGGGAAGCCGCACGGCTGAACCCCGATCTCGTTCTTCACGTCGGTGATTACGACTACCGCGAGTCACCATGTCCCGAAGGCAATTCCGGATGCGCCGGCGTTGTCTGGGGCGACAATTGGGCGAGCTGGAAGGCAGATTTTTTCGATCCGGCCGCACCGTTGCTGGCAGCTGCTCCTTTTGTCTTTGTCCGCGGCAATCACGAAGAATGTTCGCGCTTTGGCGCGGGTTGGCTGCGCCTTATGGGACCGCTCGCCGTTTCGCCCGGAACTCAGTGCACGGAAAATATCCCGCCCTACGCCATTCCGCTGAAGGATATGACACTTGCGGTTCTGGATGATGCCAGCGCGCCCGACATCAATGCGCCGTCCAACTTTGTGCAGGTTTATCGCGGCGATCTCAAAGCCATCGCCGGTTTCGGTCCGGCTCCGTTATGGCTCGCAACGCACCGGCCGATTTCCGGATATGTGCGCGTCCGGCCGGGCATTACTGCGGGCGGAAACCAGACTCTCCTGGCCGCGATTGTCGCCGATGGTTTTCCCAAAAGCATTGAACTGATGCTCGCCGGGCACATTCATACTTTCGAGGCCATCAACTATACCGGGACGCTGCCCCCGCAATTGATCGCCGGCAATGGTGGGGACAATCTGGATACAGCGCCTGCCGATCTGTCGGGGCTGAATATTGGCGGATTGCCGGTTGCGAGCGGTCTCTCCGAGCCGGGTTTCGGGTTCCTGTTGCTGACGAAATCGGTCACGGGTTCCGGCTGGAATGTGGAAGTTTATGATGTGCACGGAAAAAAAGAGCGCAGTTGCGCCTTTTCCGGCCACAAACTCAGTTGTTGAATCGCGGGGCTAAATCGCCGCGCCATGATTTTTCAGCATGGCCATGACTTTGTCGGGGCTTTCCAGCACGCCTTGCGCCCGCAACCCTATCGACAGCACCGTGCGTACGCCCGGCGCATATTCGTCCTGTAGCGGCACACGGATCGAAGTGACGGTCGCGGCATCGATGTCGACCTGCGCGCCATCAGGTCGCGTGAGTGATACCATGGTCGAGGCCGGCAGGGATTTTTCAGCCGGGGCCGGTTTTCCGCGGAGTATGGTGGGAATGGGAGCACCAGCGTCTTCGGTATTGGGCGCTTTCGAACCTAGGATATGCGAGATTCCGCGGACATAATTGCGCGTTTCGTTCGGAAGCTCGCGGAGTCCAGCGGAATGCGCTGCCTCCGTCGCCGGACCCGCATTGTAGGCGGCGAACATTTTGGGAAAGCCGAATTTTTCATACAGCCAGCGAAGATAGGCCGTGCCAGCCATCACATTGTCATGTGGATCGTAGGGGTTCTGGCCCAAACCATATTGGCGCTGCATGTCCTGCCAGGTTTCCGGCATCAATTGCATCAGACCCATCGCGCCCGTCTTTGACGTGATGAGGGCGCCATTGGCCGATGTGGTGTGGCCTCCGCTCTCCATCCGCATCACCGCCGTGATCCAGTCTTCGGCGACTCCGAACCGCTTCGACGCTTCCTTGATGAACGGCGTCCAGCGCGCCATCACTGCCGAAGTTCCGGCGGACAATTCACCGCCTAGTCCGGCACTGATGATTGCCGGTGGCGTTTTGGAAAACGGTTCGGATTTTGCGCCCTGCGCAAACGCCGGGCCGATGGCCGCAAAAACGGCGCAAACAGCGACTATCACTCCACGGTAGCGCAGCCGGTATGACACGTGCGTTTCCTGTTACTGCAACCCGCAACGCGCGTTTCTGCACGCTGTCAGACAGCGGCGAGGCGCCAAATCCGGAGAAGTTCTAAGTCTTTGATCCGGATTGGATTGTTATTTCATAAGTCGGCTTATATTATACTTCGCTATAATCCACAAGGGCGCTGCTCAACAGGCAGATTTCCCGGGGTTCGGCGATCTTGCGCAAGTGCGCCGAACTTGTTCCTACGTCTTTGCGGGACTTGGACATGAATAAACAGACACCAGCGGCTGAGGCGGATTTGGCGCAAAGCTTGGCGCTTGAGCTCAAGCCAAGACGTTTTTGGAGCACCAGCCGTGTGGCGCTTGTGGTTCTGATTCTTGCGCTTTGCGCGGGCGTATATTTCTACCCATGGCACGGAGCCGCTTCGCCTTATGTGACTGCGCCCGCCGGCACGGGATCGCTGATGGTTACGGTAAGCGCGACCGGCACTTTGCAGCCGCAGAATCAGGTTGATGTCGGGGCCCAGATTTCCGGGCCGGTTGATCAGGTTTATGCCGATTACAACGATCACGTGAAGAAAGGGCAGGTGCTCGCCCTGATCAATACCGACCAGATCAAGGCTCAATTGGCAGAGGCGCAGGCGTCGCAAAATTCCGCGCGTGCCGACGTGGCCAACAACGAGGCCACAGTCGATCTGACGCTCAAGCTGCGCGATCGTGCGCAGTCGCTGTTCAAGATCGGCGGCATGTCGCAGCAAGATGTGGAAACCGCAGAAGCCAACTACCAGCGCGCAATTGCCAGCGTGGCGAAATCGAAAGCCCAGGTGGAGAATGCCGGTGCACAGGCGGCTCTCTATCAGACTCAATTGCAATTTGCGCAGGTGCGTTCGCCGATCGACGGCATCGTACTCGATCGCAAGATTTCAAAAGGCCAAACCGTAGCGGCGGCGTTCCAGACACCGGTGCTGTTCACACTGGCGAGCGACTTGTCCACCATGCAATTGCAGGTCGATATCGACGAAGCCGATGTCGGTGCCGTGCGCGAGGGGCAGGAGGCGATTTTCACGGTCGATGCCTACCCGCACCAGGATTTCACCGCGCGCCTGACTTCGGTGCGTAACTCACCCAAGACAACAAATGGAGTTGTCACCTATCAGGGCATTCTGACGGTGGACAACAAATCGATGTTGTTGCGGCCTGGAATGACGGCCAATGCGAACATCACCGTCGCTAGAACGGGGAATACACTGCTGATCCCTAACGGCGCGCTCAGATTCACACCTCCGGGCAGGGGCGATAACTCCACTTCAGACTCCTCCGGCAAGACCGGCCAGAACACTGGCCGCGTATGGGTGCTGGAAAATGGCAAGCCAGTTGCACGGGACCTGAAACTCGGGCGGAGCGACGGACGCAACACGGAAATTATTTCCGGCGATCTGAAACCCGGCGAGCGCGTCATCACCGACATGGCGACCAAGCCGGCGGGATCCTGACGTGGACCTGATCCGGTTCGATAACATCACGAAGATATACGGCCATGGCGAGGCCGCCGTGGTCGCCCTCGACCATGTCAGCTTTACGATCACTCGCGGGGAATTTGTTGCGGTTCTGGGCCCATCGGGTTCGGGCAAATCGACGGCGATGAACATCCTTGGCTGTCTCGATACGCCGACCTCGGGTCATTACTACTTCCATGATGTCGATCTGAAGTCCCTGACACGCGATCAGCTTGCCTTGGTGCGGCGGAATTATTTCGGATTCGTGTTCCAGGGATTCAATCTGCTGCGCCGGACTTCGGCACTCGAAAATCTCGAATTGCCGCTGATTTACCGCGGCACGCCGCGAAAAGAACGGCATGAACTCGCGCGGCGGGCGCTTGGGCTAGTCGGGCTTTCCGACCGCGAGCACCATACCGCGGCGGAGCTTTCCGGAGGGCAGCAACAGCGCGTCGCGATTGCCAGGGCGCTGGTTACAAACCCGGCGGTCGTGTTTGCCGACGAACCAACAGGAAATCTCGACACGGCGCGGAGCCACGAGATCATGGAGCTGTTTCGCCGGCTGAACGAGCAGCACGGCATCACGATCGTTCTCGTGACGCATGAAGAAGATGTCGCCGCCTATGCGCGGCGGCATATCCGCTTCCTCGACGGACGCATCGCCTCGGATTCGTGCACCGGCCAGCGCCCCGCGCCGCCTGCACGTCAGAGGGCGGCATCATGATCGAAAACGCGCTCATCCTGGCGCTCCGCGAACTCCGCCGGAACATTATGCGTGCGGGGTTGACGACGCTCGGCATTATCATTGGCGTCGCCGCCGTCATTGCGATGGTGACGCTCGGCAATGGTGCGACCGCCAGTGTCACCAACAGCATCAGTTCACTGGGCCGCAATCTGCTCATTCTCTCGCCGGGAACACGGAAGATGAGTGGCGCCCAGTCCGATGCAAGCGCCTTTGATCCTTCGGATGTCGACGCGATCAAGCGCGATATCGGCCATTTGCGTGCCGTGGCTCCGGTCGTGATGCGGTCCGAAGTTGCGGTCGAGGGCGACCAGAATCATCCGACCCAGATCGCCGGAACCGACAACGGCTACTTCGATGCCCGTGAATGGCCGCTGGTCTCGGGGCGATTATTCACCGATGCCGAACTCAGCAGCGGTAAAGCGGTCTGCGTCATCGGGCGGACCATCCGGACCACTCTGTTCGGAAGTGAAGATCCGCTTGGCGCGCAAATTCGTGTGCGCGATGTGCCCTGCACTGTCGTTGGTACATTGTCCGTCAAGGGCCAGTCGACATTCGGTCAGGACCAGGACGACATCGTCGTGATGCCGATCCGCACCGTCCAGCGGCGCCTCGCCGGCAATACGAATGTCGGGACGATCTGGATCGCTACTGAGCGCGCCGGAGATATGCCCAAGGTCAAAGCGGACATTACGAAGCTGATGCGCGAACGCCGCCATCTGGCACGCAACACGCCGGATGACTTTCAGACCAACGACATGGCCCAGATCACCCAGATTGTCGAAACCACGACCGGGGTTTTGACGATATTCCTGGCCGCCGTGGCCGCGGTCAGCCTCGTGGTCGGCGGCATAGGCATCATGAACATCATGCTGGTATCCGTCACGGAGCGCACGCGCGAGATCGGCATTCGCCTCGCCATCGGAGCGCGCGAACGGGACGTGCTCACGCAATTCCTTGTCGAAGCGGTCATGATGTCCGCTTTCGGCGGCGGGATTGGAATCCTGCTGGGATTGGGCGCCTCCGCTCTCGGCACGCACTTCCTGCATTTCGATTTCGTGCCGTCGCCAGGAATCATCCTGCTGGCCTTCCTGTTCTCCGGCGGCATCGGTATCGCATTCGGCTATTTCCCCGCCCGCCGTGCAGCGCGCCTCGATCCGATCGAAGCCCTGCGGCACGAGTAGCCTTCAGCCCGGGTGAGACTTGTCACACGACGCTGCGGATGCGTGACGATGCTCGGAAGCGCTGCAATCCCAACGGAACGTATTAACCGTCCTATAACGGATGCGGCTTAGGATTGCCTCCGTGGACGGAGCAACAGTCATGCAAATAGCTACGGATTATCGGCTGCAAGCCAAGGAATGCCGCGCAATTGCCACGCAGTTGAAGCCCGGCAATGGCCGCGAGCAACTCATGAGTCTCGCACTGCGGTGGGAGGTACTCGCCGCGGATAGCGAACGGCGATCCTCGGCCCGTATGTTTTCCGTGTTGGCGCACCGTTTCGGGCTCTAACCGCGCAGTGTGCCGCATCGGCGAACAGGAGCGCGAGGCCTGAGAGGGCCCAACGCCAGAAATCCAGGCCCGTCGGCTATCGGTAGGTCATAGTCGACATGTGCAAATTACCTTCGACGCAAACCTGCCCGCCAGGGATACGCATCGGGCGGTAGCGCTGGATTGCCGGCCAGGGCGTCGTGAACGTGCCGGGATATTCCACCGTAATTTCGACTTCCAGACCTCTGCCATTCAGTTTGTGAAAGCGACCGCGTGCAGCTTGCCGGTGGGCGGGGTCCATAATCAGCAATCTGCCGCTGAAATGCAGGCGCTTTTCCCCATCGCACGTCTTCAAATAAAAAAGTCGGTCAGGACGATACCAGTCCGCCGATGCCGCGATTCAATTCGTCATACCGGCCGCGGGACGAAGCCGGCAAATGAAGTGGCTTCAGACCCGCTTGATTCACGGGGCAAGAACTCTAACATCCGCACGCTCCTGGGAGGGGGTGCGATGCGCGAGCGACGTGTCTGTATTTGTGCCACCGCATTGGTGGCGGCGTATTTTGTTTCCGGTTCTTCGGCACTGGGTGCGGCTGGGGTACCGGATCTGTCCGGCACCTGGTGGGCGACAAGCTACGCGCCGAAAATTCAGGTGTTGGGTGGTGGCGATCCACCGCTGAACGCGCCGGGCAAAGCCGCTTACGACAAAAACCGGGCGGGATTGCGGGACGGCTCGCTGTCCGATCCGGCGCGCAAAGTTTGTCTGCCGGACGGCGTACCACGCGTGCTCGAAACGCCGTATCCATTCGAACTGTTTCAGCTTCCCCCGGGACAGATCACGTTCGTACACGAACTAAATCATCAAATCCGCGCCATTGCACTGGATCAGACGCTGCCCAAATACGAGCAGGTCGTGAATTTTCTGAATTATGGCGGACACTCGGTCGGTCATTACGAAGGCGATACTCTGGTGATCCAGAGCAATGGCTTCAACGACCAGACTTTCCTTGACTCGACGGGATTGCCGCACAGCGATCGTCTGGAAACGACCGAACGGTTGCGCAAAACCGGAAACCAGCTCGAAGACATCGTCACCATCCACGATCCGGTCTATTACACAAAGGACTGGCAGGCGCGCTTTGTGTATGCACGGCGTGATGACGTCCGGCTGATGGATTATGCTTGCGGAGACAGGCATCGTGATCTTTCGTCGGTGAAAGGCGTGGCCGAAGTTCGCGCCGCTCGCGCCGCGGGACGCTTCCCGTGATCCTGGTCAAAATCAGGGCGCAGATTTGGAGACGGCTAATGTCCGAAATGACGTTCCTTTGGGGTGCGGCAGTGGCCGGGCTTTGCGGGGCCGCCGCGCTGTTGCTGCCGGCGTTTCCGGCCGACAGCCAATCCGGCGCCTCCATTCCGCAGTTGATGCTGCCTGCGACGGCCGGGTGGAGCGCATTCATCGACGACAAGATTGATCCGGCAACTTGGCTTCCCGACGATTACCTGCATGGTGAAGCCAGCGTGAGACGAGCCATTTCGCTTGGCGCTCCTCCGAATCGCGTCATGCAATATCTGAATGCGCGCATGTTCAACGAATATATGCCGCCAGCATCAGGGATTGGTCCAATCATGGATGGACCCGAGCATCCCTTCTACAATAATGCCGTCCAGCGTGCGATCGGCAAGAACTCGAGCTATCGGATTGCGGACCTGAACAGCGAAGCGGCAAGAAATCTCATGCCATGGGCGGTGGACGCCTTGAAGAAGCAAAACGCGCTGGCGCTACAGGGCAGGAACGGTGAGACGCGTCAGGCACGCTGTTGGGAAACCGGCGTGCCCGACATTCATGAAGCTCCGCAGTCGCTTTACTTCATTCAAACGCCGAAAGAGATTGTGATGTATCAGGGCGACCGCGTGCGGCACGTCTATATGAATGTTCCGCACACAAAGAAGCCGGAACCGTCATGGTACGGCGAATCGATAGGCCATTATGAAGGCGACACGCTGGTGGTCGACACGATCGGGCTGAACAACCGCACTTTCGTTGATGGCTACCGCACACCACACACGAGTCAGGAGCACGTGGTCGAGCGATTTAAAGTGGTCAATGGCGGAAAAGCTCTGGATGTGTCGTTCACAGTTGATGATCCGGGCACCTTCTACAAGCCGTGGAGCGGACGGCGCCCGCGTTACCGCGGAAATGGGCGAGTGGCCGAGGAGGACTGCGCCGCGAACAACGACGACAAGTTCAATCAAGGCTTCGAGCCAGTGCCGACGGCGGCGGCCGCAGACTTTTAATTCCTGCGTCTTCGCGCAGCCGCTCGACCCGGCCAATTGACCGGTTAAACACGGGCGTCCGAATCCCACATCACGCGGGTGCTCGCGCCCGAGATTCTCGACCCATATTCCGAACGTGTTGCCGCCGCCTTTGAAGCGGTCGGTCCTGCCGTCGCCAGCGTTGTTGCGCTCGGCAAAAACGGCCGTGCCGCCGGGCAGGGCTCAGGTGTGGTCTTCACTCCCGACGGTTATCTCCTGACCAACAGCCATGTTGCCGGCGGCGCGAAAAATTTTCGTGTCACTTTGCCGGGGCGCCCGGTCATGGAAGCGGCCCTTACCGGAGACGATTCCGAAAGCGATCTCGCGGTGCTGCGGCTGTCCCAGTCCGGGCTGGATTTTGCCCGCTTCGGTTCATCCTCGCAGCTCAGGATCGGCCAACTTGTCGTCGCCATCGGCAATCCGCTCGGTTACGCGTCGACGGTGACGGCGGGCATTGTCAGTGCCCTTGGACGCAGCTTGCGCGCTCGTTCGGGGCGGCTGATCGAAAGCGTCATTCAGACCGATGCTCCGCTCAATCCGGGAAATTCCGGCGGGCCTCTGGTCAATGGCCGGGGCAGGGTGGTCGGTATCAACACCGCGATGGCCGGTCCGGCCCAGGGTATCTGTTTCGCCATCGGCATCGACACTGCCGAAGACGTCGCCGCCCGGCTGATGCGCGACGGACGTGTCAGGCGCTCGCGGCTCGGCATCGCGGCTCAAACCATCATGCTCGATCGCCGGATGGCGCGACGTCTCGATCGGCCCGCACAGGCCGTGATGGTTTCCGAGATCATTCCGGAAAGCGCCGCTGCACGCGGCGGCTTGCGACCGGGAGACATTTTGCTGAAATTCGATGATCAGATTCTTTCGGGCGTCGACGATCTGCATCGCCTTCTGACAGGCGAACGCGCCGGCAAATCCTGGGCGCTGTCGGTTCTGCGTCCGCCCATGATCGAGACGCTGACCATTACGCCATTGCCCGATCGTTAACCCGGCGGCTGACAGCAGGCGTGTTCCATGTTTAGGATTGAATATGGCTGTAAAATCCATCGATCATGTCCAACTTCGCATGCCACCGGGCGAAGAACCTCAGGCGCGGGCATTTTATCGCGATCAGCTCGGGATTCCGGAAATTGCCAAACCGCCGCATCTGGCGGTGCGTGGTGGATGCTGGTTCGAGAGCGATACGGTGAAAATCCATGTCGGCGTCGAAGCGGATTTCCGGCCCATGCGAAGAGCCCATCCTGGCCTCATAGTCGATGGACTTCCGGCAATGGTAGCAAGCCTGACTGCCGCCGGATACCACGTCGATGCCGATCAGCCGCTTGAGGGTTATGACCGGGTCTATGTTGATGACCCGTTCGGAAACCGCATCGAGCTGATGCAACCCAAATAGGAATCTAACGCGCCGCGCGTCCCTGAGCCGAAGCGGCGAAGCCGCGGAGCCCCGGAAGCGCCGGAGGCGCTATCCGGGGGTGGGAGAGGACTAAAGCAGGGGCAGTGTCTTCCTCGACCTTTCCATAACCCCGCAACGGAATGGCCGAGTTTGCGTTTATACGGGCGGCGTATAACGCACGAACACATGATACTTGGGTTTAGAACTCGCGCCACCGAACGTCTGTTTATGGGTGAGCAATCGGGAAAAACTCACCGCCGCTATGCGGATGCGGCGCTGCGCAAACTGGACATGCTGGACCGCGCACATCGTCTTGAGGATGTAAAGGCCGCGCCGGCAAGCAAATTGAAACGTCTCGTTGGCGATCGGCGGGGCCAGCATTCGATCCATCTCAATTCACGCTGGCGCATCTGCTTCGTGTGGACGAAAGAAGGTCCTGTCGATGTTGAGATCGTCGATTATCATTCCCCCAAAGGACATGGTGTCCGCCGTGACAACACGGATCAAAAAGAAACTCGCGACCGGAATCGCGGCGGTGTATCCCGCCGTGGAATGCAAACCGGTCATCGAACCAAAAAGACCTGACCACCCGGCGCGCCGGCTGGCGCATTCGGCGCCTGCACGTGGCAAACTCCCGCTACGGGGCCCGAACAGCCGGAAAGCACTTCCCGACCGGATCACCGCCCATCCCGGCGAAGTCCTGCGCGAAGAATTCCTCAAACCCCTGGGCTTGTCTGTCAACGGATTGGCGGCCGGACTGCGTGTGCCGGCCACCCGGATTGGTGCCATCATTAATGGCGAAAGATCGGTAACGCCGGATACCGCGCTCAGGCTCGGCCGATTTTTCTGCAACAGCCCGGAATTCTGGATCAATTTACAGGCGATGCATGATTTGACTCGCGCCCGCGCCGAATTCGGCCACGACATCGAGCGCGATATCCGGCCTCTGGCTCAATAGACGTCTAGCGAAATCTATTCGAGCGCAGCACGGATGCGTTCGGCAAATGCCTGCAGCTTTTCCGGTTTCTCCATCTCGCGCGCATGCAAGCGGAAATCGGCTCCACCGCTGCGCGGAATGATGTGGAAATGCACGTGGAATACGCTTTGGCCTGCTGCCGCACCGTTCAGTTGCGCAATCATGATCCCGGCCGCATCCATTGCCTTCTTGACCGCCTTCGCGACTTTTTGCGTGGTTGAGATCAGCGCCACGGCTCCTTCGGGCGAAAGCGTAAAAAAATCCTCTGCGTCCTCCTTCGGGATTACCAGGGCGTGGCCGTCGGCCTGCGGCATCACATCCATGAAGGCAAGAGTCCTGGCGTCCTCGTAGAGTCGCACACAGGCAATTTCGCCGCGCAGGATTTTGGCAAACACGTTGTTCCGATCATAAGCCATGATCCGTATACCCTCTATTGTTCCATTTTCCGGAACGGCGCGCGTTCCTTCAGCTCTTCCATATGACTGGTAACGGCTGCGCGCTCATCATCCAGATATTCCGCCACGGCCCGCCGCAAGCCGGCATGAGCGATGTAATGCGCCGACCAGGTCGGTTGCGGCATGTAACCCCGCAGCAGTTTGTGCGAACCCTGCGCGCCCGCCTCAACCCGTTTCAGCCCGCGTGCGATCGCAAAATCGATTGCCTGATAGTAGCAGGTCTCAAAATGCAGGAATGGTACGTATTCCGTGCATCCCCAGTTGCGCCCATAGAGCACCTCCCCGTCGAAGAAATTCAGCGCCCCGGCAATATATCGCCGCCCGCGCCGGGCCATCACCAGCCAGATCTGCTCTGCCATGGATTGACCGATCAGGCTGAAAAACCGCCGCGTCAGATAGGGCGGATTCCATTTCTGGTTTCCGGTCGCGACATAACATTCGAAAAACTCGTCCCATACAGCCTCGGTCAGGTCTGCCCCGGAAAGCCAATCGAAACTGATTCCTTCGGCCGCAACGCTGCCACGCTCCTTGCGAAGGTTTTTGCGTTTCGCCGACGCCAGTTCGCCAAGAAAATCATCGAAAGAAGAATAGCCCCGGTTTTCCCAATGGAATTGCTTGTCCGTACGGCGGAGATAACCTTCGGCGCCGGCAATGTCCCATTCGGCGCCGGTCATGAACGTGACGTGAAGCGAAGAAGCGCGCAGTTCGCCGGCGGCTCGTTCGCCGGCCTTGAGCAGCAAACGGCATGTATCTTCGTAAGGTTCACCCGCGGCGACCAGCAATTTTCGACCGGTCACCGGCGTGAACGGCACGCTCGCCTGAAGCTTGGGATAGTACCGGCCGCCGGCACGAGCGAATGCCTCTGCCCAGCCATGGTCGAAGACATATTCGCCATAGGAATGCGATTTGAGATAAAGCGGCAGCAGTCCGATCGCCATACCGTCCCGCGACAGCAGCAAGTGCAGCGGCTTCCATCCGGTTTTTGCGGTGGCCGACCCGGACTCCTCCAGAGCAGCGAAAAAATCATGGCGGATAAAAGGATAGGGGAGGGGATGGTGGTCGGGGTTGGCCAGATTGTCCCAGACCCGTGATCCAATTTCCTTTGCGCTGCCGCCGAATTTCGCCGTTGCACCGATCACGCAGATTCGAACTTTCCGGCGATTGCGGGATGCGCGAAATTGCCCAGTGTCCCGATTCCCAAATTCGCCTGGCTCTCTATATCGGCATCCGAGCCGATTTCAGAATCGAAAGGACACTGGCAACTTATTGATTCTGGTGTCGTTTCGCTTCCGAACTGCGCCAAGTGTCCTATATCGGCAAAGAGGGGCATAGCATTTTGTGCCACAAGGCCATGCCATGACGGGTACCACACACGCACTATCGCGTTACCCTGCCGAACAAGGCTTCGCATGGCCGGCGGAGTGGAGTGCGCACCGGCGCACCTGGATGTGCTGGCCGTCGCGCCTTCACTGTTTTGGCGATGCAGATCGACTTCTGCGCGGCCAACAGGCGCTCGCGAATTTGGTACGCACCGTTGCTGCTGTAGAATCCGTGACGCTTGCGGTGCGTGCCGAAGATGTCGCCGAAGCGCGGCTGGCAACTGGCGGATTGGCCGAAATTCTCGAGCTGCCGCTGGACGACGGTTGGGCGCGCGACATCGGGCCGACATTCCTTTCCGGCAAGGAAAAAGCCGGTGCGGGCGTGCAATGGAACTTCAACGCCTGGGGTCACAAATATCAGCCCTATGCCCATGACGCGATGTTCGCGCGCCGAATACTTGATGCAATGGGTGTTCACGCGTTCGCCGCACCTTTGGTGTGCGAAGGCGGCGCGCTGCATGGCGATGGCGAGGGTACGATTTTGACCACCGAACAGTGCCTGCTCAACACCAACCGCAATCCCGGCCTGGCGCGGGAAGATGTAGAAAAAGTGCTTCGTCTGTATCTCGGTGCACAGAAGGTGATCTGGCTGCAGGGCCGGTTTTCAGACGTGGAAACCGACGGACACATCGACAATATCGCCTGCTTTGCCTCCCCTGGCCGAGTGATCCTCGGCGTTCCGGATTCGCGAGAGCATCCGGACTGGGAGCCCGCGCACGACGCACTGCGTACACTGACCAATTCACGTGATGCCCGCGGTCGCGCGCTTGATGTCGTTCCGCTGCCGCAGCCGAGGCAGCAGCGTTTGTCGTGGTCGGGTCAGTTGTTGCAGGCGAGTTATGTAAATTTTTATCTTGCCAATGGCGCGGTCATAATGCCGGCCTTTGACGATCCTCATGACGATATCGCCCGCGATCTTCTCGGAAGCCTGTTTCAGGGGCGCAAAATCCTGCAGCTCGATGCACTCGATCTTGTACAGGGCGGTGGTGGAATTCATTGCATGACCCAGCAGGAGCCCGCGCCGTGAGCAGGATGACAACTGTCGCAGCAACCCAGTTCGCTATGTCCTGGGACCGTGACGCCAACATTGCCAAGGCGAAGGGCATGGTGCGCCGGGCAGCGGCCAAAGGAGCGCGGGTCGTGCTGCTTCCCGAACTGTTTGAAACGCCCTATTTTTGTCAGGACCAGTCGGCGGCCCATCTCGCACTGGCGCAGTCTTTTGCAGCCAATCCGCTGATTGCGGAATTCGCGGCGCTGGCCAAAGAATTAGGCGTGATCCTGCCGCTCAGCTTCTTCGAGCGGGCGCATAACGCCTATTATAATTCGCTGGCGATGATCGACGATGCCGGCAAGGTGCTCGGCCATTATCGGAAGTCGCACATCCCTGACGGGCCGGGATACCAGGAAAAATTCTATTTCCACCCCGGCGACACCGGGTTCAAATGCTGGCCCACGAGCGCGGGCAATCTTGGTGCGGCGATTTGCTGGGACCAGTGGTTTCCCGAAGCTGCGCGCATCATGGCGCTCAAGGGCGCGGAAATCCTGTTCTACCCAACTGCCATCGGCAGTGAACCGCCGCCGGCGCCGCCGGTCGATTCACGCGATCACTGGCGGCGCGTCATGCAGGGCCACGCCGCCGCCAACTATGTACCGGTCGTCGCATCCAATCGTATCGGCATGGAGAAGGGCAGTGCCGGAGAACTTAACTTTTATGGTTCATCATTTATTACCGGCCCGCGAGGCGACATTGTCGCGGAACTTGGCCGCGACGAGGAGGGCGTCATCACAGCCAGTTTCGACCTCGCCGAAATCGAAATTCTCCGCGATTCCTGGGGGCTTTTTCGCGATCGCAGGCCTGAGCTTTACGGTGCAATATTAACCGCAGACGGTGAACAGTAGCCCCGTAACGTCAATGCGGTGTTAAGTTTTGCCGGCTACGTTGGCGGCTTTGGCGACATCGAGGTGGGCGCATGGACGTCGCAACAAAGACTGTTCTGGTGGTCGAGGACAATGAGCTTAATATGAAGCTCTTCCACGACCTGCTTGACGCGCATGGGTATCGCATCCTGCAGACGCGGGATGGGATGGAAGCGCTGAGTATTGCCCGGGAGCATCGTCCCGACCTGATCTTGATGGATATTCAGCTTCCCGAAGTCTCTGGGCTGGAAGTCACCAAATGGCTAAAACAGGACGAGAACCTGCGTTCGATTCCAGTCGTCGCGGTGACTGCTTTCGCCATGAAGGGGGATGCTGAGCTTATGCAGCAGGGTGGCTGCGAAGGATATCTTTCCAAACCGATCTCGATTGCCGGTTTCCTCGAAACCGTGCGCCGCTTTCTCGGCTGAGGACCAGCGATGACCGCACGTGTTCTGGTGGTCGACGACATAGCGGTGAATGTCAGGCTGCTGGAAGCCAAACTCTCGGCCGAATATTTCCACGTGCAGACCGCTTCCGGTGGGGAGGAGGCGCTGTCGAAGATCCATGATGATCCCCCCGATATTGTGCTGCTCGATGTCATGATGCCGGGCATGGACGGTTTCGAAGTCTGCCGTCGCATGAAACAGGATCCGGCCTGTGCTCATGTTCCCGTCGTAATGGTCACCGCGCTGGACCAGCCGTCGGACCGCATCAAGGGTCTGGATGCAGGCGCGGATGATTTCCTGACAAAACCGGTTGACGATCTGTCGATGTTTGCCCGCGTGCGCTCACTCGTCCGCATGAAGAGCATGTTCGAGGAACTGCGCATGCGGGAGGAAACGCGGCAAAATCTGGGCCTTCCCGACGAAACTGCGCTCGCCATCGAATCCGATCCCACCGGGACCATTCTGTTCGTCGACGACCGGCCGGACCTGCCGGTATGGATCGATAGCCTTTCCCGTCTGGGCAATGATGTCACCGGCATCAGTGATTTTGGCGAGGCGCTGGCCCGCACGGGCGAACAATCCTATGACGCCATTGTTGTGAACGTTTCTTCGCCTTCGTTCGACGGTCTGCGGCTGATTTCCGAAATCCGCGCCAATCCGGCGCTGCGCAATACGCCGGTCATTTCCCTGTTGGCGGCAGGCGAACACCGCAAACTTGCCCAGGCGCTTGATCTCGGCGCCACTGACTACCTGCATCTGCCGCTCGACCGAAGCGAGTTTCTCGTTCGCGTCAAAACCCAGTTGCGCAAAAAGCGCTATACCGACCTCCTGCGCCAGAATGTTCAGCGCGGTATCGAAATGGCGCTGAGGGATCATCTCACCGGTTTGTTCAATCGCCGTTATCTGTCCCAGCACCTAGAAACCCTGCTGAAATGTGCTTCGGCGGCAAAGCCGATTTCGCTGTTGATCATGGACATCGATTATTTCAGCCGGGTCAACAACACCCATGGCCACCTCGCGGGTGACGACGTCCTGCGCCAGTTTGCCGAAAGACTGGCGGAGAACATCCGCGGTATTGACCTTGCGTGCCGCTATGGCGGTGAAGAATTCGTCGTCGTTCTCTCTGACACCGAACCGAGCGTCGCCTGCCTTATTGCCGAACGGCTGAGGCGGGCGGTGGAAAAGTCGCCATTTGCGGTAGAGCAGGCGTCAGCGCAGATACCGATCACCGTGAGTATCGGAATCGCGTCGTCTTTCGGTGACGGGGAGAGTTCCGCCGCGCTGCTGCACCGGGCAGATCAGGCCCTTTATCGCGCCAAAGGCGAGGGCCGTAATCGCGTGATTACCCAAGCCGCCTGAACCGGAAGCAGATCACTCCGTCACGGGGGCAGATATCTGATTTCCTCCGGCAACCACGCGAACCGTCTTCACTTCCGGCGGGACTGAGTCGAGGCGCAGCTCCGCATTGACCATTTGAGGTGTTTGACCGGTAGATGTCTGGTCCGGCGATGTGGCGACGAATTTGTAAATCTTGACTGACGGATCGCGACTGGCGGCCGTGTCTTCCACGAGGCGCGGGTTGCTCCAGCCCCCGGAAGGAACCGTTCCGATGACGTCTATGATCAGCGCCTCGGGAGAATCCGGGGCCCGGTTGAGCGTGACACTGTCCACGGATGAAACCGGAAGTTCCGCCTGCGGAGGAATCGGGGGTGGCTGTGGAGCAGGCGCAGGAAGGGGCGCCGCGGGGGCGGGCGCGGCTGCGGGTGCGGATTGAGGCTGTGCTGGCGGAGAATTGCGGTTACAGCCAATGATGACTGCAAACGCGAGCATTACCACAGGCAGCCGGACAAAAAGCGATCTCATGCGGCGAAGTTCCTTCACCGTAACTCAATCGCTATAAGCAAGCGTCCCGGCGGGATCAACTCCGCCGGGACGTCAATCAAGCCAGATTAAGGTGCCGGTGCTGGTGCGGGTGCGCCGCCCGGATTTCCTGCGCCACCAGGTGGAGTTCCAGTGTCCGGTGCCGGCGCGCCTGGTGCGCCCGGTGCTCCAGGTTGGCCAGGTGCACCCGGTGCGCCTGGCGGGGGAGCGCCGGGAGCTTCCGCGCCCGGAACGCCCGGAGCGCCCGGAGCGCCTGGAGCTCCCGGGGCCGGCGCAGCCGCCGGTGCATTGGCGTTATTGTCCGTACCCGGCGCCGGGTTGTTTTGATTGCAACCTGCCAAAACGACCATCGCCGCGGAAAAGATAAGTGTATTGAACACGTTCGCCTTCATGACATTCCCTCTGAACGTTTCTGCGGCGCTGGAAAGCGCGAGCAGACGCGCCGCGCCGGACGGTAGAGAACGCACGAAATCGAAAGCGGTTGATAAGATGAATCTCAGGGCCGCCCTTTAACTGCTGCAAAGAGCGGCCATCTGCGCATTGAGCGCAGGCAACGTACAACGCCCCGGACGGACATTTGCCCATCCGAGGCGCTGCATGTTTAGACGTAATTACGGACGATCAGGGAGCCGGAGCTGGAGCCGCCGGAGCTGGTGCACCAGGTGCGCCCGGTTCGCCGGGAGCGCCAGGCGCGCCCGGAGCACCCGGAGCGGCGTTCTGATCCGGCGCAGGAGCCGGAGCGGCGTTCTGATCTGCCGGAGCGGGAGCTGCCGGCGCGGGAGCGGCGTTCTGATCCGCCGGGGCGGGCGCCGGATTGGGGCCGTTCTGGTTGCAAGCGACAAGGAAAGTCGCGGTTGCAAGCGCGGCAAGTACTTTCAGAGACTTCATTTGGTAACTCCTATGCAGGCGAAAATGGAAATGCCGTATTCCGGATTGGAGACTCTTGACTAATGTAGAGTCGACACAAACTCAACGCTCAAATCACCAATTCGCACAAAACGGGTACATGATCGGATGGTTTTTCCCATCCTCTGACCTTGCGCTGGATGGAACAGCTGATCAGCCGGTCTGCGGCTTGCGGTGATAAAAGAACATGGTCGATCCGGATGCCGCGGTCCTTAACCCATGCACCTGCTTGATAATCCCAGAATGTGTAGCAATGCGGCTCGGCATGGCAGGCGCGAAAAGCATCGGTTAATCCGAGATTCGTGATGCGACGGAAAGCCGCGCGTGTTTCCGGCTGGAATAGCGCGTCGCCCAGCCATGCCTTTGGGTCAAAACAGTCTTCCGGGCCGGGAATCACGTTGTAATCCCCCATCAGCACAAGGTTTTCTTCAAATTCCAGCATTCGCCGGGCGTGGCGCGTCAGGCGTTCGAGCCAGTCCAGTTTGTAGGAAAATCGTTCCGTCCCCGGCGGATTGCCGTTTGGGGCATAAATCGAAGCCACCCGGACGAGACCCGAATTGCCGGGGATAACCGCCTCGATATACCGGGCATGATCATCGCCGTCTGCTCCCGGTAACCGGCGCACCACATCTTCCGGCGGACGGCGGGAGAGAATAGCCACGCCGTTGTAACTCTTTTGTCCGTGGACGGCGCAATTATAGCCGAGGCTTTCAAATGCGTCCCCCGGAAATCCCTCATCGGTGGTCTTTATTTCCTGCAGACAGACGACATCCGGACTGGCCTCCTTCAGCCACGCCAGCACTGTGTCGAGCCGTGCTTTGACCGAATTGACGTTCCAGGTGGCGATTTTCATGACCAGAGCGTTTTCCGCCGAAGTGGTTGCCGGTTCGGCGCAGAAAACGCGCCATTTAGAAATTAGAGCAATTTTGCGATTCGGAAAAATCGCAAAATGCCCCGATTACACCGAAAAGCTTGTGCCGCAGCCGCAGGATGCCGTCGCGTTCGGATTGTTCACTTTGAATGCCGCAGCAATCATTTCTTCTGCAAAATCGATTTCGGCCCCACGAAGAAAATCGAGTGAAACCGGATCGATCAGCACCACAGCGCCGTCACGCTCGACAATAAGATCGTCCCCGGCGCGATCACTGGTGAGCGAGAAATCATATTGAAACCCTGAGCAGCCGCCGCCGGTCACCGCCAGCCGCAACATCGAACCCTGACCCGGTTCGTCGCGCAGGATTTCCCGGATTCGTTTTGCCGCCCGCTCGGTAAGCTGGACTGGTACGGAATTGCCGGTCATCACAAAAGCCCTGGTATTGCGCTAGTGTCGTGGTTTCGAAGTTCGCACGGCTTCGATATAGAACGCGGGTTGCAAACTTCGAAACCGAAACGACACTAGAATCGATAATTGCCTCGGGTCCTTTCGATTCTGAAATTCGCCCGGATACCAATATGGAGATCGAGCGAATTTCAGAACCGGGACACTAGCCTCATATCTAATTGCGGAACGCCCAATGTCCAAGCGCGCACCGGCTGGCCAGCTCATGGGTCCCCTGTTCATCCGACCGCCGCTGGCGTCTTATGCCACGGTCCCGGCGAAAAGCCGGGGCCGCTTTTGGCCGGAGCCGGAGAGCCCCACCCGGAGCTGCTATCAACGCGATCGTGACCGAATCATCCATTCGACGGCGTTCCGCCGGCTGAAGCACAAGACTCAGGTATTCGTCCAACATGAAGGAGACTATTACCGCACCCGGCTGACCCATTCCCTGGAAGTGGCGCAAGTCGCGCGTTCCGTCAGCCGCGTCATTGGGTTGGACGAAGATATCGCGGAAGCCGTGGCACTGGCGCATGACCTTGGCCATCCGCCCTTCGGCCATTCCGGTGAAGCAGCGCTGGACGAATGTATGTCGGCGTTTGGCGGCTTCGACCATAACGCCCAGACATTGGCGCTCGTAACCCGGCTGGAGCACCGCTACGCCGGTTTCGACGGCCTCAATCTCACCTGGGAATGTCTTGAGGGAATCGTCAAACACAATGGCCCTGTGCTGAACGCGCGCGACACGCCGGAGAGCCTTCCCGAACCGATTGCCGATTATCCCTGGGATCTGGAACTGCACACCCATGCCGGACTCGAAGCCCAGATTGCGGCGATGGCCGACGACATCGCCTATGTCAGCCATGACGTGGACGATGGTCTCCGCGCCGGCCTTTTCACTATCAAGGATTTAACGTCCGCGCCGCTTGCGGGAGCGGTTTTTCGCGACGTGCAGACTCACCATCCGGACCTGGAGCTCGGCCGTCTGATCGGCGAATCGGTCAGTCGAATCATCACCATCATGGTGTCGGAGCTGATCGCGGAAACGCGGCGGCGGCTTGAACAGTTGCAACCCGGTTCCGCAGCCGATGTGCGTAACGGAGGCCAGGCGACCGCCGCATTTACGCAGCATGCAAATGATGAAATCGCCGGCCTTAAAACATTCCTCACCGAGCACATGTACAAGCATCCACGTGTTCTCCAGGTCATGCGAAACGCCCAGGGCATGCTGACCCGTCTGTTCGAGGCTCTCCTCAGCGACCCGACACTGCTCCCGGCGGATTGGCGCTTGCGCTGCGGAGCACCACGTGATTCTGCTACTGCACATGCCGTCTGCGACTATGTCGCGGGAATGACCGACCGCTTTGTGGCCCAGGAATATCGCCGAATCTTCCACATGGAATTTCCGCTTTAGTCCGCCAACAAGGGATGTTCGGCGGTAAAATTGGGGCGAAGGCGATTCGCAAAAACGGGACTGTCATGGCTGTCCGAAGAAAAGAGATTTATCAGCCTTCCAAAGTTGCGGCCGATTATGACCCGATGGAGGAGGAGGATCTCGCCAGCCATCGTTTGCCGCGATTTATTGTTGTTGCCCTATTGGGCCTCGCCGGAGTCGCCACTGTTGTCTGGTTCGGCTATGAGCGAGGTATCGACAGGGGCAGCGGCGAGGTGGCCCTCATTGGACCGCCTCCGGGCCCGGTTCGTACGCGGCCCGATGAACCAGGTGGGACAGCCCAAGCCTATGCCGGCCTCAAGGTTTATGAGCCGCCCGAGACACCAGAAGCTGAAGCGGAATCTTCACGCTTATCGCCTGCAAGCAGTGACGAAACGGAACTTGCCGGCGCAAATCCGACCAGCGGTGCCGATGCCCCGGAGTCGCCTGTTCCGCGTGTCGAACCAGGCGGAGGGGAGCCGGAATATCTTCAGATTGGCGCCTTTCCCAGCCAGGAATTGGCCAGGAAAGCCTTTCAACGCTTTCGCGAGCTACATGGTGATTTGGCCGCGGATTTGTCGCCCGATATAAAAAAGGCCGATTTGGGCGAAAAGGGGGTCTGGTACCGGTTGCAAATCGGACCCTTCGCGGGGAAGGCGGCCGCCGCGCAGTCCTGCGAGAAAATGAAGAAGGAAGGCGTGACCTGCCTGATTGCCTCGCGTTGAAACAGTCCAACCGGTTTAAGCGATGACCGCCGCCGCCATTTTTGGCTGCTCAGGACTCGCCCTCACTGCCGAGGAACGATCCTTCTTCAAGGATGTGCAACCGTTCGGCTTCATTCTGTTCGCGCGCGTGCAACGTGCCTATGGATATCAGAATAATATCGAATCGCCCGAACAGGTGCGGGCGCTCTGCGCCGAACTGCGCAGCACTGTTGACAATCCGCAGACGCCAATCTTCATCGACCAGGAGGGTGGTCGCGTTCAGCGTCTTGGACCGCCGCATTGGCGCGCCCGTCCACCTGCTCGGCGTTTTGGTGAATTGTTCGAACGCAACCCCGAAGAGGGACGCGAGGCGACATACCTTTGTGCAAGATTGATGGCCGATGAGTTGCGCGAGGCCGGAATCACGGCGAACTGCACGCCGGTTTTAGACGTGCCCATTCCCGGCGCTCACGACATCATCGGCGATCGGGCATTCTCGACCAAGCCCGCCACCGTGATCGCGCTTGGACGCATCGTCGTCGCCGGCCATCTGGATTCTGGCGTGCTTCCGGTGATCAAGCATATTCCCGGCCATGGTCGCGCGCAGGCTGACAGTCATCTCGAGCTGCCGCGAGTGACTGCGCCTTACGCCGAGTTGTCCACACATGATTTTGTAACATTCCGCGGGGTAAACGACGCGCCAATGGCGATGACAGCGCACATTGTCTATGAGGCAGTGGATGCGCAGCGCCCAGCGACGACCAGTTCACGTTTGGTGCAAACCGTGATTCGGCGCGAGATCGGATTCGACGGTTTGCTGATGAGCGATGACCTATCGATGGCAGCACTCAAAGGAACTCTGGGACGGCGTGCCTCCGCGGCGCTTCTGGCGGGATGCGATGTGGTTCTGCACTGCAATGGCGATTTCAAAGAGATGAAAGAGATAGTGGCCAAAGTGAAACCGCTCAAAGGCGACCCATTGCGGCGCGCCGAGGCTGCGCTGGCGCAATATCGCAAGCCCTCCGAGATCGATCTCGCCAAAGCCGAAGCCCAACTCGCCAAGCTTATGGCCACCACATGAACGACGAAACCTTCCAGGAAGACAGCATACTCGACGGCAGCGCCGCCACTCCCGATCCCGATGACGCCCTTATTGTCGAGCTGGAAGGTTTTGAAGGTCCGTTGGATCTTCTGCTGTCGCTGGCCCGCAATCAAAAAGTCGATCTGCTGAAAATTTCCGTTCTGAAGCTGGCCGATCAGTATCTCGCATTTGTCGAATCGGCGAAGATCAAGCGGCTGGAACTGGCTGCAGACTATCTGGTGATGGCTTCGTGGCTGACTTACCTGAAGTCACGGCTGGTTCTGCCGCAGGCTCTGCCCGAAACCGCGGCCGCGGAAGACATGGCCGCACAGCTGCGTTGGGGGCTGGCACGGTTGCAGGCAATGCGCGAGTCGGCCGCCACTTTGTTCGCCCGCGATTTGCTCGACCGCGACGTGTTTGTACGCGGCCAGCCGGAACCGGTCGTCGTCGTCCGTACACGGAAAAATACCGACACGCTTTACGATCTGCTTTCGGCCTATGCCCGGCAACGCGTCCGTACCGTCGCCGCGAGCAATTATGAACTGTCAAAGCCTGAGTTTTATCTTCTCGAAGAGGCTCGCGCGCGGCTTGAGCACTTGCTCGGCGCGATCCCGGATTGGCGGCCGCTGACTCGGTTTTTGCCCGCTGGTTGGGCCAACGGGGCCCGGCGGCGATCTGGCCTGGCGAGCACTTTCTCGGCGACGCTGGAGCTCGTTCGGGACGGCCGCCTGACGGTCCGCCAGATGGCGCCTTTCGGAGAACTCTTTTTGAAGGATGGGACCGTTACAGCTGCGGAGGACGGGGCGTGAACCGAATGTTGAATCCGGAAGAAGCTCAGATGGCCGAGCTTGCCGCATTGGGCGAGCAAGATACCACCGGAGGTGCACCGGCGCCGCTCGGTCCGGATCGCAACCATCTGCGTGTTCTGGAAGCGCTGCTGTTTGCGGCGGCCGAGCCGGTGGACGAGTCGGCGCTGGCGCGGGTGCTGCCGGCGGAGACCGACGTTGCCGCGCTACTGGAAGTTCTGAAGGCTGAGTATAGCAGCCGGGGCGTGAACCTGGTGCAAGTGGCGGGCAAATGGCAGTTCCGTACCGCCGGTGACCTGGCTTTCCTGTTGCGCAAGGAAACTATTGAACAGCACAAGCTTTCTAAGGCAGCGATCGAAACCCTGGCGATCATTGCCTATCACCAACCTGTGACACGCGCCGATATCGAAGCCATTCGTGGCGTCATGGTGAGCAAAGGAACGGTCGATTTGCTGCTTGAGGCGGGTTGGATTCGCATTCGCGGCCGGCGGCGAACACCCGGCCGTCCTGTGACATATGGCACGACCGACGCGTTTTTGGCCCATTTCGGTCTGGACGCGATTGGTGATCTGCCCGGCATCGACGAACTCAAAGCTGCTGGATTTCTCGATTCGGTGCCGCCTTCCGCGATTGCCGTTCCACAACCCACGGATGCTCTTTCGCCCGACGAGGATCCTTATGAGGGCGATGAGACGGCGGAGGCGGAAACCGAGATCACGCCGGAATAATTTGCCCGGCCGGCCGGCGGCGGTTATTCGGGTCCCATGAGCAGCCCGCAAAGTTCAACAGCTTCGCCTGCGCGCACCGCCAGCGTGTGGTTCATATTGGTGGCGGTTTTCATCGACATGGTCGGCATCGGAATTGCCATTCCGGTCCTGCCGATCCTGATTGGCGACTACACCACCAGCCGCGAGATGCAGGCCTGGTGGAACATGGGATTGTCGGTCGCTTTCGGCCTGATGCAATTCCTGTGCGCGCCCATGCTGGGCGCAATCAGCGACCGCCTCGGACGCCGATTCGTCCTGATTGCCGCGATCATCGGGCTTGGCACTCACTACCTGCTGATTGCGCTGGCGCCCACATTGCTCATCATGCTGATCGCCCGTTTGATCGGCGGCGTCACCGGCGCGAGCTATTCGGTCGCCAACGCCTATCTTGCGGATATCACTCCGCCGGAAAAGCGGGCCAGGAATTTCGGTCTGGTCGGGGCTGCCTTCGGTCTCGGATTTATCTGCGGCCCGATTCTTGGGGGAGTGCTCGGCGGCATCAGTCTGCATCTGCCGTTCTATGTCGCGGCTGGTCTGTCGCTGGTAAACGCGATTTACGGCTTTCTGATCGTGCCCGAATCTTTGCCACGGGAACGGCGCACGCCGTTTTCGTTGTCTCGAGCCAATCCGTTCCGGGCACTGAACAATCTTGTCCGGCATCACGCGGTCGGCACGCTGGTGATGGTTTACGCGGTCTACATCGTCGCCCACATGACGATGATCCAAAGCTGGGTGTTAGCCACCCGCTTCCGCTTTGGCTGGGGCACTGTGGAAAATGGCACGCTGCTGTTTTGCGTCGGTTTGCTGTCGACCATCGTTCAGGGCGGCCTGATCGGGCGGCTGGTTAAGCGCTTTGGCGAAGAGCGCCTGGTGCTGATGGCGGTGGGCAGCAACGTCATCATTCAAACCCTTTACGGGCTGGTGCCTGAGGGCTGGATGATGTTTCCGGTGCTGTTTGCCAGCATCCTGACTTTCACCGCCGGACCGTCAATTCAGTCCGTCGTATCGAAATCAACCGACGCGTCGGCACAGGGCGTGACATTGGGAGCGCTGCAGTCGATCAGCAGCCTTGCCGGAGTCATCGGTCCGGCGCTGGGTAATTCCCTGCTGGCCCAGGTTTCCAATCTGCCGCCCGGCGACCCGCGGCTTGGGATCAACTTCTTCGCCTGCGCAGTTTTGAACCTGATCGCATTCACCATTGCGTGGCGGCGCCTGATACGCCGTCCCGTCGCTGCCGCGGTGTCAGGATAACCGCTTTGGGGTTTCGAGGATGACGGCTTCACCGTCGTCCAGCGAAATGGCGAGGTGTCCAGCGCAAAGTTTCAGAGCGTCTTGACCAAACACATTGGCGCGCCATCCGTGCAGCGCCGCAACGCCTTCGGTCTCACCGCTGGCGAGCTTTTCGAGGTCGGCCATGTCGGCAACGAGACGGGGTGCGACCCGGAATTCCGTCGCGCGCAGGCGCAACAGGGTCTTGAGAAGGTCCAGCGCGGCCTGAGATGGCTCGCGCCGGAGCCGTGGCCCCGGGGGGGCGAGTTCGGGCGGCGGCGCAGTCAGCGAATCGTTGATGGCCGCAAGCAGTGCCTTTCCCGCACGCGATTGAGCATAGCCATTCGGCAAGCCGCGGATATGTTCGAGATGCTCCGCATCCGCCGGCGGATGCGCCGCGATCTCCAGCAGCGTCTCATCGCGCAATACGCGATTGCGGGGTACATCTCGGCTTTGCGCCTCACGTTCGCGCCAGGCGGCAACCCCCGCAAGCACCGCGAGGAAGCGCTTGTTCCCGGAACGTGGCTTCAGGCGGCGCCATGCATCGGCCGGCTCCAGCCGATACGTCGCCGGATTCATCAGCGTGGCTTCCTCTTCTTCAACCCAGGTTGTGCGTCCGGTTTTTGACAATTCGCCCGAAAGGATTTCATAGAGCTGACGCAGATGAGTCACGTCGGATAGCGCGTATTCCAGCTGACGTTTTGATAGTGGCCTGCGGCTCCAATCCGTGAAGCGTGCCGACTTGTCGATGTCGGCTTTGGCCAGTTTGCGAACCAGGGTTTCATAGGATGCGGCCTCGCCGAAACCACACACCATGGCGGCGATCTGGGTATCGAAAAATGGCTCCGGAATAACGCCGCCCTGATGGTGGAAAATTTCGATATCCTGCCGCGCGGCATGGAAGACTTTTACCACTGCAGGATTGGCAAGAAGCCGATAGAGCGGATCGATCTCGATGCCTGGTGCCAATGGATCGATAATACCCTGGGCTCCCGGCCCCGCCGCCTGCACCAGGCACAGCTTTGGCCAGTAAGTCTGATCGCGCATGAACTCGGTATCGATCGCCGCGTAGGGTCCTTGCTCCAGTTCCCCGACGAATGTGTCGAGATCGCCGGTCGTCGTAATGATTCGCATGCGGCTAATTAACGGAAATTGGGTGGGCTTGTCGCCCCAAACCGAAGCGGCATTGCCCCAGGCAGGCTCTTGACTTCACCCGGTCTGCTTCCCAAAAACGCCGGCTCCGGCTGAGGACAACACATGCACCCGTACCGCACCAGGAATTGCGGCGAATTGCGCCGTTCGAATGTCGGCGAACGGGTCCGACTGTCCGGGTGGGTCCATCGCGCGCGCGACCACGGCGGTCTTCTGTTTATCGATCTCAGGGACCATTACGGGCTGACGCAATGCGTCATCGAACCCGACAGCCCAGCTTTCGCTGCGGCATCGGAGGCGCGCTCGGAATGGGTGCTCACAGTCACAGGGCCGGTGGTGGCGCGCAGCGCCGACACGGTCAATCCGGACCTGCCGACCGGCGAAATCGAACTCAGAATCGAAAATGTCGCGATCCAGAGCCGCGCCGAAGAACTGCCTTTGCCGGTTTTTGGCGATCTCGACTATCCCGAAGAAACGCGGTTGCGCTACCGGTTCCTCGATCTCAGACGCGAACGCCTGCATCACAATATCGTCCTCAGATCGCAGGTCGTCCAATCGATCCGCCGGCGCATGACCGATTCGGGTTTCATGGAATTCCAGACGCCGATCCTGACCGCTTCAAGCCCGGAAGGCGCACGCGACTTCCTGGTTCCGTCACGGCTTCATCCCGGGAAATTCTACGCATTGCCGCAGGCGCCCCAGCAGTTCAAGCAGCTCATCATGGTTGCGGGCTTCGATCGCTATTTTCAGATTGCGCCATGCTTCCGCGATGAGGATGGACGCGCAGACCGCAGTCCGGGCGAATTTTACCAGCTCGACGTCGAAATGAGCTTCGTCACCCAGGACGACGTGTTTGCCGCCATGGAGCCGGTATTGCACGGAGTGTTCGAGGAATTCGCCGGCAATCGCACAGTTTCGCGGCCGCCTTTTCCGCGCATTCCATATGCCGAGTCGATGCTGCTTTACGGTTCTGACAAACCGGATCTGCGCAACCCGATCATGATCGCGGATGCAACGCAGGTGTTCAATCGCGACGACGTCACCTTCAAGGCGTTCAAGGGCAAAGAGACCGTGCGCGCGATTCCTGCGCCTGGCGCGGCGGCGCAGCCGCGTTCCTGGTTCGACCGCATGAATGAATGGGCGCGCGGCGAAGGCGCGGCGGGACTCGGCTATATCGTGTTCGAGGAGGAGAACGGCCGCACGGTGGGCAAGGGACCTATCGCGAAATTCCTGTCCGACGACGCTCTCTCCCAGCTCGCAGTACTGACAGCAGCAAAAGCCGGCGACGCCGTGTTCTTCGCCGCCGACAAAATCGCCCGCGCCGCCGCGCTCGCCGGCCAGGCACGCCTGAAGATCGGTAACGAACTTTCGCTCACCCGCAAGGATTGCTTCGAATTCTGCTGGATTGTCGATTTTCCGATGTACGAATGGAATGAGGACGAGAAGAAGATCGACTTCTCGCACAACCCGTTTTCGATGCCGAATTTCGACCGCGACAAATTCCTGTCGCTCGATATTCAGGACCGCGATACGATTCTCGGCATCAAGGCCTTTCAGTATGACATCGTCTGCAATGGGGTTGAGCTTTCATCCGGCGCCATTCGCAATCACCGCCCGGAAGTGATGCTCAAGGCGTTTGAAATCGCCGGTTACTCGCGCGATGAAACCGAACAGCGGTTTTCCGGAATGTTGAACGCCTTCCGCTACGGGGCGCCTCCGCATGGCGGCACGGCGCCTGGCGTCGACCGGATTGTCATGTTGCTCGCGGATGTGCCCAATATTCGCGAAGTGACGATGTTTCCGATGAATCAGCAGGCACAGGATCTGATGATGGGTGCGCCTTCGGAGGTGTCTCCACGCCAGTTGCGCGAACTGCACCTTCGAATCGTCCAGCCTGAAAAGAAGGCCTAACCCTTCAGGCGGCGTTGCCCCAGATTTCCGCCGCCGTTTCGACGATCAATTCCAGTTTGCGCCGCTCGATTTCCTCACTGATGCGATTGCCATGATGGGTGCTGGCAAAACCGCATTGCGGGGACAGGCAGAGCTGTTCGAGCGGGAAATATTTTGCGGCATCCTCGATCCGCCGCTTCAAACTGTCCTTGTTCTCCAATTGTGCAGTTTTTGAACTCACGATTCCCAGCACGACACGTTTGTCGCGCGGAATCGCCCGCAGCGGCTCAAAACCGCCCGCGCGCTCGCTGTCGAATTCGAGAAAATACCCATCCACCGATGGCTGGGCGAACGCCTTGGCTGCGACCTGCTCATAGCCACCTTCCGCCATCCACATGCTCTGGAAATTACCGCGGCAGGTATGGACAGTGACCGTCATCCCATCCGGCGCACCGGCGGCGATGCGGTCGACAATACCGGCGTAATCGGCGATCAAACGGTCAGCATCCAGGCCGTCCGCGGCGATTCGGTCACGAATGTTCCGGTCGCACAAGAAGGCAAAACTGATCTCGTCGAGCTGCAGGTAAGTGCAGCCGGCCGCGGCAAGATCCCGGATTTCTTCGTGAAAGGCGCGGACGATGTCGTCCCAGAATTCTTCAATGTCGGGATAAACCGTGGGACTGACGGTTTTGCTGCCGCCCCGCATATGAACCCAGGTGGGCGAGGGGATGCAGACTTTCGGAGTGCGGCTCGTCGTCGCCTTCAGAAACCGGAATCCACCCAGCATGATCGGCCGGCTGCGCCGCACTTTTCCGGTGACGGTTAGCATCGAGCGGGTCTCGCCAGTCGATCCGTCGCTGCCGCGAAAGGAAAGCGCATAGCTGGTGTGCGTCGGAACGATTCCATCAAGCGCCGTCATGAAGTCGACCAGATAATGGCCGCGGCGAAATTCGCCATCGGTGACGGATTGCAGTCCGGCCTGTTCCTGTAATGCAACAGCATCGCGAATTGCAGAGTCTTCTACTGCGCGCAATTCCGCAGCCGTAATCGCGCCTTTTTCCGCTTTCGCGCGCGCTTCGTGCAGCGCTGCGGGGCGCAAGAGACTTCCCACATGGTCGGCGCGATAAGGAGGCCGGCCCGGGCTGCTCATTTCACTGCAATCGGCCCTGGATCTCGCCGAGCGATTTTTTCACCAGATCGGACGCGCGATTTTCGTCCAATTTGCGGGCGATGAGTCGTTCCGCTGCCGCAACTGCCGTGTTTGCGGCTACTGCGCGGATATCCGCGAGCGCATGGGCTTCGGCTTGCGCGATCTTGTCTTCGGCCTGTTTGGCGCGGCGCGCAATCTGGGCCGACGCAGCTGCGCGCGCCTCCACGGCGTAACGTTCTGCCTCCGCGCGGGCTTCGGCGAGAATGGCCTGTGCTTCGCTCTCTGCCGCCGCCTGTTTTTGCCGGTATTGCGCAAACAAAGCCTCGGCTTCCGAGCGGAGCCGGCGCGCTTCTTCGATTTCATGCGCAATTGCCGATGCGCGGGAGTCGAGCGAGTTCGCCGACATCTTGGGAACGCGTTTATAAAAAAGAAAAGCAAGAAATATTGCAGTGCCGACGGCCACCCAGAATTCGGGATCGCTGAGAAATGCGCTCATTCGGCTGCCTGCAATTCAGTAATGGCCCCTGAGGCCTCATCAACGCCAACTTTTGTTCCGATCAGGCGCCCAACGATATCGGCGGCCGCTTCCGCCGCGGCGGGCCGCAGATTGGCCAGCGCACGCGCCCGTTCAGCAGACACACGCTCCTCAGCCTTTTTCATCGTGGCCTGCATTTCGGCTTCTGCCCTGGCTTTTACTTCGTCAAGGCTGCCGCCGATTGTTTTGCGATTTTCGGCAAGGATCTGCTGTGCGCGGCTGCGCGCATTCGCCATTTCTGTTTCGTAGCCCGAAAGCGCGTCGGCCGCCTGTTGGCGCATTTTCTCGGCAATGCCGAGGTCGCCTTCAATCCGATTTCTACGCTCCCGGAGAACTCCTTCGATCATCGGCAGTGTGACCCGCCAAAAAAACAGAAACAAAAGACCAAAGGTGATGACGAGCCAGAAAAGCTGGGCCGGATACCAGGTGACGTCCAGTTGCGGCAGCCCGGTCTTCGGGGTTGCCTCCGTCGCCGTATTGAGGGCTTCCGCAGCCATTGCCGGTTAGGTGAAAAGAATGATGAACGCCATGACGACGCCCAGCAGACCGGTAAACTCCGTAAGCGCAAATCCAACCATCAGATTGGTGAATTGACTCTGCGCCGCACCGGGGTTCCGCAGAGCGCCGGAGATGTAGTTGCCGAATATCGTACCGATACCGACGCCCGCGCCGATCAGCGCGATGGTGGCAAGGCCGGCGCCAATCAGTCTGGCAGCCATAATTTCATCAGGCATTCTGAAACTCCTCGTTTGGATTATTCGGATTAATGGTGCGGTGGATGGAGAGCGTCGTTGAGATAAATGCAGGTCAGGATGGCAAACACATAGGCCTGGAGGAACCCAATCAGGAGTTCGAGCGCGGATGTGGCGCTTATGGCGAGTAGTGGCGCGACCGACAAGAAGGAAAGCGCGCCGCCCGCGGCAGCAATGCCGACGACAAAACCGCCAAACACGTTGAGCATGGTATGGCCGGCCATCATGTTGGCGGCAAGGCGCACGGAATGGCTGATCGGGCGGCTGCAAAAAGAGAAGATTTCGATCGGAACAAGAAGGATCAGCATCCACCACGGCACATTGGGCGCGAAGATACGGAAGAACGCGAATCCGTTCCGGAAAATGCCGATGACAATCACCATCAGGAAAATGAAGATCGCCAAAGCGAAGGTGACGATGATGTGGCTGGTCACGGTGAATGGACCGATAGGCGGATAAAGCCCGAGCGGCATCAGCCCGTACATATTCGCGAACAGAACGAAGAAAAACACCGTGAAAACGAAAGGAAAGAATTTCAGGCCCTCGATGCCACAGGCCGACTGAAGCATGTTGCTGATCATCGAATGGCTCATTTCGACGACCGACTGCAGCCGGGTCGGAACCAGCCGGCGCGACGCCGCGCCGAGCGTCAGTACGATCGCGGCAGAGCCCGCGACGATACACATCCAGAGCGCAGAATTGGTGAAGGAAACATCGTAACCAAACAGGTGCAGCGGCGGCCCGATCCGCGTCACTGCGAACTGCTCCAGGGGACTCATCGCCACTGGTCTATTCCTTTCGCACGTTACTTTCGTTCATCTCGCGCGCGGCTCGCTGGACATTGAGAATGCCGGCGGCCACTCCAAACAAAAAACAGACAATCAACAGAATGGGCGCGGTACCAAATACATGGTCTAACGCCCAGCCAATGGCCCCACCGACAATCACGCCCGCAAGCAGTTCCGTGACCAGCCTGACCGCAATTCCCATTTGCGAGGGGCTGGCCGGGGGCGGTGCCGGCTTTTGTTCCTGTTTCTGTCCGCCGCGTGCCTGTTGCAGCCGCCGTTCCAGCTCATTCAGGCGGTGCATTTCGGGATCGTTTTCGGCCATGCGCACCAGCGCTGGTCTGAACAGTTGGCGGGGACGAGGACAGAATTGCCAAAAAGCGCGCGGACCATAGGGGCGGTCCGGTTTTGTGTCAAGAAATTGGGGCGCGCCTAAACGCCTGTTTTTTCAGTCGTTCCAGCGCGGAATCGTAGGCGAAACTCAACCTGCGACAATCAGTCTGTCGCCGCGCCGGAGCTGCGCCAACGCCTCCACCAGATCCCTGCGCGAGAGCGCGACGCAGCCTGCGGTCGGTTTGTAATCGGCGGAAGCGACATGCACGAAAATCGCGCTGCCTTTTCCCTGTACCACTGGGGCATCATTGAAGCCGACGATAGCAATGACGTCATAGGCTTCGTCATCGCGCCACAGGCGTTCGTCGAGCGAGGCGTAGGGCAGACGAACCAGGCGGTTGTAATTGGGATCGCCGGGAATATCGCACCAGGCATCGTCCGATTCGATCTTTTCGACCGGGAGAATGGTTTTGGGCGCGTCTTCCAGCCGGTCTGCCCGATACAGCACGCGCCGCAGCGGCCATCGCCCGACCGGCGTGATCCCGTCGCCCTCGCGTTGTTTGATTCCGATTCCGCCACGCCCGACGGCGCAACGCCGGGGGGTGGCGCCCCAGTCTGCGGCAAAACCCGTTCCCTGCTGCGTGACCGTGATGTCCATGCGTGGTGCCTCAGAACAGGTGTCCGGCCTTCGAAGCCTTGGTGTGCAGATATTCGCGATTGTGGATGTTGTCGGGAAAATGATGCGGCAGGCGCGCAACAACTTCGATTCCGGCGGCTTCAAGGGCGGCCATTTTGTGCGGGTTATTGGTCAGTAACCGGACTTTCTGGAAACCGAGAATGCTCAACATCCTCGCGGCAATCTCGTAGAGCCTCTCATCTTCCTCAAATCCGAGCCGGCGATTGGCCTCAAGCGTGTCGTAGCCTTCGTCCTGCAGCCGGTAGGCCCGCAGCTTGTTCATGAGTCCGATGCCGCGCCCCTCCTGCGCGAGATAGAGCAGAACACCGCCACCGCTTGCGGCAATGGTTTTGATCGCACCACGCAACTGGTCGCCGCAGTCGCATCGCAGCGAGCCCAGCAGATCGCCGGTGAAACATTCGGAATGCAGCCGCGCCAGCACCGGACCAGGCGGCGCAAGCGCTGCGCCGGCTTTGTCGCCGATCAGTATGGCGTAATGTTCTGGCCCGCCGCCGGCAGGCCGGAACGCCACCAGTTCGGCTGCCTCGCTGCCCTTGAGCGGCACTCTCGCCCGGACCAGCAATTCCAGGCTTTCGGCAGTTGTCTCCTGGTATTCCAGGATATTTTCGGCCCCGACCGCGGTGATATCTCCCGCGGTGATATCCTCTCCGCGGCGAGGTGTTTCCAGTGTAAACACGATTGCAGCCGGCAGCAGACCAGAGAGCTTTGCCAGCCGGACGGCCGCCGCCGCAGTGACATCGGGCTGCTTGCGGCCGACGTTGAAGGGACCTTTCAGCGGATGGTCCAGGTCGGTCGCGGGGTCCGCCACCGCACGAAGATAATCCGCATCAGCTTCGGCGTTCAGCGGCAGGGCCACGACCTCGTCGGTATAGAGAGGAATTTTCAGAGTTGCGGCGCGCGCGTGGGTGATAACTAGGGAACCGGCGCCGGCACTCGTGCGGAGTACTTCGAACATTGCCGGCCTGACGGTCTCTGCGGCCGCGGCCAAGCTCGTCAGACCTGATTTAGTTCGGATTAAAACCGGTACCCCGCGACGAAATTCCCCCGCCGCGCGTTCTACGCGGTGAGCTGGCGAAATCAGCTGATCCAAGGGCAAATCGGGCACAATTTTGCCGGGTTTTTCCAATCTCCTTCAGGACATACACCTTTGGATGGGAAACGGGATAGAGTTTGGCGCATTAACACGACGCGCCTGCATGGGGAGATGTTCCAATGCCAAGTGTGAAGCGCGTTCTCCTCGTAGACGACGATGAGATGCTGCGCGCCTCGCTCGCCGAGCAATTCGCAACCGAGGGCAATTTCGAGCCTATCGAGGCTGGAACTTTCCGCGAAGCTTTGGAGAAGGGGCTCGACGGGCTCTACGAGTTCATGATTTTGGATGTGTCCCTGCCGGATGGTGATGGCAGAGTCCTGTGCCGCGAATTTCGCGACCACGGTGTGACCTGTCCCATCATCATTCTGACCGCTTCCGATTCGGACGCCGACACGATCGAAGGCCTGAAGGCCGGCGCCAACGACTACATCACCAAACCTTTCCGCTTCGCCGTGTTGATGGCGCGGGTTGAGGCGCATCTGCGCAGCCACGGCACCAGTGAAGAGGCGATTTACCGTATTGGGCCCTATACTTTCCGGCCCTCCGCGAAGGTCCTCGTCGAAGGCCAGAAGCGTATCCGGCTCACCGAGAAGGAAACCAATATCCTCAAATATCTGCAGCGCGCCGGTTCTACCGTCAGCCGCGATGTCCTGCTGCACGAGGTTTGGGGCTATAACCCCGCGGTTTCGACCCACACGCTGGAAACCCACATCTACCGCCTGCGCCAGAAGATCGAGAAGGATCCCTCGCGCGCACAACTGCTGGTCACGGAAAGCGGCGGTTATCGCTTAAATCCCTGAGCTCGCTTCCTGATTCATCGCGAGCTGGACCTTGGCCGGTCACCGATGCCGTTTTCTTGCCACGGAATCCGGGTAAAGGCTGCGGTGCAGCTTCGCAACAAATTGGCGTCGATGGCCGGTCTGACCAATCATCCTGAACCGGGGAAGCGCGGCAGCGTGCCGACCGCCGGCCACTCCGAATCAGCCCCGCGATCGCGGACTCGCTTGCGCGCCGCCCTGATCGTCGGCGGGCTGTGGTTCGTTGTCATTGTGGTCGGGATGTTTTCCTATTGGATCTCGGAGCTGCCAAGCACCGAAACCGTCTTTGTCTATCAGCCGGGCAACGACGTCACGGTGCTCGACGCCAGAGGACGCATGATCGCGCGGCGTGGATTGATCCAGGGCGAGTCAGTTCCGGTGGCGCAGCTTCCCCCGTATGTCGGCAACGCCTTCATCGCGATTGAGGACCGCCGGTTTCGCAGCCATTTCGGAATCGATCCGATAGGCCTCGCCCGGGCGGCTTTTGTCGATGCGGTACACGGCGAATATGTTCAGGGCGGGTCGACATTGACTCAGCAGCTGGCGAAAAACCTGTTTTTGACCCCCGATCGCACCGTCCGGCGCAAGATCGAAGAAGCCATTCTCGCGGTCCTTCTGGAGACCCGCTACAGCAAGGATCAGATCCTCAGCTTCTATTTGAACCGGGTGTATTTCGGCGCCGGCGTCTACGGCATTGAGGCGGCCTCGGAGCGCTATTTCAACAAACCGGCGCAGCAACTGACGCTGCCTGAGGCGGCGGTACTCGCCGGCATTGTCAAAGCTCCCTCGCGCTACAATCCGCAAACCTCAGCCCACGCGGCGCTGGCGCGTTCCTCGATCGTGCTTGCTGCGATGGAGGAATCGCACTTCATCGACCATGCCCAGCGCCTCAAATACGCGAAAGCGCATCCCAAATTCGCGCACAGTTTCGGCACGCCGGGCGCCGGCTATTTCGTCGATTACGTCATCTCTCAATTGCCCGGGCTCGTCCCGTCTCCGAAGGAGAGGCTGATCGTCGAAACCACGCTCGATCTCGACCTCCAGCGCGATGCCGAAGATGCCGTGACGGGTGGGCTCGCCCGCGACGGCCACAAGATGAATGCGTCGGAAGCCGCGCTGGTTTCGGTCAGTGACGATGGCGCCGTGCGTGCCCTGGTCGGCGGCACATCCTATGACGAAAGCGAGTTCGACCGCGCGGTGGACGCCAAACGTCAGCCCGGTTCGGCGTTCAAGCCATTTGTGTACCTTGCCGCGCTCGAACATGGTCACCGCCCGACGGACGAAGTCCAGGATGGTCCGGTCACCATCGGCAGCTGGCGGCCCGGCAATTACGAAGGCGAGTATGAAGGCTCGATCACGCTGGCTCGCGCGCTGGCGCATTCGTCGAATTCCGCGGCCGTGCAGCTGACCAATGAAGTCGGCCCCTCGGAAGTCGCGCGCATCGCGCACCAGCTCGGTGTTGCAGCAAGGCTCAATCCGGTTCCCTCGCTGGCGCTCGGCACGTCCGAAGTGACTCCTCTGGAGTTGACGGAAGCCTATGTTCCTTTCGCCAACGGTGGTTACGGCGCGACTCCATACACGGTCGTTCGCGTACGGACCGCGAGCGGGAAGATTCTGTATCAGCGTCACGGCAGCGATCCCGTTCGTGTCATGACGCCGGAAAATGATGCCTTCATGACCCAGATGATGCAGGGCACCGTGACAGATGGCACTGGTAGTGCTGCGGCCCTGCACGGGTATGACGTGGCCGGAAAGACCGGCACCTCACAGGATTATCGTGACGCCTGGTTCGTCGGCTTTACCGCGGATTACGTTACTGGCGTTTGGGTCGGAAACGACGATGGCTCGCCTATGAAGAAGGCGACCGGCGGCGGAATGCCGTCACGTATATTCCGGAGCTACATGCAGCAGGCCGAGCACGGCCTTCCCCCGCGTGAATTGGTCGGTCTGACGCTTTTTGCCGACGAGGAACCGCCACCGCCCACGCAGCCGGATGCAGCGGACACGCAGAAACCGGAATCGCATGACGACAATGACGTCATGACGATGTTCCAAAATCTTCTCGACCGGCTGTTCTAAGCGTCTCAGACGTTACCGCTGATATTTTCCGCCGTCACTGCACCGCAGGGCCGAGCGGCGCGCGCTGAATGATTTCAATCCGCGTGCCCCAAGGGTCGGTGATGTAAGTAATCTTACTGCCATTCGGCACGGTGCGCGCCGGCTCGTCGAGTTTGACGCCTTCGGCCGTGATCTTTTGCACGAATGCCGCATGGTCGCGCACGTCAAATCCGATGTGATCGAGGATGTGATGGCGGGTTGCCGCCTGCGCTGAATCGGCCTTGTTGAAGCGCAACTGCACGCCCGGAATATCGACGACGGGTGCGCCATTGCGCGTACCCTCTTTGCCGCCGAACGTCTTCACATACCACGCCACCGCTTTCGGAATCTCCGCGGCGGGCAGGAAGAAATGCACGTGGTCGTTCCTGATTGGCACCGTCTGGGATTTGTCTTCGAGAATTTCGATCCGCACGCCATCCGGCGTGACGACAAATGCCTGATCCTTGCGGCCATTGGTTCCGGGCAATACCGGAACGCCTTTGGCTTTCCATTCCGCAGTGCGCTTTTGAACATCGTCGACGACAAAGCCGACGTGATTCACGACCGTGCCGACGGTGCCGCCGTCGCCTTGTTCCATGCCGAGATTGAGATTGATGTAGAGGCCGGGAAACGCAATCAGCGGCTGGCCGCCGGGCATGTACAGTTTAGCCCCCATGGCGAGAAACAGTTTCTTGTTGGCCTCGACATCTTTTGAGATCAGGTGCCAGTGGCCCATGGTCACGCCGGTCGCGTTGAACGGCGCTTGCTGTGCGACCGCTGACTGTCCGATCAACGCCGAAGCAAATAACAGAGCTGCAAACAACACAGTTTTCATTGGGTTCTCCCTCCCGGCACTTGCATCAGCCTAACAGGTCCGCAGGCAAAGATCACGTGTGCTCCCGGTGTTTGCAACCTATACTGGACAAAATTGAGCTGGAGTTTGTCCCATGACGGTAAAAGCAGCCGGCCGCCTGATCGCGGCACTGGTCGGCGCAGCGAGTCTGACAAGCGCCCATGCCCCAGCGCCGTCAGGCGAGGCGGTGTACGGAAAATATTGCGCTTCCTGTCACGAACAAACTGGCGCACGCATTCCGGCGCGTTCCGCGCTGATGCAGCTCTCGCCCGCCCACATTCTCAAGACGCTGGATTTCGGCGCCATGATGTCGATCGCCTATCCGATCCGCCGCGAGGAACGCGAAGCCGTGGCACAATTTCTCGGCCATGGCGCCGATGATCCGCCACCCCCGGCGAGCGCCTTCTGCAAAGCGGACCATGCGCCCATGGCCGGACCTGCGAGTGATAGCTGGTCGGGTTGGAGCCCGGATGCGTCGAATGCGCGATTCCAGGACGCTGAGGCCGCAGCACTGAGTGCGGGTCAGGTGCCAAAGCTTGAACTCAAATGGGCCTACGCATTTCCCGGCGATGTCACGGCATTTGGTGCGCCTGCGATTGTCCGGGATACGCTTTTCACCGGCAGTGCCGGCGGTGGGGTGCAGGCGCTGGATGCGAAAACCGGCTGTATCGACTGGCTCTACCAGGCCAGTGGTCCCGTGCGCAGCGGAATGGCGGTGGTGAACGACGGTGGCCGAACCATCCTGGTATTCAGCGATCAGAATGGCTGGACGCATGCAGTCGACGCGAAGACCGGAAAACAAGTCTGGCGCAAGCGGCCGGAAGAACATGAGGCCACGCGTCTGACCGGCACGCCCGCCGAACACGACGGCGTAGTCTTTGTCCCGGCGGCTTCCTGGGAAGAAACCCGATCGCTCGATCCGGAATATCCGTGCTGCACGTTTCGCGGAAGCATCACGGCCTTTCGTGCCCGCAATGGTGAAGTGCTGTGGAAATCTTACCTCGTCGATATGCCCAAGCGCACCGGGCAAACAGCGGCTGGCACACCCACTTTCGGCCCCTCAGGCGCTGGGGTTTGGTCACGCCCGACCGTCGATGCCACGCGCGGGCTGCTCTACGTCACGAGTGGCGACAACTATTCGCATCCGGCCACGTCCACCAGCGATGCAGTCATGGCGTTGGATATCAAGACCGGTCACATTGTCTGGTCGCATCAGATGACATCGGCCGACGTCTACAACTCCGCCTGCGGAGCAAAGGCCGTGAACTGTCCAGCCGACAACGGTCCTGACTATGACTTCGGTTCATCGCCGATTTTGGTTCACATGGCGAATGGGCGCGATCTTCTGGTCGCGGGCCAGAAGTCGGGAATGGTTTATGCCTTCGATCCCGATCAGCAGGGGAAACCGCTGTGGCAGGTGCGGGTTGGGAAGGGCGGTACCAATGGCGGCGTGCAGTGGGGCATGGCGAGTGATGGCCGCGCGCTTTATGTCGCCGTTTCGGACGTGGTGCGGATGGCGCCAACTCCCGGTTCATCGGCAGACGCATCGCATCCCGTCGGACCGATTGGAAATTCAGCGCTGGATCCGAACAAAGGCGGCGGACTGACCGCGCTCGACCTCGCAAGCGGCAAGAAATTATGGTTCGCGCCAGCGACGGCTTGCACGCCGCCGCGCCCGGGATGCAGCCCGGCTCAACCCGGCGCCGTCACCGTCATTCCCGGCGCCGTTTTCTCCGGTTCGATGGACGGGCATATCCGCGCTTTTGCCACCGCAGACGGTCATCTGTTGTGGGATTTTGACACCGAAAAGCCGTTCACTGCCGTCAATGGCGCCGCCGCACATGGC
Source organism: uncultured Bordetella sp. (assembly GCA_964446945.1). Lineage (GTDB taxonomy): Bacteria > Pseudomonadota > Alphaproteobacteria > Micropepsales > Micropepsaceae > CAIYRG01. Next base: position 80,493 of record CAYUQO010000018.1, read on the forward strand.
GGGTCATTGGATGGCGCCGGCCCCGTGGTCGCGGGCGGAATGGTGTATGTGAATTCCGGCTATCCGCGCTTTGGCGGCGCGCCTGGAAATGTGCTGCTCGCGTTTGGCCTGAAGGAGTAGCCGAAGCTATTTCCTGGACGCTTTCGGACTCTTCTTGCGTGCTGCTTTTTTCGGTGTTGCCGGTTGGGAGTCGCTCACAGCGACAACGCGCAAGCGCGGGCGGAACTCCGTTTCTGCCTGAATCCAGTGTTGCATGTCGCGTCCGTGCGGACGCCCTTCGCCTTCCCAGATCTCGTATGCGCGTTTGCGGATTTGCACAGCCACGTTGTCCAAACTCATAACCATCTTCTCCAGCTCACGACGGGGCAACAGTACTCGTCGACTCTTGCACGGAAGAATAGCCGATTCGTAAACACTCGCGGCAGCCGGATCGTGTTCACAAATTACATGCACACGGAACTTCTGCTGTCTGCGGCCCCGGGGCGGCCGCGCCGTCATTGCTGCATTTGCAGAAGCTGGTTCATCGGCATCAGGTTGTGATTCAGGCGAAACATGATCCAGGCCGATCCGAAGACGATGATCACGCAGATCAGAACGCCGAAAGCCAGCGCCATCGCATTGTTGGTATTGTCCGGCGATGTCGTGAGGTGCAGAAAAAACACGAGATGCACGCCCATCTGCGCGAACGCAAGCGCGGCGATCGCGATCGGAATCGCGGGTCCGTAGATCAGGTCCGTCCCTTCGGCCCAGAATGATAGCGCTGTGAGAACTGCGGCGAGGAATAACCCGACCAGATAACCGCGAAAACCCCTCGCGATGTCGGCAGCATCGGCTTCGTCACCCGGCGCGCTGTCGTCGATGTAAGGGCCGTCGGCAGGATCGGGATGCAGGCTCACAAAACCTCTCCCACCAGATAGACGAGGGAAAATATCGCGACCCAGATGATATCCAGCGCGTGCCAGAACAGGCTGAAGCAGAGGAAGCGGTGGCCGATATTGCGCCGGAAACCTTTGGCATAAAATTGCGCCATCGTGGTTCCCAGCCACATCAGGCCGAGCGACACAAGCAGCCCGTGGCACCCGACCAGCGCGAAGAATGCTGTTAAGAATGCGCTGCGCTGCGGGCCATAGCCCATTTCAAACAGCCTGGTGAATTCTCGTGCTTCCAGCAGCACAAAGGCGAGTCCAAGCAAGCCGGTGACCAGAAGTGCGACCTGCGTCCAGAACATGCTCGCGCGCGCAACCGCCAAACTCGCCAGACCGCAGACAAAACTCGACAGCAGCAGACAAGTGGTTTCGACGGCGACCGTTTGCAGGTCGAATATCTGCTTGGCCGAGGGACCACCCGCTGTCTGGCCTGCCAGCACCGCATAGGTGGCGAAGAAGCAGGAGAACATCACGAAATCGGAAAGGAGAAATATCCAGAAGCCGTAGGCGATCACAATGCGCCGGGAGGCGGGCCCTCCCGCGCCATGGCCATGCGCGCCGGCATGTTCGCCATAGCCGAGCGGGATCGTGTCGGCGGTTGTGCTGTATGCGCTGTAAGCGCTCATTCTGCCTGCGCCAGATAGGCTTCGAGCGCCTCTCGCCGCGCGTTCCGGTTGGCGCGATCAATGCGGGCGACATCGGCTGCGGGAATCACATATTCGGGGATGTCACGCCACGCGAACACGACGAAAGTCGCAAAAGCGCCGACAAATCCCACACCCACCAGCCACCAGATATGCCAGATCATGGAAAAGCCCATGATGGTGGCGAAAAAAGCGCAAACGAATCCGGTGGGGCTGTTGCGCGGCATTTCCACATCACGGTAGTCCGGCTCGTCGCGCAACCTGCCGAGTTCCAGCGTGCGCTGTTTCATTCGCCAATACGCGTCGAGACATTCGATCCGCGGGAGCACGGCGAAATCGAAAGCCGGAGGCGGCGAGGAAGTAGACCATTCCAGCGAACGGGCATTCCAGGGATCGCCCGTGGTGTCCCGCAATTCCTCGCGACGGCGGATGCTCACGACGAGCTGAGTGACCTGACATATGGCGCCGGCGAGAAGGATCAACGCGCCGAACGCCGAAATCAGCATCCATATATGCCAGGCTGGCACATCATAATGCTGCAGCCGCCGCGTCATCCCAAGGAAACCCGCGACATACATCGGCATGAAAGTGACGTAGAAGCCGATAAAGGCGAGCCAGAAGGATGCTTTGCCCCAGCCTTCGTGCAGGCGGAACCCGAAGGCTTTGGGAAACCAGTAGATCATGCCGGCGAACGCGGCGAACAGCACACCGGAAATGATTACATGGTGGAAATGCGCCACCAGGAAAAGACTGTTGTGCAGCAGGAAATCCGCGGGCGGCACGGCGAGCAAGACGCCGGTCATGCCGCCGGTGACGAATGTCACCATGAAGCCAATCGACCACAGCATCGGCGTGCTGAAGCTGATGCGCCCGGCATACATCGTGAACAACCAATTGTAGATTTTTACCCCGGTGCCGACCGCGATGATGCTGGTCGCAATGCCGAATGTCGCGTTGACGTCGCCTCCTGCGCCCATGGTGAAGAAATGATGCAGCCACACCAGGAACGAGACGATGCAGATGAACATGGTTGCGGCAACCATCGAGCGGTAACCGAACAGCGCCTTGTGCGAAAAGGTCGAAACCACCTCGGAGAAAATCCCGAATGCCGGCAAGACCAGGATGTAAACTTCCGGATGACCCCAGGCCCAGATGAGGTTGACGAACATCATGGCGTTGCCGCCGGCCTCATTGGTGAAGAAGTGGAAGCCGGCATAACGG
>CAYUQO010000019.1:0-13941 GCA_964446945.1 uncultured Bordetella sp.
ACCGCGAATTCGCCCGGCTCACGCACCGTGCCGGTATTGGAATAGCCATTGCGCGCGAGGAAACGCATCAGCTGCGGACGATCGACTTCCTTCCCGGTCCGCGCGAGGAAGCTTGCCTGTGCAATGGTCTCGCGCGGCGGCACGCGCTGCAGAATCGCATTGATGGTCGTGATCACCAGCGCGGCGCCGGCCCGCTCGCCGCGTGCGGCCAGCGCAGCCAATGTTGCCAGCCGTCGGCTTTCGATGTCCGGACGTGGCGACACCCGGTCATAGGGGAGACAATCCCAAGCGGGGAAATACAGCCGCGCCAGATCGGGGGCGAAAAATTGCGCGCATTCCAGCGCCGCGGTCGCTCTGGCATCGTCGGCGGCGACAAAGACGACCAAGCCGCCGCTGCGCAACGCGGCTTCGGCTGCGACATAGGCGTCGTAACCTTGCGGTGCGCCGCTGACGGTGATGCGACCCGGCGCACGGGCTATGGCGGTCAGTCGTTCCACAGGTCGTCAGTAATTCTCCTCCCCCGCCTGCGGGGGAGGTGTTGAGCCGCGCAAGCGGGGAGACGGAGGGGGGATGCCACAGGATTCCAGGTGCTGGTCAGAGAGCGAGATTGTCCCGATAGGAACAAAGCTGGGCGAAAACGTCATCGTCATACGCGCTGGGCACCGTCTCGTGTCCCATGATCCAGCCAAAAATCTGCCAGTCGGGAACCGCCAGAAGCGCTTCAAAACGCGTCAGACAATTGGCATCCAGCCGGCTGAGATGCGCATCGGCGAAGGCGGCAAAGATCAGGTCGAGCTCGCGGAAGCCGCGCCGTTGAGCCCTGAACAGAGCTTTTTTTCGGCGGATCTCGATTTCGGTCAGTTCACTCATCCCGGCTCTATATAATGTCTCACATATCCGCTGCCACGCGAAAAAGCAGTGAGGCAGGCGTCTTCGGACGCAGCCTGCGCGAAGCTCGCGATACAGTAACACCCATGAGACCGGCGATTCTCAACCCGCTGTTTGCGGAGGCCACAAGCCTGAGCGGTGTCGGCCCGAAAGTGGCCCGGCTGCTCACGACCGCGCTGGGCACGTCGCCGGGACCTGCGCGGGTCGTGGATCTGACCTTCCACCTCCCAGCGGGGATCGTCGACCGCAGCTACTGTCCGACCGTCCGCGACGCGCAACCGGAGCGGATTGCAACCGTGACCGTGCATGTTCTCGAATATCTTCCGCGCCGGATCTCGCGCCAACCCATCCGCGTGCTGGTCGCCGATGAGACTGCAGCGATGGAAGTGGTGTTCTTCACCGGCCGCGAGGACTGGATCAGGGAGCGCATGCCGCTGAAGGCCCGCATCACTCTCTCCGGGCGGGTCGAGCGCTACAAGGACCGGCTGCAAATGCCCCATCCGGATTACATCGTGCCGGCGGAGGATGGCGCAGCTGTTCCGGAATTTGACGTGATCTATCGCACCACCGAGGGTTTGCCCGCCCGTTCGCTGCAAAAGCTGATCCGCCGCGCGCTCGAGAAAGTGCCGGATTTACCCGAGTGGCAGGACAGCGCCTGGCGCCAAAAGAACCACTGGAGCGAGTTCAGGCCGGCGCTGCTTGCCGCGCATGCGCCGATTTCCGATGCCGATCTCCTGCCCACTGCGCCGGCGCGCATGCGGCTCGCCTATGACGAATTGCTCGCCAATCAGCTGGCGCTCGCTTTGCTCCGCAGCAGCATGCGGAACAAACCCGGGCGTTCGCTGAAATCGCCGGGACGGCTGCGGAGGAAAGTGCTGGCGTCGCTGCCCTTTCAGCTCACCAATTCGCAATCCTCGGCCATCGCCGAAATCACTGCCGCGATGGAAGACAGCTCGCGCATGCTGCGGCTGCTGCAGGGCGACGTCGGTTCCGGCAAAACGATCGTCGCCATGGCGGCAATGCTGAATGCGGTCGAGGCAGGTTGTCAGGCCGCGCTGATGGCGCCCACGGAAATCCTCGCGCGGCAACACTTCGCCTCACTCTCACCAATGGCACAAGCGGCGGGCTTGCGCATTGCGCTGCTCACCGGAAGGGAACGCGGCGCGTCACGCACTGCCCTGCTCGCCGATCTTGCCGATGGCAAGACCAATATCCTGATCGGCACACATGCGATTTTTTCCGGCGATGTGGAATTTCGCGATCTCGGGCTCGCGGTGGTCGATGAACAGCATCGTTTCGGAGTTCATCAGCGCATGCTTCTGCAGGGAAAGGGCGATACACCTGCCGACATGCTGGTGATGACGGCGACGCCCATTCCGCGCACGCTGCAACTGACCGCCTATGGCGACATGATGGTCTCGCGTCTGACAGGAAAACCGGCGGGACGCCAACCCATTGCGACGCGGGTGATTTCTTCGTCACGTCTGGATGAGGTCATCGCCGGACTGCGCCGCGCCGTGGCGAAAGGTCAGCGCTGTTTCTGGGTCTGCCCGCTGGTCGAAGAATCCGACGTGCTTGATGTTGCCGCGGCGGAAGCACGCGCGGCGTTCCTGCGAAAAATTTTCGGCGCAAAAGTTGGGCTCGTGCATGGCCGAATGAAACCTGCCGATCGCGACAATGTCATGCGCGCCTTTCAGAGTGGTGAAACCACACTGCTTGTCGCCACCACGGTCATCGAAGTCGGCGTCGATGTTCCGGAAGCGGCCATCATGGTCGTGGAACATGCGGAGCGTTTTGGCCTCGCGCAATTGCATCAGCTCCGTGGCCGCGTCGGCCGCGGAAGCGGCGCCGCAAGCTGTCTATTGATTTATCAGGAGCCGCTGGGAGCGATCGCCAAACAGCGGCTCGCGATCCTGCGTCAGACCGATGATGGTTTCATTATCGCCGAGGAAGACTTGCGCCTGAGGGGAGCGGGCGAAGTCCTCGGTACCCGGCAGAGCGGGCTTCCGGATTTCCATTTCGCCGATATTGCCCTGCATCAGGATCTCCTGACGGCGGCGCATGATGACGTGCGCCTCGTGCTGCAGCGTGATCCGGAACTGAAATCCGGGCGGGGGGAAGCCTTGCGGACCCTGCTCTATTTATTTGGCCGGGACACAGCCATCCGCTATTTGCGGGCGGGCTAGCGCGTTTTGCGCCGAAGTGGCTGCCGGTTCGGCGCAGAAAACGTGCCATTAAAATACCAGGGCGTCTTTGCGCGTCGCAAAGCGCCCTATGGGCATGTTTTTGTTGCAAAATCGGGATTTGCAGGCCAAACAGGGCCGGGCATAGATCGGGCGGGCCATGAAAATTGCAATGATGGGGACCGGTTATGTCGGCCTGGTCTCCGGCGCTTGTTTTTCCGAGTTCGGTCATCACGTGGTTTGCATCGACAAGGATGCATCCAAGATCGACCGTCTCCAGGCCGGGCGCATGCCAATTTACGAGCCGGGACTTGCGGAGGTTGTCGCCGACAACGTCAAGGCCGGCCGGCTTTTCTTTACCACCGAGATGGCGGCCAGCGTGCACGATGCCGACGCCGTGTTCATTGCAGTGGGAACACCATCGCGGCGCGGCGATGGCCATGCGGACCTGTCCTATGTCTTCGCCGCCGCGGAGGAAATTGCCGCGTCGCTGGACGGCTACACCGTCGTCATCACCAAATCGACGGTCCCGGTGGGCACCGGCTTGCGGATTGAGGAAACCATCCGCCGAATCCGGCCCGACGCCGATTTCGATGTCTGTTCCAATCCGGAATTTTTGCGCGAAGGTTCTGCCATCGAGGATTTTCGCCGGCCGGACCGGGTCGTTTGCGGCATTCCGAACGATCGGGCGCGCTCTGTGCTGCGTGAACTTTATCGGCCGCTTTACCTCAACGAGACGCCCATGCTGTTCACGTCGCGCGAAACCGCCGAGCTGATCAAATATGCGGCGAACGCGTTCCTCGCGACCAAGATCACTTTCATCAACGAAGTCGCCGATCTCTGCGAACGGGTCGGCGCCAATGTCCAGGATGTCGCCCGCGGCATCGGGCTGGACGGCCGCATCGGATCGAAGTTTCTCCACGCCGGTCCCGGCTATGGCGGCTCATGCTTTCCCAAGGACACGCTCGCGCTTCTGCGCACCGGCGAACAAGCCGGCGCCCCGATGCGCATCGTGCAGGCGGTCAAGGACGTCAATGACGCCCGCAAGGAGCGGATGGTGGAGAAGATCACTACCGCCTTTGGCGGGGTGCAGGGAAAGACCATTGCGGTACTCGGCCTGACCTTCAAACCGAACACCGATGACATGCGCGATGCGCCGAGCCTCGTGATTGTGCCGGAGCTGGCCAAGCAGGGCGCCATCATCAACGCCTATGATCCGGAAGGCATGCGGGAAGCCGAAAAAATCCTGCCCATCAGGTGTTTTGACGATGCCTACTCGGCCATCAGCAATGCGGACGGGGTTGTGATCCTCACCGAGTGGAATGAATTCCGCGCCCTGGATCTGCACAAGGTCAAGGAATTGCTGAAGCACCCGCTGATGATCGACCTGCGCAACATCTACCCGCCGGACGAAATGGCAAAAGAGGGCTTTGAGTATTTCAGCATCGGCCGCCCTGCGGTGAAGCAAGCCGGCAACTAGACCGGAGACCTGTCTGCGACGCATTCAACGGTGTGGCATCTGTCGGCCTGCGATCCTTGGTGGAATCCAAAAATGGTTTCCCCGCGGCGGAAAAAAATTCCGGCGAGGCCACCCCCCGTCGCATATGGACCATTGCGCCGCCGCTGTGTCATGGTTCCCGAGTTCCGAGTAACCCCTTGAACCCGTTCGGTATGCTGACCCTCACAACCCGGAATTCCCATGCCCGCACCGCGCATCCGTAAGGCCGTATTTCCCGTTGCCGGCATGGGCACGCGTTTTCTTCCCGCCACCAAAGCCATTCCCAAGGAAATGCTGCCGGTCGTCGACAAGCCGGTGATCCAATATGGCGTCGAGGAAGCGCGCGAAGCCGGAATCGAACAATTCATTTTCGTCACTGGACGCGGCAAGCACGTCATTGAGGACCATTTCGACCACGCCTACGAGCTGGAATCGCTGCTCTCCGCCCGCGAAAAAACCAAAGAACTCCAGAGCCTGATGGAAAGTCTGCCCAACACCGGCGCGGTATCGTTCACCCGGCAGCAGAAGCCGCTCGGACTTGGACATGCGGTCCTCTGCGCCCAGCATCTGATCGGCGATGAGGCCTTCGCCGTGGTCCTGCCCGATGACCTCATGGTCGGGCAGCCTGGCGCGCTCAAGCAGATGGTCGATGCCTGGCGTGAAATCGGCGGCGGCGTCGTGGTCGCGGCAGAAGAAAAGCCGCGCGAGGAAACCCAGCGGTATGGCGTCATCGCACCCGGTCCGGCCAAGGGGCCAATCACCGAGGTTCTCGGCGTGGTCGAAAAACCCAAGCCCGCGGAAGCGCCCTCCAATCTCTGCATTATCGGCCGGTACATCCTGCCGCCGGAGATATTCTCCGAATTGGAGCGCCGGGAACGCGGGGCCGGCAATGAGATCCAGCTGACCGATGCCATGGCGCGGCTGCTCGGGCGGGTTCCGTTCCACGCGGTGACAACAACCTGCGCCCGCTATGATTGCGGCGACAAGGTTGGATTTCTCCACGCCAACCTGGCTGTCGGTCTCGAGCGGCCGGACATCGCGCCGGACCTGCGCCTGATCATTAATGCCTTAAGGCATTCAAGCTGAGTCGTTTTCGCCCAGCCCATTGAAAATATTTCCGAAATCTTAACCCCGAATCACTTAAAATCGTCCGGGGCCGGATGAAGGCGATGCCGTCCGGCCTGGATTAACGGCCATTTTCCGAACGTAGCCTTGGCGGGAAATGCTCAAGAGTTGCAACTGATGGATTGGGGAAGCGATTGGGCGGAGGCAGGTAAACCGCGTTTCGAACTGGACCGGTTCAGGCTTCAGTTCCGGGACGCGCGCGCCGAAACTTTGTTCCAGCGCGATACGCTCGTGCAGTCCATTCGCTTTGTCCGCGCCTACCAGTTCGCCGGCATTCTGCTCTACATGGTCTTTGGTCTGCTCGACATTGTGTTGGGAGATCCGGCGCGTTTGTCCCTTCTCGTCATCCGCCTCGGGGTGGTGACGCCCGTTCTGGTGATTGTCTTTCTCCTGACGTTCCGGGATGACTTTTACCGGATTATGCAACCCGCACTCGCACTGGCGATGATGGCCTGCGGAATGGGTGTGGTGGCGATGACCGCGATCACCGGACCGCCATCAAACACTCTCTATTACGCGGGTCTCATCCTCATCGTCAGTTACTGCGGCAATCTCATCCGGCTGAATTTCCTGTATTCCGCTGCGGTTTCGGCATGGCTGCTCGCCTGTTATCAGGCGGTCGCGCTGTGGCTGAATCCGATTCCGCTGCCGGTATTCATTTCCAATGATTTCTTCCTCGCGATGGCGAGCGGAGTGGGTCTTTTCGCCGCGTATATCCAGGAACTCTATATGCGCCAAGCCTATGTCGCGCAGAAGCTCGTGGAAGAGAAAAACTGGCTGGTCTCCGAATCTCTCGCCGAAGCCATGCGGGCCAACAAGTCACGCGGCGAGTTCCTGGCCACCATGAGCCATGAACTGCGCACGCCGCTGAATGCGATCATTGGCTTCTCGGACATCATCAGCCGCGAACTATTCGGACCGATCAGGAATTCGAAATACACCGAATACGCACACGACATTCACGAAAGCGGCGCACATTTGCTCGCCATTATCAACGATATCCTCGACCTGGCGAAGGCCGAATCCGGCAAACTCGAACTCAGCGAAACGGAGTTCGATGCGGCCGAAGCGCTGCGGTCCGCGATGCGCATGTGTCAGATGCGCGCCATGGAGAGCGGCGTCCGTCTTGCATTTGGCGGCGTGTCGCAGGAAGTCCGGATCATTGCCGACGAGCGGCTGCTGGTGCAGGTATTTTCCAATCTGATCACCAACGCGATCAAATTCACTCCCGACGGCGGAAGCGTCAGATTGCAAGTCTCTGCTCATCCGGAAAAAGGTGTGGCGTTCAGGATTGGGGATACCGGGATCGGTATCGCACCGGAAAATATCGAACGCGTGCTGCGCCCGTTCGAGCAGGTCGAAACCAGCTATTCACGCCGCCATGGTGGAGTGGGACTAGGCTTGCCCTACGCCAAGCGGCTGACCGAACTGCATGGCGGATCGCTCGAGATCGAAAGCCAGATCGGCAAGGGTACGACGATCACCGTGCGCCTGCCGTCGTGGCGCCTCGTCGGCGCTTCTGCCGCCGCCGTCGCCGCGGAATAGCCGAACAGGAGTCAGCTTTTCTGGACGTGGAGCAGGCGGACTCGGCCGGTCGAATCCGTCTCCGTCCATGCCTTCGCCGGGTTGAGACCCTCAGTCCATCCCAGCATCTCCGCGTCCGTGCGATAATAAAGCGACCAGTCGCTGATGAACTCCATCGGCCAGAGCGCGCTCAGCGGCGTTTCGTTCATGTTGCCGACGATCATTGTTCCGCCCGGGGCGAGCATTCCGTACAGTCGCTGAATGATGTTGTGGACGCGCCGGTCAGCGAGATAATCGAGCAAACCCAGCGAATAGATCAGGTCCTGCGGAGGCAAATTCTGCAATGTCCCGCCGCTGCGCAGCATATCGAGGAAGGAGAGATGCAGGCAGTGGACTGCTGCGTGACCGCCGGAATTGAGGACATGCGGCCAGGTCTTTTCCAGCGCGTGATTCAGCGCGGCCTGTTCGGGATCGACGAGGGTGAATTCGACATGCCGGCCCTGTAACCCGGTTTTTGAAAGGTACAGCTCGACTTCCCGTGCCGGCCCGCTGCCAAGGCTCAAGACCCGCGCTGCCCGATGATTGCCCCTGTCGGCGGTCACCGTTTCAATCGTCTTGAGCACCGCTTCCATCCGTGTACGGATGCACTCTCCCACATCCAGTCCGACCCGGTGCAGAAGCTGGCCATATACATTGGCGCCGCGGCGCTCCCACGTGTAGACCATGTTCATCACTTCGAAATCGCCGGGATAGCCGAGCGGCTTGGCATAACTGCGGTCCACAAAAGCGGCCTGCCGCATCTCGGGCGTTATCACCATCTCGGTAAACTGCTTCACCGCGTCCCGTGATGCCTGGTCCGGCATGACGCTGCGGACCAGATCGTTCCCGGCGCGCCAGAGCGAACGCCAATTCTGTAGAAGCCGCGGCTCGCACGCATCGTAAGCGCTGTCGTCGTCGAAATCGCGGCCGAAGGACCGAGCCAGCGTCTGGCCTTCCTGCAGCAGATCGCGATAGGAGCGCAGGACCTTGAGGAAATCGGCGCAGAGCGCGCGGTATTCCTGTGGCACCAGACGGTCCGCATCGGCATGCGTTGCGTGCGACTGCGCGGCGATCCGCGCCTGCACATTGCGCGACAGCAGCTTGTCCAACTCTATAAAACTGTTGACCAGGCTGAACGCGATTTTCGATCCGAAAACCGTGCTCTCGCGCCGGACAGTCTTTGCATTCGCTTCGAAGATCAAATGGCCCGATTGCTGGATCGACAGAGGAACGATGTCGCCGACTTCGGGAATTTCACTGGTGGAATGATTGCAGACAACTGCGAGTCCGCCGAGGCTGATATTGTGCAGTTTGAAAGAGGAAGATCCGATCCAGACTTGCGGCGCAAAATTCGGAAACAGCTTGCGTGCATCGTAACGCGGCGCGCGTACCCGGACTTCGCGGCCATATGAGCCCTTTAGCTCTTCATACGCGAGCATTTACCCCCCCAACATCAATGCGCCGCCGCGCCTTCCTGACTGCGTGCCACCACACTTCTGCGCCACTCCCCTCGGGGCCCAAGTATGGTTAAATATCTGTTAAAGCTATGGACAGAAAAGGTTAACGTCAAGGGAATCTAAGGACTTACGGTGTAGCATCGCCCACACGTCATGGTTGTGCCGCGCAACTATTGCGATTTCATGAGTCGCATCAGCCGATTAGTCGCTGGAGGGTGTTCTACCGCGCCGCCAGCGGAGAGGCTTCAGGCGCCCGCGTCTCCGTCGGGCGAGGCCGGCCGAAGCACCACCGACTCCCCGCAGCCGCAGGCGTCGGTCTGATTCGGATTGCGGAATACGAAGCGGGACGCGAGCTTTTCGCGCGCATAGTCCATCTCGGTTCCAATCAGGAACATGACCGCCTTCGGATCGATCAGTATACGGACACCCTTGTCCTCAACCACCTCGTCGAAGGGGTTTTGGGATTCCGCATAATCCATGGTGTAGCTCATTCCCGCGCATCCGCCGTTCTTCACGCCGACGCGCACGCCGATGAACCGTCCATCGGATTTCTCCATGATTTCGCGAATCCGCGCCGCCGCGGCATCGGTGAGGCGCATCACCTTCGGGCGTTCGCGGCGTGGGCGGGTGGTCGTCGTGCCTGCTGCTGTCATGGCTAGAACATGTTCAGTTCGAGTTTGGCTTCTTCCGACATGCGGTCCGGTGTCCATGGCGGATCGAAGGTCATATTCACTGTAACCTCGCCCACTCCAGGAACGCCTTGCAGAGCGCTGCGCACCATGTTGGGCATTTCGCCGGCGACAGGACAGCCCGGGGCCGTCAGCGTCATTTCGACCGTGACGTCGAGATTGTCCGCGACATCGAGTTTATAGATCAGCCCGAGTTCGTAAATATCGACCGGGATTTCCGGATCGTAAACCGTCTTCAGGGCCGCAATCAGCTCCTGTCCGAACGCTTCGATTTTTTCCGGCGGCAAAGCGCTCTCCTCGCCAGCCTTCACGACCGGCTCGACCTCTGCCCGTGCCGTAGATTCGCTCATTCCGTTTTCGCCCTGCCCTCATGCTCGAGCGCCGCTTTCATCGCATGCCAGGCCAAGGTGGCGCATTTCACCCGCATGGGAAATGCCGAAACCCCGGCCATGACCCCGAGCCGATCACGATCGTCTTCGCTGAGCCCGGCGGCATCCTCACCCTTCACCAGATGCAGAAAGCCGCCCATCAGTTGTTCGGCTTCGGCGACCGTTCTGCCCTTTAGGAGTTCGGTCATCAGCGAAGCCGATGCCACAGAGATGGCGCAGCCACGCCCTTCGAAACTCACATCCTGAATCCGGTCGTCTGCGCCGAGCTGAAGGAAAATCTTCACGCGATCGCCGCACAGGGGATTGTGGCCTTCGGCCATATGTGTGTGCGACGGCAGCGCACCGAAATGGCGCGGGTGCCGCGAATGATCCAGGATCACCTCCTGGTAAAGTTCGCGCAGTGAATCATCCATAGCCAAACACCCTGCGGGCTTCCGTGACCGCATGGACCAGTGAATCCACTTCCTCCAGGCTGTTGTAGAGCGCAAAGGACGCACGCGTCGTGCCCACAACATTGAAGCGCTGCATCAGGACCTGGGCGCAATGATGGCCACCGCGCACCGCAACGCCTTCGCGGTCGAGAATCGTCGAAAGATCGTGGGGGTGGATGCCGACGGTCTCAAACGAAATGATTGGCCCCTTGCCCGGCGCTTCGCCGATGATCCGGATGCCGTTGAGTTCTTTCAATCTGCGTGATGCAACCGCGGCCAATACGCGCTCATGCGCCGCAATCCGCTCGCGGCCGATGCCGTCGACATAATCAAGCGCGGCGGCAAGTCCCACCGCCTGTATGATCGGCATCGTTCCCGCCTCGAACCGCATCGGCGGATCGGCATAGGTCACTTTCTCTTTCGTGACCTCGCGGATCATTTCGCCGCCTCCGAGCCAGGGGCGCATCGCTTTCAGATGCTCGCGCTTCCCGTAGAGCGCGCCGATTCCGGTCGGGCCGTACAGCTTGTGTCCGGTTATGGCGTAAAAATCGACATCGAGATGGCGGACATCGACATCGGCATGCACGGCCGCCTGACATCCATCGGCAATCACCGGCACGCCGGCGGCATGGGCGACGCGGACAATCTCGCCAAGATTCGTCTCGGTGCCGAGCACATTCGACATGTGGCTGATCGCGACTATTTTCGTCCGCGGCGAAATGGCCCGTCGGATATCGGCAGGATCGAGATTTCCGTCATCGGAAACTTCGACCCATTTCAGGACCGCGCCACGGCGCTCCCGCAGAAAATGCCAGGGCACGATATTCGAGTGATGCTCCATCACGCTGAGCACGATCTCGTCGCCCGGCTCGATACGCGGCGCCAGATATGAGGAGGCGACCAGATTGATCGCTTCCGTCCCGCCGCGGGTGAAGACAATTTCGTCTGTATGCCCCGCATTCAGGAATTGCTGCACCCGGACACGCGCGCCCTCGTAGCGTTCGGTCGCGGCGCTGGACAGAAAATGCACGCCGCGATGCACATTTGCATATTCATGCGTGGTGAAATTCTCCACCGCCTCGAGCACTTGCCTCGGCTTTTGCGCCGATGCCGCATTGTCAAGATAGACCAGCGGCTTGCCGTTCACCTTCTCGGTCAGGATCGGAAAATCGCGTCTGAGGCGCGCGACGTCATAGGCCGGGGCTTTAGAGAGCGGCTGCGACGTCATTGCCCGCTCCCCACATTCGCGAGTGCCGCATCCAGTTCGCGCCAAAGCACGTCCCGGATGGCATCGTCGCCGAATTCGCCGATCGCCTCGGCGACAAAACCGCGGATCAGCAGCAACTTTGCCTCAGCTTCCGGAATACCCCGCGCGCGCAGGTAAAACAGCGCGTCTTCTTCGAGGGCGCCGATTGCCGTCCCGTGGCCGCACAGCACATCATCGGCAAAGATCTCCAGCTCCGGTTTCGCATCCGCTTCCGCATGCGGCGACAACAGCAGCGATTTGAACAGCTGATGGGAGTCGGACTTGACCGCACCATGACGCACAACCACTCGGCCCTGATTGACCGCGCGGCCTTTGCCGCCGACCACGTTCTTGAATATTTGCCGGCTGCATGTGTGGGCGACGGCGTGATCGATGACCGATGTGATATCGGCGATTCCTTCGGTCAGCGCAGCGACATGGTGAATGACCGCTTCGGCCTTCGCTCCGGAAAGGCGCAAATTGACATCAAGACGGGCCAACTGGCCGCCAAGCGCGGTATAGAGCGCGCGATAGCTCGCCTCATGTTCGACAATTGCGCCGAGGCTAGTCAGATGCACCGCGTCCGCCGCGTCCTTCTGCACGCGGACGTGTTCGACGCGCGACCGGGGCCTGAGGTACAACTCGAATCCGAAATTCCGCAAGCTGCCACGAGCATCCGCACCGAGATGGCTCTCGAGCAAACGCAGCGAAACGCCGCTTTCCACGATCAGTAATATCCGGCTGTGGCTGACATCTGGGCGCTCCGCCGGCGTATGAGAGAATCCGAGTTGCAGCGAAGTATCTTTCCGGACGCGGATGGCAGCGCCGGACCGCATCAGTGCGAGCGAGGCCGCACCCATCGGTTGATCCGGCCCGTCCGCGAGCGTGCCCAGATTATCCCGTACCCAGTCGGGGACGCCTGCGTCCAGCTTCGCCAGATCGACGACGTCGATTCCGGATTGCACGGACGCCTGGGTCAGAAACCCGCCGGAAAATGTCAGTTCATTCGCCTGCTTCGTAAAAATCGAATCCTGCGGCGCCGCTTGCCGCAATCCGGCCGGCATCAGGGATTCGCGATCCAGCAGATTGGCAAGATCGGTCCATTTCCACGCTTCGCTGCGGCGGGTCGGAATGCCGGTGGCGGCAAACGCATCCATCGCCGTTCGACGGCGTGCATTCAGCCAATCGAGCGCCGCGCCGGGAAGCTCCGGCGAATGACGCGCGAAGTCGGCCTGAAAAACGTCGTCCGACGCGGAAAGCCGGCGCGCCATGACGGTCATGCCGCCTCCACGACAGCGGCGTAGCCGCGCTGTTCAAGCTCACGCGCAAGATCGGGTCCGCCCGAAGTGACGATCCGGCCCTGCGCCAGCACATGCACCCGGTCCGGCACAATGTAATCGAGCAACCGCTGATAATGCGTGATCACCAGCATCGAGCGATCGGCCCCACGCTGGGCATTCACCCCCGACGCCACGAGTTTCAGCGCGTCGATGTCGAGACCGGAATCGGTTTCGTCGAGAATCGACAGTTTGGGTTCGAACAGCGCCATCTGGAGGATTTCCATGCGCTTCTTCTCGCCGCCGGAGAAACCGGCATTCAGCGGACGTTTCAGCATGTCCTCGGAAATATTCAGCGCCGTGGCCTTTTCGCGGACCCGCTTCAGCACCTGCATGGCATCCAGTTCCGGTTCGCCACGCGCGCGGCGCTGTGCATTCAGCGCCGTTTTAAGGAATGTGATAGTCGTGACGCCGGGAATTTCGACCGGATATTGCAGCGCCAGAAACACACCCAAAGCGGCGCGTCGATCGGGCGAAAGTCCATTCAATTCCTCGCCGCGATAGAGCATGCGGCCACTCGTAACTTCATAGCCATCGCGACCCGCCAGCGCATAGGACAGCGTCGATTTGCCCGAGCCGTTCGGCCCCATGATGGCGTGCACTTCACCTTCCGGAATGACAAGCGTGATTCCCTTCAGAATCTCCTTGCCGTCAACGGAGACGCGCAGATTGTCGATTTCAAGCAAATTCATCCCACACTGCCTTCCAGGCTTATGCCAACCAGTTTTTGCGCTTCCACGGCGAACTCCATCGGCAATTGCTGCAGCACTTCGCGGCAGAAGCCATTGACGATGAGCGCCACGGCTTCTTCCTGCGGAATACCGCGGGCAAGCGCATAGAACAGCTGATCGTCGGAAATTTTCGAGGTCGTCGCTTCGTGTTCGATTTTCGCCGATGGATTGCGGCTCTCGATATAGGGCACCGTGTGCGCGCCGCAATCGGCGCCGATCAGGAGCGAATCGCATTGCGTGTGGTTGCGCGCGTTTTCCGCCCTCGCATGCACGCTGACCAGCCCGCGATAGGTATTCTGTGCTTTTCCTGCCGAGATGCCCTTGGACACAATGCGCGAACGCGTATTGCGCCCGAGATGCAGCATCTTTGTGCCGGTATCCGCCTGCTGGAAATTGTTGGTGAT
>CAYUQO010000019.1:13951-29265 GCA_964446945.1 uncultured Bordetella sp.
CCGAGTCGTCGCCGCGCAGGATGCAGCTCGGATATTTCCAGGTGATCGCCGAGCCGGTTTCGACCTGGGTCCAGGAAATTTTTGAGCGCTTCCCCCTACAATCGCCGCGCTTGGTAACGAAATTGTAGATGCCGCCCCTGCCCTGCTCGTCGCCGGGATACCAGTTCTGCACGGTCGAATATTTGATTTCGGCGCCGTCGAGCGCAATCAGTTCGACCACCGCAGCATGCAACTGGTGCTCGTCGCGCTTCGGCGCGGTGCAACCCTCGAGATAGCTGACATAGGAATTCTCGTCGGCGATGATCAGTGTACGCTCGAATTGTCCGGTTTCTGAAGCATTGATCCGGAAATAGGTGGACAGTTCCATCGGGCAACGTACGCCTTTCGGCACGTAAACAAAGGTGCCGTCGGAAAATACCGCCGAATTCATCGTGGCAAAGAAATTGTCGGTCACCGGAACGACGGTGCCGAGATATTTGCGCACCAGATCGGGATAATCGCGAATGGCCTCGGAAATCGGGCAGAAGATGACTCCCGCCTCGTTCAATTTGGCCTTGAACGTCGTCGCAACCGAGACCGAATCGAAAACGGCATCAACGGCGACGCCAGCGAGCAGCTTTTGCTCCGAAAGGGGAATTCCCAGTTTGCGGTAGGTGTCGAGAAGTTTCGGATCCACCTCATCCAGGCTTTTCGGCTTCGTGTCCTGGGATTTCGGCGCGGCGTAATAATAGGCGTCCTGGTAATCGATTGGCGGATACTGGACCCGCGCCCATTTGGGTTCGGTCATTTGCCGCCAGCGCTGAAATGCGGATAGGCGCCATTCCAGCATCCATTCCGGCTCCTGCTTGCGCGCGGAAATAAAGCGCACAGCCTCTTCATTAAGGCCTTTTGCCGCCCGCTCCATCTCGATGTCGGTGACAAAACCGTATTTGTATTTG
Organism: uncultured Bordetella sp.; assembly: GCA_964446945.1. Taxonomy (GTDB): domain Bacteria; phylum Pseudomonadota; class Alphaproteobacteria; order Micropepsales; family Micropepsaceae; genus CAIYRG01. The sequence goes on from CAYUQO010000019.1 coordinate 14,890, forward strand.
TCACCGGAAAGATCGGCGACGCGCTCTGCTGTTTCGACTTTGGCTGACATGGCCTGTGTTCCTTACGCAGCCAGTGCGGCGCGACGCGCCAGCAGACGGCCGAGACTCGCGATTGCCGCATCTGCATCGCCCGCGCTGTTCGTCCAGCCGAAGCTGACGCGAACACCGCAACGCGCGAGACTTTCGGTGACACCCATCGCGGCAAGCACATGCGAGGGCTTCACCTTGCCGGATGAGCAGGCAGCGCCCGTCGACACGGCAATTCCGTCGAGGTCGAGGGCAATCAGCGCGGCTTCAGATTGCAAACCCGGAATGGCGAAATTCGTGGTGTTGGGCAGCCGTTCGGCTGCTGCGCCGAAAATCACCACATCGGGTGCAAGAGCTATCAATCGCGCTTCAAAACTGTCGCGCAGGGAGCGCAGATCATGCGCATCGCCAACCTCACCGGCCGCGGCGCCAAAACCTGCGATCGCAGCGACATTCTCCGTCCCCGCACGGCGGCCCAGTTCCTGTCTGCCGCCCATGATCTGCGCCGACAGTGGCGCTCCATCGCGCACGATCAGTGCGCCCGCGCCCTGTGGGCCGCCGAGCTTGTGCGCCGAAATCGTCATGTAATCGGCGCCCGAGGCCGCGAATGAAAATTCTGCGCGCCCGATCATCGGGACCGCATCGACATGCAACAGCGCCTCAGGACGGCCTTCCTGTTTGACGAACGCACCGATGGCGGCGATGTCCTGGACCACGCCCGTCTCGTTATTGGCAGCCATCACCGAGACGAGAACCCTACCCTTGCCGTGGATCAGCATCTCCCGCAGCGCGGAAAGGTCGATCTTGCCCTCTGTCGTAACCGGGATTTCCTGAAGTTTGAGGCCGGGCGCGGTTTCCGCAAGAGCGGCGGCTGGTGCGCGAACGCTGTCATGCTCGATCGCCGAGACCAGGAGACGCGTAATGCGTTTGCCTCCGTCTGCGGCACCCTGCACCGCGCCCTCGAGCGCGAGGCCATTGGCTTCGGTGCCGCCACTGGTGAAGACGATCTCGGAGCTGCGGCAGCCGGCCAGGCGCGCGACCGCTTCGCGGGCGCGTTCAATTCGTGCCCGCGCCGCCCGCCCGGCCGCGTGCACCGATGACGCATTACCGCAACACGCCATGGCTTCTGTCATTGCCGCCCTGGCCGCGTCGCGCAGCGGAGATGTCGCATTATGGTCGAGATAGATCATGCCGATACGGAGAAGTGCGCCGCCTCCGCTGGCACAGAAGCCACATGTGCGCGCCCGAGCACCCTGTGCTCGACGACATCGGCGAGTGTCACGGATTCCAGAAATACCTCGATATGGCGCCCGAGTTCCTCCCAAAGATCGTGCGTCAGGCAGCGTGCGCTTTGCTTCAGACAACCCTTTGAGCTGCCGTCGCGGCAGCGGGTGACCTTGATCGGTTCCTCGACCGCAAAAATGATGTCGGCGATGCGCGTTTGCGATGCAGGATAAGCGAGGCGGTAACCGCCTTTCGGCCCGCGGGCGGCAATCACGAGTCCGCCGCGGCGCAGTTTGGCGAAAAGCTGCTCGAGATAGGCGAGAGAGAGTTCCTGGCGGTCTGCGATTTCACACAGAGTCACCGGCTCGCCATTCAGCTCGCCGGACCGGCGGGCCAGATCGGCCATGGCCATGACCGCGTAACGGGCGCGCGCGCCGAGTTTCATTGTTTCTCCGCCGAGTAACGATCCGGTTTGCGGACCATCAAAGAATTGCCACCCGGCGGCTTCGATGTTGTAAGAGAGTGCCGGCCGGGTTTCGCAACACCGTTCGTGATATAGAATTCCCGACTAACGCCGTCAAGAATTGGAGGGGCGGTTTTGTTGCGTATTTGTAAGTAAAATTGTCCTATTTCTTGCCACTGCGACCAAATGTTGACCAGCGCACACTGTTATCCGACGGAGTCCCCCTATGCCTGATATTATCCTTCCGGGGCCTGCCGGACGCATCGAAGCACGCTTTCAGCGGCAAAAGGCGCCAAATGCCCCGATGGCGCTGATCCTGCACTCGCACCCGCAATATGGCGGGACCATGAATAATCCTCTCGTTTACGAGCTTTATCACCGCTTTCATAAGCTTGGCTGTACCGTGGTGCGGTTCAACTTCCGTGGCGTCGGCCGCAGCCAGGGGACATTCGACAACGGTGCGGGCGAGCTCTCGGATGCCGCCGCAGTGCTCGACTGGATGAGCACGCTATATCCAAATCCCTCTTTTTGCTGGGTGGCGGGGATCTCCTTCGGTGCCTGGATCGGCATGCAACTTTTGATGCGCCGGCCGGAAATCACCGGCTTTGTTTCGATTGCCCCACAGGCAAATTTGTATGATTTCGCGTTCCTTGCGCCGTGTCCGGCATCGGGACTGTTTATCCACGGCACGAAGGATCAGGTGGTGCCTGAGGCCGATGTCCAGAAGCTGGTGGACCGGCTCTCGGCGCAGCGGGGGATCCGCATCAGTTACAGAAAGATTGAGGGCGCCAACCATTTCTTTGACAATCATATGGGTGAAGTCGTTGAGTCGGTGGCCGAATATGTGAAGAACCGGATGGAATCGCCCTATGGCGGGCGATAATCCGTACAGGGTGGCAGTGTCGCTGCAGAGGTCATGCGCAAGAGCGCAACAGTTCTGAAGCTGGTTTTGTTGGCAGGGTTCATGCCGGTCATCGTTCATCCGGCGAATGCTGCTGTGCCCGCCCCTTCTGGATCGGCCCGGGACCGCCAGTGGACACTGTGCGACAAGAGTCCAACCGTCGAGGACCAGGTTGCCGCCTGCACGGCGCGCATCGACTCCGGGCAGGAGCCTCCCAACCGCCTCTTCGTGGCGTATTACAATCGTGCACTCGCACGCTATCGCTCGGAGCAATATGAGACCGCGCTTGCGGATTACAGCGCCGCGCTGGGACTGAATGCTTCGGACGCAGACGCGTGGAGCGGGCGCGCCCTCTCCGAATTCCACCTCAGCCGGTTTTCCGATGCGGTGGCGGACTTCGGCCACGCGATCGATCTCAATCCGCGCAATGCGGATTTGTATTATCAGCGCGGCACTGCAAATGCGGCGCTGAAGCGTTTCGATGATGCGCTTTCCGACATGAACAAGGCGATTTCGCTGAAACGCGATTTTCCCGAAGCTCTGTTCAATCGTGGCGGCATTTATTATGCGCGACATGCCTTCGGCCAGGCGATCGCGGATTTTGACCAATTCATCCGGCTGAAACCGCGGGAAGAAGACGGCTATGAGGCACGGGGGCTCGCGCGCAATGCTTTCGGCGAACTCGACCGCGCCATCAGCGATTTCGACACCTCGATCCGTCTGCGTCCGGATAATCCCGAAGCGTTCTATGGCCGGGCGCTGGCGAAGATCGGACTGGATCGCTACGATTCCGCGATCGAAGACCTCAGCCAGGCGATCCGGCTGAAGCCCAATTACGCGGAAGCCTATCGATATCGCGGATTTGCGCTCGACCGGCTTGGCCAGAGCGATGCGGCCCTGGCCGATTATGGTCAGGCGATCCGGCTGGATCCGGATTCCGGCGGCACTTTCGACAACCGCGGTTATGCCTATCTCAAACGCGGTGACTATGACCTTGCGCTGACGGATTTGACCCGCGCAATCCAGCTCGACCCGGACATCGCCGAGGCCTTCCATTATCGCGGCTATGTTTACCTCAAGGTGCAGAAGGATGATGCCGCGATTGCCGATTACAATCAGGCGCTCCGGATGGAGCCGGACAACGCCAACGCGCTGTTCGGACGCGGCTTCGATTTCTATCGCAGCGGCAAATATGACGAGGCGATCGCCGACTATGACCAGGTGATCCGTCTTGGACCCGAACCCCGCGCGCTGCTCAATCGTGGCAGCGCTTATCTGAAGCGCGGTGATTACAAACTGGCGCTGGCGGATTTCTCACGCGCGATCGCGCTCAAGCCGGATTATACCGAAGCCTTCTTCAACCGCGGCACCGCATCGGTGGCGCAGGCCGATTACAACAGTGCGGTCGCGGACTTCAGTAAGGCCATCGAACTCAGCCCGAATACCACCGAAGCCTGGCTTGCCCGTGGCAGCGCCTATGACGATGAGGGGCAATACCGTCTCGCCCTGAACGATTTCGACCACGTGCTCGAGACAGATCCTTCAAACTACAGCGGTCACGTGAATCGCTGCTGGACCCGGGCGGTCATCGCTGAGGATCTTGCGGCCGCGAAACAGGACTGCCAGGCGGCGTTGGCGGTGACGGCCTCGGGAATCGACGCGCTCGATGCCCGCGGATTTCTCGAATTGAAGAGCGGCATGTTCGCGGATGCCATCTCGGATTACGCCGCCGTTCTGCAGCAGAACCCCCAGCGCGCCACGGCATTGTTCGGCCGCGGCATCGCCGAGTTGCGCATGGCTGACAACACCGCCGCCGAATCCGATTTCGCCGCGGCCGAAGCCGCCGAACCCGATATCGCCGCGCGATTCGCGCGCTACGGCATCACGCGATAGTTTTTGCTTCCGGTCGATGCAGGCGCCCGCCCGGCATCGGATATGGCACGCCGGTTGTTGTCGGCAGGCTGAGCGGCAGGCCCTTCAAACTGCGAACCGCAAGATAGGCAAAGGCTTCGGCTTCGAGAAAATCGCCGCGCCATCCGGCATCTTCTGCCGCGATCACCTTCTGCCTAATCCGCGCACGCAATTCGGCCATCAGAACCGGATTGTGCCGGCCACCACCACAGATGATCCAGCTATTCGGCTCCGCCGGGAAATGCTCCTCTGCGCGTGCAATCGCTGCGGCCGTAAACGCGGCCAGCGTACGCGCGCCATCTTCGGCCGAAAGCCCTTCCACAGCCGCCATGGGAAAATCGAAACGGTCGAGCGATTTGGGTGGCGGCTTGGCGAACATCGGATGGCCAAGCATGAATTCCAGCACGCCTGAATCGACATGGCCCGCCGCGGCGAGTTTTCCGTCCCGGTCGATCGGCTCACCGGTGTGCCTGAGCGCCCAATCGTCCAGCGCCGCATTGCCCGGTCCGGTGTCGAACGCGATCAGTTCACCGTTCGAACCGACATAGGTCACGTTTGCGACGCCGCCAATGTTCACCACCACGACCGGCCGGGTCATCTTCCGCGTGAGCACGCGATGATACAGCGGAACGAACGGCGCTCCCTGTCCGCCGGCAGACACATCGGCTGAACGAAAGTCATTGATCACCGGAATGCCAATGGCATTTGCCAATGCCTGTCCATTTCCGATCTGCCAGGTGCGCCGCTCGGCGGGACGATGAAGAATGGTTTGTCCATGAAAACCGACGCAGGCGATCTGTACCGCGCTCAGATGATTTTCGGCAAGGAGTCGCGTCACGGCGTCGATATGCGCATCCGTGATCAGGCGCTCGGCCTTGGCGATCACCTGCGGCACGGGATTGCCGGGCGTGGCAAGGCCGGCGGATTCCAACGCCTCATGCAGCATCGCCCGCGCCCAGGGATGATACGTGGTCGCAAGTGCCGGCCCGGGTATGGCGACGTCCTCGCCGTCCGTTTCCACGATGGCGGCATCGATGCCATCGAGCGAAGTTCCACTCATCAGTCCAATTGCTTTGAGAAGTTCGGGCATCGTGCTACCGAGAGTCCAGCTCCAAACTGATAACATCCATGGCCGAATTCCGCTCCGATTTCCTGCGCCTGCTGCAAACGCGCGGCCAGCTTCATCAGGTCACCGACGAAGCGGGGCTTGACGCGTACCTGCTGAAAAACCGCATTACGGGATATATCGGGTTCGATTGTACGGCCCCAAGCCTGCATGTCGGCAACCTGGTGCAAATCATGACGCTGCGCCGGCTGCAGCAAACAGGGCACAAGCCCATCGTCGTTATGGGCGGCGGAACGACCAAAATTGGCGATCCCTCGGGCAAGGATGAAATGCGTCAGGTCCTCACCCCGGAAGTGATCGAAAGCAACAAGCAGAAGATCCTCGGGACATTCGCCCGCTTCCTGACATTTGGAGACGGAGCGTCGGACGCCGTCATGGTGGACAATGCCGGCTGGCTGGATCAGCTCGCCTACATTCCATTCCTGCGCGACATCGGCCGGCACTTCTCGGTCAATCGTATGTTGACCATGGATAGCGTCAAGCTACGACTCGATCGCGACGCTCCAATGTCGTTCCTCGAATTCAATTACATGATCCTGCAGTCGTACGACTTCGTCGAACTCTACCGGCGCTTCGGCTGCCGCTTGCAGTGCGGTGGCTCCGATCAATGGGGCAATATCGTCTCCGGCATCGATCTCGGCCGGCGTGTGGCTGATGCCGAATTGTTCGGTGTAACGTCGCCCCTGATCACCACATCCTCCGGCGCAAAAATGGGCAAGACCGCGGCGGGAGCGGTCTGGCTCAACCCCGAAATGCGCTCGCCCTATGAATATTGGCAGTTCTGGCGAAACACCGAAGATGGCGATGTCGGGCGTTTCTTAAGGCTGTTCACCGACCTGCCCGAATTCGAGATCCAGCGCCTCGAAAAGCTTCAGGGCGCGGAGCTAAACGAGGCCAAGAAAATTCTCGCCACTGAAGCGACCGCCCTGTGCCACGGACGTCTCGCAGCCGAAGAAGCGTTCGAAACCGCGCGGCGGACCTTTGAACAAGGCGTGCTCGCCGAAGGTTTGCCGAGTTTCGAGATTGAAAGCAGCCGCCTCGAGGAAGGAATTCCGGTGGCGACGCTCGCCCATCTCGCGGGTCTCGTCCGTTCATCCAGCGATGCGCGGCGGTCGATTCAGGGTGGCGGATTGCGTCTCAACGATGTTGCGGTTTCAGATGTTCGCGCAATGGCGACGCTGGACGATGTCAAAGACGGCGTAATCAAACTTTCGCTCGGCAAGAAAAACCACGTGCTCGTCAGGCCGGTTTAGTTCTGTGCCGGACTTGCCGATGCGGTTTCGCCGGCGCGGGAGGGACCGAATTCGAAGATGCGCCGGAAAATACCCGGTGTCAGAATCGACAAAGGATTCATCGTGATCGAGGGCTCGCCAATATTGCCCTTCATTTCGTAGGTCAGGCCCAGAATACCTTCCCCCTGTTTCGACACCAGAAGATCACCCACTATGGGAAGCGAGCCCAGCACGCTGTTGATGCCAAACAGCGGAACCAGAGTTCCGGAGATATCGACCTTTTTGGATTCGCGATCGTAATTGCCGGTGAAAGTGCCGCCGATGGAATCGCCCGATGCGCGGCCGTCCATGATGTCGATCATGTGCCCACGTGCGCGAAATGGCATCGTAGCCTTGGTGAGCGAAATGCCCTCGCCCTGCAGCAAACGCAGTGGGCCGTCCAGGCTGCCGGCCGCGAGCAGCCGCGCGATGAAGGGCTGATTGGTCAGCAGGACATCGGAAAACGTCACTGTACCTTCGTAATCGGGAAGCGGCCCGGCAACCCGGCGAAGCAGCGGGTTCTGCTCCGGGAAAGTGATCTTCGCGCTCATCCTGCCGCCGCGGATGCTCGGGAAATTCATCACGGTGTCGATCAACGCCCCTGCATTGTCGGCTTCAAGATCGAGAGTCCGGACGCCTTTCACGACCGCCATGTGCCCCGTCAACCTGCCCGTACCGGGAGCATCCGACTGCAGATCAAATCCGTTCAGCCGGTCATTCGCGCCAAAAGCGATCGACATCGCGACATTGCGCAAGCTCGCGCGGTTGCTGATGAGAAGACGCTGAACCTGCGCGGAGACCGATATCGGGTTCTCGATCTTCGTCGTGCCGTGATCGGCAGATGGCGCCGCCGGCCGGTCGAGGCCCGTGAGGTGACGCACGTCAAGACTCTGACCCTGAATTGTCACGGCATAGCCGCGTCCCGATGGAATAAGCGTCATCGCAAAATCATCAGAACCCGCGTGGAAGTCCGACAGCGCAAGACTGCGCATCTTTCCGCCGTCCGCCATCATCAGTGAACCATGGACATGGACGTCATTGCTGGCGGCGGCAAAGTCCGGCATCGACACCACGCCGTCGTCAAAACTCAGCTGTGCCGTTCCGCTTGCCGCAACGCCCGCCGGCTTGCCGACGGCAAGACCGGGAAAATCCGCTGCCACTTTGGTCAAATCCGCTTTCACGATGCCGTCGGTAAAGCGGAAATGCTGACCGCTCATTGTAAGCGAAAACGGCATCGGCCCGGTGATCCAGGCCGGCGTGGAGATGCCAAGCCGGGACCGTGCGGCATCATCGGCAGTTCCGGTGACGTCCAGCCGTGTCGATTTAGCGGTGGCTGCGAAATCCTCATTCCAGGTGAAGTTCACCGGCACTGCAGCATAGCTTCCCTGTCCCGTCGCCTTCAGCGATGACGGATCGACGGCAAATTCGACGTTGGCGCCTTCGAGCCTGCGTTCTGCAATCGGCAGTCCAAGCTGCGTCGAATTGGCTTTGACCTGAAACTGCACCTGGTCCCACGACAGATCCTTCAACAGCGGCAGCTGGAAATCGAGATCGACCGCCGACTTCCCGTCCACCAATCCCGGATTGATTCCGAACTTTTTCGGATACTCCAACGGCTTCTCGTCGATCAGCCGCAACACATCGGAGGTCGCGCCGTCGGCATGTGCAGTGATGTGGGCGGTGGTCCCTGACAGATGCAGGTTGGGAATGGTGATTTCGCCACGCGACAGCGACAGCGTTCCGATGACGCCGCGATTTACCACGGCCTGGAAGCTGTCGCCTCTGAGAGTGGCTTCGCCCTCCGCGCGCGTGATCGGCGTCATGCCGTCGACATATTCCGCGGTCAGTCCCTGGAACGGAAACGTCACCGTCAGCGCGGAGTCCGGAAGCTCGGGCAAATCCAACACGCCCGCCGGCAGCGCCGCATTGATCTGCAACGGCCCAACCCGCCCTTGCGGAACATTCGTGACGATCCAGTCGCGCGCGCCGTCGGCAATTCCATTGGGCCAGAAAGTCAGCAGATCGGCCAGCATCACTGGCGCAACGTTGCCCGACAGCTGCACATCCTGGATGCCCGACGCGTTGACTGCCGCCGAACCGCGCAAATTCCCCAAGATCGGACCAGACTCGAAAGCGCCGTTCTGCCAACTCAGCGAGTGGTCGTCGCGATTGTAACTGGCGTGGAACGCCAGATGCGAGAACGCCACCGGGTGCGAGTAGATCTTTGGCAGGTTGAGCTGGATTCCGCCGCCATCCACATCGCCGGTCAATTGGGAAATTCCCGCATCGTCCCAATCGAGGCTGACGGCGCCCTGCCCGTGCAACGAACCCGCGCCTTGCAGAGTGATGTTTTCCGCCTCGGCGTGATGGCTTTGCGGATCGACACGCCCCACGACAGTAAATCGCGACAGGTGCAAATCGCCGCCCATCGCGGGCACATTCACGCTGCCATTGCCGGCTGCGCGGAAACCCGCTGCCGACGGCATACCATCACCGCCGAAACTAATGTTCGCCGCAAGATCCGTCGTGAGATCGTAAGATTTGAGAGCCGCGAAACGGGAATTGCTTTCGCTCAGCGAACGCAATGCAAAACCCGCGAGCTTCAAATTGGCGCCGACCGGCATGCCGTCGTCGCGCAAGCTGGCATGCGCATCGATGCGAAACGGCGAGCCGCTGATTTCCGCCGCCGCGAGCAGCGACGCGTCAAAACCGGTTTTCAACGCGGTGAGGGAAAAACTCGCATCAGGCAGAACAATGAACAACCCTGTCGGCTGATCGAGGAACGCCACACGCGCGTGCTGCAACGACAATGAATCAATTCCGGCGCGACTGCCCGCGCTCGATTTGAGCAATTCGCGTAAAGTGTCGAGAAAATTCGCTTCACTCTGGTTGCGTCCGAAGCCAAGCCGGATTGCACCATCCGCAGTGCGAACCCCGGTCAGCTGCAGGCCCACCAGGCCAAAGCTTTTCAGCCGCAAATGGCCGGAGAGCAGAGCGAGCGCATCAAGATTGAGATCGGCCTTGGGTGCTTGCGCAATGATGTGGCCGTTACGGTCGAAAATCTTCGTGCCGAGTACGATCAGATTGATCCGGCTGTCGGCGCGCGACCATTCCAGCACCGCTTCATCGAAGCGAATGACGGCGCCGCTCACCGAACGATTCAGCGCGTCCGCGATCGGTTGCGAAAACGCACCGAGCGAGATCGGGCCCATGGTCAGTCGCAATGCAGCGCCGGCGGCAAAGAACAGCGCCGCCGCAATGATCGCCGTCACGATCAGAGTCGCGCGCTGGACATGCCTAAGCAGCATGCTATGCCTACTCCCATGCACGAACCACGCACGCGGTCCGATTCACCCGAACGCAACAGTTAGTCTTAGCGCGTCCGGGCCGGATCGCCTAATGGGTCCAACTTGACAAATGCGAGCGTAATTTCATGGCCAGCAAAGAACTCAAACCGGGTGACCGCGCACCGGACTTCGATCTGCCGGCGGATGGCGGGCGGCGGATTGCGCTTTCCCGACTCAAGGGCAAACCGGTGGTGCTGTACTTCTACCCGAAGGACAACACGTCCGGCTGCACGGCTGAAGCTCTCGCCTTCAGCAAGGATGCCGAAGCCTTTGCCCGGGCCGGAGCGGTCGTCGTCGGTGTGTCGAAGGACAGCGCAGCTTCGCACGACAGGTTCAAGGCGAAATATGATCTGGGGCTGGACCTCGCCGCCGACGAAGACACCAAAACCGCGGAAGCCTACGGGGTGTGGGTCGAAAAAAGCATGTACGGCCGCCGTTACATGGGCATGGAACGGGCCACCTTTCTCATCGACGAAAAAGGCAAAATCCGTCAGGTCTGGCGCAAGGTGAAAGTTCCGGGCCATTCCGCGGAGGTTTTGGGAGCGGTGAAAGCGCTCAAAGCCGGAACCCCCTAGGGTATTGAACGTACTTTGTCCGCGACCCGGATGGGCCGGGCCCACGGACAACACGCGCTTTAACGCATTGGGAAGCTATTTCTCGTAGCTGACACGCAGCGGCGAAAAATGCCGCGCGACGCGCCAGCGAAGGCAGAATCGCCAACCAATATGTGGTAAAAGCCACCGTCGTCCATGATTGAAGCAGCGAGATAAGGGCAAATCGTATGTTTTCTAAAACCAAGGAACCGGAAACCGTCACCACCCCGCCGCCGCCGCCGCCATCCGCTCCGAAGCGCGCCAAGGCCAGCGAAACGCCATCCGTCATCAGCGCAGAACTGATCGTCAAAGGCACTCTCATCTCGGCCGGTGACGTTCAGGTCGAAGGCAAGATCGATGGCGACATCCGCGCCGCCGGACTGGTGATCGGCGAAAAAGCAATCATCGTGGGCGACATCTATGCGGAGGAAGCGGTGGTCCGCGGCCGGGTCGAGGGCAGCATCCGTGCCCGCAGGGTCCAGCTTTGCGCCACCTGCCACGTCGAAGGCAATGTGCTGCACGAATCGCTTGCGGTCGAAAACGGTGCATTTTTCGAGGGCAATTGCCGGCACACCGACAATCCCCTGGCTGACGCTCCGGAAGCGACTCCTCCGATGCCGAAGACCACCCGTCCGGGCGGGCCAACTCCCCCGTCGCGTTCGTCTCATGGACCAACCACCACTGGACCGATGCCGGGACCGGGACCGGTTGCCGCCAAACCCATCACTCCCTGATTCCTGACTGATGCATCAGCTCTGTCGTGACAATTCGCTTCACGACAGAGCTGTTTGCCTCACCTGACCGGCAATGACCGACTCGCTTTCGTCGCCCAAAGTCGCGGCCCTGCTTGACCGCCTATTCAGCGCGTCCGACAAGGGTGATCCCGAGCTTCTTGCGCGCATCCAGAAGGAAGCCGACGAACGCTTTGGCGGCCAACGCTATGCGCCCGAGCTCGCACCCCTGTTCGATCAGGCCTATTTGCCGGTTCCGCCCGAAGTCGGCCGCTTTCTCTATGTCCTGACACGCGCCAGCCGCCCGAAGCACATCGTTGAAGTCGGAACGTCTTTCGGTGTTTCGGCGATCCATTTTGCCTGCGCCCTGAAGGACAATGGCGAGGGACGGCTGATCTCGTCCGAATTGTCGCGCGCCAAAGCCAAAGCGGCGAGCGAGAATCTCGCCTCACTTGGACTCGAAGGTCTGGTCGAAATTCGTTGTGGTGATGCTTTCGAAATGCTTGAGCGGCTGGAACACCCGATTGACCTGCTGTTTCTGGATGGCTGGAAAGACGGCTACCTGCCGTTGCTCAAACTGCTTGAGCCCTCACTTCAACCCGGCGCGCTCGTCGTCGGCGATGACATCAAGCTGTTTCCGGAACGGCTGGCTTCCTATCTTGAATATGTCCGCAACCCGCAGCACCGTTACCGTTCGGTCGAACTCGCGATCGGCGACGGTGTCGAGCTCTCCGTCCGAACATAAAGCACCTTCGATTCAGCAGGCGAGCCTCTCTTTCCCCTCGCGAGCGCATCAGCGCGAAGCGTGGGGGAAAGTGGGCGCAGCTGCAGCGATAGCTGCAGCGAATGGCGCCCGAAAGGGGGGGACCGTGCCGCGCCGAGCACCCCCTTCCGCCCGCCACTCGCCCTGCTTCGCGCGTCGCGCTACGCAGGGCTGCGGGCACCTTCCCCCACAAGGGGGGAAGGAGAATTCCACGGGAATCTTTACTCCAAATCCGTCACATTCCCGGCCGGATTTCCTTCGCCGACACGCTGCGCCAAAGACGCGGCCATAAACGGATCGAGCTCCCCATCCAGCACATCCTGCGGTGAATGGGATTCCACGCCCGTGCGCAAATCCTTGACCAGCTGGTAGGGCTGCAACACGTAAGAGCGTATCTGGTGGCCCCAGCCGATGTCTGATTTTGCCGCGTTCGCGGCGGCGGCCTGCTCTTCGCGGCGGCGCATTTCGGCTTCATAGAGCCGCGCGCGCAGCATGGCCCAGGCCTGGGAGCGATTCTTGTGCTGGGATCTGTCGTTCTGACATTGCACGACAATGCCGGACGGCAGATGCGTAATACGCACCGCGGACTCCGTCTTGTTGACGTGCTGACCGCCTGCGCCGCTGGCGCGATAGACATCGATCCGCACGTCCTTTTCGGGAATGTCGATTTCGATCCGGTCGTCGATCACCGGGAACGCGCCGACGGAGGCGAAGCTCGTATGCCGGCGGGCATTGGAATCGAATGGCGAGATCCGCACCAACCGGTGCACGCCGGTTTCGGTCTTCAGCCAGCCATAGGCATTTTCGCCCTTGATCTGGACGGTGGCCGACTTGATGCCCGCCTCTTCGCCTTCACTCTCTTCGAGATATTCGACCTTATAGCCATGACGCTCGGCCCAACGCGTGTACATGCGCAGCAGCATCTGCGCCCAGTCCTGCGATTCAGTGCCGCCCGCACCGGCATGAACTTCGAGATAGGCATCATTGCCGTCGGCCTCGCCCGAAAGCATGGATTCCAGCTTCATGGCCTCGGCGGTCGGCTTCAACGCCAGCAGCGACGTTTCCGCGTCGGCGATCATGGCTTTGTCGCCCTCGGCCTCTGCCAGCTCGATCAGGCCAACCGAATCGTTAAACTGGTTTTCGAGGCTGCGATAGGCCGAGATTGAACGATCCAGCCGGTTGCGCTCGCGCATGAGGTCCTGCGCCTTCTGGGCGTCGGCCCAGAAGTCCGGCGATTCAGCTTTTGCGTTTAATTCATCCAGACGGCGCACCGATCGGTCCCAGTCAAAGATGCCTCCTCAGCAGGGCCAGCGCCTGCTTGATTTCTTCTGCCGTCCGTTCGATTTCCGCGCGCATAAAACCCGCCTTTTGATTGGGGACATATAGGGTCGCCATGATGGCGCCGCAATGAAAATGCCATTTGTCACAGCCGGTTCAGAGTGGAATGCACGCCGGTCTTGCGTTAAGATTGCGTAGCGAAAGAAGGCTGCATTGCCGACCACCTCGATGAGAAATTTTTTCCAGTCCGGCCCTGAAGAGGCCGACGATTACGACATGGCCACCATCCTGGTGCGGGTGGTGGTGACGCTGGTTTGCGGCGGCATTTTGCTGCTCGGCTGGCGTCTGCTGTTTCAGGACCGTCCACGGTCGCGCATCCCGCTGGGCCGCCGGGTTCTGCTGAATGTCGAAGACGCGGTCCGGTGGCGGCCGGAGTTCTGATCCGGTCGCTTCGCGCCGACGCGCGCAAGCTGCAATTGGACATCGCGCCGGTCAGCGGCGATGAGATCGATGCGGTGATCGCCTCGCTTTACGCCACGCCGAAAGACGTCATCGCCCGCGCCAAATCCATCCTGAACTGACGCTAATTCACGACGTGCCCTGACATTCAAAATCTCACGCCCTCCGCGCGCTTTGCGCACGAGACTTTTTGATTCCGCCAGCGCGGCCCCGGCGCGCTTTGCACGCCCTTTTTTTGATTCCGCGCCGAGTGCGGCCCTGCCGCACTCGGTCGGGGCGCGC
>CAYUQO010000019.1:29365-80230 GCA_964446945.1 uncultured Bordetella sp.
TTTGCACGCTTTTTTTGATTCCGCGCCGAGTGCGGCCCTGCCGCACTCGGTCGGGGCGCGCTTTGCACGCTTTTTTTGATTCCGCGCCGAGTGCGGCCCTGCCGCACTCGGTCGGGCGGCGCACTGGTCAGGGCGCGGAGATCACTGAGGCACTTTGTGACGCGCTTTGTATGAGAGCCGATTCGCCATCGCACACCGGGCACACCTCCGCGTTCTCCGCGGCTCCGCGTGAGATATTTGTTCCTTCTAAATCGCCGCCCACTTCTTTGCCCTGAAATTGAAGCAATCCGGCGAATGGTATAGGCTCAGTCGTAGGTTCGAGCGGGCCGGGCAATCCGCCAAATGGCCGCCGTCCTCGGGAGGGTCTGATGAAGCGGCATCTCACTACCGTTTGCGCTCTGGCTTTGGTCATGGCGGCCGGCGGAGCAGCCTACGCACAGAAACAGGCAACAGCGACAAATGTGCCGCAGATTCCCTTCACGTCATCGGGGAATTTCCTGAAGCCCCCGCCGGGCGAATATCTCGGCGAATCGGTTGCAGTCGCCACCAATTCCAAAGGCCACATCTTCGTCTATATGCGCAGCGCCAATACGCGGCTGTGGGAATTCGACCAGAACGGCAATTTCGTCCGCGAAATCGGCAAGGGCTATTACGGCTTCCTGTTCGCCCACTCCGTGCGCGTCGATCCGCAGGACAATATCTGGACGGTCGATGAAGGCGCCAACATGGTGACCGAATTCAATCCGGAAGGCCGCGTGATGATGGTGCTGGGCCGCCGTCCGCCCGCAGTTGCCGGCGCTGTCGCGACGCGCACCGGCCCGAACCCGCCGGCGCAGAAATACATCTTCTGCCGTCCGACCGATGTGGGTTGGGATCAGCAGGGCGATATCTTCATCTCCGACGGCTACTGCAATAACCGAGTCGTCAAATACGACAAAAACGGCCATTTCCTCGCGCAGGCGGGAAGTGAAAAACCGGGCAACGGCCCAGGCGAATTCAACCTGCCGCATGCGCTGCAGGTGAGCCGAGCCGGCGATGTCTATGTCGCCGATCGCTCCAACGGCCGGTACCAGGTGCTCGATAACAACCTGAAGCCGAAGGCGATCTACGGCAATGTCGGCGTGGGCTGGACCGACTGCATCTCGGAGGGACCGCACCAGTATCTGTTCGCATCGAATTCCAATCCCAATGGCAATCCGCCCGGGTCATGGGACATCACAGGCGAAATTTACAAAATGGAGCTCGACGGCACGATCATTGGCAGATTCGGCCGCCCCGGAAAGCGCCCACCCGGAGTTCAGGTGGTCCACATGATGGATTGCCGCAATCCGAACTCGATCATTGTCGGCGAAATCGAATCCTGGCGTGTCCAGAGATGGACGCTGCAGCCGCAGACGGCGAAGGCCGCGAGCGCGCAGTAACGGCAGACAGGAGTATTGACCATGAAAAGACTTCTGGCTGCACTGATCTCGACTGCGGCGCTCGCCGGTTTTCCGGCGGTCGCGCAAAACGCCGCGCCCGATATTCAGTATGCGTCGACACCCAATCCCCTGACCATGCCGGATGATATCTATCTCGGCGAGGTCGGCGGTGTCGCCACCAATGCGCAGGGCGATATCTTCGTCTATACGCGCACCGGCCAACCGACAGTTTCGCTGGGCGGCTCGCGCGCATTTGCGCATGGCGGATCGCGCCTGTTCCGTTTTGACCGCAATGGCCGCTATGTCGGCGAAATCGGCAAAGACTCGTACGGCTTCATGTTTGCGGAACGGGTCCGCATCGATCCGGAGAACAATATCTGGGTCGTCGATCAGATGTCGGGCATGGTGATCGAGTTCGACCCGACCGGACGCAACGTGCTGTTGCTGCTCGGCCGCAAACCCGAGTCGATCAACATTCCCTCACGCCCGGACAATGGCGAAGGCAATCCTCCGGGATCAGGACGTCCCCAGGATGTGTTCGACCGTCCGACCGATGTTGCGTGGGACAGCGCTGGCAACATCTTCGTCGCCGATGGGCTCGGCAATGCCCGCATCGCAAAATTCGACAAGGACGGCAAATTCATCAAATCCTGGGGCCAGAAGGGCACGGCGCCGGGACAGTTCGCGAATGTCCGCAGCATCGCCATCGACGCGCAGGGAAATGTCTACGCGGCCGATGGCGGCAATCACCGCATCCAGGTGTTCGACAACAACGGCACCTTCAAGACCGAATATGACAATCTTGGAAATCCGCAGGCGATATGCCTGACAACGGGCACCAATCCCATGCTCTATGTCTCGGATTCGAATCCGCCCAACAACATCGATACAGCCGGCGAGATTTATCGAATGACTCTCGACGGCAGGATCATGGGCAAATTCGGACATGCCGGAAAACAGCTTGGCGAATTCGGCACCGTGAACGCAATCGACTGCCGGACTCCCAATCAGCTCTATGTCGGCGAGATCGGAAACCTCCGGGTCCAAAAGATCACGCTGCGATAATCCTTTCCTCTCCCCTTGTGGGTTAGTACGCCGCGCCCGCACTTGCTAAAGCAAGTGCGGGCGCGGCTGGTGAGGGGTGAGTGTCGCGTAACCTCATTCATGAGGCCCCGTAGCTAATGCGTCCCGTGTCACGAACTGAGTGGATTGCAATGGTGGCGGTATGCGCCGCCATGACATCGTCTCTCTGGCTGCGTCCACTCATTTCGCCAGCTTGGGTTCACAGCTCTCTCGCGGGCTTCGCCGCGGCAGTGTTCTTCGGTCGCGCGATCCTGAGCCGTCCGGGCTGACCGATTGCAATCGCCGCTTCTCTCCCCCCGCGAGCGCATAGGCGCGAAGCGTGGGGGAAGGTGAAATTTGCGTAGGAGCTAATACAACCCGCCCGTACCGGTACCGATGGTATTGGTCGGGCGCGGCGGCGTATTGGGTGCCGCAGCAGCAGGTGTCGTCGCAGCAGGTTGGGCCGTCTCATCCACCGTAGCGGCGGCAGCCGCGGCGGTTCCAGCCGGCGCCTGACCGGGAACATCATTGATATCCGAAACCGCGTAGCCGGCGCCCGGCTCTGTGCCGGCCTTGAACGCCTCCAGAATCGCACCCGGCGTGCCATCGGCAACTGCGAGGCCCGTAATCGGGTTGATCGGCACTTCGACGATACCCTGTGGTACGCGGAATGGCGTGGGCGGTTTGTCGGCCAGTGCTTCCTTCATGAAATCGCGGAAGATCGGCGCGGCTGCCAGCGCGCCCTGCTCGCCGGTGCCGAGC
This sequence comes from uncultured Bordetella sp., assembly GCA_964446945.1. Lineage (GTDB taxonomy): Bacteria > Pseudomonadota > Alphaproteobacteria > Micropepsales > Micropepsaceae > CAIYRG01. Next base: position 32,611 of record CAYUQO010000019.1, read on the forward strand.
GTCTGGAAATTGTCCTTGCCGACGAAAACCCCAACCGTGAGATCGGGTGAAAATCCGATAAACCATGCGTCGCGGAAATCGCTGGATGTGCCGGTCTTGCCCGCCAGCGGCCGGTTCAGCACCTTGATCGCCTGCCCGGTGCCGCGCTGAATGACGCCTTCCAGCATGGACACAATCTGATAGGCCGTACGCGGATCAAGCACCTGCTTCTGGTTCTCCGGAAGCAGCGGTTCTTCCTGCCCGTGCCAGTCCGGCTGGTTACAATCGGCACACGGACGATTGTCAAAGCGGTAAACCGTCTTGCCGTAGCGGTCCTGGACCCGGTCGATCAATGTCGCATTGAGCTTGCGGCCGCCGTTGACGAATTCGGAATAGCCGGTGGTTAGCCGCAGCAGCGTCGTGACCTGCGCGCCCAGCGAATTCGCGAGATAGAGCGGCAGCTTGTCGTAAACACCCATGCGTTCGACGGTGGTGGCAATCGGCTGCATGCCGATGGTGCTCGCGAGCCGTGCCGTCATCAGGTTGCGCGATTGCTCCAACCCGCGCCGCAATGTGGTGGGGCCAAGATAATCGCCGGCCTCGTAGTTTTCCGGTGTCCACAGTGGCAGCCCCGGACCCTGATAGGCGGAAAACGGCGCATCCAGAACCTTGGTGGCGGGCGTATAGCCCTGGTCCAACGCCGTGGCGTAAACGAAGGGCTTGAAGGTCGATCCCGGCTGACGTTCCGCCTGCATCGCGCGATCGAATTGCGACGAGCCATAGGAGAAGCCGCCGGAGAGCGCGCGCACATGACCGGTGAACGGGTCCATCGCCACAATCGCGCCATTGGCGACCGGCACCTCGCGCAGCCAATAGTCGGCGGGCTTGCCCGCCTCGCCCATGGGTTCGACATAAATGATATCGCCGGCTTTCAGCCGCTGATGCGCCCAGGGAAGTTCGCTCGCCGGAATCTGGCCCGCTGTGCCGTCCTGCAGCACGATCTTCGCATCCTGACCCATGCTCCGGACCAGTGCGACCTTCCACGTCGGAACGCCCGAGCGGTTCGGGGTGCGCTGGAGTGCGGTTTGCCAGTCCTGATTCAGTTCGACATGCGAAATCGGCGCGCGCCAGCCGTGGCGCCGGTCATAGGCGACAAGGCCCGCCCGCAACGACCGCACCGCGATGTCCTGCAGCTTCGGGTCAAGCGTCGAGCGCACCTGTAGCCCGCCGTCATACAGCATCTCGTCGCCATATTTCTGCTGCAGTGACCGGCGGACTTCTTCGACGAAGTAATCGACATCGGCGACGATCGCGCCAAACGGACGATTATAGGTGACGAGATCTTCGGCCTCGGCATCGTCGCGCTGCTGGCGCGTGATGTAACCGTTCTCCCACATCTGATCGAGCACGTAATTGCGCCGCCCGATCGCCGCGTCCTTGTGGCGGGTCGGACTGTAATATCCGGGCGCCTTCGGCAGACCGGCGAGGAACGCAATCTGCGACAGCGACAACTCATCGAGCGGTTTGCCGAAATAATTCGTCGCGGCGGCCGCCACGCCATAGGAATTCTCGCCGAGGAAAATTTCATTCAGATAGAGTTCGAGGATGTGGTCTTTCGAAAATGCGTTGTCGATGCGCATCGCGAGGACCATTTCGCGGATCTTGCGCGAAAACTTCACTTCACTCGACAGCAGGAAATTGCGCGCCACCTGCTGAGTGATGGTCGAGGCACCCTGCGGCCGGCGATCGACATTACGAACGTCGTTCACCGCGGCACGGATGATCCCATATATGTCCACGCCCGGATGGCTGTAGAAATTCTTGTCTTCGGCGGAAAGAAACGCCTGCTTCACACGAGCCGGAATCTCATTGATCGGCACATAGAGCCGGCGCTCGCGCGCATATTCGCCGATCAGCAAACCGTCGCCGGCATATACCCGCGTGGTCAGAGGCGGTTCGTAATGCGCCAGCGCGTCATAACTCGGCAAATCGCGCGTGACCCAATAGACATAGGTGGCGGTCAGCAAGAGCGCGATAAGGATGGTACCGGCGAGAGTGGAAAGGACGACTTTCCTGACTGTTTTCATTGTGTAAGTTCTTGGGCCGGTTGGTCTGTCAGAGTCCTAACACCCCGAATGTGTCCAGACAAAGGCGCGGCCTTGGCCTCGGCCATGGGCGGCTGAATGACCTGCGCCTGGGCAAAATGCCGGTCGATTGCAGTCGCGATCGCAGCGGCTACATGCATCTTCCACGATTGCGTGGCCATCTCGCTTTCATCGTCACTGTTGGTGAGATAGCCAAGCTCAACCAGCACCGAAGGAATATCCGGCGCCTTGAGGACGGCGAAATTGGCCGAACGGTGCGGCAGGGGCTTGTGCACATCGGTCGCTGCGGGGAGCGCACCGATGATGGTTTCGGCAAACCGCGCCGACAGGTTCATGATCTCGCGCTGGCCCAGATCCGACAGAATGGAGTCGGCGACGGCAGTCGTAGCGGCGGGCTCGAGGCCGAGCGCAACACCGGAAAGATTTTCCTTGTCGGCCAGATTGGCAGTTTCACGGTCCGATGCGCCGCGCGACAGCGTGTACACCGATGCACCCCGAATTTCCCGATGCTCGTTCGAATCGGCGTGCAGCGAAACGAAGAGATCGCCATGAGCCGCACGGGCAATTTCGACACGATCGCGCAGCGGTATGAAAACGTCGGCATCGCGCGTCAGTTTCACCCGGTAATGGCCGGATTGCTCCAGCCTTTCCTTAAGCTGCCGCGCCACTGAGAGGGCAATATTCTTCTCCAAAAGTCCGCTCTCGCCATGCGTCCCCGGGTCCATGCCGCCATGGCCAGCGTCGATGACGATCACCGGGCGCATATCCTTCCGCGCGTGTTCCGCGGCCAAAGTGCTCTTGCCCGGCGCAAATTCTGACTGCTTGGGCCATCCGGCGCTGGCGGCAAAATCCGATGCCGTCGCCGGCGTCAAATTGATCACGAGGCGGAATCCCGCCCCGCCCTTCGGCGCCAGCATCTCTGCCGAGCCAATCTTCGCCGGTCGGTTTAGGTCCAGAACCAGGCGGGAATCGTTTTCACGAAACTGGCCGAAGCGGTAGTTCTTGACGATACCACGGCCGGATGGCGCCGGTGCGGCGCCCGGGCGCCACAGTACCTCCGGCATGTCCACGACGACACGATTGGGGTTGGTCAAAAGGAAGCTGCGGAAATCGACCGGGTCGCTCAATTCCAGAACGAGACGCGACTGCGCGGCAGTGTCGGTGAGTTCGATCCCCATCACGACCGGGGCCGGCGCGGCTTCTTCGGCCACGTTTGATGCGGCTGACATGGCCGGCTTCTTCGGAGCAGCGGCCGCGGCGCACAAAGCCGGGCCGGCCACGAAGACCAGCATGCAGGCAAAAGCTCGGCTGGGCCGGATCATTCCTCCCCCACCCGCGAATCAGCGACAATGATTCGCCTACCCTGACGCCCAACAATTTACAATTCCTTGCTTTTTTCGAAAATTGCCGAGAGTCACCGAAAAGTGAGGCTCAGGCTGCGCTTGACGCCCGGTCTTTTCCCCTTGCGGTGAGCCAGCCTCGTTAATACAACAGGTTTGCGTTCGCTGCTCGCGGCTTTCGGGCCATCAGACGTGAACGATTTTGCAGCTTCCGGTTGAGCATTGGAAAAACTGTTTCGGAAGCCGCCCCGCGATTGCGGTGACGCACCCGCGGCTCCAGAATATCGCCGGCGACGAATTCGATTCGGAGCCGGCCTCAACGGGGACGACAAGTTTCATGGATTTCCCGCAAGCGCCGATTTCTCCCGCGATTGGGAGCTGCTTCGCGCAACGGGCCCATAGTCTGCCCACCCCTGAAATTTCCATCATGAATTGGCGCCGTCTGCCGGCCGATCCCGTGCGCGTCCGAGGGACCCACACGCGTGTATCGAGGCAGCTCCGCGCCCACGGAGTTTGCTATGTCCAAACGTATGCTCATCGACGCGAGCCACCCGGAGGAAACCCGGGTCGTTGTTATCGACGGTAATCGGGTCGAAGAATTCGATTTTGAATCGGCGTCAAAACGCCCGCTCAAAGGCAATATCTACCTCGCCAAAGTCACGCGCGTAGAACCGTCGCTGCAGGCGGCGTTCGTCGAATATGGCGGAAACCGCCAGGGCTTTCTCGCCTTCTCGGAAATCCATCCGGACTATTACCAAATCCCGGTCGCCGACCGGCTGGCCATTCTGCAGGCGCAGACCGAGCGCATGATGGCCGAAGATGATTTCGAATCGATCGACACCCACAACGGCGACCACGATGCGGCTGCCGGCGATCACCACGAAGACAGTGAAAGCCCGGCAGCCGAACCGGAAACACATGTGGCCGAGGATGTGACGGCTTCGGAATCGGCCGAAACACCGCCAGATGCAAATGAATCCGATATGGCCGCGGCCACTGAATCGGCACCGGTTCCCGATGAGCCCGCAGCCGAAGTGGTTGTCGAGCTTCATGGCGCGGAAGTCGAACCCCCCGGCGAGCCTGTGGCGGCGGAAGAAACAGGGCCGGAGAGTGCGGAGATATTCGAACATCCTGGCGCAACGGAAGACTCTCACGATGCGGAAATGCCGCAACCGGAGGCACATGACGCGGAGATACCCGCGCCAGTTCAGGTACAGGCTGAAGCAACCGGCGCACCGGTGGCTTACCAGCGCCGCGAGGGCCGGCAATTTGACCGGCCGCGGCCGCGCCGGCGTCAATACAAGATTCAGGAAGTCATCAAACGCCGCCAGGTGATGCTGGTCCAGGTGGTGAAAGAAGAACGCGGCAACAAAGGCGCTTCGCTCACTACCTTCCTGTCGCTCGCAGGCCGCTATTGCGTGCTGATGCCGAACACGCCGCGCGGCGGCGGCATATCGCGCAAAATCACCAACGCGGCCGACCGCAAGCGCCTGAAATCGGCGGCGCAATCGCTCGAATTGCCGGAAGGCATGGGCCTGATCATTCGCACCGCCGGCGCCAATCGCACCAAAGTCGAAATCCGGCGCGATTACGAATACCTGCTGCGGCTGTGGGATACCGTCCGTGAACTGACGCTGAAGTCCAATGCGCCGTCACTGGTTTACGAAGAAGGCAGCCTGATCAAACGGGCCATTCGCGACCTTTACGGCAAGGACATCACCGAAGTCCTTGTCGACGGCGAAAACGGCTACCGCGACGCCAAAGAGTTCATGCGCATGCTCATGCCGAGCCATGCGAAGAATGTGAAGCCTTACAAGGAGCCGCTGCCGCTCTTCCAGAAGCTCCAGGTCGAGTCACAGCTCGATGCGATGTTCAGCCCGATCGTGACCCTCAGATCCGGCGGCTACATCGTAATCAATCAAACCGAAGCGCTGGTTTCGATCGACGTGAACTCGGGCCGCGCGACACGCGAACATTCGATCGAGGACACGGCCTACAAGACCAATCTTGAGGCGGCGGATGAAATCGCGCGTCAGCTCAGATTGCGCGATCTCGCCGGGCTGATCGTCATCGACTTTATCGACATGGAGGACAGCAAGAACGACCGCAATGTCGAGAAGCGTCTCCACAATGCGGTGCGCAACGATCGTGCACGCATTCAGATCGGCCGGATCAGCCAGTTTGGATTGTTGGAGCTGTCGCGACAGAGACTGCGCGCCGGGGTCGTCGCCGGTTCGACCATCACCTGCCCCCATTGCAACGGCCAGGGAATCATCCGTTCGACGGAATCCGCCGCGCTGCGCCTGCTGCGCGCCCTCGACGAAGAGGGTCAGCGCCAGCCGTCGGTCAATTTGTCGGTCAAAACGCCACTCGAAGTGGCGATTTACACGCTCAATCAAAAGCGGCGCGAACTTGCCCGGATCGAAGAGGCATATGACGTGTCGATCCTGTTCGAACCACAAGCGAACATGGTCAGCGGCAGCTTCGATCTTCAGCGCACCGGAGTACGAATCCCGACAGTACGCCCAAAACTGGCGGCCGTGTCGGTCGAAGGCGGATTCCAGGACGTGGAGCCCGCCGAAGTCGAAGCGGATGTGACAATTGCCGAACCGCCGGAACCTGCAGTCGAAGAACCCGCTGCACAGGCCGAATCAGCCGAAGGCGAACGCGGCCGCAGACGCCGCCGCCGCCGGCGCGGCGGACGCGGGCGGAACCAGCGCTTTGGGCAGAATGGGTCCGAGCAGGAATCGGCGCCGCAAGACCACTCTGTCCAGGCCGCGGAGTCGGTGCCGGAAGAAGCGGGTGAAATCGGCGGCAGCGAATCCGCCGATGAATTTGACGGTGCAGACACCGAACATGAAGCCGAAGCACCAGCCGAAACCGCGCCACAAGGAACCGGCGAGACTTGGGAACGCAAGCGCCGCCGGCGCCGCCGCGGCCGCCGCGGCCGCCGGTTCGAATCGCAGCAACCCGTCGCCGACGCGCAAACTCCAGCAGATGCAGCACAGCTGGAAACTGGCGATGGAACTCCATCAGAAGCGCCAACCGAATCAGCTGAGTCCCACCGTTCCAGGGATGAAAGATCACGGCCTGAACCGGATCTGGTAATCGCGCCAAATACGCCATCCTCGCCGGTTTGGTCCCTGGTGGATCATAGTGAAAAGACCAGATTCCCGGCTCCGCCGCCGGTTGTTGTGCCCGAACCCGCCACACCACTTGCCGCGGCGGAAACCGAGCCTGTAGTCCAGGATGTGGCGCCCCAACCGGCTGACGAATCGGCGGAAGCCGTGACGGAGGAAGCCGCTGCCGGCGAAAGCACACCGCGCGAAGCCCGCCGCGGATGGTGGCAACGCCGCTTCAAAGCGTGATGTTTTTGTAAGCTCTGGCTCGTATAATTGACGCGGTGGCGTGGGACTCCTAGGGTCCCCGCTTGCGCGCGGTGCGCGCAGCATTTTTTAATTCCGCGCCAGTGCGGCGGTGCCACACTGGTCGGAGGGCCCCTGTGATCTGGAGGAGCGTGCCTTGAGATTTCGGCTGGCTGCCCTGCGCCCGGTATTCGGCCTCGCCGTCGCAGCCCTGCTGATCGGGTTTTTCGCCTTCTACCCGGCGATGCAGGCGCATGCGCAGTCCGACGGCCCTGGCCTTATCAGCGACACCGAAGCCGAGCGCGTGCTGCGCTCCAAACTCGATCCGCTATTGCTCGCCGCCGGGCTCGTTCCCAAGGACGTGCACCTTTACATCATTCAGGATTCTTCGATTAACGCCTTCGTCGCCGAGGGCCAGAACATGTTCCTGAACACCGGGTTGTTGATGGCGCTCGACACGCCCAACCAGATCACCGGTGTCATGGCCCATGAGACCGGCCACATGGCGCACGGGGACCTGGTGCGGGCTGCCGCGGGAATGAAGGCGGCAACAATTCCCCTGCTGTTGTCCATGGCGGCCGGGATCGCCGCGATCATCGCCGGCGCCGGTCAGGCCGGCACCGCGATCATGATGGCCGGCCAGCAGATCGCCGAACGCACTTTCCTGGCCTATTCGCGCACCGTGGAAGCGAACGCGGATCAGGCAGGTATCCGATTCCTGACCGCCACGCATCAATCCGGCGAAGGCATGCTGCAGGTGTTCAAGAAATTCCAGGATCAGGAAATCCTGAGCTCGCAGCACATCGATCCCTATGCGCAAACGCATCCCGTCTCTGGCGACCGCATCGCCGCTCTGCAAGACCAGGTCGATGCCTCTCCCTGGCGCGATGTCAAAGACAGTCCGGAAACGATTTACGCTTTCGACATGGTGCGCGCGAAACTGCGCGGCTACATACAGGCGCCGGAAGTAACGTTGCGGCAATATCCGGCGTCGGACACCAGCAAGCCGGCGCGCTATGCGCGTGCGATGGCCTATTTCAAGGCTCCGGACATGCAGAAGTCGCTCGCCGAAATCGAGGGACTGCTCAAGGACGAGCCGGACAATCCGTATTTCCTCGAAATGTACGGGCAGATCAAAGTGGAAATGGGCAAGGTTGCGGAAGGTCTCGTGCCCTATCACAAGGCGGTCGAAATCCTGCCGGACGCACCGCTGATCCGTGTCGCTTTGGGCGCCGCACTGCTGGACACTGAAAATCCGCAAAACGCGCGCGAAGCCCTGGAGCAGCTGCAAACGGCTTTGAAACAGGACTACGATGATACGTTTGCCTGGTACAAGCTCGCAGAGGCCTATGCGCGCAACGGCCAGCCCGGCAAAGCCGATCTCGCCACCGCGGAACGCTTCATCAGTGTCGGCGATTACCGCGACGCGATTGGTTTCGCCACGCGCGCGCAACGAGGCTTGCAGCAGGCTTCGCCCGATTGGCAGCGTGCCGTCGACATCGTCGCAATCTCACAGACCCAGCAAAAAGCCGCCCAAGGAGGCCGCTGATCATGAATATTTCCTCTTCGCTGAAGCTTGCTGCGGGCGGCGCAGTGCTGTTTGCGCTGGGCGCCGGCGTGACGATGGTTGTGACCGGCAGAAACATTCCCCTGCCTGCGATGACCGAGAAGGGCCGGGTTGAGCAGATCGTGCACGATTACCTGCTCGCCCATCCGGAAATTCTCGCGGATATGTCCGACAAGCTGCAAGTGCAACAGCAGCAAGCCGCCGATCAGGCGCGCAACAGCGCGCTGAAGTCGGTTGGAACTGCGGCCTTGCTCGACCCGAAAGTCGCCTATGTCTCGGGGCCCGCGAACGCCAAAGTCACAGTCGCGGAGTTCTTCGATTACCGCTGTCCACATTGCAAAGCATCGCTGGCTGCAATGGAGCATCTCGAGAATAGCAAAAATGTCCGGATCGCATTTGTTGAGCGGCCGATCCTGACTCCGGATTCACTGGTCGCTGCAGAGGCAGCAGTCGCCGCGCGCCGGCAGGGCGACAAATATGTCCCGTTCCATTTCGCCCTGATGGCGACAACCGGCGAATTGCCGAAGGAACGTATCCTCGATATCGCAAAGTCGGTCGGCTTGGATACCGCACGGCTGGAAAAGGACATGGCGGATCCCGCGGTGCTGGAATCGGTCAAACAATCCAACGGTCTTGCCGACCGTCTACATTTCGACGGCACGCCGACCTTCGTCATCAACAACAGGATCATCGTCGGCGAACTGACGGATGCCGAACTTCAGCAGCTGACCGCCGCCGCCGCCAAAAGCTGATTGTCCTCTCCCCTTGTGGGAGAGGGCGGCGCGCCGCGCGACGTAGTCGCGCCATTGGCGCGCCGGGTGAGGGGGGAGTCGCTCGAGCTAAATCAGCCCCGCCAGCGGCGACGAGGGATCCGCGTAGCGCTTCTTCGGCATGCGCCCGGCAAGATAGGCGAACCTGCCCGCTTCGACCGCAGACCTCATCGCCTGCGCCATCATCACCGGGTTTTTGGCCTCGGCGATGGCCGTGTTGGTGATGATACCGTCGCAGCCCAATTCCATCGCGACCGCGGCGTCCGATGCTGTTCCAATACCGGCATCCACGATCACGGGGACCTTCGTCTCCTCGATGATCAGGCGGATATTCACCACGCTCTGCAAGCCGAGGCCCGATCCGATCGGCGCGCCCAACGGCATGATCGCGCAGGCGCCGGTCTGCTCCAGACGCTTCGCCATCAAGGGATCGTCACTGCAATAGACCATCACCTGAAAACCTTCGCGCACCAGGACTTCAGTTGCGCGGAGCGTCTCCAGCATGTCGGGATAGAGCGTCTTGCGGTCGCCGAGCACTTCCAGCTTGACCAAATTCCATCCGCCGGCTTCGCGGGCCAGCCGCAAGGTGCGCAACGCCTCCTCGGCGGTGAAGCAACCGGCCGTGTTCGGCAAAAACACATATTTTTTTGGGTCAATGAAGTCGACCAGACGCGGCGCGCCGGGGTCCATGACATTGACGCGGCGGAGCGCCACCGTGACGATCTCTGCTCCCGAGGCCTCCAACGCCGCGGCATTTTCCGCGTAGCTCCGGTATTTCCCGGTTCCGATGATCAGACGCGACCGGAACCGCCGTCCGGCGATGATGAAGGGCCGATCCTCTGCCATGGTCGCAGGCACACTCGGCTCATTCCCGCCGCCGATAAAATGGACGATTTCCAGCCGGTCGCCGTCCTGGAGATCCACCTCGCCGTATGTCGAACGCGGTACGATAGAGAGATTGCGCTCGACCGCGACTTTGCGGGCATCCAGCGAGAGCAGCCCCAACAGACGTTCCACCGTCAGGGGATTGGGAAATTCCCTGCTCTCTCCGTTAACACTCAGCCGCAATGCCATTCCTGATCCACTCTCTGCTGTTTCCGTCCTGCGACGACCCGTATAAAACGGCTTCCGCTGCGAGTCCCTCAACTCACATCTGATCCATGTCTCTCCCGGTATATGTCCTTAACGGCCCCAATCTCAATCTTCTCGGAACCCGGGAGCCAGAGATTTATGGCCGGCAGGCACTTTCCGACATTGAACAGGCGGTAGGCGCCCGCGCGGCACACAACGGTCTTACCGTGGATTTCCGCCAGTCCAATCATGAAGGCGTTTTGATTGACTGGATTCAGGAGGCACGGACGAAGGCTTCCGCGATCATCTTCAACCCCGGCGGCTATTCCCACACCTCGGTCGCCATCCATGACGCGTTACGCATGGTGACATGCCCGGTGATCGAAGTGCATCTTTCCAATCCCCACCGGCGCGAAGCCTTCCGCCATCATTCCTATGTCAGCACCGCCGCCACCGGCGTGATCTGCGGCTTGGGCGCCACCGGCTACCTTCTTGCCATTGACGCGGTTGCGTCCCTTCTGAAAACACCGCGCTGAAAGCACGCGAATGAACACAAAAAAATCGAAGCCGCTCCGCGACCGCATCGCCAATGCGCTGTCCGGGGACAACAGCCAGGGTTTTGACGCCGATCTCGTTCGCGAACTCGCCGCGCTGCTCGCCGAAACAAATCTTTCCGAAATCGAAATCGAAAGTGGCGGCGCGCGCATCCGTGTCGCGCGCGGCATGGTGACTACAGCACTGGCGTCGGCCGCCGCGCCCGCTCAAACGGCACCGGCGGCAGCAGCAGCGCCACCGGCTGCCTCGCCCGAACCGGTCAGGAAAGGCACCATCGTGACCTCACCGATGGTCGGCACGGTTTATCTTGCCCCGCAACCCGGCGCAGCACCCTTCGTCAAAGTTGGAGACGCGGTCACCGATGGCACCCTGTGCATCATCGAAGCGATGAAGACGATGAATCCGGTGCCCTCCCCTGTCGCCGGACACGTGGCCGAAATCTTCGTCCATGACGGGCAGCCGGTCGAATTCGGCGAACCCTTGATGCGCATCGAGTGATGCCGCAGTGATCGAAAAAGTCCTGATTGCCAACCGCGGCGAAATCGCGCTCAGGGTCAATCGCGCCTGCAAGGAAATGGGCATCGCGACAGTTGCCATCCACTCCACTGCCGATTCCGATTCCATGCATGTGCGGCTGGCCGATGAATCGGTTTGCGTCGGTCCACCGCCCGCCGCGCAATCCTATCTCAATATTCCCGCGATCATTTCGGCCTGCGAGATCACCGGCGCCGATGCTGTCCATCCGGGTTACGGATTTCTGTCGGAGAACGCGAATTTCGCGGAGATCGTCACTGCCCACAAACTGATCTTCATCGGACCCCAGCCCGAACATATCAAGTTGATGGGCGACAAAATCGCAGCCAAACAGGCAGCGACCTCGATCGGTATCCCCACCGTGCCCGGATCTGACGGTGCATTGGGTTCGGAATCGGAAGCCGCATCATTCGCCAAAGAACTCGGCTATCCGGTTTTGATCAAGGCGACCGCCGGTGGCGGCGGGCGCGGCATGAAAGTCGCACGGTCTCCTTCTGAATTGCCGCTCGCCTATTCGACCGCACGTGCCGAAGCCAAAGCCGCCTTCGGCAATGACGACGTCTATCTGGAAAAATATCTCGACAAGCCGCGCCACATCGAAATCCAGGTGATTGCCGATTCACGCGGCAAAGTGCTGCATCTCGGCGAACGCGACTGCTCGCTGCAAAGACGGCACCAGAAAATCTGGGAAGAAGCCCCCTCGCCCGCGCTCAATCCCGATGCACGCGAACGGATCGGTGGAGTAGTCACCCGCGGACTGTCGAAGCTCGGTTACCTGGGTGTCGGAACCGTCGAATTCCTCTACGAGAACGGCGAATTCTATTTCATCGAAATGAATACAAGGCTGCAGGTCGAACATCCGGTGACCGAACTCATCACCGGGATGGACATCGTGCGCGAGCAAATCCGGATTGCTGATGGCGGGCAGCTCGAATTCGATCAGCAGGATGTCGTGGTGGCCGGCCATGCCATCGAATGCCGCATCAATGCGGAAAATCCCTTCACTTTTCTGCCCTCACCAGGCCGGATCACCGAGTTTCACGCGCCTGGCGGCCTTGGCGTGCGGATGGATTCAGCCGCCTATTCCGGCTACCGCATGCCGCCCTACTATGACAGTTTGGTCGGCAAGCTGATTGTGCATGGCAGGAATCGCAACGAATGTCTGATGCGATTGCGCCGCGCTCTCGACGAACTCGTCGTCGGCGGAATTGAGACGACAATTCCCCTGTTCCAGGAACTGATCAAACAACCGGATATTCTGGACGGCGCCTACAACATCCACTGGCTGGAGAATTTTCTTAGCAAGCGCAAAGCCTAGGGTCGCCAAAATTGCGCGACAATCAGACAAATCCAGCGCGTGATCCGATTACATTTGATGGGATCATGCTCTAGTGTCCCTCCGATTCCGAAATTCGCGAAATTCAGAATCCGGACATTCGTGAGGCACATGCTGGACCCTCTGCAACGCCTGAAGCCGGAGCTGCTCAGCCTGATGCGGATTGCGGCCGGCATCACCTTTCTCGAACACGGCACGCAAAAGCTGTTTGGCTTTCCCGTGCCGGCGCCGCGCCTCGCATTGCCGCTTCTGATCTTCACGGGCGTGCTGGAAACAGTCGGCGCGATTCTCATCACCTTTGGCGTTCGCACGCGTATTGTGGCGTTTGTGCTGTCCGGCGAAATGGCGGTTGGTTACTGGTGGATGCACGTACGGAACAGTTTTTATCCAATCGCCAACGGCGGCGAGGTGATGGTGCTCTATTGCTTCGTTTTCCTCTATCTGGCCGCCGCCGGCGGTGGAAGATGGACACTAATGTCCCGATTCTGAAATTCGCTTGATCTCTATATAGGCGCCAGGCGAATTTCAGAATCGAAAGGACATTAGCCAAATTTAGTTGCTGGTGTCGTTTCGGTTTCGAAATTCGCTATGTGCGCTATATAGATGACGGTGCGAATTTCGAGACCACGACACCAGTGCGCGCGCATGAGATCCGCGTGAGCAGGATCAACCCCGAAGAATTGCTGCTGGCCTATCGGCTCGGAATCTTCCCGATGGCCGAAAGCCGCAAGGCCCAAGAAGTACTCTGGATCCGACCGCATGAGCGCGGAATCATCCCGCTGGAGACATTCCACGTGCCGCGCCGGCTGGCGCGGGTCGTCCGGTCGGATCGCTTCACCGTGACCGCCGACCGTGCCTTTTCTGAAGTGATCCATGGCTGCGCCGAATCACGGCCCGACCGGCGCGACACCTGGATCAATGACGCGATCATCGAAGTTTTCCAAACATTGTACGAGCGCGGAATCGCCCACTCGATCGAGGTATGGCGCGGCGATTCGCTGAAGGGTGGGCTGTATGGCCTCGCGATCGGCGGCGCTTTTTTTGCCGAAAGCAAATTCTCGCGCGAACGCGAAGCGAGCAAGGTCGCCCTCGTCCATCTCGCGGCTCGCCTGAAAGCCGGCGGGTTCAAACTGCTGGATGCGCAATTCCCCAATCCGCATCTCGACCAGTTTGGTGCGATCGCGGTGAGCGAGGAAAATTTTCAGGAATTGTTGTCGGAAGCGCTCGCCGTCAATGCGGATTTCGGAGCGTTTTCCGCCGAAGTGGCTCCCGGTTCGGCGCAGAAAACGCGTCAATCATAAATTTTCACTTGCCCGCGGAATTGGGCGCCGGTGCGGGCGGTGTCACGTCCGGCGTTCCGGCGGTGTCGGCCGGCGCTTTGGCAGGCTCGTCGGTTTTGCAATTGATCACCCACACATCATAGGTGGGGTGCTCCAGCCCATTCAGCGCCGGCGATGAAGCAAACATCCATCCCGAGAACAGCCGCTTCTCCGGCTGACCGGGATCGGCTTCGTCGATCTGGACGAAGGCGGTCGTCTCAGGCGGTTCTTGCGGCGGCACAGTGTAGCAATACTGCGCCGTGATGATCAGCGGGCCGTAGCGGACAGGTATGCCTGCCGGGGCGTCGATATCGGTTGTGCGGCCGGAAATCTTGTCCAGAGCGCGCAAGATGGCCATCCGTTTGACGCCGTGGGCATCGGCATGTGCGTCGGCCAAAGCGGCCGGCGGCGCGGATTGCGTCGGCGGTGCCGGGGCGGGAGCAGGTTTTCTGCCGCCGAAGAACGACGCAGCTTCGGTGCCGCTCACCGCTGCAGCCGTCAACAAGATTGCGAACCCTATTTGGCGAATCACTTTGCGCCTGCAGCTCCGGCTGCGGCGCCAGCGCCTGCACCTCCCGCCGCCGCACCACCGGGTGCTGCCGAAGCTGCGCCTCCGGCGGCCGCGCCGGGGCTGAATGCGAATTTGCCGAGCAGTCCGATCAGATCGATCGAGCCCTGCGTGTTTTCGATTTGCCCGCCAGGCTTGATCGCCGTTGTCGAGCCGCCGGGTTCGATGGACAGATACTGATTGCCAAGAATTCCGTCAGACGTGATACGGACCGATGAGTCGTCGGGCAGCTTGACATTGTCTGCCAGCGTCAATGTCGCCACTGCGTTGAAGCTTTTGGGATCAAGTCCGAGCTTCGAAACCGTTCCGACCTTGATGCCCGACAGCCGCACATCGGTTCCGACATTGACTCCGTCCGCGCGATCAAACCGCGCTGTGACGTCATAACCGCCGGCCACGGCGCCGACACCCGAACCGGTATAGGCGAAGACAAGAAACAGCACGGCGACTGCAATCACCACAGCGCCGATCAAAGTCTCAACGAGCGAATTGTGCATGGTTCAATCCGGGCGCCACGCTTCATAATCGCCGGTGGCGCGGGCGCGTCTGCCGTCGGACCATAGACTGCCTTCGGGATGCCAGGCATCCGGTGTGCCGCTGAGATTCGGAACATATTCCTTTTCCCATGGCTTTCTCTTTGGCGGATCCTCCGTCGGCGGTTTGGCAAAAGTGTGGTGCAGCCAACCATGCCATTCCGGTGGAACGCGCGAGCCTTCCACGGTGCCGGCGTAGATCACCCAACGCCGCTTGGCATCAGCCGACTGGTAATAACGATTCCCGTACGAATCCTGCCCGACGGGCTTACCGTAGAGCCACGTGGTGAGCAGGGTTCCGGGGGTGGCGTTCAACCACCACACAAAAAGCTGGCGCAGTGAAAACATGACGACTCCAATTCGCCGCGGAATATAGTCGCGCCGCGACGTAGAGCAAACGCGACAAACATCAACGATTCACAAACCTAACTCTCGCGAAAGCCAAACCACGCCGCCAATACCAGAAAACAGAACGCGACTGCGTGATTCCATTTCAGCGACTGCCCGAAATACAGCGGCACAAATCCGGCGAAAACCACCAGCGTAATCACCTCCTGAATCACCTTCAGTTGCGCGACCGAATAGACCCGCGCCCCGAAGTGATTCGCCGGCACGGCGAAGCAGTATTCGAAAAATGCCACTCCCCAGGACGCCGGAATCAGCACCCAGAGCGGGGTATTGGGGAATTTAAGCTGCCCGTACCAGGCAAAGGTCATGAAGGTGTTGGAGATGCAAAGCAGCAAAACCGGCCCCAGAAACTCCCATTTCAGACCCATGTGACTGCTCCGTTTTCCACAAATGCATCCCAAGATGTAGATAATTTTTCGCCCTAATACACAAAATGCTTGCGTCGTACCCAAGATGGGGTAGTCTTCACATCCTCGCTGATGGTTTTGGCGGGGAATCACAGGAAACGGGGAAGAGCGCACCGGGGGCGCAGCATAGCGCATTCCGGACACGGCCAAGCTTTGTCCGGGCCGGATCAGGGGATGGGGAGGTAAACATGCGGATTCGTCGAGTTTTCACCACCGAAGGACATTCGCCATATGAGGGCATCGCCTTTCATGCGGCGACCAGCGAAATCCGCAACCCGGATGGGTCGACGGTATTCCGCCAGGAGGGCATTGACGTACCGGAAAACTGGAGCCAGGTGGCGTGCGACGTGCTGGCGCAGAAATATTTCCGCCGCGCCGGCGTGCCGGTCTGCCTCAAGCCGGTGGAAGAAAGCGACGTCCCGTCATTCCTCTGGCGTCAGGTCGCGGACGACGACAAGCTCGGCGCCCTCCCCCCCGACGTACCACGTACCGGCTGCGAAACCAGTGCACGCCAGGTGTTCCATCGCCTCGCCGGCACATGGACCTATTGGGGCTGGAAAGGCGGCTACTTCGACAGCCATGAAGATGCGCGCGCCTTCTATGACGAGCTTTGCCACATGCTGGCCACCCAGCGCTGCGCGCCGAATTCGCCGCAATGGTTCAACACCGGCCTCCACTGGGCCTATGGCATCGATGGTCCCAGCCAGGGGCACTATTATGTCGATTTTAAATCCGCGGAGCTGACCCGCTCATCCTCGGCCTACGACCACCCGCAGCCGCATGCCTGCTTCATCCAGAGCGTCGCCGACGATCTCGTCAACGAAGGCGGCATCATGGATCTGTGGACGCGCGAGGCGCGGCTGTTCAAATACGGCTCCGGCACTGGGAGTAATTTCTCGAGCCTGCGCGGCGAAAACGAACCGCTGTCGGGCGGCGGCAAATCTTCCGGTCTGATGAGCTTCCTGAAAATCGGCGACCGCGCCGCCGGCGCCATCAAATCGGGCGGCACGACCCGGCGCGCCGCCAAGATGGTGATTGTCGACGCCGACCATCCGGATATCGAGGAATTCATCGACTGGAAGGTGATCGAAGAGCAGAAAGTCGCGGCGCTGGTTGCCGGCTCCAAACTCGCCGAAAAACATCTCAATGCCATCATCGCGGCGTGCCGCAATTGCGAAGGATCGGGCGATGATTGCTTTGATCCCAAGCTCAATCCGGCCCTGAAGCGCGAAATCAAGGCGGCGCGCCGATCATTCATTCCGGAGAATTACATCGAGCGGGTGATTTCCTTCGCCAAACAGGGCCACGACCGCATCGATTTCCGCGTTTACGACACGGATTGGGATTCGGACGCCTATATGTCCGTGGCCGGCCAGAATTCCAACAATACCGTGCGCGTCAGCGATGCATTTCTCGATGCCGTGGCACTGGATCAGGATTGGGAGTTGCGCCGCCGCAAAGACGGAAAACTGCACCGGAGCGTCAAGGCGCGGCACCTCTGGGACAAGATTTCCTATGCCGCCTGGGCCTGCGCCGATCCGGGCATCCAGTTCCACACCACGATCAATGATTGGCACACCTGCCCGAAAGGCGGCCAAATCCGCGCATCTAATCCGTGCTCGGAATATATGTTCCTCGACGACACCGCCTGCAATCTCGCGTCGCTCAATCTCATGGCGTTCCGCGATCCGGCGACGAAGCGTTTCGACGTCGAATCCTTCGAACATGCGGTGCGCCTATGGACCATCGTGCTGGAAATTTCGGTCATGATGGCGCAATTCCCGTCAAAGGAAATTGCCCAACTGTCCTTCGACTACCGCACACTCGGGCTCGGTTATGCCAATATTGGCGGTCTCCTGATGTCGGCCGGCATTCCCTATGATTCGCGCGAAGCCCGTGCGATTGCCGGAGCCATCACGGCCGTCCTCACCGGCGTCTCATACGCGGCCTCGGCCGAGATGGCAGGCGAACTCGGCGCATTCCGCCGCTTTGCCGAGAATCGTGACGACATGCTGCGCGTGATCCGCAATCACCGCCGCGCGGCCTATGGGGACAATGCCGGTTATGAGAGCCTCGCCACTCCACCGATCGCGCTGGACCACGAGGCGATTGCCGACGGCGCGCTTTCGGCGGCCGCGAAGAACGCCTGGGATGAAGCGTTGCGGCTTGGCAGTGAACACGGCTTCCGCAATGCACAGGCGACCGTGATCGCGCCGACCGGCACGATCGGCCTTTTGATGGACTGCGACACCACCGGAATCGAACCGGACTTCGCGCTGGTGAAGTTCAAAAAGCTCGCAGGCGGCGGCTATTTCAAGATCATCAATCGCTGTGTGCCGGAGGCGCTGAAGACTCTCGGCTATGCGCCCGAGCAAATCGAAGCGATTGTCCGCTATGCGGTGGGCTATGGCACGCTTGCCGGCTGCACCGCGATTTCGCACGACGCTTTGGTCGCCAAAGGGTTCGGTGAAACCGAAATCACCGCGGTCGAACGCGCGCTCGAACAGGCCTTCGACATCCGGTTCGTGTTCAACCGGTGGACGCTGGGTGAGACTTTCTGCAAGGACGTGCTGAAGCTCACCGAATCCGAGCTCGACGCACCCGATTTCGATCTTCTGAAGGCGCTCGGCTTTACGCGCGCTGAAGTCGACGCCGCCAATCTCCACGTCTGCGGCGCCATGACTTTGGAAGGCGCACCGCATCTGAAATCCGAGCACCTGCCGGTCTTCGATTGCGCCAATCCCTGTGGCCGCACCGGCAAGCGCGCGCTTTCGGTGGCCAGCCATATCCGCATGCTGGCGGCGTGCCAGCCTTTCATTTCCGGCGCCATTTCCAAGACCATCAACATGCCGAACTCCGCCACGGTAAAGGATTGCGGCGACGCCTATCTGATGTCGTGGAAACTCGGACTGAAGGCGAATGCACTCTACCGCGACGGCTCCAAGCTGTCGCAGCCGCTGGCCTCCTCCGTATTGCAGCTCGACGAGGACGACGATGCGGTGGAAGAACTGGTGTCTCAGCCGGTCGCAGCCCGCGCGACGGTGGTCACCGAGCGCATTGTCGAAAAGACCATTGAGCGCATCCGCGAACGCGAACGTCTGCCGCATCGCCGCAAGGGCTATACGCAGAAGTCGATTGTCGGCGGGCATAAGGTCTATCTGCGCACCGGCGAATATGAGGATGGCCGTCCGGGCGAGATCTTCATCGATATGCACAAAGAAGGCGCAGCGTTCCGTTCGTTGATGAACAATTTCGCCATCGCCATTTCGATCGGGCTGCAATATGGCGTCCCGCTCGAAGAATTCGTCGACGCCTTCACCTTCACCCGTTTCGAACCGGCGGGCCTGGTGATCGGAAACGATTCGATCAAGAACGCAACCAGCGTGCTCGACTACATTTTCCGCGAACTCGCGATTTCCTATCTCGGGCGCAACGATCTGGCTCATGTGCCGCCGGCGGTTGACGAGGATCTCGGCGATGGCGGGGACGATAACGGTTATCTGCCGGCAGCCAGTGAACTCGCGCAGATTTCGCGCGTGGCATCGACCGGCTTTGTCCGCGGCCATTTGAATCAATTTGTGGTCGTCAAGGGCGGCAACGCAACACGCAAAGCCCGCGAAGCCGAAACTGCACGAGCGGCCACTGCGCTCGATATCGAAGCCAATGTGGCCGAAATCGGAATGCTGGTGGCGCAGGCGGCCGGCGGCGGTTCAGCACCCGTGGCGGCCGGCACGGACGAGCGCAAGATACGCGCCCGGCGCGCGGCCGAGGCGCGGCTGAAAGGCTATGAAGGTGACGCCTGCGGCTCCTGCGGGAACTTTACGCTGGTGCGCAACGGCACATGCCTGAAGTGTGACACCTGCGGCGGCACCACCGGATGTAGCTGACCAGGGAAAAAGGCGGCGAGTGACAGGGTTCGCGGCATCACCTATCTTCCGGTGCCCTTTCGCCTGCGCCATGGATGCTCGCCGTCATTCCCCCCGATCTGGGCTTTGTCATTTCCGGCTTCGTGACCGGCGTCCTTGTCGGCATGACGGGCGTTGGCGGTGGATCGCTGATGACGCCAACGCTGGTACTGCTGTTCGGGATTCCGCCATCGACCGCGGTAGGGACCGACCTGCTCTACGCATCGGTCACAAAAACTGCGGGCACCGCCGTTCACGGTCTGGGGCGAACCATCCAGTGGCGCATCGTCGTTCTGCTGGCGATGGGCAGCGTCCCCATGGCCGTCTTCACGCTGCTGCTGTTCAGCTGGTTCGGCCCCAAAACAGCCGCGGCCAACCACCTGATCACCAATATCTTGTCGGTGATGTTGTTGCTGACCGCGGTGGTCCTGATCCTGCGGCGTCAGATCATTTCCCGTTACCGGCGCAAGATCACCGCGATGAGCCCGGAAAACACCCAACGATTGACTGTCATCGTCGGCATGACGCTCGGCATTCTCGTGCCGCTGTCATCGGTCGGCGCCGGCGCACTCGGGGCGACGGCGCTGATCCTGCTTTATCCCGACATGCCCATGGCCCGGATTGTCGGGTCTGACATTGCCCATGCCGTGCCGCTCACCCTCGCGGCGGGCATTGGCCACATCGTTCTTGGTTCGACCAATTTCGCCATTCTCGGATTTCTGCTGGCGGGATCCATTCCCGGCATTGTTCTCGGCAGTTACATCGCGCCGCGCGTGCCCGATGCACTGTTGCGCTATGTCCTCGCCGGCACCCTTCTGATTGCCGGCAGCCGCCTCGCGTCGTGAGGCGCATCGTATTCCTCTGCCCGTTTTCGCGCACGGACATCACCGGCGGGATCAAAACCCTATATCGGCATGCCGAATTGCTGACGCAATCGGGCCTGGATGCCCGCATATGGCAGCCCGAGGGCAAACCTGCATGGCTCGAAAGTACGGCGCGCATACTGACCGAACCAGGCTTTAGGCCGTCCCCCAATGACGTGCTGGTATTCCCCGAAACCCTGAATGGCGTTCTCGCCGAACTGGTGCAGGCGGACTTGCCGGTCAAAAAGGTCCTGTACTGCCAGAACCACTACTACGCGCTGTTCAATGCGATCGCGCCCGAACGCATGGCTGAACTGCCCTTCGACGCCATCGCCTGTCAAAGCCATATCGCCAAAACTGTCCTCGAAGGGGTCCTGCGTCTGAAACAGGTGAAACTCGTTCCATGTATCATTGATACCGATCTGTTCCGGCCGCGGCCGAAGCGTATGCAGATTGCATTCGTGCCGCGCAAATTGCCGCGCGAATCCGCCGCCATTCACCGCATATTCCGCCTTAAATATCCGGCCTTCGCGTCGCTGGCGTGGATGGCGATTGAAAATAGATCCGAACGTGAGACGGCAGAAATCCTCGGCGATTCAGCCATATTGCTGTCCCTGCCCTTCCTTGAATCCTTGGGGCTGGTGCCGCTGGAAGCCATGGCCTGCGGCGCCATTGTGGCGGGGTTCGACGGATATGGCGGACGCGAATATGCCTCGGCTGACAACGGCATCTGGCTGCCCCCGGACCATCTCGAAGAGGCCGCGGATGCGCTCGCGCTGCTGATACAGCAAATCACCCGCAATGATCCGGAGATCGCCCGCATGCGGGACGCCGGCTTCGCCACCGTTGCGCGTTACTCAAAAGACAAAGCACGCACCGCCCTGCTCGAATTCTACACGCCCCTTGTTGAGTAAATTACAGTCCGCTCGGGTAAGTCTCCGGTCCGGTGAGCAGCGTCCCGATCGGCGTGATCGGTGATGTCTCCTCAAACCAGACATAAGCATCGAATTGCTCCGGCATGACTGCGCGGAAATAGTGACTCGCGAGTTCGGATTCCGGCCGGTACACTACGCCGATGGCGCGTTCCAGTTTTGCTTGGCGCAGCGCATCGCGCACGTCCTGCCGCTGGACCGCCGTCCAATGCGTAAGTGAGCGCGGCAGTTTCATTGCGCGAAACAGCGCCTCGTAACTGTCATCGCGCGCCGGGTTTACATTCATGATCCGCATCGGCTGATCCCATGATGTCGCGGCGGCAACCCGCCCGCGATCGGTGCCGAAGCCGATCGCCATCAAGTCGTTGCCGAATGCGGTGCGCGCCAATTCGCCGATGTTGAACTCCCCTTCCCAACCCATCGCGGTCGCGGCGGCATTGCCGACATGGGAGTTGTGGGCCCAAACCACTGCCTTTGCTTCCGGTCCGCGTGCATCGATCACCCGCTGCAGCGTGTTGAACATGTGGCGGTCGCGAAGATTCCATGACGAGACCGAGCCCCGGTACATCAGGCGATAATATTCCTCGGCCGCCCGCACAATGCGCGCATTCTGCGCGGCGTCGAAAAAGCTGTCGCCATCTTTGCCCGAATATTCGACCCGCTTCTCCAGCAATTCGCGCAATTGCTCGATGACTTCATTCTCGCAATCCGCATCGCCGGACATCGCGGCCGCGCCATATTCGGCCGGTTCCTGCTGCCAGGGTGTCAGGCAGCCATAACGTGTACGCGCCCGTGCCGCGGTGTCGGGATCGACGCGATCGAGATAGCGCAGCACCGCTTCAATTGACGCGCCGAGGCTGTAAACATCCAATCCGCGCAGTTCGACGCGTTCCCGATCCTGCCGCGATGCGTTGAACGCACGCAGCCAGTCGACAAAATCGCGAAACTCCTCATTGCGCCACATCCAATCCGGGAATCGCATGAATGCCTGCTCGCGCGACGGCTCCGGCAGGCGGTGGCGAACATAGCGGTCGATGCGCGCCATATCCGGCCAATCCGCCTCGAACGCGACGATATTGAAGCCATGTTTTTCGATCAGCCGCCGCGTGATCGCGGCGCGCGCACGATAGAATTCCGCCGTGCCGTGCGTGGCCTCGCCCAGCAATACCAGTTTCGCCGTACCGAACCTGTCGAACGGATCGGCAAATTGGGCGGATGACGGCGGCGCAAGATGTTCGGCATGGCCGCGCAACAGCGCCGCCCGATCGTCATCTTCACGGCTCCAGGCTGCGCCTTGAGATGTTTTCAACATTACGCAGCAACTCCGTTGGCTGAAACTTGTTCCGCCTATTTGGTCGCGTAACTCAGAAGCTCGGCTTTTGGCCCATCGAGCCGAAAGATCACATACCGGTCGAGAACTACGCCATTACGCGTGCGGGGCACGTATTCCAGTGGAACCACATGTGTGAAACGTCGCGACAGATAATCGACTTCTTCGTTCCGCTCCTGACTGACATAGATCAAAGGCCCACGAAGATTTTGCGGATCAGGCGATCCCTCATTCAGATAGCGCGAGCGCTCATTGAGCTGGATCACGGGAGTGCGCCGATCGAGATAGAATGCCAGCCAGCCGGTCAGGGCGTAATTCGTGGTCACGACGGCAGACGCGTGTTCACGCGCCGACGCGGCTTCAATATCGCTGACCAGAGGTCCCATTCCATAACCGAGCAGCCGTGATACCGGATCGCGCATATGGATGGTGCCGAACAACGCCTGGCCATAAACCACGGCGACCAACAGTGCAGCGATGGGCATAGCGGCGCGCCTTGTGACGTGAGCGAAGGTCGAGGCGAATTTTCCTCTCCCCTTGAGGGAGAGGGACGCAGCGCCGGCGTTTGCGGAGCAAACGCGCCCTGGCGCTGCTGGGTGAGGGGATCGCTCCCATTTCACATACGTGCTCGCCGCAAGCACCCCGAGCGCCGGATAGAGAAATGACGGCCAGTTCCCCTGCACACGGTCGTGCAGCGAATGCACGAGAAAATAACCTGCCGCCGGAGCGGCCAGGCAGGCCGGCAAAAGCAGATCGGCATTCTGGAAGCGTCGAAACGCAGTCGCTCCGCCGGCAACCGCGAGTACCGCGATGAACGGTGACGCCAGCAGCAACTGCCCGCCGAGGAACTCGCCAATATAGCGCAAGGTGAAAGCACCGCTGGCCGTGCGCCCGAACTGCATGGCGAAGGAAATCCAGCCATGCTGCGCATTCCAATAGACCACCGGTGCAAACATCAGGAGCGCAAGTGCCGCGCCGAGATATGGCCAGATCGATGCGAACCAGTGCCGCTGCTTCCGGGCAACCAGGAGCCAGAACAGAATGCCGCCGCCAAGGAAGAACGCCGTGTATTTCGCCAGCAGCGCAAATCCCACCGCGATTCCAACCGCGGTCCACCATCGCCCATCAGCGGTTTGGCGAAGCTTCGCAAGAAATAGCATCACGAACGCGGCCGCTGCAATCTGCGGCGCGTCCGGTGTCGCCACGCCCGACTCGACCGCGATCATTGGCATTACATTGAACATCAGCGCGGCGATGACTGCCGTACGCGAATTTCCTTCGACGATTTTTGCCACGCGCCAGACGGCCCATGTCGCTGCACCCGAAAGCAACCAGGGAAGCGCCCGCACGCCAGTGCTGGTATCACCGAACAGCGACGTCCCGCCGCGGATCAGAAATGCGATCAGCGGCGGATGATCGAGATAGCCCGCGGCCAGATGTTTCGACCACAGCCAGTAATAGGCTTCATCGAATGAAAGCGGTGTCGCTGCCAGCACAATGCCGCGGACCAGAATCAGGGCAATGACTGCGGCCCCGGCCGCATCGACTCGGTTCAGGGCATTCACCTCACGCGCCACACAAGCAGCGTGGACAATGAGTAATTCCAGAATGCGCCCATGATAGCTCCGGCGGCGCCGGCCAGCCACCAGGTCGGCTGCTGCGCATAGAGCCAGGTTGCCATGCCGATATTGGCGACAGCTCCGACCGAACTGACGGCGCAAAATCCCGCCAGGCCCCGGATCAGTCCAAATCCGGTCAACCGCTTGTCGCGATAGGTGAGCTGATTGTTGATGAAGAAATTGCTGCACATGGCGACCGCGACCCCGGTGGTCTGGGCCGATGGAAAGGACAGCCCGCCAATCAGCGACAGACGCAACACGGCGAGATGCACGAACAGACCCAATCCGCCGACAATCGAGAAACTCAGGAATCGCGTGGAAAGGGCGTTGCCGGTCAGTTTGGCCAACAGCAGTCCGAAAAAGTCCAGGATGACACGCGCATCCAGCTTCGACTCGCCGTGTTGCCGCAGGCCGAAGCGATAGGGTTCTTCCTGGATGCGCAATGATCCGCGCGCCGTGAGCACGATATCCAGCAGGATCTTGAATCCGTCGGTCGTCAGTGATGGCGCCAGCGGGTCGAAACAATCGCGGCGAATCGCGAAAAAGCCGCTCATCGGATCGCTCAAGGATACGCCGGTGAGGCGGTGCGCGAACGAAGTCGCGGACCGGCTCATGGCATCGCGGCGCTTCGACAGCGCGGAATTGCCGCCCGTCGCATAGCGGCTGCCGACCACAAGATCGACGCTGCCCTCTTTCAGCGCTTCGAACATGCGCGGAAGCACGCGCTCATCATGCTGAAGGTCGCAATCCATCACCGCCACGAAAGGCGCGCTCGAGGAAAGAATCCCTTCGATGCATGCGCCGGCGAGACCGCGGCGAGCAACCCGCCGGATGCAGCGCACGCGCGAATCACTCCGCCCCAGCGCCTTCACCTCGGAGGCCGTTCCGTCCGGCGAATCGTCGTCGACGAAGATCACTTCCCAGGCGATGCCGGACAGGGCCGAATCGAGCTTCTGGACCACGAGGCCGACATTGTCTTTTTCCTTGAATGTCGGAACCACAACCGAAAGTTCGGCCGGAACCGCCCGCAAGACCGATTCCTCGGTTTCGGTCCGGAGCAGCGGTAAGGACGCAACCTGGCTCATCAAATCAGCCCAATCTGCTATTCAGTGGTAAACGATGGTTTCCGGCGCGGCAAGGCGCGCCCCTTCAAGGCGTTGCAGCGCGTTTTCAGTCAGGCCATTCCTGCCTATCATCCGCCCGTCAAAAGCCCAGGAGAAGCTTCGTTGAGCGACCCGAAAACCGGATTCCGCCCCAAAAAGTCGGTCGCGCTCTCGGGCGTCGTGGCCGGCAATACCGCGCTGTGCACTGTTGGGCGCAGCGGCAATGATTTGCACTATCGCGGTTACGACATCCTTGACGTGGCGGAACGCTGCGAATTCGAAGAAATCGCCTATCTGCTGATCCACGAAAAACTGCCCAATGTCGCCGAGCTCGCCGCCTATAAGGACAAGCTGCGGCGCCTGCGCGGTCTGCCCCAGGCGCTGAAGACGATTCTAGAAAGCCTGCCCGCTTCATCTCACCCGATGGATGTCATGCGCACCGGCGTTTCGGCGCTCGGCTGCATCGAACCGGAATGGCAAGACCACAATATCGAGGACGCGCGCGACATTGCCGACCGGCTGCTCGGCAGTCTCGCCTCCATGCTGCTCTACTGGCACCATTTCACGGTTTCGGGAAAACGCATCGAGACCGAGACCGATGACGACTCGATCGGCGGGCACGCGCTGCATCTTCTGCACGGCAAAGCGCCGGCTCCGGAAATGGTGCGCGCGATGCACACCTCGCTGATCCTCTATGCTGAACACGAATTCAACGCCTCCACTTTCACCTGCCGGGTGATTGCCGGAACCGGGTCGGACATTTATTCCGCCATCGACGGTGGAATTGGCGCGTTGCGCGGACCGAAGCATGGCGGCGCCAACGAATTCGCATTCGAGGTGCAAAGCCGCTACGCCACGCCGAACGATGCCGAAAAGGATATCAAGCAGCGGATCGCCAACAAGGAAGTCATTATCGGCTTCGGCCATCCGGTGTACACGATTGCCGATCCGCGTAACCGCATCATCCGGGATGTCGCGCGCCGGCTCGCGACGGATGCCAAATCGAAACAGCTCTTCTCCATCGCCGAACGCATCGAGAAGGTCATGGCGGATACGAAGAAGATGTTCGCCAATCTCGATTGGTATAGCGCGATTGCCTACAACGTGATGGGCTGGCCCACCGAAATGTTCACGCCCCTGTTCGTCATCGCGCGCACTTCGGGCTGGAGCGCGCATATCATCGAACAGCGGATTGACAACAAGATCATTCGTCCGAGTGCGAATTACACCGGCCCGGAAAACCGCAAATTCGTGCCGCTCAAGGACCGCCCGTAATGGCTGTGAATTTCGCCGGCGTGCGCCCGCCGCCGGACCAGGTCCTGACCGGTATTGCCGATTACGTCCTTGGCTTCAGCATCGACAGCAATCTCGCCTATGACACGGCACATCTCTGCCTGATGGACACGCTGGGCTGCGGGATGGAAGCGCTCGACTATCCCGCCTGCACCAAACTGCTTGGGCCGATCGTTCCGGGAACCGTGGTGCCGAATGGCGCGCGAGTGCCAGGCACGCCGTATCAGCTCGATCCGGTTCAGGCAGCGTTCAATATTGGCGCGATGATCCGCTGGCTCGATTTCAACGATACCTGGCTGGCGGCAGAATGGGGCCACCCTTCCGACAATCTCGGCGGCATTCTCGCGGTTTGCGACTGGCTGTCGCGCACCGGCAAAAAACTCACCATGCGCGACGTGCTGACCGGGATGATCAAGGCGCATGAAATCCAGGGTGTGCTGGCGCTGGAGAATTCCTTCAATGCGGTCGGGCTGGATCACGTCATTCTGGTCAAGCTCGCAACCGCAGCGGTGACGGCGCAGCTTTTGGGACTCAACCGTGACGCCGTGATCAACACGCTGTCGCAATGCTTTGTCGACGGACAGTCGCTGCGCACCTATCGCCATGCGCCCAATACGGGATCGCGCAAAAGCTGGGCGGCGGGCGACGCGACCAGCCGCGGCGTGCGCCTCGCGCTGATTTCCTCGACCGGGGAAATGGGCTATCCGACGGCGCTGACCGCGCCGGTTTGGGGCTTCTATGACGCCACGTTTCGCGGCAATACATTCACGCTCAACCGCGCTTACGGCTCCTACGTCATGGAGAATGTGCTGTTCAAAGTGTCCTATCCGGCGGAATTCCACGCACAAACCGCGGTCGAAGCCGCGCTGCAATTGCAGCGGAACATGGCGGCAGCGGGACGCAAGCCATCTGATATTGCCAGCATCACCATCCGCACCCACCGCGCGGCGATGCGCATCATCGACAAGAAAGGCCCGCTCGCCAATCCGGCCGACCGTGATCACTGCATCCAGTATATGGTTGCCGTGCCGCTGCTGTTCGGGCGGCTGACCGCGCAGGATTACGAAGATTCGGTCGCCGCGGACCCGGGCATCGACGCATTGCGTGAGAAAATGACCTGCGTTGAAGATGAAGCATTCACCCGCGACTATTACGATCCCGGGAAGCGGGCCATCACCAACGGGCTGACCATTCGTTTTGCGGACGGTTCAGCGCTGCCCGAAGCGGTGGTTGAATATCCGGTCGGCCACAAAAACCGGCGCAAGGAAGCTGTCCCGCTGCTGATCGAGAAATTCCGCACCAATCTGGCGCGGCGTTTTGGCGAACCACAGCAGCAGAAGATTCTCGATGCGTCGCTGACCCGCACACAGCTGGAATCCATGCTGGTCCATGATTACGTCGATCTCTATGTTTTGGCCGCCGCATGAGTTCACGTCGAATCCCGGAGACGTACATAATGGTAGCCTCCCCCTGGTGGGGGGATGCTCGACGAATTACCCCCACCCGAAATTTGCACCGCAAATTTCGACCTCCCCACAAATGGGAGGTTACACTTTGATCCAACGTGATCTCATTACATCTAGGGCGGAGGCGAAATGACATTTCTCGTGGGCTCCGAATTGCCGCAAGTTTCGGCGGGCGAGCGTTTTCGCGCGCTGGTTCAGCACCCGCACATCCTGCAAATCCCCGGCGCGCATACCGGGATGGCCGGGCTGCTCGCCAAACGCGCGGGTTTCGAAGCCGTCTATGCCGGTGGCAGCGCGATGACCGGCACAATGGGCCTGCCCGATCTTGGCATCATCACGATTGAGGATGTCTGCTTTTTCGTGCGGCAGGTCGCGCGCGCATCGCAGCTTCCGGTTCTGGTCGATGGCGACACCGGCCATGGCGAGGCGCTGAACTGCATGCGGCTGGTTCGCGAGCTGGAAGCCGCAGGCGCAGGCGCCGTGCATATCGAGGACCAGTTGCTACCGAAGAAATGCGGCCACCTGAACGACAAGAAGCTCGCCGATGCGCGCGACATGGCGGCCAAAGTCGCCGCGGCGGTGAAGGCGCGGCAGCATCTCTACATCATTGCGCGCACCGACGCCGCGGCATCGGAAGGTCTCGACGGAGCGATCGCGCGCGCGAAACTCTATCTCGAAGCCGGCGCCGACGCGATTTTCCCAGAAGCGCTGATCAATGCAGAAATGTTCAGGGCGTTCGCCCGGGCGGTGAAAGCGCCGCTGCTGGCCAATATGACCGAGTTCGGCAAGACACCGGTATTCACGGCGGCGGAATTTGAGGAGATGGGCTACCGCATGGTGATCTGGCCCGCGAGCGCCATGCGCGTCGCTGCCAAGGCACAGGAAGAACTTTATGCCGCGATCAAACGCGACGGCGGCACCCACAACATGCTGTCGCGGATGCAGACGCGGAAGGAATTATACGACGTGATCGGCTATTCCGAATACGAAGCCCTGGACGCCACCATCACCCGTTCCATCCCGCCGGGGTGACACAAAAACTGTCATCCCCGGCGAGCCGCAGCGAAGCTGCGGTGAGGGAAGAGGAATCCATCAGGCGCGCGTCTGCGCGCCAAAAGAATCGTTTGCACATCCCCCTCCATCCTCCTTCGCCGCAAGCGGCCAAGGAGGACACCTCCCCATAAACGGGGGAGGAAGGGCTCAGTCACGGCCCCGTTCGCTACTTCCGCTGTTGACCCTTAGCGGACTCAGATAAAGAGACGCTCGAAGCCGTCGCGATTCGGCTTCCGAATGACCCGCGACCGACTGCTGGTGCGGCCGCAGCGCGGCACTCGCCCTACATGACGGAGCGATTTGATCGCTTTTAGCCAGGATTAGATGGCGGCGACGCGGGCACAGCCTGGCAAGTATGACTAGTGGACATAGATCGCTGCGGTGAAGAGGGATGCGCTGGCCGTAATCGTGAGCAGCGTCGCCCACATAAAGAATGTGAGCAAAGGATCATGCGTTCGCGCAATTGCAATCGCTTTCGCTTTTCTCATGGCAAAAACCCCGATTAAGAAACATCGAAAAAATCATAGTGCTGCCATGCCGCCGAGCGTTGCGATGGATCAACTTCGGAAGCTAAAAAATTCCACAGTGCTCATCAGCAGACCGCATTAACCCATGCAGGACTTTCATCGATGAGTGATTTTTAGTCCCACCTGAATTGAAGCTTCCAAGAAGGGGGCGCAGTCTCTCACCGTCGATGGAGAAATGATTTTGAAAAATCTCGTTCTCTTACTGTTGTTTCTTCCATTGGCAGGCTGCGCATCCGCGCCCACTTATTCTTCGGTCCAGGGTCAAATCGGTCCAGTCGCATCGGACACCCGAGACCATCGGGAATGGACGTGATCGACCCTGAGCGGGCATTCGGCTCCAGGGAATTCTGAAAAACAGGCTCAAGTCGGCCGATGGGCGGGGATCAAATCGAAATCAGAGGAGGGCCGCGAAGCAGCCCGAAGATCTGGCAAGCGGCACCAACACGGCCTTCCGTTCATTCATCGCATCCCACAATGAGCTCTTTTGTCCTTGAGGTTCTACTTGCACGCGTTCAATGATCCACGGGGGACCAGTGGATGCGAGATGGATGGACACAAGGAGCGCGCACTCCAATATCGTCTAAAGGCCCAAGAAGTGAGGGCCATGCTCTCGGACATGAAAGATCAGCACGCCCGCGATGCGCTTGAGGGGATTGCCGCCGGCTATGAGCGGCTCGCAACGATTCAGGAGAACCTCGCGAAGGCAGACAAACTCATCCCGCCCCGCCGGTCCTAAGTTTGAAACTGGCAGTGCCGGGCATAGCCGCCCCTCGGTTACGGATTTTCTGGCCTGTCGAGCGGCAGGCTGAATTTGAACGTGGTGCCATCATCCCGATTTGGCTGAGCCCAAATCTGCCCGCGATGGGCATCGATGATTGATTTGGAGATCGTCAATCCGATACCCAAACCCTTCTGCTTCGTGGTGACGAAGGGACGAAATAAATTGGCTGCGATTTCTTTTGGTATTCCCGGCCCGGTATCGGTGACGCCGATCTCAATCCATTTGTCATCCGCTGAGCGAGTATCGACGATCAGAATTCGACGCGGGGCTGATCTCATCGCCTCGGCAGCATTTCTCATGAGGTTGATCATGACCTGCTGGATTTGTATTCGGTCAACCATTACCTTCGGCAGGTCGGGCTCAAAGCTGGTCTGTACGGCCACATCGTTAAGGTCCCCGCCGATTTGGGCAAGCGAGACTGCTTCGCTGATAATCGAATTTATGTCTTCCGACGCGAGCTTCTGTTCTCCCTTGCTGATAAAACTTCGCAGCCGCTCGATGAGTTCACCGGCCCGCACGGCTTGCCCTGCCGCTTTCGCGATTAATTCTTCGCTGCGCGCGATGTTGGGCTGATCTCCTGTGGTCAGTACGCGCCGCGCCGCGTTCATGTAGTTACTGATCGCCGATAGCGGCTGTTTCAATTCGTGCGCGAGTGCCGATGCCATTTGCCCCATCGCACTGACGCGAGATGCATGGAGCAATTCGGCCTGAAGTTCCCTAAGCCGCTGCTCCCATTCACGGCGTTCAGTTATGTCGCGCGCAGTTTTCGATGCGCCGATAATGCGGCCCGAACTGTCTCGTATCGGTGAGACAGTTAGCGAGACGTGGACGGAGCGCCCGTCCTTCGTCAGCCGCACCGTCTCGAAATGTTCGAGGCGTTCGCCGCGATGAACTCGCGCAAGGATTTCCTTTTCCTCGGCGTGAAATCCGGGAGGAATAATTCGAGTGACTGGCTCGCCAATAATCTCATCGGCTTCATAGCCGTACAGCCGTGTAGCGGCAGCGTTCCAGGAGGTTATTCTTCCTTCCAGCGTTTTGCTGATGATTGCATCGTTTGACGCAGAAATAATCGCGGCCAAATGCGCCACAGCGTCTGCTGAACTTTTGCGATTTGTCCAATCCAGCAATAGGTCCACGGCACCCGTGATCCGGCCTGTGGCATCTCTCAGTGGGCTCGCGAACGAAACAATTGATATTCGGGACCTATCTGATCTTTCCGCCAGCAACTCGGCGTCGCGAACTGGCCGACCTTGACTAAGTGCAATCCCCACGGGGGTTGCCTCAGCGCCGATTGGAGTCCCATCTGATGAAAACAGGAGCCAGGGTTCCGAAAAATGGCTGGCCCCTGCCTGCGGCTCGACCTGCCAAAGTTCGACCGCGGCTGCATTGTAGGCGGCTATACGGCCATCCGCATCCGTTGCGTATGCGGCCACAGGCAGTAAGTGCACCCAATCAGATTGTGGCATCGATCTCCCACGTGAGCGGGGCCGCAAACGTGATACGTCCTATCCGGTTAGCCCCCTTGCACCGACAAGCATAGGACGGCGTTTGTGGCAAAGAGAGGGCCGCATTCAGCCCACGGTGCCACCTATGGCAGTGAAATACCCAATGCCCGCAAGTTCAAGCCAGTGCTATGATTCAGGACGTAGCCGCCGCAATGCTGCTACCCCACCATCGGCGACGATTCGAGTGCGGTTGAGGCGGTGGGAAGCGAGGACCTTATTCGGGACGAATGTCCGACATTGGCGATTTGCCGTCGTACTCTTCCGGCCAATAAACCGACCGATTTTGACCCAAAGCGGCCATAGCCCCCAACCTGTGCCGAATGGCGTGTTTTCGTCCTCGACGACCACGTCTGGATTCAGCTTTTCTGAAATCTGAGCTCCAGCGCGCCAATGCCGGCCGCAATGTTCAAACCAGGGTTGCCTTCAATACTGAGCGGCTGGAGGTTGAATGTCCTACCCGGGCCACCGCTGAGAACATTTGCCGCAACGCCCGCCCCCACGGCCGCGCCCGCAGTAACGCCGGTGTAGACGCCTTGCAAGCCGCCAGGTCCGGGATTCGATTCTGACGCCATGACATCCCAAATCAGCACGCCACCTTCGGTATAACCAATGTCCACGCCGATTCTCGTAATCGTGCCCACATAACGCTCGGCGGTTCCGTTGTTTGGCACGAAATTGCAGTTCACCTGCTTGCTCGAGCCAAGAACCATTCCCCAGCCATCCTGTACATTGCACGAGAGTACACCGACTTTGATTCCTGTAGGAGCATGCGCGAAAACTGTGGCGTTCTGTGTCATCAATTCTTGCGCCCGCAACCGGACCTTTCGCGTCAGCGCTGGGACATCGCCGTGATGCGGCTGTAGCCAGGTCGTGAAAAAACTCTGCTGTGCCCCCGCCATCGACATGCCTTCTACCTGAAGATCGACGAGCGTGTCGGCGCCGTTCGCATCCTTGCGAACCCTGAACGCGATATTGACAGGTGCGCCGTTCCCACGCGCTGAGCCGGTGAGTTTGGCTGTGACAGTCACATCATCGGGCGCGCGAACGATCGAGCCCGTAATCGTGACCGTCTCTCCGGGGTTGCCTGCGAGCTCATGCTGCAGCGTCGCGCTGATGTAATCGGAGAAGGCGTTCGTGAACTTGTCCATTTCGACATCGGTGGTGGTTCGGGCATAAAGCCCCAGCGCAAAGCGCGCGACCCGTTTCACGTCCATGATGCCTACCAGAAAACCGCGGAATTTCTCACTGCGCTCCTGCGCCGTGAGCGTCGTGTCATTCAGGATGGCATAGCTCCTGTTGATGTTCTCCTGGACAAAGAGCTCGGCCGAACTGGACGCGGCATGCGCGCCCGAAACCAGCAACGCCGCGAAGATGGCTGCAAATACATAAGATGCCAACTTCCGCATTCCCCGCATGCAGGGCGAGACCGCTGCGCGAAACGCATAACGCAACGCAGCATCAGTCATGAACGCGAACTCCCTGAGCCCCGCCGTCCAACCGTTGACCGGTATCCGCATGTTTCCCGCCCAAGTTGTGCAATCTGTTTAATCTTACGTGCTTTTGCCTTTAGTCGAATTGATTTCAATCAAGCAAATCAGCTTCGGTTTGAAACGCGCGCGTATGTCCCCGCGCGACAGCGCTACGCCGAATTGATTGCGATCGGTTGGCCAGCACCACGCGGCCCAGAGTGGCCATCTTCTTGCCGCGCATGGCTTCCCGGATGACCGCGAACGCTTCAACGCCAACGGCATCGTTTGGGATCAGGTAATATGGGCTGTCGTGAAACCGCTCATCAATGTCCGCGAGCGGCACGAAGCTGTCGATTTCAATCGTGTGGTCGCTTTCGACCTCGACGGCCTCAAGCTCCTCATCCTCAATGATGAGAACGCAATTCCGGCACCATGAAATCCGCGAGGAGATCAGCGGGAAAGAAGACCTGTCTGAGTTTTAGCATCAATCCGGGAAGTGCATTTCCTTTCCCGTTCTGATCCAGATCAATGTCCGGCCACTTTAACAATGCAAAATGTATTTAACCGGCGAAGCGAAGGGCAATCGCCCTAGCAGATCGCTGAGAGCAATGAGCCGCGCTCTTCTAAACGCGCTCTCTGTTGAAAAGGGGTTTCTCATGTTGAAGAAAATATGTCTCGCGGTCGCCGCTGCGGGTTTGGCGGCCAGCGTTTCCAGCCTCCCCGCCAAAGCAGACAACGGTACCAAGGTCGGTGTGATTACCTGCGATGTCTCCAGTGGCTGGGGCTTTGTGTTCGGTTCTTCCCGCGATCTCAAATGCACATTTGAGGACAACAACGGGCGGGCCGAGCGGTATACTGGTCATATCGACAAGTTCGGCATGGATATTGGATATCATGCCGGAGGCATCATTGCGTGGGCGGTGATTGCTCCTAGCTCCGATGTTGGCAAAGGCGCGCTCGCCGGTAATTTCGGTGGCGTGACTGCCAGCGCCACAGTGGGCGTTGGTGTTGGCGCCCATGTGCTTCTGGGCGGGTTCAAGAAGTCGATGATGCTGCAGCCGGTGAGCGTCGAGGGAAATACCGGCCTCAACGCCGCCGCCGGCATCGCAGCGGTTAAACTCAATTACGAGGAAGGTTAGCGGAAGCCGGCCGGCCAGCGCCGGTTTGTCTCGCGAGCCTCGTCGCACTGCGGCGGGGCTCTTTTTTTTCCGCAAAGAACTCGCCAAACCGAATATGTCTGCTCTTGGCGAAAAACTACCGTGCCGCCCAGTGCGGGTTATGACCGCTTCGGCATGCGACCAGACGCTAACGTAGTCAACCGCGTCAGATGACGCCATATCTGACACCGGCGGTATCAGTGGAGCGCGGATCAAAAATCCGGTTTGTTGGCCGTCGGTACTGCGGTGTTTAAGCCCGCGTAATATCCTTCGACATTTTCGGCGCAAACGCGTTCGGTCCAGTCGGCCGAAGCGTGCCAATAGGTCGTGATTGCCGACCATGGCGTGGTGAAAACGTTCGGGTCTTCGACCCTGAACTCAACCTGCAATGCTTTGCCCCTGTAATTCGCGTCGATCGCCACGCCGTTGCCGGCAGCGATGTTGTCGGGAGCGAGGCGGCGATTTTCCCGCTCGCTACGTTTGGCGGCGGCCAAAGCGGCCTCGTAATCAATCAGCCGGTAGCGCTCGATAAGATGCAACGCTTCGCTATATGGCGTGCCATAGGAATCCACCATCGAATGCGGCCCAACCTTGATGCCAACCGTATCGACAACCAGGGCGTCGCCCTCGAAGTGCCCTATCGAATCCCCATACCAACTCGGGCTCACCCGTGCGGGGTGTTCACTGTTCAGCCGCACGCGGCGTGTTTGTTGATCTTCAGCGTAAATGATGGTGATCCGGTTCCTCTGCTGAAGTACCTGGATTTCCTGGCGTTGCAGGATATAGGGCGGTGACATCGGCAGGCATTGGTTCGACGGGTTCGGGGCGACCAACCCTTTGAGCTCCAATTCGCCCTGCTGCTTCACAATTTCCGCTGCCTGCGGTTTCAAGATCGGATTGGTGTAATCGCCAACAAACTCATTGAGGTTGCTCTGGCCCCGTACGCGCGACCGATTCATGATCGGTCCCGGCCCCGACAGCGGAGCCTCAAAACCGATATATTGCCTGGCCCAATGGCCGGAGAGGTCGGGAATAGGAGCGGTGTTTTGCGCCTCCGCCGCTCGTGACATCAACCCTGCCATTGGCACAAGGCCAAACACAGCCGCTGCCAGGTACTTCCGCCAAACGATCTGCATCTGTCCCTCCGCGGCACTCATCTCTGATCGAAGATCTGTACGTTGATCCCGTCGGGATCTTTGACGTGCAAGCCGGCATAGGGATCGTCAATTGGCGCCGCACCGTGTTGCATCGCAAATCGGGCCGCCGCTTCCTTTGTGAAGCGAGGGACGCCAATCGCGAAGTGATCCACGATTCCCGCAGGGCGTTGCGTGTTCAGGGACACCAGAGTCTTCGTCGTGCCGAGCCGAAGAATGCCAAGCGGCTTGTCCTCGCTGATCATCTTGAAGCCGAACATCTTCTGATAAAATTCGGCGGAACGCTGCATATTCGCGACCTGTATGCTCACATGGTCGATGATGGCAGTCTTGAAATCGAGTTCGGCTTGCGCAGCCGGCGCGGCGGTTGCCGTCGCGCTCGCGGCCAGCGCGGCGAGCGTCCCGACGAAATGCCTGCGGCTGATCTGACCATTCTCGAAACGGGCTACAAGATCGGAAATGACCGATTCCATGACATCCTCCCTGGTGGACACTTTCCATAAGCAACGGCCGCCCGCGAGCCGAGAGCGGACACTCCAGCCGCACTCGCGACTAACGATCGGCAACCGGTCCGAACTCCGGTGGCGGGACCCGGTGTTTTGTGGCTGCTTCGTAAGCCGAAGCAATCTTCAGCAGAACCGGCTCTGAAAATGGCCGGCCGAAGAACATGATGCCCACCGGAAGTTTTGCCGGAACGGGCCCGGCCAGCCGCGTGCCGCCGGGAGCCGCGGGATCACGGACGCGGTCATAAACATGGGTTGTGAAGCCGGCCGGGACGGACAGTGTCGGAATGCCGTGCTGACCCAGAAGGCCCCAGACAGAATTCGATCTGCCATCCAGTGTCGGTTCGATCGGCGCACCGAGGATGTATGCGGGAATGTTGCCCGCCGGTGAAACGAGCGCGTCGAGGTTTTGCTCCGCCATGCATTGCAGCATGACCTGCTGGTTGGCGAATCTGTCCTGGAAAATGGCCGCCAGATCCAGCGTAGCGGCGCTGTTGATCTCTTCCAGCGCGGCTTTGCGGTCGATGAAGCCGGCCTCCGGGCGAATGTCGCGGTAAAATTTTGACTTTGTGATCAGGTCACTGACGGTTTTGATGTTGGCATCGCCGCGCTCTCGCAGATAGCGGAGCAGCATGTATTTTGTCATGCCGTTATTCGACGCCGAACCGATGTTTCGAATTGTCGTGCCCGGAGGCACGAGCGATGGATTGAAATACATGTCCACGAGCTGCGAAACGCGATCCGTCAGCGGTTTGCCGTTGGCATCCGCCGGGAAGACATTTGGATGCTGTTCGATGAAGACGCGGTTGCGGTAGAGCGGCAGATATTTGTCAATGCAGCTCTGAAGCAAGGCTCCTCCCTCTCCCGGGTCTACAATGGTTGCGCCGATCCGGCGCAGATCGCCAATTGCGCGCTCCGTGATGTCGATGGTTTCAACGTCAGCCTGGTTGAATAGTTTCCTGTCCATATGTTCGCGGATGACGCCGATACGCATTCCGTTCAGCGACTTTTCGTTGGCAAAGCTGCGATAGGGCGCCGGGGGCAGCCGCCCGATGCTGAACGCGGTCAGTTCATCCTTTGGATCGTAGCCGGCGATGACCTCGAGCACCCGGGCGGCATCTTTCACGGTGCGGCACAGTGGTCCGACGCGCGTATTCAATCCCGCAGCGATCATCCCTTCGCGACTGACGAGTTCCTGCGTCGGGGCAAGTCCGACGAGACTGTTGTTCTTGGCAGGATGATGGATGGAGCCGCCGGTTTCCTCGCCGATTGCGCAGGTGACCAGATTGGCGGCGACGGAGGCGCCGGAGCCGCCGCTCGAGGTGCCCGGACTGCGTGCCGTGTCGTACGGGTTGCAAAAAGGCCCGCCGAAGGAGCTGCGCGAGTTGGGCGTGCCCATTTCGCCGAGATTCGCCTTGCCGATAATGATTGCGCCCGCATCCCTGAGGCGCTTCACAAAAGTGGCGTCGCGTGGCGGGCGGTCGTTCGCATAACCCGCATCCATGCCCCCTGTGGTCCGCATGTCGAAGGTGTCGTACTGATCCTTGATCGCGAACACGATCCCGTGGAGCGGACCCACGAGCTTGCCGGTGGAAGCAAAATACGCGTCCTGCCGCGCCGCCACTTCCAGCGCATCCGGCATGACCGGGTCACTATCCGCCGTATCGGTCATGCTTCGTGCTTTGCGAGGATCAAATCCCCATATTTGGCGTGTGGCAGGCCGCAAATTCAGTGTGATCAGCGCATTGAGCCGATGCGCATTCGGAATCGGCGTAATCGGCGCCTGCCCAAGGATTCCCTCCGGCTGGTTCACGCATGTGCCGTTATATGCCTTGATGCGGTTCAAATAGCGCTGCACCACTTGTGTCGACGTCAATTCGCCCCGCAGGATCGCCGACTGGATATCGTCAATCGTTGTTTCTTCGATTTGGAATTTTGCCGGCTGCGCCGCGAGCAGCGGCGGCGCGAACAGTAAAAATGATGCTGCCAATATCAGCAGGCGAAGCATGGGACTCCTCCTTTGCTTTGCGCGGATCATCCAGCCATGCCGGCAAATTGACCGTTCAGCTCATAAGCGATCCTGAAAATCCTGCATTTTCAACGCAGCGTGCGGATAGGCGACGGGAGATTGCGTCATGCCGAATGCAACGCAGGCTTCCGCAAAACGGATGGCAATGGCTTTGGTATTGAGTACCGGCACGCCAACAGCTTTCGACAGCTCACCTGGATCAACCACATAGGGTATTAGCGCTCCGCCCAGCGGCACGATGATTTGCGCACCGGAATCATTGACGAGAGAGCGCATCGCTTTCACAGCGGCGTCGAAAAGATCCTTTTTCCGGGTCTGGATATCCTTGCCGTAAACCCCAACCGGCTTGATGCCGGCGACGAAGGATTCCAACCCGTAGGCGCGCAGTATGCGCCGCGTCTGTGGGACATCCGATGAAAGCGGCGTCGTTACGCCGATGCGGTCGCACAGCATCAAGGCAGTGTGCATCGCGGTGCGGAACGGGCCGATGACCGGAATGGTCACCGCCAGTCTGCCACCCTCCACACCGGGATCAAACGTGTTGCTCTGAATCACGGCATCGTAGCCATTCTCTTGAGCCCAGAAGATCTTGCGGATAAGCACCGGCGCTGCCATCAGGTGATCGAGGCCGTTAAGTTTGTCCTGGTCGCCGAGCAAGAGCCCGATTTTCGAGCCGTCATAATTGTCCGGAAAACCGAGTTCGATTGTGGTGCCGGGGCTCGCATAAGAATTCAGCACCCGTTCTATCGGCGTGGGATCATACAACCGGTCCGCAGTCTGCTTGCGCGGCGCATGGTCGAGGAAAAGAATGCGGATCGGCCTCGCGCCGGCGCCGGCACGACCACCGGTTTCGGCTGCAGATGATACCCCGATCGACGCGGCGACAGCGGCGGGCACGCCAACCTGAAGAAGTGTTCTGCGGTCCATGTCATCATCCTCCATGCCGCCATCTGCTTGGGGATGAATTGTAGGTTCAGACCGGGTTCGCCACAATGTCCGCCTTTGGCGAGGCTCTGCCGCGCCCGTCCGTTGCCAGCATGTCCGCTTCCGGCTCTTTAGCGGACCCACGGTCGCTCGGACGTGTCTTCTAGCATTCGACCAAATTCGCCGACCACCTTGTCCACCCCGGCGTCGAGCTGCTGCACGCAGCCCGCGCCATCTGCGGATGGTCCGGCATCATCCACCCGTGTTGATCATAAAATCCGAAGGCGTGAATGTCTGCGCGCGCGCAAACTCCAGGATTTTGCGATCCACGGATGGCCGCAATTGCTCCATCAGGTCGTACATCAGACCGGTACGGTTGCGGGAAGAGGGAACGGAGGACCCGATAATGGGACCAAACCCCGCGCCAAAAACTTCTGCCTTCAATTCGCTTTTTAGAATCGCGTAGCTGTTTGAGCAGGCATTTAGCGGGTGACGTGCATTCGTTCGCCGTTTCCCCAACCCATGTTTCGCGCGCCGACCGGTTCCGGCTGTTTTCGCGGCTGGCGCTGGTCGATCGCGTCGAGACAGCATTGCAAGGCGCGTTGCGGCTGCACCGCCGGTTCGAATATGGCGCCGAGCGGGGTCACCTATCGCGCGATCTGATTTCGCGCGTTGCGCAGCACATGTATCTCGTGGGAGCGCGGGAAAATTATATGCGGAGCTCATCGACGCCGTACCCGAGTCCAGCACCGTGGTCCGTCGCTATCGCGACAAACCATCGCCGCTGGTGCGCGATAAAACGGCTGGCGCAGCGGCAAACTCGACTCCATCCTCGCCGGCAATTTCGACCTCATCGCCGCCCTGCAATAAATCCCGATTCAAACCGTAGAACCGTAGCAGGTTTGAAATCATTGAGGTTTCTGCCAGTTTCGCGCAACGGTTCTACGATCAGGCTGCATCTGTCGCACCGGGCTTGCCGAGATAACTTTCAAATGCAGTGGCAAATTGCGCGTACAGATAACCTTTGTCGTTGAAACCCGAACCATTCTCGGTGTGGAAGCGCAAAGTTCTGGGCCGGACATTCACCTGGGCCAGCAGACTGGCGATTTTATGGGTGGTGATCGGACGGCCGGTTTTGCCCCATTCGCCCCACGGTCGCTCTTCCAATTCGGCGAGCAGCTTGGCGAGATCCGCCGAGCGGATGCGATCGTCGGTCATGACTGTACGAATATCGGCGAGCAGCATCTCCAGTGGAGTGGGCCCGGATTGGACGCGTATGTGATCCATTGCGGCGCGGGCCTTCGCCTCCCATTCCGGACCGGCGTCAGCGGCGATGGCGATTAATGGCAACCAGTTGTCATCCTGTTCTGCGTGTTGCGGCCATTCCCGGTCCCGAAGAAATCCGGTTCGTTCCTCTGCCCAGCGTGCGAGTTTTCGCGGGAGCTTGTCGAGGTTCGGGTCGTAGGTGGTCTGGCGGCGGAAGACTTGCCCGCGCGGCAATCGCTCGATCCGCATTTCGATGCTGCGCCCGGAAAAGACCGGCGGCGCTTTGCCCTCAACCGCCGCCGCTATCGGGGTGAACAGAGAGGTTGTCCCCAGCCCCATCTGAGAAGAATAGCTGACCAGCTTCGCACCGATGCGTTGCCGGCCATTGCGGATAATCGCGGCGGCGCTGCGGAGCAGATCAGGCGCGTCATCGATCAGCAGCGTCGGATGATAGCCGAGACATTCGAGGATTCCCTTCGTGTTCCCGGCGCAGAGGTCGAGGGGGCGGGCGACAAGGCAGGTGAGCGCGGTGAGCATGCTGGTTTTGCCGCTCCGCGGCTGTGCCGAAGTGATGAGCAATCGCGGCGTGACGTCGAAAGCATCCAGCGCATGGGTGTGCAATGCCCAGAGCGCTACCACCAATGCTTCCCGATCCGGAATAGAGACATGGCTGCGGATGACAGCGAGCGCCTCGTCAATGATGGCCGCCGTATCGACCGGTTCAGGCCAGAGTTCGGGAACGAAATAGCGGATCGAGTCGCCACCCTCCCACTCCACCTCCTGTCGTTTTCGGGTTTGCGGGTTGGTCCCATCCGGCGTGACGCCTAAGGCAACCGCCGCAAGGTTATTCACGGCCTCTTTGGCCATGGCCTGTTCGATGAACGGAGTCTTTGCGCCCGATATCATATGGGAATGCCTCTGTAGGTTGTCGTCTTCTTCAAATAGGCTTATACCTATACTGCGTCAAGCGCAAGCACGTTTTTGCCTGAGAAAAAGCGGAGACCGCTGGGGACTCAGAATCGGTCTGTCGTTCACCGGCCGGATATGACCGCCAATCGCCAGCAACGGTCATTTCAGAGGCGCAAGCGAAATGCTGCGTTTCTGGTCTGCCGTAATGACTTGGGGGCAACATGAAAGCGCGCTATTCAACGTCTCGCGCAGGTCACTCGTGGCGGCATTCGCCGCAACACCCGCACTCACTACCTGCGCTGAAGCGGCTGAACGGGACGCCCTGAAACAGCGACTATTCTGACGGGTCCCGTTGCTGGACGATATTTTTCGAAACCAGTGCTGCGATCGCGGCATCGTCGAGTCCAAGAACATCTTTAAGCACGCTGCGAGTGTGCTCGGCGAGGACCGGCGGCCCGAGCCGGTCTTCGGGATTCGTGGCCGACATCCGGATCGGGTTGGCCACCGAGGCGACGTGGCCGGCGTCGGCATGAGGAAGAGTGCGGGCGATCCGGCGATGCTGCACCTGCGGATCGTCGAACACCGCGTCGAGCGTGTTGATGGGCCCGCAGGGAAGACCTAACGACGAGAGCGTGCTGATCCATGCTTTCGACGGGCGCGTCCGGAAAATGCCAGCAATGGCGGCTGAGAGTTCGGCGCGATTCTTCACGCGCGCTGCGTTGGTGCTGAATTT
Organism: uncultured Bordetella sp.; assembly: GCA_964446945.1. Taxonomy (GTDB): domain Bacteria; phylum Pseudomonadota; class Alphaproteobacteria; order Micropepsales; family Micropepsaceae; genus CAIYRG01. The sequence continues at coordinate 74,989 of CAYUQO010000019.1, forward strand.
CGGATCATCCGCCAACGCCGCCAGCCCGGCGGCCTCGCAAAACCGGCGAAACTGCCCGTCATTGCCGATGGCGAGGATGATGTGGCCATCAGCGGTAGGAAAGGACTCGTACGGCGTGATACTGGGATGCGCGTTGCCGAGCCGCTTTGGAACGATTCCGCTGACGAGATAGCCGTGCGACTGGTTCGCCAACGCGGCGATCAGACAATCCATCAGTGCAAGATCGATGTGTTGACCTTCGCCGGTACGGTCTCTGTGGCGTAGCGCGGCGAGAATGGCCGCTGACGCGTACAGGCCCGTGATGATGTCCACCAGCGCGACTCCGACCTTCAGTGGACCGCCACCCGGTGCATCATCCGGCAGCCCGGTGATGCTCATCAGGCCGCCCATGCCCTGGATGAGCAGGTCGTATCCGGCGTCCGCTGCGCGCGGGCCATCCTGGCCAAAGCCGGTGATGGAGCAATAAATCAGGTCGCGTTTGACGGTTTTGAGCGAATCATAATCGAGACCGTATCGCGCCAACGTGCCGACCTTCAGGTTTTCGATGAACACGTCGGAGCGCGAAATCAGATCGCGCACCAGCTGCTGTCCTTCGTCTGTGGCGAAGTCGATGGCCAGCGATTTCTTGTTGCGGTTAGCACAGCAGAAATATGCCGCATGCGAAGTTGGTTGTCCGTCGGGCTTATGCAGGAACGGCGGTCCCCAACCACGCGTGTCGTCACCCTGTCCCGGCCGCTCGATTTTGATCACGTCAGCACCCAAATCGCCGAGCAACTGGGTCGCCCAGGGACCCGCGAGAATGCGCGAGAAATCGATAATACGAATGCCGTCCAGAGCACCCATTCCTGGTTCATCTTTCGTGTTGCGTGCGTCCGGATAATCGCTTCGCAGGAGCAAGTCCATGCAGGGCGGGGCTCGCGGCGCCGCTTGCGCGACCATGAGCCGCGCCTCTAGAATTCCGTGCACGAGGCGAGGAACACAAGCCATCGGCGAGGGCAATTTGGCGTACTCATTCGATGAATTCCAAAGAGATACACGGGATGCGCTGAAGCAACGGCCCGGTCCGGAAGCGCGCCAGGCCATCCGCAGCAATCTCGAGCGCCTGCTGCATAACGAAGCATTCGTCGCCGAATATTGCGGTCCCGATGCAAAGCCGGGAATTCAGGTGATCCATCGCTGTCCCGATACTGGATATAATTTGCTCGTCCACGTCTATGAGCGCGGAAAGGCCGGGCCTCCGCACGACCACGGGAAATCATGGGCGATATATGGCCAGGCGGCCGGCAATACTGTGATGACGACCTGGAAGAGGACGGACAACGGGTTACCAACGGGGCATGCCGAGCTGAAAAAGGAAAAGGACTTTCGGCTGGATCCTGGAATGGCCGGTATCTTCGAGCCGGGTGACATTCATTCGATCGAAATCTCCGATGGGAGCCGGTTTGTGCGCGTGACGGGCACGGACCTGAACAAGATCGACACGCTGGTTTACAATCCGCAGGCGCAGACGGTGACTGTTGGAACCCGGCTCTAACGCTCCGGGAGCGCTTCCGGGCGAGATTTCGGCTGCGAGTCTTCGGTCGCAATTGTGCCGGCGGGAAGGCGAGCTGGCACTGCTGGACGTTCGCGAAGAGGGGCGGTTCGCGAAGGGCCACATACTGCTGGCGACATCACTCCCGCTCAGCCGGTTGGAATTGCACATCGCGAGACTGGTGCCGCGGCGAAGCTGCCGGGTGGCGCTTTACGATGACAATGACGGCCTTTCCGGTAAAGCGGCGCAACGCCTGCGCCAACTCGGTTACAGCGAGGTCGTCCGTATACGCGACGGCCTGCCGGGTTGGATTGCGGCCGGCGGGCAAATTTTTCAGGGGACGAGCACGCCCGGTAAGGCACTCGGGTTGTATGCGCAGCGCGAACTCGCGATTCCCGAAATCGGAGCCGAGGAGTTGGCGCGCCTGTTGCAGACGAAACGCGCGGTCAGTGTGATCGATTGCCGTCCCTCGGCCGAATACCAGCGGGGGCATATTCCCGGTGCTGGCAACTGCCCCGGTGTGGAGCTGCTGAGGCACATGCCGGCGCCGGATGGCATGACCGTAATTACTTGCGCGGGTCGAACGCGCGGCCTTCTCGGCGTGCAGACGTTGATTGATTTCGGTTTTACGGGGCCCGTGGCGGCCCTCAGGGACGGAACCATGGGCTGGGAGCTTGCCGGCCATGACCTCGAAACGTCTGCGGCACGTAGCACCCGCGATGCATCCAGCGCCGGAGCGGGACTACGCGAGGTTGGGGAGCGTATCCGCCGGCAAACAGGTATCCCGTCGCTTTCTCCGCAAGACGTCGCCCGTTGTCGCGCGGATCCCGACAGGACGACCTACATCTTTGACGTCCGGCAAGCCGCGGAATATCGCGCTGGACATTTTCCCGGCGCGCGCAACGTCTCGGGCGGGCAGCTGATCCAGAATTTCGATCAGCACGTGGCGACGCTCGGGTCCCGCGTGGTCCTTGCCGATGACGATGGGGTGCGCGCAACGGCTACCGCTCTGTGGCTGCATCGCCTGGGATGGCACGACGTTGCCGTTGCCCAGCGCAGCGATACGTTCGGGCCACCGGAAGGCGATGCCGAACGGGGCCTTACGATCGCTCCCCCAGGCGCCGCCGCCGTCACTGCGCAGGAGTTGGAACCTATGCTCGAGCGCGGCTGTGCTGTTGTCGTCGATCTGGCGACGAGCCGTGATTACAAGAACGGTCACATACCAGGCGCATGGTTCGCCGTCCGGTCGCGACTCGCAGGTGTGCTCTCTTCACTACCGCGCAACGGGACGCTAATTCTTACCTCAGATGATGGCGTGCTTGCGGCCTTCGCGAGCGCAGATCAGATTCGTTTTGAGGGGCCCGTCCGCGTGCTCAAGGGCGGGACGGCGGCATGGCGGGACGCGGGATATCCGCTTTCGAAATCGCTCGAACGGGTTGCCGATGAAATGGATGATATCGTGTTAAAACCGTCCGAGATCGAGCACGGGCGCGAGTCAGCGATGCGCGATTATCTGTCGGACCCGGATGGACTGCTGGCCCGGATTGATAGAGATGCAACGCTTCCCCTGAAACCCGCCCCCATAACGTGGTGAGCGATACAAAAGGTATTGAGGAAAACAGCAGATGAGCCTGATCGCAATTCCCTGCACGCTGATGAGGGGCGGAACCTCGCGGGGACCATATTTCCGGCTATCGGATGTCCCCGAGGATCGCAGAGTGCTTGAACGTTTTCTGCTGGCTGTCATGGGGTCTCCCGACAAGCGGCAGATCGACGGACTAGGCGGCGCCGACTGGCTGACGAGCAAGACGGCGATGGTCGGTCCCTCGGCGCGCGCCGGCGCCGATGTCGACTATCTCTTCGGGCAGGTCCATATCGATAAGGCAAGCGTCGATTTCAGGCCCAACTGTGGCAACCTGACGTCAGCCGTCGGACCGTTTGCGATCGAAACGGGCATGGTGCGCGCCGCCGATCCCGAAACAACGGTGCGCATCTACAACGTCAACACGGGCGCGCTGATCGAAGCCGTCATTCAGACGCCCGGGGGCGAGGTCAATTACGAAGGTGACGCCGCGATCGACGGCGTACCGGGAACGGCGGCACCGATTGTTCTGTTCTTCTCCGATCTCGTCGGCACTCGCACCGGGAAGCTGCTGCCGACCGGGAATGCGATCGATGTGATCGACGGCGTCGAAGTCTCCTGCGTCGACGCCGGAATTCCAATGATCATCGTTCGCGCCGAACAGATGGGCAAGACCGGCTATGAATCGCCGGATGAGATCAATTCAGATGCTGGTTTCTTCGAGCGGCTGGAGAGGATTCGCGTCGCCGCCTCGCACCGCATGGGGCTCGGGGATCCGACGGGGAGCGTGATCCCGAAATTCTGTATCATTTCCCGGGCCCGCAAAGGCGGAATGATCAATGCGCGCTACATGGTCCCGCACAAATGCCACGCGACATTTCCGCTGGTTGGCAGCCAATGCCTGGCCGCCGGGATTGTGCGGCAGGGAACCGTTGCCGAAGGTATCGCGGACGCCACCGGGGCTAAGCGCCAGACCATCGCGATTGAGCATCCGGTGGGACAACTCGACACGGTGATCGAATATTCTGGCAGCCGTGAATCACCGGACATCAACCGGATCGGCTTTGTGCGCACGGCACGCAAGCTGATGCAGGGACAGGTATTCATCCCCGCCTCGGTATGGCCCAACAGAGGCGCGTGAGCTGCTGAAACCAGTCCATCGGAATTCCATTCCGATATCCCAGTTGCCTTGCTCGATCATATACACGCGTCCGGAGATCTTTCCGCGATGACTCCGCGAGAAATGGATCGCTTTGCAGCTGTAGCGGCGGCGATATCCTTATTGGCGGCGTCTATCGCGCCGATCCGGCCGAGTCTATCTTGTCCTGATTTCCGAACGCCGATGCCATGACCAATTCACCACCTCGGCCCATCAGCCGCTATTCGGTTCCCATTCTCGCGGACATGCCGGAAGACATTCGCGCGAGGATTCTCGCGGTGCAGGAAAAGTCGGGGTTCATCCCGAATGTGTTCCTCGTGTTTGCGCGACGGCCTGACGAATTCCGGGCGTTTTTTGCCTATCACGATGCACTGATGGACAAACCAGGCAACCTGACCAAAGCCGAACGCGAAATGATCGTCGTTGCGACCAGCAGTGCCAACCATTGCCAGTATTGCGTGGTCGCGCATGGCGCGATCCTGCGCATTCGCGCGAAGAACCCCCTGAGCGCCGATCAGATCACAGTCAATCACCGAAAGGCGGACATCACGCCCCGTCAAAAGGCGATGCTGGACTTTGCAATGAAAGTGTCGGCGGGCGCGCATGCGGTCGGCGACGGCGATTTCGCCATTCTCGCCGAACATGGCTTCAACGAGGAGGACGCGTGGGACATCGCCGCCATCGTCAGTTTCTTCGCGCTTTCCAACCGAATGGCGAATGTCGCGGATATCCGCCCCAACGACGAATTCTTCTCATTGGGCCGATGACAGCGAGGACGAAACGGACCGGATGCCCTAGAGCGCGATCCAATCAGATGTAATTGGATCAGGCTCCAGTTTCCTCTATTTGTCGCGCAATCTGTCGGCGACCCGCCTGCGCTGAAAGCTCCGGCGGGCGAGCCGCGGGACACTTGGTCCGCCGAAGTCTCGACGAAGGCGGAACCGCTCACACGTCGCCGGATTGCGCTCTA
>CAYUQO010000020.1:0-4037 GCA_964446945.1 uncultured Bordetella sp.
CAGCGTCAGGCGACCAAGGACGCCGGCAAGATCGCCGGGCTTGAGGTCCTGCGCATCATCAATGAACCGACCGCGGCGGCGCTCGCCTATGGCATGGACAAGAAGCATGCCGGGACAATCGCCGTATACGACCTCGGCGGCGGTACCTTCGATATCTCGGTTCTCGAAATCGGCGATGGAGTATTCGAGGTCAAATCGACCAACGGCGACACCTTTCTCGGCGGCGAGGATTTCGACCAGCGGCTGGTCAACTATCTTGCGGACGAGTTCAAGAAGGAGTCGGGCATCGATCTACGCACCGACCGGCTCGCTTTGCAGCGCCTGAAAGAAGCCGCAGAGAAAGCCAAGATCGAGCTTTCCTCGGCAATGCAAACCGAAGTCAATCTGCCGTTCATTACGGCCGATGCCTCGGGCCCCAAGCATCTCACCATGAAGATCACCCGCGCCAAACTGGAAGCGCTGGTCGATGATCTGATCCAGAAGACGATCGCACCGGTGCGTCAGGCGCTGAAGGATGCCGGCGTTTCCGCCAATCAGATCGATGAAGTGATCCTGGTCGGCGGCATGACCCGCATGCCCAAAGTGCAGGATGCGGTGAAGCAACTCTTCGGCAAGGAGCCGCATAAGGGCGTCAACCCTGACGAAGTGGTTGCGGTCGGCGCCGCCATTCAGGCCGGCGTGCTGAAAGGCGAAGTGAAGGATGTTCTGCTGCTCGACGTGACGCCGCTGTCACTCGGCATCGAAACGCTGGGTGGCGTTTTCACCCGCCTGATCGATCGCAACACGACCATCCCGACCAAGAAGAGTCAGGTGTTCTCGACTGCCGACGACAATCAGACCGCGGTGACCATCAGGGTGTTCCAGGGCGAACGCGAGATGGCCGCCAACAACAAACTGCTCGGGCAGTTTGATCTGGTCGGCATTCCGCCCGCGCCGCGCGGCGTACCGCAAATCGAAGTCACTTTCGACATTGACGCCAACGGCATCGTTTCGGTCGGCGCCAAGGACAAGGCGACCGGCAAAGAACAGACCATTCGAATCCAGGCCTCCGGCGGTCTGTCCGAAGGCGACATCGAGAAGATGGTCAAGGAAGCCGAGGCCCATGCGGCCGAGGACAAGGCGACGCGCGCACTGGCCGAAGCGAAGAATCAGGGCGACGCCTTGATCCATTCGACCGAAAAGGCGGTGAGCGAGCATGGCTCGAAGGTGTCCGACGCGGAGCGCACGGCGATCGAAAACGCGCTGGCGGCCCTGAAGGCGGCGATCAAGACCGACGATGCCGAGGACATCAAGGCCAAAACCAACGCGCTGGCACAGGCGTCGATGAAGCTCGGCGAAGCCATGTACAAAGCCCAGTCGGGCGGCGGTGGCGAAGGCGGTGACGGCGGCGCACAGCCCGGCGGAACGGCGAAAGACGAGAACGTCGTTGACGCTGAGTTCTCGGAAGTGGATGAGAACAAGAAGCAGGGTGCGGCATAATGATTCGGCCCGGGCGATTCCACCCGGGCTGATTCGTGACGATCGACAATCGCCTATAGGCTTGACTGCGGCACGAGTGTCCGATTCTGAAATTCGCTTGATTTCTATATCGGCACCCGTGCGAATTTCAGAAGCGAAAGGACACTCGCATATGTTTAATTCTAGTGTCGTTTTGATTTCGAAATTCGCTTTGTGCCCTATATAGAATTCAGGCGAATTTCGAAACCACGACACTAGATGCTGCTTCGGGCTAATAGTAGTCGCAGATTTGGTGTGACGGGTACGGACGGATGAGCAAACGCGATTACTACGACGTTCTCGGCGTTCAGCGATCCTGCTCGATCGAAGATGTCAAAGCTGCCTACCGCAAGCTGGCGAAGGAACTCCATCCCGACCGCAATCCCGGCGATAACACCGCTGAACACAAGTTCAAGGAAGTCAACGAAGCCTACGACATCCTGAAGGATACGGATAAGCGCGCGGCCTATGATCGCTTCGGCCACGCAGCGTTCGAGAATGGAATGGGCGGCCGCGCGGCGAATGGTTTTGATTTCGCGGCGTCATTCACCGATGTTTTCGACGATCTGTTCGGCGAATTCATGGGCGGCCGCCGCTCCCAGCGCCAGAATCGCGGCGGCGATCTCAGGTACAATCTCGAAATCAGCCTGGAAGACGCGTATCGCGGCAAGTCTGCCGAGATTCACGTACCAACGCTGGTGGCATGCGATGATTGCCATGGCTTGGGTGCGGCGGCCGGCACAAAGCCGGAGACCTGCGGCACCTGCGCCGGGCACGGCAAAGTACGTGCCACACAGGGATTCTTCACCGTCGAACGGACCTGCCCGAAATGCCGCGGGCAAGGCCGCGTGGTTCGTCATCCGTGCAAGACATGCAGCGGTTCCGGTCATGTGCAGAAAGAGCGCACATTGTCGGTGGACATCCCGCCAGGCGTCGAGGAAGGAACCAGGGTCAGGCTGTCAGGCGAGGGCCAGGCAGGATTCAACGGTGGTCCTGCGGGCGACCTGTACATCTTTCTTTCAATCACTCCGCATCCGTTCTTCCAGCGCGACGGGCACGATCTGTATTGCCGCGTCCCGGTCAGTTTCACCACAGCGGCGCTCGGTGCGGAAATCGAAGTTCCGACGATCTCGGGTGAACGTGCACGGATCAATATTCCCGAAGGCACGCAGACCGCCCATCAGTTCAAGCTGCGCGGCCGCGGAATGCCGGCTCTGCGCTCGATGGGACAGCGCGGCGACATGTTCGTTGAAGTTCGGGTCGAGACGCCGGTGAAACTGACCCGCAAGCAGAAGGAATTGCTGCGCGCCTTCGAAGCCGAATCTGCGCAGGGTTCACAGCCGGATTCAGAGTCCTTCTTCGCCAGGATGAAGGAATTCCTCGGCGGCACCTGACGAAAAGTTTTCACGCGGAGCCGCGTGAGATTTCGTTTTGGTTTTTAAGTTAGCGGTCTACTTCTTGGTCAGGCGGAAGATTGCGCCTTCGGCAAGCAGATTGGCGCCGAACGTATTGCCGGGGATTTTGCGCGTCCGCTCGTTTCCCACCAGCGCCACGGCACGTTCGATCCGTCCACCCACCTGCCGCACCAGTACGAGAAAATCTTCAATCGTGCAGAGATGGATGTTCGGCGTGTCGTACCAGTAATGGCCGAGCGCGCGCGTGATCGGCATCCGGCCACGAAACATCAGCGACAGCCTTACCCGCCAGTGGCCGAAATTCGGAAATGACACGATGACATGTCTGCCAATCCGCAGGAGCTCGTTGAGCACCAGCCGCGGATGACGTGTTGCCTGAATTGTCTGCGATAAAATCACGACGTCAAAAACGCCGGACGGATATTCCCCGAGGTCAGTGTCGGCGTCTCCCTGCACGACCGACAATCCGCGCGCCACGCATTGATTCACATTTTGCTGCGACAGCTCCAGCCCACGTCCGTCCACGGCCTTCGTGTGCACAAGATATTCCAGCAGCGTGCCATCGCCGCAGCCGATATCCAGCACCTTGGAGCCGTCCTGAACCATATCGGCAATCGCCGCAAGGTCCGGCCGCAGGACGGCTTTCACCGGTGACTTGAACGCCAGATTCATTCGATGCCTTTCGCGGACGCCGCAGCGCCGAGGAAGCCGCGCATCGTGTCGAACAGCTCGGGTTCGTCCAGCAGGAATGCGTCATGTCCGCGGTCGCTCTCGATTTCGACAAAACTGACGTTCGCGCCGGCCGCATTCAGTGCATGCGCCACACGTTTGTTTTCCACCGGCGGGAACAGCCAGTCGCTGGTGAAGGATACGATGCAGAACCGCGTCTTGGTACCGCGAAAGGCTTCGGCCAGCACGCCGCCGTAATCCGCCGCGAGGTCGAAATAGTCCATCGCACGGGTGATGTAGAGGTAGGAATTGGCGTCGAACCGGTCGACGAATGTCATACCCTGATGGCGCAGATAGGATTCGATCTGAAAGTCGGCATCGAATCCAAAAGAGAGAGAATTCCGGTCGGTCAATTGCCGGCCGAATTTCCGTTGCAGCGCCGCTTCGGAAAGATAG
>CAYUQO010000020.1:4047-79216 GCA_964446945.1 uncultured Bordetella sp.
GTGAATGCCGCCGCGGGCGTAGTCACCGCCGCGCCAGCTTGGGTCTGCCATGATCGCCTGACGGCCGACTTCGTGAAACGCGATGTTCTGCGCCGAATGGCGGGCGGCGGTGGCAATCGGCATGGCCGAATAGACGCGTTCGGGATAGGACGCAGCCCATTGCAGTGTCTGCATGCCGCCCATGGATCCGCCGCACACGGCAAGCAACTGATCGATGCCCAACGCGTCGATCAGCATCGCCTGCGCGCGCACCATGTCGCGAATCGTCACCAGGGGAAATCCCAGCCCATAGGTTTGGCCGGTCTTGGGGTCGATCGATGCAGGGCCGGTCGTCCCCATGCAGCTGCCGACGACATTGGCGCAAATGACGAAAAACCGGTTGGTGTCGATCGCCTTTCCCGGACCGACGGCATAATCCCACCATCCAGGCTTTCCTGTCACCGGATGACGGCTGGCGACAAACTGGTCACCTGAAAGCGCGTGACACACGAGGACGGCATTGGACCGTGCGGCGTTCAGCTGCCCGTAGGTCATGTAGGCAATGGTCAGGGGCGCCAAGCTCTTGCCGGAATCGAGCACCAGCGGCTGGTCCGTGCCAAACGCGATGGTTGAGCCGGTATCTTCGGCCGGGGCCTTTAGTGGTCTCAGAAATATGGGCTGGGCTTCGGACAAATCCTTCCCTCCGGGCTGCGGTGCCTAAGCCGCGCGACCTTCTGTGTCAAACACAGCTGGTTGCCGGAGGAACCTGAAACAAGGCGCCAGTCACGCGATACCGATGCCGCAGCCAGTATAGCCGCGCGACCGACCGCTTCCACCCCGGAAAATTGATGAAGGGAAACGGCAGACGCAGCAGTGGCCGCAGCAGAATCCACGGCCGCCGCCCCACGTCGTTCCACCACGACTGCCCGGTGTCGATCACCTCGCCCTTCAGCATGACTGCCGGGCGAAACAGGGCCGCCAATTGCTCCGGCGCAGGGCGGAACATGGTGTCAATCGGATCCCGGTGGTGCGGATAGCTGTACGGCACCGTCACGAAGATGAGGCCGCCCGGACCGACAATTTCGATGCAGCGGCGGGCCAGTCTGGCCGGATCGGGCACATGTTCAAGGATATTGCAGCAGAGCACCGCTTTGGGCCCAAAACCCCGGATATGCGGCAAGGCCTGATCGGCAAGAATATCCGCGCGGATGTCGATCCCGTCGCCGTCCCGGTTGTCGAGGTGAAGCACCTGAACCCCGCGGGCCTTCAGCGGGCTGAAGAGCGCGCGTTCGGTCCAGGGCTGTTCCTGCTCCCGGAAATACCGCGTGCTGCTGCCGATATTGATCAGGGGCGAAAGCGCCTCACGATCCTGCCGCCGAAGCAGGTTTCCCAGCCAGATTGCCTCGGCTTCAAACATGATCGGTTCCACGCAATCGAGGCCACACTGCGGCAAAGACAATCTTGCCGCAACGCTTTGATTTTTCTGAAGCGGGCCTTATCAATAGATTGGGATTGGGGGCGCCGCGACAGATTTCCTTGCCTGCAGGCGACTTTCCCCACCGACAGACGGCGAATGCGAAAACCGGACGAGAGTTTGGAAGATCTCCGCAGGGAGATCGACGGAATTGATGATGCGCTGCACGATCTTCTGATGCGCAGGTCAGAGATCACGCGGGCCATCGCAAAAGTAAAGCTGGCGCGCCAGACCGGGCGCCCCGGGCTGGCAATGGCGTTCCGTCCGTCGCGTGAAGCGGAAATTCTCCGCCGGCTTTTCTCCCGCCACGACGGCACCCTTCCCAAACGTGTATTGGCGCGGATTTGGCGCGAAATCATCGCCTCAAGTCTGAATGCCCAGAGTGGCTTCGCCCTGCATGTTTTTGCACCGAGTAACCAATCGCAATTCGTCGATCTGGCGCATGGCCATTTTGGATCATTTACGCCGGTAAAGACCCACACACGGCCGTCGCTGGTGGTTCACGCCTGTGCCGAAGAGCCGAATTCGATTGGCGTCATACCTCTGCCGAATTTCGAGGAAGGCGGCCCGGCCTGGTGGGCGCAGCTTGCTCCCGCCGGCGAAAAGGGCCCCAGAGTGCTGGCCAAACTTCCCTTTGCCACCGGCAAAGACGACGTCGCCGCCTATGCCATCGGCGCCATCGAACAAGAACCTTCGGGCGATGACACGACGCTCTTGCTGCTTGAGATCGCGCCTACGGTCTCGCGGACGAAGCTGAATTCGTTGCTGAAGCGCGCCGGGCTGGAGGCGCGGCTTGTCGCGGCCGGGCGGCTGACAGACAAGAAAGTGCCTGACGAGCTGTTGCTGGAAGTGAGCGGCTTTGTCAGCCGCGATGACCCGCGTGTGGCCGCATTGAGCGAAGCGGCCGGCCCGAGCATCCCCCGGATCGCGCAGATTGGCGGTTATGCCAATCCGATCATGCTGCCGGAATCGGCATAACGGGCCGCCATGACTCTCACCCCCAAAACCGGTGTTCTCGACATCGAAGCTTATGTACCGGGACGGTCAGAGGCGGCGGGCGCAGCGAAGGTGTTCAAGCTGTCATCGAATGAATCGCCGTTCGGCCCGAGTGCAGCGGCGATGAAGGCATATGAAAGCGCTGAACCCGTGCTGGGGATTTACCCGGAAGGGACGGCGCGGATACTGCGCGAAGCGATCGCCGGTCATTTTGGCCTCGCGGCCGACCGGATTGTCTGCGGCAACGGCTCGGACGAAATCCTTACCTTGCTGGCGAATTGCTATCTTCGTGAAGGCGAAGAGGCGCTGTTTGCGGCACATTCCTTCTCGCTCTACAAGATCGCGACGCTGGCCAATAGCGGCGTTCCGGTCGAGATTCCCGCGCCCGACCTGCGCTTCGATGTCGATGGCGCGATCGCAAGGGTCACGCCAAAGACGCGATTGGTCTATATCGCCAATCCCAACAATCCGACTGCGAACTATGTTTCTGCCGCGGAATTGCGCCGCCTGCATCAGGCGCTGCCCGACACTTGCATCCTGGTGATCGATGCGGCCTATGCCGAATATGTCCGGCGCAACGATTTTGAAGCCGGAATAGAACTGGTGAGTGGTTCGCAGAACGTAGTGATGACCCGCACTTTTTCCAAAATCCATGGCCTCGCCGGCATTCGCGTCGGCTGGGCCTATTGTCCAAAGCCGATCGCCGAAGCGCTCAACCGGGTGCGGGCCCCGTTCAACGTCAACATCGCCGCGCAAAAGGCCGCTGTCGCGGCGCTCGCCGACCGGGCCCATTTCGAAATGTCGGTGCGTCACAACGAAACATGGCGTGTGCGGCTGATCGACGAGATCCGCGCCCTCGGCTACCGGGTCGATGACAGCGTGGCCAATTTCGTGCTGATCCATTTTCCGGATCAACCCGGCCGGTCATCGCTCGACGCCGATCGTTTTCTGATGAGCCGTGGTATCATCATGCGGGGCTGCGGCTCCTACGGTTTGCCGCAATGCCTGCGCCTGACGGTTGGCACGGAAGAGGCCAATCTGGCGGCCATCGACGCATTGCGCGACTTCGCGGCGGCGAAATGAGCGACAACGCCATATTCAACAAAATCGCCCTGATCGGCGCCGGACTCATCGGCTCATCGATCGCCTATGCCTCCCGTCGCGGCGGATTGGCAAAGCACATTGCTGCGTATATCCCGCGCGACGAGACTCGTGCCCGCGCGGCAAAAGCCGGATTCGCCGATTCCCTGCACGCCGATATCGCTTCGGCAGTCGCCGGCGCCGACCTCGTGGTGCTGGCAACGCCAATCGGGACCTTTGGCGAACTGACGAAGCAAGCCGCCCCGCATCTGATGCCGGGCGCAATTCTGACCGATGTCGGATCCGTGAAAACCGCGGTGGTGCGCGATGTGTCGCCCCATGTGCCGGCCGGGGTGCACCTTATCCCTGCCCATCCGGTCGCCGGAACTGAAGAGTCCGGACCCGAATCCGGCTTTGCCGAACTCTTCGACGGGCGCTGGTGCATCCTCACGCCGCTGCCGGGGACCAATCCCGCGGCACTGGAGAGCCTCAAGGAATTCTGGCGCCGCTGCGGCAGCGCCGTCGAGATCATGGATGTGCAACACCATGATCTGGTGCTGGCGATCACCAGCCATGTGCCGCATCTGATTGCCTACAACATTGTCGGTACCGCCGCCGATCTGGAGACGGTGACGCGAAGCGAAGTGATCAAATACTCCGCCAGCGGATTTCGCGATTTCACCCGTATTGCCGCCTCCGATCCCACCATGTGGCGCGACATCTTTCTCAACAACCGTGATGCGGTTCTCGAGATGCTCGGCCGTTTCAATGAGGACCTTGCGGCGCTTCAGCGCGCGGTGCGATGGGGCGATGGTGAGGCGCTGTTCAATCTGTTCACGCGCACGCGCGCCATTCGCAGATCGATTATCGAAGCCGGCCAGGATACAGCCGAACCGAATTTCGGACGGCTATCGCGGCAGGGCCGGGGCCGTCGCTGACGCTGATTCCAACGCGACTGACCCATTGTTGAAATTCAGCTGAATCGGCCGGGTTCCGCCATGGTCGGCGGTTTGATCGCCGCGCAACGTTCCGGAAATCTGATCATTCGCATCAAGTTTCAGATCGCCGCGCAACACCGCACGAGCATCAGGCCAGTTCAGCGCCAGCGAAGTCACATTGGCCACGCCCATTCTGTTGCGCCACAATTCGAATGCGCGCGTGAAGTCTTCATTTCCCTGCTCAAGGTTGGTCAGCAGACCGGCCTCGTTGAGCGTGACCCTGCAATCGATCAGCGGAAGGGACGCTTGTACCGCCTGGCTGACGGAAGATCCGGTCTTGGCGTTGTCGATCTGGATTGCGACGTCCAGTGTATTATTGCGATGGGCAAGCGCATGGAATTGCGCGCGGTCGGCGGCAAAGGCCGTGGGCGGGAGCGCCGGCCCGGTCTGTGTTCCATGCGGCCGCCACAGATCAACGTCAAACCGCAATAACCGGCCCTGATTTAAAATGGCGCTGGCCCGCGCGGTTTCCGGAGACAGCAGGACCGTGACGGGCATTGCGTCGGGTTGCGTCGACCAGCTGATCGTCTGGGTACCGTCGGACTCGAATATGAACTGGTTGCGCCCATAAGCCATGCGGTGGAGTGCGAAGCGGTCCGTACGCCAATCGATTTCCGTGCTGCCGCTGCGGTACCCGAGTCTGACACCGGTCAGCAGAACGTCGAGCCGGAACGGGTATCCGCCCACGGTCTTTTGCGCGAAGCTGAAACTGATCCCCGGCGCGATTTCGCCGCCATTGGCGCGATCGAGGCGTGCCGACATGGTGTCCGCTTCGACGCGCCAGAACACCGAATACAGAATGGCGATCAGCAGCAACAGACCCACCGGGCCATACATATAGATGCGGTTGGAATAGGACATTCGCGACATTCAGGATTCGCTCTGGTTCAAGCGCATTTGGAGTAACCGCAGGACAGGCAGGTATCGCAGCCTTCGACTTTCACCAGCGATGTGCTGCTGCAGCGTGGACAGGTGCGGAACTTGCCTTCGCCGCCGGCGACCGCAATCTGGCGCATGACTTCGGTCGTGTTCTCACGATCCGGTATAAAGCCGATCGCCACCAGATGGCGTTCGATGATTTCTCCGATGGCTGCCAGAAGCGACGGAATATATCTGCCGCCCATCCATTGCCCGCCGCGCGGGTCGAATACGGCCTTGAGTTCTTCCACCACGAAAGTGATATCGCCACCGCGACGGAAGACAGCGC
The DNA here is from genome assembly GCA_964446945.1 of uncultured Bordetella sp. Lineage (GTDB taxonomy): Bacteria > Pseudomonadota > Alphaproteobacteria > Micropepsales > Micropepsaceae > CAIYRG01. Next base: position 9,782 of record CAYUQO010000020.1, read on the forward strand.
TGATCATGCGCGTCAATGCCACCGTCCAGGCATAGTGCTCCATGTTTTTGGAGTTGATGAAGATTTCGAACGGACGCTTACGGCCATCCTGCTCGATGTCATTGATCGTGATGTAGAATGCGTGATCGAGATCGGGCCAGCGGACCTTATAGGTGTGGCCCGAAAGATCGCCAGGCCGATCCAGCGGCTTTGTCATATATACCACCGAACCGGATTCGGGCGGCTGCGCGCGCGCAATGGTCAGCGCCGGTTTTGCAGTCTCGACCGCCAGTTCCGGTTCCGTTTGCAGCACTGCGCCGGTGACGGAATTCGGCCGGTAGGTTGTGCAGCCCTTGCAGCCTTCGCGATAGGCAGTGCGGTAAACCTGCTTGAAGTCGTCGAAGGAGATATCCGGCGGACAGTTGATGGTCTTTGAGATCGAGCTATCGATGAATTTCTGTGCCGCAGCCTGCACCGAAAGATGTTCCGCCGGTGAAAGCTGATGGGCGGAAACAAAATAATCCGGAAGCTCCGTCTCCTCTCCGAACGCCGCGCGGAATGCACGGTAGGCAAAGTCGCTGACGCGCTCCTCGCGGCGCGAGCCATCCGCCAACAGCACGTTGCGCCGGAAGGAATTGGCGAATACCGGTTCGATTCCGCTGGAGATATTCCCCGCCAGCAGCGAAATCGTTCCGGTCGGCGCGATGGATGTCAGCAATCCGTTGCGGATGCCGGATTGCGCGATCCTGTCGCGAATGGGCTGCGGAAGCGCGATGATGTTCGGCCGCCGGAGATACTCGTCGCGCTGATAAAGCGGGAATGGCCCCTTTTGCGCCGCCAACTCTGCCGACTCGTCATAGGCTGCGTCGCGGCAAATCCGAATCCAGCGCTCCGTCAACGCGATGCTTTCGGGTGAGCCATACCGGGTACGGCAGAAAACCAGTGCATTGGCCAGCCCGGTGACGCCCAGACCGATGCGGCGCTTTTGCTTTGCCTCCTGCTGCTGCGCCGGTAATGGGAAACGCGACACATCGATGACGTTGTCGAGAAACCGCACCGCAATGCGCGTCAAACGGGCAAGTTCGCCTTCGTCCAGTTCGGCCTGAGCCGTGAATGGCGCGCGCACAAGACCCGCCAGATTTATCGAACCGAGAAGACAGGCCCCATAGGGCGGCAATGGCTGTTCGCCGCAGGGATTGGTGGCGTTGATGGTTTCGCAATAGCCGAGATTGTTGAGCGCGTTTATCCGGTCGATGAAGATAACGCCAGGTTCGGCCGAATTGTAGGTTGCGCGCATGATGCGATCCCACAGCGCGCGCGCCGATGTCGTGCGCCAGGTCTTGCCGCCGAAAACGAGGTCCCATGAGCTATCGTCCTCGACCGCCTGCATGAAAGCATCGGTGACAAGCACGGAGAGATTGAAATTGCGCAGCCTGTCGCCCGCGCTCTTGGCATCGATGAACGCCTCGATATCGGGATGATCGCAACGCAAAGTGCCCATCATCGCGCCGCGCCGCGCACCCGCCGACATGATGGTGCGGCACATCGCATCCCACACGTCCATGAACGAGATGGGCCCAGAGGCATCGGCGCCAACGCCATGGACGGCGGCACCCTTCGGGCGCAGCGTCGAGAAATCATATCCGATGCCGCCGCCCTGCTGCATCGTCAGCGCCGCTTCGCGCAAATGGGCGAAAATGCCCGACAGGTCGTCCGGGATTTCCCCCATCACGAAGCAGTTGAACAATGTCACAGCACGTCCTGTGCCCGCGCCGGCGAGAATCCTGCCGGCCGGCAGGAACCGGAAATCCGCGAGCGCATCGCGGAATTGTACGGTCCAGAAGGCCCGTTTCTCGGGTGCTTCGGCCTCAGCCGCCGCCGCTGCGACTCGCGCCCAGGTGTCTTCGACCGAAAGATCGATCGGGGTCCCACCGGCATCTTTCAGCCGGTATTTCATGTCCCAGACCTGTTGCGCGAATGTGTCCATGCAGGTGTCGGTTCGTTGCATTCGTTCAGGCCGCTTGCCGGATAGCGATTTCCCGCTCGCCCCTGGCAAGCAATTTTGCGGTTGCCCTTTCGATACGTTCCTCTAGCACAGCCATGAATTCGCTGCGCCTCAATCCGGGCGGTATCGGCTCCAGAAATTCCACGACGATCGTCCCCGGCCGCCGCAGAAAACCGCCCGTCCAGAACAGCCCGGAATTGTGTGCGACCGGCACGCAACCCCGCCGAAGCTGCGAATACAGCGCCGCAACACCGGGTTTGTAATCGGGCGCCGCATGCAGCTGTTTTCGCGTCCCTTCCGGAAAAATCACCACCGGGCGCCCGTCGGCCAGGATCTCCGCCGCTCCTGCCGCCATGCTGCGGATCGCGCTCGCGCCGCCTGAGCGATCGATCGCCAACATGTGCATCTTGCGGCTGTACCATCCGTTTACCGGAAGACGCAGCAAAGACTGCTTCATCACGAAGCTCGGGTGACGCAGGATTGCCATCAGGGCAATGGTTTCCCAGGCGCTGAAATGCTTGGAAGCGACAATGAATCCGCCTTCGGGTACCGGGCCGTGGATTTCGACTCCCAATCCGGCAAACCAGCGCAGGCCAAGCAGCACCATCCGCGCCCAGATTCGCCCCGCCCCGCATGTGTAGCGTGACGGCAACATCAGGAGCGGCAGGCAGACGAGGTGAAACAGCACCGAAATCGTGGCGAACCAGGCCAGAAACAGTGCGGAGCGGAGGTAGAGAATCATGACCGCTCCGGATTGACGGATGTGACCACGAAGGCGCGAACCGAACTCGCAAGATATTTGAAATATTCGCCGCTCAATCGCCGAACCATCTGCCAGTTTGGTGAATCAATCGCGTCCGCGACGGGATAGGGAATGAGTTTGACTCCGGGCATTTCCGATCCAAACTCAACCAGGCTTCGCGGCATGTGATAGTCCGCCGTCACGATGATCAGGCTTTTGTAGTGGTGGTTGCGCGCCCAGCGCGCGGTCTCTTCGGCATTCCCGCGCGTATCCAGTGCGCTGAAGCCGAGATCCACACAGCAGTCGAACAGCTTCCCGCCATGAAGCAAACTTCTGAGACTGCTTTTGGACGTTGTCGGATTGACTCCGGAAATCAGCAGTCTCTGGCCCAGACCGTCTTCAAGCAAATTCATTGCCGGAACCAGCCGGCCGCCTTCTCCTGTCAAGGCAACAATGCCGTCTGCCTGCTGAACCCTGGCGCTGCCCGGCTCAGGAAGAGACGCGACAAAGGCCACAAATCCGGTCAGGACCGCCACCGTGGCGGCTGCAATGGGCCATACCCATCGGCGCAAGTACTCGCTCCATTATTCGATATTGCTATGTGCGCCGCAGTGCGGACGACACCAGCAGGCGGCAAGTCACCCAGGCAATTATTGCCGCGGTGACGGGAATAAAGGCAAGCCACGGCAGGTCGGCGGGCAACACTGCCGGAACAAGCGCCAGAACAGCGGTCGCCACACCGCCGCTGGCTGCGTGCAGCAGGAAAAGCCAGGCCGCCAATCCGGACCCGGCGGCCGCAGTCAGAACAACGCCGGCGGTGGGAATTCGGCCGATCAGGCCCGCGATACGCCGGTTGCTGACCCCAAGCAGCCGCAGCAATTCCACATTGTGTTGCTGTGCAGCGATCCGTCCGCGCAGCGAGGCGGTCAATGCAACCAGGAAGCTGGCCGCCGAGACCGCGAGCACCAGGGCCGCCATCCAGAATGTCTGCGCCGTAAATGGAGCCGGAGCGTCAATCGACTGATCGTCAAATATCGCGTGCGGAGCCGATGCGATCAGCTTCTGTTTCAGCGCCGGAATATTCAGCGCCGTTCCGCTGTTCAGCCTGACATCGATCAGCGCCGGAAATGGCAAGCCATTGGCTGCTTCGCCGGGCTTGATCCACCGTGCGACCAGGGCAGCATTCTCCGATGCGCTCATCACATCGGCAGATGCGACTCCGGGCGTGGCCCGCAACACCGCAACTGCTGCTGTGATCTCGGCGGGTGGCGGCACGGTTCCTTCCGGCAGAATCTGCACGGTCAGGCGGCGGAATACATGATCGTCCCACACCGCCGTGTCGTGCCGCACCGCGAGCATGAGGCCCATCGCAATGCTGGCCGCAAAGGCGATCAGAACCATGGAAATGCCAAACAGAAGGCCTGCACGCGGCCGGGGCAGAATTGGCCCGCCACGGGCGACCCGGATCGCGCTGCTGCGTCCGCTCATGCGGCGATATCCAATGTGGCAATGCGCCCCGCCGAAAGACGCAGTTCGCGTCCTCCACTGCCCGCGATGAGCGCCTGATTGCCGGTCGCGATCAGAACCGCCGTGCCAAAGCGATGGATGTTCAGCAGTATACGGATCATACGCTGTCCGGCCTCATCCTCGAGATTCGTGAACGGTTCATCGGCGAGCAGCAGATCGGGCTTTCCGACCAGCGCGCGGGCAATGGCGACGCGCTGCCGCTCGCTTGCGGAAAGCGACCCCGCCGCTTGCTGCTGCCGCTCCTCAAGAGCTGCCCAGGCAAGCAGCTCCTGCACATCCTTGACGTAATCCGCGCGCCGCTTGCGTGCCAGGCGCAGTGGCAGCGCCACATTGTCGAAGGCGCTCATGTGATCCAGCAGCCGCGCATTCTGAAACACCAGTCCCAACCGGCGCCTCGCGGCCGCGAGCTCGCCGGCTTTCGCCGTTCCGGTGTCGGTGCCGAACAGATAAACAGTTCCACGCGACGGCTGGGCGCGCCCGTCGCACAGGCGGAACAAAGTGCTCTTGCCCGCGCCCGCAGGGCCAGTGATGAAGTTCAGCGTCCCGGGGGCGAGCGAAAAACTTACATCGCGCAACAAATCCGCGCTCCCGCCGTAGCCGAAGCCGACATTCTGGAGGCGAAGCACAGTCTGTTCCAAACTCTTGCCAATTCAACTGATTCGGTTCGGCATGTGACCACAGGAATGCGGCATTCTCACAGGCCCAAAGCCGCATATGCCGGTTTTTTGACTTCCCCCCGATGGGCCCGCAGCCCTTGTGTCGGGGCAAAGCTTCCGCCTAATTTGCGGCCAAATCCGGGCCGATTAATCCAAGCATGATTCTGACTTGCCCCAACTGCGGCACCCGTTACCGGGCCGAATCCGCCAGTTTCGCCCCTCCAGGCCGAAATGTGAGGTGCGCGAAGTGCGGCCATGTCTGGTTTCATGCCGCCGCCGAACCCGAAGCAGCCGCCCCTGCCGCCCCATTGAGCGCCGTCGCGGCTGAGCCGGCGCGCGCACCGACGCTGGGTGCAATCGTCACCGAGCGCAAAGCCGCCGAAGCTGCGCCGCGCCGGATGGCCGAGGAAGACGAGCCGCGGGGCTCGCGCCTGCTTCCCGTGCTCGGCGTGATCCTCGTCCTGCTGCTGCTTGCAGCGCTCGGCTGGACTGCCGTCCAATACCGCCAAACCGTGGTCCGGCTGTGGCCGGCCTCCGAGCGGGTCTATGGCGCGGTCGGACTGCCCGTGAATCTGACGGGGATTGCCATTCGCAATGTGAATCTGCGGCAACAGGTCGAAGAGGGAATGCCCGTCCTCTTCGTCTCCGGAACCGTAGTCAATGTCAGCAACCGTGATCAGCCGGTGCCGCAGCTTCGCGCCATCCTCTTCGACGATAGCAGGCGCGAGTTGTACCGCTGGACTTTCGATGCCGGAATTCCATCCCTGTCGCCCGGTACATCGAAGGATTTCCGTGTCCCACTGCAAAACCCGCCGCCCGATGCGCGCGCCGTCAATGTCAGTTTCGCCGAAGAGGACGCACAGTAACGGATGCAAGAGCACGGAACGGAACGCACGCTCTTCAGCCAGGATCAGATCGCACAACGCATCGAAATTGTGGCCCGTGAGATAGCGGCACGATCCGTATCTCCACAGGTCGCCGTGCCGGTGCTGGCCGGCGCTTTCGTGTTTGCCGCCGACCTCATGCGCGCGCTCGCGCGCCTCGGTCTCCAACTCGAAACCGAATTCATCTGGCTGCGGTCCTATGGGCGTTCACAGAACCCGGGCGACTTGCAGATATTGCACGCGCCGGGAGAATCGGTCCGTGGACGCGCCGTGCTTCTGATCGACGGTGTGCTTGATCGCGGCGCCACCTTGGCGGCAGCGAAAAAGCTGCTCGATGCGGCGGGCGCGGCCTCGGTCATTTCGGGTGTTGCGGTGGTGAAAGCCGCACCTGCTCCACTGTTCAAAGCGGACCATGCGCTGTTTCACGCCGGGACCGAATTTCTCTACGGCTATGGCATGGATTGGGCAGGACGCGGACGCGGTCTTCCGGATATCCGCGTCCGCAGCTGATCGGCGGATCAGTTAAACGACTTCAGCAGGCGATCAATATAGTCGAGCTCTTCCTGCCCACGCGTGGCTTCGCCGGCGCGGCGCTGCAGCTCTTCCAGAATCTCCCGGGCGCGTGCGAGCTCGGACTGGTCGGGCAGCTTGACGGAGCCACCGGCCATGGATCCGGCCTGATCGAGCGGCCGCCCCAGCGGATCGGTGCGCTGGCCGTTCTGGTCGTTGCCCGCTCCCTGCTGCTGGGCATTGGCGGCCATCAGGTTCTTTGCCAGCTGCTGGGCGCTGCTGCGCAACTTGTCGAGCGCGTTCTGCTGTGCCTGCTCGGCGGTGCCAAGCTGGCTGCCGTTGAGATTGTCGCGTGATGTTCCCATTTCGCGGCCGGCCTGATCCAGACCGTCAGGCGTCTGCACGCCATTTTTGCTCAAGCCCTGAATGACCTTGTCGAGCTTGTCACGCAGTCCCTGCTGATCCTGGGCGAGCCCCTGTGCAACTTTTGGATCCACGGGTTGGCCGCCCTGTCCCGGATAGGGCTGTCCCTGCCGGCCGAACTGCTGACCGAACTGGCCATATTGCTGGCCAAACTGGCCGAACGGGTATTGCCCAAAACGCCCGCCATAGCCGCCACCCTGCCCCGGCTGGCCGCCCTGCTGTCCCTGGCCCATCTGGCCCTGGCCCTGTTGGCCCTGGCCTTGTTGGCCTTGCTGACCCTGCCCCTGCTGACCACGCTGGGCGCGGAAGGTTTGATCCAGCAATTGGCGCTGGCCGCCCATGATATCGCCGAGACCCTGCAGCGCGTCATTCATCGCATTCTGCTGCGGCGTCCCCTGTTGCGCCTGGCCGTTCTGTCCCTGCTGGCCCTGCTGGCCGCCACGCTGATTGCCGGCGACCATGCGCATGTTTTCCATCATCTGCATCAGCGCCGCGAGCATCTGCCGGGCCTGGTCGCGATTGCCGGTGCGGGCGAGATCCTCGATCGCCTTCAACAGATCCTGCAAATCCTTCTGCGACATCATGCGCGCATTCGGCGGCATTTGTCCCATTTGCTGGCCGCCCTTCTGGGCATTGCGCGCGAGCTGCTGCATGTAGCGGTTCATCGCCTGGCGCAGCTTGTCCATCAGTGCACGGATTTCCTCGTCCGGCGCACCGCGTTCCAGCGCATCCATCAACTGATCCTGCAGCTTGCGCAATTCTTCCGCGGCATTGGCGAGATCGCCTTCCTCGATCGCCAGCGCCATGTCCCACATCATGTTCTGCGAACCCTGAAAGCCGGGATCGTTCTTCGGGTTCTCCAGGCGGTGTTCCAGCGCCCGCATCGCGAGATAGTTGCCGTAATCGTTCTTGTAGAACTGATCCGGACCGAGACTCAGCGCATCGATTGCGGTTTGCACGCGCGGCCGCGCGTTTTCCTGGCCGACGGCCAGATTCTTGCGCTGTTCGATCAGCGATTGCGCCAGAGGCTCGGTGAATACGCGCTGCGGCAGCTTGATGGTCAGGACCGTGCTGCGCCCAGTCTGTCCGGCCGCGTCGGTCGCTTCCAGCGAAATATGGACATTCATGCCGGCGAAGGCATGCGCAGTTAGATCGCGATAAACCACATCGCTGATCGACTTGCCTGCGCCGGGCACGGGCAAATCAACCGTCAGCGGAGTTGCGCTCTTCAGCTCCGCGCCCTTGTCATCCAACGGCCGGATGATCACGCCGGCCTTGACGACGCCATAGTCGTCCGTCGCCTTGTAGGACAGTTTCAACGAGGCATTCTGCTGTGCCGCCGGGGCTTCCGCGAAAGCGATCGTCGGCGGCTGATCCGGAATGGTGACGAAGCGGTAGTCGCCATAGCTGTGCGATCCGAGCCGCACCGAGACATGCGAATTGCTGGCGATAGTCACCTTGGACTCGTAGCCGGCATCGCCTTTGACGAATTTCGGTTGGCCACCCTTCGGCACCGGGCGGACATCGATCGAAGGCCGACTGTCGGTGCCGCGCAGCCGCATCACCAGCGTGCTGTTGATCGGCGCCTGAATGTCGCCTCCGGCCGTCATCACGGTGGTATCGGTGAGCGACCGCGGCGGAAGTCCGGTATAGGCGGGCGGCGACACCCAGGCCACGAAGACCGAATTGTCCTGGCCATTGCTGAAGGCCGGCAACAGACCGGACAGCAGCCGTTGCCCGGATTGCGGTCCGGCGATGACAAAACCGACAATCAATCCCAGAAGCACCGCAAACCGTGCACCATAGGGATCGCGCTTCCACATGCCGGGAGCAGGCAGGCTCAGCTTGAGGCTCTTGGCCGCCGCGAGCAGGCGGATGATATGCGCCCGCCACAGCCTTTCGGCCAGCGGATCACCCTTTCCGGCGGCGACCTTATCGGTGCCTTCGGTGATTGGGCGGTTGGGCAGTTCGCTGTCCCGCTCGACCCGGCGCGCGCCGTCTTCCCAGCGTGGCGCGCGGAAACGCGCGAAGGAGCGCCAGAACATGTAGAGAGTCGCGCCGATCAGCGCGAGCAGGATGATCGCGTGAACCGAGCCGGGAATGACGCCGAACAGGCCGACCAGGGCGAGGACCATCCCGAGACCGACAATGCCCATGCCGGGCCACATCGCGGGCCAGATCCGCTCCCAGAGCAGGACCAGCCTCGCGACGGCAATGAAACGCTCGGCGCGTTGGCGCCGTGCTTCGCGGTTCTCTTGCGTGTGTTCAGTGCTCAAGCCAGCCCGGAACCTTATCCAGCGCAATCAGCGCTTCTAGAGTGAAACGCGGCCTCACTACGTCCCATTCCTGCCCGTTCACGAGAACCTCGGCAGCGGGCGGACGGGCATTATAGGCGGATGCCATCACTGCGCCATAGGCGCCCGCCGTCAGAATCGCCATCAGATCATCACCTTTGCTTTCCGGCAAGTCTCTATCGCGGGCAAAGCTGTCGGTCGTCTCGCAAACGGGGCCAACCACATCATAACGCAGTGTGGGCGTATTCGGCTGTGGCTGAGCCACAGGGATGATGTCGTGATGGGCGTCATAGAGCGCGGGGCGCATCAAATCATTCATGCCCGCATCGAGGATCAGGAATTTTCGCGCTTCGCCCTCTTTCACATAAATCACACGCGTAATCAGGGCACCGGCATTGGCGGCAATCAACCGCCCGGGCTCGAAGATAAGTTCCACGTCGAGCCCGCTGGTCGCCTGCGCTATCATCTGGCCATAGGCGTCGGCATCGGGCGGATCGGAATCGTGCCGGTACGAGACACCGAGACCGCCGCCCAGATCGGCCCGGACAATCCGGTGTCCGTCATGCCGCAGCTCGCTGATCAGCCCTGCAACGCGGGCAAAAGCCGCGCGGAAAGGCTGAAGGTCGGTGATCTGGCTGCCGATGTGCACATCGACCCCGACCACCTCGATGCCGGGCAATCGCCCCGCATGCCCATAGACGGCGCGCGCGCGGGTCCACGGCACACCGAATTTGGTTTCCGCCGTTCCGGTCGTGATCTTGGCATGGGTTTTGGCATCGACGTCTGGATTGACCCGGATAGTGACCGGCGCAGTGGCGCCCATCGCGGCGGCGACTTCGCTGAGTGCCTCCAACTCGGGCTCGCTTTCGACATTGAACTGGTGAATCCCGGCGTTCAGCGCCAGCCGCATCTCGTCGCGGGTCTTACCCACCCCCGAGAATACGATGCGATTCCCGGGAATCCCGGCGGCAATCGCTTTCTGTAATTCCCCGCCCGAAACCACATCTGCGCCCGCGCCCAAACGCCCCAGCGTCTTCAGCACTGCGAGATTGCCATTGGCCTTCACTGAAAAGGCAATCAGGGCGCTTTTCGGCAGCGCGTCGCTCAACGCGCGATAATTGTGCGTCAGCGCCGCCGTCGAATAACAGTAAAACGGCGTTCCGACTTCTTTGGCGAGCAATGCAACCGGCACGTCCTCAACGTGCAGCTGCCCGCCTTTGTAGGCAAAGAAACGCTGTCTGCTCAATCTATTATGGACCCGTGGGATAGGGCGGGATGACCCGCGTCGGCTCGCCGAGGATCACCGGCGGCCGCGAGGGATCCTTCTGTTCCATTTGCAGCACCGGCCCGGGCGGCCTCTCAAGATTGGATTTCACGCCGCATGCCGACAATATCAGGCAGGCGAGGCTTGCCAGAATCAGCCCTGTCCTCATTTCAGCCGGTCTTTCCAGAACGCGATCTGCTCCCGCACACGCTCGGGCGACGTGCCGCCATAGCTTTTGCGTGCCGCAACCGATGCCTCGACGGAAAGCACCTTATAGAGGTCCGGGGTGACTTCGGCCGCGAGTTTTTTCAATTCGCTGAGAGGCAATTTATCCAGCGTCACACCAAGCTCTTCAGCCTTCGCGACCGCCTTGGCTGCAATCGCATGCGCTTCGCGGAATGGTGTGCCGGCATTGGCCACCAGCCAGTCCGCGAGATCGGTTGCGGTGGGATAGCCTTTCTCCGCCGCCTGCTTCATCGCCGGCGCATTGACCGTCAATTCCAACACCATTCCGGCCATCGCCGCATAGGCAAGGTCGAGCGCGTCGGAAGCCGCGAATACCGGCTCCTTGTCTTCCTGCAGATCTTTGCAATAGGCGAGCGGCAAGCCCTTCATCACGGTCAGCAGCGTGGTGAATGCGCCGAGGATTCGCCCCGCTTTCGCGCGCACCAGTTCGGCGGCGTCCGGATTGCGCTTCTGCGGCATAATCGACGAGCCGGTCGAGAACGTATCCGGCAGGCGGATGAATCCGAATGCAGGTGACGCCCAAAGGAAAATCTCTTCAGCCAGACGCGACAGATTCGACGCAGCTATCGCGGATGCAGCGAGAAATTCCAACGCAAAATCGCGCGCCGAAACCGCGTCCATGGAATTTCGCATCGGGTGGTCAAAGCCGAGACGCTTCGCCGTGGCTTCACGGTCGATGGCATAAGTCGTGCCCGCCAGCGCTGCCGCGCCCAGCGGAGACTCGTTCAGCCGTTTCGCCGCATCGGCAAAGCGCCCGCGATCACGCGCGACCATTTCCACATAAGCGAGGCAGTGATGTGCGAATGTCACCGGCTGCGCGGGCTGCATATGGGTGAAGCCCGGCATGATCGTCTCGACATGACGTTCGGCCTGGGCCACCAGCGCACGCTGGAAACCGAGCGCGCCCTCCTCGGCTCGGGCGCAGGCATCGCGCACCCAGAGGCGCAAATCTGTCGCGACCTGATCATTGCGCGACCTCGCGGTGTGCAGACGTCCGGCAGCGGCGCCGATCAGTTCGGCGAGCCGCGCCTCCACATTCATGTGAATGTCTTCAAATTCGCTGCGAAATGGAAATGTGCCGGATTCGACTTCCTTGCGAATGGTAGCGAGGCCGCTGGCGATTGAATCCGCGTCGGCTTTGTCGATAATCCCGGACGCGGCCAGCATGGCCGCGTGTGCTTCGGAACCGGCAATGTCTTCGCGCGCCAGCCGCTTGTCGAAATCGATCGAATTGTTGATCTCCGCCATGATGGCGGAGGGACCGCGACTGAACCGTCCGCCCCACATTTTATTTGCCGTCATGGGATTACCGGAATGAAATCTCCTGTACGCGTTGTGGCGAGCGCCGCTGCCGGCGTAGTCGCCGTTGTTGCAGTCCTATACGGGATTGGTGTCTTTGATGTCCACGCGGGAGCCCGGCCGCCCGCCGTGCTCAACCGTTTCCAATTGACAGCGTCGGCCCCAGCAGCGCCCGCAATCGGCTTTGTTGACGCGTCCGGAAAGAAACTCACGCTCGCCGATTTCAAGGGCCGCTATGTGCTGGTCAATCTCTGGGCCACCTGGTGCGGCCCCTGCATCAATGAATTGCCCGAACTGGCGCGACTGCAGCAGGCTTTGCCCAAAGACCGTTTCGTCGTGACGCCGGTGGACGTGCTGGAAAGACTTGATGCCGGGACGTTGCGCGGTTTTCTCGAGATGCATTCGGCCGGCAGCCTGCCGGTCTATATCGACAGAGATCGCCAGACGCAGCAGGGCTTCGTCGCCAATGAATTGCCGCTGACGGTCTTGATCGGCCCCGATGGCCATGAAGTCGCGCGTGCAGTCGGCGGGCAGCATTGGGCCGATCCCGCCTCAGTCGCCTGGATGAAGGCGATCTCCGCTCCCCCCGCAAAGAGCTGAACCGCGGGACATCATTGCGCGAAAGTCAACGCGTAGGCTTCGAGCGGCACTTCTCCCCCGCCTTTGAGAAATAACTTTCCACCATTGGTTTTGAATTCTGAAAGCAGATCGAAGGCGAGGCAGACCGCCAGACAAAGCGCCTGGACGGCGTCTTCTCCCCGTGCATCCGGCAGGTGATTGTACAGCCCTTGCAGCCGAACCGGGCATTTCCACCCTTCGGGGCTGTCGTAGGGCTGACCGATCTCGACTGTAATTTCAAACTTGTGGCCATCGGGGCGTGCGCCAACAAACGTCGTTTTCGCAATCGCTGCGCTGCCCGCCATGACTCGCTCCGTCAAACGTAAGGAATGTTGAGCCAGCCCCGGCCTAATGTGTACGGCTTTGCAATTCCTTCGGCTCGATATCGCTGGTGATGTTGTCGAACAGCAAAAGGATCGTCGTCTCGGTGTGATTCGATGACCCGAAGCTCGGTCCCGACGCGGAAACAAACGCACCGGTGCCCTGGCGATAGGCGACGATTGCGAGCTTCGCGACACCGGTTTGGCGGTCGCGTTTGAACAGCGCGAGTTCGGGTGTGGTGACCGGAGTGACGAAGTAGGGAGGGATCGGAATCGAAATCGACGGAATGCCGACAAACAGCGAATTATGATCGACCGACTGGGCACCCGTACGTGCTTCAACAATCATGTCCGCAGTCTGACGATCCGGCGCCAGCAGCGCGCCGCTGCGCAGCAGTTTTTCGCGAATCGCCGCCATCGCATATTTCGGAAACAGCACCTTCTGGTCGCGCCCGACGCCGTCGAAATAGCTGGTATCGACAAAGATCTTCGTGCCGGGCGGAATCCCGACATTCATATTTGCAACCGCGTTGTCGATCGCGGTGGTGATCAGCAGTTGCTCCGTGGCCGTCTCGGGCGGCTCCGTCATCGTAACTGTCGTGCAGCCGCCGGCCAAAGCCGCAGCACCCAACGTCAGCAATTTGAGAAATAAATGAACCCGCGCTCCCATTGGGGCCTAAACGCGCGAATCCCCGACGGGTTGCGCACCGGTAAGTTATGGTTCTACTTTGCCGTCAGGTCATCAAATGCCGCAAGGGCGGCGGCATAGACGGCGCGCTTGAAGGGCACGACAAACCGCAGCACGTCGGCGCTCTTTAACCATTTCCATTCGGAAAATTCCGCATGCGAAGTGGCCACATCGATCTCGCTGTCGCGCCCCTTAAACCGCAGCGCGAGCCACTTCAATCTCTGGCCGCGATATCTCCCCTCCCACGCCACGCCCAGCAGATGCGGCGGCAGGTCATACAGCAGCCAGCCGGGATGTTCGCGCAGCAGCTTGACATTCCGTGTACCAATCTCTTCCTCGAGTTCCCGCAGCGCCGCGGTTTTCGGGTCTTCGCCTTCATCAATTCCGCCCTGCGGCATCTGCCAGGCTTCCTGCGTCTGGTCGATGCGCTTGCCGACAAACACGAGTCCATCGCGATTGAGCAGCATCATCCCGACCGCCGGACGGTATGGCAGGTTTTCGGCTCTGGCTTTGCTCATTTTGAATCCTGGCAGCGGATGCAAAAAGGCCGGGCATTACACCCGGCCTTTTTGTGACTTGATTCAACGACGTCTTAGCGCGCCGTCGAGGCCTGCTTCTGGGCCACCGGCAATGCCACGACTTTTCCGTCAATGCGATCAAGCGCATAGGAAAGCTGAAAGTCGTCGTACTTCTTGCCTTCCTCGGGCCGAATCGTCGGCATTTTGGTATTGCGCTGCGCGCCTTCGGCGTCGAGATGTCCGGCGAGCGTCGCTTCCGTCCGCTGCGCGAATTGATCGGCTTCGCCCTGCTCCTTCTCGGTCAGGTTCGACACCGCGATATCGGGCGCGATGCCGGTCGCCTGGATCGAACGGCCGGACGGCGTGTAATAGCGCGCCGTGGTCAGGCGCAATGCGCCGCCATGCTGGCCGCCCAGCGGAATGATCGTCTGCACAGAGCCCTTGCCGAATGACGTGACGCCGATCACCGTGGCGCGCTTGTGGTCCTGCAGAGCGCCGGAAACGATTTCCGACGCCGAAGCCGTGCCCTCATTGATCAGCACGACGATCGGCTTGCCGTCGGCAATGTCGCCCGGGCGCGCATTGTAGCGCTGGGTGTCCTCAGGCTTGCGGCCGCGCGTGGAAACGATTTCACCACCGGTCAGGAAGTCGTCGGAGACGGCGATGGCCTGGTCGAGCAAACCACCCGGATCGTTCCGCAGGTCGAGTACATAGCCGCGCAGATTCGGACCAAGCTGCTTCTTCAGATCGGCAACCGCCTTCTTCACGCCGGCATCGGTCTTTTCGCTGAAGGACGTGATGCGGATATAACCGACGTCACCCTTCTTCTCATATTTGACGCTCTCTACACGGATCACCGCGCGGGTCAGCGTCAGTTCGAGCGGCTTCTTCTCGCCGGTGCGCAGAATGGTGAGCGTAACCTTGGAATTCTCGGGTCCGCGCATCCGCTCCACCGCGTCGTTCAGCGGCATGCCCTGGATGCTGGTGCCGTCGATCGCCGAAATATAGTCTCCGGTCTTGATGCCGGCATGCGCCGCCGGCGTGTCGTCGATCGCCGTGACGACTTTCACCAAACCGTCTTCCTGGGTGACTTCAAGTCCGAGGCCGCCGAATTCGCCGCGGGTCTGCACCTGCATATCGGCAAATTCTTTCGGGTCCATGTAGCTGGAATGCGGATCGAGCGAGCTGACCATGCCGTTGATCGCCGCATTGATCAGTTCGGAGTCGTCCACTTCGCGGACGTAGTTGGCGCGGACGCGCTCAAACGCATCGCCGAAGAGATCCAGTTCGCGATAGGCCGACAATACATTCGTCGCCCCCTGCGCGGCGGGGAACAGAGCAAGAGCGCTGACAAAACCAACCGCCACGCCGATTCCGGCGAACGCGTACTTCTTCATGTTCCCTTTGCCTTTCCAATATCGGCGCTCACCCATGGCGCCAGATCGACTACCTTACCATTGCGCCTTAGCTCCATATAGAGCGGAGCCGATTTTCCTTGCGGAAGATTCCCAACTGGTTCACCCGCCAGAACGAGATCGCCGACATGCACGTCGATGCGGCCCAGACCAGCCAGCGCCAAATGGTACCCGCCAGCCAATTCCAAGATCAAGACTTGGCCAAGTTTTTGATATGGACCAGCATACACAACCTCGCTATCCGCCGGAGCAACGGCTTCACCGCGCCCCGTTCCCTGATACCAAAGCCCGCTTGGTCCAGCGGCGCCCGGTGTCACACCGGGACCCGCGGGATCGCCGGGTATCGACTTACCGGACACCGGAGGACGTAGCCCACCGCGCGCGAGTGCCGTTGCGGAACTGCTTCCCGGTCCCACCGCCTTGATCCGCGGTGCGTTCCCGTTCGGCGCCGAGCGTAATCCGGCGATCCGGTCCATCAGGGCTTTCAGACTGCCAGTTTCCCGGCCGATATCATCAATAACTTTTTGTAATTCATCGGCTTTGGCTGCGAGGCTTTCCTGCTCCGCATGCTTCTCGGCAATCAGCCGGTCGAGATCATCCCTGGTGTCGTTCAGCGCTGTCTGGTCCTGCGCGATCTCCGCCCGTTTGCTCGCCGCTGCAGTTTGAAGATTCGCCAATGTTTTCAATTGACTGTCTAATTTTGCCGCATCGGCCGACAAAGGCGTAAGGGAGGCCCCAACCTGCATGCGCGCCCGCATCGTCCTGACAGCCTCGTCCGCCGTCGTCAGCACCCCATCCTTCTGATCGGCGCGGATTCGTTGCAGCACCGCGATGGCCAGCACGAGTTGCTTGCGATCCCTCGCGAGACCGGCCTTCGCGCGAGCGATCTGGCCATTTAACCGGTCCAGTTCACTCGCACTTTGCGACGCCGCCTGTTCCAGTTGTTGAACTTTCGCGGCATTAACCACGAGGTTCTGGCGGAGCCCCGATTCCTCGGCGGAGGCCCGGTCCCGTTCCGACAGTGCCGCCGCCGCCTTGCTGCGGGCTTCGGACAATGCCCTTTCCGCACGCTTGTATCGTTCTGCCAGCGTTCCGCCGGACGGCGCCGCCATTCGGGTCTGGGCCGCAACCGAAGCGGTGACCCAACAGATTAATCCGAATGCGAGGGCCAGCTTCGGCGCGCCGCGAATCATGAGCCCACCGGCGCTGTCGCGCGCTCGACCAGCGAGTGGCCGGTCATTTGCTGAGGCTGCTTCAGGCCGACCAAATCCAGCAATGTGGGCGCGACATCGGCAAGCCGCCCATTGTGCAGCCGGAACGGCCCGATCTTCGCGTTGACCACAATGAACGGAACATCGAGCAGAGTGTGCGCCGTGTGCGGTTCGCCCGTCGCGGGATCTTTCATCTGCTCGACATTGCCGTGGTCCGCCGTCACGATCAGCAATCCGCCCGCCTGTTCCACCGCCGCGCGCAGCCGCCCAAGACATCCATCGACGGCTTCGACCGCCTTGACGGCCGCCTGCATGACGCCGGTATGTCCCACCATGTCCGGATTGGCGTAATTGCAGATGATGAGATCGAATTGCCCCGATTTGACCGCCTGCTCGAGTTTGTCGGTGACTTCATGGGCGGACATTTCCGGCTTCAGATCGTAGGTCGCGATTTTCGGGCTCGGCACCAGGATGCGCTCTTCGCCGGGAAACTGCACTTCACGGCCGCCATTCATGAAAAAGGTGACATGCGCGTATTTTTCAGTTTCGGCGATGCGAAGCTGCTTCAGTCCCTTTTCGGCAAACACTTCACCGATGGTCTCGCTGACATCCTGCGGCGGGAACAGTGCAGACATGAATTGCGCCAGCGGTTTGGAATATTGCGTGACTCCGGCGGCGGCGCAGAATTTCACGATTCTGGCGCGGGCGAATCCGTCGAAACCCGGATCGAGCAATGCGGTTGAAATTTCACGCGCGCGATCGGGGCGGAAATTGGCGAACAGCATCGCATCGCCGTCCCGCGCGCCGGCGTAATCGCCAATCACGCAGGGAAGCACGAACTCGTCGGTGACATTCTGCTTGTAGGATTGCGCGATTGCGTCCACAGCGGAGCCGGAATGTTCGCCTTTGGCTTCGACGATCGCGCCATAGGCTTTGGAAACACGCTCCCAGCGCTTGTCGCGATCCATCGCATAATAGCGGCCGCTGACGGTCGCGATTCGGACTCGTTTTTTGTCGGCGATCGACTTCACAAAATCGGTTACAAATTGCTGACCGCTCTGTGGTGGCGTGTCGCGGCCGTCGAGAAAAGCATGGACTTCGACGCGCAAACCAGCGTCCGAAAGGATGTTCGCCAGAGCGGTGATGTGCGCCTGATGCGAATGCACACCGCCCGGCGACATCAGGCCCATGAGATGAACCGCGCCGCCGGTCTTCTTCACCGCCGCGATCAGCTCCTTCAGCGCGGGCCGCGAGTTGAGACTGCCGTCGCGCACCGCGTCATCGATGCGCGGCAAATCCTGCATCACCAGCCGCCCGGCGCCAATATTCGCGTGACCGACCTCGGAATTTCCCATCTGCCCGTCCGGCAGCCCGACCGCACGGCCCGACGTGGACAGCAGCGCATGTGGGCATTCCTGGATCATGCGCTGGAAATTGGGACGGCGGGCGGCCGCGATGGCATTGTCGGGCCCGTCATCACGCCAGCCCCAGCCGTCCAGCACACAAAGCACCGCCGGCCGCGGGCGCGGATGTCCTGAACCGGCGGGTGTTACATCATTCATACGAAAGCTTTCCGGTGGACTTTAAGGCAAAATAAGAATCGGCCCCGATTGTGTCTACAAACATGGTTAATTGAAGGTTAGGGGACGGTTGTCCACGGGTCGTGACGCCCGTTAAAGTCTCGACCGTCCGATCAGGGGCATCAGATGACAGGTTTCCTGCCGTACCGTTTCTTCGCCGTAGGACTGCTATGTTCCTCGTTGGCGGCCGGCGCTTTCGCCGCAGCCCCTGACCACGCCGTTCCCCAATTTGCCCCCAATCCAGCCGTCGGCTGGGTGGCTTTCGCTCCGGCCTGGATCGCGCCTGCCAGTGGACCCGGACCGGTCCGGGACGATCCGACTCATCCGCGAATCGGTAATGACGAGTTCCGTGCCCAGGGCGCGCAACCGACGTTCCCGACGCCCGATCTCAGCACGCCGATCCTTCAGCCCTGGGTGCGCGAGCAATTGCGCAAGCGCCGGGACCTGATTCTCTCCGGCAAGCCGGCATTCCCGATCCGGGCGAGCTGTTACCCGGCCGGTGTTCCCCAATTCGACCTCTATCCGGTGCAGCCGGTCTATTTCGTGCAGACGCCGAAAGAGGTGCTCATCATCTGGCAGGCGGATCATCAGGTCCGCCACGTCTATCTCGGCGCGCAGCATTCCGATCACGTCAAACCATCGTGGTACGGAGAATCCATTGGCCACTACGAAGACGACACTCTGGTCGTCGACACGATTGGACTCGACACCAGGGGATCAGTCGACAGTTTCGAGACACCCCATTCACCCCAGCTTCACGTGACCGAACGCTTTCACATGATCCAGAATGGCGACGTCCTGGAGGTGAATGTGCGGGTCGAAGATCCGGGCGCGTTCACCACCCCCTGGACTGCGATTCAGCGTTACCATCGCAGCGAACCCGGACGGGCGGAGAACCACGAGGCATTCAATCCGGTGTCTTCGTCCGATGCGGCGGGCCCGATGCTGGAATCGAGCTGCGCCGAAAATAACGATCTGTCCTTTTTTGGACCCGGCGCGTTGCCAATCCCGCAAACCGTCAAAGCCGATTTCTGATCCGTGCGGCGGGCGCTTCACGTAACACTGGCGGGCGCCGCTCTGGCGTTTGTCGTCGCCGCCGATGCGCAACCGCGCAGCACAATTCCGCAATTCGCATCGGCTGAATTCGGCTGGCTCGCCGACACGGAATTTCTGCCGCCGGCAAGCGGACCCGGCCCGGTGAAGTTCGACCGCAGCCATCCTTACATCCGCAACAACACAGCGGGACAACCGACATTCCGGATTGCCGATACCAGTAATCCCATCCTTCAGCCCTGGGTGGTCGCGCGCATGAACGCGGACAATCGCGAAGTGCTCGCCGGCAAATTCGCGTTCACTGCACGCTCGACATGCTGGCCCGCCGGCGTTCCGGGCTTTCTGGTGTTCGGCTGCGGCGCGCGCACCGTCTATTTCGTGCAAACGGCAAACGAAGTGCTGATGATCAACAATGGCGATCAGCAGGTCCGCCACATTTACCTTAACGTGCCGCATTCACCGCGCGTGGCGCCATCATGGTATGGCGAGTCGGTGGGCCATTATGAAAATGGCGACACTCTGGTGGTGGATACAATCGGCCTGAATGATCGCACCTTTGTCGACAATTACCGCACGCCGCACAGCACCCGTCTGCATGTGATCGAGCGCTGGCGCATCACCGACGCCAAAACCATCGATGTTACTGTCCGCGTCGACGACGCGGGAGCATTTACGGTCCCATGGTCGGCGCGGCAGGTCTATCACCGCTCCGACGAAGGGACGCTCGTCGAAATGGTATGCGCCGAGAACAACGCGAATTATTTCAACCGCAACATCGTCCCAATCCCCACCGCGGCCAAAGCGGACTTCTAAGGCCGCTGGTGTGTCTGCACCGCGCGAGATAAAATATCAGTGTCATTCCCGGCCGAGCGCGAAGCGCGAGGGGAAGGGAACCCATCCGCCTTCGCTGCTCCCGCAGCTTCGGCGGACATGTCCGCGCGCGCTGCGCCTGCCGAAGCTTCCAGCGAAGGCAGGTCTGCGGCGCGAAAAAATGACACTGCTGAGTGAGACATCGCCATGAACCCGCTTGCGATGATCTGTCCAACCGTAGCCATTCTGGCGCTGGCCCTCGCGCAAACGGCAGCAGCCGCAAACTCACTCACCGTCAAGAACGCCGGCGATACGCCGGTGCAGATCGGATTCGACGGCGAATCCACGCAAACCATCGCGCCCCGCGCGACAGCAGCATTTTCGCTCGATGCCGGTAACCATAGCGCGCAATGCCGGTTCGAGGGCGGCTTTGACGGCTGCAACATCGAAGAAAAATTCTCGCTCGGCGACGGCGCGCATATCAAAATCAGCCTGATTCCGGCTTACACGCTGCAGCACGCGGTGACACTTGCACAGCAGGGGACCCTCAGCGTCGAAACCCGGCGCGACACGGTGTGGGCGACGACCCCCGAAGATCTCGCGGGAAGGGGCAACGACTGCGGCGATTATGAAGCCGGCAAACTCGCCACGATTTCGAAACGCGTGCGCAGCGGCATACGCGTCGATGGAGTGACGTTTGCGACACAGACACTGTGCGGTGAAACGCGGGGCGTGGTTGCGGCAACGATCGCTGGCGAGAAGCTCTTCGTTCAGCCCCGCTTTCTGATCTTCCGGGATCAAGCTGGCCGGAAGTTCCTTATCCGGCAATAACACGACAGTAACGCTGCGCTCTGCACGTCCGCCTAATATCCACCGGTCATGATTCTTTTCCCGGACACGGAATAGCGTCGGATATGCGTCGGCATCCGATTGGCAAGATCGCCTCGTTCATGGGTTGGAGTGTTCCCGGCTTGTTCCTGATTGCGGCGGCAGAACCTTCGGGATGGGACACCGTCACATCGCCACAGAGATTGATCAGGACCGCATCCTCCACCGGCCATGCCGGCGGAGCTCTGTGCCGGATGTCAGTGCCATCGGAGTTCATCGTCGACGCGGAGGCGGACAGAATCGCCGGTCAGGCAGGACACGTGAAAACGCCGGACGGCAAACTCTCTGTCTCCGTTCAGGAACTTCCACCGGGCGAAACAGTCGCGCGGGCCCGCGACGCTGCAATGATGTCCAACAGGGATGCAAAACCGAAGGAAGATACGGCCGACCGCGTCTGGCTGACTTATAGCCGCGGCGGCTGGACGCATTGGGACATATTTGTCCCCGGGAAGCCGGTCGTGTGTTCGGCCCATTTCATCATCAAGGATGCGAAGCTGGACGACGCGGCAATCAGCATCATCCCGACCCTGGGCCCGACGAAATAATTTCGGCCGGGCCGACACCTCTTTTGTCATGGGCGGCCCCGCCGCGCTTTGCGCGGCTACTCTTGAATTGCCGCGGCGCAAAGCGCCGCGTGCGGGCCGCGAGCCAATGATTTTTTCGCCGCGCGGACGCGCGGCGGCTGGGTGGCCGGGTCAAGCCCGGCCATGACAACCGGGAATGCCACAATGCCCCTTGCAATCCGAAGCGGCTCCCGACAGTTAGAAGCTAGCCACTGCGGATTGCACCATGCTCTCGAAAAATCCCATTCCATCTAACGAGCGCCTGATCTTCGCGCTCGACGTTCAATCCGCCGATGAAGCGAAAGCGATCGTCACGCAGCTTGGCGACAGCGTGACCTTTTACAAGGCGGGGCTCGAACTCTGCATGGCCGGAGGTTATTTCGAGCTGCTCGCCTGGCTGGCGGCGCGCGGCAAGAAAGTCTTTGCCGATCTCAAATTCTTCGACGTGCCGAACACCGTGGGCTCTGCCGTGCGCGCATTGCGTGCCCATGGTCCCCATTTCGCGACGGTGCACGGCAACGACGAAATCCTGCGTGCCGCCTGCAAGGAGAAAGGCGACATGAAGATTCTCGCGGTGACCGTGCTGACCAGCCTCGACCGCGGCGACCTCAACGCTCTGGGATTTCAGGTTGACCCGCAGGAACTGGTCTATTCCCGCGCCGCGCGCGCCTTCGAGATTGGCTGCGACGGCGCGATTTCGTCAGGTCTGGAAGCCGAACAGCTTCGCAACCGGCTGGGCGGCAAATTTCTCGTGGTGGTGCCGGGTATCCGTCCGGTGGAAAACCGCGAGAGCGACGACCAGAAGCGCACAGTGGACGTCGAAGATGCCTTTCGCGCCGGCGCCGATTACATCGTGGTCGGGCGTCCGATCCGCAAGGCGCCCGATCCGCGCGCCGCGGCGGAGCAAATCCAGGCCCGTATCGCCAAGCTCTTCGCGTAATGGATTCTTCCGCCGCGAAATCCCGAATCCCGCTTTTGGCGCTGATCGCCGTTTTCTTTCGCGTCGGAATCACCAGCTTCGGCGGCAGCTCGGCTGCATTCCTCTATCGCGAAGCCGTCGAACGCCGCCGCTGGATGGACGACCACGGCTTTGTCACCGCATTGGCGCTGTGCCAGGTGCTGCCCGGCGCCAATCCGGTGAATCTCGCGATCTATATCGGGGCGCAGTTGCGTGGCGGGCTCGGCGGCGCGGCGGCGGCCATCGGCCTGATTTTCCCACCGTTTTGCCTCATCCTCGTGCTGGCTGTGCTTTATGCGCAGTACGGCGCAGTGCCGCTCGTCCATGCCATCCTTGGCGGATTGGCCGCCGTCGGTATCGGCATGACGTTGTCGGTTGGCGCCAAACTCGCGCGCACCATCCGAAAACCCGTTCCGGTCGCGATCGCCGCGACTTTGTTCGTCACCGTAGGCGTGTTGCACTGGCCGATGATTCCCATGGTGGTCGTGCTGGCGCCGCTCAGCATAGGTGTTGAGCGTCTGTTGTGGAAAGTCGAACCGCAATGAATGAATCGCGGCTGCTCGGCCTGTTTCTGGTATTTGCGCCATTGTCGCTGATGTCGTTCGGCGGCGGCCAGGCGATCATCGCCGACATGCAGCATCAGACCGTCGACATCCAGCATTGGATGAGCGGTCCTGATTTCGTCGATATATTCGCGATTTCGCGCGCAGCGCCGGGACCCAGCACGCTGATCGCTGCGCTCATCGGCTGGCATATCGCCGGCTTCTGGGGCGCTGCGATTGCGACGATTGCGATTTACCTGCCGTCATCGCTGATCGTCTATGCTGCCGTGCGCTGGTGGCATGCGACTGCGGATTCACCGTGGCGCGGCATTCTTCAGCGCGGTCTCACCCCGATTGCCGTGGGTCTCGTCTTCGCCGGCGGGCTCTCCGTGCTTGAGGCGGCGCATGTCAATGCGCTGCAGGTCTTCGCCACCGTGATTGCCGCGGGACTTCTCACCACCACGCGGGTCAGCATGTACGCGATCATGGGCGGCGCAGCCGTCGTGTTCGGCCTCGCCCAACTCGTCTGAACCAAATGTGTCATTCCCGGCGAGCATTGCGCAGCAACGCGAGGGAAGGGAACCCATCCGCGCCGCGTCCGCGCCGCGAAGAAATGAGACTTTTGCAACCATTCCCTCCAAGCGCTACTTTCGCGCGACCACCACCGGGAGACACGCATGCGCGCGAACATGACGGGATATTTGGCAGCCGCCGGAATTGCGCTTCTTTGCTCGACATGCATTGCCAACGCGGCGGAAGTGAAGGTGCTGACCGCGGGCGCGCTGCAGGTCGCCATGCGCTCGCTCGCGGCGGATTTTGAAAAGCAGACCGGCAACCATGTCACGATCATGCCGACGAATCCCGCACTGGTCGAAAAGGAATTGGCCGCTGCCAATTATGATGTGATCGCCGCGGCGACGCCGACCATCGCAGAATTCGACGAAAGCGGCCGGTTGCAACCGGGCACGCGCAACGTGATCGCGCGCACGGGCATTGGCATCGCCATCAAGCAGGGCGCGCCGAAACCCGATCTCTCCACCGTCACCGCGTTCAAGAAAGCGGTGCATGATGCGAAAAGCATCGTCTACTCCGATCCTTCGACGCCGAATGCCAGCGGCCCAAATACCCAGCACATTCTCACCAATGCCGGACTGCTCGACGAAGTGAAAAAGAAGGGCAAGCAGGAAGGTCTGGCACAAGGACGCGAGGCCATCGCCAACGGCGAATTTGAGATGGGCTTCTTCAATGTCAGCGAAGCCCGTGCGCCGGGAGTCGAACTCGCCGGCCCGGTGCCGGCGCCGCTGCAGCAATATATCAACTATGATGCGGCGGTGCTGAAAGCGGCGCCCGACAAGGATGCGGGTGCGGCTTTCGTCAGGTTCATCTCATCGCGCGCTGCCGGCACAAACTGGAAGGCCGCCGGCCTCGATCAACTCAACCCCCACTGACGGGGATTCACCTCTCCCCTTGTGGGAGAGGGCGGCGCGCCCGCGCGTACGCTTTTGCACGCGCGTTCTGACGCGCCGGGTGAGGGGTGAGTCCTCAGTAACATCAATTTTGCCGCTCCAATCACCGTGCCGGGAAATTCTCCGCCAGAAGATTCTTGGCGTCGGCATAATGCTGGTTGGCCGCAACGTCGTCATCTTCGATGCATTCCATGATCCCGAGCTGAAACGCCGCGCGCGCCTGGGCGATATTCGCTGAATCGGCGCGCTTGTCGATCAGTGCGCTGACATCGCTGCCGAGTTTCTCGCAATCCGGCTGTGCGGGCGCGGTCGAGTGAGCGGCGGGAGCCGGATTGCGGATTGTGGCAGACGGACCGACGGCCGCTATGGCAGAACCGCCCAGAACCACGCCGATCGCCGCAATAGTCAATATATTCGTGTGCGAGCGCATGTTGTTCTCCTTCCGATTCCATTGTTGGCGATTTGACCAGAGGAAACTGTCCCGCCCGCGGCAGGATCATGTGCGCATCAAGGCAATGTGTACGGATCTATACCGCTGTCACATGCGGCGGCAACAGCGCCTCACAGGATGGAATCGCTACTCCGCTGCGACGTTCTGAGCTTCCATTGGAACGCCGCAGCGCGCCAGCACGTCGCGCAAATCGCAGATCGCGGGGAATATCTCGTTGTTCCAGTCGGCGCCCTGCGCGTCATGCGCGGCCTGTTCGCGTTCGACAATGTCCTTGTCCTCGCGAAAAATATTCTCGGTGAACCAAGTAATGAAGGGCCAGGCGAGATATAGCACCGCCGCAATCTTCGGCTTTTTCACCGACAAATAACCGAATGTCCGGTTGGTGCGCTGCTCGCGATCCTGCGGCGTGTAGCCGAGCCACACATCCAGTACCGGATCGCCTTCACTGACGAAGAATTTCAGACGCTGATAGGGATATTCGGTCCGGATCGTCATCAGATCCTTGCGTGCCGCCGTTTCGCGCGTGTTGACCACCCCGAGGATGGCAGCTTCGCCCACCGATCCCCGTCCCGCCGCGCGCTTGAATGTGTAATGCACCTCGCACCAGTCATCCCCTGCCTTGCGTCCGAGACATTGCGTCCGGATCAATCCCATCTGACGGCGATGCAGGAACTGGTGATTCATGTCGAACAGGTTTTCATGCATGAAGGTGTAGTGGCAGGCGACTCTGCGATTGAGCCGCCGCGTCACATAATCGTTTCGCGCCTTGACGCCGAGCGAAGCCGGCTTTCGCGCTTCGGCAAGTTCCGGATCGCCGGGAAAGACGAAGATCACACCATCCACTTCATGCACGGGATAGGCGCGCACGCCATTCGGCAGGTGCTCTTTGCCGAGATAGGGAATTTCGATGCACTTGCCGGCGCAATTATAGGTCCAGCCGTGATAGCCGCATTTCAGGCTGTCGCCCGCCACAACGCCCATATGCAGTGGAACCTGCCGGTGCGCACAGCGGTCCTCCAGCGCGAAAACCCGGCCGCTGCTGCCGCGATAGAGCACAATGGGATCGCCGGCGAAATTCACTCCGCGAGTGGCGCCTTTCTTCACTTCGTTGGACCACGCAACCGGGTACCAGTAGTCGGGATGAGTTCCCACGCGGCGCAAATCGCCGCGCGCGCACGTCGCCCGGTTGGCGTGAACATTCATCTGTAAGTTCCTCCCGCCACCCACGCGCAAGCCGTGGTGATTTGCTACCAGACCGTCCCCGCCGCATGATGCAGGCATGAATTCATTAATTGCAATCACGGAAATCGCCCGCAGTTTCGCCAAACTGGTGCCTGCTTGCGAAGAATGGTCTATCCGCCTGGTGCGCCGCCGCAACGAGGCGTTGAGCGTCACGCGCGGCACTACGGATCCGGTCCGGCGCAGCGAAGATGCCGGCGCGATGGTCACCATCACGGCGAAGTCGGGCGACCATATGGGCGTCGGGTACGGCGCTACATCCGATATCACCGCATCCGGCCTTGCCGCCGCAGCAAACGAAGCACTCGCCTGGGCCAGGCGTTCGGCCGGCCATCTCGTCGCCGTCCCGCAACCCCGTTCATCCGCATTGCAATACGATCATGTCTCAGCGGCGGACATTGCTTGGGACTCGGTCGGGATGGCCGGCAAACTCGACCGGCTGCATGAGCTTGCGCGTGTCCTGAAATGCGACGGCCGGATCAGCCATTGGCAGGCGAGCCTGTTTTATACCGACGAAGAAACTGTATTCGCCGGCAGTGCAGGCGACTTCATCCGCGAAACCCGCGGCATCATTGTGCCGGGAATCGAAGCTTCGGCATCCGCCAACAGCGAAACCCAGACGCGAACGCTCGGCCGCGGCGGGATGATCCGCCAGGGTGGATTGGAACAGCTCGATGAACTGGGTTTCTGGGCAGCGGGAGAGCGCATCGCCGAAGAAGCGCTGGAACTGCTGGCCGCGCCAGACTGCCCGGTGAAATCCACCGATCTGCTGCTCGCGCCGGATCAAATGTACATCCAGATCCACGAGTCGATCGGCCATCCACTGGAACTCGACCGCATCCTCGGCGACGAACGCAATTACGCCGGCACGAGTTTCGTCACTCCGGACATGTTCGGCAGCTATCAATACGGTTCGCCGCTGCTCAATGTGAGTTTCGATCCGCAGGTTCCGGGCGAAGCCGCCAATTACGCCTATGACGATACCGGGACTCCGGCGGACACGTGCCATCTGATCAAAAACGGCGTGCTGCAACGTGGACTGGGTGGTGCATTCAGCCAGTCGCGCGCGAACATTCCCGGCGTGGCGAATGCGCGCGCGTGCAGCTGGAACCGGCCGCCCATCGATCGCATGGCCAATCTCAATATCGATCCCGGCCCATCGACATTCGAGGAGCTGGTGTCACAGGTCGAAGACGGCATCTATATGGAGACCAACAATTCGTGGTCAATCGACGACAGCCGCAACAAATTCCAGTTCGGTTGCGAGCGCGGGCGGCTGATCAAAGACGGGCAACTTGGCACCGTGGTGAAGAACCCCAACTACCGCGGCGTCTCGGCGAATTTCTGGCGCAGGCTCAAAGGACTCGGCAATGCCGAGACCGTCCGCGTGCTGGGCACGCCAACCTGCGGCAAGGGCGAACCCAATCAGGCGATCCGCGTTGGACACGCGACTCCGCCGGGCCTGTTCACCAGCGTGCAGGTCTTCGGCGGCGGCTGATGCACGAAGAAGTTCACTGCAGTGAATTCCGCCTACCCCTTGAGGGGAGGCACGCACTTTGCCCCGCACGCGGCGCTCAGCGCCGCGGCAGAATCCAACAAAAAGGCGCGCCACGCGCGCCGGGGCAAAGTGCGGGTGGGGGACGTCTTCACGATTACCCCCACCCGAAATTTACTATGCAAATTTCGACCTCCCCACAAGGTGGAGGTAGAGCCCATGATTCGAGTTAAACGTATTCCAAGCTAGAAACGGCCATGCACAACCATTTCTTCCAGCTCGCGGACTTCGCCGCCGGCCGCATGCGCAGTGGCGAAGGATTTCTCCTGCGCTATTCCGGCGAGCACTCGCGTTTCATTCGCTTCAATCGCGCCGCCGTACGGCAATCCGGCACCGTCGAACAGCATTATCTCACGATCGAACTGTTCAAGAGTCGCCGGCATCTGTCGCAGCGGCTGTCGATCACCGGACACGCCGATGACCAGCAGCGGCTGGACAGCGCCATTTCCGGGCTGCGCGAGTTGCTGTCATTCGCGCCCGAAGACCCGCATTTCCTGGTCAACGATTCGGTCCACTCGACAGAGCGCAAGGATCCCGGTCGCACGCTTCCCGATGACGCGGTGATCCCGGCAATCCTCGATAAAGCCGCCGGTAGGGACTTCGTCGGCTTCTACGCCGCGGGGCCGATCCATCACGGATTCGCCAACAGCTTTGGCCAGCGCAACTGGAACACGGTGCACACATTCAGCCTCGACGGCTGTTTCTACCTCCAATCCGACAAGGCGGTGAAACTGTCCTATGGCGGGCGCGAATGGGATGACACGACATTTGCACAAGTGATCGCCCGCGCCCAGACCCAGCTGTCGTTTCTGGATCGCCCACCAAAAACAATCCAGCCAGGCGGTTATCGCGCGTTCCTTTCCACTGCGGCGATGGAAGAACTGCTCGGCATGCTCGGCTGGGGTGGATTTGGTCTCGCGGCACACCGCACCGCGACAACGCCGCTGATCCGGCTTGCGCGCGGCGAGACCGCGCTCAGTCCAATGCTCAATCTCGTCGAGAACACCAAAGCGGGCCTCGCGCCCGAATTCCAGGCCGAAGGCTTTGTCAAACCCGCCTCCGTCACCCTGATCGAGAATGGGCAGTATAAAGACTGCCTTGTGTCGCCGCGCAGCGCCGAAGAATTTCACGCGACCCAGAACGGCGCCGATGCCGACGAGCAACCCGCTGCGCTGGAAATGGCGTCCGGCAAGCTTCAGGATGAGGACATCCTGTCTGAACTCGGCACCGGCCTTTTGATCGGTAATCTCTGGTACCTGAATTATTCCGACCGCAATGCCTGCCGCCTGACCGGCATGACACGCTTCGCGACCTTCTGGGTCGAAAATGGCGCGATCACCGCACCGGTGAATGTCATGCGTTTCGACGACAGCATCTATCGCATACTGGGCGACAATCTCATTGCGCTGACTTCGGCGCGCGATTGGCGGCTGTCCCGCGATACCTATGATGCGCGCGCAACCACCTCGATGCATATCCCGGGCGCGCTGATCGATGACTTCCGCCTGACGCTGTAATAAAGCACACGAACACGTACGTGAGAGAACTCCGGTAACCTCCCCCTTGTGGATCGAGCGCGTCGCGCCGTGTTTGCCCAATTTATCAACCCTCCCCTTGAGGGACGGTCGAAATCGCGTCAGCGATTTCGGGGAGGGGACCGGCCACCGGCCTAACAATTACAAAACCGATGCTCACCCGTTCCGATTCTGAAACTCCGCTTGTGGCTGGTCCCCTCCCCGAAGCTGGTCGCTAAGGCGCTCGCAGCTTCGACCCTCCCCCAAGGGGAGGGTTGAAAACGAACTCTCGGTAATGTTGCGCCATTACTCCCTGCGCGGCACCTTGTAATCGCCCGGTACGGTGCGGAACGCGATATTGATGCGATTGGCGCCGTTGATAGCGACGATGGCCAGCGTCAGATTCACCAATTCTTCTTCGCTGAACTGCTCGCGCGCCTGTAGATACACCTCGTCCGGAACATCGTCGTGGTCGAGCGTGGTCAGTGCTTCCGTCCAGGCGAGCGCCGCCCGTTCGCGCTCGCTGTAAAACGGACATTCGCGCCACGCGCTCAGCAGATATAACCGCTGCTCACTCTCGCCATCCGCTCTCAGCTCCTTGGTGTGCATGTCCATGCACCAGGCGCAGCCATTCATTTGCGATGCCCGCAATTTCACCAATTCGAGCAGCCGGTGCTCCAGACCGCATTTGCGGACATAGGCGTGCAACTGGGTCATGGCATTTATGGCGGCGGGTGCGGCGTCGCGCGGGTTGAGGCGTGCTTTCATGGCAATACTTTCCTACTGAAAAAGCCGTTGCGCATCCGCACGGTTGAATGCGGATGTCAGGCTGCCGAAGGCGCCGGTACGAAGATCGTCAGCCATTTTTTGAATACTGGACATCGCCACCAGCGTCGGCGCGGATGCAATCGTAATGCGTGCGACGCCGAGTTTCTCCAGCGCCGCAGCATCCGGCATTCCCGGCCGTCCGGTCACATTCACGGGCCCGTCCACGGCTTTGACGAAATCGGCAATCGTTGCCGGATCGCGCAGGCCAAATGGATAGACGCAGTCCGCCCCTGCCGCGAGATAGGCGCGGCAGCGTTCGAGTGCTTCGGCGAAGTGACTTGTGTCGGTGCTTCCGGAGACAAGAAAAACGTCGCATCGCGCATTGATGCAGATCGGGACGCCTTCGCGATCTGCCGCCGTCCGCGCCGCGCGCAACCGTTCGACGGCATCAGCGATGGGCCGCAGATCGGCGTGATTCCGACCGTCCTCCAGATTTATTCCAACGACACCGGCGCGGATAATCTCGCGCACATGCGCCGTCAATTCGTCCGGCGTTTCGGCGTATCCTGCTTCGATATCCGCCGTGACGGGGACTTTGGCCGCGCGCACGATCCGCGCCGTCGCCGAAACCACTTCGGCCCATGGCGCCACTTGACCGTCGGGATAACCGAGCGCCCACGCCACGCCACCACTGGTGGTCGCAAGCGCAGTGAAACCGGCAGCGGCGAATATGCGCGCGCTCATCGGATCCCAGGCATTGGGCAGCAGCAATACCGGCCTGGTATGGTGGCGGGCACTGAATTTCTCCGCCATTTCTGCCTGTTCGCGTTTGTTCATCTTCTCTCTCTCAGCCATTCACCGGTTCTCGAGTTCGCAGAAACCAATGGGCGTAATTGATCCAGGTCCGCCGGTTCGTCCACGTCCAGTTCGATATGCGCATTCCGCACGACAGTCACCGGCAAGTCGGCGGCGCGTGCCGCTGCGACATGTCTGGGAAAGCTGTTCCTGCCGAAATGCGACTGGAATGCGGCGGGCGGCGAGCGCAACAGAGCATTGGTTCCGGTACCGTCGCGCGAAGGAGCAATCACACAGCCTCCCGAATCCGGCAGCGCACCAAACAGTGCTTCGATATCAGAGCTGCAAACCAGTGGAATATCCGCCGGCAGACGCAGCACAGCGCGGGCGCCCTTTTCGGCACAATGCCGGCAGGCCATATCGACAGACGCGGATTCGGAAATCTGCCGATGCTCTTCCAGCCGCTCCCAGCGCAGATTGTCTGCCCAGGCAAGGGCGCGCGGTTCATTGCTGACCACAATAATTCGATCGATGCCGCGCACGCCGGCGACGGCGGCAAACACGTCGCGGCACATCGCTTCGGCCAATCCGGCGCGCGCATCCGGAGACAAAAACGGCGACAGCCGCGTTTTGGCGGCCGCAAACGCCTTCACCGGAATCACAATCGTCCTCACGCAAGCCGTTCCAGGATCGATTGCGCCAGACGAATCTTGTCCTCCTCCGTCTGCATCATGGTCGGCAGCACCACCGCCAGCATACCGGCCGCCTCCACTGCAGGACCCTCAGCCTCATCGGCGGAATCCAGAATCATCGCGCCGCAAAAGTCCGAATACATCGCCGCGACCACTGCGGGCGAGACATCATAGCCGAGCTGCGCCATCATTTTGTCGGTGGGTCCCTTCAGCGATTTGCCGCCAACCAGCGGGCAAACGGAAACAACGCGATCTCGGCGGCGGCGCAATGTTTCGCGGATTCCCGGCACAGCGAGAATCGGTCCGATACTGATCAGTGGATTGCTCGGCGCAATCACCACCAGATCCGCATCCGCAATCGCATCGACGACGCCCGGCGCCGGCTCCGCGTCCGGTGCGCCTTCAAAGGCAATCGCGCGCACCACGGGCTCACAGCGGCGGCGCACGAAATATTCCTGCAAATGCATGCGGCCATCACCCGTCTCCAGCAGCGTGGCGACCGGATCATCGCTCATCGGCAGCACCCGCGCCGAAATATCCAGCGAGCGTCTGATGGATTCGATTGCCTGCGACAGCGTTCCACCGGAAGACAGCATCGCGGTGCGGTGGATATGCGTGGCGAAATCGCGGTCGCCGAGCTGAAACCAGATCTCGCGTCCATAGCCGGCAAGACCTTTCGCGACCGCGAATGTCTCGTCGCGAAAACCCCAGCCGGTCGCCGGATTGACCACGCCTGCGAGCGTGTACATCAGGATGTCGGGATCGGGCGAAACATGCAGCCCGTGCATGACAATGTCATCGCCGGTGTTCGCGATCGCCGTCAGGTTGCACGCCGGATTGCGATAAAATCCCAATGCGAGCTTCGAGCCGCCAACCCCGCCGGTAAGAACCGTAACGCGCACTCAATATCCGGCGGCGAGTGGAACATGCCCGGTTGCCGGCACCGGCATGCGTTCAAGCGGCAGACGCTCGTCGCCTTCCGGCTCCGGAAGCAGCCTGCGCCTGTCATAGGTCGTGTTCCGCTCTGCCGGGATGCGGCCGATGCTGCGGATCATCGCCCGCAACTCGCCCGGCGTGACCGATTCGCCGTAATCGGCGCCCGCCGCCCTGGAGATGCTCTCTTCCATCAGCGTGCCGGAGAAATCATTGGCGCCGGCCTGCAAAACCGCCAGTGCGCCGGGAAAGCCGAGCTTGACCCACGACACCTGCAGATTCGGGATATCGCGATTCAACAGCAGCCTCGCCAGCGCATGTACGATCAGATCCTCTTCGAAGGATGATCCGGCGCGCGCGCCGCCTTTGCGGAACAGCCGCGTCTTCGAATGGATGAAACCGAGCGGGACGAACTCGGTGAACCCGCCGGTTTCGCGCTGAATCTCACGCAGCAGCAGCATATGCCTGATCCAGTGCTCCGGCGTTTCCGTGTGCCCGTACATCATGGTCGAAGTCGACGGGATGCCGAGTCCATGGGCGGCGCGGATGACTTCGATCCAGCGCTTCGCCGTCAGCTTGTTGGGACTGAGTTCGGCGCGCACGGAGTCATCGAGAATCTCCGCCGCGGTCCCCGGGATGCTGCCGATGCCTGCTTCCTTCAGCGAGATCAGATGTTCGGTTAGTGACAATCCGGTTTTTTCGACGCCATAGGAAATCTCCATCGGGGAATAGGCATGCAGATGCAGTTGCGGAAATTCCGCCGAGATATCGCGCAACAACCGGGTGTAATAGCTGCCGTTGAGATCGCGCGGCAGCCCGCCCTGGATGCACACCTCCGTCGCGCCGGCCGCCACGGCTTCGCGCGTTTTCGCCAGCAAATTCTCCGTCGAGTGAAAATACGCGTCCTTCGCGCGCGGACCGCGCGAAAACCCGCAGAACGAACAACCCACAATGCAGATATTGGTGAAATTCAGATTCCGGTTGACGACATAGGTCAGGACATCGCCCACGGTGCGGCGGCGCAGTTCATCAGCGGCTTTGACCAGCGCCAGCAGATCGTCCCCCGTGGCCTGCGCCAGTGCCAGTCCGTCGGCGAAGCCGAGGTCATCCCCTTCGAGCGCCCGCTCGAGAATCGCGGCAAATGCCGGACGTGCGCGCCCCAGAGCGGTTGCGCAGTCCACTTCGTTCCAAGATGGGTCCAATGCTTTGATCATGATGATACTCGTGCGTAAAAATCGGGTCCGAGATGCGTCTGCAACGGCGCGGCCAGCGCGGCATCGGTGAACACATCCGCTGCCTGGGCGAATTCCGGATAGATCGCGAGCCGCTCACGCAATTCGAAACCACACGCTCCAGTACGTTGCTGCAACACGGCAATCTGCGGCCATGCCGCTTCCGGATTGATGAAGTCTTTCGTCACCGGCGAAATACCGCCGAAGTCATTGATCCCGGCCGTCAGCAAATCGGGAAAATCATCGCGCACCAGATTGGGCGGTGACTGGATATTCAGATCCGGCATGATAATGCGCGCAACCGCAATCGTCCGCTGCAGATCTTCCAGCGACGGATCCGCCGCGCTTGCCATCCTTATGTCCGGCTTGGCGCGGAACGGCTGCACCAGAACCTCCTGAAGGTGACCATAACGGCGGTGCAGCGCCGCAATCGCAAACAGTGAGTCGACGCGCTCGGCGGGCGTTTCGCCGATGCCGATCAGAATCCCGGTGGTGAAGGCAATGCGCTGCCGCCCGGCTTCTTCAATCGTCCTGAGGCGGAGCGCCGGTGCTTTGTCCGGCGCGCGCCAATGTGCTGCGCCCTCCGTGCGCAGCCGTAAACTCGTCGATTCCAGCATCAGTCCCATGCTGACATTGCTGCGTCGCAGCCGCGCCATGTCATCCACCGGCATTAGACCGGGATTGCAATGGGGCAGCAAACCGGTCTCGCGCAGCACCAGTTCGGCCATCGCCGCGAGATATTCCAGCGTGCGCGAAAATCCTCGCGCGCGCAAAAACTCGCGTGCTTCGGGGAAGATCTGCTCCGGCTGATCGCCGAGGCTGAATAGCGCCTCCTTGCATCCCGCGCGCGCGCCCGCCTGTGCCACCGCGAGCACTTCATCGGGCGTCATATAGGCCGGGACGCCCGGTTTGGGATCGGCGCGAAACGTGCAGTAACCGCAATAATCGCGGCACAGATGTGTCAGCGGAATGAACACTTTGCGCGAATAACCGACGGTCCGTCCCTTGAACCGGTCGCGCAGTGCCGCTGCGATTGCGCAAAGCTCGTTTGTGCCCGCGCTCTCGAGCAGCAGCAGCGCATCTTCGCGCGTAATGTCTTCGCCCCGCGAAGCTGTCTTCAGCGCGTGGTCAACAGCGCGCGCCGTTCCGGTCTGCACCGCCGCGCCGTGCAGCATGTCACGCCTGCCGGCGATTTTTCGAAAAATCGTAATCGCGGCCGAATTCGCACTCGAACTGCCAGCGCACCTGGCTTGCGGGCCATTCTCCCGCAAACACTGCGGTTAAGAATCGCTGCTGCGCCGACCACGCGGCCTCCGCCTGCGGCTTGCGGTAGCGCCCGGGCATCGTGTCATTCAACCAGCCATGCGGCGCACCGGCATAGAGGTGAATGTCATATGACTTGTTGTGCTGCTCCAGCGCATTGCGGAAGCGGGAGACATCGCTGACGGAAATCAGGTGATCGTCCGATCCGAACGCGCCGAACACCGGACACGACAGCGCCGCAATGATTTTATCGAGCGGCTCGGGCTGCAGCGGATTCACATCCCATTCCCGCCCATTCGCGGCGCCATACCAGACGACCACCGCCTGGATCGGATGGACCCTGGCGAATACCAGTGGGTGGCGCCCGGTTTGGCAAAATCCCGCCACCGCAATCTTGCTCATGTCCGCAACCCGCTGGCTTTCGAGAAGCGCCAGCACCGCGTCCAGGCTCTCTACCGATTCCGGATCGCTCATGTCATAGCGGGAATCGCCCGCCGTCAGCGCCTTCGGATCGGGATGACGGAAGAAGAAATTCGGGGCGACTGCGACAAATCCGTCACCGGCGCAGCGCGTGGCCAGATCCTGCGTGTGCTGGACCAAGCCATAGCGCTCATGCATCAGCACCACCGCCGGGTAACGTCCCGCTTTCTTCGGCTGCGCCACGAATGCCGGCATGCCATTCGAACATTTCAGCAGTTCGGTCACTACTTCATGCATCTCACATCACCGGATCATCAGCGAAACCGCCTGTTCGGCGGTCATGACTCGCGCCATGCGCGGAAACACGCGGTCCATGAAAAAATCGTGGTTGGGTCCGCGCGTGGAATAGCACGCATCGCGCACCACGACGATGCCATAATCGAGATCGCGCGCGGCGAACACCGTGCTGGCAATGCCGACATCGGTGGAACCACCGGCGATGATGATGGTTCCAATTTCCCGCACCCGAAGCTGCAGGTCGAGATTGGTCTGGTAAAACGAACTCCAGCGCTGCTTCGGCACCACGACATCGCCCGGTGCGGGCGCGAGTTCCGGCGCGATTTCCGCATCCTTCGACCCGCGATGAAAATGCGGCCGGATCGGTTTGTCGCGCGAACCACCCTCCTTGAGATCCATGTCGGTGTCGGTCAGCCGGTCCACCGAATCCACGTCATCCGGTGAATGTGCGCCGGAGGGATAGAACACTGTCATCCCGACGCCGTGCGCGCCGTCCAGCAGCAATTTCAGATTCTGAATGATTTTCCGCTCGGCGAGAAATGCCCGCTTCGCCGCATCACTGGGATGCAGATAGCCATTCAGAGTATCGAACAGCACGAGGCCACAGCTGCGGCCGCTGAGCGATGGATCCAGTCGCGAAAGTTTTGCCATGATCAGTGTAGCGACAGTTTGCGTAAGCGCCGCACGATGTCAGGTGGCGTCCGATAGGCATCGTCGATGGTCTTCGCCAATTGCTCACCCGTGCGCGGTGCATTGACGCCGAGATTCATCCGCCGCGTATCGGCGAGAAAGGCCGGATCGGCAAAAGTCGCCGCAAAAGCCTTGCGCATTTCAGCCACCAGCGGCGCGGGGACGCCCGGTGGCATCAGATAGGGCCGGCCCAGCCCCACTTCGGCCAGTCCCGCCTTCAGCAGCATTTTGTCTTCCGGAGTTTTCGCCACATCCAGCGCGGACGGCACATTCGGCAGCGACGGCTCGCGCTCCAGCCCATATTGCAGCAGGACCTTGATCTTCTTGTCGGTCCGCCAGTTCGGCTGGGTCGTGTTCAGCGTGTTCAGGAAAATGCTGGGCGCGCCGTCCACTTCGCCCCGCTCCATCGCGAGATACACATCCGTCTGACCGGTATAGCCGGCCACGATTTTCATCTTCGTGCCGAGGGTCGCGTTGATCAGCCGGGCATAGAAGCTGGGAGTCGAATTGGCGCCCGACGCACCCATCGAGGTTTCGTGCTTCCTCAGGTCGTCCACCGAATTCACCGGCACGGTGTGCCAGACAATCACCAATCCGGTTTCCACGGTCGGCGAGCCCAGCCAGTTGAACCGGCGCGCATCATATCTCGCCTCCGGCGTCCCCAGCAGCGGCTCGACCGGCGTGTTGTTGTCCACCGCGGCGATCATGGTGCCGTCCTTCGGCGCCGTGGTGTAGAGATAATTCATTGCCACGATGCCGCCCGCGCCCGGCATGTTCTGCACAATGATGCGCGGGTCACCGGGAATGTGATTGCCGAGATATTTCGCGATCGTGCGCGCCATGATGTCGTAGCCGCCACCCGCTGCGTCGCTGACGATCAGCGTGACCGTCTTGCCGCGATAGAACGCATTCTGCGCCAACGCGGACCCCGGCATACCCAGCGCAACCAACACCATCAGAACCACGCAACGCGCAAATCCCGTTCGCATGCGCCGCCCCTAATACGGCCGCGTGGTGCCGCGCACGGTCGTGCGCAGCATCAGCCGCCGCTCATGCGCGGGAAAATCCGTCCGCGCATGCGACGAGCAGCGATTGTCCCACAGCAACAGATCGCCCTTGCGCCAGACATGCTCGTAAACGAATTCCGGCTTTTCGGCGTGATCGAAGATCGCGTTCAGCACCACATCGCTGTCGCGCGCATCCATTCCGTCGATTTTCACCGTCATCAGCCGGTTCACATAAACCGCCTTGCGCCCGGTTTCCTCATGGGTGCGAAACACCGGATGCAGACATTCGTTGAATGCCGCCACACCGCGGTCATCGCCGCGCTGTGTCGATCCATAATTATAGTGATGCAGCGCATTGCGCCCTTCCGCCTTGCTGCGGATCCCCGGATCCAGCGACTCATAGGCGGCGTAACCGCTGGCAAACAGCGTGTTTCCACCGCTGGATGGAATCTCCACCGAATAGAGCAATGTCGCCTTGCTCGGCACTTCCTTGTGGATCATGTCGTGGTGGAACATCATCTCGCCATCCGGCAGCGCACCGATCGGCTCGCCATTCTCGCGGATGTTCGAGATCAGCATGATGCCCGGCAGCATGCGAGAGAACCCCGGCGGATGAAATTTCGCCGGCCGGTCGAGATGCCCTGGCTCACCGAAATAGCCGGTCACCCGCAGCAAATCTTCCTGGCTCAGATCCTGATCCGGAAACACCAGCACCAGATGATCGAGCCAGCTCTGGTAAATCCGGGCGATGGTTTCATCATCCGGCCGTTGTTTGAGATCGACGCCACGGATTTCCGCGCCGATATGTCTGGTCAGCGGCGTGATCTGCAGCCGCTCCCGTGTGATCACATTCATTCCCGTATCCCGAGGATAATATCGCCGACGTGACAGTACCGAATGCGCTTACGCGGGCGCAACCATGTGCGCGCGTTCTTTTGCCACCGGTGCGGGTGTTTTGCGGATCAAATCTGCGGCCTTTTCGGCGATCATGAAGACGGTCGCATTGATATGAGCCGAAACCTGGTCCGGCATCGCGGAGGCGTCCACCACCCGCAGATTTTCGATTCCGCGCACCCGGAGCTGCGGGTCAAGAACGCAATCATCGCCTTTGCCCATGCGGCAGGTCCCCGCCGGATGGTGAGCGGTGACGCAGGTCTTGCGGATCCACGCATCGATCTCTGCATCCGTTTGTACCTTGTCGCCGGGGGAAGTTTCGGCGCCGCGGAATCCGTCCAGCGGCGTCTGATGCGCGACCTCGCGCGCGCGCTTGAATCCTTCGCGCAGTGTCTCAATGTCGCCCGTCTCGGTCAGCAGATTGAAGATGATCTTCGGGTGCATCATTGCGTGACCGGGCGACAGCCGCACTTCGCCGCGGCTTTTCCCATGCAGCAAAGTCGGGCGGATGCCGAACCCGTCGGCATAGGGGCGGCTGAACGGCGGCAACCAGAGATGGGCATGCGTCGGCGCGCCGCGGAACATGAATTCAATATCCTGAACAGTAAGTTCGGGCCGGGTCCGGATGAAAGCATGCAAGCCGCCGGGGACAATGGTCGCCGGGCCCGTGCCGGTGAACCAGGCCTGCAGCATGGCCAGCGACATACGGTCGAGCCGCATTGCCTCGCGAAACGGTCCGCCATCACGGCGGGCATACATGATCAGCACCGCGACATGGTCGTGCAGATTTCGTCCGACCGGCAGGTCGGCCAACACCTTGATCCCGAAGTGCTGCAACTGTTCTGCCGGGCCGATGCCGGACAGCAGCAGGATTTGCGGCGAGTTGAACGCCCCGGCGGCAATGATCACTTCGCTATTGGCAAATGCCTCTCGCCGCTCGCCCTTGCATTCGAATTCGATCCCGATCGCCCGCGTGCCATTGGTCAGGATGCGGAGCACATGGGCATGAGTGACTACATGCAGGTTTGACCGCCTCAGCGCCGGTCGCAAGTAAGCCACCGATGCCGAACAGCGCATGCCGTTCCGAATCGAATATTGGCTGCGGGCAAAGCCCTCATGCGTCTTCGCATTGTAATCTTGGATCACCGGATAGCCGGCGGCTTTGGCCGCATCGAGCCAGGCGGTGAACAGCGGATCGCGCGTTTTGGCCCATTCGACGCCAATGGGTCCGCTGCCGCCGCGATATTCGCTTTCGCCGTCCTCGAAAGCCTCGCAGCGTTTGAACCAGGGCAGCACATCGGCATAGGACCAGCCCGTCGCGCCATTCCGCGCCCAGCGGTCGTAATCTGCGGGATCGCCGCGCGTGAACGCCATCACATTGATCGATGAGCTGCCGCCCAGCACCTTGCCCCGCATGGCTTCAATGCGCCGGCCATTCAGCGCCGGTTCGGGTTCGCTGTCATAGCCCCAGTCGAACATGCGCGCTTTGTGCATGCGTCCGAGGCCGAGCGGTATATGCAGATACGGATGACGGTCGGCGCCGCCCGCTTCCAGCAGCAAAACCTGCGCGCCGGTATCTTCCGTCAGCCGGTTGGCGAGCACGCAGCCCGCCGACCCCGCCCCGACAATGATGTAATCGTAGCTCTTCGCTTCCATTATGCCGGCATAATATACCTGAACAAACCGAGCCAGATGTATCGACACCATGGAACAGATCAGCTGGAATGAATTTGAAAAAGTCGAGCTGCGCGCCGGCACGATCGTGGAGGTTCAGGATTTTCCCGAAGCGCGCAAACCGGCATACAGACTGACCATCGATTTTGGCGAGCTCGGCACAAGGCGATCAAGCGCCCAGATCACCGGCCTCTACAGAAAAGAAGATCTTATCGGCCGCCAGGTCGTCTGCGTCGTGAATTTTCCGCCGAAGCAAATCGGTCCATTTGTATCGCAGTGCCTCACCACCGGCTTTGCCGATGGTGAAGGCCGTGTCGTGCTCGCGCAGCCGGAACGCCGCGTGCCGAACGGAGCGAAACTATTCTAGTGAATCACTTCAGGAAGTTGGCGCCCATGGTCTGCATCAGCGGCCCATAGGTCCAGCCCAGCAATTGCGAGGTGATCAGCACCGCCCATATCCCGGACAATACCCAGGCGCCCCTTCTGAGAAGTGGAGAATTGCGGAATCGCTCGTCGGCTTCCGCCAGTCGCAGCCGGTATTGTTGCGAATAAAGCGCCCTGACCGGGGGCAGCGCGATTATGCCGATCACGACCAGATCCAGCGACACCGCAAACCACTGCAAGGGCGTTCCGCTCCATGGAACGGAAAACGCCCTAATTCCATTTACCAGCACCAGCCATCCGCAGACGGCGTACATCGACAGGCGGAATGTCTTAACGTTCATGGCTGGTGGATATTTGCACCAGTTCGGGAAATCAGTCGCGGCGCCCGCCGTGACAAGATGGTGACAAAAAACCGGGCGCCGGTAAATCCGTGGTAATGGCGATTTGTCAGTCTAAAAATCAATTACGCAGGGGAAACGAAATGAAATTTACGATTGCAACGAGTTGCCTTCTCGCCGCCTCAGTGCTGGCCTTTCCTGCAACGGCGGCGAACGCTCCAACTCAGGCCGCCACCGCCGCGGCAACTCCCGTCGATCTCGAATTATCGACCGGGTTCGACTATTCCACCGGCCGGTACGGATTATCGAGCGACACGCGCGTGCTCGACGTGCCGTTCGGCGTGAAGTACCAGGCTGGAAACCTCCGGCTCGAAGCGACGATTCCGTACCTGGATATAAAAGGTCCCGGCATTTCCGCGGGCGACGTCGTGATCGCCGGGCCTGGCAGCGCAGTGTCGGAACGCTCCGGTATTGGCGATCTGACGGCAACCGGCGGCTGGACGTTCCTCACCGAAAACGGGGCAATCCCGGGCGTTGAGCTTGCCGGAACGGTGAAAGTCCCGACCGCCGGAAGCGGACTTGGAACAGGAAAAGCGGATTTCACCGTGCAGGCGAATCTGTTCCACAGTCTCACTCCGACCACGTCGTTGTTTGGTTCGCTCGGTTATCAGTGGCTCGGTAGTCCTGCCGGATTTCCGCTGTTGAGCGGCGCGCGTGTCACAGCGGGTGTGAACTTCAAGCCGCAGGACAATGTCGCATTCGGCGCCCTGCTCGATTACCGCCAGAAATACGAAGCTGCTCTTTCGGACTTCGTCAGCATCGATCCCTATGCGCTGTGGCGGTTTTCGCCGGATTTCGGCGTGTCAGCATATGGCATCATCGGTGCGACAAATTCCGCCCCCGGGTTCGGCGGAGGTATTCGCCTGATCGCATATCTCGGGAATTAACCAATCGTCACACCGATATCA
Organism: uncultured Bordetella sp.; assembly: GCA_964446945.1. Taxonomy (GTDB): domain Bacteria; phylum Pseudomonadota; class Alphaproteobacteria; order Micropepsales; family Micropepsaceae; genus CAIYRG01. The sequence continues at coordinate 51,355 of CAYUQO010000020.1, forward strand.
CAGCACTAACTGGCGGACAGGATTGCTTAAATTCAACTCCCGCCATAATCCGTAATCGGACGTTAACAGCGGTCGAACTACGCTGTCCTACGTACGTTTTGATGTAATCGATCTGACCGGAGGATTGTATGCTTTCAAGATCGGTTTTGATTCTGGCGGCGCTCCCTGTGATTGTGATTGCCGCTGACCCGGCATTCGGCCGCGGCCCTCCGCCCGGAGCGGGTGGACCGCCGCCGGGCGTGACAATCGGCCCTCCGCCGGCCGCCACGGCGCATATTCCTGGTGGCGAAAGTGTTGGACCGCCCGCAGGAGTTACGGCAGGATTCCCGCATGGCTCACCGGGTGGTCCACCATCGGGTGTGCACGGACCTGACGTGGGTTCTGAGGCAAATGCGGCCAGCATGTTGGGCGGATTGAACGCGGCCCATGCCAATGCCAATGCGTTTGAGCATGCCAATCCCGACTCCATGGTCGGCGATGTCGCGACGTATGAGCAGCAGATGAATTCCGCGCTGGCGCTCACCGATCCGACGCAGCAGGCGAATGCGATCACGGCTGCGCGGCAACAACTGGCGTCATCGACCAACAAGACATTGACCGCATCCGCGGTGACACGGCTCGATCAGATGCTGGGAATCAAGGGCGCAAGTCCGTCGCTCGGCACCAGCCCGTAAATCCAAACAGAAACGACTGTCGAGGCCCCGTGCACATCGCGCGGGGCTTCATTCTTGCGGCATTTGCGCATCCCTCGAGTTTCGATATCATTGCGCCAGTTGCGTGGGAGGAAAGCGCATGTCGTCCGATTCATCGCGGAGAGCCTTTATCAAAAACATGGGCGTTGTTGCCGCTGCCGCAACCTGTGGCGCCGCGGCAGCGAAAGCCCAGGAATACAAGCCTCAGGAGCAGAAGAAACTGACGCAGGCCGCCGCCAAATATCAGGACCACCCGAACGGCATGGATGCCTGCGGCGAGTGCCCGTACTTCCAGTTTCCCAAAAGCTGCGTGCTGGTCGAAGGCGATATCAGCCCGATGGGCTGGTGCCGCATGTTCACCAGCTTCTCACCACTGGACCGCGGCGCCCACCAGTAGCAAACACTTCGAACCGAAGCTCGCCGCTCCCCTTGTGGGAGAGGTCGGAGCGCCGCGCGACGAAGTCGCGCCACTGGCGCTCCGGGTGAGGGGTTCTTCTACGGAGCCAGCGCTTCGATATGGACGATCTTTCCGTTCTGCTGGCCTTCGGTCCACATGCTGGAGAGCACGTTCGGGTCTGAACTCTTCTCTACATCGACGTGGCGCGTATTGATCGAAAGCGGCAGGAGATAAGAACTCCATTCGTTGGTTTCGACATTCAGCCGTTGCACCAGATCGGTGCTCATATCGGCGCCCCACGCATATTTCACGTCGTCGAACTGAACGTCATAGGCGCCTGCATATGGGACCGGCACCTCCCACATCCTGATTTTGTGGTTTTTGGCGTCATACATCGTGAAGCGATTGGCATGGAACTGCGAGAACCACAGACGGTCCTGCGAATCGATATGGCCGCGACGCGCGCCACCGACGCCGGCGGGTAGATCTATATAGGTCGTCTCGCCGGTCTTCGCGTCGGTGCGCCAGATCTGCTTCTGGAGCGGGTTGTTGTCGAGGCCGTACACATTGTTCTCGAGGTCGGTGACCAGTCCATAAGCGGCAATGTCCCGCTTTCCGGCCGGCGGCAGGACTTCATGGAACTGGTGGGTCGTCAGATCGAACTGATACAGCTTGTTGGCATGGCCGGGATCCGGTCCGCCGCTGGTCTTGGCCCACAATTTGTTGTCGACGTTGGAATGGAAGGCGTCGATCATGGTGAAGCGCGTGTCTTCCTTGTTCCAGTCCGGCGCCAGATAGGTCGACATCTTGCCGGTCTTCGGATTCAGCTCGGCGATTTCCGACTGCCCCATCATGGCTTCCCAGATGTTGCCGTCCTTATCCATGGTGATCATTAACCCGCCGGTCGGGAATCCGGGCTTCGAAATCGGAACCGGATAGCGCGTCACCTTCCCGGTCTTCGGGTCCAGTTTCGATATGAACATGTGCTGGAAATCCGAGAACCAGACATTGCCGTCCTTGTCGCGCATGGTGTCATGCGGCGCCGCCAGTTCGGGCAGGTCATAGGTCGTGACGATGACCTGGGTAGATTTGCCGGTCGGCCGCGACTGGGTCTGCAGCTTGTAGGGCCAAGTCTTGCCAGAGCTGAGATTGATCGAGGCGATGTATTTGCCGAATTCTTCCTGCACCGGCGTTGGCGGCCGGACCAGTCTCTCGGATGCGGTCTGCAGGAAGAACGGGAAAGTCGGCGACGCATTTGCGGCATGCAGGCCCATGCGCTCGATGGTCTGCGCCATCTCGTGGCCGGTCTCCTTCGAGAAGATCGGGCGTTGCAAGCCGTGACAATCGAGGCAGCGCAGCAATTCGATCTTTTCCGTCTGAGAACCGGGCGCGCTCTGCATCCATTCGCTGTTGGTCAGTTGCAGCGCGAGAGCCTCGGAGTTCGCCTTTGCGAGCTGCAGATCAAGATGCGCGGGCTCGCCGGCCTGGACCACCGCGGAAGTCGGCTTCAGGGTGTATCCGACGGCGCGCATGGTGATGTCATAAATTCCAGGCGCCAGCCGATCCTGCGGAAATGCGTATTCGCCTTTCGCATTGGTATCGACCGAGATCATCATGGTCGAGCCGCGGCGCTTGGCGCTGACCACAACGCCTTCCATCTTGCCTTCCTGCTGCGAGGACACCGTGCCGGTCAGCGCAACCGGATGAGTGCCTTGCGCCAGCGCCGGCTGGCTCGCGGCCGACAAGGCCAGCAGGCTGGTGCCCGCCAGTGCGGCGAAGGACAATTTCGCAAGGGTCAGGCGAACTCGCATGGCGGTGGTCATCGAAGGCTCCTTTAGCCGGGCAGTGGGGGACTCACGCGACGATATTCGGAATGCCGAGGATATTGCGTCCTGACAGCGCTGCCAAGGACAGAAGAAGCTCAGGCCCACCAAGGGGATCGCCACCCCTCGTCACCGCCGCGCTCGCAGTTTCCTTGAAGAGCGACGGCGGCTCCGAGGGGATGGCAAGCCAAAACCATGATTAATTTTCAGAACTTGACGCGCCCAGGCCGTCATTTTCCTCCCCCGTTTACGGGGAGGGTGATCGCGAAGCGACGGAGGGGGGATATTCCGCGACTTAAAAATCGGCCCGCGTGGCGGTCGGAACATGCATGCCATCGCTCGCGGAAAACTCATTCGGAAGCGAGACGGGGCTTTCCGCGCAGACCTGCTCCAGCCACGGGCCGGTCCGGCGGCGATAGGTGACAATACCCGACCACGGCGTGGTGAAAGTGTTCGGATCCTCCACCGTAAACTGAAGCTGCAGGTCCGGCCCCGGATCATTGCGGTCCAGCACGACCGATCCGCCATTCATGATCACGCCATTCTGTTTCTGCTGACGCTCGGCCGCTTCGCGCGCAGCCTTGCCGTCGATCAGGCGATAGCGTTCGACCAGATGCAGCGCATCGCTGTGCGGCGTGCCGTAACGATCGACCAGCCCGAGCGGGCCGGGTTTGATCCCGACGGTATCGATCACCAGCGTGTCGCCTTCATAATGGCCGATGGAATCGCCCTTCCAGCTCGGGCGCACGGCTTTCGGATGTGTGGAATTCAGACGCACATAGCGCACCTGATCATCCTGATTATACAGCATGGTGATCCGGTCCTTCTGCTGCATCAGCTGGACGCCGAGCTGCTGGGCGAAGATGAAGGGCGGCGGATAGGGCGCGCATTGGTTGGACGGATCGGGAAACGGTTTCCCGGTCATCGACATGAACCCGCGCTCGCGCACGACTTCGGCGGCTCCGGGCTTCAGGATCGGATTGTGGTAATCGCCAACTTGCTCGGTGGCGCTTGTGCCGTCGGGCCGGCGCTGCGTATTGGTGATCGGCTTCGGACCGGCCGGCGCAGGCTCGAAATCCATTGCATTGCGGCCCCAGAATCCCGAGAAGTCCGGCACATCGGCGGGTTGCGCAGCATGTAATGCCGGCACTGCAAAAAGCAGCGCGGCCGCCAGGATTCCGGTTTTACGCATCATTTTGCCAACTCCGCGGCTTCGGCGATCACCGCTTTCGGCGCGCCATAGGCCTTTTGTAGCAGACCCGCGATCTCTTCGCCGGTCAGCGGATCGAGTTCAAGATTGAGTTTCTGCGCCTCGGCCGTAAAGCCCGGGTCCTTCAGCGTCGCGTCGAATGCGCGCCGCAAAGCGGCAATGCGATCCGCCGACACACCCGGCGGCAGCGCAAATGGCCGGCCCATTTCCTGCCGGATCAGGATCAGCTCCAGCACATCCCTGTCGTGCCCGCTCACCAGGTCCAGGACCGACGGGACGTTCGGCAGCTCCTTCAATTTATTCAACCCGATCTGCAGAATTACATTCACGCGGTGATCACGGAACCAGTCGGGATGGGTGGTTTTCAGTGTCGAATAGGACATTCCGCACACGCCATCCACTTCGCCGCGTTCCAGCGCCAGCGCCACGCCCGAACCTTCGGTATACCCCCCAATCACCTTGAACTTCGTGTGCAGGAAGCGATTGATGATCTTCGGCATGATCGCCGAGTTGCCGGTCGCGCCGGATGCTGCCACCGTCACCTCGCGCGTGCGCGCCTGTTCGATGCTGGTGATCGCGCCCGGCCGCGTGACGCAGATATTCTCCAGCTTGCCCATGCTGCCGAGCCAGTTGAACTTGCGGGCGTCAAAGCGCGCTGCCGTCTCGCCGAACAGCGGGTCCATCGCCGCGCCATTGGTCAGCGCTGCAAAAGTCAGTCCGTCGGGAAGCGTGGCGTTGTACAGGCTGTTGGCGGCGATCAGCCCGCCCGCGCCCGGAACATTCTTGGCCACGATCGCTGGATTGCCGGGAATATATTTCGTCATGTAGCGCACCAGCGCGCGCGCATAGGTGTCGTAGCCGCCGCCCGCGCCGCTCGCCACCACCATCACCACCTGCTTGCCCTGATAATACGGCGCGGCGCCCGCACTCAGTATGGCCGCGACAAGCAGCAGCGACATGCGCAACACGGCGTTCATCCCGGCAGCATCTCGGCCAGCAGCCGCCCGTAACCCGCAACGGGGTGATGAATCGACAGCCGCTTCTGGATTTCCCAGCAGCGCGCCGGCACCGGATGCACCACCGGCACTCCGAGATCGCGTTCCAGAATGTCGAGAATGCCCATGATGCGCCAACCCGAGCCCAGCAGATAAATCCCGTCGGCCTCATGGCGGTGCTTGAGGAACAGCTTCTTCACATGCAGATAAACCACTTCCTGCGACAACAGCCCGGCATCCTGGAAATCGACATCGATGCCTTCCATCGCGGCGACCTCAAATCCGGCATCGGTGAAATAGCGCGCGAAGATGTTGTTGATCTCGCCGCGGAAATAGGACGCGCCGACAATGCGCTTCACCTTCAGCGCATGCAGCGCGCGGATATGATTGGTGCCCGATGTGAACACCGGCACGCCATATGTCTTTTCCCATTTCCGGATCAGCTCGGCCTCGCCTTGATAGCCCAGCATCATGAAGGGAGGCGCGCCCTCGGGGTGAATGAGATCGACTTTGGCGTCGGCGAGTCTTTTGATCTGCGGCTCATATTGCGGAATGACATCGGTCAGCTCCCGCCGCTCGCCTTTCTGAATGTCGAGAAACAGCGGAATGATGCCGACACCTTCCGGCAAAATCCGGCACAGCTCTTCGATCGAACCAGGACGCATGGTCGGTTTGATATTGCCGACAGTTCCACGCCACGATGTAAACGCCATTCCACCCCACTCCTAAAGTCGCTCCCTTTCCCCCCGCGAGCGCATCAGCGCGAAGCGTGGGGGAAAGTGTCGCATGCGCGCGTTAGCGCGCATCGGCGACGATAGGGGGGCATACGGCCACCCCCCTTCCGCCCACCACACGCTCCGCTTTGCGGAGCTGTGGGCACCTTCCCCCCCACGCTGCGCGTGGGGGAAGGAGAAAATCAGGCACGCGCACTCATCACGTACACACCACATTCAGCAGTGCCTGCTGCCCCGCGGCAACCTTGTTCAGCGCGCGATCCAGCGCCTTCGGCAGGTCCGTGCCATCCACCACCTGCTCGCCATAACCGCCAACGGCCTCGATCGCCTTCTCATAGCGGGTGCCGGGATCGAAATAGGTCAGCGGTTCGCGGTTACTCTTCGCCGCATAACCATCGGGATAGACATCGCGGGTGTTTCGCCGCACCGCGTTCCACATCTCGTTGTTGTAAACCACGGTCAGCGTCGGCAGATTTTCCGCCTTGCCGACATAATGCGCCGGGATCGGATTGCCGAACATGTAGGATCCGTCGCCCACGGCGCAGATCACGAGCCTGTCCGGCACTGCGGTCTTCACGCCGAGCGACGTGCCGAGACTCCAGCCCAGCGCGCCTCCCTGCCCGAGCGAGTAAAACGTGCCCGGTTTGGTAAATTCCAGATAATCATTCGAGGTAAGCGCCTCTTTCAGCACAATCGCGTCTTCGCCTTTCACGGCAGAGATGCAGTGATTGATCCATTGCTGACTGATGCGTTCCGAGTGCCGCACTTTTTCCAGCCGTCCGGCCAGTTGCTCATTGCGGCGTGATTTGCGCTGAGCCACCCGCTTGCGCCGCGCATCGACCCGCGCGGCGATGCTCTTTTCCCGCGTTGCCAGCGCTTCCTCCAGCATCGGCAGGGTCACACCGGGAAATCCGGTGATCGCGAGATCGCATTTGAACCCGCGCAGCGGATAATTCTGAAAAATCGGATCGGCGCCGGCATGGATGATCTTGCAGTCCTCGCGGGGCGCTTTCCGTTTGGGAATCCACGGCACCTCGCAATCGAGCACCAGCACCAGATCGGCATCGTCCAGCGCATTCTCCGAATCGTCGCCGAGATTCATCGGATGCGCCGTCGGCAGACACATATACCGCGCCTTGCGCAGCGCCACCGGGATCGCAAAGCGCTCGGTCAGCGCCGCAAGTCTCGCAACGTCGCCTTCGTCGCGCCCCGACGTGTTGGTGACGATCACCGGATTTTCCGCCGCGGCGATCATCGCAGCCGCTGCGTCGATGGCATTTGCGTCGGGTGCAGGCGGCGACGGCGTCTGGTGCCGGCTCGGTGAATTGAAGCGGAAGTCGTCCACCGGCGCGGCCAGCACCTCACGCGGCAGAGTCATATAGACCGGACCCCGCGGCTCGCTCATCGCGATGTTCAGCGCGCGGTCCACCGCCGATTCCAGCACGTGCCCGTTGGGCAGCTCGTAATCCCATTTGACGAATTCACGCACCATGGCGCGCTGGTCGCGCATCTCCTGCGGCCAGTGGATCTCGCCGCTGCGCTCGCCCGGAACTCCACCTTCCTCCGTGAACGGAGTACGTCCCGCCGTGAACAGCACCGGGATATTGCCGCGCCAGCCGTTCACCAGCCCGCAAATGGCATTGGCGGTGCCGACATTGACATGCACCATTACCGCCTGCGGCCGGCCGGTTTTCAGGTAATAGCCCTGCGCCATGTTGATGGCGACATTCTCATGCGGCACCGTCACCGGCTTCGGCACTCTGGTCCCGAATACCTGCGCCTTGGCATAGGCTTCGATGATCGGCGCGAAATCGGTGCCGGCATTGGCGAACAGATATTCGATGCCGCGTTCGGCCAGCAGCGCGAGATAGGCGTCCGCCACGGTTCCGGAGGCAATGGATTTGATCGGCATCAGATTCCTCAGTTCTTTAAAAACGGCACCGCAAGCCGGATGAAGGCATCCGCGGCATCCCACGGCACCAGATGCTTGCAGCCATCGACAATATGAACCTGGAGCTGCGGATATTGGTCCTTCAGCATCGCCGCGCGGTCCGCGGCATGGGCGCGGTCATTACGCCCGAAGATCATCAGCAGCGGCACGCGCAGATCAACGAGCCGCTGCCACAGCGGCGGCTTGCCGTCGGCTTTCGGCGGCGCCGCTTCCGCGGCCTCGGTGCGCGCGACAAAGGCGGCGAAATTCCGCCCGATACTCTGCGAATGGCGCAGCGCCAGTTCTTCCGGCGTGATCAGCTCCTGATGATAGAGATTCTCCTGCAACAGTTTGCGGGTGTCTTCGATCGTCGGCTCCGATTGCGCCATGCGCCGTTCCAGCCGGCGCTGCGCTTCGCCGCCGCGGTCGCTCTTGCCGGTATCGATCGGCGGCAACAGACTCCCCGTGCCCAGCACCACGACATGGCTGTAGCGATCCGGAGTCTCGAGTGCGAGCTGCACCGCCGGATTGCCCGCCTGCGAATGACCGACCAGCGCGACCTTCTTCAGCCCGAGCGCATCGGCGAATTTCGGCATGATCTTCTTGCGGTAGCCGGCCGAAACGTCTTGCGGCACATCCGACGAGCCAAATCCCGGCTGGTCGAAGGCAATGGCGCGGAAGCCCGCTTGCGCCAACGGCGGCAGATTGCGCCGGAACACATCGGCCGATGACCCCAGCGACGCGCCATGCAGCAGCAGCACAGCGGGGCCTTCGCCCTCCTCGATGTAGCGCAGCTTCAGCCCATCGACCGTGACAAACTTGTCCTGCACCTGCTGCGCCAACTGTGCACTCATGCGTCTACTCCTCGGTCACGTCGATCCAGTTGCCATCGGGATCGGACATCTGCCATTGGCCGCTGGCGCTGCCCGCAAACAATTCCCGCCGCGTTTCCGATTCGCCGCTGCCGCCCAGCGGCACCGGCGCGAGAAACGGATTCATCCCGGCGACTTCCGCGACATGCGTTTTGAATGCCGCGACATTCTCGACCCTGAAGCCAATATGATCCGGACCCGGACGTTTCACCGACATTCCGGCGAAGATTCCCGGTGACCACGGCAGGATAGACAACGTCACCCGCCCGTCGCTCAGGTGCCAGCCCTCGCCGCCCCGGCTGTTCACCGGCTTCAGTCCGAAGACGTCGCTGTAGAATTCGGCGCAGACTTCGGCATTTGGCGTGCGGATCGCAAAGCGGTTGAGATAGCGGTCCTGCGCCCAGCCCTGTGCCGCGATGTCGGCATAAATCTCCTTGCGCGTGTCGCCCTTGCGCTGCGCGAGATCGAACACATTCCCATCCGGATCATGGCCGCTGAACGCCGCGAACGGTCGCGCCGAAGGCCGCTGCACCACATTCGCTTTGGGAAATTTCTTCTGCATGCGCTCTTTCACCGGCGCGACTTCGTCCACCAGCATGCCGAAATGATCGATCCCTTCGACATAACCATCGCGGCGCGGAATGATATTCAGCCCCGTATAACCGTCGCCGATGGTGATCGCCGCCGCGGGGCGGTTTCTGCTCGCCGGCTTCAGTCCGAACACCGCCTCGTAGAATTTGCCCAGGTTCGGATAGCGCGGGCTGATAATCGCCATATGATTGATTTTCACCGTCATGGCCGCATCCCTCGCGCGGAAATCGGCTCTGCCGATTTCTTCTTCGCGCTCGGGGACCTGAAGCGGCGCTCAGACTTCCCCAATTTTCCTCCCCCGTTTACGGGGGAGGGTGGTCGAGCGCGCAGCGCGAGACGGAGGGGGGACTGCTCACTCATCGGAAATATCCAGCCAGTTCCCGTCCGGATCGGACATCTGCCATTTGCCGGTCGCGTGCCTGCGGAAGAAATCCCGCCGCACATCGGATTCCTTGCTGCCGCCGAGCGGCACCGGCGCGAGATAGGGATTCATCCCCGCCACTTCCGCGACATGCTGCTTGAACGCGTCAATATTTTCGACATGGAAACCCATGTGATCGGGACCGGGCCGTTTGATCGACATGCCTTCAAACACCGGAATCGACCACGGCAGGATCGCCAGCGTCATGCGCCCGTCGGTGAGATAATGTCCCGGCGCATCATTCTTGCGATTTACCGGCTGCAACTCGAACACGTCCGCATAGAACTCGGCGCAGGCTTCCGCATTCGGGGTACGGATCGCGAATTTGTTGAAGTAGCGCTCCTGCTGCCAACCGCTGTCGGCCTGCTGCTTGTACAGATCGACGCGCGTGTCGTTCTTCTTCTGCGCCAGATCGAACACATTGCCGTCCGGATCATGTCCGCTATAGGCGGCGAAGGGGCGCGTCGATGGCCGCTTCACGATATTCGCCTTCGGGTGCTTCTTCTGCATCCGGTCGAGCACGGTCTCGACGTCATCCACCACGATGCCGAAATGATCGATGCCGCCGACATAGCCGTCGCGCCGCGGGATAAGCTGCATCCCGACATAACCGTCCGAGCAGATCGGCGCATCGGTGACGCGGAAGGCGGAATATTTCAACCCGAACACCGCCTCATAGAATTTCGCCAGCATCTGGTACTGATGGCTGATGATCGCCGTATGATTGATCTGCGCAAACATTCTCGTCCTCCACAAACCCCTTACCACCCTCCCCTTGAGGGAGGGTCAAAACCGCGAAGCGGTTTTGGGGTGGGGACAAAGTGACTCTTGATTCACTTCCTGCGTCGGCAGATAGCCGTCGCCGTCCTCATCCCCACCCCGAAAAATGCACCGCATTTTTCGACCCTCCCTCAAGGGGAGGGTAGTCACATCCCATCGCCCGCCGCGGCGATCCCGTTCAGATACAGTTCCCAGACCAGCAAATTCCGCCGGCACGCCTCCACCACCGCGTCTTCCATCCTGAGCTCGCCGGCATATTTCGCGATCGCCCGCCAGCCCATGTCGGAATGTTCAATATCCGCCTGCTCGTGCAAAGCAAAGAAATCGAGCTGTTCGGGCGTCAGATTGAACAGACGGCCCCAGCGCTCGCGCTCCAGCCCGAACCAGCCATGCTCGCGCATGATGCCGGTGCCATAGCCGGGCACATTGGCGCGTTCGGCGCAGGTACTGGCGACGATTCCCTCCAGCCAGTGCCGGTTTGCCATCAGTCCTTCCCACGCGGCCCAGGCGACCAGCGTAGAATCGAGCGGTTTGGCAGCGCGGATTTCCTCGATCGTCATGCCGATGGTGAGGCCGAGTTCTTCGAGAATCTGCCAGTGCGGCTTGCCATGGCCGTGGGCGTGGTCGGCAATGATCTCCTCGGCGCAGGCGCCGATGATCCGGAGCCGCGTGTCCCAGTCCGGGCAGTTCGTTGCGACCTTCAGCTTCAGCACCGAATTGCGGTGGCGCGTGTTCTGGCGATGCTGCATGACGAATGCGCGCGCACGCCCCTTCGTCATTGGCTCATGGAAAAACCGCGTGCGGCGGCAGAACTCATCCACCACCCGATCCAGCCGCCCCACCACACTCTCTGACATATCGACCCAAGGAATTCGGTAATCTGGCTTCACCCTACCCTCCCGTCAGAGGAGGGTCAAAATGACCTACTCCCCACCCCGAAGCGGCTGATGCCGCTTCGCCTGCACGCGGCGCCAAGGCGCCGCGGCACATGCAAACAGATGGCGCGCAAGGCGCGCCGGGCCCTCAAGGGGAGGGTGGTAAGTGGATTGCGTGCCAGATGGCCTCGAGAATGGAATTCAAGTCACGCTTTCCGGCGAAATTCGTGAACCTCAGTACACGGAAGCCATTACCTTCTAACCACCGCGTGCGGGCGGTGTCATACGACAGTTGCCCGATTTCGGTGTGGTGTCCCCCGTCAAGTTCAATAATGAGTTTTGCTGACGCGCAATAAAAATCGGCAATATATGGGCCGATCGTTTGTTGTCGCCGAAAATGAACGCCGTCAAACCGCCGCGCTCGAAGTTCGGACCAGAATATGCGCTCATGCTTGGTCATATCGCGCCGCAGGTCACGGGCGAATTTTGTCTTGAACGCTAGTCGTCGGGGGTTGTCCTGCGGGTGCCGCACCATTCCTTACTACCTGCCCTTGAGGGAGGGTCAAAATCCCAAAGGGATTTTGGGGTGGGGACCGACTAAGATCAGCTGCACAAACAATCGCCCGGAATTGAGAACGTCATGCGCCGCAATCCGAACATTCCTGCCGGCACAGTTCACCGGCTCTCCATCGACAGCCACGTGCTGCGTGGCAATCTGCTCGGCGACAATCCGGTCCGCGACATCCACGTCTATGTGCCGCACGGCCATGACGGCAAAAACCTGCCGCTGCTGGTCGACCTCGTCGGTTTCACCGCGGGCGGTCCGGCGCACACCAACTGGCGCAATTTCACGGAAAACATTCCCGAACAGGCCGACCGGCTCATCGCGTCCGGCGAGATGCCGCCGGCGCTGATTGCCTTTCCCGATTGCTTCACGAAGCTCGGCGGAAATCAGTACATCAACAGCGCCGGCATGGGGCGCTGGGACGATTTCCTGCTCCACGAAGCTGTGCCCTTTGTCGAACAGCGCTTTTCCTGCGGCGGCGCCGGAAAGCGCGGTGTGTTCGGCAAGAGCTCAGGCGGCTATGGCGCCATGATTCACGCCTTGCTGCATCCCGATTTCTGGGCGGGTGCTGCCTGCCATTCCGGCGATATGGGTTTTCCGTTGATGTACATACCGGAATTCCCCGCCGTGCTGCGGGCGATTGCAAAACACGACAACAGCATCCAGGGCTGGCTGGAGAGCTTTTACGCCAAACGCAAGGTGAAGGACGAAGACATCCATGTCCTGATGATGTTTGCCCAATGCGCGAGCTTCGATCCCGATCCGAAAAGCTTCATGGGACTGAGGCTGCCGGTCGATATCGCGACCTGCGAATTCATCCCGGAACGCTGGAACAACTGGCTGGCCTGGGATCCGCTGACCCTGGTGGAAAGCCGCAGCCAGGGCCTGAAGCAGATGAAGCTGCTGTTCATCGATTGCGGCGATATCGACCAGTACAATCTGGTCTACGGCGCCCGCCGGATGCACCGCGCACTGACCCGGCTGGGTGTGGCGCATATCTACGAGGAATTCCCCGACAACCATTCCGGCATCGATTACCGGATGGACCGCAGCCTCCCCCTCCTCGCCAAGGCGCTCGCGTAAAAAAAACCGTGTCATTCCCGGCGAGGATCGCGAAGCGATGCGAGGGAAAGCCCGGCGCGCCTTGCGCGCCTAACTTTTAGTCTTGCCGCGGCGCATGGCGCCGCGTGCGGGCATCCGCGCCGCGTCGGCCGCGCGAAGAAATCCCTTTGGCGCGCAGACGCGCGCCTGATGGATCCTCTTCCCTCGCTGCAGCTCCGCTGCAGCTCGCCGAGGATGACACTGCTGCTGATGTCCGCGGCCGTACATGGCACAACTCTTGCGTGATTCAGGGTTGAATCACCCGCTGCACCAACCCCTATCAAAGCGCACAATTTAAGGTTAATATTTGGTTACTATCTCAGCGTGCAGCGGGTTTGCGACTTGATGTTGCGGTGCAAAATAGTTATTTGTGCACTGCACAATAGAAATGTTGTGGATGAAGTGCAGCCTTGCCGCTGATCAGGAAAGGATTTCGCCATGCCGGAATTATCGCGAGAGGACGCCGAGCGGCATATCAGGCAGCTGGAGGCGCGCATGGCCCGTCAGCATGGGCTGGCGGCCGAGCTGACGCGTCAGGGATATAAGGGCGCGGCAGCCCAGGCCATGCTTCTCGCCGCCGCGCTCCAGACTCGGCTCGACCGCACCGCGGCCGTTCGTAACGGGACGCCCTGAACGCGGGAAACCTGCGCGGGCGATCACGTTATCCCGGAATGGATCGCAAACAGATCATCGATCACCTGACGCTGTGCGAACGGCACATCAAGCGCGGCGAAGAGCATATCGCCGGGCAGATCGAGCTGATCGCCCGGCTTGAAGACCACGGTCACGATACGACCGAGGCCAGGCGCCTGTTAGGCGAATTCCAGCAACTGCTTGAGGTCGATCTCGCCACGCGCGACAGACTGCGCGGACAACTCGCGCTCGAAACACAGGAATAAATGAACCAAGGGAATTTGCTTTTCAAAAGTGAAAAAGTATCACGCGGAGCCGCGGAGCTCGCGGAGATATTGGTGACGTGCTCTGCACAGCATCTGATTCTCAGTCGCGGTCGCACACCGGACATCTCCGCGCCCTCCGCGTCTCCGAGTGAGATTCTTTGATAACCTGCCCTAATTCGCGTGCCCGTTTTTGACCGGAACATAATGCGGATTCATCCGCGTCAGCGTCTCGTTGACGAACAGCGCGCGATGCAAGGCATAACCGTTGCGGACAACGTCCTCCGGCAAACTGCCGGCATGGTACTGGCAAATGCCGCAGAGCCGGGGCTCCGCATTCAGCAGGACTTCGAGGCCACGCTCATATTCCACCAGACTGGCGAAATCCTGATCCGGACCAAATTCCCACGCCATATCGCCGGATGCCCAAAGCCCGGCATGGCCATCGGCCAGCGCCGAAACCAGCGCCTCACTCAACAATCCGAGCATCCGTTTGGGATCGAAAGCGCCCTTGACCAGGTGGTCGCGGCCCGAACTGAGCTGCAGTTTTGCGTTTTCGATTTCGCCGTCGACATCGACCCCCTGGGCCGCCAATGACGCGCGCATACCGGTCACCATCGGCGGACTGTTCAAATAGAGGCAGCGATAATTTGCCTTCAGTCTGACGCGAATGACCGTCGCCAGCCCGGTGAGCAGATCCGAAGGATGTCCCGAGTAAATCAGGCACTGATGCCTGGGCATGGATTCCAAGGGAGAATTCCATTCATGTCGGCGGAGCCGAATCGCGCACGAAACGCAGCAATTTTAGAGCGGCTTTGCGATTGGAGAAATGGCCGAGCCGGTTTTAATTCGCCAGGCCTTTTTTGTCCGGAACATAGCGGGGGTTTATCTGCGTCAGCGTCTCGTTGATGAACAAGGCGCGATGCAATGCGTAACCGTTGCGGACGACGTCCTCCGGCAATGTGTCGGCATGATACTGGCAAATGCAGCTGAGTGCGGGCTCCGCATTCAGCAACACTTCGAGGCCACGCTCATACTCCACAAGGCCGGAGAAATCCTGCACCGGACCTACTTCCCAGCCCGCATCGCCCGATCCCCAAAGCCCGGCATAGCCATCTGCCAGCGCGGAAGCCAGCCCCTCCCGCAACAAAGTAATCATCCGTTGGGGGTCGAACTGGCCGTTGACCAGGTAACTGTGGCTCGATGAGAGCTGCAGCCTTTTGCTTGCGACTTCGCGCTCGACATCCACGCCCTGAGCCGACAGGGACGCCCGAATTCCCGCCACCATCGGCGGGCTGTTCAAATACACGCAACGATAATTCGCCCGGAGTCTGAGTTGAATAACCGATGCGAGCCCGGTGAGAAGATCCGAGGGATCGCCGGAATAAACCACGCACTGGTGTCTCGGCATCGAACTCAAGGGAAAGCTCCGGCGACCGGGCGAAGCATTATCCTGTATTCCACTTAAATTCGCATTACGTCTTTCGGACAATTGACATTTTTAGCCACTCAGCTTCAGGTTGCATTGCTTAATTCCGGGGAGAACCTGAAATGCCCGAAGCTGCCAAAGCCGACAATGGCGTCGATGTCGATTTCCTGCTGACCGCACGCAAGGCGCTGAGCGAAACACCCGAAGCCGCCAAATTCCAGTGGCGCGCCTCATGCTCATGGATCAACGGCACCCACAGCCGCACACTGGTGCGCGATTTCTTCGGGCTTGGCGGCGAGCAAAAGCACCGCACCGAATTCAATTTCAGCGCCGACCATCCGGAGATTTTCTCGTCCGAAGACCAGGGTCCGACGCCGGTGGAATATGTGCTGGTGGGGCTGGCGAGCTGTCTCACCGCAGGCATTGCCGCGGTCGCGCAGAATCGCGGGATTCAGCTGCGCTCGGTCGAGGCGACGATCACCGGGTCTATGGACATCCAGGGCATCCTTGGAGTCGATCGCGACGTCCGCAATGGCTTTGACGATATCCGGGTGAAATATCACATCGACGCCGATGCGACTCCGGCTGAGATCAAAGCGCTGGTCGCACAATCGCAGAAGCGCTCTGCCGTCTTCGACATTGTCACCAACCCAACCAACGTCACCGTAGAAGTCAACTGACACCCGCGGACGCTTGCACTATCTGTGTCATCCCCGGCCGAGCGCGCAGCGCGAGGGGAAGGGGACCCATCTGCGCCGCGTCGGCGGCGCAATATTTCAACCCTCCCCTTGAGGGAGGGTCCAAATTCGCGCAGCGAATTTGGGGGAGGGGACAGCGAGCGTAGCGAGCGCATCCACGCGTAAGGCAGACTGCATCATCATCGGCGCCGGCCATGCCGGCCTCGCCATGAGCCGCTGCCTCTCCGCGCGCAGCATCGAACACGCCGTGCTCGAACGCGGCGAAGTGGGTAATTCCTGGCGCACCGAGCGCTGGGAATCGCTGCGCCTGCTCACGCCCAATTGGCAAAGCCGGCTCCCCGGCTACAATTACGACGGCGATGATCCCGACGGCTACCGCACGGTCAAGGAAGTCGCCGGTTTCATCAGCCGTTATGCGCGCGTGATCGACGCGCCGGTCCGCGCCCACACCACCGTCACAGCCCTCTCCGGCGACGATTCCGGCTACCGGGTGCAAACCTCTGACGGCGAATGGCGCAGCCGGGCGGTGGTGATCGCGAGCGGCGCCTGCAATACCGCATCGATACCGTCATTGGCAGAGGTCGTGCCACGGCAAATCCGTACACTGACGACGCTGGAATATAAAAACCCGCAACAACTGGACCCGGGCGGCGTGATGATCATCGGCGCCTCTGCTTCCGGCGTTCAGCTCGCTTATGAAATTGCACGGGCCGGGCACGACGTCATTCTCTCGGTGGGGGAGCATGTGCGCGCGCCCCGGCTCTATCGCGGGCGCGATATCCAGTGGTGGATGGATGCGAGCGGCCTCTCCGATCAGCACTACAACGACGTGGACGATATTGTCCGCGTTCGCCGCCTGCCCTCGATGCAGCTCATCGGTTCGCCGGAGAAGATAACGCTCGACCTGAATGCCTTGCGCCGGATGGGTGTGCGCCTGGTAGGCCGCCTCGCCGGCATCCGCGGATCGCGCGCGCTGTTCTCGGGCTCGTTGCGCAATCAGTGCATGCTGGCCGATCTCAAACTCACACGCCTGCTCGACACCTTCGATGCCTGGGCACGAAGTGAAGGGCGCGATGGTGAATTCGGCGATCCCGAACGCCTGCCGCCGACCGAAGTGGATGATGCACCACTGGTCGAACTCAATCTCGCCGGCGGCGCCATCCGGACGATCATCTGGGCGACTGGCTACCGTCCCGATTATTCATGGCTGCAACTGCCGATCCTCGACCGCAAGGGACAGATTCGCCACGATGGCGGCGTGACGCCCGCGCCCGGAGTTTATGTGATGGGATTGCCGTTCCTGCGCCGGCGCAAATCGGCGTTCATCGACGGCGCTGCATCCGACGCCTCCGACCTCTCCCCCCACCTCCACGCCTTTCTCTCGCACTCCCGCGCGTAACAATCCTTGTCATCCCGGGCGCGCCGCAAGGCGCGGGAAGGGAACCCATCCACCTTCGCTGCTCCGCAGCTACGGCGGACAGGTCCGCGCGCGCTTGCCTGCCGTAGCTCGGCAGAGCGAAGGCAGGTCTGCGGCGCGAAAAAATCCTTTCGCAACAGGAAAACAGCTTGCGTTTTCCTCCCCCGTTTACGGGGGAGGTGTCGCGCGAATGCGCGACGGAGGGGGGATGCTCCACTATCCCAATAACAAACTCTGGACTATCTCCTCCTTGGCGCAAAACTGAACGTCACGCGATCATCCATCCAGCGCGAAGAGATCGCCGCCGCCACCGAGACCACCGCCCCGAACAGCAGCGCGAAGGCTGTCCACAGGCTGATCGCACTTGCGGCTTTCCGTGCGGAATCAGCATCCTGGCGCATTTGCATCACCACCTGATTCACCCGCATTTGCGCGGCGGGGGGTGCCATTCCGGCATCGTGCGACACCATCCCGGCGAGCCGCGAATTGTCATCGGCGCTGATATTGCCGGCTTTCGCTGCGTTCGAAGCGAGGATGTCATTCGCTTCCGCTTTATCGGCGGCTACACCCGGCGAATATTGCGCCGGACGGAACATCGCGTCGGTGTAATAGCTGGAGGAATTCGGGCGATTTGACGTGGCGGTAATCGCCGAGCCGGCAACCAGCGACGAGAACCAGACCAGGAGCAAGCCCGCGATGACCCCAAGCGACCACATGGCAAATCCGTGTGCGGCCGCCCGGAATTCTTCTTCCTCGGTGTTTTCGGGTTCGGGTCCGATCAGCCGGCCGACCAGATAGCCGCCGACAGCAAAACCGAACACTTGCGAAGCCAGGAAATAAATCGCGCCCAGCGTCAGGAAAGTCGTGTTGGAGCCGGTATTTACCGGCGACGTCAGGGCAAGGCCGACGCCGGCGCCAAGGGTGATCAGGAAAAACGACACCGCCGCCGCGGAGATGGCGCCGGCGATCACGGCGCCCCAGTGAAACTCGCGAGGGTAAGCGAGAATGCTTGCGGTTTCCCGCTTCGCCGGCACGACGACACTGGCCATGACGTTCCTCCCACGGACGGTTGTTGGGCGCTAGAACGTGCTGAATTGGCCATCGTTCCGTTTTTGCTCAAAACTTGTGCAACGCCTTGGCTGACGGAGCGTTTGCTTCCGACTCAACCGCGGACCCTCATCATGCGATCTGGTTGTCTCTGGCTGCTCGGCGTACCCCTTCCGATCATCATCATCCTTTGGCTGATCACCGGCCATCCGTAAACGGACGATAACAATCCCGCCGCCGCCCCTTTCCCGCCAAGGGGCTACTAAAAGCCGGTAAGGATCGTCCCTGCGGTAGCGGTTAATGCGCCTCTCAACCGGGCCTCCTAATTCATTGCAGGTTCGCCCCGGCACCAACCGACTTTTCACTCAGCGCCGGGTTCCAAACCTTCCTCTCCACTTGAGGGAGAGGGCGGCGCGCCCGCGTGTAACGCAGTTACGCGCGCACTGGCGCGCCGGGTGAGGGGTGCGTCCTGCCGGTGTGTAATTCACCCCGTACTGCCAAAGCTACTGATTGCAGTGAATGGTGCGCCGGACATCACGCCACCGCTGCGGCGAAAGCCGCAAAGATATCTCCAGGCAATGGCACCTTAAGCCGCCAAGTGACTGCCATGGGCATCTCGGACTCGTGGCTCACATATGTTGCAGGACCAAGGAAATAGAATGCCCTGTCACTGTCCTTTAGACGAGCAAACAGCATTATGCTGGTGCCGTCTACCACGTGATTTTGATATCGACGGCCAGTCCGGCTGTCGGCGCGCGTGGTCGATTGGCTCTCCCAATGGATGAGTTCGCGACTAATCGCATAGTCACGGTATCGCGTGGTGGGCGAGAATCGGCCGCTGGTTTTGTCGAGAGTAAATATTAGAAGGTCAGTTTTTTCACCGGGTACGAATTTGACGCCCTCACGCCAGTCGGGGACGCGCGCTGCTGTCCCATCGCCATCGCCGAATGCTGCCTGAATTTCTATCCGTGTGTATCGCGCGTGAATGGTAAGGGGCACTGTCGGTCGATCGCTGAGTGGCATTCCTACGTGCTGAATTCGGGCGGGGAGCACATCCATCAGCTCCTGAAGCTCTGTGATTACTTGGGGGTGGCGTGCCACTAGATCGCAGGCATCACGGAGCGACGCTTTTGCGGCTACTGATTGACCAATAATTGATGCGATCAGCATGCGCAGATTTCGATGATTCCTTACGTCACCCTGTGACTCGATGAGGAATGGTTCGTTGCTGAGAATTCGCTTATAGCTCTCAATGCGCGCCTCATCGTCGACGTGCAACAACCGGCCACATGCCCTTCGCAACTCGGCTTCCGCAGGGCCTCTTTCAAGAACTTGGAGACCAGCTGCCTCGAGCATATCGGACCAGGACCGATTCGTTGCATAGACATCTTCGAGCGTTAGTCCTGATTTCTCGAGAAAGTCTGCCAGCGAGATGCGACCACGACTAGCCGTAAGCTGGCGAAGCTCTTCAACCTTCCTTGGCCAGCTATCCGGAACAGCCTTTCGAATATTTTCGAGCACTCGTTTGGCTGCGATCCGGTCCATCTCCATGTGACAGCCCGCCGGAAGAAACGGGAATCCCTCCTGCACTTGTTTTGAAAGTTCGCCGCGTGTTCCTCCGAAAATTGCGCCGAGCCGCCGGTCGAAGCGAAACTCCTTCCGGTGCAGCCCAACGAAATCAATCACAGTACATGCGCCCTTGCCGTGGCGCTTCCGGAGCCCTCGGCCCAGTTGCTGAAGAAAGAGCGTGGGGCTGTCCGTAGGCCTCAGCATGATGAGCGTGTCCACTGAAGGAACATCCACGCCCTCATTGAAGATATCGACGGAGAAAACGACGTTCACCCGCCGATCTTCCAGCTCTCGCAGGGCTGCTTCGCGCTCCGGCGCAGGAGTATCCGCCCAGATGGCCTTCGCTGGTACATTGTGGTTGTTAAATACGCGCGCCATAAACCGGGCATGTTCGATGCTCACACAAAATCCCAATGCGCGTATGCGCCGCACATCATCCACCTTGCTCGCCAATGCTTGAATAACGTGACGCGCCCATGCATCATCGGCCGTGAACAGGTTGGATACACCCTGCACGTCATATCCGCGCCCGCGGCGCCATGGGATATCACGAAAATCTAAGTAATCCGCGATGCCATAGTAGATAAACGGAACCAGCCTCTGTTGATCGATGGCATCCCAGAGTCGCAATTCCGCCGCTATGCGATTATCGAACCATTCCAGAACGGGGAGCCCATCACTGCGCTCCGGTGTCGCGGTTAGTCCGAGCAGTTCGAATGGTCGGAGGTGCTCAAGTAAGGCTCTGTAGGACGGTGCCTCTGCGTGGTGGAATTCATCAACAATCACCATGTCAAATTGCTTTGGCCCCAGATCGTTCAGGTCAACACGTTGCAAGCTCTGGATCGATGCAAAGACATGATCGAATTGCGATGGCCGGGAATCACCAGTCCACAATTCGCCAAATGCATGATTTCTGATGGCGTGGCGAAAAGTTGCTATCGACTGCTGAAGTATCTCCTTGCGATGGGCGACGAAGAGCAGCCGAGATCTCGGAAGTTTTTCACGCAACCGCGCATAATCGACAGCCGCCATGACCGTTTTACCGGTTCCGGTTGCCGAGACGAGCAGATTTCGATGATGCCCCCGCAAACGTGAAAGAGCGATTTGCTCAAGGAGCCGTTCCTGAAATGGCTCGAGCCGCAGTTCAATTGGGGAAACATATGATAGATCGTCGCGGCGCTTGCTCCGGTCGTCGAATTCAGCCTTGTCGAAATTGACAAATTCGCTCGAATTCCAGTAGCTGTCGAACGTTGCTTCGACTTTATGGATGACTGAAGGATTTCGAGCGGCCGAAAACCGTGCATTCCACTCCAAGCCGTTAACTTGCGCTGAATGCGTGAGATTTGACGATCCGATATATGCAGTAGAGAAGCCAGACTCCCGGTAAAAAAGCCAAGCCTTTGCGTGTAACCGCGTGGTCCCTGTGTCGTATGACACGCGAATCTCTGCTCCGAGCTCACGCAGTTGTTCGAGCGCCTCGACCTCTGTCGATCCCGTATAGATCGTCGTCAGCACTCTTAGCGGGCGCCCTGCTTCACAGTGGCGCGTCAACGCACCGAGCATGGGTCTGATACCGCTACGGCGGATGAAGGCCATGATGCAATCGATGCGATCGGCGGAGGGGATTTCCTCGATAAGCTCGTGACCAACTCGGGGTTCACCGGGGGAATTGGTGAGCAGCGCTGTATCAAGCAGCGGTGTCAATGGGGCACTAATAACTTCGGGGCTACCGTCTGGCTGAACAGACAAAATTCCGGATAGGTATTGTCCAGGCGTGGAGGGCTGTTCGGATAGCAATTCCACGTCTGTTACCCGGGCGATCCTTTCGACCAAATCCCGAGCCAGCTCAAGGGCGTCGGACACGCGCTGTTCTTCAGCAATGTCCTCGATCGCTCGTTCGACCACATGTGAGATGTGGGCGGCTATTCGATCTGCGACATCTGCGTAATGCAAATCGGTGTACTTAGCGCGGAGATTGGCTTCAAGCGCGCTGAGTTGCGCCTTAATTGACTCCGTCATAAGCGATTGATACAGGCCGCGCGGGAGTCGCGTCATGAGAATCGCTGAATTTGCATTACCAACAATCGATCACGAGTGACAATTATCCCGCGCCCCTGCTGTCCGATCAGTTTACTACTGACTTGCTCGCTTACCATATGAATTTGCAGGCAAGGCGCCGGCAGCCATATCAACTCGCAATGTAAATATTGGCTGTCAAATAATTCGGTGTAACTGCTCGCGGGACTGAGTAGCCGGGGATGAACATCAGCGACTTCGGGCTGTCGGCGTAGATCGCTTCGTTCAGCATTCGTACAGCGGGTTACAGCCGCAGCAGACGTTCGGCATTGCCATGAGCGATCTTCGCCCGGTCGGCGTCACTGACCGCCGCGGCGTCCAGAAATGCGCGCCCGGCCTTGTTTGTGCTGAACGGATAATCGACCGCGAACAGAATACGGTCGGCACCAAGTACCGACAGTGCGCACTGCAGTGGGGCGTGGGTGAAAAAGCCGCTCGTTGTGATCCAGATATTGGTCTGGAAATAGTCCGCAACCCGCTGACGCAGCTTCGGCGATACCGGCGTCAGCACGTGATCGGCTCGCGCCAGCATGAACGGCAACATCTCGCCCATATGGCCGATGATCAGCTGTAAACCCGGATGACGGTCGAACACGCCGCTGACGATCATCCGCAGCGTGTGGATTCCGGTCTCCGAATGCCAGCCCCAGGCGGCCGTAGACATGAACAGAGACTGCAGCGGATCGAGATCGCCGTAATAGGCGTCCATCACGCTCTGGGGCGGAAACGATGGATGAATATATATCGGCACCCCGAGACTCTCGGCGCGCGCCAGCACGGGTCCGAAGTCAGGATGATCGAGAAAGCGGTTCTGCACCATGCCGTTCACCAGCGCACCGCGAAATCCCAGCACTTTTACCGCGCGTTCGAGTTCGTCCGCCGCCGCCGCCGGATCGGACATTGGCAGGGCTGCAAAGCCGGCAAAGCGGTCCGGATGTGCGGCTACCGCCTGCGCAAGAGCCTCATTTGCCTCACGCGCAAGGATTCTCGCCTGCGCCGGCTCAAGAGATTCCGGACCCGGCGGCGTGTGCGAGATGACCTGGACATCGATGCCCGCCGCATCCATGTCCACTAATCTGGTTTCGCCCAGGTCATCGAGTTTTTCCTCGATCTCGCGCCAGCGCGCCTGGCTTCTGAACATGGCAAACCGGTCTGCCGCCTGCCGGACCGGCGGGAAAGTAAAAGCTTCTTCAATCGCTATGATTCTCATGCCAACACCACTCGCCAATCGTTAGAGCACCTTCGGAGTCACCCCTCACCCGGCGCGCCAGAACGCGCGTGCAAAAGCGCACGCGCGGGCGCGCCGCCCTCTCCCTCAGGGGGAGAGGAAAAATTGGGGTTCGATCCCACTTGCACCAATTGGCCGCCTCAAAAGTCCGGGGTGTCGGCCCGGGGGACGGAGTAGCCGGGGATGAACATCAGCGAGTTCGGGCTGTCGGCGCAGATCGCCTCGTTCAGCGGCCCCTCCTCCGGAGTCGCCAGCACCGCGAGCTGCACGCCCGCCTGCTTCGCCCGCTGCGCCACCAGTTCGAATTTGCGATAGCGCATCAGCGCATTCCACGGCGTGGTGAATGCGCCCGGATCCTCGACATGCACATCGACCTGTAATTCCTTGCCGCCATCCACGAGATGAAAGCGCTCGATGGTGTGCAGTTGCGTGGTGTGCGGCGTCCTGAAGCCATCGGCCCAGGTCTTGTCGTTGAAGCCGATGGTGTCGACGACCAGCGTGTCGCCTTCATAATGGCCGATGGAATCCCCTTCCCATGACGGCTTCAGATTCGGTGCGTGCCGGTCGGTCAGATAAATGTGCCGGACCTCGTTGAAGCTTTCATTGATCAGCAGCACTTCCTTCGCCGATTGGACAATGAACATCGGCCGGGTCATCGGCGACAGGTCGAAGGCGAGCGCGCCGAGTGGCCGGCAGAGCGCGAGCTGGGAGACGAAAACCCGCCCGGACAGCGTCTCGGCATTCACTTTGCGCAACGAGTCCGCCGCCCAGGGCTGGAGAATCGGATTGCCGGGGTCGGACAGCGGCGGCGTCGGCTGTTTTCCCGTGGCGCGGAAATCGTCGTTGGAAACCCGCGGATGTGCCTTGTCTTGCATCACCGGACCCGGGCCGGTTGGTGGCGGCATCCATTCGCGCGACCAGGAATACCAGGCGCTGCTCGAAGTCGGTGCAAAATTGGGAATGGCGAGCGCGGAGGTCGCGTAGAGCGTGGCGGCGAGTGAGAGCGCGGTCAGTTTGGGCATGACGGCAGGTCCGGGCGGCAGCAGGCGGTTTTTACCACGATTTGCGTAATATCGATTCGGTAAGGCGTTCAAAACTCACCCCTCACCCGGCGCGCCAGAACGCGCGTGCAAAAGCGCATGCGCGGGCGCGCCGCCCTCTCCCCCAAGGGGCGAGGTGAACTTAGTTCTGCACGGCCGCAGTTCGGGAAGTTGACAACAATCCTATGATAGGACTATACGATAGGCTGATGTTCAGGAGCAGGGAATGGAGGAAGAGAAAACCCGGGCGCGGATCATCGGCGAAATCCGCCGCATTGCCGCCGAAAACAACGGCACCCCGCCCGGTATCAAGCGCTTCGTCACGCTGACCGGTATCGGGCGCGGAGAGTGGCAGGGGAAGATCTGGGCGCGTTGGTCCGAAGCCGTCAAAGAGGCGGGATTAACGCCCAATACACGTCAGGGGCCGCTCGAAAAAACCGGCCTTTTCATCTGCATGGCCACAGCGATCCGGACGCTGCAGCGAATCCCGAGTGAAGCGGAACTTTCGCTGTTGCGGCGCGCCGGACACCGGATACCCACCAACCAGACCTATGTCCGGCATTTCGGCGGCAAACCCGGCCTGCTCCTACATTTGAAACGCTGGACCGCCGGGGCTGCCGGCTGGGCGGATGTCGCGGCACTGCTCGCCGATGTGCCCGATGAACCGGAGCCGGACCAGCCTGCCGACGCGACCGGCGCGGTCTATCTCCTGAGCCACGGCCCGCATTACAAAATCGGCTGCAGCAGACAGCCCGACGAACGGATCGCGGAATTGCGCCTGATGCTGCCGCCGCAGACCCATTTGACGCACATCATCAAGACCGATGATCCCCATGGTGTCGAAAGCTACTGGCACCGCCGGTTCGCGGAAAAGCGGGTGCAGGGCGAGTGGTTCAGACTCACGCGTCAGGATGTCGCCGCCTTCAGACGCTGGCGTTGTCAATGAGGAGCGAGTAGCGAGAAGCGAGATTATGGCCACTCCGCTGGCCGCCTCCCACGCGCGGAAATTGCCTTCAGCAATTTCTGATTCGCGCGCGGGAACCTTGCGGGGCTCAGCTATTCTCGCTTCTTGTTTCTCGTTTCTTGCTTCTCAAAATCCGGGACCGACATGCTGATTCTGAACAACGACGACGTAACCAGGCTTCTCACCATGGCCGACTGCATTCGCGTGCAGGAGGACGCGTTCCGGAAAATTCCGACCGGCGGCGCCATCCACCGCCCGCGTATCGACATCTACATGCCCTGCGAACGCGACGACGGCTATTACCGCTGGAGCACCATGGAAGGCGCGAATGACGGCTATCTCGCCATTCGCATGAAATCCGACATCATGACCTGGCCGCGCGACGAACAGGGCAACTGGACCGAGGAAAAATACTGCATCCGGCCGGGCACCTATTGCGGCATCATCTATCTTCTGTCCTGCCGCAACGGCGAACCGCTCGCCTTCATCCATGACGGCGTGCTGCAGCATATGCGGGTCGGCGGCGGCGCCGCGATCGGGGTCAAATATCTGTCGCGCCCGGACTCGCATGTCGTCGGCATGATCGGCTCCGGCGGCATGGCGCGCACCTTCCTCGAAGCCTTCACCTGCGTGCGCGATATCAAACTGTGCAAGGTGTACAGCCCGAACGCAGAACGGCGCGAAGCCTATGCGGCAGAGATGCGCAAGACGCTTGGCATCGAAGTGCAACCCGTCGATTCGGCGCGCGAGGCAGTGCGCGGCGTCGACATCCTCTCGACCTGCACCGATTCCATGCGGCCCGTCTATGATGCCGACTGGCTGGAGAAGGGCATGCATGTCACCAATCTCGGCCGGCGCGAACAGCCAGATGCCGCGGCCGACAAATTCGATGTCGTGGTGCGTCAGGGCACGGCCGGATTGCAGATGCGCCAGACCGAACGCTTTCAGGCCGAGCGGGGATTGTCACCCGCCGCCTATCTCGGTGGCAGCGAAGAAGAAATGAAACGCGTTCCGGCGAAAAACACCCAGCCCGGATTCGGCGGCGATACGCCGGAATTCAATGACCGCGGGCGCGGCGGAGACAAACCGGAATTCGCCGATCTCGTTACCGGCAAATGCAAGGGCCGAACCTCGCGCGACCAGATCACGTTCTACCGCAATGTCGGGAATCAGGGACTGCAATTCTCCTGCGTCGGCGGGTGGGTGTATGAATGTGCCCGCAAACGCAAAATCGGGCGGGAGATCCCCACCGAATGGTTCCTCCAGGACATAAGGGATTGAACACAACCCTCCCCTTGAGGGAGGGTCAAAATCGCGAAGCGATTTTGGGGTGGGGATTGCTTTCGGCGTACCTCTCGCGAAAGCGCACAAAAATCTCCGTGACCCACTCGTCCCCACCCCGGAGCGCTACGCGCTCCGACCCTCCCTCAAGGGGAGGGTGGCAAGGATTCGTCTGTCTACTGGTCGCGTGCCTCGCCGTTGCCGCTGCAGGACACGCTGCGGATTTTGCCGGGAAGACCATCGATCTCGAAGTCGGTTTTGGCCCCGGTGGTGACAACGACATCTGGGCCCGCACGCTGGCCACCCATCTTGGCGACCACATTCCCGGCCACCCGCGCGTGGTGGTGCAGAACGCGCCCGGCGCCGGCGGGCTGAGGCTGATCAATCAGCTTTACAATGTCGCGCCCAAAGACGGCACTGTCATCGGCCTGGTCAATCGCGGCATTCCGTTCGAGCCGCTGCTCGGCGGCGAAGGCACACAATTCGATCCGCTGAAGATGAACTGGATCGGCAGTCCGGACCGCGACACCACGGTCTGCGCGGCGCGAAAGGATGCCCACGCGCACAGACTCGGCGATCTGTTCACGACCGGGCTCGTCGTCGGCGCCACCGGATCGGGTGCCGACACTGCTCTGTACCCGGAATTCCTCAACGCGCTGCTCGGAATGAAATTCCGCGTGGTCAAGGGCTATCAGGGAACCAAAGAGATTTCGCTCGCGATGGAGCGCGGCGAAGTGGAAGGCATCTGCGTCGCCTATGATTCGCTGATGCACGAGCCGCTGGCGCGGGCGGGCAAGCTGAATATCCTGTTTCAGGTCGCGGCCACGCCCGATCCACGGCTCAAGGATGTGCCGATCGCGACCGCTCTGGCGCGTTCGCAATCCGACCGCGATGCGCTGACGCTGTTTCTGGCGCGGGTCGAAGTGGGCCGGCCTCTGGTGATGTCCGAAGGAGTTCCCGCCGACCGCGTGCAGCAAATGCGCGATGCGCTGCGCGCGACCGTGCAGGACCCGCAATTCATCGCCGACGCGAGAAAACAGGGGCTGAACGTCGCTTACCTCAGCGGTGAGGAACTTGCAGGGAAAATCGCCGCCGCATATCACGCGCCCAAAGCGGTGGTCCAGCGCGTCAAGGCGGCATTGGGACGATGAATTCGTTCGCTGTGCTCGGAGTCCATAAGCTTCTCTTTCCCCCCGCGAGCGCATCAGCGCGAAGTGTGGGGAAAGCGTCG
>CAYUQO010000021.1:0-8496 GCA_964446945.1 uncultured Bordetella sp.
TGAAGATGATGCAGGGCGCGTTCTTCTTCGCCTGCTCGAACATGTCGCGCACGCGGCTCGCGCCGACGCCGACAAACATTTCCACGAAATCGGAGCCCGAGATGGTGAAGAACGGCACATTGGCTTCGCCGGCAATCGCACGCGCGAGCAGCGTCTTGCCCGTGCCCGGCGGGCCGACCAGCAGCACACCCTTCGGAATCCGGCCGCCGAGTTTCTGGAATTTCTGCGGGTCTTTCAGGAAGTCGACGATCTCGACAAGGTCTTCCTTGGCCTCGTCGACCCCCGCGACGTCCTCAAATGTCACGCGTCCTTGTCGCTCGGTCAGCATTTTGGCCCGGCTCTTGCCGAAGCCCATGGCTTTGCCGCCCCCTGCCTGCATCTGCCGCATCAGGAAGATCATGACGGCGACAAACAACAGCATCGGGAACCAGTTTATGAACACCGACAGCAGCGTGATGTTGTCGCCCTCGGGGCGCACTTTGATTTCGACATTGTGGTCGAGCAGACGCTGCGTCAGACCAGGGTCGTCGGGGATATCGGTCGCGAACTGGCCGCCATTGCGGAACTGACCATCGATATGGTTGCCCGACATGTTGACGGACTTGATCTGGTCAGAGACCACCTGCTGGTTGAACTCGCTGAACGGGATGGACTGGCGTCCCTGTCGTTGCGCCGGGCCCTGGAAAAGATTGAAAAGCGCCACCAGCAGCAGCGCAATTATGATCCACAGCGCCAGATTTCTGAAATTGTTCAAGTGCCAGCCTCTTTTCCGCGCGTCAGAATGGATAACGCCGATACGCGGGTAATCGCCCAACAGATAGGGTCTTCCCCCAACTCTTGCCAGCCGGGAATGGAATAATGCGTAAAATTAATGCGGCAAATGCGCCAATTCTACGGCAGTGCCCCGGCGCTTCGTGCCCGGTTGCGTGATTTTCGGGGCGGCTCCAACGCAATCGCGATTGTCCGGGGACCAAACGCGGCCTTTCCTTTGGGAGCCCTGCCGACACGGCAGCCGGCCAAAGTCCCGGCCCGGAAATCATCGCAAAGCACCGCCTCGAAAAGCCGCTCCAGCCGCTCAAATCTCGGCCGGTACGGTAATTTTCCAATGCTCCGCAACGTCTCGGACAGTGCGCGCAGGCCGATCTCGCGTGGGGCCTCACGTAAGGCGGCGCTGTCCATCAACGCGACGCCTCCGTCAAAGTTCGCGTGCTGTTGCAGGAACTCCCGGGTTTTCAGCTCGAGTGCGTCGCGGGCTCGCCCCAGATGACCGGCCGCAGCTGCGATCCGCTCTGCCGGGATGCCGGCTTCGGCCAGCAGCGGAAGCAGCTTGCGGATGCGGACGCGGGCGAAACTCGCGTCATCATTCATCGGATCTTCAAGCCAGCCCACGCCTTGCTGCCTGAGCCAGGCGCGCAATTCTTCGCGGGTGAAGGCGAGGAGCGGGCGCAACAACGTGACCGCTGGGGCAACCTGGGCGGGCAGCGAAATGGCCGCCTGCATGGACGAAAGGCCATCGACACCGCTGCCGCGTCCGAGCCGCAACAGAAAATTCTCGGCCTGATCGTCTTTTGTATGGCCGAGGAGAAGCCAATCCGCGCCATGGGCCGAACACCAGCCACTCATCACATTGTAGCGGGCGATGCGCGCCTGCTCTTCGATTCCAGTGCGCGGTTTTGCCCCGGTCCAGCGCAGGATGACGGCCTTCAAACCGGCTGCTTCCGCCCAGGCTTTCACCGAGGCTGCATCCCGGCCTGAGCCGGACCGCAAGCCGTGATCGACTGAGAGCACGACGGGCAGTCGAAGATGATTGGCCTGCGCCCACCGGGCTGCGAGATGCATCAGCGCGATGGAGTCTCCGCCGCCCGATACGGCAATGGTCCACGGCCCTTTGGGCCGGAAATTCAGCTTCGCCAGTACTGAAGCAAAGCGTGCCTCTAGTGCTGCAGGCCGCCTATTTGCACTTCTTTTCATCCCGCACGCTCTTGGCCCGCGTCAGGGTGGCAGCGGATGCATCCGGATATTTGGCGGGCAGGGCGGCAGCCGCTGCGCAGCCCTCCTTGGTCTGGCCCATTTCAAACAGCGCCAGGCTGAGTTTCAGCATGCCATCGGGGGCCCGCTGGGCCTTCGGGTATTTCTTCAGCAGTTCGGCAAAATCGCGGGCCGCGGTAGGATAATCTTTCTTGGTCGAATAGGCGATATCGCCCGACCAGTAGAGTGCGTCGGGAG
The DNA here is from genome assembly GCA_964446945.1 of uncultured Bordetella sp. Classification (GTDB taxonomy): domain Bacteria; phylum Pseudomonadota; class Alphaproteobacteria; order Micropepsales; family Micropepsaceae; genus CAIYRG01. The sequence goes on from CAYUQO010000021.1 coordinate 2,227, forward strand.
CGCGGGCCTCGTCCGGATGGGCGTCGACAAAGGCGCGAAACGCATCGCTGGCCTCATCATATTTGGCGCGGGCCAGTAAGCCCATGGCGGCGTCGAATTGCTTCCGGGGATCAGCGTCTGGCGCAGGGGTCGGCAAAGTCGACCCGGCAGGAATGGTGCCGAGCACCCCCGGCGGTTTGGCGAGACCCGAATCGGCCGGCGGGGTTGCTGGTTTGTCAGCCGACGCAACCTGGTCTTGCGTGGGAGCTTGCGGCGCGGTTTGCGCATCGGCTTCCGCCTTGGCTTTCTGGGTGGCTTGCAAGTCGAGTTGCTTTTGCAGCCGGTCGGCCTTCTGGGTCAGCTCATCCACCTGGTGGCCGAGGACTTCCATCTGACCGGTGACCCGGCCCAGACCTTCTTCCAACTCGTCAATCCTTCGCATCAGCGGATTGAGATCGACCGGCGGCGGTGCTTCGGCAGCCGGTGCCACATCTGCCGGCGGCGGTACGTCGACCTTGTCGCCGGGCGGTTTACGGAAGGTGGCCGCTTCGACATCGCGCATGTCGCGTTCAAGCCGCTGCAGCCTCGTCACGAGCTGGTTGTAGTCGGTGCTACTCGGACCCGAGGGCGCCGGGGCGGGTGCGGCGGTTGCAATGTGGATCGGTGCCGCCGCGATCAGTAATGCGCCAGCCCAGCTGGTCCAATGCCGGTGTAGTGCCGTCATGGTCGCCTTCTTGCCCTGAATGCACGGAAAACCTTACCGCAAAACTTGGTCTAATTGCGGCTGCCCGGGCATTTGGCGATTTCCCCGAATCGTCAGATGCCCTTGATTCCCTGAATTGCCTGGATTTACGAGACGGAGCCGCTCTTTATCACAGACACGCCACGGCGGTTCTGGGCCCAGCATGCCTCGGTCGATTCAATGCAGACCGGGCGCTCTTTGCCGTAAGAAATCGTATCCAGGCGCGCCGTCGAAACACCGAGGCTGGTCAGGTAATCCTTTACAGCCTGGGCGCGGCGAGCACCGAGCGCGATGTTGTATTCCCGGGTGCCGCGCTCGTCGCTGTGGCCTTCGATGGCCAGCACCACAGTTCCAAAGCGCTGCAACCACGCTGCCTGTTTCTGCAGGACAGCACGGGCGCGGTCGTCGAGGTCGGATTTGTCGAAGGCAAAGAACACGCGATCTCCGACATTGACCTGGAAGTCCTGCACACTCCCCGGGATGATCGACTGCTGCACCGGCGCCATGGGACGCGGCGGCGGTGGTGCTGGTGGCATCGGAGCAGGTGCGGGAGCAACCGGAGGCGGCGGTGGCGGAGCGGCCATCATGGGCGCCATCTTGTTGCCGCCGCATGCCGCGAGCAGCAGGCTCATTGTCAGACAGGCCGGCGCTGCGGCTTTGAACAGAAGTCTCATTGTTCAGTTCTCCTCGTCGAATGCGAGTGATGATTCGTAACGGAAAATACTGGAGCCAATATGCACATTTCAACGAATCTGCCTCGCGGCTGGTAATTTTCCGACTACTGAATGAGTGGCGACCATGCCGGATCGGATGCATCTCCGGGCGACAATACGCGACGCTCGTTATGGCCGGTAATATCAATTGACCAGATCTGCGAACCGCCGCCCGCGCCGTTCCGGCCGGATTCCAGCGTACGGGTGAACATCAGCACGCGTCCATTCGGCGCCCAGGTCGGGCCTTCATCCTGCCAACCATGCGTCAACTGCCGCTCTCCCGACCCGTCGGGCCGCATCACGCATATTCCAAAAAAGGATGGTGTAATTTTGGTGAAGGCGATCAGGTCGCCGCGCGGACTCCAAACCGGTGTGCCATTTTTGCCGGCTCCAAAACTAATGCGGTGAACATTGGTTCCGTCGGAGTTCATGACATAGATCTGTTGCGAACCGCCGCGATTGGATTCAAAGGCGATTTGTTTGCCGTCCGGAGAAAATGACGGGGCCGTGTCGATATTCGGATCGTTGGTCAGCCGCTTGGTCGCGCGCGTCGCCAAATCCATGATGTAAATATTTGAGGCGCCGTTGTTTTCGAGCGCCATGACGACGCTCTTCCCATCCGGCGAAAACCGTGGCGAGAAGGTCATGTTGGGGAAATTGCCGAGCATTTCCTGCCGCCCGGTTTCGAGATCGAAGAGATAAACCCGCGGCTTGCCCTGGATGTAGGACATATAGGCGATCATCTGCGCGGTGGGATTGAAGCGCGGCGTCAGCACCAGGTAGTCGCCCTGGGTCAGGAAAACCGGATTGGCGCCGTCCTCATCCATCACCGTCAACCGCTTGCGGCGATTGAGCTTCGGTCCGGATTCGGAAATGAACACGACCCTGGTGTCGAAATAGCCTTTCTCGCCGGTGATGCGCTCGTAGATCGCGTCCGAGACGAGATGTGCGATGCGCCGCCAGTTCTCCGGTGTCGTGGTGTATTGCAGCCCAACCATCTGGGTTTCACCAAAAATATCCCACAGGCGGAATTCAACCTTGAGCCTTCCATCGGCCTGCGTTGTCGCCTGTCCAGTCACCAAGCCTTGCGCCTGGATGGTGCGCCAGTCGGCGAATTTCGGCGGCGAATTGATGTCGGTGATCTTGTCAATGAAGGATGCAGGAGGGAGCGACTTGAACAGCCCGGAGCGTTCGAGGTCGGCGCGGACGACTCCGGCGATATCGCGATTTTGCGTCGAATTGCCGAGAAAGTCGGGAATGGCCAGAGGAATCGGCTCGGTCACACCCTGATCGACTTTGACCTGGAGCGCGGCATCGGCCCCACCGGCATGCAGGCCGGCGAGCGCCAGCACTGCTGCCATCATGAATGCCCGGGGCGCGCTGCGAAAATATCCAAAGAACTGAACTGCCATTTTTCCGTCCTGCTTCTATCGGCCGATCATCTTGCTGGGATCGAAGGTCATGACGATCTCGCGCCAGACCTGATATTTTTCCGTGGGTAAGTGCCTGTAGGGTTCGCAAACATTGATGGCGCGCAAGGCCGCTTCCGCGGCGGCACGCATATAGGGATTTGAAGCGGCGGCGGCACGGGTGCCGGCTTCGAGTTGTGGCGGCTGCGCAAGAGCGCCATCCGGCGCCAGGAAGACGCGCACCTGCACGATCAGCTTTTCGGGATTGGGCGCGCCTTCGGGCACATTCCAGCATTCCCGCATTTGCGCCAGCAGCGCATCCTTTATGTCCAGCGTGAAAGCATCCTGGGCGCCCAATCCCTGCACCGGCACGTCGGCTCGCTTGACTGCGGGCGTGGGCGCGGGCGGTGTTGGTGTTTTCGGTTCGCTCTTGTCGAGCATGGCGAGCACCGAATCGACGTCGAATTTCTGCGGCTTCTCGCGCGTGGGCTTGAGTTTCGGCCGCACCGGATGCTCAGGGGCCTTGGCCAGTTGTTCCTTTACTGCTTCGGGTTTGGGCAGCGGTTTGTCCGGCTCGGGCGCCACTTCGGCTTCCTCGGGCGGCGGTGCGGCCACGGGCGGCGGCGGCGGTGGTTGCGGATCGGGTATGGGTTGCACCTTTGGCGGATCGGGCTGTGCCGGGGCCACATTGGTGACATCGGCGACCTGGATCAGATCGACTGGAATCGCCGGCGGTGTTTCGTCAGGCAGGTTATAGGACGACGCCCAGACCATGCTTGTGGCCGTGATAACGCCCACATGCAGCAGGCCCGATGCAATGATGCTTCGTCTCAACATGCCCAATCCAGCATTTCGTTATGCGTGCGGTTCACGCACTTAACGCGCCTGTGGCGGCTTCTTCACCGTGTCGGTCACGAGGCCGATGCGGGTGAAGCCCGCCGAATTCAACAGCCCCATCACCTGCATCACCTTGCCGTAGTCGACCGTCTTGTCTCCGCGGACAAAGATCCGCTGATTGTATCCATTGTTGGAAATCGCCATCAGCTTGGGGACGAGATCGTCCGCCTCGATCGGCGTATTCTGCAGAAAGATCTTTCCGCTGTTGTCGATCGTCACCGCCAGCGGTTCGCGGTCTTCGCCGAGCTGCTTGGCGCGGGTTTGCGGCAGATCGACCGGCACGCCGACCGTCAGTAGCGGTGCGGTGACCATGAAGACGATCAGCAGCACCAGCATGACATCGACGAAAGGCGTGACATTGATTTCGGACATCGGCCGGCCGCGGCGGCCGCGGCCACCGGATTTGCGGGGATTAGTCATCACCGCCGGCATCAACGCGCCCTTTCGTCAAGCTGCCGCGAGAGGAAGGTCCAGAATTCTTCGGCAAAGGATTCGAGCCGCACGGTGTAGCGGCCGACCTCATTGAGAAAGCGGTTATAGGCGACAACCGCGGGAATGGCCGCGACCAGGCCCAATGCGGTCGCGAACAGCGCGTCGGCAATGCCCGGCGCAACCACGGCAAGTGTTGTGTCCTGCCGTGCCGCGATGGCCTGGAAGGCCGTCATGATACCCCAGACCGTTCCGAACAGGCCGACAAAGGGTGCGGTTGAGCCGACGGTAGCGAGGTATCCCAATCCACGCTCGATCTTCTCGACTTCGCGCTGGATCGAAACGTTCATCGCCCGCTCGACGCGTTCTTTCAGGCCGGCAAGCTGCCATTCCTTCGGCGGCCCACCTTCGAACGAGCGTTTCCATTCGCGCAGCGCGGCGACGAATACGGCGGTGAAGGGCTGATCGGCGGTGTGCGAATGCTGCGCATACAGATCGTCAAGCGAGCGGCCCGACCAGAACGTCGACTCAAACGTATTGGCTTTGCGCTTCAGCGAGCCAAACACCATCGACTTGTCGATGATCAGCACCCATGACCAGAAGGATGCGAAGATGAGCAGCGCCAGCACGACCTTGACCACAATGTCGGCTCTGACGAACAGCCCGACCGGCGTGAATGCACCCTCGATTTCGGAAATTGCTGCAGCGCTCTGGCCTGCGGTGCCCGGGGGCGCCGCCAACGGCGCGCTGTCTGCGGCCGGTCCTGTCGGTGCCGCGGATGGCGGACGTCCTGCTTCAACCGGCGCTACGCGCTGCAATTGCGCGACGGCCGAATTCATGGCTCCCGAGACAGCAAAACAAACAAGAAGCGAGGCAACGAAAACGCCAAGCCAACGACACCAGGAGTTCGACGTTATTTTCGACAAGCTCACCCGCCCATTATTATCGATTGCTGCCCGGCGCACCGGCCAAGGCTAGTGAACTCATCCAAACGTGGCTGAATTTTGACCCGGAGTGGGCGTTCGCGGGGTAGGGCGTTTGCGATTTCTAAACCGCAACGCGCCCTATCATTTAATTGTAGCGTTTTCTGCGCCGAACCGGCAGCCACTTCCGCCTTGTCAAGACTTCGGCGGACCACGTTTGCACAGCTCGCCCGCCCAAGCTTTCAGCGTAGGCGGGTCGGCGGAAAACGCGTCAGCGGTTAAGGCCCAATGAAGCTCGCAACTCCGCGCCTGCGGTGGCCAGATCGGCGCGAAAATCGGCATTGCGCATCATCACCGCAACCAGAGCCGTGGCATCAATACGGCCGGCAGCGACATCGGTGGGATAATGTACACCGCCGACGATCCGGCTTTCGCCGAACTGCCAACCGCGGGCGTAAAGCTCGGCTCGTTTTTCCGGCACCATGTTGGACAGCAGAATGGCGGTCATGGCGCCGAAGGTCGAATGGCCGCTGGGATAGGAATAGCTGTATTGCGGCGAAGGCCCGAGCGCCGGACAGGGCGTTCCCGGTCCATGCGGGGCGGTGTTTTTTGCGTCCGGCCGCTGCAGCGTTTCCTCCTGCATCATGCCGGGCGGATGAATGTTGCTGTCCAAAACAAACGGGCGCGGCCGTTCCCAGCAGTCTTTTCCGAGTGCGGTTGCGAAATTCGAGTCGCGTCCGACTTTGCGGAAGAACGCCTCGACATCCGGGACTTTTGCGAAATCAAAGCCGGGTGCGAGAGTGCCCGCGAATGCATTCAGGCCGATGGTCGCATCTTTTTCGGCGAGGGCAACGCGTTCCGGGCTGCTCGCCGCGCGCAATTGGGCCACAGCTTCGACGTCCGTGCGTTCCGCTTGCGATCCGGGCGCGGGAGGCGGTGGCAGGAGGTGCAGCACGTCATAATCCGCCGCCGTCATATACGGGTTTTGCGACAGCGCCGATGCGGGCAGCGCTCCCACGAGACATGACAATGCCGCAGCTAGCATCACAGCCGGTTTGCGCATTCAATGCTCCTGATTGGTGCCCGGATTATCGGGGCTCTGGATGTAAAATTCCATTTGTTTGCGGATGGCGCCGGGTAGGCGCTCACTTCGCCGAGAAGGTCGATGAGCGCGCGGT
>CAYUQO010000021.1:8506-69923 GCA_964446945.1 uncultured Bordetella sp.
AATGCTCCTTTTGGGGGCCGGGTTTAGGGGGGCTCTTTATTTAAAATTCCATTTTTTTGCGGTGGGCGCGGGTTCGGCGCCGCGGCCGTCCGGCAGCGCCGATCAGGCAGACTTCGACCGAGGCTTGGGTCAGCATCTCACCGCTGCGCTCGATCCATTGATCCAGCAACATGCGCGCAGCCGTCATGCCGGCGACCCGGGTCCGCGCAGTCAGGGCATCCTCGATCTGCGCCGGGCGCAGATAGGTGATTTCGATTTTCCGCACCGTCCAGAACAATGGTTCGGCCGCATTCAGCAATTCGCGATGGCCGATGCCGCAGATGCGCAGGAATTCGGAGCGGCCGCGCTCGATGAATTTGAGGTAGCTCGCGTGATAGACAAAGCCGGAGAAATCCGTGTCCTCATAATAAACGCGCACCGGGAAAACATGTGTCCGCTCTTCCATCCAGCCGCCGGGCGGCATCGCGGGATGTTCATTCGTCGTCATTGTCAAACAGATGCGGTTGTTGCTGTGTTGCGTTTCCGGGCTGCGGCAGACCGAGATGGGCAAAGGCCTTGCCGGTCAACATGCGCCCGCGCGGCGTGCGTTGCACCAGTCCCTGCTGGATGAGATAGGGTTCGACGATTTCCTCGATCGCATCGCTGGGTTCGCCCAGTGCTGCGGCCAGAGTCTCGAGTCCGACCGGTCCGCCGGTGAAACTCTCGGCGATGAGCGCGAGATAGCGCCGGTCGAAAGCATCAAGTCCTTTTTGATCGACTTCGAGCCGCGCCAGCGCCGCGTCGGCGACCACCTGATCGACCTCGACCCGGCCCGCCACCGCCGCAAAATCGCGCACGCGTTTCAAAAGCCGCCCGGCAATGCGCGGTGTGCCGCGCGACCGCATGGCGATTTCGCGGGCGCCGTCGGCGGTCAGCGGCAAGCCGAGCACACGCGCGCCGCGGGCGACGATCTGGATCAGCTCGTCGGTGTCATAGAATGACAAGCGGATTGGAATGCCGAAGCGGTCGCGCAGCGGCGTGGTGAGGAGGCCGGAACGCGTTGTCGCGCCGACCAGGGTGAATGGCTGCAAGCCGATCTTCACCGAGCGCGCCGATGGACCCTCGCCGATGATGAGATCGAGTTCGAAATCCTCCATCGCGGGATAAAGGATTTCCTCGACGACGGGATTCAGCCGGTGGATTTCATCGATGAACAGCACGTCGCGTGCTTCAAGATTGGTCAGCAGAGCGGCGAGGTCTCCGGCGCGCGCGAGCACTGGCCCGGAGGTGGCACGAAATCCGACGCCGAGCTCTTTGGCGACGATTTGCGCCAGCGTGGTTTTGCCCAAACCTGGCGGACCGGAAAACAGCACATGGTCGAGCGGTTCGTTGCGCGACTTCGCCGCCTCAATGAAGACCGTCAGGTTTTCGCGCGCCTGTTTCTGGCCGATGAATTCCCTGAGCTGCTTCGGACGCAGGCTCGCTTCGAGCGCATCCTCTTCGCGGCGCTCGCCCGACACGATGCGGGTCGGGGGTTCTGCGGTTTTGGTTTTCGTCAGTGCCATCAAACAGGTTTCAAACTTAAATTCTCCTTCCCCCCGCGGCAGCGTGGGGGAAGGTGGCGCTGCGCGAAGCGCCATGCGCCGGAAGGGGGATAGTGATGCGGCCTCCCTTTCGCCCGCCAATCGCTGCGCTTGCGCGCAGCTGCGGGCACCTTCCCCCACACGAGCTTCGCTCGCGGGGGGAAGGAGAACGATAACATGATTCCCATGGACCGGAACGCGCAGCTATCTGGCAGGCTATAATCGTGCAGAGAGACGCAGGGATTCGCGGATCAGCACGTCGAGCGGAAGTGCTTCGGCGTTGGGCCCGATCGCCTGCGCCGCTCGCGCCACGGCATCGCTGGCCGCGTTTTGCGGATAGCCGAGTTTCATCAGCGCCGCGATCGCTTCGGCTTCAACGCTGCGCGAGGGTGCCGATGCCCCGCGCAAATCCGCGTGGACCGCAGCGGCCGGAATCGCGATGCCGCCAACTTTGTCTTTCAGTTCCGCCACCAGCCGCGCCGCGAGCTTCGGCCCGACGCCCTGTGCCCGGCCGAGAGCAGTCTTGTCGCCAAGCACAATGGCCCGTTCGATCTCGGCGGTTTTGAGCGCGGAAAGTATCGACAGCGCCACGCGCGCGCCGACGCCTTGCACCGTCTGCAGCAAACGGAACCAGTCGCGTTCCTGGGCTGCAATGAAACCGTAGAGCCGGATGGCTTCTTCCGAGACCTTTGTCTCGATCGCGAGGCTGACGCTGGCGCCCGGCGACAGGCGTGCGAGTGTCGATGACGGGCAATGCACCATATATCCGACGCCGGCGACATCGATAATCGCATGATCGGCGGCGACTGTGTCGACCGTCCCGGTCAGTTTCCCGATCATGACGACAAAGCTGCGGCGATGCGGGCGCCCGTGGATGAGAGATGGGCATGCGCGATGGCGCAGGCGAGCGCGTCGGCGGCGTCGGCGGCTTCGAACTGCGCGCGCGGCAAAAGATGTTTGACCATGGCCTGCACCTGCGCCTTGTCGGCATGGCCGACACCGACAACCGATTTCTTGATGTGATTGGGCGCGTATTCCGCGACCGGCAAACCGGCTTCGGCGGCGCACAGCAGGGGCATGGCCCTTGCGTGTCCGAGCTTGAGTGCCGCTTGCGCGTCTTTCGCGACGAATGCCTGCTCGACCGCGACTGCGCCGGGCGAAAATCGCGACAGCAATTCGGATATTGCCCGATGGATCAGCGCCAGCCGCTCGCTCAAAGGCATGGCCGCTTTGGTTGCGATGATGCCATTGGCGATATGCGCCAGCCGCAGGCCATCGGATTCGATGATCCCCCAGCCGGTGCGGGCCAGTCCCGGATCAAATCCGGCAATCCGCATGATCATGTTCGCATTGGTCCGAATCGCCCACACACTGTCGTCTTGGCGCGTGGGCGGCGCAAGCGGATCAGGCAGCTTCGATGCGAACACCCTTCCAGAATGCGACCCGGCCCGCGATATTGCGTGCCGCCGGTTTGGGCTCCGGATAATACCAGGCCGCGTCCTGGTTCTTTTCGCCGTCCACTTCGATGGAGTAGTAGCTCGCGATGCCCTTCCACGGGCAAGTGCTGTGTGTCTCGCTGGGCCTGAAAAATTCCTTGTGCAGCGCTTCGGCGGGAAAGTAGTGATTGCCCTCGACGATCTCGGTCTGCGCCGACTCCGCGAGCACTTTTCCTTTCCAGATCGCTTTGACCATAAGAATTTCTCCTCAGGAACCCGGATAAATCCTTAAGCGGACAGTTTCTCGATCGCCGCTTCGCTCATTTCGTAATTCGCATAGACGTTCTGGACGTCGTCATGGTCATCGAGAACGTCGAGCAATTTGGTCAGCGTCTCCGCGGTTTCGTCATCCACCATGATGGTATTGGACGGGCGCCACACGATCTTCGCGGATTGCGGAGCGCCGAGTTTGGCTTCCAGCGCATCGCGCACGGCGGCGAAATCTTCGACGCGGCAAATGAATTCATGCCCCTCGCTGGATGAAACGGATTCGTCGGCGCCGGCTTCGATCGCGGCTTCCAGCATTGAGTCCGCATCACCCACATTGCCGGGATAGGTGATCAGGCCGACACGGCTGAACATGAAGCTGACCGAGCCGTTCTCGCCGAGCGCGCCACCATATTTGGAAAAGGCGGCGCGGACATCGGCGGCAGTGCGGTTGCGATTGTCGGTCAGTGCCTCGACGATCATGGCGACGCCGCCGGGGCCAAATCCCTCGTACCGCACCTCTTCGTAATTTTCGGCATCACTGCCCTGGGCTTTCTTGATTGCCCGATCGATTACGTCGCGCGACATGCTCTGAGCCTTGGCCGCGGCAATGGCGGCACGCAGTCGGGGGTTGTGGGCCGGATCGGGCATGCCCTGCTTGGCCGAAACCGTGATTTCGCGCGACAGCTTGGAGAACAGCTTGGAACGCTGGGCGTCCTGCCTGTTCTTCCGGAACATGATGTTCTTGAATTGTGAATGGCCGGCCATCTGCAAGTTCCATGGATCGGCCGGTCAGATAGAACCGGCCGGGTTTTCCTTCAAGAGCGCGCTAAACAGGCTCAGGTTCAAGAAAAAGCGTAGGCGTCCATCCGGAGCGTGCCGAAAGTTGTGCTGGAATGAAGCCGGCGGGCAGAGGCGCCGTCGCCGCCGGCCCCGGCCGCTACGAATAGCGGCATGAAATGGTCGTCCTCCGGATGCGCCTGGACGGCAAAAGGCGCGAGACGGCGATAATTGACCAGATCTTGCGTACGTTTCTCGACCAGGGCGGCATGGATCCATGCGGAAAAGTCGCGTGCCCAGGGCGCTTCCGGCGCATTGAGACCGGACCGGTCCAACAGGCGCAGATTGTGGGTGAAGCTGCCGGTGCAAAGAATGAGGCAGTCGTCACGCAAGCCGGAGATGGCGCGCCCAAGCTGAAGATGATGGGCAGGACCGAGGCGGCTTTGGATACTGAGCTGCACGACCGGAATATCATGTTCCGGATACATCAGCAGCAGCGGCACCCAGGCGCCGTGGTCCAATCCGCGGTCATTGTCTGTCTGGGTGCGGAACCCTGCGTGCTGGAGCGCCGATATTGTGCGCTCCGCCAATTCCGCCGAACCGGGGGCGGGATAGCGCAGGCGATAAAGCGCATCGGGGAAGCCGAAGAAATCGTGGATTGTGTTGTTGATCGCGACGCGATTGACGGCAGGAGTCCCGGTGTCCCAATGCGCTGAGACGGCAAGGATCGCCTTAGGTTTTGGCAGGGTTTTGCCGAGACCGGAGATGAATGTGCGCGCCGGGCAATCGTCCAGCGGCAAAGTCGGAGAGCCATGCGAAACGAAAAGGCTCGGCATCATCTGAACGGCCATTCGTGGTTCACCGCGGAAGATATGGGGACAGCGCGCGGGTTGGGCAAACTCAGGACCGGCTCTTTACCGCTTTTCGGAGCAGTTTGCGTTGTGATGCGAGTTCGTGTTCCAGCTCGTCTTCGCGGCTCTGCACGTCATGTTCGCGTTTGCGCTGCTCGGCGCGCAGGCTCTTTTCCCGCCGTTCAAACTCGGTGCGAATGGTTTCGCGTTCCTGCCGCAATTGGTGCAAAGCGCGCTCGGCGGCGTCGAGTTTGCTCCGGTCGGGCGGTTTTGTCCGGTGGGGCGTGGCACGGTGGCTTCGTGCAGCTTTTGGCAGCGCCGGCTGCTCTGAATACGGGTCTTTCGATCCGGCCAGCCGCTTCAGCACAACGCCCGGTTTCGCCACAGCCGCGGCAATCGCATCGGGATCGGTTGCCGGTTTTGCAGTGCCATTGTGGAACAAATTTTGCCGCGAACCCCAGGCCTGCAGCGCCGCCTTTTGCGATGGGGCGGCAACGACAGTGTCGAAAAAACCGAGATGGGCCTGGAATGCTTTCAGCCGGGGCATGATGAGTTAACGCAGGTTCATCGGCCGGGTTTTGGGCGGAACGGCTGTTTTCGGCGTTTCGATGGTTGCAACCTTCGTCGTCCAGTGTTTCATCGGGGTCCGGATATGACGGCCATGGCTACACAGCCGATCACCATGAATGACATCGAGACGGCGGCCGAACGCATTGCCGGCGCGGTGGAAGTCACTCCGGCGCGGCATTCGCGGATTTTGTCCGAGATCGCCGGCGCGGACATCTTTCTTAAGTTCGAAAATCTGCAATTCACCGCGTCGTTCAAGGAGCGTGGCGCGCTGAACAAATTGCTCTCACTGACCAATGACGAGCGGCGGCGCGGAGTGATTGCAATGTCGGCCGGAAATCACGCGCAGGGAGTCGCCTATCACGCGGGCCGGCTTGCCGTTCCGGCAACCATTGTCATGCCGGAAGGTACGCCATTCACCAAGGTGAAGCACACGCGCGAATTCGGTGCGCAAGTGGTCATCGAAGGCGCGACTTTGTCGGATTCGCACGCCACCGCGCAAAAGCTGGCCGAGAAGAATGGCCTCGTCCTGATTCATCCCTATGACGATCCGCTGGTGATTGCCGGACAAGGAACGACGGCGCTGGAATTCTTTGCCCAGGTGCCGGAGCTCGACACGCTGGCGATTCCGGTCGGCGGCGGCGGACTGATTTCGGGAATGGCAATCGCGGCGCGCGCTATCAAACCCGGCGTACGGATTTATGGCGCCGAGTGCAAACTTTACCCGGCGATGCACAATCTGCTGACCGGAGACGATTTGCCGGCCGGCGGTCAAACCATTGCCGAAGGCATCGGCGTGAAGGATCCCGGCGTGATCACGCGCGCGATCATCGCCAATCTGGTCGAGAATATTCTGCTGGTCGAAGAAAGCGCGATCGAAGCGGCCATCGTCCGGCTGCTGGAAATCGAGAAAACGCTCGCCGAAGGCGCCGGCGCCGCGGCATTGGCGATGGTGCTGGCAAGCCCGGCGATTTTTCGCGGACGCAAGGTCGGCATCGTGATTTCGGGCGGCAATATCGACATGCGCCTGCTGTCGAACGTGATTTTGCGCGAACTGGCGCGGGAAGGGCGAATCCTGTCGCTCAACATCGCCATTGAAGACCGACCCGGACTGCTCGCGCGCGTGTCGAACACGATCGGCGAAGCAGGGGGGAATATCCTGGAAGTCTCGCACAACCGGCTGATGACCGGCGCGTCCGCCAAGTCCGCCGATCTTGGGCTGGTGGTCGAAGCGAGGGACAGCTCCCATGCGGCGGAGATTGTCGGCGCCTTGCAACAGGCCGGATTTGAGGTGCGCGAGCAGGCGGTGCGCGCCTTTTCCGCCCCGGTGCCGGGCGGGGTGAGCCATTAGGCGAGCCGCTTACCTCCAATCCGCCTCCCCTCGTGGGGAGGCGAGAAATATTCGCTTCAGAAAATTTGCTGGTGTGGGGAATGTCACCGCTCACACCCCCCACCCGAAAAATGCTTCGCACCCGCACGCGGCGCTATGCGCTGCGGCAAATTATTTGAATGGGGCGCGCCCTTGGCGCGTCCGGGCGACCTCCCCGCAAGCTCGAGGTAAAACTGTTAATTCGACCTGAATTCATTCCGCCTAACCATTTAGCGCCTGCCGCGGCATTCCGCAGTATGATGGCGGTAACGAATCCCTGCTAAGGGGTTTTGATGGCGCGCTTTCTGCGCCGAACCGGTATCCACTTCGGCGGAAAGCGCTTGGACGGATGAAACCGTTGAACAAACAGAACCAGCAAAGCGTCACACCGGCGCCGCCGCCCTGGTTGATCCGGGCCGAGGGGCTGGCCGACGCGGAGGCCGTGGAAGCGCTGGTCGATCTCGCCTTCGGTCCGGGCAGATTTGCCAAAACGGCCTACCGGCTGCGCGAAGGCGTTGGACCCGAAGCGCGGCTGTCTTTTGTGGCGCAGGATGGTGCGGGCGATGCGCTGTGGGGTTCGGTGCGGTTTTGGCCAGTTATCGTCGGGCAGAGCTCTGCGCTTCTGCTTGGTCCGCTGGCGGTTGTCCCGCAATTGCGTGGCCGCGGAATCGGAATTTCCCTGATGCAGCATGGCCTCCGCGCCGCCGCAGCGCTGGATTATGGCGCGGTCATTCTGGTCGGCGATGAACCCTATTACGCCAAAGTGGGATTCGCGCGGCTGGCGCCGGGTCAGATCCGCTTTCCGGGTCCGGTCGATCCGGAGCGCGTTCTCGGATTATCGCTCAACGGCGAGACGCTCGCTTTGCTGTCGGGCGATGTGAAGCGGGCCCGGATTGATGTGGCGGTGTGCGCGAGTTCAGTGGCGGTGGGAAGCCCTACATAAAAACTCACCCCTCCCCTGGCGCGCCAATGGGCGCTTGCAAAAGCGCAAGCGCCGGCGCGCCGCCCTCTCCCACAGGGGGAGAGGTGGAATCTATTTATCAGTGTAGGTGAAGGCCTGAATGGTGGGGCCGCAGCCGGCGATATTGGGCGGCGTGCCGCCGGCCTCCTGATCCATCCGGGTCAGGTTGAACAGCAGCGATTCGACGAAACGCGATCCATTCGGCGTGGTGTAGTCGCCATTGGCCGGGAGAATCGTCACCGACTGCTCATAGAGCTTGCCGCCGCGGAAATAGAAGGTGGTCAGATTGCGCCCGCCATTGTTCGGCATATCCATGGTGATCCGGCGGCCGTAAGTTGCGCCGCGCACGACGGGTTCGATGCGCGCGGTGTCGTTGCCGACGATCTTGCCGTTCCTGAGGCCGTGGTCATCGGCATCGGTGTGCTGGAAAATCGCCTCTTCGAGGATCGAGGCGCCATCCGCCACGCGGTCGGAATAATCGGCCACCGTGACCTTGTAGATGATGTTCTCGTCGGTCGCCGTATAGCTGTGGGCAGACAGCGCAGCTCCATGGCGCGGCATGTCAAATTTGACGGTTTCCATTTTCGGGACGGCCGGGAATTGGGTCGCGAAATTGTCGGACGGGCAGGCGTAATATTTCCAGGCCGCATTGGCCGGAACCGCAGAAATCATCAAAGCCGCAACAGTCAAGGCGATCCCACGCATTCCCGTTCTCCCAAATGGTCGCGCAAGTTGTAACTTTATGATAATATCTTAATCCGTGGGACCAAGCCACCCGCCTTTTCGGGGAGAATTCCGCATGAAGCTTCGTGCGATTGCGTTTGCGCTGGCCGGTCTTCCGCTGCTCGCGGCACCGGCGCTGGCGCATCATTCCTTTGCCATGTTCGATCCGGATCAGTTGATCACCAAGCCGGGCGTGGTGAAGGAGTTCGAGTGGACCAATCCGCATGTCTGGCTGCATGTGCTCGCGCCCGACGCCAGTGGCAAACCGGTCGAATGGTCGTTCGAGATGCAGGCGACCGCACAGGCGAGCTCGGGCGGCTGGAAGCCAGACACCGTCAAGCCCGGCGACAAAGTGACTGTGGAATTTCATCCGCTCAAGGACGGATCGCGCGGCGGCGAGCTGGTTGCCGCGACCCTGTCCGACGGACGGCGCCTCGGTTCGTCGGCGACGAGACCGGCTCCGGCGCGGTGATGTGATGATTTCAATCGTGGGAGAGAGACGCATGAACTTCAAATCGCTTGCACTCGCCGGGATCGCGCTTGCAGTCGCAACACCGGCGCTGGCCCATCATTCCTTCGCGATGTTTGACGCCCAGAAGAACATCACAGTCACCGGCGTGGTGAAGGAACTGGAATGGACCAATCCGCATGTCTGGATCCATGTCATGGCGCCGGACGATAAGGGCGTTGCCCGCGAATGGGGCTTCGAGATGCAGGCGATCCAGCAGGATATGGCCGGCGGCTGGCGTCCGGACTCGGTGAAGCCGGGCGACAAAGTCTCGATTGAATTTCATCCGCTGAAGGATGGCACCCGCGGCGGTCAGCTCGTCTCGGCGATTCTGGCCAATGGTACGAAGCTCGGCGGACCGGTGCGCCGGCCTGGCGCGCAAAACTAGCCCCGGCCTATTCCGGGTTCAATCTTGCGGCCGGACATGGATGGCGTCCGGATTTGTGGAGGCGCATGGATGAAAGCCGCTGTTGTGCCGGTGATGGCTCTGCTGGTGGCAGCACCTGTCACCGCATTCGCGCATCATTCATTCGCGATGTTCAATCGCGACCAGACCATGTCGGTGACCGGCATGGTGAAGGACTATGAATGGTCCAATCCGCATGTCTGGATTCATCTGCTGGTCACGGATGACAAAGGCGTGCCGCGCGAATGGGGATTCGAGATGCAGTCGATTGCCCAGGATTCGCGGGCCGGCTGGCGTCCCGACAGCGTCAAGCCGGGCGACAAGATCACGGTGGAATTCCATCCGCTAAAGGACGGATCGCGCGGCGGCCAACTCGCAAGCGCCGTTCTGGCCAATGGCACGCGGCTGGGGCCGCCGCCGGCCGATGGTTTCCTCAGTCAGAAAGCCGGGGATGGCGGCATCTGAATAACGGAGCATGAACATGAAATCGCGGATTTGCGTCATGGCGGCATTGCTGGTTCCGGTCTTTGCCGCGCCGGCTGACGCGCATCATTCCTTTGCGATGTTCGACCGCGAAAAGGCGGTCAGCATGACGGGCATCGTTAAGGAATATGAATGGACCAATCCGCATGTCTGGATTCACATGATGGCGCCCGATGCGGCAGGCACTCCGCGCGAATGGTCGTTCGAAATGCAGTCGGTGCAGCAGGATTCCTATGCCGGCTGGAAGCCCGACAGCGTGAAACCGGGCGACCGGGTAACGATCGAGTTCCACCCGTTGAAGGACGGTTCGCGCGGCGGACAGTTAATGAGTGCAACGCTGGCGAATGGTCAGCATCTCGGCCCGCCGGCCAATCCTGCGCTCGTGTTCCCGCGTCCACCTGCGACGCAGCAGTAAAGTTTTTATCAACAGCTTTTCGCTTTTGTCGCGGCGCGTTTGCTGCGTCTTTGCCTTTTTTTAAGGGCCAACCGGCTAGCGTCTTCGGCGAAAGATATTTGGCCGGAGTGCAATGGCGAGGCAGAACGAAGCCCACCAACGCCAGGTTGTCAGTTATGTCGTCGGACCGGACGGCAATCCGCTGACTATGTCGGACTTGCCGCCGCCGAACACGAAGCGGTGGGTGATCCGCCGCAAGGCGGCCGTGGTGGTCGCGGTCAGGGCGGGTTTGCTCACGCTGGATGAAGCGTGCCGGCGCTATCGGCTGACGGTCGAGGAATTTCTCGCCTGGCAGCGCGCGATCGAGAGCTTCGGCCCCCCGGGCCTGCGCGCGACGCGCATTCAACAATATCGGTTTTAAACGGAGTCCTGCCGCTGCTGCTCCGGATCGGACGACAGTCGCAGAGATTCAATAGCCTCCGCCTGGTGGGGAGGCACGCGAATTTTCAGTTCGGAAAATTCACGGGTGGGGGGAGTTTCATCGCACACACCCCCACCCGATCCTCCTTCGCCGCGAAGCGGCTTCGGAGGATCGACCTCTCCGCAAGGTGGAGGTAGGGGCGCCTTATCTGGCTTCATGCATTTTGCGCTAAATCCGCTATTTTGCCGGAACGGCAAAAGTGGCGGAGGACAGCATGGCTGCGAATGACACGTTCGCGCGGCGCGCATTCCTGAAAACAGCGGCAATGGGTGCGGGCGCGATCGGCTTCGCGCCGGAATGGAGTCCGCAAGCCAAAGCTGCCGAGACCGGCAAGCACGCGACGGATGGCCGGCAGACGGTCACGCTCGCCAATTATGCCGCGGCATTGCGTTACGAAGATCTTCCGGCATCGGTGGTGCGCCGGACCAAAGACTGCATCACCGATACGGTGGCGGCGATTTTGTATGGCGAGAAGCTGCCGTGGAGCCGCATCATCATCGCGCATGCACAGCGCACCGGTCCCGGCGGCAAAAGCCAGATCCTCAGTGCGGGTGGCGCTCCGGTGCAGGCGCCGTTGGCCGCGCTTGCGCATGGCGCCATGGCGCATGCTTTCGAACTGGACAACCTGACCGATCCCGATTCAGGTTCGCATCCGGGTGCGACGATGTTCTCATCCGCGCTTGCGGTCGCGCAGGAACATGGCGGCAGCGGGCGCGATCTGATCACCGCCATGGCTGCGGGCGGCGAGGTGATGATCCGGATTGGATCGGCGGGGAAGGACACGATCGAGCCGCATGGATTCCACGCCCCCGGAGCCACGGGCCCATTCGGCGCCGCGATTGCGTCGGGGAAAATCCGGAAATTCGACACCGGCAAAATCCGTAACGCGATGGGTATTGCGGGATCGCTTGGCGGTGGTCTGATGGAATTCGCTCACGCGCCCGACGGCGCCATGGTCAAGAAACTGCATCTCGGACGCGCCGCGGAATCGGGCGTGCTCGCCGCCAGTCTGGCGGACGGCGGATTC
Source organism: uncultured Bordetella sp. (assembly GCA_964446945.1). Taxonomy (GTDB): domain Bacteria; phylum Pseudomonadota; class Alphaproteobacteria; order Micropepsales; family Micropepsaceae; genus CAIYRG01. The sequence continues at coordinate 20,322 of CAYUQO010000021.1, forward strand.
ACCGGCCCGTCCACGGTGGTCGAAGGACCTGAAGGCTGGCTGCACGGATTTTCCAACGAATGGGACACGGACATCCTGACCCGCGGCCTGGGGCAGGATCATCTGATGCTGCACATCATGCTGAAGCGCTTTGCCTGCCACATCACGGCGCACCGGCCGGTGGAGGCGATGCTGGATTTGCGGCGCGACAACCGTTTCTCACCCGATGACGTGCAGTCGATCGTGATCGTCGGAAACCGCAGGATGGCGACCACCAACAATATTCCGGTGCCGGCGGATGCGCTGCTGGCGCAGTACAGCATTCCGTTCTGCGTGGCGCTGTCGCTGTACCGCAATCCGGTCGATCCGGATTCGTTTGACGATCAGGTGCACCGGGATGAGCGCATTCTCGCCATGGCATCGAAGGTGAAGATGGAGATCGTCGATGGTCAGCCCAATGACGATCTCGCCAGCACGGTTTCGCTGGTGCTGAAGGACGGACGCAAGCTGACGCGCCGCGCCACCGAATTTTCCGGCACTCCGGCCAATCCGCTGGACGAAGCGGGCCTGCGCGAGAAATTCATGCTGTTGGCGAAGCGATATCCGGCGCCTGCGATGGGCCGCCTGTTCGACCGGCTGCAGACCATCGAGTCCGAGCCGAATCTGGACTGGCTTTCGGTCTCCAATCCAGCGTAAGCGGCACGAGATATTTTATCTCCGCGGCTGTCTGCGGTTGCGGGTGCGCACACGCACCGGCACACGCTTGCGCGAATCCACTCCGTACCGCGCGGCGAAAAGCGAAAAGCCGACGAGAAAAAGGCACACATCCAGTAGCATCATGCGGACCTATCCATTGGACTCTCGAGTCGTTAACGGAACTCACCGAACCTGGGTTTCACGGATGGCCAGGAGCGTCGGGCAATCCTGCAGGCCCGGTCTGGCAAGCTATTGAAAATGTGACTTCGGCCCCGTGGCGGATTGGCAGACGCAACGGACTTAAAAACCGGCTTCCCCGCCGGTATACAGAACAGGCACGCCGTGCGGGCGTGGCGAAATGGTAGACGCAACGGACTTAAAATCCGTAGGGGCGAAAGTCCTGTGCCGGTTCAAGTCCGGCCGCCCGCACCATTCAATCGCCTCAAAGCGGGAATTCGTATTCGAGGATGATTTTCGCGGTACCTGACGGCGATGACGGCGTCAGTCCGAACAGGTAACCGACGTCGTATCCGAGATCGCCGGGAATAAAGCCGAGACGGAATTTGCCGGCGAATCCGGGGCCGATGAGATGCTGCTGTGCGCCGGGATTGAAGTGGCTGATTGGTCCAAAATCCCCGAAGGCTTCGATCGCCGGCTGGAATTGCGGGAACAAGCGCCAGCGCGTTTCCCAGCGATAGGCGACGCCGACACCCGGCGCGGTGATATTAGGCCCGAGTTGCCGGGTCAGGACGACATTCAAGTCGATCGTGGTCGGACCGAAGTCATGTTCGAGCAACGGGCCGAATGCGAGTTCGTCAGAATCCGTTTTGCGATTTGCCACCCGTTCGTATTCGGCGATCAGGCCGAGATTGGCCCAATATTCGCCGGGCTCGGTGAGCTGGAAAACCGATTCCCATTCGGTGCCATCGAAATGGGTTGTGTTTCCCGGCCCCGGATCGCGCGCGAACTGGCCATAGGCTTCGACAAACCACCAGTCGGTGAGGCCGTATCCGAAGGAGAATTTTTGCGACTGTGCATTGTCCTTGCCAGGATCGGAATCGAATGTCCGCGCGCCACGATATTCGATTTCGGCAATTCCGGCGCCGTCGAGGATCGGCGAATAAACATAAAGTTCGCCGATATCGGCTTTGACCGGCAATGCTTGTCCCGCCAGGCACAGAGCAACCCCTGCGCCGAGAATCCATTTCCCCGTACGCTGATACAACGTCATCCCCTGCGAATTACATTTGAAAATTACTTGGCGACGATCACACCCTTGGCAGTGTCCTGATGAAAATCGCCAAAGAACGGATATTCTCCGCGATCGAGTGGCCCCAGGAACACGGGAATCTCCTTGCCCGGCGGCACGACCTTTTCACGGTTGAGCTGAAAACTTTCGAACTCCTCCGCAGTCGGATCATTGTTCCGGACCATCAGCTTGAATTTCACGCCGGCCGGGACTTCGAGCCGCTCGGGCTGAAATTTGTGGTCCTTGATGATCAGTTGCGGATCATCGGCATTGGCCGAGGAGGCGAGCAGCGAGATCGTCAATGCCAGCAGAACTGCACGCATACTCAACTCCGGGCCGCGACTTTTGATTCGGTCAGTGGGGACGGAGCCTTGGGTTTTGGCTTTTCGTCCGGCGCCAATCTGCCGAGCGTGACGATCAAAGCGAGAGTTGCAAGCCAGGCTGCGATCTGAACCCCGGACGGTTCCGCCGAATAACCGATCAGCGCATGCAGCGCACGGCCGAGCCAGCTGTCGTCCGGCAAAATGAAGGATGTGTTCCACAGCCGCTCACCCCATGACGGGATCACGTCGGCGCCGGCGAGAACCGCGGCGGCCTGCCCGGCCATTCCGGCTGCGAGCAGCGCAATCATGCCATTGGTGACGCTGAAGAGGTGGCGCATCGGAATCGCCACAAGGCCGCGATACAGCGCGTAGGAGACGAGGGCGGCCAGCACGACACCGACGGCACCGCCTGCGAACATCGCACCCGCGCTATCATGCGATGAGGCCGCGATGCCGTAGAGGAACAGCACCACTTCGGAACCTTCGCGCATCACCGCGAGGCCAACCACCGCCGCCAGCGCAAACAGCGATTTGTCGCCCTTCACCGCGGCGCGTCCGAATTCCTTGATCTCGGATGCCAGCTTGCGGCCGTGGCGCGACATCCAGGTGGTGTGGAAGGTGAGCATCACGACGGCGGCGAGCAGAATGCCGGCCGTGAACAGTTCCTGGCCAATGCCTTCCGCGGCTTCGGCGATCATATCGGCGAAACCCGCGACCACTGCCGCGCCCGCCACACCGGCGGCGATGCCGCCCATAATGGCCAATGTCCGCCCAGCCAGACCCTCGGTCGCAGCCATGACAATGCCGACGACGAGGCCGGCTTCCAGCATCTCACGGAACACGATCAACAGGCTGGCAAGCATTTCGCGGGTACTTGGTTACGGGTTTCCTCAATGGCCAATTGCGAGCCATTCTCAAAAGACAAAATACTGCAAGTCAGTCGCAACTGCAATGCCGAGTTTGGCGCCAAGCTGACGCAGGGGCAGCTTGCGCTTCGCCCCGGCCGCTCGCGCTCTTTTGCGCGCCTTGTCATGATCAGGGGCTACAAATCTTGACAATACGTATATAGCCGTACGCCATGGTTATAATCCTGGTGCTCATCTTCGCATCCGTAGCGCTCGTGGCGGCGGCATTTGTCGTGGTCCCCGCGATGGCGACTGGCGGAGCCGGGTTGAAGCGAGCCGGTTACCCGGCCATTGCCGGCCTCGCCACGGTGGCGATCGGGCTTGGCGTTTACGGTTTCCTCGGTCAACCGAAACTGGCGCTGAATTCGCTGACCGGCCCGTCGAAGACCGATTACCCCTCGCTGGTCGCCATGCTGGCCCAACGTATGCCCAACCGCCCCGGCGACGTGCAGGGATGGACGCTGCTTGGCCAGGGTTATTTGACGCTCGGCAATCCCGATCAGGCGCAGAAGGCGCTGGGTCATGCGGTCGAGGCGGAAAAGGCGGAGCAGGGCGGAGCGGATCCGCAATTGCTGTCGACCTATGGCGAAGCGATCACCGAAGCCTCCGGACAGGTCAGCAAGGAAGCCGAGGACGTGTTCAAGCAGGTGCTGGCGCAGGACCCGAGGAATCTGGTCGCGCGCTACTACACCGGCCTGGCTCTGGCCACTCGCGGCGACAAGGCCCAGGCTTTGCAATTGTGGGAAGGCGTGCTGGCCGATGCGCCGGCGAATACGCCGTGGCGGGGAGCGTTGGTCGATCAGGTCGCGGCGCTGAAGGCGAGCGCCGGGGGCGCGGCGCCCAATCCCGAAGCCATGGTCGAGCAGCTTGCCAGCCGCCTGCAATCGAGTCCGAACGATCTGAATGGCTGGATGATGCTGATCCGCGCCTATTCTGTTCTCGGCAACAAGGACAAGGCCGCACAGGCTCTAACAACAGCCCGTGGCGTATTCGCAAACCAGCCGGACGCACAGGCCGAATTGGCGCGCGAAGCCTCGCAATATCAACTGAACTGATCAGATTAGCGGCTGGCGACGCGGCCCTGCCAGACCGGCCAGCAATTGGTTTTGCCGGCGGCCTTGATCGAGCGATAGAGGCTGAGCTGGGCGTCTTCGGCGCTGGCGCCGTCGGCGCGTGACAGATAATCGCCGCCGGCCGCGCACCAGACATAGAATTCATGCGTGCCTTTGGCGAAGTAATCTGCGTCGCGGTTGGACGCGAAATTCCCGGCCGCGGCAACACCTGCCGCAGTGAACAAAAGCCCACCAATCAAAGCTGCAAGTACGCGCTTCAACCGGCTTCTCCCCTGTTACGCGGCAAAAGAGTCGCATACCGGCTGCGTTCCCACAACCGAAAATTTCGTGCTGTGCCAATTAGAAGCAATATTAGGGCGATTCTATCGCGACTCTTCCGGAACCGCCGTGCCTCCGAGTTCAGCCGCAACACGGATGATTTCTGCGGCCGCGTTCTCGACATTGTCCCTGTTGCGCCCGCGCACCACCAGCACTGTTCCGTTGCTGCTGCCCGAACCCGGCGCGGCGTAGAACGGATAGCTTCCGATCCTTAGATCGGGATGCGCCTTCTGCACGGCTTCGAGCGGCGCGGCGATCCGGCCTTCGGGCAACGTGCTGCGCAAGCTGCGGCTGACGACCGGCACGCCGGCCTCAAGGCGCGGGCGAATGTCTTCGAGCATGGCTTGCATGATGCGCGGTACGCCGGCCATGACGAACACGTTTTGGATCTGGAATCCGGGCGCGGCGGAAACCGAATTGCGGATGAGACTGGCGCCGTGCGGAATCCGCGCCATGCGCCGCCGGCTTTCATTGAATTCGCCGGGCTTGTATCGGCCGGCGAGAATTTCCAGTGCCGTTGCGTCATATTCCACGGCAAGCCCGAACGCGGCGGCGATCGCATCGGTGGTGATATCGTCATGGGTCGGGCCGATGCCGCCGGTCGTGAACACATAGGTGTAGCGTGCGCGCAAGGCGTTGACCGCGGCAACGATTTCAATTTCGACATCGGGCACCACGCGCGCTTCCAGAAGGTCGATGCCCATGGGGCCGAGGAACCTGGCGATGGTTGCAAGGTTGATGTCCTGGGTGCGCCCGGACAGGATTTCGTCGCCAATGACCAGGACGGCCGCAGTTACCGTTGATACTTCACGCATTCTCGACCTTGACCCCTTAGCCCTGGCCCCTTGAAGGTAGCGCTACCGGCAAACCAAGTGTAGAAAAGAACACTAACACGGCGGCGCGGCGTCAGCGCGGCTGGACCGAGAAGGATCAGATACAGGCCGATGTCCGAAGCACCACCCGATCTCATTCTGGACCGCGGTACGATCGAAGTCGCACGCCGTTCCGCCTTTGCGGTATCGACGCATGCGCCTGAGGATTTTGAAGGTATGCGCCGCGCCGGCCGGCTGGCCGCGGAAGTGCTGGACCTGCTGGTTCCGGAAGTGAAGCCCGGGGTCACGACCGAGGCGCTGGACAGGCTGGCTTATGAATACGTGCTCGACCATGGGGCGCTTCCCGCCTGCCTTGGCTATCGCGGGTACCGTCACACGCTTTGCACTTCGATCAACCATGTCGTGTGTCACGGCATTCCGAGCGACCGGCCACTGCGCGACGGCGATATCCTGAATATCGATGTGACGGTGATTCTCGATGGCTGGCACGGCGACACCAGCCGGATGTATTACGTCGGCGAGGTCAAGCGTAAGGCGCAGCGCCTCGTCGAAATCACCTATGAATGCATGATGCGCGGCATTGCCGCCGTGAAGCCCGGCGCAACGACCGGCGACATCGGTCATGCGATCCAGTCATTTGCGGAAGACCAGGAGCGCTGCTCGGTGGTGCGCGACTTCTGCGGCCACGGCGTTGGCCGCATTTTCCATGCGCTGCCGAACATCGTGCATTACGGCCGGCCGGGGCAGGGCGTCGTGTTGAAGCCCGGCATGTTCTTCACCGTCGAGCCGATGATCAATCTTGGTGGCTATGCAGTAAAGGTTTTGAACGACGGTTGGACTGCGGTGACGCGCGACCGCTCGCTTTCGGCGCAGTTCGAGCACAGCATCGGCGTCACCCAGGATGGCTTTGAAATCTTCACCCTCTCTCCCAAAGGGTGGCACGCCCCGCCCTATATTTAAGGGCGAAGCCGGTAATGAAGCCGCGCATGCGGGGCATCGCGACCGCCTCCGCGAACGCTTCATTGCGGGTGGTAGCACTGCCTTGCCGGATTACGAGCTGCTGGAGCTCTTGTTGTTCATGGCCATCCCGCGGCGGGACACCAAGCCATTGGCAAAGCGGCTGCTGAAGGAATTCGACGGCAGTTTTGCCGAACTGATTGCAGCATCGCCGGAACGGCTGCGGCAGATCGGCGGCATGACCGAAAATACGGTCACCGCTTTGAAAGTGGTGGAGGCAGCCGCGCAAAGGCTGGCCCAGGGCAGGGTCATGAACCGGAGCGCGATTTCATCCTGGGACGCGCTGCTGGATTATTGTTCGGCGCGCATGGCGAGAAACCCGATCGAAGAATTCCGTGTGCTGTTTCTCGACCGCAAGAACATCCTGATCGCGGATGAGGCGCAGGCCAAAGGCACGGTCGACCACGCGCCGGTCTATCCGCGCGAAGTCGTCAAGCGCGCTCTGGAACTCGGAGCTTCGGCATTGATTCTGGTGCACAATCACCCAAGCGGCGATCCCACATGGTCTGTACCCTTATCGGCACGGTCCAAAGGGGAAGTGGGAAGATACGCTAAGCAGATTTCGATTTCGTCTTTCCCTACAATGACTTCATCCGTCGTCATCTGAACGATTGTCTTCTTCTGATCAGGGGATAATTCGGGCCATCTGGAATTCAAGTTTCTCGCCTCATTGAGAACGTGGTCCCTATTGATCTGGATAATTTTCGCGCTGTCGATTTCGGCCTGCAGAGTAGCGACATCTGCATCAATCTGCTTTTGCCGATGTTCCAGCGGCGCGTACTTCTTCCCGAAGCCCTCTTTTGGGATTTCGCCATCGAAGTAGAGCTGAAACAGGCGGTCGATCTCGCCCTGAACGCGCGTGCCTTCCCTTTTTCGGTTCTCGATCAGTTTTTCCTTTTCGGCGAGTTCTTCGTCTGTTCGAAGAACATGTGCCGCCAACTGCGCATCCGAGAAGAGAAACTCCTTCAGCTGCGAGCAGTAGACGCTTTCGAGATCATTAGCGGGAATTTTTGTATTGCACTTGTCGCAGACATATTTGCCGGTGCGCTTGCGGGCATACATCTTTGTGCCGCACGTGCAACGAACCTTACCGCCGAAGAGGTGTTCCGGCCGGGGACCGATCGGGCGATCAGCCGTCTTATTTGACATCAGGAGATGATTGCACCGCTCCCAAAGTTCCTCTGACACAATGGGCTCGACACGGGTGTAGACCCATTCATCTTCCGGTTTAAACTCATGCTTTCCGCCGTTCCGACGGGTGCTGTAGTTCGCGCGGTGCAATCCCTTCGCTGTCGGATCGCGGATCAGGTCTTCGAGAACCTTCGCCGAAAACGGCTTGCCGGCGCGTGTGCGATAGCCTCGGGCATTGAGCATTTGAGCGACCGTCTTTTTGCGTCGATGCTCGCCGTACCATTCGTAAATCAGCTTGCGGACATGAGCTTCCTTTTCATCAAAGACGAGCCTTCGATCCTTCCATGCGAAACCGAACGGTGCGCGTCCTCCTAACGGCTTGCCGAGTTTGGCTCTCACCGCAACTGATGCGGCAACCCGGTCCGCGATCTCCTGTCTTTCCCACTCCGCAAGCGCCCCTATGACCGTATAGAAGAACCGGCCAGCTGGTGTGCCGGTATCAAGACTTTCTTGTAGAGAAATAAGCGCGGCGTCGTTCTGTCGAAAAATATCGGCGAAGTCGAGCAGCTCTCGGGTGTTTCGGGCCAGCCGCGCCAGCTTTGAAAAAATCAAACCTTCAATTTTGGAGGAACGAATGTCCGCGAGCATCCGCTTGGTTTCAGGGTGATCCATGACGGATTTTCCGCTCACCGCATCCAGGCGATAGACTTCCTTGATTTCATAACGCTGAGATGCAGCGTACAGTCGGGCACGTTGCTCGTGGTGCTCAGGACTATCACCGCGAGCTTGATCTTCAGTTGAAACGCGAACCCAGATTCCAACCGGCTTCTGTTTTGGTTCGCCGAGCTGTGTGGTCACGGTATTTCCCACCTGCGTCTGGTTGGAGCTGCCTCAGCTGCAATGTGTCCCGCCAGTGTCGTGATGAAAGTCCTGGGACTCGGGAGTTCTGAACGGTCCCTGAAAGCCTCAGTATCCACGGCGGTTCGTGAAGATGCCATCAAGGTTGCGGAAGTGTAAAGGCGCTCCTGCCGTACCATTTTCTCGTCCGGCCATATTGCGCCTCAGATTTAGGCTGAACGAATCGCAGATCAACGCCGGCGACACCGGCGCCCCAGTAAGTTCATCGGACAATATGTAGCTTACCAGAACAACACTTCTGTTCCTAAGGCATAGTCCGACAGGAAAGGTGATTTCGCAGGTGCCATTGACCTGGAAGATGGATTCAGACCGAAGAGGATTCGGCTTGCCGCGATCGAGGATTTTACGCTGGAAACTCTGCATGGCTTTGCACTAGCTCCAGCGAGCGTGAGGTCCGAACACCTCCGCGCGCGTGGGTCTTGCCCGAAACAAAATGGCGCATTGAAAGGAGCAAAGCCGCGACGGGCGACTCCAAATGCGAGCAGCCGCTCCTCTCAACCGGGAAATCCTCCGGTGCTTGTACAGGATATGTGTCGATCAAGTACGGTCGCTGGCAGGCGGGGGTGCGGATCCGCCGTGAAATATGCCATGGCAGACTGAGGCTGAACGGCAAGACGAAAGATTAGGCGGAGCGGACGGCTGCTAACTAGTCGCAGCTTTCAGCGAGATTCCAGTCTCGGAGAGAGGATCGGGAAAAGGTGGCATTCTCTGATATGTTCTCATCGCATTCGCGATCCGAAGCTGCTCCTGGAAGAACGTCGTCTCGATGGTTCTGCGGTTGCACGCATCAATCGCCAGAAAACGAAGCTCAGAGCCATCCGCACTGGCGCGCAGATAGTGACGTGGGTTCTGGCTGACCGGGATAACGACCGCGTAGAGATCGAACACGCGTACGGCGACAATAACGGAGTTCGGCAGCACGGTCGCAAAGGCCAAGTGGTGCGCCTTGTCCGGAGTCCACATACGAAAAATATCGCCGCACGAAGTTAGCTCCCCAACAAACCCCTCCACCTTATCGGTTGAAGCCGGGTCCTTATTGCAGATCGCCTCGCGCAACTCAGCAGCTTTCGGGTCCTCCAGATACGATTCTCCGAGCCAGCGGAATGCCAGTTCATAAGCAATTTTTATCAATGCGTGGCGCACAAAAGCGAAATTGGCCGTGAGACTGACGTGTACTTGAGGATTCTCTATGGTTTGGACAACGCCCTTGCTGATCTCAATCACCATCGCCTCCTCGGAGAGCGGCGGCAAGCCATGTCGCTTTCGCTCGCGTTGGATGATCTTGGGGATTTGGTCCTTGTCGCGCTCATCAACCACGATTTGCCGAGCCTTCGTTCCGTCCGGAAGAACTACATCGGCAGCATGATACAAGTGACGAAGGTCGAGTTTGCCCGTTGTCTTATTTGCAGTCGCGCGGATACGCTTAGTCTCGGACCCGGCTAATCTATGGGTGCCAAGCAAAATCTCAAGATGCGACGGCGGTTCGGCTGCATTCCCTGCTAGTTTTAACTCGGCGCGACGAAGTCGCACCGGCAGAAAGTCGCTCAATGCTGCATCCACGCGGCGACCTAGATCGGAATTGCACGCGTTGCAAACTCTGTCGGTTGTAATGGTCCCGCCAATCGCCAGCGGAAAAATGTGCTCCCTACTTGGTGGTCGCTCCAACATGCAAAAAATGCACCGCATACCGCCCGCTCTATTTTTTGCTTTTTGAAAAACGAACCGTGAGTGCTTACTGCGCCGGCTCGGTTAGGATGGAGTTCAGCACTGAGGCAAGTCGAAGTCCCGCCTTCTTCAGCTGTTCGGCCGCAATCACCCGCTCGATTTGCGCATAGTCCGGCGACAGCACTATCTCCCCGCTCGTGCCTCCCCGTCCAGTTATGGGCCCATAGATTTCGTGCTGCGCGATTTCGTGTGCCTCATTAGCCCAGTCCTCAGGTTTCCCGGCTGACCATGACCGCCTCTGTGCCGGCGCTATCTCGGTTTCAAGCTGGGCGGCAACATCCTCTGGCCTATTACCGAGTGCTCGCACTACATCTACATCCCACACAGCATGCAAGTTCGCATGCCGGTCTCCCGAGGCCACGCGCACATCGTTTCCGCCGCGATCATCATTGTTTGACGAGTGGAGCGGCTGATGCAAATCACCAATGAAATGGATCAAAAAACGCAGTGCCTCAGCACGAATTGGATCCAGCAACTGCCGATCCGCCAAGGCTCGTTCTTCGCTCTGAATTTGGCTAATGCTGCACTGATCGAGTGGACAATCCCGCTTTGGATCATAAGCGGAATTACGGATGGGAATGTCCGTAAAGTGCCAGGGAGCAGTTTCAAGGCGAGCACGACGGATTTCATCAGCCCAAGTGGACACCTGCATCATTGCGGTCTTGCCGTTGCCGTCCAGCAGTCGTCCCACCTGCGCCCGCGCCGCGGGAGTGAGGTTATCAGCGGCAATTGCTGCCACGATTCGATGACCTTCCGCCCCCCACGCCAGACATGGAGTTGGTGCGAAGGCGAGCCCTGCAATGGCAAGCGCCGCTCCAAATGCCGCCGGCCGGATGCCCAACAATAGAATCATAGGAATGCCTCTCGAGAGACCCAGGTTTGTCGCCGAAGTTAAGCATTAGTTGAATGAATACTCTGGTCTGCCGATCTATCGCCATGTAGGCTTCGATTTGCCAGTGGCTGTAGTCGATCCTTGCGAATGAGACCGCAATTTTTCAGCGTAGAATCATTTCAGGAATCCGGAAGATACACCGTACTGCCTTTCCGCTCGATTCAGATTCCAAGCTTGGAAAAGATACTCATCACGTCGGATGCAGGTGAGTATGTGTTCCTTGGGAAAGATGAATTCGAAGATTTTGTCGATCGCCGTCTGCCCCCAAATTCATCGCAATACCTGGATTTGGCGGCGAAGCAGATGCTAAGCGTCGGCTCAACTGACACAGCAGTCCGGGTGCTCGCGGCGAAAGTCCGAACGAAGAAATCCTTCTTGCGACATGGTCCGTCGTTGCACCTATTCGTCGTTACGCTTCGTTGCGACCACAGTTGCCACTACTGCCAGGTCTCACGCGTCAGCGTCGACCGATCGCGCTTTGATATGTCGCCAGAAACGGCGAAGGCGGCAGTTGACCGCATGTTTGAGTCGAATTCGCCCTCCCTAACCGTGGAATTTCAAGGCGGCGAGCCCCTCCTCGCATTTCCGACTATCGAACGAATCGTTGACGCTGTGTCCGCGAGGAATGCGAGCGAAAAACGGCGAATTACTTTTACGATTACCTCGACGTTGCACCATTTAGATGATGCGATGCTTCGATTTTTCCGCGAGCACAATTTTGAAGTTTCAACATCGCTCGATGGCCCTGCCTCGATTCACAATGCGAATCGCCCCAATCCGAACTTCGATTCACACACACGGACTATCGATGGCATTCAGTTTGCCCGGAGCGTCCTTGGGCACGATAAAGTTTCAGCTCTTACGACGCTCACCCGCCGAAGCCTGGACCAACCGGAGGCGATTATCGATGAGTACGTCCGGCTTGGCTTTCGCACAATTTTTCTCAGGCCGCTCAACCCCTATGGATTCGCGATCAAATCAGAGCGGAAGACTGGGTATCCAATGGCGGCATTCCTGCCGTTCTATGAGCGCGCGCTGGCATATATCCTCAGCCTAAATACTTCGGGGGTGAAACTCGAAGAGGCTTATGCGGCGACTATTTTGTCGCACATTCTGACCCCGTTTCCCTCGCGCTATGTCGATCTCCGGTCGCCAACTGGCGCTGGGTTTAGCACGATTGCTTATAACTACGACGGCTCCGTCTATCCGTCGGACGAAGCCCGAATGCTTGCCGCGATGGGAGACGAGACATTTCGGTTGGGGACAGTTCACCAGCCGTTCGACGAACTCATGAAGTCGGAAGCGATGAACATTCTCCGCGAAGCTGGCGTAGCCGAAGTCTTGCCTGGGTGCCGTGACTGCGCGTTTGTGCCGTACTGTGGTGCTGATCCTGTGCACATGCATGCCACGCTGGGGAGCGCATTTGCGCCCCCCCCGTCGTCAGCACATTGCGCGCGACATATGGGGCTGTTCCAGATTTTTTTCCGATATCTGGCACAACCAACGCCGGAGATCATGAAGACGTTCTTGAGTTGGGTAACCCAGCGAGACTCAGCCTTGGGTGCGCGGGCCTGATGTTGCCACTTCACACGCGAGCCACTGTAACGGGTCCGACCGGATCAAGCATCTTTAAGGTGCTCAGCCTCCGCGAAGGTTTAAGCGGGACCTTCCCGATTGAGCGGGTTTTGTTTGATCTTCGCGGGGACAGAGATGGAATCGATCTGAACGCACTTGCGCGAAGTGGCGCCGGCGGTGTGGTTCTTGCGGAGCGCCCACATAACGCGGACCTGTTTGCTGTTTCAGCAATTCAGCGAAATGACGTGATTTCACCGGGCGACGTGATTCGGATTCTTCCGAAGGGAGAACTGCGTGTCCTGTATCGCAGGGGCGCAAATGCGAACGTCCTATTCGTGACAGAACGATGCAACAGCCTATGCTTGATGTGCAGCCAGCCACCTCGAAATGAGAACGATGATTGGCGGGTCAGAGAGATACTTGAGCTCATCCCGCTGATTGATCCCGACCTTGGCCGGTTGGGAATCACTGGGGGAGAACCGACACTTCTTGGCGCACAACTAGCGCAAATCCTTGCGACGGCCCAAGAGCACCTGCCCGGCACTACTATTCAAGTGCTAACGAACGGCCGATTGTTTTCAAATCCCGATACGGTGGCGACCGTTGCGGACGCACGCGGCCGTGTGCGGTGGTGTATCCCTCTTTATGCCGATACGCCCGCACAGCACGACTTTGTCGTGCAGGCTCAGGGCGCATTCGACGAAACGATCAACGGAATTTACAATTTGGCGGAGAAACAGCAGGCAATCGAGATTCGGGTGGTGCTTCATGCGCTTACGATCCCTCGCCTGTTGAACGTCGCGGAATTCGTTTGGCGAACCATGCCGTTTGTTAACCACATCGCGCTAATGGGCCTGGAGCCAATTGGCTTCGCAAAGCTGAACCGCGAGCTTCTGTGGATTGATCCATTGGATTATGCTGAACGAGTGTTCGAAGCAGCTGCGTACCTGGACGACAGAAACATGGCCGTGTCGATCTACAATGTGCCGCTTTGCGTTTTGCCACGTGCGGCTTGGCGCTTCGCCAAGCAGAGCATCTCCGATTGGAAAAACGTTTTCGTTGAACAATGCACGAGCTGTTCGGTTAGAGGCCAATGCTGCGGATTCTTCTCTTCCGCTGATAATCACTGGCGGAGTCGGGGCGTGGCGCCTGTGGGAGCTATGGGGGCATCGTAATGGTACGAAATTTCTCCATTCTCAAAATCGCGCTCTCATCAGTGGGCTGGGGGTCCGCGGCCTTGGCAGGATTGTCAGCGCAAGCGTTCGCTTCCACACCCGATTCAGCAACGGGAGCATCGAGTAGACCAATTCCGCCAACTGAGCCTTTGACCTTCGTTCAACCCAACCAGCAAAATCAGGACCAGCGGTTCGCCGCCCACAGCAGCCACGCAAGTCATGCAAGTCATTATTCTGGGTCCGGAGGCTCCGTATCGCGGGCCCCCACTACAGACTCGGGTTCAAATTTGGATTCAACCACCCCTGCCCAGGGCACCCCTCGTGCTGCGGTGCGCCCGACGTTACCAAACACGGCGCAGGTTGCTGCCCCCTTGGTAATTGTATTGCGAGTCCAAGCCGAGCTTCGCGAAAAGGGTTATTACAATGGCCTTATCGACGGTCAGTTAAGCGAGACAACCAAGGACGCAGTCAAAAGATTTCAGTTGGTCAAAGGGCTGCCCGCGACGGGCGCGCTTGACGACGCAACATTGGCGAGCCTTGGCGTAAATTACTGAGAAGTAACACGAGCCACGGGTGATTTTGTGCGCGCAAATTGGTTTTGCGCGGTCGACGATCATTTTCCACTTCGGAAAGGTTTTGCCTCGTCGCTAAATTGGCAGCGGTGTGCATATCTGTCGTCAGCCGAGCGGAATAGAAAAACGTCTCCTACATAGCCGAGTAGATACCGCGCAAAGATCGTCGTGACGCCCCAACCACAGGCTGATGGCGCGACACGAGAGCCTACGCTTCACCGAGACTGGCGACGGCGATAAGACTGGCCACTGCAACGATAAGCGACACCGCTAATTGGTTGCTACGCGGTGGAAGGCCATAGCAGCTCATTACAAAGCTCTCGCAGTTCCATGTGACGAGATTGTAGGGCCGCGTCATCAGGCAATTTGCACGGTCAAGCACTTCCCACCAGGGCAGATCAGATGGCCTCGGCTCGACATGGCAGGGATTACCATTGCAGAACTCCGCCAGGAATTCTTCGCGCGCTCCACCATGTCGCGCAGAGTTGGAAATGACAGTTCCCCGTGCAGTGACGATGCCGAAATGGCGAAAGAACAGGTGGGTGGGTACTGAAATCAGAGTGCCGGGCGGCCAAAATATGCTCGAATCCATATGAGCCTCACCTAGACAATAAGACGCATTTATGATCTTTTGTAATATATGAGTCAAGCGCATATTAGCGCCCAAGGCGTTGTCCCCTACGCAGTAGTAGTGGGTCGTGTCTTGCAGCAGCGGCGGGTCCAATTGGGTCTGCAGCAAAATGATTTGGCGGCGGTTCTGGGGATTACCCAATCCGCGTATTCGCGCTTGGAGTCAGGCGATACGGTGTTATCCCTGTCCCAACTCCGCATAGCTTCGGCTGCATTGCATATGCCGGCCGCTACTATCCTGGCCCACGCAGACCAATATGCTGATTATCTGCAGCGGCAGGGCGTCACGATTACGGACGAAAAGAAGGATAACTCTGCGGCCGTGTTAATCGGTCTCGGTTTGTTAGCTGCCGCTGTCGTCGCCCTGACGTCCTCGCAATAGGTTCAGGCATTGCTGAAGTGTGCCTTACCCAGAGAATCGTTTTTGAAAGATGAGCTTTACCCGATTAGCGGCGGCTCCAAAATAAGGGTGCCAGCCGCACTCGCCAACTTTTCCTCCAATATGCGATCTATTCGCTGCATTTCGTCGATCAGCTCGTCCGTGTCGGGAAAACATACGCCCAGGAACCTGAGACGTTCGCGCAACTGCCACATGCAGTCGAGCGCCAACTGATGACCTGTGAACCACATAACTTTCTTACCATTGGCGAGCTTTATTTCCGTGGGAAAATTTCGAAGAACGCGGTCGAGCATCAGGGCGTAGAGCGTTCGCATGAAAGCGACATCGTCATTTTGTGATTTGGCTCTTAACTTGAATCGTTGTCGCTTATTCGCGTGGTATGCGAACTCGCCCGTCACATTCGAGATGAGTTGAAGCGGGATGATCCGTAAGAATTGCTCGATACCACTTGCACGAAACCTGTCTTTCGTATGCTGCATTACTCGCGAGTTCGCATACAAATTGATCGCCCATGCAGGATCGGACGCGCGCGCATCTATAATGGGCTGCGCTAGAATAGTGCCACCCAGTCGCGTGAATGCACACCAATCTTGCGACAGCGCGTAATTTCCCGGAACGAGTTCACTTCCGACAAACCCCGGACGCCCTTCGACAAGATATTGATTGTCGCCATGCGGAAGCCCTGTTTCTTGGGTAAGGAGAAAGTCAGCGGAAATCGACAGTATCCGGATATTGTTGATTCGGAGGTAGAGGCCGCATTGGGTCTGGCGAAAGAGACTGTTGTCGGTTCCACCAAAAGTTAAGCGCTGTGCTCTGTCGTCCGGATCGACAGCGATAATGGCGATCCGATCTTTGCGACCTCGCCGGGTATCGATGCTAAATTTCGGCCTTATGTCTCCTTCGTTCTGAAGGATGAGTAGCCCAAGCCAAAGCCCGATCCTAATCTTGTCGAGCCAATCGAGCAGTCGATATGCGTTGGACACAGAAATTGACTTACCGTCCTGGATGGCGCGCACCGTCTTATTGGCCTGTGCCTCAAGACTTTTGCCGTACTTCTCATTACACGGTCCACACGCTGGAAAAGTGATCGACGAAGCTGCTCGTATCCATTCCTTCCCAGTTCGAAGATCTGACCCAAGGCGGAACTCCCGATTCGGGTCGCCGGTCATTCGAAGAAGCCACATAGGGAGCACGTGCTCTTTGGTGCGCTTCGACTTCGCAAGCACTGCACCGCAAAATACGCAAGCCTTGTTAATCGTCATTTGCCGAATCACCCCGACTAAGCTTAGCCGGATGATGTCGTCAAAGCGTAGGTTCACGTTTCCGGAAAAGGCGTCGCGTGGTGTTCAGCAGTGATGCTGGCATAAACTGACCTAGCGGCTCGTCGCGTGCGGTTAGCCAGCGGCCGAAATGCTATAGCATTTGCTGAACAGAATTGGGAATTCTGTTCAGACGAACATTGTGCTCATCAATCAGATTTCTCAGCCATTGAAAAATCAATGTATCGATAGAGAATAATCGGCTCAATGGTTGGATCGTTGAAACTGATCCGGCACGATGCGAGGAATGTGCCCCACGCGTGTGTCCGAACTCCAAAGAACCCGTCATCGGGCTGGACCGCGAATGTTCGGTTTCCCCACGAGTCCCCGAAAAAGAACTCTGCCGATTTTAACTCTGACAGCTTGCTTCGTGGCGGCGTCGTCGTTCCTTTTTGGTGGCGAACAACAAAGATTGAAATGTCGAACTTTTGCCCCGGAGCCTTCGATGGTCGGTAAATATGAGCCAGCATGTACCCGCGAGTGCGGTCGTACTCCTTCTGCCGCGCAGACTGCCAACCGGTAGTTGGCTGTAGTTCTTTTTTCGGACCCGCCACACTGCTGTCCGGAACCGGCTGTGATTTTGCGAGAATCTCGTCAGTTGCAAATCCTACCCCGTATTCGCCGGCTTTTACCTCTCGCACATACCCACCGACGATCAGCCCGATCAGTATCGGAACTAAAGCAACGAACAACCATTGGATATCGAGCGATAGAACGGGACTGTTTGAATACTTAAGCGCCATAAAAATCAGGAGGAGCAATCCGGAGCTAGCGACACCGATCCACATCGCTTTCGGATTGCCCGCTCTCATGTGCGATGCCTCAAGAGCGGACCGGTTCACTCGCTGCCTCGAACAACGGAAGGAGTCGTGGCAGCGGAAATTCTCGGACGTATCCGCTCTCGCCTAAGTAGAACAGCACACGTCCTTGGCCGAGAAGCTGCCGGATGACACCTAAGGCACTGTGGGAATACCTTTGAACTTGATTCCGATCGGCACCTGAGGGGATTGGAAAATCACGCAACAGAGCCTTTATGACGAAAAGCCACGAGGGCTCGTCACCCGTTCGGGGATGATTATGGAAGACGATCACTTCGGCGTCCGTCCGCGAAAAGTGGTGACGTCGAATCTCGTCCTGGACATATCTCGGAATTGACACTCGGCGTTCCTGTCCAAAGACGTGATGGATGCGCCAGATCTTTGTAGTCCCACCGCTTCTATTGCCGTAGCCGACAATCAGGCGCTCCTCAGGAGCTTTCTCCGTGTAGTCCAGGCAGCCGCAGAGGAAATGATTTCGGTTCAGAGGCGTGCGGAGTTGAGCCCCGCTAAATCGAGTGCCACGCTTTATTGCCGCTATCGCGCGCCGGACCTCTCCCTCATCGACCTTTCGAAAGTCCAACGGGCATGGCTCTAGGCAGCTTAATGCCACCGTTTCGACAAGTCCGACCAATCCATCCATAGGCGTTTGCACAAAATCTCGGATCGATTAAAGTATTCGATGAACAGAATGGGGGATTCTGTTCAGATTAACTTAGCCTCGTCAACCGCTTTTTCTTGCCAATACTTGAGAAAGTGCGCGACGAATCCATTTATGCTTTACGATCAACAGGGTAACCGCAAGTATCTGACCAAAGCAGAACGCGAGGCGTTCATCGACGCCGCCAAACGCGCCAAACCTGAAATCGAGACGTTCTGCCTGACGCTGGCCTATACGGGTGCGAGGATTTCGGAGGTACTCGCACTGGTTCCATTGCGGGTTGATACATCGGCGAACGCAATTATCTTCGAATGTCTAAAGAAACGACAGCGTGGGATCTATCGAGCGGTTCCCGTACCGGCGGATCTTCTCATGCGGCTCGACCACGTACACGGTGTCGAGGCGTGGCGGTCGAACCCGAATTTCAATCAACGGCGAATTTGGGCATGGAGTCGCACGACGGCTTGGAGTCGCGTCAGAACAATTATGTTGGCCGCTGGAATTACGGCTGGTCCGGTGATGCCGAAGGCGCTGCGTCATGCATTCGGGGTGGGAGGAACTCAGGCCGGCGTGCCACTTAACTTAATCCAAAGATGGTTGGGGCACGCCGATATTCAGACCACGGCGATTTACACCAATGTCATGGGTGACGAGGAACGGAACCTAGCTGCACGGATGTGGATCACGTAACGGCTAGAAACACCAATGCTGCGACTGCTCGTCGCAAATAAATTGTCGAGTCTGCCGAGCTGAAGTGTCCACCAAGCGGGCCGAACTTATGTTAGGTATTTAAAATGCTTAGCATTTCTGAGATTGGTGATTTGGCGGGATTCCCAAGGAACGGGAGCTTGTGAACTTCGAGGAGGTTGAAAAGACCTACCCTGGCTGACTACATTCCAAGTGTAGTCGAGTGCTTCGGGCGGGGCGGGCCACGAAAGAAAGAGGTCCCATGTCCCATACGGAGAACTCCGGGGGGCGAAGTCAAGTGGCGAGATATGCTACCGCTCGCGATGAGCGGGATCACACTGCGGTTCGCAATGAACCGCACACAGGTGTGATGAACTTACTACGCGCTAAGTTCATGCTTCAGACGTATCGGCACGTTCAAGTCGTTATGGCGATGAGATTGGGCCGGAAATCCGCTGAGGCGAAAAATAATCAGCCCACGGATGATATAGTACCTCACGGAGCCAACGCACGTGAGAATTACATGCCGTATGACACGTCTTTTGATTTGGGTGAAATTACCGCTGAAGAGTTGCGGGCCAACGATGAATTACGTCGAAGAGCTAACGCCCGGAAACTCGGTAGTGGCGTTGACATTTTGGCTGCAGCGGAGTCTGTGACCGTACCAGGCCCGGTTGCGAAAGGAACTAAGATCACGCCAGACGAACTCGCCCAAGCTATGGGCGCCAAAATTCTTGGGCCTACCAAGAATCGTTAAGTTGCGTGTTCTGCCTACGGGTATTCTGCGTATAAGAGACCTTCCAAAGAAGGTCTCTTTTTTATATTCCGTACTATGTCGAGCTGCGGGGAAGAATTCATTGGCAGAAGATCAGGTCCATTTGCCGGAATTTGTTGCCAAAGCTCTTGGGGCAGTCGCGCAGGGCGAGAAATTCACACTTTACATCCCGAACAAGGGCCGGGCCGAAGAGGAAAACGCGCCACAGGTCATAATTCAAGACTGGCAAGGTTGGATCCGCCGCGCGATGGAAATGCTGGGCAAAGTGAATGGCGGAGCAACAGTTCTGGCACCCGCAAACGGCATGTGGATTGATAATGATAGGTCGAACGAACAGGTCTGGGAGAAGACTGCGATCGTATATTCATTCATCAACCGCGATGCGTTCCGAAGTCAAATCCTGCAAATTCGTGAATTTGTACATTCGTTCGGGAAGGAAACGAGGCAAGGTGCCGTGTTCTTCGAATTTGACGGTCTCGCATTCCAAGTCGTGCCACCATACGACGCGTAAATTTCTGACACTGCCGGTCCAGCGAGCCGTTTGTGTGTCGAGGAGTTCCTTAAGTTTTCGAGGCCGCACAACACTGAAACGTTTTCCTGCAATGTGGCATGAACAATGCCTGACATCGGCCTCACGATATCGACGATCGCTGTCCTACTGCTGACCTTCAACAAAGCTGGACGGCGCATCCTCGAGATGAATCTGAACCGGCAAGGTGTAAATTCGACGCATCAAGCATTTCCGAGTTACCCTGCCTATGCAGCCTGATACTTGCCATTCACCGGGGCGACCAAGCATTACAACCATTAGCGCAGACGGAGCACGCGCGTCGACCGCACTGGCAATTTGGTAGATTGCTTGCCGATCTGTTCCGCTAAAACCCGGATGCCTCTCGTCTGGATGCGTATGCCAGTCACCAAGATAAGTGTCCAACCTACCTGACGCTGCGTATTGTTCCGCGACCTGTCCAACCTGCCACTCGTGGTCGGGTGAGAATGTCGCTCGCTTATGAATTGCCCGTGGACCTGGACCTATGTAGCGCGTCGCGACAATGGTGTCCTCAGCGTGCCAATAACCCATTAGAATGCCACCTGTCTCCAACGGATATTTAGCTGATGCTTCCCGAACCATCTGTCCGGTTACAGGCGATCGCAGCCAAACGGTTATAGGTGGGGATTGTGACATTCGGGGTGTCTTGGAATTGCATGAGCGCACCAAACAGGAGGTATCGGCTGGCCCGCTTCGTTTCGGAATCCCAATATGTTGGCCACTGAGCCTGCAGGGTACAGAGGCCTGTTTGATAATGTATCGACTGCGAGGCGCACTACCTGCAGCGAAACTTCGACGAGATCAAAACCCGCACCAATAAACGTCCGTTCCGCGCATCCAGGCGGTTGCTTCAGCTGATCGAGCGTCGCATTCGTCCCTAGTGGTTCTGGAATTGTCCGGTCACGCCATCCAAGTTCAAGGCAGGTGCGGCATCCCTGGCCGGGAGCGTAAATGTGCCGCGCAACCATTCCGCCCTCGATTGTCGGAGTTGCATGGCAAGTAATCAAAGGCAAAGCGCGTTCGCGGCATCGCTCATCCAACACTCGATTTACACCAATCTCAGCTGTTGCATCGATGACCAGATCGACGTCCAAGGCATCCCCCAGTGTCTGGTTCGCGGGTGAATGCTCCCCTCCCGGAGGCGGCACAGATCCTACTCTAAGGCCCAAAGGTACGAGACGCGTAGATGGATATTGACGCGCAATTTCCTCAGCAATGGCTTCGATCTTAGGTTTGCCCCACGCGCTAATTCCGAGAGGCCATCGAATTGTGATGCCTGGATCAACCGTGTCGGGATCGATTAACCGCAGTTCTGAAGCGCCATTTCTGGCGATCTCGAGTGCAATCGGTGCACCAATGGCTCCCATACCAAATATTGCAATCCGCTTATCTCGCAACGCGGCCACAGCAGGCACTCGGAACCCTAAATCGGCTTTGCCAGCGCGCAGGCACCGAGGGACAGTACGCTCGACTGGGACGATCTGTCCGGGCTTCGGTGCTTGACGAATAATGTTGAACATCATGAGCCAACCATCGCCGGGCTCGCGGTAAGCGAGTTCTGTCCGGTACAAAATGCAATGGCACGTTGCGCGCGAGATGGCTCTTGTGCCGAACACCGGGCTTGGCTGGTATTTCGAGAAAATAGGATGAGCTTTGAGAAGAGGTTCCAAATCCACCGGCATTGATCTAGGCAATGGTTCTTCTTCTGATCTTGCCCAAGGCACGGTGATCAGCGAAGCGTTGCGAAGTTCTTCCGGAATGGGCTGAGTCCATTCAGCGAGAACAGTGTCGTCCGCCGCCATTACGCGATCAATGAGGCATCGGACTACGATGCTTTCTTTGTTCGGCACGAAAGAGCACCGCAAGCGGAGTCGTCCATGGCTATGGGCTCGATCGATAGACCAGCCGGAATCAATCAAGCAGTAGGAACCTGGTATGGAGAGCTCATTCCACCACTCTTCCGCCGGCACGCCTTCGTGTTCCTCGACGGCAGCAGCCATTTCAGATCCGGGATTACTGGAGGCAGCCAATGCGTCCTGGAGTTTACTGGACAGAAGATCGGCTAATGTCATATTCGCCGACCAGTTCTCGCTGCCTCTGCCTGCAAGGCACACCGAGTGCGTCCACGGGTGCACGTGTCTACCGGCAGGTTCGTCTGGCGCGAAAACCTGCGGGCGAAGATCAGGAAACTCGTCCGGATAAACCGCACGCAAGATCACAGGACGTTCGCCCAGCATCCAACGCAGATCGAGCGCGACGTACCCGCTTTCCAAGGCGGCATCGTCCACCTTGAAACTGGCACCTGCTTTCTCGAGCGCCTTTAACTCATAATCGAGGCGCTCAGGCCATTTCTCCAGCCACGAAGGTCGGGGCAAGGGCCGTTTTAGCCTACCTGACGTTTGCCTGGCGGCACAGGAGGACGGTGAGGCCCAGGCGGGCGGTGCTCACGCTCGGGCGGCTTTCCATGGTCACCCTTGCCCTCTTGATTGTCCTGCCGGTCTTTTTTGTCGTCCTGAGAATTCGACATAGCTATCCTTGGGTTTTGGTCAAGTCGCAGATGGGAACTGAGGCGACGCCCATCAAGTTGTCCCGTTTGATTTTTCCACAACTTCCCCGCACGGATATTTTGCGGTGATTTGGCCTACGACCTGTACTGAAGTGGACGCAACCGATTACCCGGAACCACGACGCCAAGCCGCGATCTGATTGTGAAGCGCGGTAGGCCGGTAAGTGATTGCACAAACGAGTTTTTTGGAGCGTGCGTCGGAAATCTGTCCGAACCGATACGGTGTGGCATTCGGCGTTTGAACAGAATCCCCCATATTGTTCAGATCGAGGGGGCATCCTGTGTCACATCAGGCGGGTCCGGCGACAGCCGCCGCTGTCACTCAATCAGACTCGACAAGGCAAGTCGTTCCAGGCGCGCGCCTATCCACGGTCGACGGCGATATAACCAAAGTTCGCCGAATCGAGGAATTTCTGGGCGTCCCCGTTCCGACGGAGGTCCAAGAACTTGCCCGTGAGGACGACCGATTTCTTGATCAGACGGCACTTGAAGATCTGATGCTTGAGCGGCCCCCATTCTTTTTCATCGAGCGCGCGGTCACATTCGCGGATCAAACGGTGCTCGCAGTCGCGAGGATGACTGTGGAACGCTGCGGCGGTCATTTCCCGAACAGACCAATCGTTCCGCTCATCGAGCTTTGCAAGGCAATGGCTCAGGCCGGCATCATTTTGGTGAGCTTGAAAGCGGCGGAGCACGAGGCGCCGATTGCGATCGGATCGGGCAACTCCAAGGCCATTGCGAAAGAGCTAATCGCCGCGCCTGCTGATGTCCTGATCAAAGCCACACTCGATACGTCACGACTGAAACTCCACTTCGTGAGTGGGAGCGCTTTCGTTGCCGGCAGGAAGATCGGCACACTGGCGAACATTGTCTACACGCTGATCCCCAAAACGCAGCTTCTCGGCGTGCAGGCTGCGGTATAATTCGGTTGCCGCCGCGGGCATTTGCCCGAGCGCGCGACTTGAATGCTCGACCTGCATGGGACGCTGCTCGCGACTACCGCCCTGATCAATTTGGGGTTGGCAATCTTTGTCTATACCGAGAAACGTAGCAGCCCGATCAACATCTCTTTCGCCCTGTTTGCCTTCTTCTTGTCGCTCTGGTCGCTAACCGTGTTGGCATACCTAAATGCAGCCACCGACAGCGCAGCCCTCTGGTATCTCAAACTCACATATGTCTCAGCCGCGCTCATCGCCGGCAGTTACTACTACTTCTCGCTCGTATTCGGCTCGGACGATATGCCCTCCCAAGGGCACGCACTGGCGAATGTGGCTCTGACCGTCCTGTTGTCGGTCCTGCTCCTCGATCCCGGATTCCTGACCGGCGGTGTGGTCGATCAATCCTGGGGCCGCGAGGTGATCCTCAACCTGACCGACTACCTGATATTCGCCTCGATCTTCCTAGTTCTGTTCGGCGGCGGGCAGCTACGATTGTGGTGGAAATTCGCGCATTCGATCGGGCTGACGCGGCTCCAGTTATTGGCCGTGTGCGCCAGCGTAACGCCCATCGGATTGATCGGCATCTACTATAATCTCGTCCTCATTTCTCCGCTGTTTGAGAATTTTCGCTACATCTGGGTGGGGCCAACATTCACGTCGGTGTTCGCAAGCATCATCACGTACAGCGTCTTCCGATATCGCTTGTTCAGCACCAAAGCGATCATCGCTGAGCTTCTTGTTTTCGTGCTGTGGCTCCTGCTCTTCCTCCGGCTACTACTTAGTCCGGCTGGCGCCGAGCGCCTGCAGAATTTGGCGCTCCTCATCGTCGCGATCCCCATCGGAGTCCTTTTGCTCCGGAGTGTTAGGCTGGAGGTCAAAACGCGCGAGACACTTGCGCTTGCGAATACGCACCTCAAAGAACTCGACCAGGCCAAAACGGAATTCCTGTCGATCGCGACGCATCAGCTCAGAAGTCCCATAACGGTTATCCGCGGTTATGCCGAAAACCTCAGAGACGGAACTTATGGTGCGCTCTCAAACGATGCCATGAATGCCGCGACGCACATCGCGGAGCGCGGCCGTGCGCTCGCCAACGTCGTGGACGATTACCTGAACGTCTCTCGCATCGAACTGGGACGCATGCAGTACCAGTTCCAGACTGCTGATCTTCAGGCGGTCGTATCGGGCGTGGTCGAAGAATTCATGCCGATCGCAAAGGCGGCCAAACTTAACCTCTCGTTCGGCACAGACGGGCGCGGCCCCTATGTGGCCAAACTCGATTTGGGCAAGATCGCGCAGGTCGTTTCGAATCTGCTCGACAACGCGATCAAATACACGCCCGGTGGATCGGTTCGCGTAGAGCTGTCCCGGGCTCAACAGGGCCAATTGCTGCTGTCGGTTCAGGATACAGGGAGAGGCATGGACGCAACCGCAATCAAGAACCTCTTCCAGAAATTCACGCGGGCGGTTGATGTCCAAAGCAGCATATCGGGGACGGGACTCGGGCTCTTTGTCGCGTCGCAGCTCATTGCTGCCCACGGTGGCCGCATCTGGGCGGAATCCAAGGGCAAGGATGCCGGCTCAACTTTCTTCGTTCAACTGCCAGCGGTGTGATCCGCAATAAGAGAAACCCCGACTGATGTCGGGGTTAAGATCGCAACGAAACACTTGTTCGTCAGCTTTCGGCGCTCGGAGCCGGTTTTCCGTTCTCGCATGCGTGGTCGGCTTTGGCGAGATCGGTCAGATATTCAACCGCCTTCTGCGCGTGGCTCGCGGCTGAAAAGATCGCCTTGTGATCGCGATCAAGAATGTCGAGCCAGTTCGAGATGTAGGCGGCGTGATCGTAGCGCGGCTCGTTCGTGATTCCGAAGATCGAACAGAAGAACGCCGATCCGAGTTCCGCTACTAATTCCTCGAACGCATAGGCGTTATCGCCAAACCTGCGGCCAAACACGCGATTGAGCCTGTGCGGGGCACCGCTCAGATGCGTAAGCTCATGGAGGAGCACGGCGTAATAGCCTTCCGTTGGGGAACTGGTATCCGTTCCCATAAAGCGTTCTCGGTCCGGCATCTCGATATAGTCCATGTCGTGCCGGTAACGGGCGACCAATCCTCCGTGCCGAATCTCGGCTCCGGTCGCTTTTACGAATGCCTCGATGTGCTGAAGTGTCTCGACTTTCGAAACCTTCTCCGGCAATGGCGGCTTCCAACCGTCCACTTGCCACCAATTGAACACCCGGTATGCGCGGGCCACAAAACGCGGCTGCTCCTCTTCAATCGCTTCCTCATCATCTTTCTCGATTTTCTTGTAGTACACGATGACCGCGCCCCGCTCATTGCGACGGACCTGTGCCCCAAGCTCCTGCCACTGACGATAGCTGGCCCAGTACCCACCCACGTACCGCTTCACGGCGGCTTCCGCCCATAGAGCAACGATGTTGATGCCGCGGTAAGGCGCTTTGGTCACGGCATTGACCGGTATTGCTATCGGCGCAACTCCTGCGTGCCAAGGCATCATGAGTTTCCCGGCTCCTTCATCCATTGCCGCGATGATCTTTTCCGTGACCGTGCGGTACACATCTGGCCGCTTTTCAGAAAGACCTGTGTTTCCCATTGAACTCTCCCTTGCATGGTGGGAGCGCAGGACAATTCCCGCGCTCCCGAATGCGAGGGAGGGACGAAGGACAGCAGCCGTCGGTCGACGCACCTCATTCGAAGTCGCCGCGATATGCGAAATATGTGAGAGCCAGGGCAGCAGCATCAAACAGGCTCTGCCGAGCGTCCTCACTGTTTCCGAGCTTACGTTCGGGCGGTAGACGGTGACTAAATGCCCCGATATGTTCGGCAACAACGCGCGCGATCTCAGCGCGCGTGCGAACGCCGGCTTTTGCAAATACTGCCTGTACTGCGTCACGGTCGAAGATCGGCGTCTCGATTGCTCTGCATTCGGCTTCGCGTACGATTCGCCGGCACAATTCCTGGATACGGCCTGACCTTTGAGTGCCTGGGCCTTCAAATGCCTCAAGTACGAGCACGGCCGGCTCGTACTTTTCGAGCAGGCGCTCGAAACGGGCGACTAGGTGTTCGTTACGCCCCGCCGCGGCATGCACCATCGCCCAGGCGACGGGCACTCGCGGTTTTTCGAAGAGCACCCAGGCGAACCCCCGCGCAGTCGGGTGGACGGCGAGGACTAGCCCCTGCAGGCGCTCGGACACAGAAGTATTCATGATTGAGAATGGTTAGGCTGTGCACGTTTAATCAATTCGCCAAGAAACGCGCACTTCCTACGCGACACAGGATCGTCCTTTCCAATGAGGCGGTGCTCGATCGCAAGGGCCTTTAAGATGAGACGACGCTCAAGCCGTGCGTACAGGCCGGGAAAGAGTTCGCGCTGCGTTGTTCCGAACATGACCTCGGTCATGAGCAGAAGTTGGAGCGATGGCGGCCGGTCACCTTCTGCCTTGGTGATGACGCTCCGACTCACACCCAACAGCTCGCCGACTTCGCGTTGCGTCAAACCCGAACGTAGGCGTTCGGTGCGCAGGTAATTGGCGAGACTGAGCTGTGGCATACATTGGAGCGCCCGCAGAAGATGCGCGGCTTCGCCATCATTTCAGAGGACACGCGTTTCACTCTAGATGCCATTTTGTTCCGTCTTGTCCCCTCCCGATGTGGATAACGTTGATTGCGGCGGAGAAATGATTCCAAAACGAACAGCAAGCGATTCCAACTTCAGTTTCTCGGCCATCGGTACGACGAACACGCCGTTGGACTTCCGGGTCATCACGTGCAGACGTGTACGGAGCACGTGCCCGATCCATTTGTTCGACATCGGTTCGCCGTATTCGGTGCAGTGTGCTGAATTAAACCGGTCGGCAATATCTCTGACTGACGCGTGTGATGCGCTGTCGGCAAAAATGGCCAGCGCTGCCTCGATTACACCTGCCTCGGGCGTTTCGCGACGCTCCGCTTGCAGAGTCGCGCCTTCGCTCAACAGTGCGGACTGGATTTCGCCGCGGAGCGCACGATCATCAATCAGGCTCAGGAGCGACAGCGCCGTTTGATTCAATCGGGGCTCGGCGCCGTCCATGAGTGCCGTGGTGTCGGTCTTGATATTGAAGAACTCGCATAGCCGGAAGTGAAGCAGCCGGTTGCGCAGCTGCAGCGCTTCGGCTTTGTACGTTTGCGGTAAATGGATGGGGATATCGGGTCGCAGCGGACGCATACCGGTTTCTTCGGTGAGAAACCGGCTCTCAAGCGCGCGATCCTGGAACCGCTCGCGCATGGCAATGATCTTGGGTCCGAATACCTTGAAAGCGTAAGGATTGAACTCTTTGTACCGGTTCTGAAGCGTCCGCAGCACCGGCATGCCTTTAACCGTTCCGTTGTTGAGGATCTTGACCAACTCGGCTTTGGCGTCGCTGAACGGCAGATCGGCTTCGTCGAGGATCAACGTCCCGCCGAAGGAATCGAGCGTGTGGAAGATCGGGGATGTTGTCGAGGCGCCGGAGGCGAAAAAAGGCTTGTAGCAGAGGGCGCCGATGACAAGGAGGGCGCGGGTTTTGCCTGTCCCGTAGTCGCCGCGCAACCGCAGATACGGCAATTCGCCGAAGGCGTCGTGCACCCAGGTGAGAAGCACATAATACGCGGCGATGGCTTCATAAAGCGGGGAAAGATCGACATAGCGGTGCAGGTACGATCGCACGTCCGCGATCAATTCCTCCTTGGTTGTCCATTCTTCTGGGCGCGCAGGAAGTAGTACGCATTCGTTGGCGATGAGGTTGTTTGTGGCCGCATATGGCACCAGCACTTCGCCGATTCCAATTTTCACTTCCTGTTCGATATTCCAGAGACCGCCGAAGCGCGACACTACAAGCCCAGTGCTTCGCTTCTCGGCGTCGTACACAAGTTCGACGAGCGTATCGCCCGCGACGCGCGAAACGGTCGGAATGCGACGTTTTTCCGATTCGTCGCCTGTTTTTGATTTCATATAGGCAAGCCTAAGCGCCGACTGCGAATCGACATAGGCGGCAAAGAGTTTCGGTTTGCCCCTTGCCTTATCGGTCTCTGTTGAACCCAATGTGCCATCCAGATCGTGCTCAGATTTGGCCGCGCCGTATCGCAGTGCAGCTCAAATCAGGGACTTGGGGACTTCGGGGACTTCTCTGCGACTATGTGATCAAGCGAGGTGATGATGAGGAACCTTTTCACGTCTACCCGGCAACTGATCGACATAAGACACTTGCGGTATGTCGCAGGAACACGAACGGCCAAAAATATCCCTCCCGGAGTTCAAAAAACTGCTCGGGAGCCTTGCCGGGCGCTTGTCTGAACAACAGATCACCGATCTGAGAGACAAAGAATATAAGATTGCAGACGCAATTTTCGATTGGTGGCTGCGTCAGCGCAGCCCTGTGGGGAAAGCGGATTCGCATGAATCCCCACGCTAGTCATATACTACTGCCATTCTCCGTATGTCTGCCGCCTATCAGCGCAATCATCAGCGAGACAGCGCCTGCGTCATTCATTGTCGCGTGAGTACGCAAAAACAGGCCTATGAAGGCGAGAGTCTAGACGTCCAGGAGTCCATCTGCACGGGGATCGCAAAAAACAATGGATGGACCATCGCGCATGCGCCTTGGAAAGAGAGCTTCTCGGGGCGCAAGAATCGGCGTCCCGTTTTCGATGAGGTGCTGGCATTTCTCGAGACACTCTGCAAGAATTTGCTCTGTTTTCCAGCGTGTCTCATTCGCTCTCTCCCCTGCGCCGTGACATATGGTCGAAACGCCAGAGCGCCTGGTCGAGATACTACTGCAGGTCCCATAACGCAGATAGATTTTGCGCCCCCGGTCATCGAGATTACCGCTTGCCCGACTCAAGAAGGCTACGAGCTTGGAACATGACCCGACGGCGCCTTTGGGCGTTGGGCAGATACAACTCCTTCTCCCAGGAATGTAGAGTGCCCCGAGGTACGCCAAGGGCTAACGCCATGGTCGGTTGATCGAGTCCGAGACCTTCGCGCGCCCATCTTAGCCAGCGACTGAAGGTAATTGGCTCCGGTCGAGGGTCGTGCCCCAGAAATCCGATAATCGCGGGAATGGTGCGAAAACATGGGCTTCGCGAGCCCCTTTCCCACCTCATCACCAAATTCCAGCAAACCCCCATCCGGGCAGCCGCTTCGGCTTGCGTAAGGCCTAGATCGGCCCGTCGGCACCGAATCTGGTCGCCTAACGTCACAGGAACCGGCCGTTGCGGGATGGGACGGTGGTACAGGAGGCGCAGCGGCCAGGGCGCCCGAAGGGGTACGTACCCTACCCCGAGCCGCAGCGACATCGCCATGACGCGCGAAATCGCCGCGGCGGCCAAGGCGTTAAGGATTGAAGTGCACGACCATCTTGTGATCGGGCGCGGGAACCATGCTAGCTTCAAGGCGTTGGGACTGCTTTAAGCGCGTCTGCGCGCTGTATTGGGGAAATCTTCCTCTGAACTAGCCGCGGCTCATACAGCCGGACAACTGAATGGCCGAAAAAAAGAAATCAAAGAAGCCGGTCGCCGCCGATTTGCCGCCCGACGTCGCGGGTTTTCTGAACACTCTTCCGGTCATGATCCGGGTCACCGCGCCCGACGGAAGCGACCTCTGGTTCAATCATTCCTGGCTGAAATTCACCGGGAAATCGCTTGAAGAGCAGCTTTCCGGCCGATGGCTGGAAGCGGTTCATCCCGATGACCGGGCCTTGGTGCGGGAGGCGCAATCGCCTGCCGCCGGCGACGGAAAGCGCCTGCAGATTCGATTCCGCCTGTGCCGCCATGATGGCCGATACCGCCGGGTAACTTGCAGCGGGACGCCGCGTATCGGCGCGCAGGGTGAGTTCCTCGGTGTGCTCTACTCCATCATCGATGTGCATGATCTTTATACGGATGAAGAATACGACAAGCTCGAACACCTGCTGTCACGGGTGACCTCGCAATTGACGACGGAAAGAATGCGCGCGGCCGAGGCCGAAACCCAGGCCGAACAGTTGCGCGGCGGCGAACGCGGGGCGATGTCGGCGCGCGCCACGACCGAGCGCCAGTTCCAGATGCTGGTTCAGGGCATTACCGATTACGCGGTGTTTCTGCTGGACACCGAAGGCCATATCACGACGTGGAATCCCGGCGCCCAACGGATCAAGGGCTACACTGCGAAGGAAATCATCGGCAAACATTTCAGCCTGTTCTACACGCCGGAAGACCGGGCGGCGGGCGTACCGAAACAGTTGCTGGAAACGGCTGCGCGGGAAGGCCGCTGCGAAATTGAAAACTGGCGCGTACGCAAGAATGGCACGCGCTTCTGGGCCCATGTCGTCATCGACGCGGTTCGTGATTCTTCCGGAAAGCTGATTGGCTTCGCCAAGATCGTCCGGGATCTGACGGATCGGCGCGCCGCCGAGTTCGAATCGCGACAGCTTCGCCTGCTGATTCAGGGTGTGCGGGATTACGCAATTTTTCTTCTCGATCGCGATGGAAATGTCACGACATGGAATCCCGGCGCCGAGCGGATCAAGGGTTACAGTGCGGCCGAAATCATCGGCCGCAATATCAGCACATTCTACACCGAAGAAGACCGCGCCGCCGGTTTGCCGCAACAGGCGCTGGAAACGGCGAAGCGGGAAGGCCGCTACGAAACCGAAAACTGGCGCGTGCGCAAGGACGGCTCGCGCTTCTGGGCCAATGTGGTCATCGACGCCATACATGACGATTCGGGAGAACTTCTCGGATTTGCCAAAATCACCCGTGACCTGACGGAGCGGCAGGAGGCGCAGGAGGAACTGCACAAGGCGCGGGAACAGCTGTTCCAGTTGCAGAAGATGGAGGCCATCGGCCAACTCACCGGCGGCGTGGCGCATGATTTCAACAACCTGCTGACCATCATCCTCGGCAACGTCGATATGGCGAATCGCGCGCTCGTGGATCAGAAGCAGGGCGCAGTCGAAAAAGCGCGGCGAATGCTCGGAAATGCGCTCGCCGGAGCAAAGCGTGCGGCCAGCCTGACCCAGCGTCTGCTGGCTTTCGCGCGGCGTCAGCCGCTCGATCCAAAACCGATCGATGTGAGCCGCTTCATCGCCAATATCGGCGAATTCCTCACCCGCACTCTGGGCGAACAGATCCATGTCGAAGCGGTCACTGGCGGGTCGATGTGGAAAATCCTGGCCGATCCGGCGCAACTGGAATCGGCCATATTGAACATTGCGCTGAATGCGCGTGACGCCATGCATGGTGGCGGGAAATTGACGATCGAAGCGGCGAACGCCTTTCTCGATCAGAGCTATGCCAAGCTGAATCCGGAAGTCACGCCGGGCCAGTATGTTGCTATTTCGGTCAGCGACACCGGCAGCGGCATGACGCCCGATGTTCTGGCGCGCGTGTTCGAACCTTTCTTCACGACCAAAGCGGCTGGACAGGGAACCGGCCTCGGACTGGCGCAGGTTTACGGCTTCGTTCGGCAGTCAGGCGGGAATGTGAAGATCTACAGCGAGCCCGGTGAGGGCACGATGGTGAGAATCTATTTGCCGCGACTGACCAGCAAGACCGAAGTCGAAGATGTGTCACATACCGAGGAGGTGTATGGGGCGAGCGGCGAGACCATTCTAGTGGTCGAAGATGATCCTGCGGTGCTGGAATATGTCACTGCGGTGCTGACGGATCTGCATTACCGCGTGTTGACTGCAATCGATGGCCCTTCCGGCATCAGGATGCTTGAAACCGACGGCGAGAATATCGATCTGCTTCTCACCGATGTTGTGATGCCCGGGATGAGCGGGCGCGTGCTGGCAGACCAGGCGAAACGCATGAAGCCGGGGATCAAAATCCTGTTCATGACGGGATATTCCCAGAATGCCATCGTGCATGAGGGCCGGCTCGATCAGGGTGTGCATCTGGTGCAGAAGCCGGTCACGCCGACGGAACTCGCCAACCGGGTCCGCGATCTTCTGGACCAATCTGACGAACCGGTCCCAGCCTGAAGGAGTTTGCCATGCTGAAGCTCGACAATAATTCGCTGTTGCGCGATGCGGCATTCATCGACGGCGCCTGGCGCGGCTCTGCTTCAGGCGCGCGGTTCCCGGTGAAAAATCCGGCGACCGGCGAGGTGATTGCCGAAGTGGCCGATCTCGGTCCCGAGGAAGTGCGCGACGCGATCAACGCGGCCCACGCGGCATTTCCGGCCTGGCGCGGCAAGACGGCCAAGGAGCGCGCCGCGGTGATGCGCCGCTGGTACGAGCTGATGATGGCGGCGCAGGAGGATCTGGCGCAACTGATGACAGCCGAGCAGGGCAAGCCGCTGGCCGAAAGCCGCGGGGAGATCGCCTATGGCGCGAGCTTCGTCGAATGGTTTGCCGAAGAAGGCAAGCGCCTCTACGGCGACGTCATTCCGACAAATGTCCGTGGACGGCGAATCGTTGTCCTGAAAGAGCCGGTCGGCGTGGTGGCCGCGGTTACGCCGTGGAATTTTCCTAATGCGATGATCACGCGCAAATGCGCGCCGGCGCTCGCGGCCGGCTGTACGGTGGTGATCAAGCCGGCGCAATTGACGCCGCTGTCGGCGCTGGCGCTGGCGGAACTGGCACAGCGTGCCGGGCTGCCAAAAGGCGTGTTCAACGTGGTGACGTCATCGCACTCCGCGGCCGTGGGCAAGGAGCTGACGGAAAATCCACTGGTGCGGAAATTCTCGTTCACCGGCTCGACCGGGGTCGGCAAGCAGTTGATGCGCCAATGCGCGTCGACCGTAAAGAAGGTGTCGCTCGAACTCGGCGGCAATGCGCCGTTCATCGTGTTCGACGACGCCGATCTCGACGCGGCGGTCAAGGGCGCGATGCTGTCGAAATTCCGCAACATGGGCCAGACCTGTGTCTGTGCGAATCGGTTCCTGGTGCAGGACGGGGTCTATGACGCTTTCAGTGAAAAGCTCTCGCGCGCGGTATCCGCGCTCAAGATCGGGAACGGCATGGCGCCGGGAATTGAGCAGGGCCCGCTGATCAACATGGCCGCGGTGGAAAAGGTCGAGGAATTGATCGGTGACGCAACGGGAAAAGGCGCGAAACTCGCACTGGGCGGCAAGCGCCACGCGCTCGGCGGCACTTATTTCGAGCCGACCATTATCCGCGATGTCACCACCGACATGGCATTCGCGCGGGAAGAAATCTTCGGACCCGTCGCGACGCTCTTCCGCTTCCACGACGATGAGGAGGCGATCCGGATGGCCAATGATACTGAATATGGCCTTGCCGCCTATTTCTACGCCCGCGATGTGGGCCGCATATTCCGCGTTATGGAGGGGCTGGAATACGGGATTGTCGGCGTCAATGAGGGCATCATCTCAACCGAAGTGGCGCCGTTCGGCGGCATGAAGGAATCCGGCATGGGCCGGGAAGGCTCCAAATACGGCATCGATGATTTCGTCGAAATCAAATATGTCGCGCTTGGCGGCCTGGGCCCGACTTAACGCGGCGCGCATCCCACTCCGATTATAGCCGGACCCATCCGCCCTTGGGGAGCTTTGCGTTCCGGCGTAATATGACGCGTCCATGCGTGGGGGTGCGTGATGGTCAACAGTCCCGGTCCGATCGTCCGTTGGCGCAATCGAGCCGAAGAACTGCGGAGTTTTGCCGACGCGGCAAAAGACCCGAAAAACCGCGAAGCATTGCGGGACTGGGCCAAAGAGTACGAGCGTATGATTGCCATGGCTGACAAAGTGATCCGGCCGGATTAAACGCACCCTGGTTTCAAACTGTCACAGCGCCGCCGTATTCCGCTGACCTCGGCGAAGCTGTAGAATTGGGACCAGCAGAGGGCCCCACGCAATGACGCGCAGCTATTCCGGCCCGTTTAAGAGGACGATCGATTTACTCGCAGTTTCGCTCGGCCTGCTGGGATTGCTGGCGCAGGCGATTGCACCCGTTTGCCTGACCGGTGGCTTCGCCTCGCCGCATG
Organism: uncultured Bordetella sp.; assembly: GCA_964446945.1. Taxonomy (GTDB): domain Bacteria; phylum Pseudomonadota; class Alphaproteobacteria; order Micropepsales; family Micropepsaceae; genus CAIYRG01. The sequence goes on from CAYUQO010000021.1 coordinate 55,012, forward strand.
CGAGCAGCGGAAGTTCGATCATCATCTGCACGGTGCACGGGTCGCGGACGGTCGCGCTCGACAGTAATGGCCAGCCCAGCGCGCCCAAACCGGACGACGGCAGCGACACGCGGTGCCCAATGTGTGCGGCCGCGCATATCACGCCGGTTCTTGTGCCGCTTGCGGCGCTCCTCCTCATTCTGATCTTTTGCGATCGGACCGGCACATTTTCCGTCATATCGCGCCCGGTGCGGCGGCGCGCTTTTTCACCCTTCATTACCCGGGGTCCGCCGGCTGCTCGCGCCGCATTTCAGTAAAGAGCGTGCGCCTCTCGCGAGGCGCGATTTCCAGCCGGGGTAATTTCAATGAATGTTCGACTTGTGGGCGTTGGCCTTGCGGCCGGCGCTGTATGCCTGTCTGGTTATTCCATGGGCGCAAATGCGCATGGCTTTGCCGGTGCGCGGTTTTTTCCTGCAACACTGACGACCGACGACCCATTTGTCGCCGATGAATGGAGTTTTCCGACGGTTACCTGGTCCTCGGACGCGGATGGCGTCGCCGCCACGACCGCTTCCATGGACATCGCGAAAAGGATCACAAGCAATATCGCCGTCGAAGTTGCCGCGACCTGGCTGGAACTGCGTCCACAATCCGGGCCCGCCCTGGAAGGCTTCGATAATCTGACGCTCGGCGCCAAATACCTGCTTTCCGTCGATCCGGTGCATGAGACGATCTTCGCGATTGGCGGCGATGCGGATATCGGCGGCACCGGCGCGAAACGGGTCGGCGCAGACAGCTTCACCACGATCACCCCGACATTTTACTTCGGCAAGGGATTTGGTGACATCGCTCCGGCAAGCAACCTGCTGCGGCCGATTGCGATTACCGGCACGATCGGAGTGAGCCTGCCAACGGCGGCACGCGCACCGGGCGGGCCGAATGATACACTGCAATTCGGACTGGCTTTGGAATACAGCCTGACTTACCTGCAGAGCCAGGTTGTCGATGCCGGGCTGCGGCCGCCATTCGACCGCATGATTCCCGTGGTCGAGTTTTCGATGCAGAAACCGCTCGATGAAGTCAGCCAAAAGATTACGGGAAACATCAGTCCCGGCGTACTTTGGGCGGGTCAATATATGCAATTTGGCGCTGAGGCACTGTTGCCGGTGAACCGTGCATCGGGCCGAACCGTTGGATTCATCGCGCAGTTGCACCTGTTCATCGACGACATCTTTCCTCAGACGATCGGCCGTCCACTGTTTGGAACATGATCATGCGCCAAATGCTTGCAGCGATGACGGTGGTTTTTCTCGCGACGGCCACGCCGGCCGACGCACATGCATTTCTGGTGAAGGCGCTTCCTGCCGTCGGTTCGACGGTCGAGCCCGGCACCACTGAGCTGAAGCTGGATTTCAGCGAGGCTGTGGAACTGGTGCTGTCGAGTGTCGAGATGACCAATTCGACGGGTGCTGCGATTCCGTTATCGCACCCTGGTTTCGGCGATTCGGCACATCGCGAGCTGGCGGTGGCTTTACCCATGCTGATGCCCGGCAGCTATCGCGTCAAATGGCACGTCGTTTCCGAGGATACGCATCGGACGGAAGGCTCGTTTACATTCACCGTGAAGTAGTAGAAATGCTTGTCCGCTGCCGAGCGGTTTTGAATTTGAGGTAAAGAATTGATTCCGCGCTACGCACGTCCCGAAATGACCGCCATCTGGTCGGCGGAAACGAAATACCGCATCTGGTTTGAGATCGAGGCGCATGCCGCCGATGCGATGGCTGAACTTGGGATCATTCCCAAATCCGCAGCGCGCATCATCTGGGAAAAGGGGCGCGATGCGCGTTTCGATGTCGAGCGAATTGACGCCATCGAACGGGATGTGAAGCACGACGTCATCGCGTTTCTGACCCATCTCGCCGAGATCGTCGGTCCCGAAGCACGGTTTGTGCACCAGGGCATGACGTCGTCCGATGTTCTGGACACCACTTTGGCGGTGCAGCTTTCGCGCGCCGCGGACATACTGATCGCCGACCTCGATGCGTTGCGCGCCGCGCTGAAGCGCCGAGCGCTGGAGCACAAACATACGCCGACCATCGGCCGCAGCCACGGCATTCATGCCGAACCGACGACATTCGGATTAAAGTTGGCCGGTTTTTACGCGGAGTTTTCGCGCGGCCGCGAAAGGCTGATCGCGGCACGGAAGGAAATTGCGGTCGCTGCTGTCTCCGGCGCGGTCGGGACTTACGCCAATGTCGATCCGGCGATCGAGGCACATGTCGCTCGGGCGATGGGACTCGAACCCGAAACCATTTCCACCCAGGTCATTCCGCGCGACCGGCACGCAATGTTCTTCGCCACACTCGCGGTGATCGCGAGTTCTATCGAGCGGCTCGCGACCGAAATCCGCCACCTGCAGCGTTCGGAAGTGATGGAAGCGGAAGAATATTTCTCCGAGAAGCAGAAGGGTTCTTCGGCCATGCCGCACAAGCGCAATCCGGTGCTGTCGGAGAATCTCGCCGGGCTGTCGCGGATGGTGCGCGCCTATGCCATGCCGGCGCTGGAGGACGTCGCGCTGTGGCATGAGCGCGATATTTCCCATTCTTCGGTCGAACGCTATATCGGCCCGGATGCGACCATCACGTTGGATTTTGCGCTGATGCGGGCGGCGAATCTGGTCGATCGACTCGTCATCTATCGCGACCGGATGCAGGCAAATCTCGATCGCACCGCAGGCCTGGTATCGAGCGGGCGGGTCCTCCTGGCGCTGACGCAAAAGGGAATGGCGCGGGAAGATGCCTATCGGCTGGTGCAGGAGAACGCGATGCGTGCCTGGCGGGGCGAAGGCCAGTTGCTCGACCTGTTGAAAGCCAATCCGGCTGTGATGCGCCTGCTAAGCGCCGAGGAGCTCGCAGAGCAATTCGACCTCGGCTACCACCTGAAGCATGTCGATCAGATCTTTGATCGCGTCTTCGGCGCTCAGTAACAGCCAAGCTTACAGAGAGAGGCCTGCGACTAAGTCGCAATAGTGCCGGTGGTTGTGGGCCCGCATTACCGCACATTAAAGTACACACCGGCGGAAATGCATTATATTGACGGATGTCAGCACAGAGGCTGGGGTCGAATTGCGACCATGTTGCAGGAGGCCGGAGCTGACATTGTGTAATTTGCGATTTGAAACCCACCGGAAGCAACCGGCGAGCAGGAGATACGCATGAGCGACGTTGCCAGGCGAAATGTCATTGAATCCGAAATTGTCGAACCCGGCTACGGCGTTCTGCACAAGACATTTCACTGGGTGGTGTTCGGATTGATCGCCGCCCAATATGTGGTCGGATCGGTGATGCCGCATATCGGCAAGAACACCGAGAACATCACCTGGGTGCACTGGCATCTCATCATCGGCGCCGCGATCACCTTCTTCATCTTCTGGCGTCTCGTCTGGCGGCTGATCCGGCCGGTGCCGATGCTCTCGGAGTTGCCGGCGTGGCAGACGAAGCTCGCCAGCTTCACGCATACGGGGGTCTACGTGATGATCTTCGCCATGTGCATTCTGGGCTGGGCGGCGGCGAATTATCGCGGTTGGACCGTTTGGCTGTTCGGAGTGGCGCCGCTGCCGGATCTGGCGGCCAAGGGAACGCCCTGGGCGCATACCGCCGGCGATATCCACGACTGGCTGCTTTATGTGCTGGGCGGCGTGCTCCTGCTGCATATCGCCGCGGCGCTCTATCACTATTTCTTCCTGCGCGACCGGGTGCTGCAGCGCATGCTGCCGCACTGAGGAATTTTCCGCAAAGCGCCGCGTCAGGGCCCCACGCGCGAATCCGAAATTGCCAAAGGCAATTTCCGCGCGTGGGATGCAGCGGGTGAGCTACTTCGCGATTTCTGCTTTGGCCGAAGCAAGCAAATCTTCCATTTGCTTGCGGATCATATGGTCCGAGACTTTCACCGAATGACCGTCGAAATCGTGGCGGATGCGGCTGAAAATCGCCTCGTCGTTCGCGGTGATCAGGTGCGCGGCATAGGCGTCGGCCTCGGCGCCTTTCATTCCCATCTGCTCGGCTGCCCAGTGCCCAAGCATCCGGTTCCGGCGCGAATAGACGCGAAAGCGCAGCTCCTCATCATGCGCCCATTTGGCCTCGTAACCCTTCTCGCGGTCGTTGAACGAATCACTCATTGGTATATCCCGGCTGAAGTCGACATCCTCGACCGGTAGATTAGCCAAACCTCGACCAATTGTCCGAGTTTCCTCACCTCTCCTGTGAATCAGCCCCGCGGCGCATTGCCCGGATGCCCGGCCATCCGCTAAGTTTCCCGGAGCACGGGGCTGACCTCTTCGGCGGCCCCGTTGCCATTTCCTTGGGCAAGTCCGCCATTTCGTGCCGGCACCGCCCATCGAGCCGCAGCCGCGGAAGGTAGGATTTCCATGAAACGGCGACGCACCATTTATGAGGGCAAAGCCAAAATTCTCTACGAAGGGCCCGAGCCGGGAACCCTGGTGCAGTATTTCAAAGACGATACGACCGCCTTTGATGCGAAAAAGCGCGCCGTGCTCGAGGGTAAAGGCGTTCTGAACAACCGCATCTCCGAATATCTGATGATGCAATTGCAGGCCATCGGAGTGCCGACACATTTCGTCCGCCGGCTCAATATGCGCGAGCAGTTGATCAAGGAAGTGGAGATCATCCCGCTGGAAGTGGTGGCGCGCAATGTTGCCGCCGGATCGCTGTCGGCGCGGCTGGGGATTCAGGAGGGGCAGCCTTTGCCCCGCTCGATCATCGAATATTATTACAAGAACGATCAGCTTCACGATCCCTGGGTCTCGGAAGAGCACATCACCGCCTTCGGCTGGGCGAGCCCGCAAGACCTCGACGACATTGTGAACCTCACCATCCGGATCAATGACTTCCTCTCGGGCCTGTTTCTCGGCGTGGGAATCAAGCTGATTGATTTCAAGCTCGAATTCGGCCGGCTGTGGGAAAATGATTTCATGCGTATCGTGCTGGCCGATGAGATCAGCCCCGACTCATGCCGGTTGTGGGACATCCAGACCAATGAGAAGCTCGACAAGGACCGTTTCCGCCGTGATCTCGGCGGCGTGACCGAAGCCTATTCGGAGGTCGCGAAACGCCTTGGCATTCTTCCCGAATCGGCGCAGGGCTCAAGCGGGCCGGTGCTGGTGCGATGAGAGCACGCGTATTCGTGACATTGAAATCGGGGGTGCTTGATCCGCAGGGAAAAGCCATCGGTCATGCGCTGAACAGCCTCGGCTTCAATTCCGTCGGCGAAGTGCGACAGGGCAAGGTGATCGATCTGGAGCTCGCGGAGACCGATCGGGAAAAGGCCTCCGCAAGTATCAGGGACATGTGCGAGAAGCTGCTCGCCAATACCGTGATTGAAAAATATGAAATCGAGTTGCGCTGACACGCGATGAAGTCCGCCGTCATTGTGTTTCCCGCCTCCAATTGCGACCGCGACGCGCATGATGCGATCCTGCACGTGACTGGCAAGGCGCCGAATATGGTCTGGCATGGCGACAGCGAGGTTCCGGACGTCGATCTGATCGTGCTGCCGGGCGGTTTCTCATACGGCGATTACCTGCGCTGCGGCGCAATGGCGGCACATTCGAAGATCATGGCCGACATCAAGCGCAAAGCCGATGAGGGCGTGGCCGTTCTGGGGATTTGCAACGGGTTCCAGATTTTGACCGAAGCCGGCCTGCTGCCCGGCACGCTGATGCGCAATGCCGGGCTCAAATTCGTTTGCCGGCCGGTGGAACTGGTGGTGGAGGAATCCCAGTCGGCATTCACGCGCAATTATTCCAAAGGCGAACGCGTGACCTTTCCGGTAGCCCATGGCGAAGGCAATTATGTCGCGAGCGAGGACGTTCTCGATCGTCTGGAAGCCGAAGGCCGCGTCGCATTCCGTTACGCCGAAGGGGAAAACCCGAATGGATCGGCGCGCAATATTGCCGGCATCCTGAATGAAAAGCGCAATGTGCTGGGCTTGATGCCACATCCCGAGCGCGCCTGCGAGCCGCTTCTGGGCTCGGTTTCCGGACGCGCGATGTTCCAGAGCCTGCTGGAAACGCTGAAGTGACGGAAGCCGCATCGTGACGGCGATAACAGCTGAAGTCATTCGCGCCCACGGCCTCGCGGCGAGCGAATATGACCACATCCGCGAATTGCTGGGACGCGATCCGAACATGGTCGAGCTCGGCATTTTCTCCGTGATGTGGAGCGAGCACTGCTCGTACAAATCGACGCGCGCGCATTTGCGCCGGCTGCCGGTCACCGGACCACGGGTGATTCAGGGCCCGGGCGAAAATGCCGGGGTGGTCGATATCGGTGACGGTGACGTCGTCGTGTTCAAGATGGAAAGTCACAACCATCCATCTTTCATCGAACCCTATCAGGGTGCGGCGACCGGCGTCGGCGGCATCATGCGCGATGTGTTCACCATGGGCGCTCGTCCCGTGGCGATGATGAATGCGCTGCGCTTTGGCGAGCCGGGGCATGAGAAAACCCGGCATCTCGTCAGCGGCGTCGTTGCCGGGATCGGCGGCTACGGCAATTGCATGGGCGTGCCGACCGTGGGCGGCGAAGTGAATTTCCACCCGGCCTATAACGGCAATATTCTCGTCAATGCCATGTGCGTCGGCCTGGCGCGCGGCGACCGCATCTTCAAATCGGCCGCCGAAGGCATCGGTAATCCGGTGGTCTATGTCGGATCCAAAACGGGGCGCGACGGGATTCACGGCGCCACCATGGCCTCGGCCGAGTTCAGCGAGGACTCCGAGGAGAAACGCCCGACCGTCCAGGTCGGCGATCCGTTCACGGAGAAATTGCTGCTCGAAGCCTGCCTCGAATTGATGGCGACCGATGCCATCATTGCGATTCAGGATATGGGCGCTGCCGGCCTCACTTCCTCTTCGGCCGAAATGGCCGGCAAGGGCGGGACCGGAATCGATCTCGACCTTGATCGCGTTCCGCAGCGCGAAAGCGAGATGACCGCATATGAGATGATGCTATCGGAATCGCAGGAACGCATGCTGATGGTGCTGAAGCCGGGCCGTGAGAACGTGGCAGAAGCGATTTTTCGCAAATGGGAACTCGACTTCGCGGTGATCGGCAAAACAACCGATACGGGCCGGATGATCGTCCGGCACAAGGGTGGGGTGGTCGCCGATATTCCGGTCAATGCGCTGTCCGATGAAGCACCCGTGTATCAGCGGCCATACACACCCAAATCATCTCAGGCGCAGGCGCCGATTGAATTCAATCCCGGACGGGATATTGCGGAAAGCCTGCTGAAACTGCTGGCCTGTCCCGACCTGTGTTCGCGCCGCTGGATCTGGGAGCAATATGATTATTCGGTGATGACGGACACCGTGCAGCCGCCGGGCGGAGATGCCGCGGTCGTACGCGTGCACGGAACGAAGAAGGCGCTTGCCATCACGACCGATGTGACGCCCCGCTATTGCCGCGCCGATCCGTTTGAGGGCGCAAAACAGGCGGTCGCCGAAGCCTGGCGGAATCTCACCGCGGTGGGTGCAACGCCTGTCGCCGTGACCGACAACCTGAATTTCGGAAATCCGGAACGGCCCGAAACCATGGGCGAAATTGTCCGCTGCATCGACGGAATTGCCGAAGCCTGCCGCGCATTGTCATTTCCCGTCGTGTCGGGAAATTGCTCGCTTTACAACGAGACGGAAGGCGAGCCGATCCTGCCCACGCCTGCCATCGGCGGGGTTGGATTGCTGGATGATGTATCGCGGGAGGCGAGCATTGGATTAAAACGCCCGGGCGATGTCCTGATCCTGATCGGAGAAACGCGCGGCGAACTCGGCCAGTCGCTTTATCTGCGGGAAATCGAGGGGCGTGAAGCGGGCGCGCCGCCCCCGGTCGATCTGGCCGCCGAAAAGCGCAACGGCGATTTTGTTCGTGCACTGATTGGCGCCGGGCGCACAGATACGGTTCACGATATTTCGGATGGCGGGTTGTTGATCGCGATCGCGGAGATGGCAATGGCGGGCGGGCTCGGCGCAGCGCTGACGCTTCCGGATCGCGCTCCTCCATTTCTGTTTGGCGAAGATCAGGCGCGCTATGTTGTTGCTGCGGCTCCTGAAGCTGCCGATGCAATTCGTTCCGATGCGGCGGCTCAAGGCGTTCCGGCGATCCGGATCGGAAAATGCGACGGCGACCGGCTGATCATTCCCGGACTGCTGTCGATTCCCGTCACCGGCATGCGCTTGGTGCACGAATCATGGCTGCCGTCATACATGGCCGGCGATGCCACAAGTCAGGCAGGATTGGCCGCTTCGTAACCTGCTTTCACCGGCGCCAGGGGCTGCGCTAAACTGCCGTGTGAGTGTGGTTCAGGAGTAGTTTGTCATGGCGATGTCAGCCCGGGAAATCGAAAATGCCATTCGCGCGGCACTGCCCGATGCGGAGGTGACGATCACCGATCTCGCCGGTGATGGTGATCACTATGCCGCGATGGTCGTTTCCAGCTCATTCCGGGGAAAATCCCGCGTCCAGCAGCACAAGATGGTTTACGACGCCCTGTCGGGGCGGATGGGCGGCCAATTGCACGCACTGTCGCTGCAAACCTCGGTCAAGGACTAAGAATTCGCCTCCCCCTGGCGGGGAGGCACGCGAATTTTTGGTTTAGAAAATTCGCGGGGTGGGGGGCTGGTCCAGACTGGGCCATTGACGCAATGACGGGGCGACCTTAACTCAGGCATGCGCTAAAGGAATTCCTGAATGAGCTCCAATCCCGTTCACGACCGCATTGCCAAAGCCGTTTCGGACAACGATGTGCTGCTGTTCATGAAGGGCACGCCGGTGTTCCCGCAATGCGGCTTTTCCGCTGCCGTGGTTCAGGTGCTGTCGGAACTGGGCGTGAAGTTCAGTTCGGTGGACGTGCTGAAGGATCCCGAAATCCGCCAGGGAATTAAGGAATTCTCCAACTGGCCGACGATTCCGCAGCTTTATGTGAAGGGCGAATTCGTCGGCGGCTGCGACATCGTCAAGGAGATGTTCGAGCAGGGTGAGCTCGAGGGATTCTTCAAAGAACACGGAATTCCGCTCGAAACCGCTTAACCAAAATGCCGGCGCCAGACCGCGCCGGCTTTGGGGCGTGACGCAATCGCCTCAACCACTCTTTCCAGTTTTGGGCAGTTCGCCGCGCGCCATTCGACGCCTGTGCTCCAGCGCGTGAGATTGGCTGCGTAAAGATCGGCGGCCGAAAAAGCTTGCTTGAGCAGCCACCGATCGCCGGCAATCGGCCGCTCGATGATCAGCGCGCGGTCGCGCAGCCGCTCGCTGGTCTTCTTCCGCAGCGCTTCGGCCTGCTCTCCGGCGGGACAGAAGCGTTCCGGGTAATCAGCAATTTCCACCACCGGGTAGATTTCCCAGGCGCAGAACGCGATCCAGCGAAACACTGTGCACGGGCATCCGATCCGGCCGGCGGCAGCAGCCCGGCATCCGGGTGCCGGTCCGCGATGGTTAGAACAATGGCCGCAGATTCAGTGACGATTTCGCCATCGAGCAGACGCAATGCGGGAATTTTCCGGGCCGGATTGACCGCCGCATGATCTGCGCCGAGTTGCGCATTGGCGCGCAAATCCACATTGATCGTCTCATATTCGGCGCCGGCTTCGGCAAGCGCACACTCGGCCGAGCAACTGCCCGACCGCCTCATCCCGTAGAGGACGTAGTCCAAAGATCAGCGGGAGTAGAATTCCACCACGAGGCTCGGCTGCATCTGCACCGCATATGGCACATCGGCCAGTTTCGGCGTGCGCAGGAATTTCGCGCTCATCTTGTTGTGGTCGGCCTCGATATAATCCGGCACATCGCGCTCGCTGCTTTTGACCGATTCCAGGACCAGCGCCAGGTCTTTCGCCTTGCTGCGCAATTCGATCGTGTCGCCTTCCTTCACCTTGTAGGATGGGATGGTGATGCGGCGGCCGTTCACGGTCACATGGCCATGGCTGACGAGCTGGCGGGCGGAGAACGGAGTCGGCGCGAATTTGCAGCGGAACACCACGGCATCCAGCCGCCGTTCCAGCAATCCGATCATCTGTTCGCCGGTATCGCCGGTCTTGCGCGATGCTTCTTCGTAATAGCGCCGGAACTGCCGCTCCGTGATATTGCCGTAATAGCCCTTGAGCTTCTGCTTGGCGTGAAGCTGGGTGCCATAATCGGAGAGTTTGCGGGATTTCCTCTGGCCGTGCTGGCCGGGGCCGTAGGCGCGGCGGCTGATCGGGCTCTTGTTGCGGCCCCAGATATTCTCGCCCATGCGGCGGTCGAGCTTGTATTTTGAAGTCGTACGCTTCGTCATTTACCAATCTTCTTGAGGTGGTGGCCCGCGGCGGTCCCGTCCCGCCCGAAAGGCGCGCAATATAGTCATGCGCCCCGCCCTGTCAAACCGGAGATCAGCCCGTTTTGGGCCGATTCCGCCGGTTTTTCCCCTTGGTCAGGGCGACAATGGCGCCCCGCAGCGTGCGCACTTCCTGGTCGGTAAGCCGCGCCCGGTGCAGGATATTGCGCAAATTCCGCACCATTCCAGCCCGATTTCCCGGCGGGTAGAGAAACCCGCCTTTTTCGAGTTCCCCCTCGAGATGCTCGAACAGCCGGATCAGCTCTTCGCGAGGGGCTGGCTGTGCCGGACCATGCTCGATCGATTCAGCGGGGGTTAAGTCACCGGCTTTAAACCATTCATAGCCGATCAGAAGTACCGATTGGCCGAGATTGAGCGACGAAAATCCGGGCGCGGTCGGGATGGTGATGACGCAATCGGCCAGTGCGACCTCGTCATTGGTCAACCCGGCGCGCTCATTGCCGAACAGTATCGCCGAAGCGATCCCGTTGCCGGCGGCTTCGCGCAGGCGGCGCGCGGCTTCAGCCGGGGTCAGCACGGGCTTTGCCATACTGCGGTCACGGGCAGTTGTAGCCAGGACAAGCTGCAATTCACCGATCGCCGCTTCGACGCTGCCATAGATGCGGGCGGAGCTGATCACTGGAAGCGCCTGGGCCGCCATGGCATCGGCTTTGGGGTTGGGCCAGCCGTCGCGCGGGTTGACGATGCGCAGATCGCCGAGCCCGAAATTCGCCATCGCCCGCGCGCAGGCGCCGATATTTTCGCCGAGTTGCGGCGCGGAAAGGATGATCGCGGGCGGAATAAATTTCTTCATGGCTTTTCATCAGACGGCGGCAATGCGTCCTTTGACGCGCGGGGGTTCAATCGCTAATAGACCGCGCCTCCCCTCTTCAAGGAAATCTTTCATGGCGAAAATCAAGGTCGCGAATCCCGTTGTCGAACTCGACGGCGATGAAATGACCCGCGTGATCTGGGATCTCATCAAGAAAAAGCTGATCCTGCCCTATCTCGATGTCACGCTGGAATATTACGATCTCGGGATCGAAAAGCGCGACGAGACCGACGACCAGATCACGATCGAAGCGGCGGAAGCCATCCGGCGTCATGGAGTGGGGGTCAAATGCGCCACCATCACGCCCGACGAAGCGCGCGTCCGCGAATTCAATCTCAAGCAGATGTGGAAGTCGCCCAACGGGACCATCCGCAATATCCTGGGTGGCACGATCTTCCGTGAGCCGATCATCTGCAAGAACGTTCCGCGCCTGGTGCCGGGCTGGACCCAGCCGATCGTGATCGGGCGCCATGCCTATGGCGACCAGTATCGCGCCACCGATTTCGTGGTTCCGTCGGCCGGGAAACTGACGGTGACCTGGACCGGGAAAGACGGGAAGAAGATCGAGCGCGAAGTGTTCGATTTCCCCGGCGGCGGCGTCTGCATGACGATGTACAATCTGGATCAGTCGATCATCGACTTTGCCCGCGCGTCGATGAACTACGCTCTGGCGCGCAAATATCCGCTCTATCTCTCGACCAAGAACACGATCGTCAAAGCCTATGACGGAAGGTTCAAGGACCTGTTCGAGAAGGTGTTCAACGAGGAATTCGCCGGCGCATTCAAATCGGCCGGGTTGACGTACGAACACCGCCTGATCGACGACATGGTCGCCGCGGCGCTGAAATGGTCCGGCGGTTATGTCTGGGCGTGCAAGAACTACGACGGCGATGTGCAGTCCGACACCGTGGCGCAGGGTTTCGGCTCGCTCGGATTGATGACCAGCGTGTTGATGTCGCCCGACGGCAGGACCGTGGAGTCGGAAGCCGCACACGGCACGGTCACGCGGCATTACCGGCAGCATCAGAAGGGCCAGGAGACTTCGACCAATTCGATTGCGTCGATCTTCGCCTGGACGCGCGGCCTTTCGCATCGCGCCAAGCTCGACAGCAATGCGCAACTGGCGCGGTTCGCCACCACGCTGGAGAAAGTCTGTGTCGAGACGGTCGAATCGGGCTCCATGACCAAGGACCTCGCGATTCTGATCAGTCCGACCCAGAAATGGCTTTCGACCGAGGCTTTCCTCGACAAGGTCGACGCGAATCTTCAGAAGGCCATGGGATAATCAAATCTCACGCGGAGACGCGGAGGACGCGGAGACTCCGATATCTCCGCGGCTCCGCGTGAGAATTTTGTTTAAGCGGCTTTGACCGCCGCGAGGCGCTGTTCGATGGCGGCGAGCGCCTCGGTGGTTTTCCCGGTGTCCGGCCCACCCGCCTGCGCCATGTCGGGACGTCCACCGCCGCCCTTGCCGCCAAGCGCTTCCGCGCCCACGCGCACAAGATCGACGGCGCTGATCCGCGCGGTCAGGTCGGGAGTGACGCCCACCACGAGTGAGGCCTTGCCGTCGGCCACCGTCACAAAGGCGACGACGCCCGAGCCCAGCCGCGCCTTTGCGTCATCGGCCAGCGATTTGAGATCCTTGGGCGACACATTCTCGACCGCGCGCAACACGGCTTTGACGCCGGCGATTTCCTTGTGCGGAGCGGATTCGCTCTTGGCGCCGCCACCAAGCGCGAGAGCTTTCTTCGCATCGGCGAGCTCGCGTTCGAGTTTGCGCCGTTCTTCGACGAGAGCGGTGATACGTGCCGGCAGTTCTGCCGGACCGGTTTTCAGCACAGCCGCGGCCGCCTGTGCGGCTTCCCTCTGCGCTTGGAGATAGCGCCGCGCGCCTTCCGAAGTGAGCGCTTCGATACGCCGGACGCCCGCGGCGACAGCTGATTCCGAGAGGATGGTGAACAAACCAATATCGCCCAATCGCCGAACATGCGTGCCACCGCAGAGTTCGACGGAATAAGGATGGGCGCCGGATTCGAGATCGCTGCCCATCGCCAGCACGCGCACCTCATCGCCGTATTTTTCGCCGAACATCGCCACGGCGCCCGATTCAATCGCTTTCGATGTCGGCATTAGGCGCGTTGATACGTCGTTGTTTTGCCGGATCACCTGATTGACTTCGTCCTCAACGCGTTTGACTTCGTCGAGCGTCATGGCGCGCGGTTGCGAGAAATCGAAGCGCAACCGGTCGGGAGAAACCAGCGAACCCTTTTGCGCGACATGCGGCCCGAGAACATGTTTCAAGGCAGCATGCAGCAAATGCGTCGCGGAATGATTGGCGCGCGTTGCGCGGCGGCGTTCGCTGTCGACGCGCAGGTCCACGGCGTCGCCCACCCTGAATTCTCCGCGGGTGATTTCGACGACATGGATATAGAGGTTGCCGAGCTTTTTCTCGGTGTCGATGACGGTGCCTTCTGCGCCGCGCCCGGAAAATACTGCGCCGGTGTCGCCGACCTGACCGCCGCCTTCGCCGTAAAACGGAGTCTGATTGGTGATGAGGCGGACCGTTTCACCGGCCGACGCGGTTTCGACGCGATTGCCATCTTTCAGCATCGCGGTGATCGCACCTTCGGCGGCTTCCGTGCCGTAGCCGAGAAATTCCGTCGGGCCGAGTTCTTCGCGCAATGCGAACCAGGATTGTTCGGTTGCGGCTTCACCCGAACCTGACCACGCTTTGCGGGCTTCCGCGCGCTGTCGCGCCATCGCGGCATCGAACGCCGTCTGATCCAGACTCATGCCGCGTTCGCGCAGGGCGTCTTCGGTGAGATCGCGCGGAAAGCCGTAGGTGTCGTACAGCCGGAATGCGACATCGCCGGAGAGCGTGTCGCCCGGTTTCATCGACGCAGTCGCTTCGTCGAGCAGTTTCAGGCCGCGCGCCAGAGTCTCGCGGAAACGCGTCTCTTCGAGTTTCAACGTTTCGGTGATCAGCGCTTCGGCGCGCTTGAGTTCGCCATAGGCTTCGCCCATTTCGGCGACGAGCACCGGAACCAGCCGGTACATCAGCGGATCCTTCGCGCCCAGCATATGGGCGTGGCGCATCGCGCGCCGCATGATCCGCCGCAGTACATAGCCGCGGCCTTCGTTCGACGGCAGCACGCCGTCGGCGATCAGGAATGATGACGACCGCAAATGGTCGGCAATCACGCGGTGGCTGACTGCGTGCGGCCCGGCCACCGCCGTTCCGGATTCCTCGGCCGAGGCCGCGATCAGGTGCCGGAACAGATCGATATCGTAATTGTCATGCACGCCCTGCATGACCGCAGCAATGCGTTCGAGACCCATGCCGGTGTCGATCGACGGGCGCGGCAGCGGTTCGCGTATCTCTTTCGTCCGCTGCTCATACTGCATGAACACCAGATTCCAGATTTCAATGAAGCGGTCGCCGTCCTCTCCGGCCGAACCCGGCGGTCCGCCCGGAATATGTTCGCCATGGTCGTAGAAAATTTCCGAGCAGGGGCCGCAGGGGCCGGTCTCGCCCATGGACCAGAAATTGTCGGAGGTCGGAATGCGGATGATCCTTGAATCCGGCAAGCCCGCGATTTTCGACCACAGCCGAAAGGCATCGTCATCCTCGGCATAGACCGTGACCAGAAGCCGGTCCTTCGAAAGTCCGAAATCTTTGGTGACCAGTTCCCAGGCGAATTCGATCGCGCGATCC
>CAYUQO010000022.1:0-69154 GCA_964446945.1 uncultured Bordetella sp.
GAGAATGTCGGAAAGCACCGCGTATTTCTGGCCTTCGAGGATCAAACCCATCGCAATCCCGGCCACCGGACGTTTCAGCGGAACGCCGGCATCCATCAATGCCAGAGATGAGCCGCATACCGTCGCCATGGAGGACGATCCGTTGGATTCGGTGATCTCCGAGACCACCCGGATGGTATACGGAAACACCGTTTTATCCGGCAGCAGCGGGTTGATCGCCCGCCAGGCGAGCTTGCCATGGCCGATCTCGCGCCGTCCGGCGCCGGTCATGCGGCCGACTTCACCGACGGAATAGGGCGGGAAATTGTAGTGCAGCATGAAGTGCTGCTTGTAGGTGCCCTCCAGAGAATCGACGAACTGCTCGTCTTCGCCGGTGCCAAGCGTCGTAATGACGAGAGCCTGGGTTTCGCCGCGGGTGAACAATGCGCTGCCATGCGCGCGCGGCAGGATTCCCACCTGCGACGTGATCGGCCGGACGGTTTTGAGATCGCGTCCGTCAATCCGGCGGCCGGTCTCGATCACCGAGCTGCGCATGACACGGCTTTCCAGCGACTTGAACAGCTTGCCCATCAGTGCCGGGTCGATCTTTCCGGCTTCCTCGCCGGTCAAAGCAGCTTCGGCGTCGGCCTTGATCGCGTCGATGCGATCATGGCGCTTTGCCTTTTCCGGAATCTGATAGGCAGACTTCAACTGTTCCTCGGCGTGCCGGGCCAGCGTTTCGCTTTCCGCGGCATACTCGGCCGTGTGCACGTCGCGCGGCTCTTTCGCGGCGCGTTCGGCAAGCCGGATAATGCCGTTGATGACCGCCTGCATCTCACGGTGGCCGAACATCACCGCGCCCAGCATCACCTCTTCGGTCAGCTCTTTGGCTTCGGATTCCACCATCAGCACGGCGTCCGCAGTGCCGGCGACCACGAGTTCGAGCTCGGAATTGGTCATCTCGTCGATCTGCGGATTCAGTTTGTATTCGCCGGCGATATAGCCGACGCGCGCTGCACCGATCGGGCCCATGAACGGAATTCCCGAAAGCGTCAGCGCCGCCGATGCCGCGACCATGGCAACGACGTCGGGTTCGTTCTCAAGGTCGTGGCTGAGAACCGTGACGACGACCTGCGTTTCGTTGCGATAGCCGGGAACGAAGAGCGGCCGGATGGGGCGGTCGATCAATCGCGAAACCAGTGTTTCGCGTTCTGTCGGCCGGCCTTCGCGTTTGAAATAACCGCCGGGGATTTTGCCCGAAGCGTAGAATTTTTCCTGATAATTGACGGTGAGCGGAAAGAAATCGATTCCCGGTTTCGGTTCTGTCTCGCCGACCGCTGTCGCGAGAACGACCGTCTCGCCATAAGTGGCCATGACTGCGCCATCTGCCTGGCGCGCGATCTTTCCCGTTTCAAGTACGAGCTTGCGCCCGCCCCACTCGATCTCCTCGCGAATAGTATTGAACATTGCTTGCTTCCTTTTCTGCCGCGGCCGGATTGCCGCGGACCTTGCCTGCTTGATGAAAACAAAAAGCCGGTGTGTTGACGCGCATTTTGCGCGGAATTCGGTTCATCCGAACCGATGATGGATATGCACGGATGCGCATCCTGCGTGTTGCCGTTGCGTTGCAGGAAATTCCCACCCGAAGGTGACCGCCGTTCAGCGGCGCAAACCCAGGCGCTGGATCAGCGAATCGTAGCGAGCCTTGTCTTTCGATTTGACATAATCGAGAAGACGACGCCGCTGCGACACCAGTTTGATCAATCCCCGGCGGGAGTGATTGTCCTTGGTGTGCGTCTTGAAGTGCTCTGTCAGGTTGGCGATACGCTCCGACAGCACTGCAATCTGAACCTCAGGTGAGCCGGTATCGCCCTCCGAGGTCGCATACTCGGCCATGACTTCTTTTTTCCGCTCAGCGGTCACGGACATCTTCTACATCCTGCGTTATGGCCGGCCGTTACAGACCCGCGCCGAAATTGAACACCCGGAACGGCCGAAGTTCGCCCTCGGCGATTTCAGCGAGCGCAACGGGCTCGCCTTTGGCGGTCGCGAGGTAAACGGTCTGGCCGTCGATTTGCCGTCCCGGTTCGCTGGCGGCCTGTTGTTCGATCAATCGCGCGAACAGTGGAGCGCGGATCACGATGGCATTGCCGCTCCGGAGGCGAACCGAATCCGGATCCGTTACGGCCAACGCCGGGATGCCGTCCAGCGCGGTCGCAATGGGCCTTAAATACTCCAAGGCGGCCGGACTATGGCGGAAACCCTCCAGCGATTCCAGCGAAATCGCGGCCGAAAGCGAAAACGGGCCGGCTTTCAACCGGCGCAATTCAGTGACATGGCCGTACGTGCCAAGCGCCTGTGCAAGGTCGCGGACCCAGGCGCGAATATACGAACCCTTGCCGCATTCGACCTCAAAAACCGCATGGTCGGGGTCGGGCATTTCCGTCAGGCGCGCATCATGGATCGTGATAGGGCGCGCGGCCAGCGTCGGCATCTCACCGCCCCGGGCGAGATCATAGGCCCGTTCGCCCGCCACTTTGATTGCCGAATAGGCCGGCGGGACCTGCATGATCTCGCCGATGAATTTCGGAAGAGCGGCAAGGATTTGGTCGCGCGTCGGCCGGCGGTCGGACCATGCCGTAGCTTTGCCGTCGGCGTCGTCGGTATCGCGTGCCTCGCCCCAGCGCGCAACGAAGCGATATTTCTTGTCACCATCGACGGCGAACGGAATCGTCTTGGTGGCTTCGCCCAGTGCAACCGCGAGCACGCCCGTCGCCAGCGGATCCAGTGTTCCGGCATGCCCCGCTTTGGCGGCATCGAACAATCCCCGAACCCGTGCCACAGCCTGGGTTGAGGTCATTCCCTTCGGCTTGTCCAGAACGACCCAGCCGTGGACGGTCGAAGCCTTATGCCTGCGGGCCATCGTCATCCTCGGGCGCTTCGCCGCCAAGGTTGATATCGCGCGCGACTTTGTCCGAATGCAGGATGGTTTCGATGCGTTCGGCTTCCGCGAAGGAAGTATCCTCGATGAACCGCAATTCGGGGGTGAATTTCAGCTTGATGGCTCGTCCCAGTTCGCCACGCAGGAAACCACGATGACGATTGAGCGCTGCAAGCACCGCGGGAGCATTGAGGCCGCCGAGGGGTTCGACGAAAACCGTTGCATGCCGCATATCCGGTGAAGGCTTCACCTGGGTCACAGTCACCGATACGCCGGCGAGATCCGGATCACGGATATCCGTGCCGCGGAGTATATCCGACAGCGCGTGGCGCAGCATTTCGCCAACCCGCAATTGCCGCTGCGAGGGACCCATTTGGGTTGCTGACCGGTTGCGATGCCGAGACATGAAAATCGAACCCGGCGCACATCACAGCGTGCGCCGAATCGTCTCCACTTCATAACACTCGATAGTGTCGCCCTTCTGGATGTCATGGTAATTCGCAAAGGCCATGCCGCATTCCTGCCCGGCCTGCACCTCGCGCACTTCATCCTTGAAGCGCTTCAATGTCGAGAGATCGCCTTCGTGGATCACCACGTCGTCGCGGACCAGCCGGACTTTCGCGCCACGGCGCACCAGCCCTTCGGTGACGCGGCAGCCGGCAACCTTGCCGACCTTCGAGATGTTGAACACCTCGAGGATTTCCGCATTGCCGAGGAAGCGCTCGCGCGTTTCCGGCACCAGCATGCCGGACAGGGCCGAACGGACATCATCGATGACATTGTAGATAATGTTGTAATAGCGGATTTCGACGCCTTCACGACGGGCGCGTTCGCGGGCTTGCGCGTTCGCCCTGACATTGAACCCGATGATCACGGCGCCCGACGCATGCGCAAGGATGACATCGGACTCGGTGATACCGCCGACGCCGCCATGCAGAATCTGCGCAGCGACTTCATGGGTACCGAGCTTGCTCAGGGCTCCGTCAATGGCTTCCAGTGATCCCTGAACATCGGATTTGACCACCATCGGAAGCAGTTTCTTTTCGCCTTCTTTCCGGCTCTTCAGCAGTTGGTCCAGCGATTGCCGGCTGGTCGTTGCCTGACGGCTCTCGCGGCGCTTGCGCTCGCGATATTCGGTGACTTCACGGGCGCGCCCTTCCGATTCCACAACGACGAATTCGTCGCCCGCTTCGGGCGCAGCCGAAAGCCCAAGCACCTCGACAGGAACCGAAGGCCCGGCTTCCGCCAGCGTCTCGCCACGGTCATTGACAAGTGCGCGCACGCGTCCCCATTCGGCGCCCGCGACGATGATATCGCCTTGGTGCAGCGTGCCACGCTGCACCAGAACTGTGGCCACCGGACCGCGGCCTTTGTCGAGCTTGGCTTCTACCACCGCGCCATCGGCAGGCCGCTCTGGATTGGCCTTCAGGTCGAGCACTTCTGATTGCAGCAGGATGGCTTCTTCCAGTTTCTCAAGGCCAATTCCCTTGGTCGCCGAAACTTCGATCGCAAGCACATCGCCGCCGAGGTCTTCCACCTGGATTTCGTGCTGCAACAACTCGTTCTTGACGCGCATCGGATTGGCGTCGCCTTTGTCGATCTTGTTGATCGCGACAATAATCGGAACTTTCGCCGCTTTCGCGTGCGAGATGGCCTCGACGGTTTGCGGCATTACGCCGTCATCCGCGGCGACCACCAGAACCACGATATCCGTGACTTTGGCGCCGCGCGCGCGCATCGCGGTGAACGCCGCATGGCCCGGCGTATCGAGGAACGTGATCTTCGCACCGGACTGCAATTGCACCTGATAGGCGCCGATATGCTGGGTGATACCACCGGCTTCGCCTGCGGCGACGTCGGTCTTGCGCAATGCATCCAGCAGCGAGGTCTTGCCGTGGTCGACATGGCCCATCACGGTGACGATCGGCGGCCGCGAACTGAGCTCCTCCGGCTGATCGGTGCCGCCGCGCAAGCCTTCGAGAACATCGGACTCGGCAACGCGTTTGACCGAATGGCCCAGTTCGGTCGCGACCAATTCTGCCGTATCGGCATCGATAGTGTCGTTGGTCGTTGCCATCATGCCGCTCTTCATCAACACCTTGATGACATCGACGCCCCGGCGCGCCATGCGGTTTGCAAGTTCTGCAACTGTAATGGTTTCCGGAATGATGACTTCGCGCGGGCCTGCCGGCGGAGCAGCCTGCTGTTGCCGATGCGCGCGGTTCAGTTGCCGCCGGAAGGACGCGTCCGAGCGTCTGCGGTCATCGTCTTCGGACAGAGCGCGGGTGATCGTCAGCTTCCCGGCTCTGCGGCCACCCGGAGTGGCTTTGCGTGCGGCGGGGGCTTTGGCGGGTGTCTTGCCACCCTTTTTCGTCGTGGCCTCTTCTTCATCTTCGGCCAGTTCACGGCCGCGTTTTACCGCCGGTGCCGGCTGAGCCGGCTGCGCGGCCGTCGTAGCGCCGACGGGCGCTGCCGCCGCCGTCTCGGCTTCCTTTTCCTTCATCCGGCGCGCGGCTTCCTGTTCCGCACGGCGGCGCGCTTCGTCCTCGGCGTGTTTGCGCGCTTCCTCTTCGGCCTTGCGTTTTTCGGCCGCGTCGCGCTCGCGCCGCATGCGCTCGTCTTCCTGCGCACGGCGCGCGGCGTCCACTTCGGCGCGCTTACGAGCTTCTTCTTCCGCGAATTTTGCGTCGGTAAGCGCGCGCAGACGCGCTTCTTTCTCGTCCTCAGTCAGTTCCCTGAGCACGACTCCGCCGCGGCCTGCTGCGGCACGACGCGGTTCCTCGCGAGCCTCGACGGTGGGATGCAACACCTCTTCGGCAGCGTGCTTGCCGCCCTTTTCCGGCTCGCCTGTGATCTTGCCGGACGGAGCCACGCGTGTGCGCTTCTTCTCCACCACCACCGCCTTGCTGCGGCCGTGGCTGAAGCTCTGACGCACCGTCGATGTTTCGGTTCGCTTCAGCGACAGGGTTTTGCTGCCTGTCCCGCGCGACCGTGCGCCACTGTCATCCGTCTCGCTCATGCAATCCTTTCACACACTCCATAAATCGGTCGCCGGGCATTCCCGGCCGCGCGCTCACGCGCCTGAAAACCCTTTCCAAAGCCAAGGATCAAGCCGGCGGAAACCCTGCAGGCGCGCTGCTTCGAATATCAGCCGTTCCGCGATTCGGCCCGGCTTTACGGCAGCATGTACCACATTCTCACGCCCCAGGGACAAGCTCAATTCCTCATTGGAAAACGCGGTGATGACGAAGGGAACATAGCCCGCCGCCGTCGCTGCAGCCTGGAGTTTCCGTCGCCCATCCGCCGCGGCTTCCCGGGCCTCGATGATCACAGGCGGCGGTTCCGGACTCCGGATTTGCTTCTCCACCTGGTCGAAGCCGAGGATGAGGCCGCCCGAGCGTCGTGCCAGGCCCAGATAGGCCAGCATCCGCTGCACAATGCCGAATTCGGTGCGTGTCACGACATCATCGGGAACGCGCACCGGCTGTTTGGCGGCCTTGGCGAACATGTTCCGCGTGGCCGCCCGCTGTATCGACTCCGCATCTGCCGAAATCCAATAGCCGCGGCCGGGCAGTCGTCCATCAATATCCGGCACCAGGATTCCCTCAGGATCGATTACGAAACGCACGAGCCGCGCTTCGGGCAAGACTTCACCCGTTGCGATGCATCGCCTGTCGCGCGATCCGCCCATCAAATCTGAATCCTGGCGTCCGGTGCCCTGCATCAGCTATTCGCCGGCTCCGTTTCCGGCTCGGATTTCGGCAAGAGGTCTTCGGCCTTGATCCAACCCGCCTTTACGCGTGCCTCCATGATCAACGAATTGACGTCGTCCGCACTGAGGTCGAACCCATCGAGTGCGCCCGGCACGCGGACGCGTTCGGTCCCCTTGTTCTCGACATAACCGAGCAGATCGTCGCTGGCGCAGCCGGCCAGATCCTCGAGCGTCTTGATGCTGTTTTCGCCGAGTCTGACCAGCATCGCCGGCGTCAGCGAGCCGATTTCGGCGACCTCGTCTTCGACGCCGAGTTCGCGCCGCTGCGCTTCGAACTGCGCGTTTTTCTCGTCGATGTGAGTCAGCGCCCGCGTCTGCAGTTCCTGCGCGGTGTCTTCGTCGAAGCCTTCGATTGCCGCGAGTTCCTGCAGCGGCACATAGGCGACGTCTTCCACCGAGGCGAACCCTTCCGACGCCAGCAATTGTGCGATCGTCTCATCGACATCCAGCGTCTGCATGAAGAGCTGGGTGCGTTCGGCAAATTCTTTTTGCCGCCGCTCCGATTCTTCCTGCTCGGTCAGGATATCGATTTGCCAGCCGGTGAGCTGTGACGCGAGTCGCACGTTCTGACCACGTCGCCCGATCGCCAGCGATAGCTGATCGTCGGGAACAACAACCTCGACCCTGCGGGTTTCTTCATCGAGCACAACCTTGCTGACTTCTGCGGGAGCCAGTGCGTTCACGATGAAGGTCGCGGGGTCTGCATTCCACGGGATGATGTCGATGCGCTCACCCTGCAGTTCCTGCACCACGGCCTGCACGCGGACACCGCGCATGCCCACGCAGGCGCCCACGGGATCGATCGAGGAGTCCTTGGAAATGACCGCGATTTTGGCCCGCGATCCGGGATCGCGCGCAACCGCCCGGATTTCGATGATGCCGTCATAGATTTCCGGCACTTCCTGCGCAAACAGCCGCGCCATGAATTGGGGATGCGTGCGCGAAAGGAAAATCTGCGGCCCGCGGGCTTCACGCCGGACATCATAGATATAGGCACGAATGCGATCGCCATTGCGGAAACTTTCACGCGGAATCATTTCATCGCGGCGCACCACGCCCTCGGCGCGGCCGAAATCCACCACCACCGAACCGAATTC
The DNA here is from genome assembly GCA_964446945.1 of uncultured Bordetella sp. Taxonomy (GTDB): domain Bacteria; phylum Pseudomonadota; class Alphaproteobacteria; order Micropepsales; family Micropepsaceae; genus CAIYRG01. The sequence goes on from CAYUQO010000022.1 coordinate 7,790, forward strand.
AACGCGCTTCACCGTGCCGTGCACGATTTCGCCGATCCGGTCCTTGTATTCTTCATATTGCCGCTCGCGCTCGGCATCGCGAACCTTCTGAACGATGACCTGTTTGGCGGCCTGCGTGGCGATACGCGAGAATTCGATGGGCGGCAGTGTTTCTGCGATGATGTCGCCGACCTGGGCCGCCGGATTGCGCCGGCGGGCATCGTTGATCGAAATCTCGATTTTGTCATTCTCGACATCCTCCACGACATGCAGATAACGCGAAATGTGCGTTTCTCCCGTGCGTGAATCGATTTCGACCCGGATTTCATTCTCGGCGCCGTAGCGGGATTTTGCCGCGCGCTGCATGGCTTCTTCCATGGCGTGAATGACGACCGACTTGTCGATCGATTTTTCGCGCGCAACGGCATCTGCAATTTGCAGCAATTCCAGCCTGTTGGCGGCGACTCCCATGGCCATGTCAATCTCTCCTGTAAGGCTCCGGATCATTCCGGACGGTTGGTTCGACGCGCCTTGCGTCTCTTGTTTTAAGACTTTCCTGGATCAGGCGATCGGTCAGGATCAGCTTGGCTTCAGCGATACCGGACAGCGGCAGCAACACGCGTTCAGACCCGTGCTCGCCCTGCGTTTCCACCACGACCTGGCCATTTTGCAAGCCGGCTATGGTGCCCTTGAAGCGCCGGCGCCCATCGATCGGCTGTTTCAACTCGATCCGCGCTTCGTGCCCGGCAAAACGTTCAAAGTCGCCGGTTGCGGTCAGCGGACGGTCGATACCCGGCGATGAGACCTCGAGCACATATTCGTCGGCTATCGGATCCGCAGCTTCGAGCACCTCGGACAACTTGCGCGAAAGCTGGGCGCAATCATCGACATCCATGCCGCCGTCGGGCCGTTCGGCCATCACCTGCAGAGTCTTCCGTTTGCCGCCCATCACGCGCACGCGCACGAGGCGATAACCGGCCGCTTGAACGGCAGGCGAAAGAAGCGCATCGAGGAAATCGGGACTGCTCAGTGTAACTCCAAATTCTTTCCGGAGCGGCGATCTTACAATCGCCACACAACTACTGTTGTGTTGTCGGGAATGGGCGAAATTTACGCTTTTGCCACCAGGAATACAAGCCAGGAGCGGTTGGTGCGCTTCGCCGTTTCCGGCGTTTTAACCGAATTCCTGTCACAGTACCGTCAGACCTGCGGAGCACAGCCATCACCACCGAATCCGTGGAACTTCATCCCGCCAATTCCCAACCGCAGATCTGGGGATTCTGGAAAACCGTAGCCTGGGGCATTCCCCTTACCCTTGCCGCAGTACTGTTCCAGACTCTCGGTGCGCTGGGGTTTCTGGCAGTTTGGCGATCGCTGCACCCGCAGAACCCGATCAGACTCGCCGATGCCATATCAAACGGCGGACTCCTCGCGACGTCGCTGGCGCTCTCCGCCCCGCTGGTGATCTTGCTGCTGATCTGGATCGTGCGACTGTCAAAGGTGCCAATCCAGGAATATCTGGCGCTGAAATGGCCAAGCTGGCGCGAACTCGCCGTCGGGGCCGGTGGCCTCGCATTCGTTCTCGGCGTCACCAATCTGGCGGCCACCGCACTCGGAGAGCAAAGTCCGGCATTCATCGCCGACACATTCAACAGTGCGCGGGCAGCGGGTCTATTGCCTCTCTTGGTGTTCTCCTTCGTCTTCCTCGGCCCATTGCAGGAAGAGCTCGTGTTCCGCGGCTTCTTTTTCGCCGGGTTTGCGCCGTCGATCGGCGCCTGGCCTGCGATTGCGCTCACATCCGCGGTCTGGGCCCTCAGTCACGGCCAATATGAGTGGTTCTTTATCGGCGAGATATTTGCCCTTGGCCTGTTGTTCGGTTGGCTAAGATGGCGCAGCGGCTCGACCCTCCTCACTTTCGTTCTCCACGCATTTGTCAACGGAATGGCGGTCGTTGCTGCCGCGGCCGGAGCGGTCTGACCGGCACAGGATTTTCCGGACGTGGAATGAAGACTATGCTGGCGCGAAATCCGAGGGATGGAACGCGATGGCACCAGATTTCCGGAAGGCGCTTCTGATCGGATTATTGCTGATTCCATCTGCCGCGATGGCGCAGGCGGCCGGAACCGATTTCAGCAAAATCGAAATCCAGACCGAAAAAATCGCGCCCAATCTGTATCTGCTCTCGGGATCAGCAGGTGGTGATCCCAACCATCAGGACGCCGCCGGTGGCCGCATCGGCGTGCTTGCCGGACCCGACGGCATATTGATGGTCGATTCTCAATACGCCCAGCTTGGCGACAAGGTGCTCGCCGCCGTGCGAAAAATCAGTCCGGCGCCGATCCGCATTCTCGTCAACTCGCACATCCATATCGATCATACCGGCGGCAATGCCAATCTCGCGAAAGCGGGCGCGGTGATCTATGCCCGCGAAGAATTGCGCGATGAGATGCTGCATCCGCCGCCGGGTGCAAACGGGGCTCCACCGCCGGCACGCGATCCTGCGGGACTTCCGGTTGTCACCTATGGAATGGGTGCCCCGGTGATCCTTCACATGGATGGAGAAACCATCGATCTCATTCCGGTGCGGGCAGCACATACCGGCGGGGATACCATCGTCCGGTTTGAAAATGCCAATGTGATCATGATCGGCGATTTCTACCGCAACTACGGTTATCCTTTCATCGACATCGCCAATGGCGGTTCGCTCAAAGGCATGCTCGAGGCTCTTGATCAAACTTTGCGGCTGGCGCGCCCCGATACCAAACTCGTGCCGGGTCATGGCACCATCATTTCGCGTGATGCGCTTGTGCCCTATCGCGACATGATTCTGGCCGTCCAGAACCGCGTCCAGCAGATGATTGCGATGGGCATGACTCTCGACGACGTTCTCGCCGCGAAAGTGACCGCCGATTACGATTCAAAGGTCGAGGGCGGACTGCTTCCGGCCGGTTCGGGCACCAGCGCCGATCGCTTCGTGATCGAAGTGTACCAGGAGCTGAAGAAGCAAAGTTAGAGAACACTGCGGTCAAAATTTCACGGACACCCGGGAGAACACAGAAGTGCGGCTTCGGGGCCCCACGCGCGAATCAGAATTTACCGCAGGTAATTTCCGCGCGTGGGATGCCGCCGGCGAATTGGCCAAAGTGGCTCCGCGTGAGATTTTTTGATCCCAAGTTGTTCTAAGCCGTGCGGCGACGGAACCGCAGATAGGTGCAAATTCGTCCGGCGCGTTTGGCTTTTGCCTCGTAACGCGTCTCCGGCCAATCATCCGGACGGTTGCGCCAATCCTCCGGCGAATTCGCCATCCAGTGAAACGCGGGATGAGAAGCCAAGCGCTCCAGTGTCCACGCCAGATAACCACGATCATCAGTGGCAAAGCGAAGCTCTGCTCCGGGACGCATCACGTGCGCCAGGCTGTCGAGAAACTCGACGCAGATCAATCGCCGTTTGTGGTGGCGTGTCTTGGGCCAGGGGTCGGGAAACAGAATGAACACGCAACCGAGGCTGGCGTCGGGCAATGCCGCGATGATGTCGCGCGCGTCGCTTTGGTAAAGACGGATGTTCGAAACATCGCCCCCGGCAATTTTCGCCAGCAATTTCGCAGTACCGGCGAGATAGGGTTCGACGCCGATGAACCCGATGCCGGGATTGCGCTGCGCCTGCGCGGCCAGATGCTCGCCGCCGCCAAATCCGATTTCAAGCCAGACGTCTCGCGGTGCGAGTGGCGCAAAACAGGATTTCGGATTACCGGCGCTTTGCGGCGTCAACAACAGGCGCGGGAGCAGATGCTCCAGCAAGCCCGCCTGATGTGCGCTGAGCTTCGGCCCCTTGCGCCGGCCGTAATGTTTGTATCTGCGGACAGACTCAGAAGGCGCGTCTGAGTTCGTCAACGAGATCGGTCTTCTCCCAGGTAAAGCCGCCGTTCGAATCGGGCAGCCGGCCGAAATGCCCATAGGCCGAAGTGCGCGCATAGATCGGCTTGTTCAACGCCAGATGTTCGCGAATGCCGCGCGGCTTCAGGCTCATCAGTTCGGGCAGCAATTTCTCCAGCTTCACCGGATTCACCTGCCCGCTGTCGTGCAGGTCGACATACAGTGAAAGCGGATCCGAGACGCCGATGGCATACGCAATCTGGATGGTGCAGCGCTCTGCAATACCCGCCGCCACGACGTTCTTGGCGAGATAGCGTGCAGCATAGGCAGCCGACCGGTCAACCTTGGTAGGGTCTTTCCCCGAAAACGCGCCGCCGCCATGCGGCGCGGCGCCGCCATAGGTGTCGACAATGATTTTGCGGCCGGTGAGACCGCAATCGCCATCCGGGCCCCCGACCACAAATGCGCCGGTGGGATTCACGTGCCAGACCGTGCGATCGCTGATCAGGCCGTCCGGCAGCGCGCGGCGGACGTAAGGTTCGACGATGTCGCGCACATGCTTCGACTCAAGATTGGGGTCGAGATGCTGGGTCGAAACCACGATTTGCGGCACCGCAATCGGCTTGCCATGGTCGTACAGCACCGTCACCTGCGATTTGGCGTCCGGTCCCAATTGCTTTTCACGTCCGGATTTGCGTGCTTCGGCCATCAATTTGAGGATGGCGTGGCTGTACTGAATGGGCGCGGGCATCAAAGTGTCGGTTTCGCGGCAGGCATAACCGAACATGATGCCCTGGTCGCCGGCGCCTTCGTCCTTGTTGTCCTTCGCATCAACTCCCTGTGCGATATTCGGCGACTGGGAGTGCAGGAGCACTTCGATCCTGGCGCGCTGCCAGTGAAAGCCATCCTGCTCGTAACCAATGTCACGAATAGCTTCGCGGGCCAGACCGATCAGGAGTTCACTATCGATCTCCTTTGGTCCGCGGGTTTCGCCCGCGATCACCACACGATTGGTGGTCGCCAGCGTCTCGCAGGCAACACGCAAATCCTTCGGATTCCAGCCATGCTGCGGGCCTACTCGGAAGAACGTGTCCACCACCTCATCGGAAATGCGGTCGCAGACCTTGTCCGGATGGCCTTCGCTGACGGATTCGCTGGTAAAAAGATAGCTTGGACGCTGCATTTCCACCCCTCGTAACTCGCGCCACCTTCTTGCAGGGAAATTCCTGAGGGTCAACCATAACCAACGAGGGTATTTCACAGAATGAACCGCGACAGATCCTGGTCTTTGGCGAGGTCTTCGACACGGGCCCGGACATAGGCGCCGTCAATCGTGAGCGTCTCGTTCGGGCGGTCAGTCGCCGTGAAGCTGATCTCGTCCAGCACGCGTTCCATGATGGTCTGCAACCGGCGCGCGCCGATATTCTCAACGCGTGCATTCACGTCGGCGGCGATCTGCGCAATCGCATCGATGCCGTCGGGGGCGAACGTCAATGTCACGTTCTCCGTTGCCATCAGCGCCACGTATTGTTTGATCAGGCTGGCCTCGGGCTCGGTCAGGATGCGCCGGAAGTCATCGCGGGTGAGCGCTTTCAACTCGACCCGGATCGGCAGGCGGCCTTGCAATTCCGGAAGCAGATCTGACGGCTTGGCGAGGTGGAATGCGCCCGATGCAATGAAAAGGATGTGATCGGTCCGCACCGGGCCATGTTTGGTTGCGACAGTCGTGCCTTCGAGCAATGGCAGCAGATCGCGCTGCACGCCTTCGCGCGAGACGTCGGCGCCGCCACGCATCTCCCCGCGGGCGCAGATCTTGTCGATCTCATCTATGAAAACGATGCCATTGTTCTGTACACTGTCGATCGCGTCCCGGATCAGCGAATCGTTGTCCAGCAGCTTATCGGCCTCTTCGGCGACCAGCAGGTCATGGGATGACGCGACCGTCATGCGGCGGGTTTTGGTGCGCCCGCCCAGCGCTTTGCCGAAAATGTCGCCGAGATTGACCATGCCGATCTGCGCCCCCGGCATGCCGGGAATTTCGAGCGCCGGCATGCCGCCGGAATCGCGCACCTCAATCTCGATCTCCTTGTCGTTGAGTTCGCCGGCGCGCAGTTTTTTGCGGAAGGCATCCTTTGTTGCGGCGCCGGCGCTCCCCACCAGCGCCGTCAGGACCCGTTCTTCCGCCTTGGCTTCGGCCTGGGCTTCGACATCACGGCGTTTCGCCGCGCGGACCAATCCGATTCCGACCTCAACCAGGTCACGGACGATCTGCTCGACATCACGGCCGACGTAGCCGACCTCGGTGAATTTTGTCGCTTCCACTTTCAGGAAAGGCGCCTGGGCCAGCTTCGCAAGCCGGCGGGAAATTTCGGTTTTCCCGACGCCGGTAGGCCCGATCATCAGGATGTTTTTGGGCAGGACTTCCTCGCGCATGGCCTCGGCAAGCTGTTGCCGGCGCCAGCGGTTCCGCAACGCGATTGCGACCGCCCGCTTGGCGTCGTGCTGCCCGATGATGAAGCGATCCAGTTCGGAGACAATTTCGCGGGGGGTGAAAAATGCGCTCATGCGGTGGTCAGACTCTCGAGGGTGATATTCTCGTTGGTGAATACGCAAATTCCTGCGGCGATCTTCATGGCGCGGCGCGCGATGTCTTCGGCGGACAAATCCATGCCCGCCAGCGCACGTGCCGCCGCGAGCGCATAGGCGCCGCCCGAACCAATACCGATCAGCCCGTCTTCCGGTTCAAGAACATCGCCGGTTCCAGAGATCACGAGTGAGGATTTGCGGTCTGCCACCGCCATCATGGCTTCCAGCCTGCGCAGGTACCGATCGGTGCGCCAGTCCTTGGCGAGTTCGACGCAGGCGCGGGCAAGATTGCCGGGATAGGTTTCCAGCTTCGCTTCGAGCCGCTCGAATAATGCAAAGGCGTCGGCAGTCGCGCCGGCAAACCCGGCAATAACATCGGCTTTGCCCAGCCGGCGCACCTTCTTCGCGTTGGCCTTGATCACGGTGTTGCCGAGCGAGACCTGGCCGTCTCCCGCGATCACCACCTGCCCTGCCTTGCGCACGGAAAGTATGGTGGTGCCATGCCACACAGATTCGGTCATTGTGTTGCTCCGGATGGTTCGCGCGGCGTCGACTAAGCCAGTGTCGTGGTTTCGAAGTTCGCACGATTTCGATATAGAACCCGATTTGCGAACTTCGAAACCGGAACGACACTGGGACCAAAAATTTGCTAGTGTCCTTTCGATTCTGAAATTCGCATCGATGCCGATATAGAGATAAAGCGAATTTCAAAATCGGGACACTAGCCTCATAAGATATAGCTCGGGCAACCGGATTAAAGGTTCCACAATCGATGCGAACGGCGACAGTTGAACGAAAGACCCGCGAGACGGAAATTCACGTCGCGCTCGATCTTGACGGAACCGGTGTTTACGACATTGCGACCGGCATCGGATTCCTCGATCACATGCTGGAGAGTTTTTCGCGTCATTCCGCGATCGATCTGACGGTTCGTGCGCAGGGCGATTTGCATGTCGATTACCACCACACGACTGAAGACACGGCCATTGTCATCGGGCAAGCCATCCGCCGGGCGCTCGGCGATTTTTCCGGCGTACGGCGTTTCGGTTCCTGCCTGATGCCGATGGACGAGACGCTGACCCGCGTCGCCATAGACCTGTCGAATCGGCCCTATCTGATCTGGAAGGTGGAATTCACCCGCCCGAAGCTCGGCGAAATGGACACGGAGTTGTTCCGCGAATGGTTTCAGGCGCTGGCGCAGAATGCCGGCATCTGCCTCCATATCGAGAATCTGTATGGCGAAAACAGCCACCACATTGTCGAGACCTGCTTCAAGGGTACAGCCCGCGCGCTCCGGGAGGCGGTCGAAATCGATCCGCGTCTGGGCGGAGCAGTGCCCTCGACAAAAAGCATGCTGATGGATAGCAAGTGACGAGGATCAAGGGCCGGCCTGTTTGACCCCCTTCGCGCGTAAATTGCCGCCATCAGGCGAGCGCCACCAGCTCCGGCCATGCCTGTCGGCTTTCGATCTCACCTTCATCGGCGTTGGCAACATGATCGGCACAGGCATATTTGTGCTGACCGGAATCGCCGCGGCGACGCAAGCCGGGCCGGCCCTGATCATCTCATTCGTTGTTGCGGCGATTGCCTGCGGCTTCGTCGGATTTGCCTATGCGGAGCTTGCCGCCAGCATTGGCGGGTGCGGCGCGGCCTATGGCTATGCTTATGCCGCTTTCGGTGAGCTGCCGGCCTGGATCGCGGGATGGAATCTGGTGTTCTGCTTCGGCTCGGCTCTGGCCGCAGTGGCAGATGGCTGGTCGGGCTATTTCGCCAGCGCGCTTCAGGCGATGGGAATGCCATTGCCGCCGGCGATCGCGAGCGGTCCGGCGAGCGGCGGGATCGTCAATCTTCCCGCCGTGGTCGTGATCCTGGTGCTGATGCTGGCGCTGCTTGCCGGCGTCAAGCAAAGTGCCCGGCTGAACCGCTACATCGTTATGACAAAACTCGGTGCCCTGGCCGTGTTTCTCGCCGTCGCGGCTTTCCATTTGCAGGCTGCGCTCTGGCACCCATTCCTTCCCTATGGCTGGTTCACGCAAAAACCGGACGGTTCGACCGCCGGCGTGCTCGCCGCGGCGTCGGTGGTGTTCTTCGCCTATCGCGGGTTTCAAACCGTATCATTCGCAGTGGAAGAGGCGCGCCGGCCGCAACGGGATATTCCACTCGCGGTTCTTGGCTCTTTGGCGATCTGCACACTGATCTATTTCCTGGTCGCCGGTGCTTTGACCGGAATTGCGCCATACACTGAGTTGAACCTGCCGTCTCCGATCGCCTTCGCGCTGTTCAGGCTCGGCTACAACTGGGGATCGGCGCTGGTTGCAGCCGGGGTGATCGTCGGGCTGACGTCGACCATGCTGATGATCTATTACGCGCTCACCCGGATCATATTTGCCATTGCGCGCGACGGATTGCTGCCGAAGTTTTTTTCCGCGCTTCAGTCGCGCAATCAGACGCCGGTGAATGCCATCATCATCTGCGGCGTGGTCATGGCAACGCTCGCCGGAGTGGCGCCACTGACAGCGACAGCAAAACTCGTCAATGCCGGAACGCTCACCGAATTCGTGCTGGTATGTGCCGGAGTCATTGTGCTTCGGCGGCGCACGGACATCGTTCGTCCATTCCTCACGCCCGGCGGAATTCTCATTCCGCTGCTCGGCATCGCGTCCTGTACCGCGCTTCTGAATTTTCTTCCGGTCGCGACCCTCGTGACTTACGGGGCGTGGCTCGCCGTCGGCTTCGGGCTCTACTTTGCCTATGCCGCGCGGCGCTCAGCGCGGGGAGCGCTTGGCGAGAATCCGCTGTAGCGTACGGCGATGCATATTCAGACGCCGCGCCGTCTCGGAGACATTGTGTCCGCACAGTTCGTACACCCGCTGGATGTGCTCCCAACGCACACGGTCCGCGGACATCGGATTCTCCGGCGGCTGCGGTTTGGCGCCCGGCGGGGCGAGCAGCGCGCCCATAATGTCATCGGCATCGGCGGGCTTTGACAGATAATCGATCGCACCGAATTTCACTGCCGCGACAGCCGTCGCAATATTGCCAAAGCCAGTCAGCACAACGACGCGCGCATTCGGCCGCATCTCGTGCAGCTTTTCCACGACATCGAGACCATTTCCATCGTCGAGTTTCAGATCGACGACAGCAAATGCAGGCGGGCTATCATTGACCATTGCGACGCCTTCCCGGACGGTTTCGGCGCTTTTCACAGCAAAGCCACGCGTCTCCATGGCGCGCACCAGCCGTTCGCGAAATGGCCGATCGTCATCGACAATCAGAAGGCTTTTTTCTTCGGGAAGTGAAACTTGCTCCATGGTCCATCAGTGGCCGGATTTCACGTTGCCTATACCGTGCGCAGGCGTTACGTCCAATTATTAAAATGCAACTTCACATATGAATGTCCTCGGTTGGTGGTACGTCGCCGTCAATTGCGCCGCGCGGCCAACTCGCCACAACGCTAGCTCCGCCACCCATCCGGTTGCGCGCCGAGACTGTTCCCCCGGTATATTCGATGAGGGTCTTGGCGATGAAGAATCCCAGGCCGAGGCCGTCCTGCTTTCCGTCTGATGGATCGAGTTCACGCACCGCGCCGCTGCGGCCGGCCATACGCGAGGTGACATATGGCTCGCCAATCTGTTCGAGAATCTCCGCAGAAAAGCCCGGCCCGTCGTCCATCACCTCAACAGTGAGACGCTGAGCATCCCAGCTTGCCAGCAGACGAACCTGGGCGGTGGCAAAGTCGGCCGCATTCTCAATAATGTTGCCAAGCCCATGTTGCACTTCGGGCAGCCGCCAGATCTTCGGCATCGGGCCGGGTTGAACCGAGATCGAGATCGCGACATCGAGACCGCGATGAGGCGCTGCGATGTCATCGAGCAGGGCGCCCAGCGGCAGCCTTTCGGCCTGGCCGAGCACGCTTTCTTCCGGTTGTGCAAGCCTCGCAATAATGGCGCGGCAGCGCTCGGCTTCCGAGCGCAGCAAGCGGAAATCATCCGCATGTGGATCATTCGAAAGGTCGCGCTCAAGCTCATGCGCGACAACCGCAATTGTCCCCAGTGGAGTTCCCAGTTCATGAGCGGCTGCCGCGGCAAGCGCGCCCAAAGATCCGAGGCGCCTTTCGCGTGCGAGGGCGAGTTGGGTTGCCGAGAGCGCTGCCGACATGCGCGCCGCCTCGCGCGCGATACGCCAGGCATAAATCGAAGTGAACCCGACGCCGAGCAATAGCGAAACCCAGATGCCCAACTGGTAGAGCGCAGGCAGGCCGAAACCGTCCACCGGCGACCACGGCAACGGCAAATGCGCCTGCCAGAGGAAGGTCACCGACAGGAAAGCGAGCGCGCATAGAACGAGCGTGTTCCACAGGTCGAGCGTGGAGGCGGAAATCACCACCGGCGCCAGAAACATCAGCGCGAACGGATTCTCGATCCCGCCGGTGAAGAACAAAAGTGCCGCAAGCTGAACAATATCATAGGCCAGAAATGCCGTGGCCTCTCCGGCACTCAGCCGTTTCGACGACGGATAGGCGACAGACAACATCACGTTCAGCAATGCGCTGGCCATGATGGGCGAGGCGGCAAGCACAACGGGAAAATCGAAATTCAGGCCGATGCGAACGCCGAGCAGCGCAATGGTCTGGCCGACAATCGCGAGCCAGCGAAGATTGTTCAGCGTGCCAAGCCGAACACGGCCGCGGCCGAGCATCGGCGCGCGGGTGCGAAACAACGGCGGCGCCGGGCTTGCGGCGGCCGGCAATTCGCCGGTCAAACTCATCGCGGTTCCCATACAGAGATTTTCGGCATTTTGCGATTTTTTTGAATCTCAAAGCCGCCCAAAATTTTTTGAATGGCGGAGATAACATGAAAAAAGCGCCCCCGGAATTCTCCGGGGGCGCTCGCCAGGCTAGGCGCTTGTCACCTGGGAGGGCACGGCTATCGCGCCAGCCTGTTTCCTTACCGGGACCGCGGGGTTCCGGAATTCACCGCGACTTCGTGACCATGATGGGCACGGTCGATCGCATTGATGGCTGTCAACTGCATTGTCAGGATCGGCACTGCCTGACGGGCGAAATCTTTGAGACCGGCATCATCACCGGATTTGATGTAGGTGCGCATCAGGAACAGCGCCTGATTATGCTGATCGATCTGTTGCGCAATGTAGCGGGCATCGAATTGCTGGTCGTTGGCCGCCTGAAGATCATCGAGCAGCGCCTGGCGCGTCTGATCGAGCTGGGCCGGAGCTTCCGTGCCCGGCGCTTCTTTCGCCATCAGGCGCTTCAGCTCGTTGAGATTCTGGGTGCTCGCATCCACCATTTGTTGCGCGTATTGCTGGATGTCCGGGGACTTCGAGCGCATCGCGGCGATCTGGCCGGACTGGACTTCATACATGTCGCCAATCGCGACATTCTGGGCAAAAGTCTGCGTCGGCATCGACAGAGTGCCGGCCGCGCCGCTCGTACCAGCGACCTCGGTATTTCCCGGGGGCGACTCAGAAAGGCCCTGATTCTCCACCGCGGATGAACCGCCGGGAGATTGATTTGAAGCAGTGTTTTGGTTGCAGCCGGCAAGCAGGATCAGGCCCGCGACCAGACTGGTTCCCAGCGCAATACGGCAGGACATTATCTCCTCCTCTGATGCCGAAAACCCGTGACCATGAAATTCGTTCCGGACTGGCTGAACGGGTGCAGGTTGCGTATCCTGCAGGGTACCCCCGCGAGACAGTTTTAATGGACGCCGTGGCAACACAGGACCAATGCGCACGCGCCGCGGCTCGCCCTGAGATGGATACGGCCATTTCGGTTAACGGGCTGACAAAGCGCTATGGCGACGTTACAGCCGTCGATGCGATTAGTTTCGAGGTTAAACGGGGTTCGTTCACGGCTCTGCTGGGCGGCAACGGCGCCGGGAAAACGACGACTATTGCAATATTGCTGGGACTGATCCGGCCGACAGCCGGACGCATTTGTATTCTCGGCCAGGATTTCGCCCGGCATGCCAAAGCGGTTCTCGCGCGAATGAATTTCCAAAGTCCGTATGCCGATCTGCCGCGCCGCCTGACGATTCGCCAGAATCTGATGATATACGCGCGCCTCTACGGCATCACCAAAGCCTCTGAACAGATCCAGCAGCTGGCGCATGAGCTCGATTTGACGGACCTGCTCGACCGGCCGCTGGGACAACTTTCGGCCGGCCAACGCACCCGCGCCGGGCTCGCAAAGGCCTTCATCAACCGTCCGGAGCTGGTGCTGCTGGACGAACCAACCGCTTCACTGGACCCCGATACCGCCGACTGGGTGCGGAGTTTTCTCGCCCGATACGCGGCGGAAATGAACGCAACTTTCTTCATCGCTTCGCACAACATGCCGGAAGTCGAACGCCTGTGCGATTCACTGCTGATGATGCGCAGTGGACGGATTGTCGATTCGGGCTCGCCGAAAGAGCTGATCGCGAAATATGGCCGCACGAACCTCGAGGATGTGTTTTTGGATGTGGCCCGGTTCGGCCCGAAGGAAGCTCCCGAATGAGCTCTTCGGGTACACCACGACGGATCGGCGCAGTCCTGTTGCGGCACTGGTACCTGATTGCGGGATCCTGGCCGCGTTTTCTCGATCTGTGTTACTGGCCGATCGTCCAGATGATCATGTGGGGTTTTATCCAGACCTTCGTCATGCGCCAGTCCAGTTTCTTCGCCCAGGCGGGCGGAATTCTGTTGGGCGCGGTGATGCTTTGGGACGTCTTGTTTCGTGGGCAGATCGGACTTGCGATTTCGTTTTTCGAAGAAGTCTATTCGCGCAATCTCGGCCATCTCATGGCTAGCCCGCTCAGGATCGGCGAGTACATGGCATCCTTGATGCTGGTCAGCCTGATGCGCACGGCGATCGGGCTCTTTCCGGCGACCCTGCTCGCGATCTGGTTTTTCGGATTTTCGCTCTATTCGCTGGGCATGGCATTGATTGCTTTCTTCTTCATTCTGGTGGCGTTCGGCTGGAGCATTGGGTTGTTCGTCTCGGGCCTCGTGCTGCGCTATGGCCTTGGAGCGGAAGGATTCGCCTGGGCGGTGATTTTCGCGCTGGCGCCGCTGTGCGGTGTCTATTACCCGGTGACCATCCTTCCCGGCTGGGTGCAATACTTGAGCGCGATTCTGCCGGCGTCCTACATCTTTGCAGGGATGCGCTCGGTGCTGATGCAGCATGTCGTGCAGGTGGATTACCTGATCATCGCGGCCATTCTTGACATCGTTTGGCTCGCGATCGGCAGTAGCGCATTTTTGATGTTTCACCAGCAGGCGCGCGAACGCGGCATGTTGCTGCAACTTGGCGAATGAGGATAAAGACGGGCATGGACCGTCGCGTCATCCTGTTGCCGTTCCTCGCCGTGGTTGCCCTCGTGCTGGCAGGCGCGTTGTGGCATCTCGGCGATCTTGCCGCGCACCGGAATGTCGAAAGCGTCGCAACCGGGGAAACCGTCAATATCGGCGGGCCGTTCAAACTCATTGACCAGGACGGCACGATGCGCACCGACCAGGATTACCGCGGCAAATATATGCTGGTGTTCTTCGGCTACACCTATTGCCCCGACGTCTGCCCAACGACATTGGCGGTCATGAAGTCGGCGCTCGAGATGATGGGCTCGCGCGCGGGCAATATCGTGCCGCTGTTCATTACAGTGGATCCGAAGCGTGATACGCCGGCGAAATTAAAGGCCTATTTGTCGTCATTTGGTCCGCGTTTTGTCGGATTGACCGGCGACGACAAGGCGATTGCGGCCGTCGCGAAAGAATATCGCGTGTTTTACCAGGTGCATCCGGCGGAGAATGGCGGCGATTATACGGTCGATCATTCGGGGGTCGTCTATCTGATGGACGCGGGCGGCAAATATGTCGCGAATTACGCGCTCGACAATTCGCCCGATATGATGGCGCAGGACCTGCTGAAGCACCTGCGCTGAGTTCTCAGATTCGCGGCTGAGGGAGCCCGGCCTGAAGACTGGCGGCGATCAGCATATTGCGCATCAGGCAGGCGATGGTCATCGGACCGACACCGCCCGGAACCGGTGTTATCGCGGCCGCAACCTCAACCGCTTCGGCGAATGCAACATCTCCGGCAAGTCGTGCTTTGCCGCCGGCGGATGCCATACGGTTGATGCCGACATCGATCACGATGGCGCCCCGCTTGATCCAGTCGCCTCGTACCATTTCGGCACGTCCGGCGGCGGCAACGACAATATCGGCGCTGCGGCACAGAGTGCTGAGCCCTTCGGTTTTGGAGTGCGCGACCGTCACCGTGCAATTTTCCTGCAACAGCAGATGCGCCATTGGCCGGCCGACTTGATTTGAGCGGCCGATCACGAGCGCATGCTTGCCGGCCAATTCGCTCGTGGCCTGCTTCAGCAGGATCATGGCGCCGGACGGTGTGCAGGCAGCGAGGCCGTGGTCCAGAGTGGTTTCGCCGATCATCAGCCGCCCAAGATTGATGGGCGTCAGCCCGTCCACGTCCTTGAGCGGATCGATCGCCGAAATGATTGACCTTGTGCCGATCGATTCCGGCAGGGGCATTTGCACCAATATGCCGTGAACCGCCGCGTCGCTGTTGAGGTCGCGGACGATGTCCAGCAGCGCCGGCTCGGGTATCGTCGCCGGCAGGCGGATGTCACGTACGCTAAAGCCGACTTCCTTTGCCGCATTGTTCTTTGATCCGACATAGATCGCGCTGGCCGGATCGTCGCCGACCAGAACCATGGCAAGGCAGGGCACGATCCGATGCGCAGCTTTCAGTTTTGCGGCCTCGGCCGCGACGCGATGACGCAAATCTGACGCGGCGGCTTTGCCATCGATGATTGCAGCGCTCAATGCTTCTCCCCGAAAGCCGCGGGCAGTGATGTAAGTCCCTGCACTTCGATAACCTTGGTCCGCGATGTCGCGCCGGAGATGATTTGTATCTGCCCCCGGCCGACATGAAGCTCCGCAGCCAGCAGCCGGATCAGCGCGTCATTGGCCTTGCCGTCTTCCGGCGGTGCGGAAACCCGCGCCTTCAACAATCGATGTCCCTCGGGGCCAGTGGCCCAGCCGGAAATATGGTCGCTGCCGCCGCGGGGGGTCAGCTTGACGGTGAAGCGCAGCGACTCCGAACTCACAGGAATGTGCCGACCGCCAGCCAATTTCTGAGGAATGTGATGATGAGAAGGACGATCAGGGGCGACAGATCGAGCCCGCCGAGGGGCGGAATGATGCGCCGGATGGGACCGAATAGCGGTTCGGTCAGGGCATACAGCGCCCGCAATACGCTGCGGGTGAAAGGATGCCAGCTGTTGATGATGCCAAAGCCGACCAGCCAGCTTGAAATCACGGCGGCGAGAATCACCCACCAGTAAATGTCCAGAATTGAAATCAGCAGAATTCTTAGCGCAGTGATCATTTCGCCCCCTCAAGCGTCTTTCCGGCGCTTCGGCTCGCGCCTTGTAAAGCGCCCGTTGGAATTGGGGAAGCGCCATTGACACGAAGGAAAGGCAATCCCTACATAGCCAGCCTTCGCGCCTGGACCCAAAACGGCGCGAACACCCGGTTGGGGCTGTAGCTCAGTTGGGAGAGCGCCTCGTTCGCAATGAGGAGGTCAGCGGTTCGATCCCGCTCAGCTCCACCAGCCTTTCCCCGGATCGCGCTGGGCTTGTCCGGGGCTTCGCGGCTGCGCCGCTCCGGCTGGTGATTTTCAAATGTTAGCGGCTACTTTCCGTTGTACCAGATGCGCCACACCACATTGGCGACATCATCGGCCACCAGAAGACTGCCGTCTTTCGCCTGGGCCAGACCCACCGGGCGGCCCATCACGCCTGCCGGCGCCGCGTCCTTGACCCAGAACCCGAGCGCAAAGTCGTTATAGCCGCCGGAGGGACGTCCATTTGCAAAAGGCACATAGACGATTCTGTAGCCACGAGGACTCGCCGCATTCCACGAACCGTGATGGGCCACGAAAGCACCGCCGCGGTACTCCGCCGGGAACTGCGTCCCGCTGTAGAATACGAGACCCAGAGGCGCCGAATGGGAGCGGAACAGCACATCGGGAACTCTGGTTTTGGCGATCAGATCCGGCCGCTTTCCCTTGAGCGAAGGTTCTTCATGTTGGCCCATATAGGCATAGGGCCAGCCGAAGAATTCGCCCTGCTGAACCCGCGTCATGTAATCGGGCACCAGTTCATCACCTTCGCCGTCCCGCTCATTGACGACGACATAAAGATCATTCGTACCCGGATAATATGCAATTCCCACAGGATTGCGCAGGCCGGTGGCGAACTGCACCAGCTTCCCGTTGACGATTTTGGAAACCGCCGCACGATAGGGCGGGTCGGTATCGGCGATGTTTTCGGCGCTGCCGACCGCGACATAGAGATCGCCCTTCGAATCGGCGACCAGATTGCGGGTCCAATGACCGCCCAGCGCGCCGAACACATTGGGCTCCGTCACCTGCGTGCGCGGGCCTGAGGCCTTGGTGTCCCCGTCCTTGTACGGGAAGCTGTAAACGCCATAGGAATCGGCGACGTAGAATTTGCCGTTCGCGATCGCCATGCCATGCGGATTTTTGAATCCTTCCGCAAAAGTTGTCCGCATGCCCGCCGTGCCATCGCCTTTTTCATCGCGCAGCAGCGTGATCTTTCCCGGTTCGGCTTCGGCAAGGAAAACATCGCCATTGGGCGCCACCTGCATCCAGCGCGCATTGGTGAGATTGCCGGCGAAAATATTCGCGTGAAAACCCTTCGGCAATTCCAGCTTCGCGGGATCGGCCGGCTGCACTTTGACCGAGCGTTCAGCCGAGGCTGGCGTCGCATAGGGCGGCGGAAGATTGGAGGCCATGTAGGTGAAATGCTGCCCCACCGTCTCGTGGTTGGGATTGTCCTGTGCCCAGGCGAGTCCCACGACTGCGATGGCGGCGCTCAGCGCACCCGAAACCATAAGTGACGTTTTCATGACCCTCTCCTCAACACCTTTGGTGCTTTTTACGATTCCAGCCCGGCGCAAACAATCGTCACTGCAGGCCAAACACCACGATTTTCGCGCTTGCCGTGGCCACCGGGAAAATCGGCGACCTTGTGCCCGCTACGAATGCAACACGCTGTTTCCCATCGACAAGATAGCTGACAACGCCACCACCGGCCGCGCCCGCGAGCTCCGTCTGCCACAGAACTTTTCCGGTCGCAGCATCGAACGCATAGGCGTGGCTGCCAAGATCGCCGGCAAACACCAAACCACCTTTGGTCGGTGTCACACCGGCGAGCGCCGGTGCCGGAGTGCGAAAACGCCATTTCACCTGGCCCGTATCGGCATCAATCGCATTGACGAACCCGCCCCAGTTCGGGTCATGCCGGCCGAACAGGTTGCCGTCGCCCGAACCGGTCCATTGCTGTCCCAGTGACACGCTGGCCGGTTTGTTGGGATCAATCACCATGACGGTGCTGCACCAGTCTTCCGCGCCGCTGTAGATCAGGTTGGTGTCCGGACTGTACGCGGGCCCGTTCCATTCCGCGCCGCCCGACGAACCGGGGCAGAAATGCACCGGCTTCTGCGACAGCGGCACATCGACGTTTTCGCGCCGCGTGACTGCGGTCGCATAAAGCCGCTTCGCGCTGTCGACGTCATAAACATAGAGCTGGCCGTCTTTTGGAGTGGCAGCGACCACGCGATGACCTGCTTTGGTCGTGAACAATGCCGGCGCGCCGGCGACGTCCCAATCGTGGAAATCCTCCGGCACCAAAGAGAAATGACCCTGATACACGCCGGTCTTCGCGTCGAGGATCACCACCGAATCCGAGAACAGATCGGCCCCCGGGCGCATGTCCTTAAGAAAGTCGGGGCTGGGATTGCCGCCCGGCACATAGAGCAGGCCCTTGGCCGGATCGAGAGTGTATGAGGTCCAGGTGGCGCCACCGGAAATCGGCACGCCTTTGGCATTGCCCCAGGATTCCCGTGCCAGGGCTTGCATGCGTTCATTGTTGGGTGCGGGCGGCCCGTCATTCGGGACCATATAGGTTTCCCAGGCGATTTTGCCGGTTGCGGCATCCAGCGCATACATCCGGCCGCGGCCTTCGTACCGGTCCCCACCGGCATTGCCGATGAACACGAGCCCGTTCCACGCAATCGGCGCCGCCGGAACCGATTCGCCTTTTCTCGGATCGGCAATACGCGTTTCCCACAGCTTCTTTCCGGTCGCGGCGTCATAGGCAAAGACGCGCCCGTCCTGCATGCCGCGGAACAAGCGCCCGTCGAGATAGGCCGCACCGCGATTGACCGGCAATGCACCACGCACATTCTCATGCACGCGCCATTTCTGCTGGCAGGTGTCCGCGTCGAGGGCGAAGGTATCCATCTCGGTTGTGCCGTACATCGTGCTGCCGATGACGATCGGGCCGGTCTGAAAGCTGGTATCGAGACCGAGATCATAGACGCAGAGCTGCTTCAGCCCCGCGACATTGCTGCGATTGATTTGATCGAACGGAACATAGCGCTCCGAAGTCAGAGTGCGATTGTAGCTCGGCCAGCCGGTTGCGGCAGTTCCATCGGCAGCGCTTACGGGTCCAATCAACTGGGCGGCGGCGGCGATTGCCACACCCGCGGCGATATTTCGTGTCAGCCTGCTGTGGCTCATGGGAAAATTCTCCTGACTCCCGGCGTAATCATTATAGCATCAGTTTCGCCCATAAAGCCGCAGCAGGCATTTCCCTCATGACCCGAAAACTATCCGTCGCATCGCAATCCTGGCCATTGAGACAGACTTTCCGGATTGCCCGCGGGGCGAAAAACGAAGCTGTTGTTGTGGTCGCGACGATCGAAGAGGGCGGTCACGCTGGCCACGGCGAATGTGTGCCCTATGCGCGTTACGGCGAAACTGTGGCGAGCGTGATCAGCCAGATCGAAAAACTCCGGCGGCGGGTTGAAGGGGGGATTTCGCGGCAGGATTTGCAGACGCTGCTTCCCGCGGGCGCGGCCCGCAACGCGCTCGACTGCGCGATGATCGACCTCGAAGCGAAAAAGACCGGCAGACCGGCATATGAGCTGCTCGGATTGCCGCCGCCTGCGCCGGTTCACACCACTTTCACTCTCAGTGTCGACGAACCCGAAGCGATGGGAAATGCTGCCGCGGAGGCGGCCGCCAAAGGATACCGGCTGCTGAAGCTGAAAGTGGCGGGTGGCCAGGATATCTCACGCGTCCAGGCTGTGCGCCGTGCTGCACCCGAAGCGCGCCTGATTGTGGATGCCAACGAGGGTTGGACACCGGAAGAATATGATGTGCTGGCGCCCGGGCTGGCAGAACTGGGGGTGGCCCTGATTGAACAACCTTTGAAAGCGGAGGAAGACGGCTATCTGGCCTGGACCGAAGCTCCGGTTCCGGTGTGCGCCGACGAAAGCTGTCACACCCGCGGCGACCTGGAGCGCATCCGCCGGCGCTATTCCCATATCAACGTCAAGCTCGACAAAGCCGGCGGATTGACCGAGGCGGTTGCACTTGCCCGCGAAGCCGCGGCGATCGGCCTTAAGCTCATGGTCGGCTGCATGGTTTCGACGTCCCTCGCGATGGCGCCGGCAACACTGCTGGCCGGATTGGCCGAATTTGTCGATCTCGACGGTCCGTTGCTGCTGGCGCGCGACCGCGATCCGGGATTGCAATACGACGCGGACACTCTGTATCCGGCGACACGCCAGCTCTGGGGCTAAGCGCGCATCGGGACCGGATGGCCGATGACGAAGCGATATGTTAAGCTCGTGCTCGCGTTAGCTGCCGTTTTGAGCACCCGATACTCGCGATGAGGAGGCGCGACATCATGAACAAACGGATCATTCTCTCAGCCATTGCGGTAACACTTCTTGGATCCGCGGCCGTTTTTGCGGCCCAGGCGCCACAACATCCAATGACATTCTTTGTCGCCCGTGAAGTCCCGGGCACCGGCAACCTCGGCGGTCTCGCGGGGGCCGACGCGATTTGCCAGCAGCTCGCGACCGGCGTCGGCGCAGGTAACCACACCTGGCACGCTTACCTCAGCACAGTCACCACGCCGAACGAAGTGGGCGTCAATGCCCGCGGACGCATCGGGCCGGGACCCTGGTACAATGCGAAGGGCCAGCTGATTGCGGCGAGTGTCGCCGATCTGCATGGCGATGTTCAGCGCGACCGCAATGCCATCCGCAAGGATTCGTCGCTGGACGAGCACGGCATGCCGATCAATGGCGTGGGCGACATGCCGAATGAGCACGACATGATGACCGGCTCTGATTCCGACGGGCGTGCGCTTCCGTTGGGTCCCGCGGACGTGACCTGCAACAATTGGACCTCTGATCAGGCGAATGCCAGGACGATGCTCGGGCATTCTGACCGGCAGGGTGGCGGCAACGTCTCGTGGAATGCGGCCCATATGAGCCGCGACTGCACCAAGGCTGGGCTGATCGCCACCGGCGGTGCAGGGCATTTCTACTGCTTTGCCATCAACTGACCGGAATCCTCCGGCACAGTGTTTGAAGAAGGCCCGGGTGATCCGGGCCTTCTTTTTTGCGGCGGCTGCGATGGTGCGGCAGGATTTTGTCCTGCCGCAGAATGCGCTAATGCATTACTCTCCGATTGCGCTGCACCCGTAGCTCAGCTGGATAGAGTGCTGCCCTCCGAAGGCAGAGGTCACAGGTTCGAATCCTGTCGGGTGCGCCACCAAATCAAACACACAACGTACAGAGTGCGCTTGGCGCGCTTTGTTCTCCTGCCTCCACACCACGCAGGGCAGTAGCCTACCCGTGACAGCCGCGGAGTAGGGCGGACTCAAATCCCTTTGTGGAAGTCTATTCGGCGGTTCGCTGACCGCTTCGGCAGCGCGTCAGGAACCTGGCAGCAATCCCATTTCGCCACTGAATGACTGGGCGGATGAACTGGCGTGGCGGTGCCCTCCAGGAGCTTCGCCAAGCCGGAAAGGCAGCTCTGTGACAAGGCTGTGACCGCAGCCGCCAAATTGGATGAACGGCGTTTTAAAACACGTTCTGTTTCACGGAAGGCCGCGGAGGGATCGATGTTTAATAAAATATTAATCGGCTGTGTAATGATGATCGTAGCGGGATGTGCCGGCAATGACGCGCCAGCCGGTTCCGCGGCAACATCACGCGCTCCATCAATGCCAGACCATTACATCGTGTTCTTTGAACCCACGGCATCACAGCTGGATTCCGAAGGTCAGGCGATTGTCCGCGAGGCCGTCGCCGGGATCGAAGAACGGATGCCGTCGAAGGTTGAAATCGTGGTGCCGGCCAAAGGAGCCGGCGAGTTCGAAATGGCCCAAAGCCGTTACGCAGCGATCCGAAACCTCATGTCCACATCCGGCATGGATGCTGCCATGGATTCTCGTGTGGCTCTGGCTTCAGGGGGTACCAATCTGCCCGGCGCTGACGACCGCGCAGAAATCCGGCTCATTCCATAGCGTGCACCGAAATTATCGGATGCAGATAAAAGCCGGGCCGGGTGGTAAGTCAGCCAGGTTTTTCTGATCGGTGCGCCATGACACGCAACCTGTCGCGGTCGGCAATATGAAGCGACAATAACTCCTGAAATTGAGCCAGAAGACGCTTCGCCCCTGCCGGGTCGTGTCCGAGGCCCTCGAGTCGGGAGATGATCCGAGTCTGGTGCGCGATATTTTCTTCGGACTGTCTGATCCGGCGCTCAGCTTTCGCGAGAAGATGTTTGCCGTCTTTCGTCCGGATCATGCACGGACCGTAGCATCCGGCCGGGCGGCCTGAAACCTCCGTGATAGCTTGCCTGTGCCGCACAGGATCGCGCCGGGTCTATGCGTCGGCCGGTGTTGCAGTCGATCGGCACGTCCCGACGTTCGCCGCAGACTCCGGGAGAGCGCAAGCCGACGATATATTTTGAACCTGCCGCGCCGCTGTGCCGCTTTGAAATCGGTCTCATTTTCTGAGAGAGACACTTATGCCGCGTAAACCGGAAAACGCACCACGCAAACGGCCCAGCCGGCCCGCGACAGGCCAAAATTCAATGACGGCAATCCGCCTCGGCCCCGACATGCGTGTCCGCCTCGACGAATGGGCTAAGGAAAACCGATTGAATTCCCGCTCAGAAGCGATCAGGCGGCTGATCGAGCAGGGGCTCAACGCCGGCAACTTGCCAGATGAACCGAATCCCGTCGCGCAGCCGGCAAAGCCGCCGCGCAGACGGAAATGACGGGAATGAAGATCGGATGACTGCGGTAAACGACGTTCTTCTTTGGCTGCATCTTCTCGGACTTGCCATGGGCGTTGGGGTCGGAATCGCGATGTCCCGCGTCGGGCCGGGGCTACTGGCCGCGGGTCCGCACGAACGGGGACGGCTCTGGCCTCTGCACAAATTCCTCGCGCGGGTGATCACTGCCGGACTCGTGATACTTCTGGTCACCGGACCTCTGATGTTGTGGCTGAAATTCGGGGGCGCCGCCGGACTGGGGTGGCCGTTCTCGGTCAAGATGTTTTTTGTTGCCGCCACGGTGGTTTTTATTGTGCTGGGGCGCTGGGCCGCCGCCCGCCTTCAACGGGGTGACGAAGCCGCCGCGAAATTGATGTCCGTCAGCGGACCGCTGACAGGAGTTTCGGCGCTGCTCGCAATGCTGTTCGCGGTGATCGCTTTTAACTGACTGCGGAGATCAGAAGTCGGGTTTCTCTGCCACCGGCGTACCGAAATCGAAATCGAAGTGGTTCGAGTTGTTTTCGGAGCAGACGTCTTCTTCGAAAACACGATTCACACGATCATACTGCCGCAGCGCCTGCCACGGCTGATTGAACGTGTCTGGATCGTCGATGGTCATCAGGATTTCCAGCTTGGTGCCGTTCTCGATCAGCCGCCAGCGTTCGGTAACATGCAATTTGCCGGTGTGCGGCGTGCGATAATTGTCGATGAACGTCTTGTCGTTCATCGCAATCGTGTCGACGACCAGCGTATCGCCTTCGTAATGGCCGACCGAATCTCCGTACCAGGATGGTTTTGGATTGGCAGTATGGGGCACGTTCAACAGGATGTGCCGCACTTCATTGTTGCCGCTGAAGATCATCGTGACCTCCCTCGGCGATTGCAGGATGGACAAAGCCCCGCCGAGGAGCACATCAAATCCCGGAACACCACCGGGCTTGCAGGACGAACGCGCGGTGTAGGCGAACTTTCCGCCGAGCACTTCGTCATTGTCCTTCTTCATCACGTCTTTCGCCCACTGCTTCAGATTGGGGTTGCTGATGTCGCCGATGCGCTGGGTCGGCTGTTGTCCCGGTGTGCCGTTGGGAATGTAGCGATAGGCTGGGTCCTGCGTGATTGGTTGTGGCGAGCCCGGGACGGGAAGCAGCGCGCCAATGCCGATCCCCACCCACGCCGTTTGCGCGGTAAGCGAGAAATTCGGCGGCGCGTCCGCTCCCCTCGCCTGCCTCGATTCCGCTATCCCGACGAGCATCACAAACACGCCCAGCGACACCAACTGCCATTTCCCGCGATTTTTACTCATGGCTTGCCTCCGCCGTACATTTTACGCTTTTCCCGCGGAGCTTCGAACTTAAAATGAAACCGCTGCCGCATTAGCTGACAGTGCGGCGCGGAAATCCCATTGCGAGAACCTGATGGCTCCCATATCACCTCTAACAGCTTTAAGCGGCGGATTGTTGATCGGTCTCGCGGCAGCTCTTTTTTTGATGTTGTCGGGCCGGATTGCCGGGGTCAGCGGCCTCGCAGCGACCGCGGCGCGAATTGGATCCGGAAGCACGCCCTGGATTCAGGCGGTCTGCTTTGTGGTCGGGCTTCCGATCGGCGCCTGGCTGGTCATGCGCTTCACTCATCACTCTGATATTGTTGTGAGCTCGTCGATCCCACGCCTTGTTGCCGGCGGGCTTCTGGTCGGACTCGGTACGAGGATCGCCAATGGCTGCACCAGCGGCCATGGTGTATGCGGCGTCGCCCGGCTGTCCCCGCGATCCCTCGCCGCAACCGCGACTTTCGTGGGGATCGGCATCGCGACCGTGTTCGTCACCCGCCACATGATCGGAGCATAGGCGATGCGTGCTGTCCTCACGGCTATCGTCGTCGGAATCCTGTTCGGTGCGGGGCTCGCGCTTTCGGACATGATCAATCCGGCCCGCGTGCTTGGATTTCTCGACATCGCCGGAGCATGGGATCCAACGCTTGCCTTTGTCATGGTGGGCGCAGTGATTCCGGCAGCCGCGGCGTTCGCCATCCGGCCGCGATTGAGCAGGCCGGTCTACGGCAGCAAATTCTTCATTCCCGAGAATAGCAGCACGGACGTCAGGCTCTTGACCGGCGCAGCCATCTTCGGCGCAGGCTGGGGACTGGTCGGGTTCTGCCCCGGCCCGGCAATCGCCGGATTAAGCCTCGGCATGTGGCAGCCATGGTTGTTCGTCGCAGCGATGCTGGCCGGAATGGCGATTGAACGCCTGGTCCCGACCGGTTTTTCGTGGCGAAGAGCGCCTGGTCAGTCCGGCTGAGATTGCCGGCGAATCGGTTCAGCCGACCGGCCGCGGAAAAAGCCGGTCGCTTCGTCCCATCACCCAATAGGCCAGCAAACCCTCCCATTCGTGTGCGGCAGTCTCCAGTTTGTCGAGATTGTCCGTGAATTGCAGAGAAATTCTCGCGAGGCCGGCGTGATAACCGGAGGGCCACGGAATCAATGGCCAGCCGATTTTTCCGGCCACGCCCATGGCACGAGGGATATGGTATGCGTCAGTCACAAGAACCCAGCTTTCGGGCTTGCGCGGTTTAACCAGCGCATAAGTCAAATTCAGATTTTCCCAGGTATTCCGTGCGCGACCTTCGATCATGGTCCGGCCCGGATCCAGCCCAAGCTGCTGAAATGCGGTGCGCCCGGCATTCGCATCGACATCGGAAAACACAATTCGCGCGCGGGGATACTGTCTGGCGAGTGCGGCCAATGACAAAAAACGCTCGGGATTGTCCGCGCCGCCTCCGGGCACGAATATGCCATCGACAGACGGCGGCAATTGGGGCCGCGGGAATCGTCTTTCTAGTGGCGCCAGCGCCCATCGCCCAACGGGCAACAACAGCAACATCGCAACGATCGCTGCACCGGCAATTGCCGAATTGCGGATCAGTGCGCGCCGGCTGGTCGCGCAGATGACGAAAATCACAATCAACAGGATTGCGAGCAGATTGCCGGGCTGGAGGACCGGACCAAAAATTCGCGAGGCTTGGAAAAAATCCACGCGGGCTTATCGCAGGTTGAGGGCGTAGTTTGCATATCAGAAGGCCGCCGCCGCGCAATATCCGGAGGAAAACCGGCGTCCGGCTTAAAGAGTCGAAACTGCTCCGTAAACGGCAGCGATCACCTGATCAACTTCCTCATCCTGCAGTTCTGCATGCAAAGGTAACCGCAGCAAAGTCTGGGCGACGCGATCAGTGACCGGCATCGGAGTGGCCGTGCGGCCAAACCGGCGTCCCGCGGGAGCGGAATGGAGCGGGACGTAATGGGTATGGCATTCCACGCCGGCCGCCTCGAGATACCGGTGCGTCTTGCGGGCCGCGTCTGGCGTGGGAAGCAGGATGTAATAAATGTGACCGTTGGGCGGAGCGTCGGCAGCCGGATGGGGGCGGCCGAGCAGGCCATCGCGCTCGGCGGCTGCAAACCCGTCCTGATAGTGTTTCCAGATCGCAACCCGGCGCGCCGTAATCGCGTCAGCGTCTTCGAGCTGCGCCAGAAGCAATGCCGCACTCATTTCTCCGGGCAGATAGGAAGAGCCGAAATCCAGCCATTCGTATTTTCCCACTTTGCCGTTGAAGTAGGCCGTCCGGTTGGTCCCCTTTTCCCGCAATATATGTGCGCGTTCGAGCAAGTGCTGATCATTGATAATCAGCGCTCCGCCTTCGCCCGATACGAGATTTTTCGATTCGTGAAAACTCAGGCATCCGAGCGCGCCGAACGTCCCGAGAGGTTTGGCTTTGTATCGCGACAGATGCGCCTGGGCGGCGTCTTCGATCACGATAAGACTGTGCGCTTCGGCGAAGCTCAAAATCGCATTCATCTCACAGCCGGCCCCGGCATAATGCACAGCAACAATCGCTTTGGTCCGCGGACTCAATGCCTGATCCAGCAGGGTCTCATCGAGATTGAGTGTATCTGCGCGAACATCGACGAAAACCGGAGTTGCGCCGCGCAGGACGAAGGCATTGGCTGTCGACGGGAATGTGTAAGACGGCAAAATGACTTCGCTGTCCGGACCGATCTCCGCCAGGAGGGCGCTCATTTCGAGAGCAGCCGTGCAGGAATGCGTCAATAATGCAGGCGACCCAAGCTCGCGCTGGAGCCACTCGTGGCAACACCTGGTGAATGGCCCATCGCCAGCCAGCTGCCGGCTTTCCAAGCTCTTCCGAACATAGGAGAGGGCTTTTGAATCAATGCGCGGTTTTGCAAATTCGATCGCCAACTTACGCCCACCACCCCTAAAGCGTTATCCGCCAAAGTGGTTATATGCCGCCACCGGCTCTTCTGGTCAATTTGGCGGCAGGTCATCATGCTTCTGCACGGTCCAGACAAGGGCGGCAAGAGTGCAGGTTGTTATTGGGGCGTCGATCTATGGCGGAAAATGAATTCGTTGTTCTCGGCCTCGGCGCCATGGGCAGCGCCGCGGCCTTCCAGCTTGCCAGGCGCGGGCGCGACGTGCTCGCGATCGACCAGTTTTCTCCGCCGCACATCCACGGGTCATCGCACGGTGAAACGCGGATCACGCGCTGTGCTATCGGCGAAGCTCCTTATTATTCGCCACTGGCGCTGCGCTCGCATGAGATCTGGCGTGAGATCGAAGCCGAAACCGGCGCCAGTCTGCTGACGATCACGGGTGGGCTGATTCTTTCCAGTCCCGCCCGCACGGCACGTCTGCATGTCGATGATTTTTTTGCCAACACCGTTGCCGCGGCCCGGCGATATGGCATCGCGCATGAACTTCTCGACACGGCAGAAATCCGCCGGCGCTTTCCGCAATTCCTCGTGCGCTATGGTGAGCAGGGCTACTTCGAACCCGGTGCGGGATTCTTGAGGCCGGAAGCCTGCATTTCCGCGCAACTTCAACTCGCACAGCGATTCGGCGCGCAAGTCCGCACCGGTGAACGCGTGCTTGGGTTCGAGCCGCTAGCCGATGGCGTGCTCGTGCATACAGTGCGTGAAACAATCCGGACAAAGAAACTTATCCTGAGCGCCGGGCCCTGGCTGCCGCAATTCATCGGCGCGCAATTCAGCGCTCCGTTCCGCATCCTCAGGCAGGTCCTGTACTGGTTCGATGTCTATGATATCCGCGCCTATGTGCCGGAAAACTGTCCGGTCTATATCTGGGAATTACAGGGTCCCGAGCAGGCGATTTACGGTTTCCCTGCCATTGACGGACCGGCCGGCGGAATCAAAATCGCGACCGCGCAATATGAAAACACGACCACGCCGGAAACTGTCGAACGCGACGTTTCGGCGGCGGAAGTTTCCGCCATCCATCGCGTGATCGCGCCGTTCTTCGCCGGGCTCACCGGCCATTGCGTCAAGGCGGTCACCTGTCTCTACACCCAGACGCCGGATTCCGGATTCGTCATTGGTCCGCACCCCGAGTCCGAACGCGTGATCATAGCCTCGCCCTGCTCCGGGCATGGTTTCAAACATTCGGCTGCCATCGGCGAATTGCTCGCCGACATTGCCACCGGCACGACTCCGTGTATCGACCTCTCACCTTTCTCCCTAACGCGTTTCCTACAGTGATTTCCCGTTCCCCCCGCGATCGCATCAGCGCGAAGCGCGGGGGAAGGTGGCCGCAGCGCACGCATTTGCGTGCGCGATTTGCGGACGAAAGGGGGCCCAGCTAATCGCCCGCAACCCCACGCGCCGCGAACCGTTATTAATAAGGCATGCATCTGATCCAGTTACTGCTTCCAACGTTCGACAATGAGGGAAAGCCGTTCCCGCATGAGATCTACCGCGCGATCGGCGGCGAATTGGTGGCGCGGTTCAGCGGCCTCACCGCCTACACGCGCGCTCCCGCGGAAGGAGTGTGGACCAGCGGCAACCAGACCGCTCGCGACGAGATCGTCGTGTTCGAAGTGATGGTTCAGGACATCGACGAAAACTGGTGGTCGCAATACCGCGCCGAACTTGAGAGCCGCCTGCGCCAGGAATCCGTGGTCATCCGCACCCACCCAATCCGGCTTCTGTAGTCATCTCACCAGCCACTGCACGACGGCATATTCGGCGCCGGCGAGTTCGCGTGGACATTCGAGATGGCCGTAATGGGTCATCGGCAAATCCCAGTTGATCAGCCGGATGTCCGCACCGGGATTTTTTGTCCGGTATTCGTTGGCAATGAACACTTCGACCGCTCGCGCCGGGTCTTCGGGATTCCAGTGATTGCGGTCGAAATGCGCGGTGGTCCAGACCATGCGCTGAAAGCCGTCCATTCTCGTATAGTGGGTCGCGAACAGATCCTTCGCCACGTCTTCGAATGGCACACGCCACGAATTGCCGGTTCGGGTCAGCAGGGCCTCGATCTGATCTTCGATCCAGCCCTTCTGCGAGAGATCCGGCCCGTGTTCGAGATACTGCATTTGCTGTTTGAAATTCGGCCGCCGGCGCGCCTCTGCCGACAGCCACGCTTCTGCGATCTGCAGATGCGACATGCCAGGCTCATAGAGCGGATTCAGAAAGCCGCTATAGCCGCGCGCATAAGACACCGGGTCGCGCCGTTCGAGTTCGAAGATCGGCGCCTTGCCGCCCGGCGGAGAAGCGCCCGCACGCGGCGCCACCTGCTTCCCGCGCACCGTGCGCAGCAGCTCCAGGCGCGCAGCGCCGCCGCTGCCCCAGCCGAGAAAACGTCCCTTCAGCCGCGGCGCAAGATCGGGATCTTCATACGCCATCATCGCCAACTCGCCCGACGTCGAGTGGCCCACCAGCAACAGGTCGCCGCGCGTGTGCCGCATCAAGAGTGCCTTCAACCCCTGCATGATCAGTGCATTGGTGAAGATGGCATTGCGCACGTCACATTCATCGGCGGGGAGTTCGCGGTCCAGCAGATAGGCAGGCTGCCGTTTCGGATCGGCGATCGCCTCGTCCCACCCGCCATATTTGAAATTGCCCGGGATGCTGACGATCATCACGTTCAGCTTCTGCGCCAGATATTGCGCCCAGCCGGGACGGTTCTTCAGATCGATGAAGAACTCGTACAGATTCGCCGCGCCGCCATTGATGATCACAAACCAGGGATATTGCTCCGCCTGCGGATCAAGACTCTTCAGCGTCAGACCGGTGATATCCCAGTCAAGATTGTACCGGCGGAATCGTTCGACTGCCCAGCCGGCCTGATAACCAAGCTCGCGCGCCGGAAGGCTCGCCAGCTCACGCGGATCGAATGCCCCGCCCGGGGCTTTCGCCGCCACCGCCGAAACCGTGCGTCCGCCATCGGGAAGTTCAAAGCCTTCGCCGGCGGCGCGGAAATCCGCTTCACCAAGCGAAACATATACGGCCGCCGCGTCGTCGAGCAGCCGGTGAATCTCCCTTGTTGTCATGGCCGCCCTTGAGACGGCCATCCAGCCGCGCCGCGTCCGGGGCGCGAATAAACCATTGGCGCGCGGACGCGCGCCTGCTGGGTGGCCGGGTCAAGCCCGGCCATGACACTGTTGGTTTGCATGCTGCGCATCGTGTTACTTGATCGCCGTCAAAAATTTCAGCACCGGTCCCGAAACCGACGTGTCAGGTGTCCCCACCGAAAACACCTGCGACATGTGGCTGTGGTCCTTGAACTCGACGAATGTCGGACAATGTCCGGCATCGCACATCGCCGATTTCAGGTTTTGCGCCTCCTCGGGCGCGCCAGGGATGTCCACTTCGGTATATGAAACCAGCAGCGGAATTGTAACCTTCGTCATTCCTTGCACCGCGGCACGCTCGCGAAGCTGTTCCGGATCATGTCCGTAATATTCCGATCCGCGGCCAAGATTGTAATGGCCGGAGTGGATGATCGCGCCTTTCACCCCGGCTCCATCCGGCCCGTAAAATTCCGGATGTGACAGGTAGCCTGCGATCAGTCCCGCGCCGGCCGATTGTCCCCACAGCACAATGCGATTCGGATCGCCGCCATATTGGGTGATATTCGCCTTGACCCAGCGGATCACCGATTGAACGTCCTGCTGCGCATCCGGCCAGTGATTCTTCGGCGCCAACCGGTAATCCATATTGACCCCGACCATGCCGTGCTGGGTCAGGAACAGCATCAGATTGTCGTAATAGGGCGAGCCGTCCTGGTGCTTGTCGCCGCGCAGCATTTGTCCGCCATGCGCGTAGATCACCACCGTCCGGGCACCCGAACCGGCGGTAGGCGTGAACACGTCCAGTTTGTTCAGCGGATCGGGACCATAGGCAACATCCCGCACGACGCGCGCATCCGCGTAACGCTCCTTCATGTCCTTGAAGAAGGGCGCGTAAAGTTTGGCCGTGTTCTGGGTGTCTACGACATGGCCGATCTTGCGGATGGCGGCTGCGATGTCCGGCGGCACCTGTGCGAAAGCCGGCGCGGAGATCAGCAGGCAAGCGGCAACGGCGAGCGAAAAAAGCTTCATTTCATTCTCCGTTTTCCTCTCCCCTTGAGGGAGAGGGACGTGCCGCCCGCGCTTACGAAGTAAGCGCGCACTGGCGGCGCTGGGTGAGGGGAACGTTTGAATCCTATTTGATCGATGTCAAAAACTTCAGGACCGGCGCCGACACTGAAAC
The DNA here is from genome assembly GCA_964446945.1 of uncultured Bordetella sp. Lineage (GTDB taxonomy): Bacteria > Pseudomonadota > Alphaproteobacteria > Micropepsales > Micropepsaceae > CAIYRG01. The sequence continues at coordinate 38,970 of CAYUQO010000022.1, forward strand.
ATCCGGCGTGCCGATGGAATACATCTGCGACACATGGCTGTGGTCCTTGTACACCGCATAAGTCGGACAATGGCTTGCGGCGCACAGCTCCTTGTTTGCGTTCTCCGCCTGCACGATCGCGTCCGGCAAGTCCACTTCGGTGTGCGAGATCATCAGCGGAATATTCAGCTTCTTCATGCCGTCCAGCGCCGAACGCTCACGCAGCTCATTCGCATCGTGGCCAAAATAGTTAGAACCCGGTTCGCGATTCACATAGAAACCGGAATGCATCACGGCAGCTTTCACACCTGCGCCGTCCGGCCCGTAAAATTCCGGATGTGACAGATAGGTGGCGATCAGGCTTGCGCCCGCCGATACGCCCCACAGCACAATGCGGTTCGGGTCGCCGCCATATTGTCCGATATTGGCTTTCACCCAGTGGATCGCCGACGCCATGTCCTGCTGTGCGTCCGGCCAGTGGTTCTTCGGCGCGAGGCGATAATTGATGTTTACCCCGACCATGCCGTGCTGATTCAGGAACAGCATGAGATTGTCGTTGAATGGCGTTCCCTTCTGATGCTTGTCGCCGCGTTCGAATCCGCCGCCATGCGCGAAGATGACGACCGTCCGTCCCCCCGCACCGGCCGTGGGCGTAAACACATCGAGTTTGTTCAGCGGATCGGGCCCATAGGCGATGTCCCGTTCCACTTTCACGTTGGTTTCCTTAGTGTCCTTGAACATCGGCGCATAGAGTTTCGTCGTGTTCGGCACATCCACGACCTGGCCGATTTTGCGGAGCTGCGCGGCGATGTCCGGCGGCACCTGCGCAACCGCAGGTCCGGCGATCAACAGGCTAATGGCGGCAGCAAAAATCATACGCTTCATGGCGGTTCCTCCCGGGTTTGATCGCTTTATAGCACAGCCCGACATGGGTTTCTGTCCTCTACCCTGCGTTGTCAGCACTCCTGTGGCGGCCTAAACTCCTCATCACGCATCGGGAGGCGCTACAATGAAGGGAATCTCTGGTCAACGCGTGATAATGGCGCTTGCCGCAGCCGCGATTTGCGGCGCCGCTTTTCTGCCGGCATCTGCCGCCGGCGATTCAAGCCCGCCGGACTTCGCCAAAGGCGGTTTCGGCTGGGCTTCGATGGGCGGCCAGAACGGACGCATCGGCAATGACTTCATTCCGGTCGCGGGCAGTCCCCCGCCCGTAACCTACGACCTCGCGCACCCTTACGTGCCCAACAACGTCGGCAAGCAGCCGACCTGGCGTGTCGCCGATCTGACCAATCCCAATCTGACCCAATGGGCGAAAGACGGACTGCAGAAATCCAATGACATGATCGCCAAAGGCTTCGCGATGTACAACCGCACTTCGCGCTGCTGGGAACCGGGTATTCCGGTTCTGAACACCAGTCCTGGCCGAACCTATTTCCTGCAGTCGCCGAAGGAAGTGCTGATCATCTGGCAGCGCGACCAGATCGTCCGCCATGTCTATCTCAACGTGCCGCACAGCCCCAATCCAACGCCGTCATGGAATGGCGAATCTGTCGGACACTATGACGGCGACACGCTGGTGGTGGACACCATCGGACTGTCGACCAAAAGCTTCGTCGACAATTACCGCACGCCGCACAGCGACAGGCTGCACGTCGTCGAACGTTTCCGTATGACCGATGGTGGCAAAAAGCTGGAAGTGGAGATGACCATCGACGATCCGGAGGCTTTCGTGAAACCGTGGAAGGCGCTGCATCGCTGGTCGCTGGATCAAACAACATCCAGGGCCTCGGGAAACGTCACCGGCACCTTCGATGAAGAGATCCGCTGCATGGATGGCGAGATGGTCAATCCCTTGAACCAGATCGAAGCCGCGCATTTGGAGCCGCTGCCGACGGCCGACCGCGCCGACTTCTGACAGTCCGCGTCGCTGTGCAATAATGTCTTCTTCCCCCGCGTGCGGGGGAGGGTGGTCGAGCGCGGCCTGTCCGCCGAAGCCCGGAGGGCAAAGGCGGAAGCGCGAGACAGAGGGGGGATCGCTTCCTGTGCCCGAAAGGCATGAACTGATCCTCGCATATTCAATTGTCGGGACGTTTCCCGGGGGCAACGCGTGGCCGAGGCTTATATCAACCGCATCGCCACGGCCGTGCCGCCGCACAATGTCCATTCCGCTTTCGTCGACTATGCGCTTGCGCGGCTGATCGCCGCCGGCCGCCAAACGGTGACATTCCAGCGCATGGTGGACCGTTGCGGAATCGCGCGCCGCTATTCCTGTCTCTCCGTCGATGCTGATTGTCCGCCGGGGACGGCGTCGGGCCGTGATTTCTACCTCGGCTCCCGCTTTCCGACCACGGACGAACGCATGCGCGTGTTCCGCGCCCAGTCGCCGGCTCTGGCGCAGGCCGCGGTTGAACGGCTGCTCCCCGCCCGCGAACGCAGCCGCATTACCCATCTTCTGATCACCTGCTGCACCGGCCTCTCGGCGCCGGGACTCGATTTCGAAATCATGGATCGTTGCGGCGTACCGCGCACCGCCGAGCGCACCATGGTCGGATTCATGGGCTGTTACGCCGCAATGAATGCGCTCAAACTTTCGCGTCACATCGTGCGCTCGGATGCGAAAGCGCGCGTGCTCGCCGTCAATCTCGAACTCTGTACACTGCATCTGCAGGAAACGATGGATCTTGAGCAACTTCTGTCATTTCTGATTTTCGCCGACGGCTGCGCGGCCAGCCTGATTTCAGCCGAACCGGAAGGACTCGCGATCACCCGGTTTCACGCTGTATCGATTCCCGGAAGCGCCGAATTGATCACCTGGAATATCGGTGATTCCGGTTTTGACATGGTCCTGTCGGGCAAAGTGCCGGGCGCATTGCGCAAGGCTTTGCCGCAAGTGATTGACGAGATCCTCGACGGCGCCGCGCCGGAACTGATCCGGCTCTGGGCCGTGCATCCCGGCGGACGCTCCATTCTTGACGCCGTGGAACAGGCTCTGTCGCTCGATCCAGCCGCATTGTCGGCGTCGCGCGATATCCTGTACCGGTTCGGCAATATGTCATCCGCCAGCGTGATGTTCGTGCTCGAGCAGATGCTGAAGTCCGGCAAGCGCGGAGAATCCGGTTGTGCCATGGCATTTGGTCCCGGCGTGGTCGCCGAGTGCATGCTGTTCGAAGCCGTCGGCGTGCCTGCGCCGCTCGCGCGCCAGCGCGCCGACGCCGTCTAAAGGGCCCACGCAATTCCTGTATGATTCTAACCTCGCCCTGGCGGGGAGGTCGAACCGCGCCGAAGCGCACCGCGCGATGGCGCGTTCGGGTGGGGGGTACTAGTGGCCAACCAACCGACCCCTCTCCACTTCGCGCATTGAACCGGGCTCGCCCTTGTGCCAGTGAAATCCGATGCTCGACAAAATCATCAAATTCCTGTCCGAACCGTCGCCGCCCGAGAACCGCGACGGGTTGCAAACCGCGGTCGCCGTGCTGCTGGTCGAGGCGGCGCGCATGGACAGTGACTTCGATGATGCCGAACGGCAGGTGATCGAACGTCTGCTGGCGCACAAGTTCCAGCTTTCGCCGGAGCAGACCCGCGATCTGGTTCAGAAGGCCGTCAGCATCGACGAGCGCTCGAACCAGCTTTATCCGTTCACGCGCACTGCGGTCGAGCGCATGACGGCGGCGCAGCGCATCGGATTGATCGAGATGTTGTGGGAAGTCGCCTATGCGGACGGCGTGCTCGATCCGGATGAGGACGCGCTGCTCCGCCGCATCGCCGGATTGATCTATGTTTCCGATGTGGATCGGGCCGCCGCCCGTATCCGCGTCCTCGACCGCCTCGGCAAACGCGAATAACCCCGCCGCACGTCGCCGCGACATAAAAAAACTGTGTCATTCCCGGCGAGGATCGCGAAGCGATCCGAGGGAAGGCCCGGCGCGCCTTGCGCGCCTTACTTTTTAATTTTGCCGCGGCGCAAGGCGCCGCGTGCGGGCATCCGCGCCGCGTCTGCGGCGCGAACAAATCCTTTCTACCTTAATAGCACAGTTCGTTCGCGCATACTGCTTTGAACAGGTGGAGCCCACGGTCGCGCCGCGATATGCTTCCTCAAATTTCCGGAGGGCATCCGATGAACCGCTTCGCATTGACTCTCGTCTGCGGCATTTCCCTCACGTGGGTATCGCTGGCCGCTGCGCAACCCGCGCAATCCAATCCGTACCCGATCGTACAGGGCAAGACCTACAAATTCGAGAAGATCGCCGAAGGCGTCTATTACGCGACCGGCGGTTTCGGCAGCAACAACGTCGTCATTATCAATGATGCCGACGTGCTGGTTGTTGATACCGGCACGACGCCGGCCGCTGCGCGCGCCTTTGTTGCCGACATCAAAATGCTGACCAACAAGCCGATTCGGTTCGTGGTCAACACGCATTGGCATTTCGACCACACCGACGGCAATTCGATTTTTGGTCCGGATGTGCAGGTCATCGCCAATGATTATGTGCGCACTGCGATCACGACATTCGATGTCATGCACCGCGAACCTTACCTCACGTCGCAGGGCAATGCGGTCCCGTTGCAGATCGAAGGTCTGGGTGAACAGATCGTTGCCGAGCGAGACCCGGCCAAAAAAGCACAATTGCAGCAGCAGCTCTATGCCGCGCAACAGGTCCTGGTGCAGCTCAAGGACATCAGGCCCACGCCACCCAATGTCACCTATTCCGACAAGCTGATCCTGCACCGGGGAGGGCGCGAAATCGACCTGTTGTTCCTTGGACGCGGCCATACCGCGGGTGACACCGTCGTGTGGTTGCCCAGGGAGCGCATCGTCTGTTCGGGCGACCTGATGGAAAGCCGGATTGCCTATATGGGTGATGGTTATTTCGAGGAATGGGTCGCCACGCTCGACAAACTCAAGGGTCTCGATTTTGCCGTTGATCTCCCCGGCCACGGCGTGCCGTTCAGCGACAAAAACATGATCTCGGAATTCCAGTCCTATCTGAACGATCTGGTGATGCAGGTCTCGGCATTGAAGGCGCAAGGCGTTTCGCCGGAGGACGCGGCGCAGCGCGTCAATCTGACGGCGCATGCCAAATATTTTCCGCAAATCAACGGCCCGGGCGCCGATCTTCGGGGCGTGAAGCGCGTTTACGCTTGGCTGGACGAGCGCGACAAAAAATAACCCGCGCCCACGACAGCTGTGGGAGTCAGACTCATGAAACCGATCGCGTTTGGGTTCCTGCTGGCGCTTGCGGGTGCGGCAGGGGCGGGCGCCACCGTGGCCGATTCGGCCGTGGACATCACCGGCAGCTCAATCGATACGGCCCTGCAGCGCACCGCTGAACAGCCGGACGCCGATCAGTCACTCGGCATTTATAATGTCGGCAACGATTACAACCTCGGCATTTCGGTCGTGCACCGTGCGCGCACCGGTGGCAGGCAAATCGCGCCGGCCGCCATACACAACGAGGTCACCGAAGTCTTCCATATCATTGCCGGCACCGGAACCGTGGTCACCGGCGGAACATTGGCGCCGCCGCAGCAGAACCAGAACGATCCGCGCTCCGGCCCAACGATTCTCGGCAGCAAGATTGTCGATGGCGTCGCCCGCGGTATTGGCCCGGGAGACGTGATTGTCGTTCCGCCGAAGACCGCCGTGCAATTCACCGAAGTGAATTCAGCCGAACTCGTCTATCTCGTCGTCCGCATCGATCCGCACAAAGTCCTCGCCTCCCGCTAATTCGCCTCTCCCCTTGGGGGTCGAGGGCATCACAAATCGCCACCGTCGCGCCGCCGATGCAGCTGTTCGGACTTTGCGCACGCATGCAAATCGCCGAAGCGGCGCAGACGGCCAATTTCGGCGGATGTCAGCACCGGGAATATCTGCTCCGGTGCGTCTCGATGATGGAAGAGCCTTCCCCTGAGGCACTTGCCGTATGAGTTGAAGCCGTTATCGGCGCGACGAGTTCTCCAACGGCTTTTGGTCTTCGCAGTGCCAGACAGTTGAGTTAAGCTTGGCCTGTCTCCGCTGTCCCTTCGAGGGGAACTGTGACGGCGGGTTCCCGGGTCATTGACCGGGATGCGGGGGCGTTTCAATTGCAGTTCATCACGCGGCGAATTGTTGTTGTGCAGACGGTCGTTCGTCCAACGAAGCCGCCGCCGTTTCACGCATGGATAATCCAGTATTGCGCTGTCACCACCGCTGATCCGTTCGGGAGGTCAGGCGCAATATTCTGAAGGAAACAAGGAGGGGGCCCATGCCGCTTTTCGGTTATGGATTGCTGATAGGCAAAATCGTGGGATCGCGTCCGCAGCGCCACGGCTACCCACATTGGCTTTTGATGGTGCAATCAAGCGATCCAAAGCATCCGCCATATCGGGTCGCGGTCAATCTCCAGTCGGCTCAACGCGGAAAGTCACCGGATATCCAATACCAGATTGTGAACTTCTCCCGGCGCGCGACACGTGAAGGTGCGGCGTTGATCGACACTTTGCAGCGCCAGGGCAAGCGCGGAATGCGGAGTTTCACGCTGGCAGATTCCAATCGCGCGGTCCCCCGCCTCGATTTCGTACGAGGCGGTATCATCGACCCAAACAAATTTCTGGACCTGCCCGCTGGAAGCGATCCCCTGCACGACAAATTCGAAGCGGCGCTCGCAGCAGCGGCGGCGGCCGACATGCGCGCCAGGGCACTCGTCGCGGTATTCGGTACTGGACATCCGATCGATCAGCACACCGGCGCGACAGCGCCCACCGGATTCACCGGAATTGAAAATCTCCACATGAATCAGGGCGCGCGGAATCGCATCAACACCCCGCCATACTATCTTGAGAACGGTGCAAATCAGGATGGCGGCATCATCTTTCTGCTACCCTCCGGCGCCACCGGGTTTTTCGTCAAGTTTCAGTTGCAGACCACAAATACCGATCAGGCCGGCAATCCAGCAGAAACCGGGGTTGCCGAAATCGACGCCACTCCGTTGCGAATTCGCAAGCAGATCATGCCGCGATACCGGCCGCCGGTAATGGCTGCGCGCGCAGGCGCCCGTCGCTCGACCCGCCGCGGCAATGTTGAGGCACCCACATCGATACCTGCCGCAGGCAAAGCGCCGCATCCGCCCTCGACACTCAATAACCGGGGATATCTTTTTGCGGACTTCGATCCCGGCGATCTCTCCGGCGAGTACAAGCCTGATGTGGACGACAGCACCTATCAGACGCCCTATGTGATGACGCGCTCCACCGGTAAAACGCGGGGCCCGGTACCAAATCCGCGTGGCTATCCGCTCCTGGATCTTGCGTCCGTGGCCGGTCCGGCGCCGCCCGGTTATACCAGCGACGGCACCGGCACGCAGATTGCCTTTGACATTGTGGGCGACAGCGGCGCTCCAAAAATGTCGAGCCTCAACGATTTTGAGCTCAAAGTCACAGAACTGATGGCCCATGACGCTCAGGCCTCACCGCCGGCGTTCCTCTTCCATGTCGGCGACGTGGTTTATTTCTATGGTGAGGAAGATTTTTATTACAGCCAATTCTATGAGCCATTCCACGCCTATCCTGCCCCGATTTTCGCGATCCCCGGCAATCACGACGGCATCACCTATAACGACAAGATGATTTCGTTGGGACCGTTCCAGCAGGCGTTCTGTGCCGAGAAGCCAGGGCGTTGGCCGGGCGCCGGCGGCATCCTGCGCACAACCATGACGCAACCGGGTGTTTACTTTACGCTGAACGCACCGTTGGTATCGATTATTGGTCTGTATAGTAACTGTGGAGAGTCGTTTGGCTGGCTTGATGAGCAACAGCTCGTATTCCTGTACAAGGAGCTCGTGCGGCTAAAGGCTGCGCGGAGGAACGGCGTACCGGCAGTTATTCTCGCGATTCATCATTTTCCGCGCTGGTTCCCGAACCAGTCCAAAAAGGACCCGAACAGTCTGGCGATAGATGCCGCTTGCAAGAAGGCACAGTTTTGGCCCGATGCAGTTATCTGCGGCCATGCCCATCTGTATCAGCGCGTTGTGCGTCAGGATGTTGGGCAGGATGTGCCCTATGTCATGGCAGGCGCCGGCGGCTACGGCATCGCGCCACGCGAAGAGCTCGGCAAGGATTACATGGCAAAGCTCGGATCGGACAGCCGGCTCGGTCGTGTCATCAACAAGTCCGGCTATGTCCGCGCCACGGTTCGCAACCCCAAAAGTGGAGACCCCACGCTTCACTTCGAATACCGAAGCGTCAAGCCTGCCGCCAGCGGGCCCGACGACGCCTGCAGCGTTAATCTGCGAACCAATAAGCTATTGTGAACGCGACTGGCAGGCCAAACAAAATGGTCACACATACCACACACGCGAAGGAGTAATGCCCGTGGTCGATCTGCCCAGTTCGAAGGCGTCTATTCGCGCATTGATTTTCGCGATCGTTGCACTGTTGGCCGGCTGCGCACACACCACCCCTGAGGTTGCCGACACACTCTGTCCGAATTTGCAGCAGGCTCCCTGCAGCTTTAATCCTGCCGCTGGATACCGGTTTAACCCGGAAAAGAATCCCGGGCGGGAGACTCTGGTCATCGTGACCATGTCGGGCGGCGGTGTTCGCGCCGCGGCATTGGCCTATGGGACATTGTTGGCGTTGCAGCAGATTCCGGTCAACGGAGGAGCCAACCTGTTACAGCAAGTCGATATCATGTCCTCTGTCTCGGGTGGTTCGGTCGCAGCCGGCTGGTACGCGGCGAACGGCGCCGGCGGTTTGAAGCCGGGAAACGATCTCGAACGATTCCTGCACTCTGACAATATGACTGCATTGGCATTGCGGGGGCTCAACCCGGGAGCCCTGACCGCGTATGTCGCCACCCGCTATCAGCGCAGCGACGTACTGGCAGCATATTTCACGCGCCGACTGTTCTCCCGGGGAGGGCGGAAACTCACTTACACCGATGTGTTGGACAGGTATCAGAACGACCGCACCCAACCATATGTGATTCTGAATGCCACCGATTTCGGTCATGAGACGCGCTTTCCCTTCACCCAGGGTCGCTTTGACCTGCTTTGTTCTGAGCTGTCGGTGTATCCGCTCGGTTATGCGGTAGCCGCCTCGGCCAACTTTCCATTAATCTTTTCCCCGATCGGGATTGAGAACCATTCATTGAATTGTCCTCAGGACAGCAATTGGGAAAAATCAGGTCCGCCAAATTGGATCAATAGTTATAGCGTCTTCGATGCGCAGGCCTTGCAGACCTCGGCAGACCAGGCGAATAGGACAAAGGATTGTCCGGGCGCGAATGGGCTATTGCCGCTGCAGGGCCAATCTGGACAGGCAGCGAAACCGATCAGCTCCATCGAATTGCTTGAGGTCCGCACCGCGCGCGAAGCTCGTGCCTATTTGCAAGCCTGCAGCGACGATCGCTACGTCCACCTGCTCGATGGCGGTCTCGTCGATAATTTGGGAGTAGCATCGACGCTTGAAATTGAAGACCGCCCGGGACTCGAGCCGGGGCTTTACCAGCGATTTACGCAAGCCGTTCCGGGAAAAAACATGAGCGGCCTTTCCTGGCCCGAAAGATACCGCAACGTGAAGCAGATTCTGTATGTCGTTGTGAACGCCCGGTCGCGGACCGATTTCAGTCCGGATGCACGTATTTATCCTCCCGGCTTTTTCAATTCACTACTAAGGGTGATCGATACTCCACTCGATGCGACAATCCTCGACAGTCAAAATTACCTGACCGCGGAGTTGGAAAGCATTGTGGAGGAGGCGGAGCGCGCAGACTCGCCGCGACAACCGGGCAGCAACGTGACTCCGGGTGCGATGCAAAATGCCAATATGGTTGCGAACGGCTCCACGCGGAGGATTCGCTTTAACATCGTATCTGTGGATTTTGAGGCAATCCCGGATCCTGATTGCCGTGCAGCATTCTGGCGCACGCCGACCAGTTGGACATTACAACCTGCAACGGTCAATGCGCTGGCACAATTGCCGGAAATCATCCTCGGAAGGAGCAGCGAACTCATGGACTTCCATAACAATACAAATGCGCCTCCGATGCCGGCTTTCCCTGGCGACTTTGGCCAGATCTGTGCAGCCGTATCATCTGACTACCCGAAGTAAATCGATTCGGCCTCCGGACTATGGTCGACGCAGGCGATCCGATTAAGCATGTAATTGTGCTGATTCTGGAAAACCGTTCGTTCGATCAGATGCTCGGATGTTTCACGTCGATTTATCCCGATATGGAGGGCGTCAGGCCCGGATCGCCGCGGGTGAACCTGGACCCGCGGGGCGCGGAGTATGCGCAATCAGAGACAACTGAGCGGATTATGTTCCTCGACCCGCAACACGAGGTCGAACATGTCGCTGTTCAACTGGAAAATTCAAACGGAGGTTTCGTCAGGGATTTTGCGACGGAGTTTCCCGATAGTACGACCCTGGCACGATCATATATCATGGGCTACTTCCCACTCGGCTTCCTGCCAGGCCTGCATGCACTCGCGCGCGAATTCACGATCTGCGATCACTGGTTTTCATCGCTGCCCGGTCCAACCTGGCCCAATCGCTTCTTCGCGCTCAGCGGGACATCGCTTGGCCGGGTGAATATGCCTGGTGACGCCACGCACCGCGCCGATGTCCCGGGTTATTTCCAGCAGACGCAGTCGACGATATTCGACCGCCTCAACGAAGCGGCAATCGACTGGAAAATATATTTCCATGACATTCCCCAAACCACCGTTCTTGCGAATCTGCGTAAACCCCACAATTCCGCCCGGTACTTTTATGTTGATGAGTTTTTCGATGATGCGCGCGGCTCCGAGAAAGAATTCCCGGAATTTTCATTCATCGAACCCGATTACCTCGGATTTGGCCAGAGTGACGATCACCCTCCACACGACATTATGCGGGCAGAGAAACTCATCGCGGATGTCTATAATGCCATCCGGGCGAACGACGCCCTCTGGAAGTCTTCACTTCTGGTGATCTTTTTCGACGAGCATGGCGGGTTCTACGACCATGTTGTACCGCCGGCAGCGGTAGCGCCCGATGAACATAAGGAAGAATACACGTTCGATCGATTGGGCGTTCGCGTCCCGGCCGTCCTGGTTTCACCATGGGTCGATGCGCGCGTCGACTCGACGCAATATGATCACGCGAGCTTGCTCAAATACCTGATCGAAAAATGGCACCTCGGTCCGCTCGGCCGCAGAGCTGAAACGGCAACGAGCATTGCTCGCGGAATTCTTCGGCAAACTCCACGAAACGATACGATTGCGCGAATAGAGCTCGATCAGGCGCAGCTGAATTCGCCCGATCCGGAGTTAGAGGAAAAGGCGTTCGGCTCCATGAGCGAACATCAGAAAGCTCTCGCAAAGCTTTCGGAGTACCTGGAACAGGAGGGGGTGGAGCTTGCACCCCGTGGATGGTCTGCCATCGCGCGGGCACTCGAAAGATTGAAAGCTCTGATCGAGCATGCCCTGGAAAGAGCTTATGGCCTGCCAAAGGGCATCAGGGTATCGATATCCGAACCTGACAAGCTTGCGCAGCAGAAGGATTCCGATCCACGCGATCGGGTTGCAAGATTTTTGATGCGCAAAAAGCGTTACGCCGCTATCGGGCTACGGGACCGGCTCAAGAATAACACATTGTCGCGCGAACAAAGGGATCAGGCAGTGCGCACTCTCGCACTCATTGCCAAGCGCAAATTTCATAACGAGCCACCGGACACAAAGGTCGATGCTGCAACCCGATGGCTCACTTCGAGACTGACTTGAGCGCGGGCAGGGTGGTCATCGGCCCTCATACGCCCGCTGCAGCGCCGCAAGGTCGAACTTCTTCATCTTGAGGAATGCCTGCGTCACGCGGGCGATCTGTTCTCGGCTTCCCTGCGTCATCATCTCACGCATTGCCGCCGGCACGATCTGCCATGACAAACCATAACGGTCCTTGACCCAGCCGCATCGGCCGGCATTCGGATCGGCCGCGAGGGCATTCCAATAATTATCGATCTCGGTCTGGTTCTCGCATGACACCACGAATGAGGTCGCTTCGTTGAAACCGAAGGCGTGCGGGTGCGCGCTGTCCATGGCGGCAAATTGCACACCGGCCAGTGTGAAGCTTCCGAACATGACGGTGCCTTCTTTATCCGGCTGGCGGTCCGCCCCGTAGCGCGCAACATGGCCAATTCCGGAATCGGGAAACACTGACGCATAAAATTGCATCGCCTCTCCGGCTTTGCCCGCATTCGCGCCGGTGAACATCAGCATCGGCGTGATCCTCTGCTTGATCTCGCGCCCGGTCACCAGCATTACCTGCCACGACAGACCGTATCGATCCTGCGTCCAGCCATAGAGTTTGCTGAACGGGTAGGCGCTGAACGGCATCAGCACCTGTCCGCCATCGGCCAGTCTCTGCCACAGCAGTCCGGTTTCGTTCTCCGTCGCACACGAAGCGAGAAATGAAATCGCCGGGGTGAATTTGAACTCAGGCCCCGCAAACAGGAGTTGGAATTCCTGCCCGGCAAGGTCGAGCACCACGATTTCGACTTTGCCCGAAGGCGTATCGGACAGCGAACCGCTGCTGATGATTTCCGAATTGCCGAATGCGGACATGTACAGCGTCACCGCATCCCGCGCGCTGCGATCGAACCACAAATGGGGCGTGATCTTCTGCATCTTTGTCCTCGTCCTGCCCCCGGTGAGCACTATGCCTGATCACAACATGGAACGGGAGGATGTGCCCCGGTCAAATTCGGAAATCCACGGTTGCAGCGTCACCGCAATCAGTGCAGAACGGAAATCCAATTACATTGAAGCCAATGATGAGCCAGTAATGATTGCGTCGAGGCGATTTGATCCGGCACAGGCAATTGCAATTTTTGCCGCGGCGATTCTCTCCGTGGCAGCGGCGACAGGCTCCTCAACCGCAGGCAACGCCGCCCTGGCCGCCAATACATTCGCAGACTGCGCCGACTGCCCGGTGATGGTGCGCATACCGCCAGGCCAATTCACGATGGGTTCACCGGCAAGCGAACTTTTTCGTGGTGCCGAAAGACAACACCGGGTCACAATCGGCTCGCCGTTTGCATTGGGTGCATACGAAATCACATTTGCCCAATGGGACGCGTGCGTTGCCCATGGCGGATGCCGCGGATACCGGCCCGACGATCAGGGATGGGGCAGAGGCAAGCATCCCGTGATCGGCGTCAGCTGGAATGATGCGAAAGCCTATGTTGCGTGGCTCAGCAAGACGACCGGCAGACCGTACCGCTTGGCATCTGAGTCGGAATGGGAATATGCGGCGCGGGCGGCGACGACCACGGCCTTTTCTTTTGGAGCGACGATCAATAGCGCCCAGGCGAATTATGACGGAAGCACCGCATACGGTACTGGCCGGAAGGGCGTGAACCGTGAGAAGACTTTGCCGGTTGGAAGTTTTCCGCCCAACGCATTCGGACTGTACGACATGCACGGAAATGTCTGGGAATGGACGGAAGATTGCTGGTCGGACGAATATACCGGCACGACCCCCACAAACGGCGCGGCCTTTGTGCAGCCAATGTGCGCCGGCCATGTCCTCCGCGGCGGATCGTGGGAAGATCATCCCGCCGATGTCCGTTCAGCGGCACGTGTCGGAGGCGCAAGTGACGATCAGTCATGGTCGGATGGTTTCCGCGTAGCACTGTCTCTCAGATAGACGCAGCCGGCTGTGGGCGGCGGAACGCCAGGCTCACTGCAACGCAGGGTTGCAGCCCGGCGCCAACCGTAGCAGAATGAAACGTCCGTAATCGTTCAATCGCAGCAACTTAGGGAGGAGTCCGCGATGAACTACCCGTCTGCCGTCACTCTCTCACTGCTGTTTGCCGGCGTCAGCACGCTGTCATTCGCCGCCGAACCCGCCGGTCTGGGCGCGGGCGCGATCATGCTCACCGACGGCAAGAAAATGGACAATTTCAACAAGGTCGGTGACGCCGACTGGCGCATCGCAGAGGGCTCGATCGTCGCCAATAACGGCCGCGGCTTCCTGGTCAGCAAGCAGTCTTTCGGCGATTTCCGGCTGCGGGCCGAATTCTATCCCGACGACGAAACCGACAGCGGCATCTTTATCCGCTGTGAGAATCCGCAACAGATCACTGCGCAGTCCTGCTACGAGATCAACATCTACGACACCAACCAGAATCTCAACAACGCAACCGGCGCTGTCGTCAACCTTGCGCCGCCGGAACGCTCGCCGCAGACCGAGCTGCACTGGAACGTGCTCGAAATCGAGGCCAGGGGTCCGCAGCTCAATGTCACTATCAATGGCGAACGCACAGCAAGCGTGCGCGATACCAAACATGCGCGTGGCCCGATCGCGCTGCAATTCGCCAAAGGGGTGGTCTATTTCCGCAAAGTCGAAGTCAAGCCGCTGACGCAGGACGATATCGACTTCGTCTCCTCGCCGCTCTACGTCAATTGCCAGGAAGGATTCGTCGTTCTGTTTCCCGGCCAGCCGGTGCGCCGCGACACGATGTATCCGATCGGCGGAACCAATATGCCGGCGCATGAATATGCAATGCAAAAGGACGGCAACCGCTATTCGGTGACGGTGATCGATTATGGCGCCGGGCCCCGCGCGGACCGCAAGATTGTCGACACCGTCGTGGCCGACCTCAGCAAAAGGGGCGATGTCAAGACGCGGGCCAATGTCGAGATCGGTATCGGAAAGCCCGGCAGTCAGCTCAATATCACGCAGCCTAATGGGCGCCAGCTTCGCGCATCCGCCTATATGATGCAGCATAAGCTGTATGTCACCCAGGCCGATTTCGCCGCGGGCGATCCGACGGGATTACAGTTCGAGCAGTCGATCGCGATTATCAACCATGCCGGAACCGACCTCGACCGGGTATCGCCGAACAATACCGAGATCCGCACTTACGACTGCCACTAATTCTGTCGTCTAAACCAGGAATTCTCCTTCCCCCCACGTGAGGCGTGCGGGGGAAGGTGCCCGCAGCAACGCCGCAGGCGTTGCGAATGGCGGGCGGAAGGCGGGCCTTCGGCGAGCTTCAACGTGCCCTGTCCGCGCGCCCGGGCCGTCCCCACTCAAACGTCGAAAAACGGGGGTTTGCACGCACGCACGAAAAGCGGGCATTGTCGGTGCCGATACAAAGGGCTTCCGCGATGTTGCTACGAATCGGTGCTTTGACGTGGACCAGTATCATGCTTGCCGGCGCCCTTGTCGCAACCACCTCCTCCACACCGGCAGCTCAACGCGCAAAAGCCGCCATTCCGGATTTATCCCAGGGCAACACCGCCGGATGGATTTCTGTGGGCGCGGATTGGCTGCCGCCGGCTTCCGGACCAGGTCCGGTCGCCTTCGATCCGGCCCATCCCTTCGTCAGCAACCAGGATGCGATCAGGACGGGTCGTTCGGTCACGCCGCGCATTGCCGATGCCAACAGTCCACTGCTGCTCCCCTGGGCGCGCGAAGCGGTGAAACGGGCGAATGATCAGGTGCTGGCCGGGAAAGTCGGTTTCGAGGCGATGTCCACCTGCTGGCCCGGGGGCGTGCCTGGAATCATGCTGTTCACCGCCGAGCCGATCTATTTCGTCCAGACGCCGAAGGAGATCACGATTCTTTATCAGCGCGGGCCGAATCAGCGGCACATCCATATGAATGTTCGGCACACAAAAAATCCCAAGCCCTCCTGGTACGGAGAATCGATCGGCCATTACGAGGGCAATACGCTGGTCATCGACACCATCGGTCTTTCCGACAAGACCTTTGTCGACAATCTGCGGACGCCGCACACCCCGCAAATGCATGTCATCGAGCGCTACACGATTTCGGACGACGGCGAGACCATGAACGGAACCGCGTATGTCGAAGATCCCGGCACTTTTACCAGCCCATGGTCCGCTTCCCAGCGCTGGCGCCGAGTGCAGCAGCCGATCCAGGAATCCGTCTGCGCCGAGAACAACAACAACTACAACTATTTCGGTCTCAGGATCGATCCGATCCCCGAAGCCACCACCCCGGACTTCTGACACTGCGATCGCGGCAGAATAGATTTTCCGCCTCCCCCTTGAGGGGAGGCACGCACTTTGCAGTTGGCAAAGTGCGGGTGGGGGACGTTCTCGCGATTACCCCCACCCGAAATTTGCTCCGCAAATTTCTACCTCCCCGCAAGGTGGAGGTAGAGCTGGTGGTTCGTTCGTCTAAACCTGCTGTCCCGCCAACAACGCCAGCAGCGCGTAAGTCGCGAGCCAGTGTTCGCCCATATAATCGCCGGAGATGGTCGCCAGTGCCGATGACAGATGTCGCTCGCCGGTATCGATCGCAATCCTGCGCAATGGCTCATCCGTCTTGAACCACGACGCGACCTCGAACCACGACCACGCCCGGGACAGATTAAGCCCGTCCAAATGCACAATGCGGCCATCGCTGCGGTCGCTGACCTGCGCGGGTTGGAAGAGAGAGGCCGGCTCACCTTGCGCCAGCCGCGGCAAGAATCGCGCAAACCAGCCGCTGAATTGATCGGGGGGCAGGGCCCATGCCATGCACTGCCCTTCGGTGAGTGACGGCGACAGGAAATCCTCCCCGGACGGCTCGCGGCACGGATCGTCCTGATCGTCCGTATACCAGCGAATTGCGGCCCTGCGAAGCAACTCCAGGAATTCCGCATCCGATGCGGTTTGCGCGTAATCGAATGCCAGCCGCAGCGCGAAGGCGGTGTTGCCATGCGTGCCGACGCGCACCGGGTAAGTCGCTCGCGGCAACCATTCCCGGAATCGCTCCACAATCGCATCTGCCAGCGGCCGCAGCTTCCCGCTCCAGGGCTTTCCAGGATGCCGCAGCAAATCCGCCTGCAGCATCAGCAGCCACGCCCAGCCATAAGGACGTTCGAAGGCGCGCGATCCCGGCCGCGCGAGATAGGCGCATTCGCCGGCGACTTTCTCCACCGTGAGGGACGTATCGAACAATGCATGTATCGCGGCGGACTCCGCATTGTCCGGAAACAAACGGCACACAGTGGCCAGCAGCCACCAGGAATGGACGCAGGAATGCCAGTCAAAGCTGCCGAAAAATACCGGATGTAACGCCCTTGGAGTTTGCGCATCCTCCGCCCGCGTCATCACATGGTCAAGTTTGTTCGGGAATTCGCGCGTGACATGCGACAGCGCAATCCGCGCCAAGCGTCCCGCCATCTCCGCATCCAGCTGCGCGTTCATGTGAATCCAGAGCCCACCTCCACCTTGCGGGGAGGTCGAAATTTGCGAAGCAGATTTCGGGTGGGGGTATGTTGCGATGACAGCCCCCCACCCGCGAATTTTCTGAACCGATCCAGCGCGCATTGCGCGCCTTGTTCGCCAGTTCTGCCGCGGCGCGATGCGCCGCGTGCGGGCGCGTGCCTCCCCGCAAGGGGGAGGCGACGCACGTATCGAAGCTGCGAATTACCTGAACACCGCCGCATACATCAGCACCATATTCACCAGCAGCAGCAGGATAGCGGTCGGGATTTGCACCACGATCGCACCATAACGATTCTTCAGCCCCAGCAGCGCCGCCGGAACGACGTTGAAATTCGCTGCCATTGGCGTTGTCAGGGTACCGCAGAATCCGCACAGCATGCCGATCGCCGACATCGCGATGGGATCGCCGTGAAATGTCATCACGATCAGCGGGAGACCGATGCCGATGGTCAGCACCGGAAAAGCGGCAAAGGCGTTGCCCATCACGCCGGTGAACAGCGCCATGCCGAGCGCATAGGCGATCACGGCGGCGGCCCGGCTGCCGCCCGGAATCGCGTGCGACGCAATCTGCCCAACCGCAGTGCCGACGCCGGCAATCGCGAATATCGCGCCGAGTGCGGACAGCATCTGCGGTAGAAGCGCCGCCCAGCCGAGAAGATCCATGAGCCGGCGCCCCTCATCCAGTGCGGTGATAATCCGTTGCTTGAGCAGGACGCGACACAGAATAACGGCCGTGACGCATGCCAGCCCAAGTCCGATGAGTGCGGTCTGCTCCGGGTCGATCAGCGGCCGTCCCGCGATGAAAATCTGTCTGAACGCGAGTGCGGCCAAAATCGTAACCAACGGGATCGCCAGTGCCGGCGCGAAAATCGCATTGCCGCATTTTCGCGCCAGCAGCTTGCGTTCCTCGGGCGTTGTCGTCTGCGGGCGGCCAATGCCCAGTCCTGCGGCGACAACAGCGACCATTGCGAGCACCAGGATTCCATTGCCGAGATCGCCCAGCACGTCGCCGAACAGGAAACTTACCGCATACAACCCCCAGAACGCCGCGTTGCGCAAGCGCCGCGGATTACCGGGATCACGTGCGCTCATCAGCGCCATCGCGCCGAACATCAGGCCGGCAAGCACATAGACGGGCCCGACGCCGATCATCGCCCGCGCTCCAACCCGCGCGCAAACAGCACGATACGCGCGGCATGGATCACCAATGCCGCAACCGCCGTCGGAATCGCCCACAGCGACAATCGCAACGGATCGGCCGTGATGCCGTTCTGCGCCAGAAATGCCTTGATCAGAAGAATTGATCCGATCGCGACAAAGATATCTTCGCCAAAAAATGCGCCGACATTGTCCGCCGCCGCGGCATGCGCCCGGATCGCGTCGCGCTCAGCGTCGGTCACTGTACCCAGTCGTTTTTCCGCCGCCGCTTCGGCCATCGGTGCAATCAGCGGCCGGACCATTGTTGCCTGTCCGCCGAATCCCGACAGCCCAAGGGCCACAGATACCTGCCGCACCAGAAGATAGAGGCACAGAATCGAGGCTACCGATGCGCCGCGGATTTTCAGGATCAATTCGCGGGCACGTTCCTGCAAACCGGCACTTTCCAGCGCCCCGATGGCAGGCAACACAAGCCAGGTCAGGCTGACATAGCGGTTTTCGTTGAATGCTTTGCCGAAGGCCGCAATTACCGCGGCGGGGTCAAGTCCTCCGGCGATACCGCTGACCAGCGCTGCCGCAATCACCACCAGCAGCGGATTTGCCCGTGCCGCAAATCCCAGCACGACAACCGCAACACCGGAAAGGGACCATAGATGATTCAGCGCTTTGCTCCAAATCCACCACCGCCGGGCGTCTCAATGATAAATGTATCGCCCGCGCTCATCTCCACAGTTGCCGTCGCGCCGAGGATCTCAACTGATCCATCGCTCCGCAGCACCAGATTGCGCCCAGGCTTCGCGTCGGCACCTCCTTCCAGACCGAAGGGCACGACGCGGCGCCGGTTCGACAGGATCGATGCCGTCATAGGCTTCAGAAATCGCAATTTGCGCACCGCGCCGTCGCCGCCGGAATGATGGCCCGCGCCGCCGGAATCTTCCCGTATTGCGAATTCATCCAGCACGACCGGGAAGCGCGTCTCCAGCACTTCGGGATCGGTCAGCCGTGTGTTCGTCATATGCGCATGCACCGCGCTGGTGCCGTCATGGTCCGGACCTGCACCCGAACCGCCGCACACCGTTTCATAATATTGCAGCGCGCCGTCGCCGAAGGTCAGATTGTTCATCGTGCCTTGCGCCGCCGCCTGCACTTTCAGCGCAGCATAGAGCGCGTCCGTGATTGCCTGGCTGGTTTCGACATTGCCCGCCACCACGGCGGCCGGATAATGCGGATTGAGCATTGAACCATCGGGGACGATCAGATCGACCGGCCTGAGGCAGCCTTCATTGAGCGGGATCTCATGATCCATCAGTGTTCTCAGCACATACAGCACGGCGGCGCGGCACACCGATAATGGCGCGTTGAAATTGTCGTTGAGCTGCGCACTTGTGCCGGTGAAATCGATGCGCATGGTTCGCGCCCTGCGGTCGACGGAAATCGCAACCCGGATCACCGCGCCATTATCCATCTCGCAGGCGAAACTGCCGCTATTCAGCCGGCCGATCAGGCGCCGCACGGATTCCGCAGCGTTGTCCTGCACATGCCCCATATAGGCGTGCACCACGCCTACGCCGTAACGGGTGATCAGATTGCGCAAGCCGGCGACGCCTTTGAAGCAAGCGGCAACCTGCGCCTTCAGATCGGAAATATTCTGGTCCGGATTGCGGGCCGGATAGCGGCCGGACGCGAGCAGCGCGCGCATTTCGGGTTCGAGAAACCGGCCCTGATCGGCGAGAAGCACATTGTCGAGCAGCACGCCCTCTTCTTCGACCCGCCGGCTCACCGGGGGCATGGATCCCGGCGTCAAGCCGCCGATGTCTGAATGGTGGCCGCGCGCGGCGACATAGGCGATAGGTTGAGAGCCGGAATCAAAGGCCGGCATGATGACGGTGACGTCGGGCAGATGCGATCCGCCGCGATACGGCGCGTTGAGGACGTAGACATCGCCCGGTCTGATCCCGCGGCCGTCACGATTTTCCCCCCGGGCCGCAATAATGGTGCGCACCGAATCGCCCATCGATCCGAGATGCACGGGGATATGCGGCGCATTGGCGATCAGGGCGCCATCCGGCGCAAACAGCGCGCATGAGAAATCCAGCCGCTCCTTGATGTTCACCGACGTCGCGGTGCTTTGCAGCGCCACGCCCATTTCTTCCGCGACCGCCATGAAGGCGTTGTTGAACAATTCGAGCAGGACCGGATCGGCCGCAGTCCCGGCGGCAACTTCGTTCGCGCGTGGACGTGTGCGCGTGAGAATCAAATTGCCGGCACGATCGGCCTCGGCGCGCCAGCCGGGCTCGACCACGGTTGTCGCGCTCCGCTCACGGATGATTGCTGGTCCGGTGACAACATCGCCGGCCGTGAGTGAATCGCGGTCGTGAACATCGACTGCGCAGTCCCGGCCCTCAAAATGGGCCTGCGCGCGCGCCGGGGCAGTGCCGTGCGTGGACATTTCACCACCCGGTCCTTCGGTATGGCCGCCGGCAAAACCGATGCCCTCCACCGATAGAGTCTGCACAATGATGCTGCGGTCCGAAACCGCAAAGCCAAAGCGCTCGTGATGGCGCGTCTCGAATTCCGCGCGCATTGCCTCCGATGTGCCCAGCGGCACACGGATGGCGCTGTCGACGCCGGCATAGCTCAGCTCCGCCGTCGCTTCGCATTCGACCCGGGTGAGCGGAACATCTTGGGCCGCAATGTCTTTGCGCACGTCGAAAGCGAGAGCGGCCGCGAGTTTCGCCAGATCGGCTTGGCCCAGCGGCCGGTTCACCGATTGCTCGCGGACTTTCCGCACCTCGGCAATTCCGATTCCATAGGCCGACAGCACGCCCGCCAGAGGATGAATCATAATTCGCCCGATGCCGAGTTGGTCGGCGACCAGGCAGGCATGCTGCCCGGCGGCGCCACCAAACGCGGCCAGCACGTGGTGCGTGATATCGTGACCGCGCTCCAGCGAAATCTGCCGGATCGCTTTTGCCATATTGGCAACTGCGATCTGAATGAATCCTTCCGCCACTTCATGGGGTGTCACCGGTTTGCCGGTCGTCGCGGCCACTTCCGCCGACAGCTGCGCGAATTTTCTGCGCACCACCGCCTCGTCGATTGGCGCATCGCCACTTTGCCCGAACACACGCGGAAAAAATGACGCCTGCAATTTGCCGAGCGTCACATTGCAGTCGGTCACCGTCAGCGGACCTCCGCGCCCGTAACAGGCGGGGCCCGGTACTGCGCCTGCCGATTGCGGTCCGACCCGAAATCGCATGCCATCGAATGTGCAGATCGAACCGCCCCCCGCGGCGATGGTGTGAATTTCCAGCATCGGCACATGCAGGCGCACTCCGCCCAGCATTGTCTCGCGTGTCCGCTCATATTGGCCTGAGAAATGCGACACGTCGGTCGAAGTGCCGCCCATATCGAAGCCGATGACGGAATCAAATCCCGCCTGCTGCGCCACGCGCGACATGCCGATCACTCCGCCCGCCGGCCCGGACAAAACAGCATCGCGGCCGCGGAAGGCATTCGCCTCGGACAATCCTCCCGAGGATTGCATGAACAGCAGCCTGGTTTCGGAATCGAGATTTGCCCGCACGGTTTTCGCATACTCGCGCAACAGCGGCGTCAAATAGGCATCGAGCACCGTCGTATCGCCGCGCGGGATCAGCTTGATCAGCCGCGCGATGTCATGACTCACCGAGATTTGCAGGAATCCGATCTCACGCGCGATCTCCGCCACCCGGTTTTCATGCGCCGGAAATTGCCAGGCATGCAGCAGCACAACCGCGATGGCGCGAAAGCCGTCGTCATAAGCTGCCTGCAAAGCCTGACGTGTGGCGGACTCATTCAGGGGACGGATGATCTGCCCCCCGGGCCCCAGTCTTTCGTCGATCTCGATCGTGGCGGCATAAAGCGGCTCGGGCAGAATGATATGGCGCGCGAAAATTTTCGGCCGGCTCTGATATCCGATCTTCAGCGCATCGCGATGTCCACGGGTGATCGCCAGCAGCGTGCGTTCGCCCTTGCGCTCGAGCAGCGCATTGGTCGCAATCGTTGTGCCCATTTTGACCGCCGCAACCGGCCCTTCGCCATGGCGGCGCATCAGCTCGCGAATACCGGCGGTCGCGGCATCGCGATAGGCTTGCGGGTTTTCCGACAGCAATTTGTGCGTCACCAGAGGCTGCCCGGGGCGCCAGCCGATGACATCGGTAAAGGTCCCGCCGCGGTCGATCCAGAATTCCCAGGCGGGTGGTGATTGCTCACTCATGCGGGATTTGCGGCGGAAAACGGCGGTTGCCGGGTCAAATTGTCTCAAAACCCAATGTAGCTGGGGAAAATCGCATCGCAATGCGATTTAAGCCCTATGACATTGGGCGAATCGATTGTATGCCTGACTCGCGATTGATTCTTCAGGGGAAAAACCCGATGGCCGAAACCGGCAACGCTACCTCCAAATCCGCTCCCAAGGCGAAAGCAGAAACCATCAGCACCCGCCAGCTGGCACAGCAGCTCGCCGAAAAACACGAGCTCAGCAAAAAGCAGGCAAACGAGATCATGGACGATCTCGCCGGTCTGATCACCAAGTCGCTCAAGAAAGGCGTCCGCATCCGTCTCAACGGACTCGGCATCCTTCAGGTGCGCAAGCGTCCGGCGCGTATGGGCCGCAATCCCGCCACCGGCGAAGCGATCAAAATCAAGGCGAGCAAAAAAGTCGCCTTCCGGGCCGCCAAAGAACTCAAAGAATCGGTCTGACGATTACGCCGCATTCCTCCCCCGTGCTTGCGGGGGAGGAAGCGCGCGCATTCACCTCTGCGCTGCCACCGGCTTCGGGATGACCGCGTCAATCCCGGCCTGAGCGCATTCTTCCTGCTTCTGTGCTCCGCCGACGCCGATCGCTCCAGCGACCTGCCCGTCGATCACGATCGGAAGCGCACCCTTCTTGGGAAAATCGCGGATCCACAGCGATGCATCGTTCCGGTGCGTCTCGACATCCTGTTCGAGAGTCCCGGTCGAGCGCTGCCAATGCGCCGCAGTCTTGGCCTTTAAAACCGCGGTTTCCGCCTCGGTCGGGCCGCCGCCCTGCATCGCGTGAAAGTCGATCAGCACACCGGCAATATCGACCACCGCAACCGCGACAT
Organism: uncultured Bordetella sp.; assembly: GCA_964446945.1. Taxonomy (GTDB): domain Bacteria; phylum Pseudomonadota; class Alphaproteobacteria; order Micropepsales; family Micropepsaceae; genus CAIYRG01. Next base: position 62,437 of record CAYUQO010000022.1, read on the forward strand.
GGATGTTGTTCTTCTCCGCATAGGCGAGGCAGGCGTCCACCATCTTGCGCGCTGCCGCGGCGCTGACCTGTTTGCGGTCGATTGATATCGCCTGCCCATCGGCCGCCGATGCCAGAACGCTGGCGCATAGCAGCATTGGAATGAAAATCTTCCGCAAAACTCGGCCCTCCTGTGTCTTTGCCGGCGCAGTATAGCCAAACGCCACGCCCACAGGAATTCTGCTAAATTCCCGAACGGAATGAGCGCAATCCTCTCCGGGAGTGACAGTTCGGCGCGGCGTTGGGCGGTCGGCGCATCGTTCCTGCTGCATGCGGCCGTCCTCTTCATGCTGTTGCACCGGGTGATGCAGGATCAGACAGTGCCGAAATTCTTCCCGGTCGAACTGGTGCAGCTTGAGGATCGCACCACGACGCCCGTGGCGACAAAACCCGCCCCACCGCAGCAACAAACCGCTTCGGTCCGCCCGCAAACCCGAAGGGCCCCCCCGCCTCAGTCCATTCCGCTGCCGCACCTGGAACAGACTCCCGCGGCGCCGGAGAAAGGCATTGAGCCGGTGCCGCAGCCGAAGGATGAATTGCAGAGCAGGCTCGAGTCATTCTCAAAGCTGACCATTCCCAGCCACAGCGCGGTGTCGGCTGATGGCGGCGGCGGGTCGGCGTACGGCCCATCGGGCTATGACCTGAAGGACTTCATCCGCGCCCAAGTCGAGCGCAAATGGAGTCTTGATCTTGATGCAGTCGAAGACCGCAAGGTCACGGTATTCATCCATGTGATATTGGCGCCTGACGGAGTGATCAAGAAGGCGGAAATCGTCAACGATCGCCGCACCGATGCCGCCTATCATTCGCTTGCCATCAGCGCCCGGAACGCCGTGCTGCTGTCGTCACCCATCACGCTGCCCACCGGCACCCCGGCGAGCGCGCTGGACGTGGTTTTGAATCTCAGTCCCAAGGATACATTGAATTAATCCAACGGTTACGCCCACGTCAGGGCGTTGTAAGTTTGATGTGTTAATACGGTTTTCAATTGGGGCCGTTAGTCCTCCCACAACCAGACCGGCCCCGCCCCCTGGGGCCTTCGCGCTGCACCTGCGGAGGCCCCACCCTTCACGGCAAGTCGCGCGCCAGGCGGAAACCCGACAGGGTGGAGTAATCATACTCCCCGGTGCTCCCGTTGCTCCCCACCCGTGCAGCGGACCGTACGAAGATCGGCAGATTGTCCCACGACCCGCCGCGGATCACATGCTTGTTGCAGTCGCCTGCGACCCTCCATGCGCTGCCGTCAATTGGCGCGCCGATATAGCTATCGTGCCAGCAGTCCGCCGTCCATTGCCAGGCATTGCCGAGCATCCCATACAGCCCGAAGGGATTGGGCGCGAAGCTCTCGACGTCGGCGAGCACATGATAATCATATTGGCTGCCACAGCCGTTGCAGTTGGCGTTGGCCTTGCCGAGTGCATCGCCCCACCAGCGTGAGGTTCTTGTGCCTCCCCGCGCGGCATATTCCCATTCTGCTTCCGTCGGCAGCCGATAGGGGCCTGTCGCGCCCGTCACGAGCCCCGGCCGCGCCTGCCGCACTTTGCGATTGAGCCAGGCGATATAGGCATCCGCATCGGCCCAGCTCAGGCATACCGCGGGCCAGTGCGGCGGCTCGCCGACATAGGGTGGTTGCGCGATTCCCTTGCCCGGCGAATGCCAGCCGAGGCCAAGCAGCGGATCGCAAGGTTGCGGCTGATATCCCGTGTCCTTCAGGAATGTCAGGAATTGTTCACTGGTGACATCGTATTTGCCGAGTGCAAAGGGGCGTATACTGACGGCATGCTGGGGCCCTTCCGAATCGAATCGCCCCACTTCCCCGGAGGGACTGCCCATGGCGAAGCTGCCGCCTGGAATGGCCATCATGACCGGGCAGTCACTGCATTCCGTGAACTCGCGATCGTTGGTTGCAGAAGTTCCGGCGGCAGCGGAAACTGCAATAAATGCGGGCAATATCGCAGCAATCGCAAAGTTCCCGGGTTTCATGGAAGACCGCATCGCAAGTCAAAGTAAGTTGAGTTTCAAATGCCGGCAACTGTGAGAGAATAGGTCGACCGGCGGATTGCTCCTTTTCCCCGGCGTCTCTATCTTGCGGCAACCAATAAAAAACAGGGCTGGAAGATTGAATCCCAAATCATCACTGCTCCCCGGCGCCGCCCGCGCTAATGTTTGGTTGCGCAACTGTACGCCAGCGGCCGCTTTGGCCTTGGCCGCGTCTATCTCCGCTCCCGCGCTCGCTGCCGGACCGGCCGGTGAATGGTGGGTCCACGACAAACAGGCACGCATCCAGATCGTCGATTGCGATGGCGCCATGTGGGGCGTGATCTCATGGGAAGCGATGCCGGGCAAAGATACTCATAATCCCGATCCGGCCAAGCGCGACCGGGCCATGCTGGGCGTGCCGATCATTCTTGGCATGAAGGCCAAGGGCGAGAATGAGTGGTCGGGCTCGATTTACAATTCCGCTTTTGGACAAACTGTCCCCGGTACGATTGCGCTGCACTCGGACGATACGCTGCGCATCACCGGATGCGTGCTTGGCCTGCTCTGCGGCGGAGAAAACTGGACCCGCGTCGAACCCACGGCGGCTGCCCAGCCGGCGAAGAAGGACGAAGCGATCTGCAAATCAGTCTCCGCGGCGGGCTAAAGCATGGAAGCAATTTTCGATCGTCTCGTCCGGATATCACTGGTCTGGCGCAAATCCATCCTTCTGGTGGTTGTGCTGATCGCCGCGCTCAGCGGTGTTTTCGTCGCGCGCCATTTTGGCATCGACAGCCGCAGCGAAAACCTGATCTCCGCTTCGATTCCCTGGCGTCAGCGTCAGATCGAGTTCGACCGCGCCTTCCCCCAACGCGACAATCTCACGCTCGTCGTGATTCAGGGCGCCACGCCCGAGCGCGCGTCGCAGGCAGCGGTGGCGCTGAAGTCGGCGCTGCAGAAGCGGCCCGACATGTTTCCGGCCGTGCGCGACCTCCAGGGCGATCCGTTCTTCGAGAAGAATGGTCTCCTCTATCTGCCCACGCAGTCGGTCAAGGACGCGACCACGCAGCTGATCGCGGCGCAGCCATTTCTCGGACCACTGGCCGCCGATCCATCATTGCGCGGCGTGATGGACAGCCTCAACACGGCGTTGATCGGTGTCGAGCACGGCCAGGCGCCGCTCGACCAGTTGACCGGCGCGTTCAAGCAATTCACGGCGGTGTTCGGCAATGTGCTCGCCGGCAAACCTGCCTTCATGTCGTGGCAGAATCTTTTGACCCACCAGGACGCGTCGTCATCCGAGAACCTGCGGATGCTGCAGGTGCAGGGGAAGCTCAATTACAGCAAACTTGAGCCCGGCTCGGATGCGAGCTCTCTGATCCGCAAAGACGCCGCGGATCTCGGGCTGACGCCCGCCAATGGAGTGACCGTACGCCTCACCGGACCGGTTCCGCTGTCGGACGAAGAATTCGCCACTGTTGCCGAACGTGCGCTGCCCATCGGCATATTGATGATGAGCGCCATCCTGCTCACGCTGTGGCTGGCGGTGCGCTCGGTGCGAATCATCGCGGCGATTCTCGCCACGCTGGGGGCGGGATTCTTCATCACCTCGGCCATCGGCCTGATGCTGTTCGGCACGTTCAATCTGATTTCGGTCGCGTTCATTCCGCTGTTCGTCGGCCTCGGTGTCGATTTCCAGATTCAATATGCCGTCCGCTATCGCGCGGAGCGCCATTTGCTGCGCGATCTCGAACCGGCACTGTCCCGAGCCGGAGCCAAAATTGGTCCTTCGCTCACGCTCGCCGCTCTTGCGACGGCGGCATGCTTCTACTCTTTCATTCCGACCGACTATATCGGCATTGCCCAGCTCGGCATGATTGCCGGCAGCGGGATGATCGTTGCCTGGTTCCTGACTGGCACCATGTTGCCGGCCTTGCTTGCCCTGCTCAAACCCACCGGGGAGCAGGCGGAGATCGGCTTCATGAGGCTTGCGCCGGTGGACCGGTTCCTGCGCCGCAACACGTGGCCGATCATCATCATCTTCGTGTTCCTGTTCGGGCTCGGCGCCGGCCTGCTGCCGAAGCTGCGCTTCGACGCCAATCCGCTGCATTTGCGCAGTTCGCATACCGAATCGGTCGCGACTTTGTACGAACTGATGCGCAATCCCGACACGTCGCCGGATACGATCGATGTGCTGCTGCCCTCGCTCGCTGCGGCCAATCGGCTGGCGGCCAAAGTCGGCGCCATGCCCGATGTCGGCAAGACCACCACGCTGCAGAATTTCGTCCCGGCCGATCAGACCGCGAAACTGGCGGCGATTTCCGACGCCCAATCGATTCTCGACACGACTCTCGATCCGATCGAGGCCAAGGATCCGCCGACTCCCGCCGAAACGCTGGCGAGCATGGCGGCGACCGAACAGTCGCTGCGCCGGGTTGGCGCGACGGCATCCGGTGATGCCGCGGCGACCGCCACGGCTTTCGCCGGAGTCCTCGCGCAATTGCAAAAGGCCGGGCCGCAGGTGCTCGATGCGGCAGACAAGGCCGTCATTCCGCCATTGCAGGTGACGCTGACCCGCGCGCGCAATCTGATGAAGGCGACGCAAGTCTCGCTGCAAACTTTGCCCACGGAATTGCGCCGCGACTGGGTCACTCCCGATGGCCGCGCGCATCTCGAGATTTCGCCCAAACAGCACGACGATGCGTTCCTCGAGAAATTCGCTGCCGAGATCCAGAATGCCGTCCCGCAGGCGACCGGTACGCTGGTGGTGATCGAGCAATCGCGCCACACGATCCTGCAGGCATTCATGCGCGCCGGGATTATTTCGATGATTGCTGTGGTGATCCTGCTGACGATTTTGCTGCGCCGGACGCGCGACGTGCTGCTGACCTTGTTCCCGCTTCTTGTCATCGGCGTCTTCACTTTCGCCACCTGCGTGGCGGCGCGCATGCAGGTGAACTTCGCCAATATCGTGGTGCTGCCTCTGCTGCTCGGCATCGGCATCGCGTTCAGCATCTATTTCGTGATGTTCTGGCGTGGCGGTGGGCGCGATTTCCTGCAGTCGAGCCTGACGCGCGGCGTGGTGTTCAGCGCGATGACAACCGCCTCCGGCTTTGGCGCGCTGTGGATTTCGAGCCATCCGGGCACGGCCAGCATGGGTGAATTGCTGACCATCTGTCTCGCCTGGACACTGCTGGTGACGCTGACCCTGGTCCCGGCGCTGCTGAACAAAGTGCCGGCACCGATTCCCGAACCCGCAGTACCAGCAGAGTAACTCTGAACCCAAATACCGCCTCCCCCTTGAGGGGAGGCACGCATTTCGCGTTTTGCGAAATGCGGGTGGGGGACAACTTCCCATGACACATCCCCACCCGAAAAATGCTTCACACCCGCACGCGGCGCGCAAGCGCCGCGGCAGAACTTTCGAATCTGGCGCGCCTTCGGCGCGTCCGGGCGACCTCCCCGCAAGGTGGAGGTTGAATTGTAAAACGGGCCGTCGAAAAGTTTATTCAGCCGGGACAGATGCGGGCTTGTCCCAGGCGCGGGGATACAAACCGAACGGCGCCAGCAGCAGCTTGAGATAATTGGGTTCATCGCCGAGACCGCTCGGATGCCCGAGGCGCGCCGGCTGCAATGGCACGCCGTTCTCCTGCGGCAGATGATAAGTCCCGAACAAAATATCCCAGAAGATGAATTCGACGCCGTAATTGACCGAATACCGGTGCCCCTCCGGGACAACCGCCGAATGGTGCCAGCGGTGCACTTCGGGCGTGACGAAGATCGTATTCATCAGACGTCCCGCCCGAATATCGGCGCCCCAATGCGAAATCTGCCCACTGACATTGGTCGCCGGCACGGTCAGGATGATGGCCAGTGGATCGAAGCCGACAACGCCGAGAATGAGGAAGATCAGAATATTGCGCAGCGCGAAATCGACCGGATTGGACACTTCGGTATTCAGCGCGCGCAGATCGGTGATGCGGTGATGATAGGAATGCAGCTTCCACAGGAACTCATTGCTGTGCTGCCAGCGATGCATCCAGTAGCGGAAAAAACTGACGATCAGGAGGATCAGGATCACCTGCAGCCAGAACGGGCCGAGCGCGCCCGGAGTGGCGATGAAGGTTTTGTGCCCGAGGAAATGCTGCGGGACGTAAAGGAGAAGCGGCAAGGTCAGTAAGGCCAGCGCCGCGCCAGTGATATATTTGTTGACCGAGGTCGCGATGATGTCGCGGGGCAGGACAAATCGTTGCGACGCCGGATTGCGGTAACCATAGACCTGCTCCAGCGCCATCATCACGAAGAGCGCCAGCAGCGCCTCGAATTTCACCATCTGCGCCATCGGCTGGTGCGCCGTCCCGATATCGACGAGGTACATCGCCACGTAGAGCACCGGCAGAATGATGAAGCTGCTGAAGAAGATCAGTTTTTTGAGTGGCATCGCTGGAGATCTCCGTAAGGCTGAACGGACGCGACTTCAGGAAAGCTACCATCTCGCCGCGTCGGGTCCAATGAGCAATGTATTCTCCTTCCCCCCTTGCGGGGGAAGGTGCCCGCAGCCGCGCACATCGCGCGGCGATTGGCGGGCGAAAGGGGGGTGTGCACGACGCCCCCCCCTTTCGTCGCCCTATGCGCGCTGCGCGCGCGGCGACGCTTTCCCCACACTTCGCGCTGATGCGCTCGCGGGGGGAAAGAGAAGCTTA
>CAYUQO010000023.1:0-50075 GCA_964446945.1 uncultured Bordetella sp.
GCCAACCTCGTCAACGAGGCGGCTCTACTGGCGGCGCGGCGCGGCAAGCGTCTGGTGACCCGCAATGAGTTCGAAGACGCCAAGGACAAGGTCATGATGGGCGCGGAACGGCGCACACTGGCCATGAGCGAAGACGAGAAAAAACTGACGGCCTACCACGAAGGCGGCCATGCGCTGGTCGCATTGAGCGTCGTCGGCTCCGATCCGATCCACAAGGCGACCATCATTCCGCGCGGACGGGCACTCGGCATGGTCATGCGCCTGCCTGAACGCGACCAGCTGTCGATGACCCGCCAGAAGCTCAATGCCGATCTCTGCGTCGCATTTGGCGGCCGTATCGCCGAGGAGCTGATCTTCGGCTACGACAAAGTCACGACCGGCGCACAGTCGGATATTGAAATGGCGACGCGCATGGCTCGCGCCATGGTCACCCGCTTCGGCATGTCCGACGAACTGGGTCCCATCGCCTATGGCGAGAACCAGGAAGAAGTCTTCCTCGGCCACTCGGTGTCGCGCACGCAGAATGTTTCGGAGGCGACAGCGCAGAAGATCGATTCGGAAGTGCGCCGCATCATCGAAGACACCTATACCCGCGCCAAGCAGATCCTGCAGGACCATCTCGATGACCTGCACACGGTGGCAAAGGGCCTCCTCGAATACGAGACCCTGACCGGTGAGGAGATCAAGGCGCTGTTGCGCGGCGAACGGCCGGTGCGCACGCCGTATGAGGAGCCGGAATCCACCCCGCAGTCCCGTCCTTCAGGCACCGTACCGCAGGCAGGACGGCCACGCGAACCGGGTATCACCATCGCTCCCGAACCGCAGCCGGGCACCTAGAACGCTTTAACGACCCTCCCTTTCAGGGAGGGTCCAACGCGCCAGGCGCGTTGGGCCGCGGAGCGTTTTATGCAATCGTGATTTCGAGCGCTCCAATATGCAGGGCCCAATGGCCGACACGATCTTCGGTATCCTGAATATCACCCACGATTCCTTTTCGGACGCCGGGAAATATCTCGATCCGGAAGCGGCTTTGGCCCATGCCGGCGAATTGATTGCCGACGGCGCAGATGTGCTCGATATCGGCGCAGCATCGAGCAATCCGCGCTCCGAACCCGTCCCGCCGGAGATCGAAATCGGCCGGCTTGCTCCGGTTGTGCTGGTGGCCAAAGAACGTGGCTGGAAACTCTCGATCGACAGCTTCGCATCGGAGACGCAGCTCTGGGCGCTGGGCGAAGGTGTCGAATATCTCAACGACATTCAGGGATTCAGCGACGCCTCACTCTATCCATATCTGGCAGCGTCGAGCGCAAAACTGATTGTCATGCACGCCGTCCAGGGTTTTGGCCGGGCGCAGAAGATCGATACCGATCCGGCGGGCATCATGGGACGCATTGCCGATTTCTTCGACAAGCGAATCGATGAACTGACCCATGCCGGAGTCGCACGCCACCGGCTGATCCTCGACCCCGGCATGGGGCTGTTTGTCGGCACCCGGCCGGAGGTTTCGCTGATGGTGTTGCGCCGCCTGCCGCAGCTGAAATCCGCCTTTGGCCTGCCGGTGCTGATATCGGTGTCGCGCAAATCCTTTTTGCGCAAGCTGGCTGGACGCAACATTCAGGAGATCGGTCCGGCCTCGCTTGCAGCCGAGCTCTATGCCGCGTTGCACGGGGCCGACATGATCCGCACGCACGCGCCGAGACCCCTGCGCGACGCGCTGCTGATCTGGTCTCAGATTGCCACAGCCGGTGCGGCGGCAGCCGAGGTCTGATATGCTGCCGGCAGCTCGCGTCCGAATTTCTGTTTGGGATGTTGGATGACACGAAAACTGTTTGGTACCGACGGAATCCGGGGCATGGCCAATGCCCGTCCGATGACTGCCGAGATTGCGCTCAAAGTCGGAATGGCTGCCGGGCGGGTGTTTACGCGCGGTGAATATCGTCACCGCGTGGTGATCGGCAAAGACACTCGGTTGTCCGGCTACATGATCGAATCCGCGCTGGTGTCCGGTTTTACTTCGGTCGGCATGGATGTGTTTCTGTTTGGACCACTGCCGACGCCCGCGGTTGCGATGCTCACGCGCTCGCTGCGCGCCGATCTCGGCGTAATGATCTCGGCCTCGCACAATCCTTTCGCCGACAATGGCATCAAGCTTTTCGGTCCCGACGGTCAGAAGCTGTCCGACGAGCGCGAGGAGGAAATCGAGGCGCTGATGGAGAACGGCGTCGACGACGGTCTGGCGCCGGCCGCGAAGATTGGCCGGGCGCGGCGCATTGACGATGCAGCGGCGCGCTACATCGAATTTGCCAAGCGCACATTTCCAAAGCATTTGCGCCTGGACGGGCTTCGCATTGTCATCGATTGCGCCAATGGCGCGGCCTACAAGGTTGCTCCCGCGGTGCTGTGGGAGCTGGGCGCCGACATCTTCACCATCGGCGTCGAACCCAACGGCATGAACATCAATCAGGATGTCGGCTCGACCGCGCCGGAGGCCATGATCGCAAAGGTGCGCGAGACCCGCGCCGACTTTGGAATCGCGCTCGATGGCGATGCCGACCGCGTCGTGATGGCGGATGAAAAAGGCCACATCATCGACGGCGACCAGATTCTCGCGCTGATCGCGAGTTCTTGGGCCAAAACCGGCCGGCTGCAGGGTGGCGGAGTGGTCGGCACAGTGATGTCGAATATCGGGCTCGAACGGTTTCTTACCGGACGCAGCCTTAAGCTCGTGCGCGCCCCAGTCGGCGACCGCTATGTCATCGAGCATATGCGCGACGGCGGGTACAATGTCGGCGGCGAACAGTCGGGACATATCATTTTCAGCGATTTCATCACCACCGGCGATGGATTGATCGCGGCGCTTCAGGTGCTGGCGGTGATTGCGGAAGAACGCAAGCCTGCAAGCGAAGCTGCCCATATGTTCGAACCCGCACCGCAATTTCTGGAGAACGTGCGGTTCAAGGGTGGCGAACCGCTCAGCAACTCCGAGGTTAAGGAGCGTATTCGCGCCTGCGAATCGCGGCTGAACGGCAGCGGCAGAATATTGGTGCGCAAGTCCGGAACCGAACCGGTCATCCGCATCATGGGCGAAGGCGACGACGAAAAGCTGGTGCGCAGTGTCGTGCGCGACATCGCAAACATTATCCGCTCCGCCACGGCGTGAATCTTCCCCCGCGCGTTCTGATCGTTGCCGGTTCGGATTCGGGCGGGGGCGCCGGAATCCAGGGCGATATCAAGACTGCGGCAGCACTCGGCGCCTATGCCATGACTGCGGTGACCGCGGTAACCGTCCAGAACACCCGCGGCGTCAGCCGGACATTTCCCGTCCCGCCCGATATCGTTTCGCAACAGATCCGGGCAGTGCTGAGCGACATTGGCGCCAATGCCATCAAGACCGGCATGCTGCTATCGGCGGACATCGTCAAAGCGGTCGCCGATGCTGTGCGGGGCCATGCGGCACCTCTGGTCGTGGACACCGTGATGATCGCAAAGGGCGGCGCAGCGCTTCTCGATGATTCAGGCGTGGATGCGCTGCAGACACACCTGTTCCCTTTGGCGGTACTGGTCACGCCCAACATTCCGGAAGCGGAACGGTTGACCGGTATGAGCATTTCATCCCCCGATGAGATGGTTGTGGCTGGTGAAACATTGCGCAAGCGCGGCGCCCGCGCCGTGCTCATCAAGGGCGGACATTTGCCGGCGGAATCGATAACCGATGTGCTGGTGACCGAAACCGGTGCACACAGGTTCTCCGGTGCGAGGCTGCACAATCCTGCAACCCATGGCACCGGTTGCGCGCTGGCCACTGCCATTGCCGCGGGTTTGGCAAAGCAATACCCGTTGCTTGAATCCGTGGAAGCGGCACGCGAATTCGTGCGCGGCGCGATCGAGGCAGGTCTTGCCTTCGGAAGCGGTACCGGCCCGATAAACCATCTTCATTCGGCGAAAGAGTGATCGACGCCGCCATTCTGGAGCAGATTTCCAGCCGGCTGGGTCAATCGCATACCGCGCGAAGACTGGCGTTGGAGAACCGGCACGAAGACGAGGTCACGCGCTCTCGGCTTCACTTTCTTCATCGGGACAACTGGTTCGCGCATCCGCATGTCATCAAGCTTGCGCTGTTTCTCAGCGGTCTGTACTGGCGCGGCCGGCGCAATGCCGCAAAGGTCATCGTCCGGCGCAATGTGATTGCATTTCCGGATCTGCCCCAGGCGTTCCACGGATTTACGATTCTTCATCTCTCCGATCTCCACGCCGATGGCAGCAACCCTGCGATGCAGCGGGTCCTTCAGCTCGTCGAAGGCCTTCAGTACGACATTTGCTGCCTGACGGGGGATTATCGTGCCGGCACGACGGGCAGTTGCGCGCCTGCCCTGGATGGGATGGCAAAACTCGTCGCCCATCTCACCCAGCCGGTTTTTGCGGTGCTCGGAAATCACGATGCCCTGACGATGATTCAGGGGCTCGAACAACTCGGCATCAAGCTTCTGCTGAATGAATCAGACCCAATCCATCGCGGCGAAGATCGGATTTTTCTCGCTGGAATCGATGACGCGCATTTTTTTCGCACGGGAGACATCGCCCGGGCGGCGTCACGCATTCCGGCTGGCGAATTCTCAGTGCTGCTGTCGCACACACCGGAAGTGTTTCGTCAGGCGGAACAGGCCCAGTTCAAACTCATGCTGAGCGGCCATACCCATGGCGGCCAGATCTGTTTGCCGGGCTCCATTCCCATCATTCTCGATGCCGAACTGCCGCGCGCTTTTGGCGCCGGAGCATGGCGGCACGGCAGGATGCACGGTTACACATCGGCGGGCGCAGGCACCAGCGTTGTTCCGGTGCGCTTCAACTGCCCGCCCGAAATCACCTTGCACGAATTGCGGTCAGCACCGCGGGCTGAACCCGCAGGACCATAGGGTTGAACAGACGTCGCCGGAATTGGAATTTGTCTGCATCAGCGGTCCTGTTTCCGGACAGGGGGAAGCGGCTTCGTCTGCGGAGGGACGCGCTGTGAAACTCTACTTCGTTTCGTAAACCAGATATTCGCCGGACTGGCCCGTCGGTTGGCGGGGCGAGGACACGAACAGCTTTCCCAACTCCGGTACGAGCAGTCCGTTCCGCGCACCCGGCCCCGTCGCATAGGTCCCAATGCTGTCATAGTGGTCGGCATCACGTTGCTGAATCACATCAACGATGCCGGGAGCTCCAGCCATGTTCTGCATGTTTGAAATGACATAGAGCCGGCCCTTGCCCGGATCGTAGAACATATCGTCCGAAGTGGTTTCCGCCGGGGCCGGGATTTTTGCCACCTGCTTGCCGCTGTCGGTGTCGACGACCAGAATGTAGCCGGGGTTATTGCGGCAGAACACGAGAATTCGATGGTGAGCTTCGTCGAGTGCCATCGGGTAATTCTCGCATCCCGGGATATCCCAATGGGCCAGCACCTTGTTGGTGTCGAGATCGGCCACCGTGACATAATGGTTGTCGGGAGAATTGATGAAGACCCGATTTCCCTTCTGTTCGATTTGAAGCGACTCCGGGTGGCCGCCGGTCGGAATGTCACCCACTTTATTGCCATCCAGGTCCAGAACCGCCACCGCCCCGTCCTTCGCACCCTCTCTGGCCGACACTTTGCCGTTGATAAATTTCTCACCACCATAGTCGATGAGTACGTGCTTGCGGCGCGCGTCATAGCGAATGTTGTCACTATCCGAGGACAGCTGCACCGTTTTCTGAAGCGCATAAGTCGTGCCATCAAAAATCTTCACTGTTCCGTCGCCCTGGTTGGAAACAAAGAGACGATTGACGGAAGGCACGAAATAAGAATTCTGCGGATGGCTAAGGCCGGTGATCTGCTTGACCGGCTTGTTGGTCTTCAGATCGATGACAACGAGTGTGTCATTGCCAAAACCAGATGAGAACAGGCGCTGACCTGACAGGTCAATGCTGGTGTGATCAATGCGCCCGTCGATCCCGGAGGGAAGAGTGATACGGCCTTCGAAGGTCAATACGGGCGGTTTTGGAGGCTGTGGAGGTGTTTGGCCGAGAGCGAAACCGGGCAGAATGAGCAGTTGCAACGTCGCGGCACAAGCGAGACCAGTCCTCATGTTTTCCTCCCGCCGAGTCATTTGGCCATTCAGCCAGAGCGCATTTTCCGCCTGCTGGCTCTCGGCGTCCAGCGGGCAAAAAGTGGGTGGATCAGTGGGCGATGGAGTTGCCCTAATCACTCGATCATCTCCGAATTACGGTTCTTCTGCCTCAATGCGGCGTGAACACGAGGATTGCTGAATCGCGGTTGCCGAGTTTTGGCGCGGAAACAAATAACCGGCTAAGAGCGGGCACCCAAATGGATGTTGCAGCGCCCTCTGCGCTGGCAACTTTCACCATCGGCGTGTAGTGGTCGGCATCCTGCTGATCGTAAACCGCGATGCCGTCTATACCGGTCGCGTAAATCCGCTTCCGCGCAGCGTCGTACCAGAGGTCGTCAATCCCGGAGATGCAGTCGAGTTCTGCAATCTGCTTACCGGTCCCCGTATCGAAAACATCGAACCTGGCTGGATCGCGAGAGCCGGAAAACAGGCGGTGATTGGTTTCATCGAGCGCCAGTGCCGCCACGAGATGTGGGATGGGCCACGTTGCGATTTGCTGCCGCTTGTTTCGATCCAGAACGCCGAGTTTCGTGTTTCCCAGCAGCGCGACAAAAATTCGCGAACTTCCGGTTTCGATTTTGATTCCGAGTGGCTGGGCGAGCGTAAGAATGTCGCCGATGTGGCGGTTGGTAGCGGTGTCGACGATCGCAAGACGTCCGGATTGCTCGTCGCGATAACCGATGTACAGATATTTGGTCGCCGGATCGTAACCGACGTGGTTCGGATTGATTCCGAGCGGAACACTTGAAATGAGCTGGTAATTGTCACCCCGGAAAACCTTGTAGGTGCCATCACCTCCATTCGCGACGAAGAGCCTCTTGAAATCGGGAGAATAGAAAATGCCCTGGGGCCTGCGCTGGCCGCGGATGCTGAAGATGCGCTTGCCCGCCTGGTAGTCGATGACTTCGACAGTGTTCTGGTTTTCACCGAGAGCCGCTGCGAACAGCCGGTGACCTTCCAGATCAATGCCGAGATGGTCCATTCTTCCCGTCACACCGGGCATTGGAATCCGCTGTACCAACGCGAGCGGCGCACGTGAATTTTCCGGCTGGGCCAGGACCGAGCCGGCTGTAAAGAACAGCATGATCGCGGTGAACAGCGCAGGGAATCTCGGCATTTCTTCAATCCGGTATCGAGTAGGTCCACAACTGCGCCGGTTGCGATCCGGTCGCGGGCACACCGACATACAGGGTGTTGCCGACGAAAAACCCGGTGCGCACGCCGACAGCAGTCGGAATATCGGCCCTGATCTGGTAGCGGTTCGGCCCGTTCTGCTGGTAAACGCGGACAAAGCCTTCGCCACCGATGGCATAAATGCGTTTGCGCGCGGGATCGTAGAAAAGATCGTCGCTTGCAGCGACCGACGGCAGCCGCGCGACCTCCTTACCGGTGTCCGTGTCGAGCACAATCAGCAGCGGCGGCCTGCGGGTCACGACAAACAGCCGATGATTGTCTTCATCGAGGGCCATGGGGAAATTTGCCCTGGCTCCGTTCAGGCTCCATTTGATCAGCTTGCCATCCTTGCGGTCAATCACCTCAACGGAATCGGCATCGTCAGGAACGTTGGCGAATATGCGGCTGCCTTTCATCTCGAGCTGAAATGATTCAGGATGCCCGCCGCCGGTTTTCAGGTCCGTTCCCACACGTGTTTCGGTCGCCGGATCAATCATTGCGATGGCGCCGGTGCCGTCCTCGCCATAGCCGACGAAAACGCGTTTTGACGCTTCGTCCCAACGGATATTGTCCGGGTCTTCTCCAAGCTCAATGGTGTTTCGCAGCGCGAAGGTCTTACCGTCGAATATGCTGACCGTGCGATTGCCGGCGTTGGCGACGAAGATCTTGTCGAAGCCGGGCACGTAGAGCGCACCCTGGGGTTCGTTCAACCCGCTCAGGCGCTGAACAACTCTGCCGTCAAACACATTGACGATCTCCACAGTGTTGTTGCCCAGAGCTGAGAAAATCAGTTGGCGCGCTTTGCCGTTGACCGTGAAATGGTCGATTCGGCCCGATACGTCCGGTACTGGAATTTCGGCGGTGAGCTGCAGCGGCGGAAGCTCGCGCGACTCGCCTGGCCTACCCACAGCGGTTTTTGATTCTTGCGGGGTCACTGCTTCGCTGCGCAGCGCGATGGCTATCGCGGCCGATCCCACTAAAGCACTTGAAAGCAGAATGACGGGAACTTTCATGACGTGCTCCGCCTCCCAGCTATGACGTCACTCCGTCACGCAACCGAACCTCTATCGGCTGAGTGCAAATACGCGAAACGCGGTTTTTGGCTCCTGCTGCCGCTCCGGCGCAGCGATCCGTTCCCGGACAGTGGTTCAGGCTATTCTCGCGAATCACCCTCAGCGTTCCGGTGCTGGCCAGGCAACTTCGCGGGACAATCCCCAACGGGACTCAAAGCCATGCGGTCAAATTCTTCCGCCATTCTCCGCAGGTTCACCCGGACGATTTCGTCCTCCGTCAATCCAGCAGCATCGCGCAATGCTGCGGCTTGTTTGCGAAACTCAGACCTCTTGCTCATCCTGCGCATGCTGCTACGCCAAATTGTAGAGAGCCGATGATACACCTGTTTCCCTTGCCCCCTCAACGTTGATACGCTTGGCCTATGTCGAGGGTCGGCCACAGTCGCCGCTCTAAAAATCTACGGAGAAATGCACGTGAAAAAGGTAACGACGCCGGTCATCACCATATTGGCGCTGGTTTTGATCGCGCCGGTGTTCGGCCAGGAACGGCCTGCTGGGGCACAGCGGAATGCGGCCGCAGCAAATCAGGCTGAGCAGAACGCCGACAGTCCGCTGGTTTTCACCGAAGCCATTCCTCTCGAAAATGCCAAAGGGCGCTTCGACCATTTTGCACTGGGTGGAGGCCGGTTGTTCGTATCGGCACTTGGCAGCAATGAAGTCGAGGTCATCAACATTGGCGGACGAATCCTCGATCACACGATCACCAATATCCCTGACCCACAGGGAGTCGCTTTCTCGCCGGAGACCAACAAGCTGTTCGTCGCGAGCGGCCGGGGGAAGGTCTACATCTATGATGGAAAGACCTACGCCCAGATTGCGACCGTCGATTTCCAGGGCGGCGCGGACAATCTCCGTTACGATCCTGCGACGAAGCGCGTTTACGTCGGTTGCGGCGACGACGAGAAGTCCGGCGCAATCGCGATGATCGACGCCACCACCAACAAGCGGCTTCCGGACGAATATAAATTGGGCGGCGAGCCGGAATCATTCCAGTTGGAGAAAACCGGCCCGAATATTTACGTGAATGTCCCGGATCTGAAGCAGATCGTGGTGATCAATCGCACGACAAAAGAAATCAAGCACTGGCCGTTGCAGGGCGTCGAAAGCAATTTTCCAATGGCGCTGGATGAGGCGGACCACCGTTTGTTTGTCGGCGTGCATGTGCCTCCGCGCCTCGCGGTGTTTGACACCACATCCGGCCGGCTTGTCGCGACGGTCCGCGGTGTACAGGATTCAGACGACCTGTATTTCGACGCGGATCGCAAGCGCATTTACATGCCCGGCGGCGAGGGATTTATCGATGTCTTCCAGATGACCGATCCCAATCACTACAAACCTCTCGCCCGGATTCCGACGGCGATCGGTGCAAAAACCGCGGGCTATTACGGTAAACAGGGAAAAGGCTTCGATCGCTTCTATCTCGCAGTTCCGGCGCGCGGCGGACAAAGCGCAGAGGTCCGGATTTACACAGTGCAGGATTGAACTCGGCGCCCCCCGGGGCATTTTTCGTGAGGCTCAAATGAAAAGACGCGAGCTTTTATCATCCGCCCTGTCGCTGGGTTTCGCGAGCGTCGTGGCGCCGGCACGTGCCCAGGTGCTGGTGGATGACGAGTCGGCGCCGCTGGTGCTGGACCGCATCATTCCGATTCCGGATACGGTCGGCAGATTTGACCACATGTCGGTAGATAACGAGCGCGGCCTGATCTTCGCGCCCGTCTATGGCAACGACACTGTCGAGATTCTCGATATCGCGCGTGGTAAGCGGATAAGAACTCTCAGGGGCGAGTTTGGCCGACCGCAGGCGGCGGTCTACATGCCGGACCTGAATCGTCTGGCGGTGTCGAACAATGCCGATGGGACGGTGAAAATCTTCGATGGCGAGAATTTCAGGCTGATCGGAACCGTGAAGTTTGCCGAGGACGCCGACAATCTCCGCTACGATCCGATAGCGAAGCGGGTCTATTGCGGATATGGCGAGGGATCAATCGGCGTATTCGACGCCACGACAAATAAAATCGTTGATGATTATCCGGTCGGCGTGCACCCGGAATCGTTTCAGTTGGAGCGAAATGGACCACGGATCTTCGTCAATCTCGCTTCGATCAGTCAGGTCGCGGTGATCGACCGCAACAGTCACAAGGTTACAAAGTGGGGTCTTGGCGAAGCGGGAACCAATTTCCCCATGGCGCTGGATCAGGACCGGCGGCGGATTTTCATCGCCGCGCGCAGGCCGGCGCGGCTGCTGGTACTTGATATGGACTCAGGAAAAATTGTTGCGAGTCTTCCGGGCGCCGCCGACACCGACGACATGTGGTACGACGTAACGCGCCGGCGCATCTATATTCCGAGCGGCGAAGGTTACATGTATTGCTATCAGCAGATCGACGCCGATCATTATGAGCGGCAGGCGAAAATCCCGACAGCGATCGGCGCCCGCACCAGCAGCTATTCAGGACAGGTTGGGAAGCACAACAGTCTCTATCTCGCGGTTCCGGCGCGCGTGTTCAGAGGCGCGGAATTGTGGGTATACGAGACCCGCGACGCCTGATCAGAGCGTGATCCAATTAAACGTCATCGGATCACGCTTTAGATTCCCTTATTGTCGCGCAATCTGTCGGCGAACCGCTCACACTTCGCCGGATTGCGCTCTACCTCCCCTCGTAAACCCCGATGCAGCCATGCGCGCAGACGGGATTCGGCGCGGTCAGCGGCACCCAGATAGCACCGGTTTTCGCGTCGGCAGCTACCGAATGTGCATTGGTGCCCGTCGGAACAGACTGCGCCAGCGTGTTCGTCTTCGCGTCAATCACACCGAGCACGGGACCACCGGGCTGATCGCGTGATGCCGTGTAATAGCGATTCTTTCCGGAATCGTACCAGACCTCGTCGGCGCCGCCGATTCCGGGAATCCGCGCGACAACAGTTTCGGTCTTTGCGTCGACAACAATCGTCACCGGCGCCATGCCTTCGGTACGCGGGGCACCGGCGCTGCAGCCAACCAGAATCAGACTGCCCGGCCCATGCGCATTGCCCGCCGGCATGCATCCGTCAATCGGGATGAGGCGTAGCATTTTCAGGGACTTCGGATCGATCACCGCAAGCCCGCCATGATTCTTATCGTCTTTCCATACGGGCACGGAGGAATAGAACAGTCCTGTCTCGGGCATCCATGTCGTCTGATCGATCCCGTCGCTTGCGTCGGGCATTTCGATTTTGGCGGCGACCCGATGGTCTGCTGCGGTGGAGATCAGCGTCACGAATGACGGCCGGTCGGCGTTGTTGCCGACGAGCACAAGCCCGTCGCGCGTGTCCACCGTCAATTCATCGGCGCGGCGCTGACCGGCAGTGGAAATTGTGGCGATGATTTTTGCCGGCGTTGAAGCAACATCGATGACTTTGACCGTGCTGTCGCCATCGCCGACCCAGAGCTGTTTCTTCGCGGCATCGAATGCGACGCCGTTCGGGCCGCTGATGTTGCCGGCCGGCCGCCCGTTGGGGCCGTTCCGGACGCCGGTGAAACCGGTGACGCGCGAAACAAAGCGCCCCGCCCGCGTGTCGAAAATATCGACTGCCGAATTGGAACGGTCGGCAAGGTAGTAACGGCCGGAATCTGCGTCGACGATGCCAATGTCGAAATTGTCCAGCGCATTCCCAGGTACCTCGACCGGACGGAGTGATCCGGATGAAGCGGCATATGCGGTCGCGACGAATCCCGCGAAGAGTCCCGCGGCGTAAATCAAACGCTTCATCACCCTGTTCTCCCGAGCAAGCGCATCTGCCGCTTGTAGTAAAAATATCACACCAACGCACCGGTGATATCCCATCCATCACCTATCTCAAGAATATCACGCTGCAGTTTACGATCCAGAACCTGCTCAACAAGCACTCGCCATTTGAATAATGGTCCGAGCATGAGTGCCCGCAATATTTCGGCCTACGACATCCTCAAGCCGAATACAGGCCGGATTTTCGGGATCACGCTGCTTAAGAACTGGTAGTTTCCGCGCCGGTCTGAATCATTGCCGACGGTGATGTTCGAGGGGAGCCCAGGCGGGCTCCCCGTCACGCGATCACCATATCTCAGGGAAGCGCCTTCACCTCACGAATCGCTTTGCCGCTTTTGTTCGAGACGTAGAGCACAATTTGCTGCTTTTGCGGGTCACTCAATCCGTAGCCGTTCGAGTGCGTTCCCCACTTCCGTCCGTCGCCAAATTCGACCTGGTAATCCCGGCCATAGACTAGATCGCCATTCGGAGCGGTTGTGTAAAGCGATGTGACGATGTCCGCGACGTCGGAATACAAATATGCATGCGTTGAGATATCGGTGAGTTCGCGGATTTCGATCCGGCGATCACCGAAGAAGGCGTGGAAGTTCCAGATCTGGACGACCATGATCATGGCCGCAACCGGCAATATACCGAAAAGCCAGTTGTATGCTTTGATCTGCTTCTCGCCGGCGACGGCGTTTCCGTAGGCTTCGAGTTCGGGATAGCGCTGGCCCAGAAGCCGCTTGAAAACGGGCGGAATGATGATCGCGCTGAGGAACAATCCGAGCGTCAGTGCAGGAAACGTCCACATAAACGACGCGGCATAAAATCGCCCCGCGGCAGGTGCGTGCACCCATTGGCTCAGCATCGAGAGCACCCACCAGACCGCCGCCGTGGCAAGGGCTGTAATGAACAAATAAGCCAGTCCTTCCAGGTTGGCCCAGCCCCTATATCGCTTGCGCAATTCCGCCGGTGTTTGGGTTGGCGCGTGAGACGAAGCATTCGGGCCGAAGGCTGCATTTGACATGTCAAGCACCACCGGAACATTCGTCGAAAACCATGCGGCTGCTCAATTAAAATTCGATTAGCGCATGTGATTGCAAGTGCAGCCAGGTGATCCGCATCTGATCGAACGCCGCAACCCGACATTAAGAACCAGACAGCAACATGACTGGAGCAATTCGCCGGGAGGAATAATTGCGTAAATTGATAATTATTCTGAATGCGATTGCGATGGTGATTCTGTTCCGCGGGCCCGCTGCCACGGCGGCAGAAAAAGACAGTCCACTCGAAAAGGAAACGCAACAGTTCGTCGAGCAAACCGTAGTCGCGGTTGCGCGGAGATGGAATGAGCAGGAGATATGGGATCGCGCGGCCCCCGAGCTTGGGCAGCGCGAATCACCGGATCAAATCAAAAGCGACCTGGTGGTCGCCCGAACAAATCTCGGCCCATTCGTCAACTATCTTTGGGCAGATGGAAAAGTCAGTGACGATGGAGTGACTGCGTCCGCAGTCTATATCACACGAGCCAAATTCGAGGACGGCGACGCAGTCTTCAACCTGAATCTGGTGAAGCATGGCGGGAGCTGGGGCCTCAGCTTTTTTCGCGTTCTGCTCGAGCGAAGCTGCGCTTCAGAGCAGCATCGCGACCCGTTCAAGCCGATTTGGACCATAGAAACAAAACCCGGACCTGCCGAGATCACGATTCTGGCGCAATTGGATACAGGTGAGCAAACACTCAAGAGAGGTGAATACCTGCAGGCCATGCGCGCCTTTCACGACGCGTTTTATAGCAATCTCTACGAGCAATTCTCGCCGTCGTTCCAGTATCGCGTCGACGTGGGCTATGGGCAGGCGGCCCTCGCCATGGGTGAACTGCGCGAGGCGCATCTTGCATCCGTCCGGGCGACGGCGATTCCGAATGCGCCCATTGGCGCCTGGACTCTCAGGATGACATCGGCAGCCCGGTTGGGCGACTACCAGGACATGTACTCCGCGTTCAAGGCAGTGCGCGACGACTGCACTGACTCCTATATCTTCACGCCAAGCCAGGTGGTCGCTTACGATTTGTGGTTTGGCACGCTGCCGAACGGCCCGGAAGCCCAGCTCGATTTCGAACACTATCTCGAATCGGTGCGGTGGAAATCGGCTAACCCGACAGGGGTGACACTCGACCTCGTTCATTACCGCTACGCCCAAAATCTTCTGGCGCGCGGAGATGATGAGAAGGCGCTGCAAATCGCTTCGTCGATACGCTTGCCGGGCCTGCTGGCGGCAATGGCTGCGGACAAAAGATTCGATGCCGCCTTCGGCAATGGTGATCCCGCGGCTCTTGTGGCGAAATCGGCGGACGATCGCCTTGCGATGTTTCGCCGAATGGTGCAGCGCGATGTTCAGTCGATGGAAGCGCGCAATGCCGTCGCGCAGGAACTGGAAAGCCTGGGGCGCGATGACGAGGCGTTGGAGCAGGTGAATGGCACCCTCGATGATGCGGCGCATCTGGCGGTGGCCGACCGCCAGCGTTACAATTTTGGAATCCAGTACGACCGGGCGATGCTGCTCAAAGCCCGCCTGCTCTTCGACACGGGCCACTATAATGATGCCATCGAAACACTCGCAAAACTCGCGAGCGAACGGCGAACACAACCGGCTATCGATACATCCATGTTACTGGCAAAATGGCTGGTCGCGCTTGGCCGCGGCGCTGAGGCGCTGCACGAGCTGTCATACATACCGGATGAAAAATTAAGCCTGACCGGCCGCCGCGATGCCGCAGAACTGCGCGCCTGTGCGGCGTCACAGATCGGGGATCAGATCATTCTGGAAGACAATATCGGCTTTCTGAAGCAATGGCCGTCCTATAGTCTGCCGGCTTTGATGCGTGCCGATCTCTGCGCCAATGATCTTGACGGGGCGGCGGACGCAATTGTCACCGCCGTGACCAATCCTCGTTACAGAGTGTCGATGCTGGCCGAAATTCAAAGGTACAAAAAACCGGAATCAGTACCTGATTTTCAGCACACCCTCAACGACCGGCTTGCGCAGGTCGTATCGATGGCCCGGGTCATGGATGCAATCAATGCCGTTGGCCGGATCAATAGCTACGAAATTGAGTTTCCCGGCAGGGTCTCCTGAGCCGCACGCTTTAGCGCGCCACGCCCTTATCGCCCCGTGAACGGGTCGCGGACGAGGATGGTGTCTTCACGCTCCGGGCTGGTGGAGACCATCGCCACCGGCGCCGAAATCAGCTCCTCGATGCGCCGGATATATTTGATCGCGAGCGCCGGAAGCTCGGCCCATGAACGCGCGCCGCGCGTCGATTCGCTCCAGCCCGGCATCGTCTCGTAGACCGGCTCAACCCGCGCCTGATCGAATGAATCGGCCGGCAGGTGATCCAGCACCTGATCGCCCAAGCGGTAACCGACGCAGATTTCGACACGATCGAAACCGTCAAGCACATCGAGTTTGGTCAGGGCGATTCCGTCGATACCACCGGTCACCACGGTCTGGCGCACCATCACTGAATCGAACCATCCGCAGCGCCGTTTGCGGCCCGTGACGGTGCCGAATTCCGCACCGGTTTTGCCGATGCGTTCGCCGATCTCGTTTTGCAGCTCAGTCGGGAACGGCCCTTCACCGACGCGCGTCGTGTAGGCCTTGGCAATGCCAAGCACAAAGCTGATGTCGCGCGGGCCGCAGCCGGCGCCCGCTGCCGCCTGACCCGCGACCGTGTTCGACGATGTCACATAGGGATAGGTGCCGTGATCGACATCGAGCAGCGCGCCCTGTGCGCCTTCGAACAGGATGCGGCGGTCTTCGCGACGGAATTGTTCGAGTTTGCGCCACACCGGTCCGGCATAGGGCAGAACTTTGGGTGCGATTTCGCTCAAGGGCCGCAACAGGCTTTCGGGTTCGATCTCCTCGATCCCGGCGCCGCGCCGCAGCGCATTGTGATGGGTGAGCAGGCGTTCGATTTTGGCGCCAAGCGTTGCGGGACTTTTGAGATCGATGACACGCAAGGCGCGGCGGCCGACTTTGTCTTCATAGGCGGGCCCGATGCCGCGTCCCGTCGTGCCGATCTTCGATTGCCGGTTCGAGCTCTCGCGGAAGCGATCCAGTTCGCGGTGCAGCGGCAGAATCAGCGCCGCATTCTCTGCAACCATCAGATTGCCGGGGCCGATGTTCACCCCGAGCTGTTTGACGCGGTCGATTTCATCGATCAGAGCCCAGGGATCGACCACCACGCCATTGCCGATGATGCCAAACTTGCCCGGACGCACGACCCCGGCCGGAAGCAGTGACAGCTTGTAGGTGACGCCATCGATGACCAGTGTATGGCCGGCATTGTGGCCGCCCTGAAACCGGACAACGACATCGGCGCGCGCCGACAGCCAGTCGACGATCTTGCCTTTACCTTCATCGCCCCACTGGGCGCCAATCACCGCAACATTGGCCATGCACTAGCTCGAATCATACGCAGGTTTTCCTTACCCCGAAATGCTGC
Source organism: uncultured Bordetella sp. (assembly GCA_964446945.1). Taxonomy (GTDB): domain Bacteria; phylum Pseudomonadota; class Alphaproteobacteria; order Micropepsales; family Micropepsaceae; genus CAIYRG01. Next base: position 16,664 of record CAYUQO010000023.1, read on the forward strand.
GCATTTTTCCTTTTGGATGAAAGAAAAGTCCACCGGGCTCTTCTAAAGGACGTTCACTCTGCTTCTCCTTCCCCCCACGCAGAGCGTGCGGGGGAAGGTGTCGGCAGCAGCGCCAAAGGCGCTGCGAATAGCCGACGGAAGGGGGGCGCTCTACGGCTATTCCCCCCTTTCGGGCGCCAATCGCTGCGGCTGACGCCTCAGCTGCGCCCACTTTCCCCCACGCCTCGCGCTGTGGCGCTCGCGGGGGGAAAGCGAAGCTTTGATGTATTGCCGCCCGTGATCAAAACGCCAGGGCACGGGCTTGCTTCACCCACGGCAAGGTGCGGATTTCCTGCAGCACCGGTTGCGGCACCGCCTCATCGACCTGCACCAGCGCAATCGCATCCGATCCCCGGCTGCTGCGGCCGAGGTTGAAATTCGCGATGTTCACCGAAGCCGTGCCGAGGATGGTTCCGAGGCGGCCAATAAAGCCAGGTTTGTCCTCATTGGTGACATAGAGCATATGGGGCGCGAACTCCGCCTCCATATTGATCCCCTTCACCTGGATCAGCCGCGGCCGGCCATCCGAAAACACCGTGCCGGCGACGCTGCGCTCCATGTCCGGCATGGTCAGCGACAGCTTGATATAGCCTTCATAGGCGCCTTCCTGGTCGCGGCGCACTTCGGATACGCGAATGCCGCGCTCCTTCGCGACCAGCGGCGCATTGACCATGTTCACTTCGGACAGCGCAGGTTTCAGCAGACCGCACAGTGCCGCCTGGGTCAGTGCGCGCGTATTGAGTCCCGCCGCACTTCCCTCATAGATGATATCGACCGCCGTAATGCTGGTTTCGGTGAGCTGCCCGGCAAAGGCGCCGAGATGTTCGGCCAACGTGATCCACGGCCCCACCTTCTTGGCTTCGTCGGCGGAAATCGACGGCATGTTCAAGGCGTTCACGATCGCGCCGGTCAGAAGGTAATCCGAGATCTGCTCGGCGACCTGCAGCGCGACATTCTCCTGCGCTTCGGTGGTGGACGCACCAAGATGCGGCGTCGCGATGAATTTCTCATTGCCGAAGAGCGGACTCGCGGTCGCCGGTTCTTCGACGAAGACGTCGAATGCCGCGCCCGCCAGATGGCCCGAATCGATGGCGTCCTTCACTGCCTTCTCGTCGACCAGACCGCCGCGCGCGCAGTTGATCAGCCGCGCACCCTTTTTCATTTTGGCGATCGCGTCCGCCGAAATGATGTTGCGCGTCTCATTGGTCAGCGGCGTGTGGATCGAAATGAAATCGGCGCGCGCGAGCAATTCATTGAGCTCGGCTTTTTCCACCCCGAGATCGGCCGCACGTTCCGGCGACAGATAGGGATCATAGGCCAGCACGCGCATCTTCAAGCCCTTGGCGCGGTCGGCGACGATGGCGCCGATATTGCCGCAACCGATAACCCCCAACGTTTTGGCCGTGACTTCGACGCCCATGAAACGGTTCTTTTCCCATTTGCCGGCATGGGTCGATGCATTCGCGGCCGGAATGTCGCGGGCCAGCGCCATCATCAGCGCAATCGCATGTTCGGCAGTCGTGATCGAATTGCCAAAGGGCGTGTTCATCACGATGATTCCCGCGGCCGTCGCAGCGGGAATATCGACATTGTCGACGCCGATGCCGGCGCGGCCGATGACTTTCAGCCGCTTGGCCGCGCGAATGACCTCGGCCGTGACTTTGGTCGCCGAACGGATCGCCAGCCCGTCATAATCGCCGATGATCGCGAGCAGTTCGGCTTTGTTCAGCCCGGGTTTGACGTCGGCCTGCACGCCACGCTGTTTGAAGATGTCGACCGCGGCCGGGGACAATTTGTCGGAAATGAGAACTTTGGGCACTTTACTCTCCGTTATCTAGAAGGGGTTCCCCTCACCCGGCGCGCCACTGCGCACTTGCAAAAACGCAAGTGCGGGCGCGCCGCCCTCTCCCTCAAGGGGAGAGGCAATTCGTTAGCTCTGTTTCACTTGCGCGTAGGCCCAGTCGAGCCACGGCGTCAGCGCTTCGACATCGGATGAATCGACGGTCGCGCCGCACCAGATGCGCAATCCGGGCGGCGCCGCGCGATAGCCGCCGACGTCGAAAGCGACGCCTTCTCTTTCCAGCACGCTGGCGATTTTCGACGCCGCTGTGGCCTGGTCTTCTTTCTTCAGTCCCGCGAACCAGCTGTCGGTGATCTTGAGGCATACGCTTGTGTTGGAGCGAATACGCGGCGTTGCGGCGAGAAACCCCGCCCAGCCACTCTTTTCCATCCAGTTGGCGAGCGCCGCGACATTGGCATCAGCGCGACGGATCAGCGCCGGCAGTCCGCCGATCTTCTCGGCCCACTTCAGCGCGTCGACATAATCCTCAACGCACAACATCGACGGTGTGTTGATGGTGTCGCCGGTGAAGATACCTTCGATGAGCTTGCCGTCCTTGGTCATGCGGTAGGTTTTCGGCATCGGCCAGGGCGGACTGTAACTTTCCAGCCGTGCAACGGCACGCGGCGAAAGAATCAGCATTCCATGCGCGGCTTCACCACCCAGCACTTTCTGCCATGAGAATGTCACGACATCGAGTTTTGGCCACGGCAAATCCATGGCGAAAGCCGCCGAAGTGGCGTCGCAGATTGTCAATCCGCCGCGATTGTCCGCGATCCAGTCGCCGTCGGGAACGCGCACGCCCGAAGTGGTGCCGTTCCACAGAAATACGATGTCGCGCTCGCTGTCGGTCTGCGCGAGATCGGGCAGATCGCCATAGCCGCTCTTGATCACGCGCGCATTCAGCTTGAGCTGCTTGACGACATCCGTAACCCAATCCTCGCCGAAACTTTCCCAGGCGAGCACATCGACCGGCCGCGGCCCGAGCAGGGACCACAATGCCATCTCGACCGCGCCGGTGTCGGAGCCCGCAACGATGCCGATACGGTAATCCGCTGGCACGCGCAGGATTTCGCGCGTGCGCTGGATCGCCTCCTGCAGCCTGGCTTTTCCGGTTTTGGAACGATGCGAACGTCCAAGGACGGCGTTCTTTAGAGCTTCAACTGTCCATCCCGGGCGCTTGGCGCAGGGGCCAGACGAAAAAAAAGGCCGTGCGGGGCGCACGGCCGGACGATTTCCGGTCATGTTTCATTCCTTCCAGAATGATAGCGCTCCGTTGGGGGAGCGTGGCCCGCAGCCGATGTAGGATAAGCACCGTGGCGGGTCAACGGATTTACGGTCGCACCGCACAGTTCCCTTCGCCTCTGCTCAATCTGAGCCCTTGCATTTCGCATAGCCACGGAATCGTGAGCACCCTATATTCGCGCCCGGCGCCGGCCGGGATTTTCCGGAATCGGCCAATTGAAGGAGATGACTCGTGAAGATGATTCGCGTTCTCGGCCCGGCAGCGACGGTCTGTTGCCTGGCGCTGGCGAGCACCGCGCTTCCGGTGGTGACGTCGACACCGGCCGTGGCGCAGGCCGCACAGGATGACCAGATTCCCACCAGCAACGGCAATCTGACGATTCACCCGGTCCACCATGCCGGCGTCGTGCTGACCTGGAACGGCAAGCGCATCGTTGCCGATCCCACCAGTTTCCCGCCCAATCCGCAAAATAGCGGCGCGGCGGATTTCCGCGGCGCCACTGCGCCGGACCTGATCCTCATCACGCATGAACATCCCGATCACCTCAGCATTCCGACACTGACCGAACTGGTCGGGCCGAACACGGTCATCGTTGTGCCGCAGAGCGTGTACGGAATGTTGCCGGCCGCTTTGCAGGCGAAGTCCAAAGTGATGAAGAACGGCGAAAAGGGGACCTATGCTGGCGTGCCCATCGAAGCCGTGGTCGAATACAACACGACCAAGGAACGCGAGATGTATCATCCCAAGGGGCGCGACAACGGTTATGTCCTCACCATGGGCGGCAAGCGCGTCTATCTTGCAGGCGACACAGAAGAAGCTCCGGAACTGAAGAACCTGCCCAATATCGACGTGGCGTTCATCCCGATGAACCTTCCCTACACCATGACGGTGGACGAAGCGGCGAAATGGGTGAAGGATTTCCGGCCGAAGATCGTCTACCCCTATCACTTCATGGGCAGCGACGTGCAGAAGTTCAAAATGCTGGTCGGCGATGCCAGCGATGTCCGCCTGCGCAAGTGGTACTGATTTAATCCGTTTTGCCGCCCCGACCGAGTGCGGCATCGCCGCACTCGGCGCGGAATGGAAAACAAAGCCGCCCGCGACGCGCGGGCGGCTTTGTTTATTTCAACTCACTGCGTGGCGGTCGCCGCGCGTTGCGCAGCCCCCTCTGTGTCATGGGCGGCCTTGAGCCGCCCATCCAGCAGGCGAGCGTCGGCGAGCCGATAACCTTTTGCGCCCGCGGACGCGGGCGCACTGGGTGGCCGGGTCAAGCCCGGCCATGACAAGTGGAGATGGCGCGGGTCGCTATCTATTTCACGACAAAGTCGGGCCGAAATAGCACAGAACGTCGCCGGACGGACTGAGGAACACTACTCCGTGGCCGGATGGATTGCCCCCATCCTCGGAAGCGTGGTTCAGTTTGTTCGGCGGGATCAGGATTTTCGTGCCTTTCTTGATGCTGCTTTCGCTGACTTCCTGACCTGCCGGATACTCGCCGGTGATGATGGCGTAGAACTTGCCGTCTTTGGTCTCGAAGTCGTCGGCGATATAGGCATCGCCATCGCCGCAGCAGGAAACCCTGGTATCCGGCTGTCTGACCGTCGAGATCCACAGCTGGCATTGCGAGAGCCGCGCCCCGTCGCTGATCACGGATGGATCGCAGACCAATGGCGAGTGTCCCTGCCAGCCATCACGCGCATGAAGGGAACTCGCCGTTACTACACACACACCCAATGAGAGAAGCCACAGACTCTTTTTCATCGTTGTTTTCCAGTTTCACGGCCCGGACTGTCTGAGCGAGTGCCAGTTCCAGCGCGCCCGGCAGCCAATCGAAGTGGAATGATTGATGGATGAAACGCGCCAACGTGACATAGCGGTGCAGCGTTTTTGAAATGTGCACGGAAAAAGCACACGGCATCAGTGCCATCGCGGGTCTGAACTCTGCCCCGCTTACCGGACCGGCTGAGGCGGGAACACCGGACGGGAGATTGATCGCGCGCAGGCGTCGAATGCGGCTTCGCGACCCGCGGTCGGGTTCAGGATGGTGCAGGTTCCTGCAATGGACGTATCGATTACGCGCTTACTGCCGTGGCCCGATAAGGGAATAATCGTCAGGCGCTGAAGCGCCTCTGGCACGACGCCGGCGCGGGCGCCGCCCGGTCCAGGTCTTTCTGCCGCCGCTCATCGGCCAGGAGTTTTTGCAGTTCCGCGATTTGCGCCATGAGAATCGCGATGGTCTGAAAATCGCCGGCCGGATCGTAACGGGTCTCGAGCGCATGGATGTAGCGGCGCAACGGCATCGGCAGCGCATTTATATTCGCCGTGGTTGGTCGCCAATTTTCCGGAATGTCGAGCGTCATCGCGACTCCTGCCCACTGCCGTTTCCGGCGCAGATCGGATTTCATGGAGCGCAGTTATTGCGCGAAGTCGCCCCACTCCTGTCCTTAGGGTGCAAACGCCCAGGATAGCTAACCTGACGGGGTCACTCTCGGTAATGCGAGGCACGCTAGCGTACCCTGCTCGCCTGAAGCTACGCAGGGCTCAGACAGACGTTCAGTTCACAACTGTGTAGAAGCGCTGGTCGTATGGTGTTCCGAGCCACGGCAAAATGGCGGCGCGATAGTTTTGCCATGCCGGCGCACGGTCATGCGCTTCCCAGGCTGCAAGATTCGCCCATTCTTCCAGAATGCGGAAATGGTTTGAATGCAGCGGCACCTCATCGAGGATTTCGTACCGCACCATGCCGTTTTCATTGCGGGTGCCGGCCCAGAGAGTGTTGAGTTCCCGGATCAGATTTGCCGTGTTGCCGCCGGCAACGTCGGCATGGCTGATCAGGATGATGTCATTCGGATTGGGCGCTTTGAGCGGCGTCGCCATGTGGATCTGGTGCACCCGCACGTCAGGAGGGCCGAGCTCAATCGGTTTGAGTTTCTGAAACAGCGCGGTGCTCGCGGCGCTGTTACCGTGCTCCTTCGCAATGCTGCGGTTCTGCCAGATCTCTTCGACGACGAAATGATGGGTCTGGGCTTTTTCCTGGTACAGATCGATCTGGATTGCGCCCGGCTCCTTGCGCGAAGCGTCGCGATATTGCTTCAACGCAGCGACCGCTTGCGCCGCGGTGCTCGGCAACACTTCCACATAGTTGAACAGATAGGTCGGGCCATCGATGACCGGCACCGCATTCTGTTGCGCCGCGGCAGGGAGACACAGACCGAACGCGACGACAAATGCCGCGCAGAGTTTGGATTTCATTCCGATGACCGCTCTTCAGTTCAGACGGATATATTTCCGCTGGTCGTAAGGCGTGCCGAGAAGCGGCGCAAGACCGGTGCGGAACGCCTGCGTATGGGCGGCCATATTGTGGTCCTCCCAGGCCTTTTCGCTGCTCCACACTTCGAACAGCCGGAAATGGTTGCCGACATTCGGCATATTGCCCTGACGGATGATCTCATAAACCTCTGCGCCCGGTTCACCGGCGGAATTTTCCGTCAGCGGCTTCATCAGCTCGAGCAATTCAGGGAGCTTGGGCGGCGTCACGTCGAGATGGCTGAGCACGAATATGCTGCCGGCCGTCGGCGTCTGGGTCTTTTCCGAGACGAAATGCGCATAATGGACGCGCGCATCCAGCGGACCAAACTCGATCGGCTTCAACTTCTCTGCCAGCATCGACTGCGCCGCACCCTTCTCATGCGCCTCATATGCCGCCATGTCCTGCCACACTTCATTGGTGAAGAAACGCGAGGGCCAGCCGGTCTCCTGATAGACATCGCCTTCGAGCAGTCCGGGTTCGCGGCGCGTCGCCATGCGGTACGCGCGAAGGTCTGCGGCTGCCGCAGTGGCGGAGCCGGGAAGGACTTCCACGAAAGTGGTGACATAGACGGCCGATGGCGGTGGGCTCGCGGCGAATGCAGCCACTGCCGCAACACATGGCACAAGCGCGCCCAACAGCGCGCCGATCCAGGATTTCATGACGTTCTCCGAGTGATTGAACTAAAGCGGTTCGTAATCAAAATTTTTAAAAACCCACCCCTCACCCGGCACGCCAATACGCGCTTGCGAAAACGCAAGCGCGGGCGCGCCGTCCTCTCCCACAGGGGGAGAGGAAAATCTCCTGCTTCAGTTGCTGGCTTGCAGACGTTTCACCAATGCCGCTGCGGCATCGGCGCCCGCCTGTGAGCAGGCCGTATCGCCTTCCTGTCCGCCACGTGTTCCGGATGTGCCGACCGCGCCGATGACTTCGCCGCCAACCATGATCGGAACGCCGCCGCCGAGGGGAATCACGCCCGGCATGCTGCGCTCATTGGCTTCGGGCTGTCCCGGCGCGCTTTTGTCGCGCCACTCAATGCTCTTCATCTTGAACATATTGGCGGTGTAGGCCTTGCGTTCCGCCAGTCCAAGATTATGCGGCGCCGCGCCATTGCCGGCCAGCAGCAGAACGACTTTGCCGTCCCGGTCCAACACTGCAAAGGACGGATTCGATCCGTCCTTCTTTGCGTATTTCTGCATGGCGGTGAGCGCTGCCATAGCCTGTTCCGCATTGACGCTGAGACTCTGCGCCGATGCCGCCGTGCACATCAGGCCGAATGCCGCCGCCAACGCGATCCCCTTCACGCAAGTCGAGACAGAAGACATCGAAATTCCTCCCAGAATTTTTTTAGAGCAATTGGTCGGCAATGGCCTTGGCGCCGGCTTCGGCACAGGCTTCATCCGCCATGTCGCCACCCTTCGATCCGGTGACGCCGATACCGCCAATGCCATCACCGTGATAGATGATCGGCATGCCGCCGGCCCGGTCGATGACATTGTCGAGTGACCGCTGGCCGGTCAGGAGGATCGGAACGCCCTTCGCGTCCACCGCATCCGGCGCCGTGTGCTCCAGCCATTTTGACGTCGGCTGCCGGAAAGTGCGGGCAGTATAGGCTTTGCGGCGTGCGATATCGACATCGTCGGCCGGCGCGCCATCGCCACGCAGCACGAAGCGAATTCCACCGACGCGATCAACCACCGCGACCGTCACATTCGGACTGGTCTTCTTGCATTCGTCGAGCGCACCTTGCGCGACCATCATCGCCTGCTCGACCGAAATATCGTTATCGGAGAGCGATTGCAGCGTGTAGCTCTTGACGAGTTCCTGAAGCAGGGCGAAGCCCGCCCCGACGACAAATACCGCTGTCACTCCAGCGGCAAGCAGCTTGGCCAGATTTTGCACGATCACCCTCCTCCAAGGTCACGAACGCGAAACCGTCGATCGGGAGGGATTTTAGAGCATGAACCGGCAGGTTGAAAGGCGCGCCACCAGCTTAGCTCGCGGCTAGCGGAGCAACTCCCCCCTCTGTCTCGCGCATTCGGCGCTCGCCACCTCCCCCGTAAACGGGGGAGGAAAGGATCGAGTCGAGCCCGTGTTCAACTCCCCTCATGCTGGTGGGCAAAACTATAGCAAAGTTCTCCTCCCCGCCTGCGGGGGAGGGGGTAATACGACAGCACACAAACTTGACACTCCGGCCCGGTGATGGCGAGTGGGAATTGCTGTCTGCGAAAAAATACCTGCGCCTTTCAATATTTCCTTCGTACATTGCGGGCAGCCCAATCTAAAATCTCGTCAGGATCAAGCCTCGGATTAAGAGATCGGTTCGAGGTGAGCCAAGCAATTTCTTTATCTCCGGACAGAACCTTAGGCGGATTGGTCGCACGTGGATTGTAAGCGCTTAATGAGGATAACCGGCTGCCATAGGGACTATATTTGTTGAAGATTGATGTTTGCGAATACCGATTTCCATAAGGGCCATATTTGTTGAACAGTGAGTCTTGTTTGTACCTGTTCGGGTTTAGACTGCCGAGAAATTTGCCATCGCCAGCTAGGATGAATGTGTCACCGGTATTGGCTCGAACCGCCAATTCACCGGCAGGTCTTCTCCCCGCCAGAAGTGAACGCAGATCATTCTTTAGCGAATAGAGAAACGCTTCAGTTGGAATCCGATCTGGCACGTAAGGATTTTTCGAAACTGGCCCCATCAAAGAGCCTCTAATAAATAGACGTGGGGGCTGCTGACAGTACGGGTTGTTCAGACTGAGTTGCCCATATTCGGAGCCATACTTCGAATAAGCGTTAAAAATGCTCGTCTGGCTATATGGGCTACCAAATGGCCCGTAGCTGTTCGTTATAGACTGAGTATCGTATGGATTGTCCGTGATGCGACCGAGATATTGGCCATCCGCAGCCTGCAAATATGAATCGTCACCCGAGCCACCTGCCTGGGCGCCAGCTTGCTTTGCGTAAAGCTCCGCCAAAAGCTGTTCGAGGAGTTCCTTGGCTTCCTTTTCGTCAGCCATCAAACAGTGTCCTTGAAAAGGTTCTCTAGGAGCTTTTGTATCTCGGTTGCGGCATTCTGAGGTGGAAGCTCACGTATAAGCAAAGGTGCAAGCGCGAGTGCGATGTTACCTCGCCGGATGGCGTGGATTTGTTCAATTGGCCACTTCAAGAAGAATGTCGTAAATGCGGCGGGAACACCCCAGATATATTCACGGGTCGCAAGCGCCATCACGAGAGCGGCGATCCCGACAATGAATAAAGCTGCCGTGCCTGAAATCAGAAGCCACTCGGTGCGCTTATTGCGCGTGAGCACGTCGTCTACACGAGAAACGATTTCCTCAATTGGCCCCATCGTCGCCTCTAGCTACGCTATTGATTGATGGCGTTCGATGTGGACATAGCTCGACTTCGTCGCAGGTTTTCTCCGCCAGATCGGCGCAATCTAGGGGACGTTGGCGATCTTTTTTGATTGTGATAGGGGATCGCGCCTATTATTGGTCATCATTTGCCTGATTTTCGTCGATTGTCGTCCTTGCACAGCATTTGGCAATTCGCCGCTATAGTTTTCCCACCTTCGCGCCATGGCTTGATGTGATCTCCTTCCATTTCGCTCAACTCAAACTTCTTCTTGCACTTCACGCAGACTCCCTTCTGCCTCTCGTACGCCTCCCGCTTCATGTTGTCTGAGAACGCCCGGATGTTCAGGTGTCTTTCATCCCCGTTTAGCACATACGCGTAGATTCCGGATTTCCTTTCCACATCGTCATCTTGCATCAATTTCGCGACCTGTTTTTCCAACTTGTCCGTATCGAACTCTTGGTCCTTGAACTGGCTATAGAGAGTTCCCCAATCCACCCCTTTCATCTCTCGCCGATACTTCGGAAACGTCGCTTTCACCCAGCCGATGACCTTCTGAAAGTACTGCCACAGCGACGTCGCGTTCTCGTCGTGCTGGTGCTTCGACATGTACTCTTCGATCTTGCCATCCGAGCGCCATTTGATCGCCGTTTCCAAGTATTCCTGTCGGATCGGACTGCCCCGCAAATAATCGCTCGCAAGCCCGTATGCGGGGCAGCCGGTTTTGCTGAAATATCGTTTGGCATCCGCAGTCCACGGACCAGCATAGACGGCATTCCGCAATTCCTGATCTGTGTGCTCCTCCCCAGCGATGTTGATGGTTCTGAACCAATCCAACTTTTCGCTATCGGTGCCGGAGCAGAAATACACCATCAGTTTGTAATCGAGAATCTGCTTCTGCTGGTCGTTCTTCAGGTTGTGAAAGGCCAGTCCATTGATAGAAAAGTCGCCGTTGATGTACTGACAGATGGAGAGCGTGCGCTGCTGGCCGTCGATGACCTCGTAACTGCCGTCCTCACGAACCGCCCAATACATGACGTTTAGCGGAAAGTCCTTCCGGACGCTTTCTATCACAGCATCGCGCTGCTTGTCCTTGTAGATGAACTCACGCTGGTAGGGTGGACGAATGTCGAGCTTGCCTGCATAGGCGACGACACCTTGCTCTTGGTTGTCCGCGAAGCCGTCGGTTAGCTTCTCTACCGTAATTTCTTTAAGTTCGATCTTCATAAGCGCTTATTTTTGATTACGAGGCGGTCGTACATGCGACGGTAGCCGCCGTCGCCGTTCGATAGATAAAAGCGCGGTCCACCTTGCTGGAAGCTTCCCTTTGCAGCGATCTCTGACATTGGTCTAGCGAGGGTCCTGCTCGATCCAAGTATCTCGAATTGGTCGGGGTTGTAATGCGCCAGGAAGGTTACGGGTACACCCATCGCTCCATCGTAGTCACCTGGGATATCCGTGTACTTGGAAACCTCAATTGCGTCGTAGTTTTTGTATTTCGGGTACTCCTTGCGGGAGTAGTTTTTGTAAAGAACCAACTCTTCGTGCCGCTTAGCTATGTCGATATTCGTGAACCAACACGCATTCCCGTGACTGCGCCAGTTCGTACCATTCTCGTCGCGCCAGCTTCTAACCGCTCGCATCTCGTAATGATCCGGCACGATGAAGGCCGCGGGATGCGAGTAGCCCAACCAAATCTCGTTGTCCTTGATCAGTTCGAAAATTTCTTTGTAGCTGATCGCGTTCTGGTTGCCTATGATGAGGAACTTCTTCTTGTGCCTGATTAATTGTTCAACATATTCTCGGAAGAGGGAAAAGGGGGGATTTGTGACAACGATATCCGCTTGCTTAAGCAGTCTGATGCATTCCTCACTGCGAAAATCGCCGTCGCCTCTTAGCCGGTGAATGCCAATTTCGTTTGGGTCCGGGACGCGGTTATCGGCCTTGTCACCGTTATATTCGAGATAGATTCCCTCTTCCGCCGTGTGCTTGCTGAACAAATCGGCATTGCAATTCTTGTAGCAGGTGGTGGTCAGCTTTTTCAGCTTCAGCTTCTCGAAATTATATGAGAAGTAGTGAAAGAAATTGCTAACCGTGGGATCGTCACAGTTGCACAAGACAGTCTTGCCCTTGAAATGCTTTGCGTAGTGCCGCAGCTCCTTCTCGATGTCTGAAAGCTGGGTGTAGAACTCGTCCTGCTTAGTCGCCTTCGCGGCGCGGAGGCTTCGATTCAGCGTCTTTAGCTTCACTATCACATCGGTTGCTCTGGCTGGTGAAAACGGTAGTTGCACTTGTTTTGCGGAATCCGAGATCGGCAGATCAGCAATGTCCGGCTCATCGGGCTCTATTCTTGCGGAGTTTGCCGCGTCCCTTAAGCGTGCAGCAAAGTTCTCCGAATTATCGCGGATTGTCTGGTCTAGGTCAGCGGTTGCATTCACCTGGTCGCACGCCACAAAGAATCATTCGGCGCATCGTACTCACCGCACGATGAGCGGTACAGGTAAGCAGAAACCCTCAACCTCAAAATTTTGACTTTATCATCGGTTATGCACGTACCGGCAGGGCAGTCTACGTCAGAAAGCCACATCACAAACCTGCCGGATCATGCGTCTCGCGCTGCCGTTAACGTCCGCAGCCAAAAGCAGTGTTCTGGCCATCTGCGGATTAAGCCTGCACGCGCCCGAAGTATTGATCGTAAAATCACCCGGCGAAAACGTTTGCACCCGGGCAAATGTCAGGACTTTTGCATCAACCACGGGCCGCAGTGGCTCCATCAGATCGTAAACCAGCGGCAGCGGATTTTTGCCGTTTCCATGCATTAGCCCGATTGAGGGATCAAATCCGGCAGCGGCAATTTCGCTCCGGATTTTGCTTCGCAAAACGCCGTACCCATAATTGAGCATCGCGTTCACGGGATGCCGAGCATTATTTCCATGCTTCCGCCATCCCATCGTTCGAGGACCAATTTCTCGCCAGCTTTCGGGAATGGGCTTCCGTTTGCCGCCCGTCCATTTGAGCGGAATTCCGTGCCACGCTGCGAAATATGCGGCAGCCGCCGCGCCCTCAATGCCAAGTATTTTCGGAACAGATATTGCCGTGCGCGGATTTTCAATCTGCGAAATCCATTTCCGAACCCGGAAAATGGCAGCGTCGCCGTTTTCCGATTTTGGAACTGCATTTTCGAGCGTTTCGAGCGAGGCGGTCATTTTCTCGCGAATAAGCCAGCGGACAATTTCGATGGCGCGGCTGGTCCCGGCAATAGACCGCTGCGCTTCTACCAGTCGGGGATCGGCGGAATAGCCCTGCTTGCCCGCAATAGTCGAAACTTCGCCCCGCCAATTTAATTGGACAAATTCAATTTCCTGTTCGGACATCCAATTAATCGCATCGAGGGAAATTCCGCCGTTACCATCGGAAATGATTATCCGGTCCGGTAAATTGGGATCTCCGGGGAAAAATCGGATTTCCTCGGATTTTTGCGGGTAATGCGTCAGCCCGTTTCGGATCAGCAAAGTCCCGCATTCGACCCGCAGCCGAATCCCGTGGCCGCATAAAATCAGCGGTTCGCGAAAATGGAATTTCTTCTTTCCGGCGCGCTTTTTGGGTTCATAGGTCCGCCAATATTCCGAGCGCTCCGCCCATATATCGTCATCGGGCGAGCCATTTGAATTAATTTCCTGCCCCGAATTCTTGAGCATGGGTCGCCATTAATGGTGTTGCTTCCCATTATACCAAATGGCACTTTTTATGTCGGATTTTCCGCTGATTCCGGCGGGATTTCCGTGGCTTGTTGCACAAAAAGCAGCACAAAGAGAAACACGGCAAAACGCCATTTCGGATTTGAAAAGACCGCTTTTGAAGCCTCGCGAAATTTCTCCAATTCCGCCTCTTCGCGCACGAAGCCGGTGCACCGTGCCACTTTGAGCAGATGTTTGTCGCTGAGGATGCTTCGCGTGATTTGTCGCATCAGATCGCGCGCCGTTTTCAATTTCCGATCTGATGCCGCTTCTATGGTTACCTGAATTAAATCTTTTTCGTCCGTCAGTATGCCTGCAAAAATCTGAGGGTTTGCGATTTTTGCGATTGCTGGTTTGAATTTCTCGCGGGCGAGAATTGTGGATACCTTGCTCTCGACCAATTCAGGAAATCCCGACCGGACCTCGCCTATCCGCATTCCAAAAAAGCCGCTCAACAGTGAGGAAATGGGAATTTCCGCAAGCGGGAAATCGAAAATGGGCGACAGAGGCCCCATTTGTCGGCGCAATGTATTTTCCAGCCTGCCGGTCGGGTCCGGATTTCCCGGTAAAAACGTGGAGTTGATGGGCCGCAATAAACTGGCCTTAAACCGATGCCATTCATTTAACAGGTCCGCCCGCAGAGTATCGGGGGCGAGAATCAGGTCGCGGAGCCATAATTCATTTCTGATGGCGGAATATCGCACCATCCCTGATTTGATGAAGTGGCATAGGAGCACTCCGCGACGGCAGTGCTTAAATTCAAAAAGCCATTCCGGAGGCGCTTTCTTCCCATGACCAACCGGCCTGGCAGCTGGGAATACTGACTCTTCGTTCCAGCGTGACAGAACCCGGTCGGTAACTGGGTCGAACCCGCGTAACTTGCCCCAGGCGTTTAGCAGGTCAAGAAATTCGGCACGGGTCAGCATTGCTGCGGGTCGGTTCGATTCACCCGCCAAATTGCGTGAAAGCTTTCGGGAACGCGAGTCACATCGCGCGCATGAAAGGAGATGCGCGCGATGGCAAAACGCAAACGTGACTATAAAGCTGAATACCAGCGTCGAATTCGATTAGCCGCACAACGGGGACGAACCCGCTCGCAGGCAAGAGGGCATCCCAAACCGGGTGAGAACGCTGTCTCTAAAAAGGCGCAACAGTACCCAATCGAGGACAGCCGCCTACAACTAGGATTGCGGCTTCTGCAACAGGGAAAGCCGCTCACCAAGGTTGCGAAGGAAATCCACGTCTCACCGGAACGGCTGAGAAATTACGGCGGCAAGAATAAGGTAATCGAAAAACGTGGTCGCCGCTGGGTAGTACGGCGCGAACTGCCCCGCAAAGTGCTGATCTACAGTGCGGGGCGTGAAGTGCCAATCACAGTTGGCGATTTTGAAACCGCATCGCTGGTGGGCCGCTACATGGCCCAGGTGCGATGGTTTCTCGAAAGCAACAATCGCGCCCATTTGAAGCCATTTGTCGGCAAGTCCGTGAAGGACATCACCGGCAAATCCTACCTGCTCGAAACCAATCCCAACGCGCTGTACCGACTGGCGCACGCGACCGCGACCAGCTTCGAGCAGATTTATCGGATCGTTGTCTAACCCAAAGGAGAACTGAAAATGCCTAAGAGAATTAGCACCTTTGATCATGGCGATGCTGAGGAACGCGAACGCAAGGCGTATGAGCGACTCGGCACTGACAAACCCAAATGCGCTTTTTGTGGAGAATCCAACCCGTTGGTTTTGGAATTACATCATGTTGCCGGGCAGCGCTTCGGTGATGAATTGGTGACCGTCTGCCGCAATCACCACCGGCTGTTAAGTGACACGCAAAAGGGTCATCCGCCGAAAATACCGAGCTGCAATGATGAGCAAGAATTCTGGGCGCATCTGCTGCATGGCATTGCCGATCTTTTGGAGCTTGCAGTGCGGTACATACGCGACATCGCCGCCAAACTGATTGCGCAGGCCACGGGCGAGGTGATGCCATGAGCCGCACCCTCCCCATGATCATTGCGCTGCGCGGATATGCCGAACCGGTTTCAAAGGAGCCAGATAAGCCCAGCGAGCCAAAACGAAAGCGCAAAGCGTTACCTCATCCATCCAAGTTGACGGTCGTCTTCGACACCGAAACCTACATCGATCACACCCAGAAACTTCGGATCGGCGCGTATCAGGTCCGCAACGGTGCCGCACTGCACGAGCATGGGCTCTTTTTTGACGAATCAAACCTCAGCGCCAATGACATGCGGACTCTAAGATCATATGCCAGCAAACATCGGCTCATGCTTCGCAGCCGAGATGATTTCATCAGCAAAATTCTTTACCGCTATGGATATGATCGCGGAGGGCTGATTGTCGGCCTCAATCTGCCCTTCGACCTCAGTCGCCTTGCTACTGACATTGCCACCTCGCATGGACGGGATATGCGCGGCGGCTTTTCGCTCAAGTTGCGTCCGGAGAAATGGTATCCGCCTATTCTAGTGAAGCATCTCAGCAGCCGAGCAGCATTCATGCGGTTTGCGTCATCAGGCAAACAACTTGACGGGCGCGGTATGCGACGGCGCGGAATCAAGTCGGCGGCTAAACATGGATATTTTCAGGACATCAAGACCTTGGCCGCCGCGCAGTCGGTGCCTGCTCGCAGCTTGCAGGGGTTGGCCAAAACCTTGCGAACGGACCATCAGAAGCTAGGGACAGATGGACACGGCGGGCCACTTACTCCGGAATACATCGCCTATTGCGTCAACGACGTGCAGGTAACGTGGGAATGCCATCAGGCACTCCGGGCACAGTACAGCAAGCATTCACTCGATACTCCGGCTCACCGTGTTTACAGCGAAGCCAGCCTGGGCAAATCATACCTGCGGCAGATGGAAATCCTTCCTTGGACCAAGTGCCAGCCGGATTTCCCACGCGACCTGCTGGGCATCATCATGTCCACCTACTATGGGGGGCGGGCCGAGATTCGTATTCGCAGAGTGCCAGTTCGCGTCCTGTATTCCGATTTCCGCTCAATGTACCCAAGCGTTTGTACCCTGATGGGCCTGTGGCAATTTGTGATTTCAGAGGGCGTCGATTGGGCCGACTGCACGGCTGAAATCCGAAACCTGCTTTCAGCGGTGTGGCTGGACGATCTGCAAAATGCGGATTTTTGGAAGCAACTCACAGTGTTGGTGCAGGTCCGCCCCGACGACGATATTTTGCCGGTGCGGGCTCCATACAGCGGCAACAGCCGGACGATTGGCTTGAACCGTCTGACCACGGCTGACTTTCCGGTCTGGTACACCCTCGCGGATTGCATCGCATCGGCGATCCTTACGGGCAAACCGCCGCATGTCCTGCGGGCAATTCGGTTCTCACCCAAAGAGCCTCAGGACGGGCTGAAACCCATACAACTTGCCGGGCAAAGTGGCTTTGAAATTGATCCGCTGGCCAGTGATTTTTACAAGCGCATCATCGAACTGCGCGGCCAAATCCAGCGCAAGGCAAAAACTGCAAGGGGTGCGGGCGACATTGCTGAAGCGGAATTGCTCGAATCCTACGCTCAGATGCTCAAGCTGCTTGCGAATTCCACAAGCTACGGGATTTTTGCCGAACTGAACGTTCAAACGTATGACAGGCCGCGCGATGTCATGTGCTATGGCGCTGATGGCCCGGCATTCCAAACATCAACGCAATCCATCGAAGAGGCAGGAACTCATTTCCATCCTTTAATCGCCACGCTGATTACCGGTGGCGCACGTTTGATGCTTGCGCTTGCGGAAAGGCTTGCCGGCGACAATGGATTGGATTGGGCCTTGTGCGACACCGACAGCATGGCGATAGCACGCCCGTTCGGGATGGAGGATAGCCACTTCCTTGCTCGCGCCGTTGCGATTACCCGGTGGTTTGATCGACTGAATCCCTATTCCGACGGTCAACCGCTGTTCAAGATTGAGGAACAGAATCTCAGTTTGGACGACCCAAACAGGCATGAAGAGCTTTTTGCGCTGGCCATTTCTGCGAAACGATATGTGCTGTTCAACCTAGATGCATCAGGCGAGCCGCAGCACTGCCGCCAGCCTAACGCTAGCCTTCTCCAACTGCTGCGCCGCAATCGTGCTTTCCTGCCGCGCATACAGAAGCCCCAAAAGAATGGGCGCATCCGTCCCACCTTGGCCTGCGACGCCGGTGTAAATCTCTCGCTGAGCGATCTGGTGCGCTTCGTTGGCCCATTGCACCGCATTGCCTGCCGACCAATCCCGTTTCTCCGCTGGTTTGATTTCGTGCTCCAGCCGGGCAGCGACTTCCTCCGGATCACGGCCAAGGGCACGAACAACATCAATGTCCCACACGGCATGAAGGTTCGTGTGACGGCGACCCAAGACCACTTGGACCCGATTGCCTCCACGGTCGCCATTGTCCTCATCGTGAAGGGGTTGCGCGATGTCGCCAACGAAATGGATCAGGAACCGCAATGCCTCGGCACGAATCGGCGCGGCAAGCTGACGATCCGTGACGATCCGTGTGTCTCGTTCGATCTGCGCAACAACGCAGTCGTCACGCTGACAGTCTCGCGCCGCGTTGTATGCCGGAGCAGATAGCGGGATATCGACGAAATGCCATGGGGCTGTCTTTGGACGTTGATGGCGAATCTCATCCGCCCAAGTCGAAACCGCCATCATTCCCGCAGCCGCATCATCCGTCCCAAGCAGTTGCTGGACTTGCGCTTTTGCCGCTGGCGTCAGTTCATCGGCTGCGATCAATGCAATTATGCGATGGCCTTCGGCTCCCCATGCGAAGGATGGTGCTGGTGAATACGAAATAGCTAGGCCAATGATATGGATTGACCATTTCAGCAACGCCGGTGGCCCGGATCGCCGCTCAGTCCCCCATTTCATTTCTTCGCCCGTGCTATCATCGTTGCTGAAATGCATGCCGCTCGGCGGTTACGCAAGGGGATTCAGTCACCCATACTCTAGTTGTACGCCTCGATGCCACGTAAGCGATCAAAGCCAAAGGAAACCGAAGAGCACACGCATCTCTCAATGAGTGTGCAAAACTATGACGTTTCGGTGAGCGCGGGCATCAACCCAGCGGCCTATGGACCACAGTATGCTTGGAGGCTGGATGACCGTGACCCTTTGTTCGAATTTACGCAGCACGTCACGATAACCTCTAAATCCACATATCCAGAGAAACGAGCGGGCGATACATACGAATTCACTATTTACTCGAACGACGCGCCTTCCGCCGATGTTTCGGCGACCTTGCGCGATGCGCAAGCACGCGACGAAAACAGGACGCCCCAATATCGGGAGTACCGAGGCAGGCATATCCCCATTTATGATCCGCCCAAGGGATTTGCCCTATTGGAGAAAGTGCGCGGTGAACCGCGATGGACATCATGGCTGCCGGTTTCAGGCCGCTTCGCATCCGATCTGGTTGCGCTACTCGGGCAAAAGCGACCGCTGTTTATGACGGTGCACGAAATGAAATCCGGGAAGGGGCGATGGGTGCGGGGCTTAACTTTCCAGACAATCGATCCGAATGAGGAATAATCATTGGACTACGCAGACGACTCCCCCGATGACGGTGCTTTTCGTATTTGCATTCTGGTGACCCATACTGGCCCATGAATGCTTGGGTGAGGTGAAATGGACTTTCCTACACCAGTGGAGCTTGAGCGTGGATGCAAGGCATTCCGCAAACGCGCTCCTCGCGACGCTATGTATAAGATTGCAACTTTTCTCACCCGCCACTTTTGGCGCAGGCCCGCAGATATGGCGGACAGCCTCGGCGTGCTTCTGCTGACTTGGAATAATGCATTCTATCGGTATGGTTCGTTCGACTTTGCGAAATTGGAGAAATGCATCGCAAAAAATTTGCCGAGGCTTGAAAAGTATCGAGCGAGGAACATCCTTGATTGCACGGCACATGACGACAAGCACGTGAAGGCCCTATTTAACGACCTACTCTCGGCACTGGCTATCGCAGAAGGCAAGCGAGCGGGGCAAAAAAGTCCAGTAGCAGCGGTGAAGGCGCTGCATTTGCTTGCCCCGGATTTCTTTCCACTATGGGACATGGAAATCGCGAGGGCTTATGGATGCAAATACGATGCAAATCCGGCCGAGCAATACTTGTGCTTTCTCAAAATTACGCAGGCTGCCTGTTTGCGGCTACAGGCCGTAAGATTGCAGCCCGGAAAATCGCTCCTCAAAGCACTCGATGAGTACAACTACGCAAAATTCACAAAGGGATGGATGGCACCGATCCTGCTCCGGGACAGACGACCCCGCAAAAGCGAGGCTGATCAACGGACTCAGCCGCAGCGCATTTCCGCCAAATGAAATGTCTCAGCCCACCACCACCCAGGCAGTGTCAAGTTTGTGTGCTGTCGTATTACCCCCCGCCTGCGGGGGAGGGGGACCGCGTAGCGGTGGAGGAGGGATGAAACACCTATACCGAAAACAAGATCGGGCGGCTTCACCCCGCGTCGAGGGTTTCGGCGCGCTTATGGGCCAGCGCCGCCTTCATCTTTTCCTGGAGCTTCTCAAAGGCGCGAACCTCGATCTGACGCACCCGCTCCCGGCTGATCTCATATTTGACCGAAAGATCTTCCAGCGTCATCGGATCCTCCCGCAACCGGCGGGCTTCCAGAATATCGCGCTCGCGCGGGGTCAATTCCTCCAAAGCGGTGGCCAGCAGCGTCCGGCGCTCGTCGAGTTCCTCGGCGTCGGCGAGGCGCGTCTCCTGATCGACGGAGTCATCGGCGAGCCAGTCCTGCCACTCCGAATCCGACTCGGTGCCCAAAGGCGTGTTGAGCGACGAATCCGGCGAGGCAAGCCGCCGGTTCATATTGATGACTTCTTCCTCGGGAACACCGAGCCGCGTCGCGATGTCCTGCACCTGCTCCGGGCGCAGATCGCCTTCTTCCAGTGCTTCGATCTGGCCTTTGACACGGCGGAGATTGAAGAACAGTTTTTTCTGCGCCGCCGTGGTACCGAGTTTGACCAGGCTCCATGAGCGCAGAATGTATTCCTGGATCGCAGCGCGAATCCACCACATGGCGTATGTCGCCAGGCGAAAGCCGCGTTCGGGCTCGAAGCGCTTCACCGCCTGCATCAAGCCGATATTGCCTTCGGCGATGACTTCGTTGATCGGCAGTCCGTAGCCGCGATAGCCCATGGCGATCTTCGCCACCAGGCGCAGATGGCTGGTCACCAGTTTATGCGCGGCTTCGGTGTCCTCATGCTCGCGCCACCTTTTGGCCAGCATGTATTCTTCCTGCGGATCGAGCAGGGGGAACTTGCGGATTTCCGCCAGGTATCTGGAGAGGCCACCCTCTCCTATCGCCGGAAGCGCTCGCGTTGCCATAATTCCATGCCCCTCAAATCTTCTCGACGCGCCCTTGTACCCCTACACAGGTTTAACGCTGTTTGGATCAAAGGGTATCCCCCATTCAGGCAAATTGAGGGCCAGTCCAAAGCGCTTTCCGCCGACCCGCCTACGCTGAGAGCTTCGGCGGGCGAGCCAGTGGGACACCTGGTCCGCCGAAGTCTTGACGAAGGCGGAAGTGGCTGCCGGTTTGGCGCAGAAAACCCGTCAATTTGAAATGGCAACGCATTTTTGAGTCCCAAAATGCGTTGCCTCGCGAAACCGGGATCAGAGTGGCTCGGGCTCAAGGTTTCTCAATAATACTCTTGTTTGGCACGGAAATGCGCTCGCTCCGCTCGCTGTCCCCTCCCCAATTTGCTACGCAAATTGGACCCTCCCTCAGGGGGAGGGTTGACCGAGTGTTCGCAAGGCGTTGACCAGGCGCGCGAAATCATCCGGCCACGGCGATTCAAAACGCATTTTGGCCTGTTTGACCGGATGGAAAAAGCCGAGCACGCCGGCATGCAGCGCCTGACGCGGAAATTCCGACGTCATTCGATAGGCAATCTGTTCTTCAGGCGTTTTGGCGCGCGGCGGCTGGCGGCTCCGGCCATAGACCGGATCGCCGATCAGCGGATGGCCGATATGGGCGAGATGAACGCGGATTTGATGGGTGCGCCCGGTCTCCAGCCGGAGCGCGAGAAGCGCCGCGAAGGGACGCGTTCTGTCTTCTACGCCGCGGCCGAGTTTTTCCACCACGCGGTAATGCGTCCGCGCCGGCTTGCCCTGTTCGCGCAGCACCGCCATGCGTTTGCGGTCAAACGGATTTCGTCCAAGATTGCCTTCGACAACGCCGTCCATTGAGCGCGGGCAGCCCCACACCACCGCATAATAGAGCCGCTCCACCGCATGCGCCGCGAATTGTTTGGCGAGGCTGCGCATTGTGCGCTCGTTCTTCGCCACCACGAGAAGCCCGCTGGTGTCCTTGTCCAGCCGGTGCACGATGCCCGGCCGCGCCACGCCGTTGATGCCCGGCAAAGTATCGCCGCAATGGGCGAGCAGCGCATTCACCAGCGTGCCGTCGAGATTGCCCGCGGCGGGATGCACGACGAGCCCCGCCGGTTTGTCGATCACGATGAGATCGCTGTCTTCATAGGCGATGTTCAGCGGAATCTTTTGCGGCTGCGGAGTTGCGGGCGCAGGTGGCGGAACGTCGATCGCCACGAGATCCCCCGGTTTGACCCGTTTATTCGGGTCTCCTATGGTCTCGCCGGTCAGAGTCACGCGCCCTTCGGCAATCAATGTTTGCAGTCGCGAGCGTGAGAGCTGAGGCAGGTTCACCGCGAGGAAATGGTCCAGCCGCCAGCCGCGATTATGTTCGCCGGCGCGGAATTCCCTGATCCCGCTCACATTCGATTCATGTGGCATGACGCAGACTAATTTCTACAAAACTCCCCGCGTTCGCGCGCTGATCGCCCTGAATGTCATTCTCGGCATACTGATCATCGCCGGAGTGGGCGGCATCATCGTCACCGCGGTATCGCGTCTGCGCACCCCGGTCAATTCAGGCGCGCCGGTTTCCTTGCACATTCCAGCGCCCGGAGAGCATCTGGCCGGCATGCAGCCCGATGGCAACCGTCTGCTGCTGCATCTCACCGGACCCAACGGCGACGAGATTGTGATTCTCGACCAGAATTTCAAAGTGCTGGGGCGGATCACCGTCGGACCTTGAGCGGAGTCGCGCTGCATCTTTCCGCCAACCAGGCCGCCAGACTGCTCGGCGCGGCACAGACATGTTTTCCGAAGGAGTGCTGTGGTCTCATCGAAGGCACGCGCGACCAGGATGGCTGGCACGTGGTCCAACTGCACGAAATGCCGAATATCGCCGATGAACCGGCGCGCCATTTTCTGATCGACCCGCAGCCGCAGATCAGTTTGCTGCGGCGTCTGCGCGGCACCGATCGCGCGGTGATCGGCTGCTTTCATTCGCATCCGCAGGGCCGCGCCGAACCGTCGGCCACCGACTTAAAGAGCGCTGTCGAAGGCGAATTTGTCTGGCTGATCGCCGGCGGCGGTCCCGATGATTTCACCTTCGCCGCCTACCTCTTCTCCTCCGGCAGTTTCACCAAACTGCCCATCCAAATTCCCGAATAAAATTTGTCATCCCCGGCCGAGCACGCGAATTTCTCCTCCCCTGCGAAGCGGGGGAGGGTGGACCGCGCAGCGAAGCTGCGTGGTGGAGGGGGCGTAAGGGAACCCATCCCGCGCGCGCTGCGCCTTTCCGTAGCGCACAGCCCAAGCGGCTTAGCCGCGAAGCCCCGGAAACGCGAAGCGCTATCCGGGGAAGGCACGTCCGCGCGGGGAGGAAATCCCTGGGTCTGCCATTGCGGCGTTCAGGGTGCTCTGCGTCTGGTGTTGGTGAGAGTTCGCATTTGGAAAACTGCCTGTTTCAAAGTGTCAGAACGTTAGACGTTTGAAATTAAATGATGAATGCCACTCGCAAGTGTCAGACGAAGTGTCAGAAATGCCCACAGCTAGAGCGCAATCCGGCGACCCGCCTGCGCTCAAAGCTTCGGCGGTCGCCGAAAGATTGCGCGACAATCAAAGGAATCCAGATCGTGATCGATGGCACTTAATTGGATGACGCTCCGGGCCGTAACGACAGCACGTTGATCCATCGAGCGCAAAGGCACGTCACCCGATTCCGGTTGCGGCCCTGGTGCATGACGATGTCTGGTTTTTGCTTCTGTGCTTTGGGAGCGATCCGCGGCCGGCGCAGAAATCACCGATAGATATAGGACTACACCTATCCCCGCACTTGGTCAAGCCCAAAGTGTGATCCGCCGCGCGACGGGGTTGGAGCCATCGCGCGGCAGCGGAGCTTCGCGGAGGCGAGGGCTCAATCTGACCTCGACCTTGTGGGGAGGTCGAAACCTGACCGCCGCTTCTGGGCCGCGCGGTCAGCGAGCGCCGAAGGCGATCGCAGCGTGATGGGATGCTGTCGGCGCGATGGGGATTAGATTTCGGGAGGGGGGTTGATCCGTGCCGCTGGCGCACATTCGAAGCGCCCCCCAACATTGCGACCGCACCGCCCCAACGTTATAACCCGACCCACGCGCCCCTATCGTCTAGCGGCCCAGGACGTCGCCCTCTCACGGCGAAAACAGGGGTTCGATTCCCCTTGGGGGCGCCATGAGATTGGCGCCTTCCGTGAGAGGGCCCCCCAGAACGCCCCATCGCATTCAGGAATTCACTGAACGAGTTCCCGGCTGGAACACTCATGGCTAGGCCCGCGTTTCTTAATTGACCGGGTTCCCATGGTTCCGCTCTGGAGTGGCCGCAAGATGTTCTTCGATTTCATATTGGCGTTGGTGGCGGCCCCGTTAATCGCGGTGATGACACTCTTTGGATTTATGATGCATGTGTGGAATCGGGAAAGTCACCAGTTCTGGCACGTCACGGTACGTATTCCGCGCAAGCCAAGGTGACGCCCCGCACGGCGCGGTTCACCTGACACCGGAGGGCTGGCCGCAAAAAATAATTCGGGTCAGAGTACGAATTGCCGTTTGTCACTTTCCGCCTTCGCGCGCGTACAGCGTCGAGTCGCCGGAATTGAACTCTGAACCTGAATTGTGCAGCAGCGCTAGAAATCGGGTGAGGCGGCTTGCGGTACCGGCCGGACATCCTGCCCCGGAAAGAAGGCGC
This sequence comes from uncultured Bordetella sp., assembly GCA_964446945.1. Classification (GTDB taxonomy): domain Bacteria; phylum Pseudomonadota; class Alphaproteobacteria; order Micropepsales; family Micropepsaceae; genus CAIYRG01. The sequence continues at coordinate 41,253 of CAYUQO010000023.1, forward strand.
TGGTATTATCGGTGCAGATCAATTCCTGCATCGGGCCTTCCGCTACGCTTGCCAGTTGCGCGATGCGGCCGGCGCCAATTTTGCGCACCGCCGCCTCGTACTTCCGGAAGCGCTGGATGCCGTTCCACGGCATGGTGAAGGCTCCCGGATCCTCGACGTGGAGGTTCGCTTCCAGCACTGCGCCGCCGTCGACCAGGCGGTAGCGTTCGACGACATGAAGCTGCTTCGTATGCGGCGTGCCAAAGCCGTCCACCCAGGTCCTATCGTCAATTCCGATGGTGTCGACCACCAGCGTATCGCCATCGTAATGGCCGATCGATTCTCCGTACCAGGATGGTTTCAGGTCCGGCGTATGCTTGTCCGTCAGGTAGATATGGCGAATCTCCTGTTTGCTGGACAGGATCATCACCACTTCCTTCGGCGTCTGGATGAAATACATCGGCTCGGTCATCGGCCTCAGGATGAATCCCGGAACGCCGACCGGCCAGCAACTCGCGTGCGGCGGATTGGCGGGCTTTCCGGCGAGGACAAGCTCGTTGCGCTTGCGAATAACGTCCCGCGCCCAGGGCTGAAGAATCGGATTGTTGAGATCGGCCAGCTGATCGGTCGGCTGTTTTCCGGATACGCGAAACTCGTCATTCGAGACGTAGGGGCGCTCGGCATCCTGCCGCACCGGACCAGGACCACTTGGGGGCGGAATGAACTGACGATTATACGCGTACCATCCGACAGTCGCGTCGGGCGCGAAGTCGGGGCGCGTTTCCTGAGCCATCGCCGGGACACTCAAGCCGCCGCCGAGATAAATGGCGCCGGCGAGCACGCCGAGGAAGAATCCTTCAGTCCGGATCATCAGGTGCTCCTTCCATGCGGAAATACATCTGCATCATACCGCCAGCGACTCTATCCCGGTAGCGGTGGTAGCGTGGCCGCGCACGGCAATGGGGCGATGTGGCCGGCCGCCCTCCGCCTGCGCTGCGCACATTTCTGCTCTGACGTTAATCCTCTCAATTTCAACTGTGACCGCGGGCGTTTGGTCCATTTTCAAAGTCTCGCGCGTTAGCCCATTGACCATCGACCGGTGGCGCGCACACGCGCGTCTATCGGGCCAGCTAACAAGGGACCTTTATGGCAGCCAAAGCAGGTGAGATTGCGCGCGAGACGGCGAAATATTTATGCGAAAGCTGCAAACACGAACAACCTGTCCATATTGGTGTCCCGATCCAGGATTGCCCGTCCTGCGGCAGCTCGAGCTTCCAGACCGGCACGCTCTCCGCACCGCGGACAGCCGCTCCGCTGGCCGGTTTTGCGAGTTTTCCGTAATCAGGCCGGCTCGTTGAATTCCGCATAAGGCGTTGTTCTTGAAGCCGGCGCGGCAGTCCTGCGCGCATCGCTTTCCCGCCGATGTTCGAGCGCGAATAAATCGGCACCTGTCGCTGATGTTCAGCTTCAGTTCAGCAAGGTCACGCTACCGGTAACTGCGCGTGATGGTGCAGGGAAGTATCGTGGGTTTGCGACGCCGCGATTATCAGCCCGTTGGCGGTACTGCCACCCGCTGCTCTCCGCTGCGGTCCTCATCAGGCGCCTTTCGCTTTGGCGGATTCCTCAACAATGGAGAGTTGGATGCGCAGGCAGTTCTTCTGTGGTGCCGTCGGAATTCTCGCGTCTTTACCGCTGCTCGCATGCGCGCCCTACGACTATTATGGGCGCGGTTATTACGGTGCTTACGGCTATACGCCGTACCAGTATCGCTATTACGGATATGATGCTTACGGGCCATACGGGCCCCCGCCGCCGCCGGCACCACCGGCGCCGCCGCCATACACTGTCCCGCAGTCGCTGTCGCAGACGTCCTATAATTTCGTGATCAATCTCGCGCTCAACAACAGCTACGAGGTTCAGGCCGGGCAGTTGGCGGCACGCCGCAGCGCATCTCCGCAGATCCGCCAGTTCGCCGCTCGCGTGGTGTCGGGCAACACCGCAGTCACCCGGGATTTGACCGCCGCACTGCAGCGCAACGGAACGCCGGTGGTGACGCCGGCGGCGCTGGATCCGCATCATCTGGCGATGATCAACGATCTCAGCGTGGTGCAGGGGCCGGAATTCGACCGCCGCTATGTCGCCCAGCAGATAGTCGCGCACCGGGAAGCGATCACGCTGCTGCAGATGTATATCCAGAATGGCGATAGTCCGGCTTTGCGGCAGGTCGCGCAGCAGACGCTGCAGGCAGCGCAGGCAGGCTTGCAGACCCTGCAGATGTTGCCCGGAGCAGCGGGCGTGTAAAGCCCGTTAGAAATCCGGTCTGGTGGCAGTCGGCGGATGCTCGATGCCGGAATTCCGGCCGAGAGACGCATTGTCCGCGCATACCCGTTCGTCAAACGCAGCCCGGGTGAAGCGGTAGGTGACATCGCCCGACCATTGCGTCGTGTAGGTGTTCGGATCGTCGATCGTCACATGGACCTGCAGGCCCCTGGGATAGCCGGGGACGAAGGACGTGTTGCCCTCCTTGCCTCCGGTGCGGCCGGCCATTTGTTCATGGCGTGCCTGCGCCGCGCGCGCGTCTTTGTCGTCGATCAGGCGATAGCGCTCGGTCACATGCATCGCTTTGCTCTGGGGCGTGCCGAAGCGATCGACAACCGTGTACGGACCAACTGCAATGCCGACAGTATCGACGACGAGCGTGTCGCCCTCGTAATGGCCGACGGAGTCGCCCATCGGCGACGGCTTCAGATTCGCAGGATGCGACGCGTTCAGTCGTATATGGCGGACCTGCACATCCTGGCTGTAGTAAAGCGTCACCTCGGCTTTCGTTTGCAGCACCGTCACCCGCTGCTCCATTCCGAGCACAAAGGGCGGCGAATAGATCCCGCACTGATCGGACGGATCGGGGATATCGTGACCGCTGGCGGACATCTCGCCCATGCGCTTCACGACTTCTGCCGCATGCGGTTTCAAAAGCGGGCTTTTGTAGTCACCGACCAGCGGGATGGGATCGCCGCCGCCACCAAAGCCACTGACCGGCAGGCTTCCGGCGCTTCCCAGGCGCCTCAGATTGCGGATCGGCCCCGGCCCCGATGCAGGGACTTCGAGATTGAAACTATTCCGCCCCCAGGTGCCGGCGAAATCCGGAATTGCCGGCGCACTGCCGGCGAAAGCCGGAACAGCCAACGCCGTCATCACCAGCGTCGCACAGGCATGGGTCAAATTCATTGGACCTACCGCAATCCGGATAGCTGCAAGCCTGTGTGAAGCCGCAAAACAATCCGCGGTCAAGCCCGGCTGACTTTCCGCCCTGCCATTTCACTGGCGTAGCATTCCCGCGAATGCAGAAACGCCGCGACTCTTACGCAGAGGCGCGGCGTTTCAGAATAAATCCGGCAGAACTATTTGCCGGTATAATTGGCGACGATTTCACCGGATGCGAGAACGTTGGACTTCATGGCGTTGACCACCGCCTGCCGGTCGGCATTTGCCGGATCGAGCTTCAGCTTGGTGTTCAGCGCGAAAACCTCGAAATGATAGGGATGGGTTTGTCCTGCCGGCGGCTTGGGCCCGATATATCCGGCCGATCCGCGCACGTTCTTGCCCTGATCCGCGCCCAGTTCGAGATGGGCTTCGGTCGGAAGATTCTGCGGCAGCGTCGTGAGCGTGGACGGAATATTGTAGATCACCCAGTGCACGATGGGATCATGGCGGTTGACGCCCGCATCCTCGGTCAGCACGACGTAGGATTGCGTGCCGGGCGGGCCTTTGGTCCACGAAAGGCTCGGCGACATGTTATCGCCATTCTGCGTGTACCTGTCGTTCAGTGCACCGCCGGACGTGAAGCCACCCGACGTCACCAGCAGGCGCGCCGAAGCGCCCGCCGGAACGGCTATCTTGTTGGCGAGCACCGGAGGTCCGCCGCCCGCATTCTGTTCCTGCGACAAGGCAATTCCGGCAAACAATGTGACTGCCGCTGCGCTCAATGCGCAGGTGCCGACGAATTTCTTCATACGCGAATGTCCTCCTCTGGAATTCAGGAGCTGTTTCTCCCGTCGGTTGACGGGGTAAACAGGCTTTGCAACCGTTGTGTGTCCGATCTGTAACGGCACGTCGCAACGTGGGCGTGTTGTACGGCTGACAATGTAACTGTCAGGTTATCTCTACCAGAAGTTGCAAGCACGCTTGGCGGAGTTGTGCTCACGAAGGGGAAAATAACTCCCGGCCAGCCGTTGTCAGGAACAGGGGCCAGACGCACGCACAAGGGAGTGCAGCCATCGCAAAGCTGAACAATTTCCTTGTTGCCGTCTCGTGCGGAGCGATTGCGTTTGCCGCTTCTGCTGTTACCCAGGTTGGCGGAGCAGCCGGAGCAGGTGCAGCCACGCCCGGCGTAGCGGCAGGTTCGATCGGAAGCACTGGCGCCGGCCGCGGCACGGTGGCCAGCACCGTCATAAACACTGGCGGCTTACCCGGATCGATCGGCGGGACGAGCAGTACACTGAGCAATCCGGCCCGCACCGGAGCCAACTCGACGTTGCCTCAGGCCAACAACAATGCCGGCGCTGCTGGAGTGACGAACAGCAGCGTTTCCGGAACCGGCAATGCCACGGGTGCACGCGCGGCCGCCGGTAATGCGATTGGCGCCACGATGGCGCTCGGCGGAAGCAGGCTCGGCAGGTCGCGGACGAACAACACGTCGCGGACCACCACCACGCGACGTGCCAAGCTGACTGTGAATGACGTGTTCGCGGCGCAGATGCGCTTTCTGTGTTCGCAATTGCTGGCCAGAACCAGCCGCGTCGTGACCAGCGGTCCGGCCGGGACAACTTCAGCCGCGGCAGCCGAGGCCGCCAATCGCGGCGGAGCGCCCATCACCGGGACGGGCGCGGCAAACTCAATCCCCTCCGGCAAGACAGAGCCGGATGGCCACTCCATCTGCCACCTTTACGCGGGGATGCCTCAGCCAGTCACCCACAATCCTGTAGCCCGGCGCAATTCGCGACCCCGCGCAACGGGTTGAATTAGCCCGCCGCGCGACTGTTTTTCTGCTCGGACCCAATCTGTAATGCTTGCAACACTTCACGGTTGAACGTGGCAGTGTTATATTGATTGCACTTCCGCTGTCCTTTCGAGGGGAAAGGCGATGGCGGTCTCTTTGAGGCCATCATCTGTGTGCGGAGGATCACAAATATTTCGTTGCTTTTCGTCTCCGCGACGGGGCTGCGTCCGGCTTCGCCACGGGGATGCCTGAAGGCGTGTGCGAAGACATCGTGCATCAAAACCGGTGGGAGGCCGCGATGAGCGAGGGTAATAACAGCGCATTCAAGAAACGGAAGGAGTTCTTTCTGGCCGGTCATCCAATGACCGTTGGATTCATCCAGGCGAATATGCCGGGTGCGGCCGGCATCTACGATTTCGACATTCAGGACCTCGCCATGGCCGGCGGCCACGTGCTCGAAGTAACCGGCTTTGCCAACCGCGCCAAGCAAGCCATCGGTTGCTTCACGCACCGCATTTCGGCGTATTGGCTGCCCTGGGCATCACGGGCGACGGTCCATTTGGACATCGGCAACGGCGCCGATTATTTCTTCACCAGCGAACTGAATGGCTGCCAATTCCGGGTCGCGCGCACGGGTCCCGCCACGGTCCGCACCATCCATGTTGCGGGCGACAGTCCCAACTCCGCCCTGCTGGCGGGATCAACCTGGCGGAATAACCAGGCGCAGGCGCTCCTGACGCCCGCGCAACAGGTCCTCTCGCGGCGCTTCACCAGCTCGGCCCTGCTTGGCGCCGTCGTGCCAGGCGCCGCCGGCGCTGCCGGCATCGGCGGCATGATCGGCTATGATGGCGCCCATTCCTGGCAAAATATCTTTGGCTTCCGTCACTGGCACGTCTTCGGCCCGACGACCTGGGATTTCTGGTATCAGACGGTCGCTCTCGCCCCGGGCGGCGCCGGCTATATCGCGCAGGTCGCCCGCCTAGCGCTGCTCTGACGTCGCCCTCTCAGGCGTGAATCAGCCCGCCGCGCCGGGAAGCATCTGCGCCAGACGCAAATGTTCCTGGACCATCGGCAAGGTCTGCATGGCCCATTGCCGCAACGCCGGATTGTCGCCGCTCTGCGCATAGTTCTGCAGCAGATCGACCGCTTCGCGATGCGCGCTCACCTGCTGAATGGCATAGCGGCGATCGAAATCCGCGCTCTGCGCCACGGCCAGATCATTGATCATGGTGACATGACGCGGATCGAGAGCGGCCGGGGTCACAACCGGTGTGCCATTGGTCTGCAACACCGTCGCAACCTGCTGCGTCGTCATGGTGTGGTCGCGCACCATGCGATCGGCAAAATCGCGGACCTGCTGATTCCCGCTGCGCTGCGCGGCCATGCGGCCGGCCTGGATCTCATAACTGTCGCTGAGCGCGGCAGTGATGACGAAATTATACGACGCCTGCGACAGCGACTGCGGCACCGTATAAGTGGCTGGCGCCATGCCGGGCACGACGGGCGCTGCCGGATAGGCGCCATACGGGCCATAGCCATAGGGGCCATATCCATAGCGATTATATCCGTAACTATAGGACTCGCACGCCGACAATGCGAAGGAAGCGAGAATGACGATGGCCCCGCAAAGCATTCGCCGGCGCATGCAAGTCTCCCTTTGTCAGAAGCGCCCAAGCTAACTCTTTGCCATCCAACGCGTTCCGGTTCCATCGCGGGCGGCGGCAGATGTTACCGACGGAATCGGGCCAGATCAGTACACGGATTAACCCCGGTGAATGCGCAAACGCCCAAGTTCCCGTTTTGGAACTCCTGTGACTTTGGCGGCGTTGCCACATGGCTCATCGGAGGCCCAGTGCCATGCCCGAGTATCATGAATACCGTGAGGTCAGAGAAGTCCCGGTCGACCGGCCAGTGACCAGGGAAGTGGTTATTCGCCGCTCCAGCCCCGGCGCGCTGTTCCTGATGTTCCTGCTCGGTTTGATCTGCGCCGCCGCCATTGCCTATGGCCTGGCCATGGGCATGGGCGTGCAAACCGCGCGGCATCCGCTGCGCATCAGCTGGCCGTCCGGACAGCTCGAGGTCAGCCGCAACACGAATCCGCACGTGATCTTCCAGCGCGGACAGGTCGCACCTCTTCCGGCCCGTACCCAGTCGTAAGCGCGCGAGCGCAACCGCAGTACCCCGGCCGGCGGGTTTTGCCGCCGGCTGCAAGTCACCCGTGCCACCGTGTGATCCCGGGTGTTTGGTGATCGTGTCCCGCTGCTAATTGCTTGACGCCGACAGGCGCTGGACGCCCGGCTGGTCAAGAAATCCCCAGCCGAACACGGAATCGCGTCCGGGTTCGCCGAGATCGATCGCCTGCTTCTGCAGCTCGCGATAAATCGCAGCGGCAGCGGCACTATCCGGATGCGCCAGTTTCAGCGCAAACCACGCCGCCACGACCGGCGCCGCAAAGGACGTCCCGGTGAACTTCTTATAAGAATTGCCGGGAACCGCGGCCGGGACGTCAACACCAATCGCGGCAAACGCGATTTGTGCGCCCTGATTGGCATCGATCTGAATCTGGTGCGCGGCATTCACGGAGGTCACCGCAATGACGCCGTCATAACCTGCAGGATATTCGATGGGAGTCGCCGGCCCGTCATTGCCCACCGCCGCGACAATGACATGTCCGCGCGCGAGAACGGCGCGTGTAACAGTTTCCAATAGAGCGTTCGCCGGTCCAACCAGGCTGACATTGATCACTGGAACACCTTGCGCCGCGACCCAGGCAATGCCACGCGCCACGGCTTCGGCGGACCCTCCGGTTGCGACACCGCCATAGACATCGGCGGCATAAATCTCTGCGCATGGAATCGCGCCGCGGATTTCCCCGCCACATCCGGCGATCACCGAGGCCACCGCCGTGCCGTGTTCTGAAGCCGGGCTCGCGCCACTGCCGGCAAGATTTGCCGTCTCGATCTTCACCTTGCGCAGATCGGGATGCCGCAGGTCGATACCGCCATCGACCATGCCGATCCTGATCGATTGCGCGTCGAAACCGCCCAAGCCTGCGGGCATGATTCTCGCAGCACCAGTGTTTACGTCCGCAGACGGATCATAAATATGGTTGTAGTCATACGTCCCCGCCGGATCGGCCATGCGCAATGCGGCCAGCGCATCCGTCACGCTGATCCCGGCCGGTGGGCGCAGCACGGTGATGCCGATATTCAGCCCGCCGAGATTTTCCTGCCGCAGGATCTGAAAATTCAGCCCCTGCGCTGCCGCGAGTCCGGCCGCGGACGGAGACACGGCGAGCACTTCGCCCCGCACCACGCGCGCACCGCGCGCATCCGCTTCAAACGCATTGGCCAATGGCGGACGCCCGGCATTATCCACGATTTGCCGCGCCTGCCCTGCAGCAGCGCCCACAGCCTGGCCGAGTGTACCGGTCGCGCGATTCACCACTGGTGGCAAAGCCGGCCCCGGCAACCGCGGTATTCCCCCAATCCCGCCCAGCCCGCCGATCCCGCCAAGTCCGCCCAGCCCCGCGGCATGGCCGGGCTGCGCCGGACCCGCCGCCAAAATCATCAGGAGTGACACACCGACATGGAGCAGCTTTTTCATCCGTTCACGCCCGTTTTCGCGGGTGGATAACGTAATTGGACACTGATTAATCCGTCATCAACACATTCCAGTCTGTCCTGTGACAAATTTCAGCCAGCGTCCCGATTCTGAAATTCGCTTGATCTCTATATCGGCATCCATGCGAATTTCAGGATTGAAAGGACGCGGGCAAGCTATTGAATCCAGTGTCGTTTCGGTTTCGAAGTTCGCAAAGCGCGCTCCATATCGAGATCATGCGA
>CAYUQO010000024.1:0-44302 GCA_964446945.1 uncultured Bordetella sp.
TACCGTTATGCATAAGGTTACCCAGAGTTAACGACAAGAAGCGCCCGCATGGCCAAACCCTCAGCACCTTTTTCCGGATTTGAATGGCTTGTCGCCGGCCGCTATTTGCGGGCGCGGCGGCAGGAGAGCTTTATTTCCGTCATTTCCGGCTTCTCCCTGGTCGGGATCGCGCTCGGGGTTGCAACCCTGATTATCGTGATGAGCGTCATGAATGGCTTCCGGGCGGAGCTGCTGGGCCGGATTCTGGGCCTGAATGGCCATATCATCGTGCAGAGCGTCACCGGCAGCATTCCCGATTACGACGCCACGGTAGCGCGGATTCGTCAGGTTCCCGGCATCACCAATGCGACGCCTTTCATCGAGGGTCAGGTGCTCGTGAACGGCCAGGGGGCATCTTTTGGCGCCCTGGTGCGCGGCCTTACCCCGGAGGATCTCAAGCGCCTGACGACGGTATCGTCGACCATCAGACCCGATGTTCTGGCCCATTTCGGCGAGGACGATTCAGTGGTTTTGGGTGCACGGCTGGCGGATCGGCTTGGGCTCGCACCCGGCATGACGGTGACTCTGATCGCGCCCAATGGCGACGTAACGCCATTCGGTTCGACTCCCCGCATCAAAACCTATCGGGTCGCCGGGACTTTCAACATCGGGATGTCGGAATACGACCAGACCTACATTTTCATGCCGCTCAAGGAGGCGCAGCTGTTCTTCGGGTTGGGCAATGCGGTGCAGGGCATCGAAGTGATGGTGGCTCAGCCTGATAACGTCGCCAGCTGGCACTTTGCCGTTCAGCGCGCAGCCGGTCCCGCGGCCCGTCTGATCGACTGGCAGCAGATGAATTCCAGCCTGTTCGGCGCGCTGAACGTCGAACGCAATGTCATGTTTCTGATCCTTACACTGATCATACTGGTTGCCGCGTTGAATATAATTTCCGGACTGATCATGCTGGTGAAGGACAAGGGCGGCGATATAGCCATCCTGCGGACCATGGGTGCGAGCAAGGGCGCAGTGATGCGCGTGTTCTTTATTGCCGGCGCCTTTATCGGCACGACGGGAACACTGCTCGGCGTTGTCATTGGGATCGTGTTCTGCGCCAATATCGAAAGGATCCGGCAATTTCTGTCGAACATCACCGGGACAACCCTGTTCGACCCGACGATCTATTTTCTCAGTCAGATGCCGGCCAAAATCGACCCGTATGATGTTATTGCGGTGATCATCATGGCGCTGTCCCTGTCATTCCTTGCCACCCTGTATCCGTCCTGGCGTGCTGCAAGGCTCGATCCAGTGGAAGCGCTCAGATATGAATGAAAACTGGCCGCTGCGGCTCGACCGGGTCGCGCGCACATATCACCAGGGCGGCCGCGATCTGGTCGTGTTTCGCGATATCTCGTTCGCGCTTGCCGAGGGCGAGATCGTCGCCCTGGTCGGCCAATCGGGTGCAGGCAAGTCGTCTCTGCTGCACATTGCAGGCTTGCTGGAAACACCCACCGCCGGGGAAGTCTTTATCGACGGCGAAGCGGTATCGCGCCTGGCCGAGCGGCGGCGCACGGAACTGCGGCGAAAGGCACTGGGTTTCGTCTATCAGGCGCACCATCTGCTGCCGGAGTTCACGGCCGAAGAAAATGTCGCCATGCCGCTGCGCATCGCTGGCATCTCGCGCAAGGCGGCCATGGAAGAAGCGCGGCGTCTTCTTTCGCTCGTCGGTCTTGCCCAGCGCACGACGCATCGTCCCGCGCAGCTTTCCGGCGGCGAACAACAGCGTGTGGCGATTGCCCGGGCACTCGCCAATTCGCCGCGTGTCCTTCTGGCAGATGAGCCAACCGGAAATCTCGACCCCCGAACCGCCGACGGTGTGTTCGACATGCTGATCGAGCTGGTCCGCAGTGAGAGGCTCACCGCGCTCGTTGCCACACACAACCATGAGCTGACACGGAAGATGGACCGTACGCTCATCATGGACCAGGGCTGCCTCGTCGAACGGAGTTTGGCCGAACCTGTGGATGGCGCCCGCGTAACCGGTTCTTGACCAGCGCGGTTCAGCCGAATCGTTCATAATCGAGGCATGGCTTCCGACTCCGCCCAAACCGGCTACGCGAATTTCGTGCATCTGCGTGTCCGCAGCATCTATTCGCTGTTGGAAGGTGCGATCCGCCCGAAGGAATTGGCAGAAGCCGCCCGGCGGCTGCGCATGCCTGCGGTGGCGGTGACCGACACCAACAATCTGTTCGGCGCCTATGAGATTTCCGGCGCGCTGGCGGCGCAGGGCATCCAGCCGATTATCGGCGTCACCCTGAGTCTCGCGTTTCCCGCCGACCTGTCGTCGCCGACGCGCCAGTCCGGCTCCGAAGCCGTCTATCCTTCCGTTGTCCTGCTGGTGAAGGACGCGGACGGCTATGTTCAGCTGTCGAAGCTGCTTTCCAGCGCCTATATCGAAACCGCGCCCGAGGATGCTCCGCACGCAACGATGGAGCGGCTGATACGGCATTCGCAGGGCCTGATGCTCCTGACGGGTGGTCCCGACGGGCCGGTGAACCGGTTGCTTGCGGCGGGGCAGCCGGATGCCGCTGAGCGCATGCTCGACCGGCTCGCGGAAGCATTCGGCGACCGGCTGTATATCGAGTTGCAGCGCCATGGGCGTACGGACGAAGCGGTGGTTGAAGACCGGCTGATCGCGCTGGCGTGCCAAAAGCGCCTGCCGCTGGTCGCGACCAATGATGCGCATTTCGCCGGCGACGAGATGTACGAAGCGAATGATGCGCTGCTGTGCATCGCCGGCGGCACCTATATCGATGTCGAGGACCGCCGCCGCCTCACGCGCGAGCATCGATTCAAATCGGCGGCCGAAATGTCGGCATTGTTTGCCGATCTGCCGGAAGCGATCGCCAATAGCGTCGAAATCGCCCGCCGCTGCGCCTTCCGGCCGCGCCGGCATGCGCCGATCCTGCCGCAATTCGTGCCCGAGTCGGGATTGCCCCCGGAAGAGGAGCTTCGTGCCCAGGCGGAGGCCGGTCTCAAAAGACGGTTGCGCGAAAATGTTCCGTCAGCGGACGAACAGATTTATGTCGACCGGCTGAATTATGAGCTCGGCATCATCATCAAGATGGGATTTCCGGGATATTTCCTCATCGTCTCGGATTTCATGAAATGGACTCGCAGCCAGTCGATTCCCGTGGGCGTGCGCGGTTCGGGCGCCACGTCGCTGGTCGCATGGTCGCTGGAAATCACCAATCTCGACCCGATCCGGTTTGGACTTGTTTTCGAGCGCTTTCTGAATCCCGAGCGCATCTCGATGCCGGATTTCGATATCGACTTCTGTCAGGAGCGGCGCGACGAAGTCATTCGCTATGTCCAGTCGAAATACGGCAAGGACCGTGTGGGCCATATCATCGCGCTGGGTTCACTGCAGCCGCGCGCGGCGGTGCGCGACGTCGGCCGGGTGATGCAATTGCCGTTCGGTCTGGTTGACCGGCTGGCCAAACTCATCCCGAACCCGCCCGGCAAACCTGTCGCGCTTAAAGACGCCATTGCAGGCGAACCGCGGTTGAAGCAGGCGGCCGAGGAAGACGAGCGGGTAAAGCAGCTTTTTTCGACGGTGCAGAAGATCGAGGGCTTTTACCGGCATGCCTCGACCCATCCGGCAGGCGTTGTGATCGGGGACCGGCCGCTGGACGAGATTGCTCCGCTCTACCGCGATCCCCGATCCGAAATTCCGGTGACGCAATTCGACTTCAAGGACGCCGAAAAAGCCGGATTGGTCAAATTCGACTTCCTTGGTTTGAAGACTCTGACCGTCATCGCGAAGGCGGAAGCACTATTGAAGTTCCGCGGCATCGATGTCGACACCCAGCGGATCGGGTTCGACGACAGGCCGACATTTGAAATGCTGGCCCGTGGTGAAAGCGTCGGCGTGTTCCAGCTTGAAAGTCAGGGCATGCGCGACCTGATGAAACGTCTGAAACCCGACCATATCAACGATCTCGTTGCTCTTGTCGCGCTGTACCGGCCCGGGCCGATGGATTCGATTCCGAAATACATCGCCTGCAAGCATGGGCGGGAGAAACCGGAATACCTGCACCCGAAGCTCGAACCCATTCTGCGCGACACTTTCGGCGTCATGACGTATCAGGAAGATGTCATGCGCATTGCCCGCGAACTCGCTGGCTTTTCGATGGGCGAGGCGGACCTGCTGCGCCATGCCATGGGCAAAAAAATCGCCGCGAAAATGGCGGTGATGCGGGAGAAGTTCATCACCGGCGCGGTGAACAATCATATCGACGGCGACATCGCGGGCCAGATCTTCGATCAGGCGGCGAAATTCGCCGGATACGGCTTTAACAAGGGGCACGCCGCCGCCTACGCGCAGGTTGCGTACCAGACGGCATATCTGAAGGCGAATTATCCGGTTGAATTTCTCGCCGCGTCGATGACGCTGGATATCGGCAATTCGGACCGGCTGAATGTTTTCCGGCAGGAAGCCCGCCGTCTCGGAATCGACGTTCGTCCGCCCGACATCAATCGTTCCGGCGTCTTCTTCTCCTGCGCAAAAGACGGGGATCGTGGCGCGATCAACTATGCGCTCGCGGCGGTGAAGAATGTCGGTCCACAGGCGATGGAGCATGTTGCCGACATTCGCCAGCAGGGTGGGCCATTCCGTTCGCTGGGCGACTTCGCCGCGCGCGTTGACCCGAAGCTGGTCAACAAACGCGCGCTCGAGAGCCTGATCAAAGCCGGCGCATTCGATGGATTGAATCGCAACCGCAAGCAGTTGTTCGAATCTTCAGATGCGATCCTCAGCCATGCCGCGCGGAGAACGCGTGACCGGCTGGAGGGGCAATCCAGTCTTTTCGGTTCGGGAGCGGCGTCGAATGGCGCAACAAGCGCCGGCAGCGATGAACCACTGCTCACCGCAATGGATGACTGGCCGCCCCATGAGAGGCTTGCAGAGGAATTTTCCGCGGTCGGCTTTTACCTCACCGGTCATCCGCTCGACGGATACGCGACCGCGCTGAAGCGGCTCGGTGTTTCGACATTTGCAGATCTGCTTTCCGATGCGAGGCGGTCGGCCGTCAAAGCGACGGTTGCCGGCGTGGTGATCCGGCGTCAGGAGCGGCGGGGCAAGAGCGGCGATCCATTTGCATTTGTCGCGCTGTCCGATCCGACGGGCATGTTCGAAGTGATGGTTTTTTCTGAAGCTTTGGCGAGTTCGCGGCAATTCCTCGATATTGGCAAGCCGGTCCTGCTTCGTGCCGTCGGGGACTGGGTGGAGGACGAGTTGAAATTGCGCGCGATTTCGATCGACGATCTCGATGCCGCCGCCGCGGGAGCGGGCGAGGGCCTGAAAATACGGCTCAACGACACCGCTCCAATTCCGAGGATTGCCCAGGAACTGAATGCGCCGGGCAAAGGTCTTGTCACTCTGGTCGTTCCCGGGCTGGACCGGCAGGAGATCGAGATCGCGTTACCCAGGCGGGTGCAGGTCAACCCGCGCATCAAGACCGTTTTGGCGGCACTCTCGGGTGTGGCCGAAGTGGAATCGGTGTGAGACGCGGCGGGTTCCTGGCCGCAATCGGCTTGGACCTGGTGCTGCTGGCGTTCGGGATCTACATGGCGGAATCCGCAGTGGAGATCGCCATCAGGACCGGCGGCGATACGGCCCCGGTAGCGATTGCCGTGCTTTTTGCCGCCCTGCCGGCATTCTGCCTCGCGGCCCCTTTCGCGGCGCGCCGGGCGGCCGGGCGAAAACGGCCGCGCGCTCAGGTGGTTGGCCTGTTCGCGGCGCCTTGGGTTTACGCGCTTTTTCTGGTCGTATTCCTGTTTAATTCGTGACCCGCACCGGGGGCTCGAAGCAGCCTGCCGAGCTTGCGTGGAGCCGCTGAAATTCCTATAAGCCCGCATCCCACAACGCGGGTCCAGGGCATTTGACGAAAAAGGTCATTCCGCCCCTCCGGTGTTCGCGCATGCGAATCACTCCCGCGCCAGGCTGAACCGGAAAAGGAGTTACCATGGCACTGCCAGAACTGAGTTTGCGTCAACTATTGGAGTCCGGCGCGCATTTTGGTCACCGCACACAGCGGTGGAACCCGAAAATGTCGCCATACATTTTTGGTGTCCGCAACGACATCCACATCATCGACTTGACGCAGACAGTACCGCTGTTCCACCAGGCTTTGCTCGCGATGCGCGATGTAGTGGCCGGTGGCGGCCGCGTGCTGTTTGTCGGCACGAAACGTCAGGCGGCGGAGCCGGTCGCGGCAGCGGCAAAGCGTTGCGCGCAGTATTTCGTCAATCACCGCTGGCTTGGCGGGACGCTGACCAATTGGCAAACCATCTCGCACTCCATCAAGCGGCTGCGGAATCTCGAAGAGACCCTGGATTCCGCGCATAGCTCCGGTTTGACCAAGAAAGAGCTGCTGCAGCTCATGCGCGAGCGCGACAAGCTCGAACGCTCGCTGGGCGGTATCAAGGACATGGGCGGCTTGCCGAGCATGCTTTTCGTGATCGATACAAACAAGGAATCGATCGCGGTCGCGGAAGCCCGCAAACTGGATATTCCGGTTGCGGCGATTCTCGATTCCAATTCCGAGCCGGAAGGAATCGCCTATCCGATCCCGGGCAATGACGACGCTTCACGCGCCATCGCGCTGTATTGCGATCTCGCGGCGCGCGCTGTGATTGACGGTTTGTCGGAAGGCCAGACGGCGGCGGGGGTCGATCTCGGTGCGGCCGAAGATGTGGCCGGACATGTCGAGAGCGGCGCCGCGCATGCAGAAGTCGAGGCAAGTCCGCTCGGCTGATAAGCGCCCACCCAAAGAAAACGAGGGGGCGAAAGGAACAATCATGGCAAATATACCTGCCGGCATGGTCAAGGATCTGCGGGACAAGACCGGCGCCGGAATGATGGACTGCAAGACTGCGCTTAACGAAACCAACGCCGACTTCGAACTGGCAGTGGACTGGTTGCGCAAAAAGGGTTTGGCAAAGGCGGCGAAAAAGGCCGGCCGCACCGCCGCCGAGGGCCTGATCGGAATTGCCACGCAGACCGACTGCGGAGCGATCGTCGAAGTCAATTCGGAAACGGATTTCGTCGCCCGGGGTGGCCAATTCCAGGATTACGTGCGCAAGGCCGCGGAACAGGCGCTGGAAGAAGAGGGCGAACTCGAGCGCTTGCTGATGTCGCCATTCGATGACGGCCAGACAATGGCCGAGGCACTGACGGCGCTGGTTGCGAAAATCGGTGAGAACATGTCGGTCCGGCGCAGCGCCGGTCTGGCGGTTTCACCGGGCGTCGTCGCGTCCTACATGCACAATGCCGTTGCACCCGATCTCGGCAAGATCGGCGTTCTTGTTGCACTGGAATCTTCAGGCAATATCGATGCGTTGCAGCGCCTCGGAAAGCAGCTCGCGATGCATGTTGCTGCCGCTAACCCTCTGGCTTTGACTCCCGATGCCCTGCCGGCGGAAACCATCGCCCGCGAGCGTTCGATCTATGAGGATCAGGCGCGGCAGTCCGGCAAGCCCGAAGGCGTGATTGCCAAGATGGTCGACGGGCGGATGCGGAAATTCTACGAAGAGAACGTGCTGTTGTCGCAAATCTTCGTGGTGGATGGTGAAACGCCGGTATCGAAAGTTCTGGAAAACGCAGCCAAGGACACCGGGGCGCCTGTCCGAATCACTGGGTTTGTGCGATTTGCGGTCGGTGAAGGAATCGACAAGCCGACGACGGATTTTGCCGCCGAAGTGAGGGCAACAGCCGGAACGTCGTAACTCCGCGATGTCAGGACAACCGATGGCAACTGTCCCCAAATACAAAAGGGTCCTCGTCAAGATTTCGGGCGAGGCGCTGATGGGGACAGAAAGCTATGGCATCGATGCCGCGACGGTTGAGGGTATCGCCGCCGATCTGAAACAAGCGACAGACCTGGGCTCGGAAGTCTGTCTCGTGGTTGGCGGCGGTAACATCTTCCGCGGTCTGTCTGGCGCAGCAGCCGGAATTGAGCGGGCGACCGCCGATTACATGGGCATGCTCGCAACGGTGATGAACGCTCTCGCGCTTCAGGCAACGCTGGAGCGGATTGGGCTGCCGACTCGCGTGCAGTCGGCCATCCCCATGATGTCCATCTGCGAGCCCTATATCCGCCGGCGCGCAATGCGCCACATGGAAAAGGGCAGGCTGGTGATATTTGCCGCTGGAACCGGAAACCCGTTTTTCACCACCGATACGGCTGCGGCGTTGCGGGCGGCGGAAATGGGCTGCGATGCGATGTTCAAGGCAACCCAAGTGGACGGGGTCTACAGCGCCGACCCGAAGTTCAATCCCAATGCGGAGCGCTACGACTTCCTGACCTACCATGAGGTCCTATCGCGGGACCTCAAGGTCATGGACGCCTCGGCGGTGTCGTTGTCACGAGAAAACCGTATTCCCATTGTGGTTTTCTCGATCCGGAGCAGAGGAAACCTGAGCGCGATTTTGCGCGGGACCGGCCGCTGCACGGTGATTGGCGAGCCCGCTTGAGTTAAACATTGCTGGACCAGATTCCAGGGGAGAGACGAATGGCCCAGACACCGCCGTTCGATAAGGAAGACGTAAAGCGGCGCATGAAGGGTGCGGTTGGCACTCTTCGCCATGAATTCGCGGGACTTCGAACCGGACGCGCCAATCCGGCGATTCTGGAACCGGTTACGGTCGAAGCCTATGGCGGCACGATGGCGGTCAACCAGCTCGGAACGGTGAGCACACCAGAGCCACGGCTTCTGACCGTCCAAGTGTACGACAGGAGCCTCGCTAAAGCCGTCGATAAAGCCATCCGCGACGCCGGACTTGGACTTAATCCGCAGCTCGATGGCCAATTGATTCGCATTCCGATACCGGAATTGAACGAAGAGCGGCGCCGTGAACTGGCGAAACTCGCCGCGAAATATGCGGAGCAGGCGCGGATTGCGGTGCGCAATGTCCGTCGAGACGGGATGGACCAGTTAAAGCGTCTGGAAAAGGAGCACAGCATCAGCGAGGACCAGCATCGCAAGCTGTCGGACGAGCTCCAGAAGCTGACCGACGAGTCGATTCATGAGGTCGATGGAATCCTGAGTGCGAAAGAACAGGAAATCATGCATGTCTGATCAGCATGATCGGGCTCGGAACTGAAAAAAGGAAGCCGATTTGACCAAGCCTGTGTCCGACCCGAATCCGGCCTTGCCCGTTCCACCGGCAAAACTGCCGCGTCACGTTGCCATCATCATGGACGGCAATGGCCGCTGGGCAAGAAACCGGTTGCTTCCGCGCGAGGCAGGTCACGTCAAGGGGATCTCGGCCGTTCGCAAGGTCGTGCGCGCGGCCCGGGCTTTGGAGCTGCAATATCTGACGCTGTACACGTTCTCGACCGAGAACTGGCGCCGTCCGGAGTCGGAAGTTCGTCACCTGATGGGCCTCTTCCGGCGTTATTGCCGGGCCGACATCGAGAAGCTTCATGCCCATAACGTGCGTGTCCGGTTTATCGGCGCGCGGACCGGATTGGCGCCCGACATTGCGGAATTGATCGAGGGTGCGGAAACACTGACCGCGCGCAACACAGCGCTCAATCTTGCCTTCGCATTCAATTACGGATCGCGCGAAGAATTGGCAGATGCCGCCAAGCAGCTTGCCAAATCCGCCCAGGCCGGTGAAATCGATCCGGAGTCGATTACGCCGGACATGCTGGGCGGCAGCATGCAGAGCGCGGGTATCCCGGATGCCGATCTGGTCATCCGGAGCGGCGGCGAGCGCCGCCTGTCAAATTTCCTGCTGTGGCAGGCTGCCTATGCCGAACTCGTATTTATCGACAAGCTTTGGCCCGATTTTGGCGCCGCGGATCTGGAGGCGGCGCTCACCGAATTTGCCCGCCGCGAACGGCGGTTTGGCGGAGTGCCGGCCGAGCGGTCGCGTGCGGACTCGGCATTGCGTACGCTTTCGTCGGCACTTTTCGAGCCTCGCCGCTAGAGCATTTAATGGGGCAACAGCCATCCATGTCCGCATCGATTGAACTGCCGGCGCGGGCTGTTTCGGGCATTATCCTGATCGTTGCTGCCGTGCTGGCCGTGTTTGCCGGCGGATTCGTGTTCGGCGGGTTCGTCATCATCGGGGCCGTTGCGGGACTTCGCGAGTGGCACCGGCTGGTGAACAACGGCAAACTGGCGCCGCAAATGTACCTTACCGCGATATCGCTCGTGGCAGCGGTTGTGGTGCTGCTCGCTTCCAATGAGCTGAGATTCGCGTTGACCGCGATCGCTGCCGGAGTTCTGAGCACTCTGCTCTGGTCGTCACTTCGCGATAGATCGCCAATGTGGCACGCCGTGGGCGCGCTTTATCTCGGAGTCCCCGCGATCGCCTTGATCATGCTCCGCGGAGTGCCGGAGGGCACCCACCTGCTGCTGGGCATTTTGCTTGCGGTCTGGAGCGCCGACACCGGCGCGCTATTTGGCGGCCGATTTATTGGCGGGCCAAAGCTTGTGCCGAGATTATCGCCCAACAAGACCTGGGCTGGATTTGTCTGTGGTACTTTGGCCGCGGGTTTGGTGGAGGCATTGTTCATCGGGCTGCTGGGTGGCAGCGCCATTGCCGGATTGAGCTTCGGAATCGTCATCGGACTGGTTGGCCATGCTGGCGATCTGTTTGAATCCTGGGTGAAGCGGCGTTTTCAGGTCAAGGACAGCGGCGGATTGATCCCGGGCCATGGCGGAGTGCTCGACCGGATTGACAGTCTGCTTTTCGTGGCGCCAGTTTGTGCATTCTTGGTGTTTTTTGCCGGCCTCAATCCATTTCAGGGTCCATCACCATGAGGAACGGTGTGGTTGCGTCAAATCCGGGAATCCACTTGCTGCCGGTGCTGGGGCGCCGCGTCACCATCCTGGGCAGCACGGGTTCAATCGGAACTTCGACGCTGGATGTCATCCGGTTCGCCCGCCAACATTACGGTCCGAGCGCATTTCCCCTGCAGGCACTGACCGCGCAACGAAACGTCGCGCAGCTTGCGGAACAGGCGCGCGAGCTGCATCCCGCGGTCGCGGTGATCGGCGATGCGTCCATGAAATCTGCGCTGGCGGACGCGCTTTCAGACACAGATGTCGAAGTGTTGGCAGGCCCGGAGGCATTGATCGAAGCTGCGCAACGGCCGGCGGAAATGGTTGTGAGTGCGATCGTCGGCGCGGCCGGTCTGGCGCCGACCCTGGCAGCCGCCAAACGCGGCGCCATTGTCGCGCTCGCGAACAAGGAATGTGTTGTCGCTGCGGGTGAGGTTTTCCGCCGTGCGGCTGCCGATTCTCGTGGCGTTCTCATTCCGGTGGATTCAGAACACAGCGCGGCATTCCAGCTTCTCGACTTTGCCCAGACGCAGGCGATCGAAAAAGTAACACTGACCGCCTCGGGTGGACCGTTCCGCACATGGTCGATGGAACGCATGGCCGCCGTTACGCCGGAACAGGCGGTGCGCCATCCCAACTGGTCGATGGGCGCGAAGATTTCCGTCGATAGTGCAACCCTGATGAACAAGGGGTTGGAACTCATCGAAGCACATGTCTTGTTCGGGATGGCTCCGCACAAGCTGGATGTTATTGTCCATGCGCAATCGGTGGTTCACTGTCTCGTGTCATATGCCGATGGGTCTGTTCTCGCCCATCTTTCGGCCCCAGATATGAAAACGCCGATCTCGTTGGCCCTGAGTTGGCCACACCGGATGACTTCGCCCGCACGTGTGTTGAACCTTGCCGAGCTCGGCCAGATGACATTTGAGAGTCCGGATTATCAACGGTTTCCCTGTCTGCAGCTGGCCAGAACCTGTCTGCAATCGGGCGGCAACGCATCGACAGTCCTGAATGCCGCCAATGAGATAGCGGTCGAAAGCTTTCTCAAACGCCGGATTGGTTTCCTTGGAATTGCTAAAATTGTGGAGCAAACGCTTAATACTTTTGAACGTATAAATTACGGCCATGCACCTACGAGTTTAGACGACGTGTTAGAACTGGATGCCGCCGCAAGGGCAAGGGCGAGCGAGTTTACCTGCCAGGCCGCGGGCAGGGCTGCATAAGGAGTTCGGACGGCAATGCCTGCAGTGATCGAACACTTCTTCTCATGGCTGGGCGTCGGTTTCCCGGCCTTCCTGTTCGTCATAACGATTGTCGTGTTTTTCCACGAGCTTGGGCATTTCATTGTCGCTCGCTGGTGCGGCGTTCGTGTCGAGGCGTTTTCGATCGGATTTGGCCGCGAAATTTTCGGTTTCACCGACCGCAAGGGAACCCGCTGGAAACTCTCATGGATCCCGCTCGGCGGTTACGTCAGGTTTCTCGGCGACGCCGATGTGTCGAGCCGTCCCGATCCGAATGTGATGCGGGAATATGAGGAGCGGCGGCTCTCGGGGGCAGGCGATCCCGAAATCTTCGGCGAGCCCATGCACACAAAACCGGTTTTGCAGCGTGCCTTGGTCGCTGCAGCGGGACCGGTCGCGAATTTCATTCTGGCGATCGTCATTTTCGCCGCCGTGCTGCTGTCGACCGGCAAGCCGGCCTCGCCGCCCGTCGTTGAAGCAGTCACCAAAGGATCTGCGGCGGAACTGGCAGGCATCCGCCCGGGCGATTCCATCCTCAAGGTTGGAAATGTCGCAGTTAAAGATTTTTCCGAATTGCAACGCATCGTCTCTGCCAGCGCCGGCCAGCAGCTGCAACTGACGATCATACGCGACCGCAGTCAGCTCGTGATCCCGGTTGTGCCTTCGAAGATCGAGGGCAGCGACGACAAGGGCGCGAAATACACTTTCGGCCGGCTTGGCATCCGCGACACTTTGGTAAGTGTGGGCCTCGGCGAAGCACTGGCCGGCGGTGTCAATCAGACCTGGTTCATCATTGCACAGACCGGGTCCTACGTCGGCAAAATCTTCACTGGGCGTGAAAGCGCCGATCAGCTGCATGGAATTGTCGGCATCGGCGAAGTGTCGAGCGAGGCAGCGCAAATCGGGTTTATGGCGCTGTTGAGTCTCGCGGGCCTGATGTCGGTGAGCATTGGGCTTGTGAATCTTTTGCCCATTCCGGTGCTCGACGGCGGGCACCTGCTGTACTATGGATGCGAAGCGGTGCTGGGCAGACCGCTGGGGGAGCGTGCGCAAGAGGTTGGCTTCAGGCTTGGACTGGCTTTCGTCCTTTGTCTGATGCTACTTGCGACGTTTAATGACCTGGTCCGCCTAAACCTCTTTTAACCCAAAGTACGTCGCGGAATCGCTCGCCGACGTATAAGAAGGCGAGCGATGACCTCGAGAGGCCACCTTATCGCCCGAAGCGCACGCCTATCGGCTTGCGCCTTGGTGCTGAATTACAGTGTCGGGGGGGCACTGGCCCAGACTCCCGCGCAACCTGCGCCTTCGCCCGTGCAGCCGGCGCCGGCGGAGCCGGCGCCGGCCTTACCCATGAGCGGTCCGGCGCCACCGGGCGAGCAGATGACGCTCGAACAGGCGGCGCCGGTCGTGATGCCGATGCCGGCTCCGCCCGGCCAGGGAATCATACAGCGCATTCTCGTCCAGGGGACGCAGCGCATCGAGCCCGATAGCGTGCTCTCCTATCTGCTATTGCGTCAGGGTCAGCCTTACGATCCCGCAGTCGCGGACAGGTCACTGAAGGTGCTGTTCGACACCGGCCTGTTCTCCGATGTGCGCATGGATTGGGACGGCATGACGCTCACGGTGCGGGTCGTCGAAAATCCAATTCTGAATCAGGTTGTGTACGAAGGTAATTCCGCGATTTCAGATACCGACCTGAACAAGGAAGTGCAGGTTCGGCCGCGCATGGTATTCACACGCGCGCGCGTTCAGGCCGATGTGCAGCGGATTATCGAACTGTATCGCCGGTCGGGACGATTTGCCGCAACCGTCGAACCGAAGATCATTCAGCGTCCGCAGAACCGGGTCGATCTTGTGTTCGAGATCAATGAGGGGCCGACGACCGGGGTTGCTGCGATCAATTTCATCGGCAACAGGGTATTTCGGGATTCCGATTTGCGCGACCAGATCGCGACGACGACCAGCGCGTGGTGGAAATTCCTCAGCACCAACGACAATTACGATCCCGATCGTCTGACATTCGACCGCGAACAACTGCGCCGCTTCTACCTCGCGCGCGGATATGCGGATTTTCGGGTCATTTCCGCGGTGGCCGAATTGGCTCCGGACCGGCGTAATTTCTATATCACGTTCACCCTCGATGAGGGCGACCTCTACCATTTCGGCAATGTGCAAATTCAATCGCAAATCCGCGACCTGAATCCGAACACCCTGCAAGCGCTGCTGCTGACCAAACAGGGCGATGTTTACAATGCCGACCTGATCGACAAGTCGATCGAAGCGCTGACTTTTGCGGCAGGCACCCAGGGTTTCGTCTTTATCGACATCCGGCCGCGGGTCCAGCGCAACGCCGAGACCAAAACCATTGATCTGTTCTATGAGATCAATGAGGCACCACGGGTTTATGTCGAGCGCATCAATATTGTCGGCAACACCCGCACGCGCGATGAAGTCATCAGGCGCGAATTCCGCCTTTCGGAAGGCGACGCCTTCAACCGCGTGCTTGCGGATCGTTCGCGCACGCGTATTCGCGCGCTGGGTTTTTTCAAGGATGTCACGATCAAGGAAGACCCCGGGACGACACCGGACCGGACCGTCCTGACGGTCACCGTGACGGAGCAACCGACCGGCGAACTCGCACTCGGCGCGGGCTATTCGTCTTTCGAGGGACTGTTGCTGAATTTCAGCTATACCGAGCGCAATCTGTTCGGACGCGGACAATTTGTGCGCGCCAACATTTCCGTCGGCACATTCCAGAAGGACTATGATTTCCGCTTCACAGAGCCGTACTTCCTCGGCCGTCCATTATCTGCGGGATTTGTCGCGTACGATGTCATCACCGACTTCTCCCAGTTTTTGGGATATGTATCGAGCGTCAAAGCCGTCGGAATCGAATTCGGATTCCCGGTATCGGAATTCGGCCGGTTCTCGCCGCATTACAATTTCGCTTACACGAGTATAGCCCCGACCAACACAACGGCGACGGCGGTTCTGTTTGCACAGGGGGCCTATTCGGCCTCTTCGCTCGGATACACCTACACCTATGATACGCGCGACGATCCGGTCAAACCGACGACTGGCGTCGACTTTTACCTGACCCAGGATGTTGCGGGACTTGGCGGCGATCTGGATTATCTGCGCACTACGGCGGGCTTCCAGTACTATCACCCCTTCTTCTTCAATCTTGTCGGCGAGTTTGCCGCCAATGCGGGCTACATCACGGCATATGGCGGAACGCAGATTCCGATCAACGAGCGATTCTTCAAGGGTGGTCCGTCGTTCCGTGGATTTCAGATTGCCGGCGTGGGGCCGCGTGACACGGTACCGAACGTGTCGGTCGGAGGTCAGCTGTTCGCGATTGGCACGTATCAGGTGCGCTTGCCGGATATCCTGCCGCCCGATTACGGGATCAATCTGTCCGCCTTTACGGATTTCGGTACTGTCGGGTTGATCCATGGCGAGAACACGACCTGCACCGCGGCAAGCTGCATCCGCGACAATCTGGCCATGCGCGTGACCGTGGGCGTGGCCGTCAATTGGAAATCTCCATTTGGTCCGATCGAGATCGATTTAGGCTATCCATTACTGAAGCAAAGTTATGATAAACCCCAGGCGATCTGGTTGAACGCCGGCACACAATTCTGAAGCAAGAGGACTTACGCTGATGAAAAGGGTCTCCACGCAGCACCTGACCGTTCTTCTCGCGCTGACCGGAGTCGGCATCGGATCCGGTTTCGCATTTCAGGCATTTGGTGCAACCCAGGCCACTCAGCCTCGCGCCGTGATCTCCAATCCTACGACTACAGTGGCCGCGCCGGCCGCTCCGGCGGCCCAAAATGGGCCTCCGGCGCCGCGCATCATCGTCATTGACCGCAACTACATCCTGCAACGTTCGTCGGCGGGGCAGGACATCCTCAATCAGACGCAGAACCTGTCGAAGGCTGCCGAGACCGAATTCAAGAATCAGGAAACCCAGCTGCAGGCCGAGGCGAATAAACTGCAGCAGGACCTCGCCATCGCAGCGCCCGATGTGCGCGACGCGAAGGAAAAGGAATTTACCGGCAAGCAGCAGGCATTCCAGAACAAGGTCGCACAGCGTCAGGCAGAGATTCAGGGGGGATTCCAAAAGGCCGCTCACGAAATCGAAGTGGCCCTTGAACCTATCCTCAAGACAATCATGGTCGAGCGCGGCGCGAATATGGTTTTTGACCGCTCGGCCGTGATTCTTTCGACGGTGGACGTCGACGTCACGCCCGTTGCCGTGCAGCGGCTCAATAAGGCATTGCCGCATGTGAAGGTGGAATTGGTGCCCACGGCCGCACCTGGTCCCGCTGTCGCGGCGAAGGCGCCTGCATCGCCGCCCGTTCTGCCGTCTCTGCCGAAGAAATAAGTCGAGCGCGGGGTAGCTTCGATGGCGGACCCGCGGTTTTACGACAATCGCGGTCCGTTCCGCCTTTCGGAAATCTGCCGTGTTGCGGAGATCGAATCCAATTCGGCAATTCCGGACGAGTCGGTCCATGACGTGGCCGCGTTGGACTGTGCCGGTCCGCTGCACCTTACCTTTTGCGATCGGCGACAGGCTGCAGGCGCCATTCTCACCAATGCCGGATGGTGCATAGTCGGGTCGAGCGGAAGCGGGCAGGGGACATCGCACACCACATTTCTTCACGCCAAATCCGCCCTGTCCTCCTTTGTCGCTGTCGCGCGGAAGTTTTATCCCGACTGTGAATCCGGCTTCGCAGCTCAAGACGCGCCGGTCCACCCATCGGCCAGAATCGGCGCCGGAGTCGCGCTCGCGCCCGGCGTTGTCATTGGCGCCGATGTGGAGATTGGAGATGGTACGAGCATTGGGCCCAATGCCACTATCGGCCGGGGTGTAGCAATCGGGCGTGGATGTGAAATCGGCGCGCAAGTGGTGGTTGGATTTGCCTACCTGGGCGATGAGGTTGTGATCCAGCCCGGTGCGGTTATCGGTGCATCGGGCTTTGGGTTTTCTGCCGATCCGCGGGGGCATACGAAAATTCCGCAGCTCGGCCGTGTGATCCTGCAGGACCGGGTTGAAATTGGCGCCAACTCAACTGTCGACCGCGCGGCGCTTGGGGATACGGTCATTGGTGAGGGGACGAAAATTGATAATCTCGTACAGATCGGCCACAACACCCGTGTCGGCCGGCATTGCGTGATCGCCGGTCAGGTCGGAATCTCGGGAAGTGTCACTCTTGGCGATTTCGTCGCTTTGGGGGGCATGGCCGGCATTGCCGATCACGTCACGATTGGGGATCGTGCGCGTTTGGCGGGTCTGAGCGGAGTGGCACATGATCTCGAAGGAGGCCGCGACTATGGCGGTATCCCGGCTCGCCCGATCCGTGATTGGCATCGGCAAACAGCGTATCTTTCGCGAGTCGCGCGAGACGATGTGAAGCGGTGATGACGGAAGCTGCGTCCCAACCCGTTCTTGAATTGGAGCAGATCAAGCGGCTGCTGCCGCACCGCGCGCCATTTCTGTTTGTCGAACGCATCTCCGATATTGTACCTGGCCAATCCGCCACCGGCTGGAAATCGGTCAGTATCAATGAACCGCATTTTGCCGGGCATTTTCCCGAATACGCCGTGATGCCGGGCGTATTGATCATCGAGTCCATGGCGCAAACCGCTGGCGCTCTTGTGGTGCATATGCTGGGCTTGGATGGTCAGAGGCGCGTGGTTTACTTCATGACCATCGACAAAGCGCGCTTCCGCCGTCCGGTGCATCCCGGAGACATCTTGCGCATGCCGGTCAAAGTGATACGCCACCGCGGGACAGTGTGGCGCTTCGAAGGCAAGGCATATGTCAATGACGAGCTTTGCGCCGAAGCCGAGTACAGCGCCATGATTACCGATCAGATCATGAACGCGGGTCCGAACGCTTCTACCGAGACCTGAGCGCATGGCCAAAGTTCATCCCACGGCGATCGTCGAGGACGGCGCGAAGCTGGATTCCGATGTCGAAATCGGACCATTTTCCATTATCGGCAGCGGCGTTTCGCTGGCGGGCGGAGTTCGCATCGAGTCTCATGTCGTGATCACCGGCGCGACCGAGATTGGTGAAAGGACCATCATTTATCCGCATGTTGTTATCGGGGGAGCGCCGCAATTTCGCAGCGACAAGGGAACGGAGACGCGGATCATAATTGGGACCGAAAACATCATTCGCGAGCACGTCACAATCAGCCGCGGATCGAACGTGGGAGGTGGACTGACACGAGTCGGTAATCGCGGTTACTTCATGGCTTACAGCCACATCGCGCATGACTGTCATATTGGCGATGGCGTCACATTCGCCAACGGAGCCCAACTGGGAGGACACTGCGAGATCGATGACGGTGTGAATATCGGCGGGCTGGCAGCGATTCATCAATTCAGCCAGATCGGCCGAAACGCGTTTGTCGGAGGCGTCACGGGCGTGCCGGGCGATGTCATTCCCTATGGCATGGTTTGGGGTGATCGCGCGCGGCTGCAAGGATTGAATCTTGTAGGCCTGAAGCGAAGAGGTCTGGCGCGCGACCGGATTCACGCGTTACGTGCGGCGTTCCGTGCGATGTTTTACGGCGAAGGTTCGTTTGCCGGCCGGGTGGCGCTCGCTGCGGAGCGCTGGCACGATATCCCGGAAATTGTCGAGATCACCCGTTTCATTCAGTCGAAACGCAAGCGTCCTCTATGCATGGCGGCGCGCGAACACGGCGATACTGAAATTGCCGGCGGCTGATCCACTGGGGATTATCGCCGGTGCGGGCGAGCTTCCTCTCGCCATCGCACGAACCCTGCGGGAAGACGGCAGGCCGGTATTCGTGCTCGCGCTGGATGGTATTGCCGACGCCAAGGCATTCAGTGAATTTCCCCATTCTTCGGCATCACTGGGTCAGGTCGGAACAGCAGTCCGGCTGCTCAAAGACGCCGGGTGCTCGGAGATCACGCTCGCGGGACGGGTTGCACGGCCAGATTTCTCGAAGCTCAAACTGGATCGTTTGGGAGGGCAGTATATCGCCCGGATTTTGGCCGCCAGCCTCAGGGGCGACGACGCGCTGCTTCGGGCCGTGGTATCGATGTTCGAAAAACAGGGATTTCGTGTCACCGGAACGAGCGACATCACGCGTGGAATGCTGGCGCCTGCCGGTGCGCTCGGTCGGTTCAAACCGGCACCTGAATCGCTGGCAGACATCCGCCACGGCTTCAAAGTGGTAAGCGCATTGGGCGCACTCGATATTGGCCAGGCGGCTGTGGTCGCCGGCGGACTGGTGCTCGCGGTGGAAGCCGCCGAGGGCACCGACGCGATGCTGACGAGGGTGGCGGGATTACCCGCTGCGTTGCGCGGGAGCATGACCGCCCGTTGCGGAGTGCTGGTCAAGGCAGTGAAGCCGCACCAGGAACGGCGGGTCGATCTGCCTGTGATCGGTACACGGACGATAGAGCTCGCATCGGCCGCTGGTCTGGCCGGCGTCGCGTTGCAGCCGGAAACGGTGCTGATCCTGAACCGCCTGCGCGTGATCGAGCTTGCCGATCATGGCGGCCTGTTCGTGTATGGAATGTCCACGCTGGACGCGGCAAGTGGATAAGGCACGCGATGTGACCATCATGGTCGTTGCCGGCGAGCCTTCCGGCGATCAGCTGGGCGCCCAGCTGATGGCGGCCCTGAAGAGTCTGGATAAAGACGTCAAGATCGTCGGCGCAGGTGGGCCGGCAATGATCGCGCAGGGCTTGAAGCCGCTGTTCACGATTGACGCCACTTCCGTCATGGGTTTGCGTGAAGTGGTGCCACGTATTCCGGGAATTCTCCGGCGCGTCCGCGAGGCCACGGATTTTGCGCTGAGGTCACGTCCGGATGCCGTGGTGATCATCGACAGTCCGGACTTCACGCACAGAATTGCGCAACGCCTGAAACGCTTTGACCGGTCGATCCCGGTCATCAACTATGCGCCGCCGCAAGTTTGGGCTTCGCGATCATATCGGGCGAAGAAAATGACGCGATACATCGATGCCGTGATCAATTTCTTTCCTTTCGAAAGTGACTTCTTCCGGCGCTACGGAATCCCGGCTTATTGCGCCGGATATCCCGTGGTGGAACGGGCCAACCGGATCCGCGGTGGCGACGCATTCCGAAAAGCGCATGGCATAGCCGCCGGCGCCCCCGTCCTGGCTGTTCTGCCGGGCAGCCGAAGGAACGAAATCCGGTTTATTCTACCTGTCTTCCGGCGCGCTGTGGCGATTTTGGCGCGTGAGATTCCCGGATTGGTTTCGGTTATTCCAACCGTTGGGCATGTTGCGGCACTCGTCAGATCCGCTGCCGCGGACTGGCCGACGCCAGTGCAAGTGATCGAAGACGACGATGAGAGATTTGCCGCCCTTGATGCAGCCGATGCCGGCCTCGCCACTTCCGGGACGGTCACGACCGAACTCGCGCTCGCGCGCAAACCAATGGTCGTCGGCTACAAACTTGGTTGGCTCACCTTCCTGCTCGCGCGCCCGTTCATCCACGTGCGATCGATTGTCCTGATCAATCTGGTTCTCGAACGTCAGGCAGTTCCAGAATTCATCCAGAGCGCGTGCACGCCCACGGCCCTTGCGCACGCGGTCAAGCCGTTGCTGACCGATCAGCAGGCACGCGCAAGACAGTTGCGCGACCTGGATGAAGCGATCCGTGTGTTTGGTCTTGGCGGCGAATTTCCGAGTGGGCGTGCGGCACGGTCGGTTTTGGCAATTGCGCGAAAAGAGGGCGCGGAACCAGTTTCAGCCTGATCAGGTTCCGAGCAGCGTATCACGGGCTTCGTTGATTTTGGCGGCAAGATAGTCCGAACCGCCTTTGTCCGGATGATTTTGCAGCATCAGTCTCCGGTGGGCCGCGCGGATATCGTCATCGCTGGCGCCGTCAAGCAAGGCCAGGATCATGAGCGCTTCATCGCGAGACATTGGGCCCTGCTCGCGACGATGCGCTTCGTGTTGACGAGTATCGTTTCGCCAGTCCGGACCAATCGCCCGATCAAGATATGATTCCAGCAGGCGCCCCGATTCCGCGTCGTCGGCAGTGGCTTCGAAATAGAGATCGGTCAGATCTTCGCGGCCCAGTTGGCCCAGGGGTTTTCCCGCGTGGGTACCCTTAAGGACAGTGCCCTGCATTTCGCCGGTGTCGTGGTCCAGCTCCATCTCCACCCAGGCTGCTCGAACCGAACTGGTCCCGCTGGATGACGATCGTTGCCGCGATGATCCGCGCGAATAATGCGGCCAGCCATGCGGCCACACGTGACCTCCCGTGCCCAATCCCCACGCTATGCTGCCGAGAAAAAGCGCCGGCCCCACGCGGCCGGTGAGTGCGAGAAGCACCGTAAAGACGCCAAGCCCCGCCGCGCCGGCATATCGCAGAATTCGCATCAGCAGTTTCACATCTGCATAAGCGAAACTGCGTATGATCAGCAGGACCACGCCGAGTGCGGCAACACCGAGAAGGATCGGCCCCAACTATTTGTCTCCGATCTGCCGCGAAAGCCGCAGCACCTCACCACCAACTTTGGCGCCGTATTGTTTGAGCGCCAATCCGCCGCCGGTCGCGTAAACCGCCGCCGCCGTCAGAAGCTCGCGAAGCTGACGCGCCGCGCCCGCATCAAACCGGGCATACACGCCATTCGTCATCCGGGCGATTTGCTGGAACATACTTGCGGCCGCAGGGTCAAAACCTTCGTGGAACATGAACGTTCGTACGCCCAGCAGTGCCAGTTTGGCCGCTTCGTTGCTGGCAATGTCCGCGCTCTCCTCAAAACAATCGCCGATGTAAACCAGCGTGCTGACTTTCGCCCGCCGCGCTTCATCATTCGCGTGGCTGAGTACGCGGCAGAGCTGAGTCCCGCCGCTCATGCATGTAACTTCCTGCATGCGCCGGCCAAGCACCGACGGTGAAGTGGTCCATTCGCTCGCACGAAACTCGCCGAAGCCGCGGAAATACACGAGTTGTACGC
This sequence comes from uncultured Bordetella sp., assembly GCA_964446945.1. Classification (GTDB taxonomy): domain Bacteria; phylum Pseudomonadota; class Alphaproteobacteria; order Micropepsales; family Micropepsaceae; genus CAIYRG01. Next base: position 22,061 of record CAYUQO010000024.1, read on the forward strand.
CGAGCCCGCCAATACCCTCGGCCACCGAGAACATGTCGGTTTGAATATTGGCGGCACGATCCCAGGTCGCCTGACGGCTCATGGTCGCGTCAATGGCGAAGATCAGGCGCCCTTTGACCTGACTCAGCGCAGGAACGCGCGCAGCTTTGGATAGGAACGCGTCGACCTCACGCGAGGAGGAACGTCCGGCTGGCAGATTGTCTTTGGCCATTGCGATCTCCAGCGCCAATTTTACCCCCCGGCGCCGTGTTGCGCATCAGGAATGGTTCACATTGATGTAATGTGAGTGCGCGATGGCGGATTTCAATATTTCTCGGTCAACTCGCGGCTGGCGAGTGAGCCGGCAAATCGCGACTTTATGGCAAAACAAACCGGACGCGAACTGTCCGATTATTGCTTCGTGGCGGTGAATGGCGCTGCGCGGCCGTTCAATTCCACAAAGCCGGTAATCGAATTGTCTGCGGACAATGTGCCGGAGAAGTTCCACAACGAGACGTTCCCGTTGGCATTGGCGGTGCGCTTCCATTGAAAACGAATCGCCTGGCCGGCGACGGTGCCGGTCAATTCGCCCTTCGCCTGCGGTCCTATGCATGATCCGGTCAAGTCGCCGCCGTTTTGAACGATCGCGCATACAGGCCGCACAGGCTGCGATTGGATATTCCACGACCCAGAGATCTGAAGAGCCGGTGCGGCAGGAGCAGAAACAGACGCATTCTGAACGCCTGCAGGAGCACCTGCCGTGATGTAAACCTTCCGCTCGTCATAGGCGATGTACATATGGAGTTTGCTCAACACGGTCATGCCGATGATGAGGTCGGGAAGTCCGCGATCCGCCGGTTGGGTCAAACTGCCGGTCGGACGTTGATCGCCGAAAGCGCGAGACTGTTTATCGGGAATCAAATCGATAATTGGATTGGTGACAGTGACACCATCGAATGACATCGTGGCGAACTGCTTCCGGTAGGTTTTTGCGGAAGCAATGCCTCCGAGTTGCCCCAGTGGCTTCACATCCGGGGCGTTCACGTCAACTCCAAAGCGGTCTTCGGCAATACGCAGATTGAGAACGTTGTTGGTCGAACCGGTATCGATGACGGCATTGATCTGCTTCCCATCAAGCGTCACGGGAATTGTGAGGCGATCGGTCTGCAGACTGTAGTGTTGCGAGGAGAAAGCGGGTGCCGTGCGAATTCCGGCATTGCGCATCGGCACGACCGCGACCGCCTCAGCCTGCCAGTAGACGACTTTTCCCTCGCAATGCTTGGGGGAGAAGAAGGACAGCTTATCGCCGGCGAAATCGAGGTCGATATCAACACCGGGCGCAGGCGCCAAAAGTCCGGAAACACCCTTCGGCATGGGATCCGGCAAAACCATATATTGCACGCGTTTCTGTTCGAAAGTGCCAATTGTGACCGAAGGCACGACAGCCATGCGGTCGGAAACCCTACCCGAAACCATCGCGATTCTTACGTTCGAGTTGTACGTCGGGATATTCAGTTCCTTCGCAGCAGCCTCAGTGATGCTGGTTAACGACCCTCCGGTATCAAACAGCATCAGACGGTCGGCATCTCCCAGCTTGATCGGCACAAGCATAAACCCGCCGGGACCAGTAGTCGTATCGACAGAAGTGATGCGTGTCAGCGGAGGGCAGTCCTCCGCAGCTTGCGCAATTGCCGGAATACAGACGCCATTGAGCGCTGCCAGCCACAGCAAGGAATTTGCGATACGCATCATTCGCCCCGGTTCGAATTCCGCGAGGGCAAACGTTACCTGCAATGGCGCAGTTGTTCAAACAGCGCTGTTCGATGGCATACTGCCGGCAGAGGCCAATAAATCAGTTCGCTGCCAGTTGTTTGCGCAGAAAGGCGATGGTTTTGGTTAAGGCGTCCTGCGCGCTTTTTTTGGAGAAATCCGCGCCAAATCCGTGCATTTCACCGGGATAGATCACGAGATCAACCGGCGCGCCAAGTTTCTTCGCAAGCGTCGCAAGTTGCCTCCCGTTCTCCACCGGAATGATCTGATCGGCATCACCGTGCAAAATCAGAAGCGGCGGAAAACGTTTCGCCGGAGTCCCGAGCGGCCATGGTTCTGTCCCGTAATAGATCACGGCGGCGGTGATTTTGGGATCCAGTGTCGCCGCACCGGTTGACAGAATGCCGCCATTGGAAAATCCAATCAGCCCGGCTTTGCCATTCGAGTCTTTTTGCTTTTCCAGATATTCGGCGAGTTCACCGACCATCTTCGCCCAGGCAGGATAGCGCTGTTCGAAGACATCGATGCCGTTCGACATGTATTTCTCGTCCATGTCGCTGTAGTAGTAGACGAGATAGGCATCGATGCCCTGATTGGCGAGCGCCGATGCATAGTGATTGTAATCCGCGATCCTGCGGTCAAAGCCACCCGCACCGTGGAGTAACAGCACTGAGGGCCGCGGGTTCGTGCCCGGCGCCTTGAATTGAACCACGCTCACCTGACGTTCCATCGAGGGCAGCGTCATTTTCTTGCCCTGAATGTCCGCGGCGAAGGCAGCTCCCGCGGCGAAACACAGCATCATTCCGATGGCAAACGCGCGCTGTGCGGATTGCAGCATGACTCAGTCTCCTTTCAGGTTCTTTTCCAGGAAGGAAATGGTTCTTGCGAATGCATCATCGGCCGCCGACGTTCCGAGATTCTGACCGAAGCCGTGATTGATGCCCGGATAGGAGTGGAATTCCACCGGACCGCCGAGCGCCCTTGCAGTTTCAAACAATTTGATTCCGCGCTCGATCGGTTCGCGGGTATCGGCCTCGCCGTGGAAGATCAGGAGCGGCGGAAAGCGCTTTGCGACATAACCCGGCACGCGCGATACGCCCCCGTAATAGATCACCGCGGCATCAATATTCGGATCCAGGGGTGTCGTGTGGGCGGAGAGATTTCCGCCGTTCGAAAATCCTACCAGCGCCACTTTCCCGTTTGACGACGGAAGTTTCTTCACGTCTGCCGTCAAGTCGCTGACCAGTTTGGCCCAGGCGGGAAAACGACGAATGCTGACCATCGGCGCATTGGCCTTGCGGTCCGCGATGTCCTGATCGCTGTAGTAGTAGACCATATAGGCGTCGAAGCCGTGCCCGGCCAGTTCGCGCGCATAGTGCCGGAAGTCCTCGATCCGTCCTTCCGCGCCGCCCCAACCCTGGCCGCCATGCAGCATCAGCACCGAAGGCCGTTTTGCAGTTCCGGAAGCAGGAAAGAATTCCGCTTTCACCGGACGCTCGGTTGCGGGAAGGGTCACTTCGCGCGGCTGATCGGCGGCGAATGCCAGTCCGCCGAAAACAAAACTGGCCGCAATGACAAGTGGAACGGCAATTCGGCCGATGAGGTTCATGGCGTTGCTCCGTTCTGGACAGTCGAAGGCAGTGGTGGCGAGAGCAGTGGAGCGTCAAAGCGGTCGTGTTTGTGCCGCATGAGGCCCAACGACATCATCACGGCGGTAAAGACCGCCGCGACCGTAATGGTCAGCAACCTGCGCCACAGAGGCAGACGATATTCGCGGGATGGCTCGTGCCGCAAATCCCAATCATCGTCGGTTCTGCGGCCCATGTCTTACAGCTCTCTCAGCCGCGCTTTTCCTTTGGAACAAACTCCCGCCGCCGCTTGCCGGTATAGATTTGGCGCGGACGCCCGATCTTCTGTTGCGGGTCTTCGATCATCTCCTGCCATTGTGCGACCCAGCCGACGGTCCGCGCAAGGGCGAAAAGCGCGGTGAACATGTCGGTCGGGAAACCCAGCGCGCTCAATGTGATGCCGGAATAGAAGTCGATGTTCGGATAGAGTTTTTTCTCGATGAAATACTCGTCCTGCAGCGCGATGCGCTCGAGTTCGAGCGCTGTCTTGAGCAGCGGATCGTTATGCTTCCCGAGTTCGTCCAGGACGGCATAGCACTGGTCGCGCATCACGCGCGCACGGGGGTCGTAATTCTTGTACACCCGGTGGCCAAAACCCATCAGCCGGAACGGGTCGTTTTTATCCTTCGCCCGCTTCACATATTCCGGCACGCGGTCGATGGATCCGATCTCCTGCAGCATCTTGAGTGCCGCCTCATTTGCCCCGCCATGCGCAGGACCCCAGAGGCAGGCGATCCCCGCCGCAATGCAGGCAAACGGATTCGCACCGGATGAACCGGCCAGCCGCACCGTCGACGTCGATGCATTCTGCTCATGATCCGCATGCAGAATGAAAATCGTATCGAGTGCCTTGGAGAGGACCGGATTGCTGCGATATTCCTGACACGGAACGGCAAAGCACATCCGCATGAAATTCTCGGTGTAGCCGAGGTGATTCAGCGGATAAACAAATGGCTGGCCGATCGAGTATTTGTACGCCATCGCCGCAATCGTCGGCATCTTCGCGATCAGGCGATGGCTCGCGATTTCCCGCTGACGCTTGTCCGTGATGTCGGTCGAGTCGTGGTAGAACGCCGAAAGAGCGCCCACAACTCCGACCATCACCGCCATTGGATGCGCATCGCGGCGAAATCCCCGGAACAGGAAACTGATCTGTTCATGCACCATCGTGTGATAGGTGATGGTGTGGTCGAACTCCTCCAATTGGATCGGCGTCGGTAATTCGCCGTAAAGCAGCAGATAACAGACTTCGAGGAAGTTCGATTCCTTCGCCAGTTGGTCGATGGGATACCCGCGGTACAAAAGTACGCCGGCTTCGCCATCGATGAAGGTGATGTCACTTTCGCACGACGCCGTCGACGTGAACCCGGGATCGTAAGTGAAAATATCCGCTTCGGCGTAGAGTTTGCGGATGTCGATGCAGTCAGGTCCTTCGGTCGGTTTCAACGCCGGGAGTTCGACCCGTTTGTTGCCATAGGTGAGCGTTGCGGTCCCGTTTGGCCGTGCCCCGCTGGCTTTCGTGTTCATCCTAAACTCCGTGGTTCGGCAACGGGATGGACGCCAGTTGTTTGGGCGAAAGCCATGGTTGCACGCATGTTCTCGTCTTATTCGCCTTGCGCGCGAATGCGTGTCAAGGCTTCTTCGCGCCCCAGTGCCACAAGAATATCGAACACCGGAGGAGCGGCGGTACGCCCGGTCAGGACCGCGCGTAAAGGTTGGGCAATATCGCCCAAACCGATGCCCTGCTTCTGCGCGAATTCGCGTGTTCTGGCTTCGAGAGCCGCGAGATCCCATGGCGCATCTGCAAGCTCACGCGCGAATTCGCCGAGGCGGCGGCGTGTGTCGCCTTTGAGGGTCGCCGCGGCTGATGAATCCAGTGCCGGCGGCCCCGAAATGAAGAGAAATTCAGACTTGTCCAGCAATTCGGCCAGGGTTTTCGCGCGCGTCTTCAGTTGCGGCATCATCGCCGTCAGCCGCGCATGTGCTCCGCCATCGAAATTGCGTCCCGGCGAGCGTCGCGCGGCAAACGCGATCACCTCATCGGCAAGTGCCACATCCGACATTTCGCGCATGTAATGGGCGTTCAGGCTGTCCAGCTTCTTGAGATCGAAGCGCGCCGCCGAACGCCCAATGCCGTCCAGCTCGAACCATTCGATTGCCTTGCCGGTTGGAATGATCTCGTCATCGCCATGGCTCCAGCACAGACGTAACAGATAGTTGCGCATGGCCTCGGGCAGGTAACCCATGTCGCGATAGGCTTCGACCGCAAGCGCCCCATGGCGTTTGGACAATTTGGCACCATCCTGCCCATGGATCAGCGGCACATGGGCATAGATTGGCTCCGGCCAGCCCATGGCCTGAATGATCTGCAGTTGCCTTGCTGCATTGTTGAGATGGTCCGCTCCGCGAAGGACATGCGTAACGCCCATATCGAAGTCGTCCACCACAACGGCAAGCATGTAAGTCGGCGTGCCATCGCTGCGCAGCAGCACCATGTCGTCGAGCTGCTCATTGGCCCAGCGGACCGTCCCCAAAACCCTGTCATCGATGACCGTTTCGCCTGTCTGCGGCGCCCTCAGCCGGATCACGAACGGCATGCCGTTTTGCTCCGGTCCCGGCTTCCGGTCTCGCCAGCGGCCGTCATAGCGGACCGATTGCCCTTTTGCCTTCTGTTCTGAGCGCATCTGCTCTAGTTCCTGGGGCGTGGCGTAGCAGCGATAGGCGAGGCCCCGCCTCAGCAAATCCTCAGCGACTTCCCGGTGACGCGCGGCGCGGGCAAATTGAAACAGCGGTTCGCCATCCCAGGCGAGACCGAGCCACGACATGCCATTGAATATGGCGCTGACCGCTTCCGGGGTGGAGCGCTCCCGATCGGTGTCCTCGATGCGCAGAAGGAAGGTGCCGCCGGTATGCTTCGCATAAAGCCAGTTGAACAATGCCGTGCGTGCTCCACCGATGTGGAGGTATCCGGTCGGCGACGGTGCAAAGCGCAGGACGGGTGCAGATTTTTGGGTCATTATGTCTCGGTGAGGGCGGCTTGAATCGGGACGGTGGTGCGCACAGCGCTTATAGATTATTTCGCCTCGACGAGAGACGGGAATCCGCTTTTGGCGCTGCTGCGGCGCTATTTCCCGGGGATGTCTCACTCATCGGGACGGACGACCGCCAGTGGCGCAATTTCGGCGGCGCTGGCGCGCGAAGACGAGCGCTGGTTCCCGTGGTCGGTCGTCGCATTCGGAAGCGGAATAGCCGTCTATTTCGCCCTCGGGAGCGAACCTGGGCCGGTTCTGGCCGCCATCATGGCACTGGCTGGTCTCGCGGCACTTGTCGCGCGACGTCGAGTATCGGCGGTGCTTGCAAGTTTTCTTCTGCTTTTGGCAGGCACATCAGCCTTGGGCTTTGCCGACGCCGTATTGCGTACACGGATTGTTGCCGCTCCAGTGATTTCCCGCGAAACTGAACCTGTCCGCATCACCGGACGTGTTGAGGACGTGGACATACGCGCTCCGGATCGCGCGCGCGTCATATTGTCGGTGTCCAGTGTCGCCGGTGGGGGCACAAAACCGGATTATGTCAGGCTGACCGTGTCCGGCAGCCGGGCCATCGCCGCATCTCAACCGGGCGCGGTCATATCAGCGCTTGCGGTGCTGCGGCCGCCACCAGAGCCGGCCTTGCCACACGGCTATGATTTTGCGCGCTGGGCGTGGTTTCAGAGCATCGGCGGGGTCGGGTTCGTTTACGGAACGCCGCGGGTCATACGTGCCCCGCCGCCGCGCATGATGGACCGGCTCAACAGCCGGCTTGACGATTTGCGCTTACGCATGACGGACCGGATCGAACGGGCCATTCCCGGTCCTGACGGCAGTATCGCGGCCGCATTAATCACCGGTGAGCGCGGTGAAATCGATGCCGATGATAACCAGGCGTACCGCGATTCCGGACTAGCGCATGTCTTGTCCATCTCGGGCGTGCATCTGGCGCTTGCCGGTCTGGGTGTCTTCTGGGTTTTGCGGGCGCTGCTGGCGCTCTGGCCTCGCGTGGCATTGACACAGCCGATCAAGAAATGGGCCGCCGTCGGCGCGCTGCTCGGATCCATTTTCTATCTGGCGATCAGTGGCGGTGGGTCACCGGCCGACCGGTCCTTTCTGATGCTGTCGATGATGCTTCTTGGGGTCCTTCTCGACCGTCCTGCGCTTTCCATGCGTTCGGTCGCCATGGCAGCGCTGGCGATTCTGATCTTCCAACCTGAAGACGTTATCGATCCGAGTTTTCAAATGTCATTCGGCGCGGTTATCGGATTAATCGCGCTTGCCGAGTGGCAGTCGGCGCGGCCCGCACCGGTACAGCCGGCCGGCCGCATCGCACGAGCCTGGCACAAGGCCCGGCGCTACGTGCTGGGAGCCCTTGTGGTCAGTGTAGTCGCGACGCTCGCGACAACACCGATGGCGATTTATCACTTCGATCGTGCGGCGGCTTACTCGCTGATCGCAAATCTTTTGGCCGAACCGGTGGTTGCCTTTGTGATCATGCCCGCCGCTGCAATGGCAGTGGTCCTGATGCCGATTGGGGCGGAGCTTCTTCCGTTGCGCATCATGGGCTGGGGCGTGCACGTGATGAGCGGCATCGCGCATTGGACGGCGGGTCTGCCCGGAGCGACCGCGATGGTCCGTTCCTGGCCCGCTTCGGCACTCGCAATCATGGTGCTCGGCGGATTATGGATTGCGCTGTGGCGGCAAAAATGGCGCTGGTTCGGGCTTGCGCCGGTCGCTGCTGCCCTTCTGCTTATCGTGGTCAGCAGGCCGCCGGATTTGCTGATCGCCCGCGATTTGCAATCTGCGGCGATCCGCGGGCCCGACGGCCGGCTCGTCGTCATCGGTGCCCGGCCTGACAATTATACGGCGAGCCAATGGTTGATCCGGGACGGTGACCGCCGCGATGTGCCGGCTGCCCGCGTGGCCTCGCATTGTGACCCGTGGGGCTGTGCCGGTTCGGGCGGGCAGGGACGGATTGTTGCAATTCCTGCCGCCATTTCGGCACTGGCTGACGACTGCAATCGCGCTCGAATCGTCATCAGTACAATTCCACTGCACGGCAATTGCCGCGGGCCAGCGTTCCTCGTGGACCGGTCCGACACGCGGCGAAGCGGGGCGATGTCGGTTACGTTCTACGGCGACACGAAGGTCATCGACACAGTCGCCGCAGGCCGCGGCGACCGCCCCTGGACGAAGACTCGGTGATTCAGTAGCGCCGGATCAGTCCAACCAGCGTGCCCTGAATGGCGATACGGTCGGCACCATAGAGACGCGTCTCATAGGCGGGATTTGCGGCCTCCAGCGCGATGGAGTCGCCGCGGCGGCGCAGCCGCTTGAGCGTCGCTTCGTTGTTGTCCACGAGCGCGACGACGATTTCACCGGTATTCGCCGTACTGGTTTTGCGAATGAGGACCGTATCGCCGTCGAGAATTCCGGCATTGATCATGGAATCGCCGGTCACTTCGAGCGCGTAATGCTCGCCGCTGCCCACCAGATTGGACGGCACGCCGATATCGGAAATTTTCTGCTCAATGGCGTCTTTCGGCGTGCCTGCGGCGATCCGGCCGAGAACCGGCACACTGCAAAACGCCTCGCTGTCCGGTCGCCGGACATGCGAAGTTTGCCGGGAATCCGGTGGAATCCTGTTTTCGCTACGGTGATCGCGGTCCAGCCGCAGCGGCCTGACTGCGGCTTCTGGCCGTGTCAGTCTTTGCGCCTGGTTACGTGTCGCCGCGGGCCTTACTCCATCCGAGACGTTTTCGGGCAGGCGAATCACTTCAAGGGCGCGTGCGCGCTTTTCCAGGCGCCGTATGAAGCCGCGCTCTTCAAGTGCGGTAATGAGCCGATGGATGCCGGACTTGGACCGCAAGTCCAGCGCGTCCTTCATTTCATCGAATGAGGGGGGTACGCCGGTTTCGCGGATGCGCTGATCAATGAATGTGAGGAGTTCGTGTTGCTTTCTCGTCAGCATGCTTCCCCCAGACTCCAGAGCGAACAAAGCGAAAACGCGCGAATCGTTCTACTTTAGTTCTGGTCGCCGGTCAACGCGCCATGCGCTCAGTGGTTCATCGTCAGCCGGACTGCGCTTCCATCAGCATGAGAAGACCCCGGAGGAGATCAATCGGGCGCGGCGGACAGCCCTTGACGTGCAAATCGACGGCGACGACATCGCCCACGCCGCCGACTATGGCGTAGCTGCCGGCGAACAAACCGCCATTCAGGGCACAGTCGCCGGCCGCAACCACCCATTTCGGCGACGGCGTGGCCGCGTAAGTTCTTTCCAGTGCTTCGCGCATATTCTTCGTGACCGGGCCGGTGACCAGCAGTACGTCGGCATGACGCGGCGAGGCAACAAAGCGCAGACCGAATCGTTCGAGGTCGTAGAAGGCGTTGCCCAGCGCCTGAATTTCCAGCTCGCAGCCGTTGCAGGAACCCGCATCCACGACGCGAATGGACAGGCTGTGTCCGAGCCGCCGGCTCGCCGACTTTTGCAGTCGTCCTGCGATTTCACGCATTTCCGCATCGTCCGTGTCAGGAATTTTTTCCGTCAGCGGGCGGCGCGCCATGCCTTCGAGCAGCAATCGCCTCACAGGTCGTGTCCCGAGTAAGAACAGTTGAAGGACTTATTGCAGAGCGGAAAATCGGCGACGATATTGCCTTCGATCGCGGCTTCCAGCAGCGGCCACTGGAACCACGACGGATCGCGGAAGTGGCAGCGCTCGATGACGCCCTGTGCGGTGAGCCGCAGGTACACCAGGATATCGCCCCGAAATCCTTCCACCAGTGATAGCGCTTCGCCCCCACGGGGCGACAGTTCCAGGAAGACCGGCCCGCGCGGCAATGAATCCAGAATGCGTTCGATCAGCAGCAGCGATTGCTCGACTTCGCGAATACGAATCCAGACACGCGCGTTCACGTCACCTGCGTCCAGAACGGGCATTTCGAACGGCAAACTATCGTACGGCGGATATGGCAGCGCCTTGCGCGTGTCGAACGCGCGACCCGACGCACGCCCGATATAGCCGCCGGCGCCGAAACAACGCGCAAGTTCCGATGTCACAATTCCTGCACCTACGGTGCGGTCCTGCAGCGAAGCCGTCTGGTCGTAAACTTCGATAATCCGGCTGAACTTGCGTCGCGCCGCGCTGATCAACCCGAGCAGCAGCAATTTATCAGGCTCACCCAGATCGGCTGTCACGCCGCCCGGTACGATACGGTCGCGCGCGAAGCGGTGACCGAAACACGAATCGACCATGCGCAAAATTTCCTCGCGCAAGATCATGCAGTGCGCCTGAATCAACGGGAATGACGCATCATTGCAGATGGCGCCAATATCGCCGAAGTGATTGGCCAGCCGTTCAAATTCGGCGATGAGCGCGCGCAGATAATGCGCCCGCGGAGGTGCTTCCAACCCGCAGGCGTTTTCGGCCGCGCGTGCAAATGCCAGCGCATAGGCGGCGGTACTGTCGCCCGACACCCGCCCGGCAAGTTTCGCACCCTGCTCGAGACTTGCGCCGACCATCAGACCTTCGATGCCCTTATGGACGAAGCCGAGCCGCTGCTCCAGCCGGACTACGGCCTCACCATTTGCCGTGATGCGAAAATGGCCGGGTTCGATGACGCCGGCATGAACCGGACCGACCGGAATCTGGTGCAGGCTCTCGCCTTCGCTGGGCAGGAACTTGTATGGGGGCGCGTCAAACCCCGTTTGCGGATGACTTCCCAGAGGGTGGCGCACGCCCCACTTGCCGTGGTCCAGCCACGGCCGTGTATCCGGTATTCCGTCGGGTATCAGGCCGAACAGATCGGTGATGGCCCGCTCCAACCGCATCGCCGGCAGATGGTGGCGTGCGACAGATGGAAAATGCCCGCCGGGGCAGAGCAGGGCGAGGACGTCGATGTGCTGGTTTGTGTCATCGAACACTGCCATTCGCGCGCAATCCGCGTCACCCCACAGCCCAGCCAGGATGCCTTCGCCACGCGCCAGACGCGACGCGCGAGCGCTCCATTCGGCAGTATCCACGACGCTGAAATTGACGTTGGAAACCGCCACCATCGGCTTACCCCAACATCCCGGCGACATGCTGAAACCAGACGACAAGTGCCGGCGGCAAATAGATGCCAGCGATCAGCACGATCGCGAGATGGCCAAACATCGGCAGATAGGACGTTTTCACTTTTGCCGTGCTGCCTGATGCTTCGCCAAACGCCAGTCCGTTCAGCCGCAGCAGCAGCGCACCGAATGCCACCAGCAAGCCAAAGACCAGTGGAATCGCCAGCCATGAATTCCGCGCAAACGTGGAACTCACAACGAGAAATTCACTCATGAAGACGCCGAGCGGCGGCATCCCTGCAATGGCAACCACGCCAAGAACGAGCGCCCATCCGAGTACCGGGTGTGATGCTGTCAGACCGCGGATCTCGGCGATCCGCTGCGTGCCTTTTGCCTGAGCGATGTGCCCGACGGCGAAGAAGATCGCGGATTTTGCCAGGCTGTGCATCGTCATCTGCAGCAGGCCGGCAAAATTGGCCAGCGGTCCGCCGATGCCAAAGGCGAACACGATGATGCCCATATGCTCGATCGATGAATAGGCAAACATGCGTTTGATGTCGCGCCGGCGATACAGCATGAAGGCCGCGAAAATCAGCGACAGCAGGCCCATGGCCATCATCAGTGGCCCCGGCGCGAGCGCGCCGCTATTCGCGGCGAGCAACATCTTGAACCGCAATACGGCGTAAAGCGCCACATTCAACAGCAGACCCGACAGCACCGCCGAGATTGGCGTCGGTCCCTCTGCGTGAGCATCCGGAAGCCAGGCGTGCAGCGGGGCGAGTCCGACTTTAGTGCCGTAGCCGAGCAGCAGGAAGATGAAGGCCATGTTCAGCAGCGCGGGATCGAACTCACCGGCGCGGTCCACCAGCAACGACCACACCATCGCCGGCAATCCCTGGCCCACAACCGGTTGCGCCGCCATATACACGAGAATGGTCCCGAACAGCGCAAATCCAATTCCGACGCTGCCGAGGATGAAATATTTCCATGCCGCCTCCAGCGCTTCATGCGTGCGGTAGATGCCGACCATCAAAATCGTCGCCAGCGTGGCGATCTCGATCGCGACCCACATCAGACCGATATTGTTGGCGACGAGCGCGACATTCATCCCGAACATCATCACCTGGTACATCGCGTGATAGAATCGCAGATACGCGGGAGTTAGCCGGCCTGTGTCGAGTTCATGCGCGATGTAACTGGCGCTGAAGATGCTTGTGGTGAGGCCGACGAAACTGTTCAGCACGATGAACACGATGTTGAGATCATCGAGCAGCAGATAATTGTCGGTATAGGACTGAATGAAGAAGAGGGAGGCGCCGGCGATCAGTGTCATCAAACTCGCAAACATGTTGATGCGCGACGACAGGCGATATCCGGGAACGAGGGCAAGAATGGCCGCTGCACCCGCGGGGATCGCGAAATCCAGCATCAGGGACACCGGCAGATTCACGGCCGTTCGCCCCGGAACCGGTCCAGCGCCTGCACATCCACGGTGTCAAAGCGCTCGCGGATGCGGAACAGGAAAATGCCGATGACGATAAAAGCGATCAGGATGGAGAAAGCGACACTGATTTCCACCACCAGCGGCATGCCCCTGGCGCCTGTCGCGGCCAGGATCAGCCCGTTTTCCAGCGACATGAAGCCGATCACCTGACCGACCGCATTGCGCCGCGATACCATCATCAGAAGGCCCAGCAGCAGCACGGAAAGGGCAAAGGCGAGATCTTCCCGCGCCAGCGGCGCGGCCTCAGGCGTGGCGCGCAGCATGACCACCATCGCGAGCGCGACCACTGCAATGCCGGCCAGCATTGTGAGGCCGATTGAGACCACCGGTTCGATTTCGCGGTGAATCCCGAGCCGGACAATCATGCGGCGAAGAGCCATCGGGATCACAATTCCCTTAAAGCCGAGCGCAATGACTGAGGTGATATAGAGTTGCGGTTCGGCCTGCATATAAGCCTGCCACGCCACCGACGCGGCGAGCAGCACCGCATGCACCGCGAAGACGTTGATCAGCGCCGGAAGCCGGTCCTGGTAAAGCATCATCAGGCTCACCAGCACGAGCGAGCCGGCCTGCAGATGTGCGATGTCAAAACCCAGATCAGGCATTGTGCCGGTGGGTCCCCATGTCAAAAACCGGCCGACACAAATTGCAGCAGCGCACCGAGCAGGCCAAGCATCAGCGCCGCGCCGAGAAATTCGGGAACACGAAAGACGCGCATTTTGGCGACTGATGTTTCGAACAGCGCCAGCGCGAATGCCGCACTCGCGAGCTTTATCAGCCAGGCGCCGATTCCGATCAGCCATGACAGCAAACCGCTCTCGGCCGGCGCCAGACCCCAGGGCGCAAAGATGCACGCGATCAGCGAAACGTAAAGCAGCAGTTTCAGTGAAGCGCTGAGCTCGATGAGACCGAGATGACGCCCGGAATATTCGAGCACCATGGCTTCATGCACCATGGTCAACTCAAGATGGGTTGCGGGATTGTCGACTGGAATGCGCGCGTTCTCGGCAATCCCGACCATGATAAGCGCGACGAGCGCCAGCCCCAGTGAGACGCGCAGCCCAACGCCGGCGGACAACATGAATTCTGCGATTGTCGAAAGCTGGGTGGATCCGGCGATCAGTGCCAGTACGAAAACGATCATCATCATCGCCGGTTCGGCGAGAGATGCGATCAGCATTTCGCGGCTGGAGCCGATGCCGCCAAAACTCGTGCCCACATCCATTCCGGCCAGCGCAAGGAAGAAACGTGCACTGCCGAGCAGTGCCACAATGGCGATGAGGTCGGCGGTCCAACTGAAAGCCAGCCCGGTGGCAAAAGTCGGCACCAGCGCAGCAGCAACCCAGGTCGCGGCGAACACCAGATATGGCACACTGCGAAACAGCCATGATGCATTGGCCGCAATCACCGCTTCTTTGCGCATCAGCCGCGCGAGATCGCGATACGGCTGCAGAATTGGCGGCCCGGCGCGGCGCATCAGCCGGGCCTTGATCTTGCGCACCAATCCGGTCAGCGCGGGAGCAACCGCGACCACCAGCAGCATTTGCAGACCCTGCAACGCGTAGGCGGAGATCAGGTCCATATCGCCAGCACCAGCAGGAGCGCGACGAGGGTCAGGAATACCAGCGTCAAATACCGGCGGATGGTCAGAAATTGCAGACGGTTGAGACGCTCCGCGGCGAAACCAACACATGACGCCACCGGTAAATAAATTTTTTCCCAGGCGAGGTCATGGATATGGGCATGAAAATGCGCCGGCGCGATATCGCCGGGCAGCGGGATGGTGACTTGTTCGCGCGCGCGAAACACCAGAGTGCCGAACACACGGCGGATCGGCTGCGCGAAACTTCCGGCGCTGTATTGCGCAAGCGGGCTTGGCTCAGGAAAACCGCAATCCCAGATCGGGCCGCGGCGGAATGCCCGCGACGCGAGCCAGTGAATCGCAGCGGCCGAAAGCAGCGCCGATGCAGCAATAAACACGAATACCAGCAGCCCGTCATAAGAACTGCGGCTGCCGGCGACCGGTACCAGCAAAAACCAGGGTATCGCCGCTTGCGCCGGCAAACGCGAATTCAGCAGCGATTGCACGGCCGGCCCGAGCGCGTCGATGGCAAGTGCCGGAAGAAGGCCGAACAGCAGGCACAGCCCGGCCCAGATCAGCATGGCGGTGCGTGACCAGATATCCGTCTCATGTGCCCCGGCCGCGGCATGACTGCGCGCCCGCCCGAGAAAACTCACGCCGAACGCCTTTACGAAACAGGCTGCGGCCAAAGCGGCCGAGAGCGCCAAAAGCGCACCTGTCGCCGGTACGGCCAGGCGCAATCCCCATTGCGGCAAAGAGGGACTTAAGAGGATTGCCTGAAATGTCATCCATTCCGAGACAAATCCGTTCAGCGGCGGGAGGGCGGAAATTGCCGCACAACCGATCAGGAACGCGAAGGCGGTCTGCGGCATGCGGTGAATGAGTCCGCCGAGGTGTTCCATATCGCGCTCACTAGTCGCGTTCAGCACGGCTCCGCTGCCGAAGAACAACAGGCTCTTGAAGATGGAATGATTGACGACGTGGAACAGCGCCGCAGTGAGCGACAGTGCCGCCGCCGCGCCCATTCCATTCGCCTGAAATGCCATGGCCAGCCCGAGGCCAATGAAGATGATCCCGATATTTTCGATCGTGTGATAGGCGAGCAGCCGTTTGAGGTCGTGCTCCATCAGCGCGTGAAGCACGCCGATTGCCGCGGTGATGCCGCCGAGCACCAGCACGACCAGGCCCTGCCACCATTCCGGTGCACCGGCGAGATCGAAGATGATCCGGATGAGCGCGTAAATCGCAACTTTGGTCATCACGCCGCTCATCAGTGCGGATACATGGCTGGGCGCTGCTGGATGAGCGAGCGGCAGCCAGACATGCAGCGGAACGATTCCAGCTTTCGAGCCCGCTCCGAGCAGTACCAGCAGCAGCACAAGCCAGCCGATGCCTGCCGCCGGCGCGGCGTTACGCATGGTTTCGAACGTGTACTGTCCGTCAGGCCCCGCCAGCAGACCGAATGCGAGCAGCAGTGCGAGCGTGCCGAAGCTCGCCATGACAATGTAGACGTAACCCGCGTGCCTGTTCGTCTCGCTGCGGTGATGCGCCATCACGAGGGCCCATGATGTCAGCGACATGAATTCCCAGGACAGCAGGAAACTGAATGCGTCGTCCGACAGCACGACGAGATTCATTGCCCCGATGAACAGGGGATAAAAGGGCAGCACGCGGGCATGCGTCGCCTCGTGTTTGCCGTAACCAATCGCAAAGAGGCTTGCTCCTGCGGCACCGAGATTGATGACCACGAGAAACACTGCGGAAAGCACGTCTTCGCGGAAATGGGCGCCGATCCATGGCACGCCGAGAGGAAGGATTTCGCTGCTTGCCTCGGATCCCGAGAAGGCAAACGCGGCGGCAAATCCCGCCAGCACGGTGGCGAGCACAAGGCAGGCAATGTAAACCACGCGCCATGCGGCCGGACGGGTATTCGCGATCAGGACGGCAGCGGGTGCGAGCAGCAGCAACGCCGCATTGCACGAAAGAGAAAAATCAACCGGCGCCAAAGGATGTTTTCCCGCGCCGGTTGGTCATAGGCCGTGCTTCAGGCGAACGCCTCTTCCACCTGAGGAACTGGTTGAACCGGCCGATATCAGTTCGACACCGGCAGTATCGAGTGCTTGCACCAGCTTCATCAGTGAATCGACATTCCCGCGAATGACGCCATTGCTCGCTTCCATCCGCTGGATTGTTGGGACGGAAAGGTCACACAGCTCGGCGAGTGTCTTTTGGTCGATACCGAGGATCGCCCGGGCCGCACGAAGCTGACCAGCACTAATCATGTTTAACACATCAATTTCAATGCTTTTATAATAAAATTCTTAATATGACACATTGCAAATCATATCCATGAGATCAAATGACGCAGGGAGCTATGAGAAGCGAGAAGCGAGTCAATTGCGCTCGGCCATTCGCGTGCGCGAACTTGAGCGGCGCTCAGGTTCTCCTGAGCCTCTTTCGCTCCTCGCTTCTATTTTCTCGCTTCTCAGTTATCGAGCAGCAGCGCGTCGACCCGATCGCCTTGTGCGGCTGCGGCTGCGTCCGGGCGGCGGATGATCAAAGCCTGAGCTTCGGCGAATATCTTCTGTGTCGAAGAATCCTGCAGGCGAAACGGGGTGGCGACGACCTGGCCCGAAGCTGTTTCGAGCCGCGCGCGCACATAATCCTGCCGCTTGCCGTTCGCGGGCAGCTGCGAAGCCAGAACGGCCGAGATGATCGGGGGCTCAAACGGACAGCCCAGCATCTTTGCGATTGCCGGACGAATGAAGAGCTGCGCGCAGACCATCGCCGACACCGGATTGCCGGGCAGACCGATCAACGGTGTCTCACCCATGCGCCCGAATATCAGTGGTTTGCCTGGCCGCATGGCGATTTTCCAGAAATCCAGCACGAAACCGTGGCGACCGAGCGCCTTTTGCACGAGATCATGATCGCCAACCGACGCGCCACCCTGGGTGACGATCAGGTCCGCGCCGCCGGCCAGTCGCGGCAGTGCTTCAAACGCCTCGATCTTGTCGGGAAGTATTCCGCCATCGATGGCTTCGCCGCCCCAATTCCTGATCATGGCCTGAATCGCATAGGTGGAAGACGCGACGATTCCGCCGTCCTTGCGCGGTTCGCCGGGCCGGCTGAGCTCGTCTCCGGTTGCAAACAGCACAACACGCGGTTTGCGCGTGACACGGACGGATGGCAAATCGGCCGCGGCGATCACCGCGATATCGCGCGGCGCCAGACGCTTTCTCGACCGGATCAGGACCTCGCCCTCGCGGAAATCGAGCCCCCGAGCGCGGATATTTTCACCCCGTTTCGGCGCTTCCGAGATTGTGATGAGATCGTCCGTCCGCTGTACATCCTCCTGGATCACCACGGCATCTGCGCCGGAGGGCATCACTCCACCGGTGAATATGCGCACTGCTTCCCTTTCGCCGACCTTCCCGCGAAATGGATTTCCGGCGGGTGACTCGCCCGTCACCTTCAAATGCGCGCCAAGAACGGCATCGGCGGCGCGAACGGCATAACCATCCATCGCCGACACATCCCGGGGTGGTTGGTCAAAACCCGCTGTCACATCGGCGGCCAGAGCGCGCCCGCAGGCATCCGTCAGTGCAACATCTTCTGCCGGCAAGGTCGCGAAACGACCGACAATCCGGGAAATGGCTTCATCAACCGCGATCATCGCTAGGTTTTTCCAGCCAGCATTTGCTCCGGTGTTGTTCTCGCGGCTTTTGCCAGCTTTTCGATGGCTTCGGAGGACAGCTTGCGCGAATGACCGGACAGATATCCGTACAATTCATTCAGCGGCACAGCAGCCGATTGCGCCCATTCGGATGGGCGCAATCCCCGCGCAATCATGAATTGCCGCAAATTTTCGCGCCCGTCTGCTGCTGCGGCTGCTTGCGGCGCCGTGGTTTCGTGCGACAGCACCCGTGGCGTCGCCCTGGCCGCACCGCGCTTGCTGGTGGTTCTTGGCGCGGCGCGCTCTTCTGACTGTCGTTGCGGCGCCTGGTAGCTTCCGCTTTTGCCCCCCGACTTCGTCAGCAGACGAACGGATTCGATGACGACCGATTTGTCCACGGCTTTGACCATGTCATAAATCGTCAACGCCGCGATCGTAGCTGCGGTCAAAGCTTCCATTTCAACCCCGGTCTGGCCCGTGGTTTTGGCGGTGGATGTGACCTGCAAAGTCCGGCCATCCGGCAAAGGAACGATTTCGATCCCGGCATGCGTGATCGCCAGAGGGTGGCACAACGGAATCAGCTCGGATGTTTTCTTTGCGCCCATGATGCCCGCGATGCGCGCGGTCGCTACCACGTCACCTTTCGGCAGCGTTCCATCCACGACCTGCTTGAAGGCATCTTCCGAGATGACGACGCGGGCCTCAGCAGTCGCTGTGCGCTCAGTCGCCCCCTTGGAGGAGACATCGACCATTGATGCCTGGCCGCGTTCGTCGAGATGGGAAAGTTTGGTCATGGACGCCAATCCGCAATGAGAGCCCGGGTGGCCGCTTCGAGATCATCGAAGCGCATCAGTGCTTCCCCCACCAGATAAGCGCCAATGCCCGCCTTTGCCAGTTTGCGCAAATCCGCCGGCGTGGAAAGGCCGCTTTCTGCGATCACAAGGTGGCCGGCAGGAATCAAGGGCTTCAGCCGGAGCGCTGTGTCGAGGCTGGTGACGAATGTCTTGAGATCGCGATTGTTGATGCCGATCATGTCCGCGCCGAGATCGACCGCGCGCGCACATTCCGTTTCGTTGTGAACTTCGACCAGCGCGTCCATTCCCCATTCCCGCGCCGTCACAATCAGCGAATGCGCAGTCTGGTCATTGAGCATGGCGAGGATCACAAGAATGCAATCCGCTCCAATCGCGCGCGACTGCACGACCTGATACGGCTCGAGCATGAAGTCCTTGCGGAGCACGGGCAGGTTCACTGCAGCGCGTGCTGCGATCAGATTGTCCGGAGAGCCCTGAAACGCAGGTCCGTCGGTCAGCACCGACAGGCACACGGCGCCGGCTTTTTCGTAGGCTCTCGCAGCGGCTTCGGGATTGAAGTCCGGCCGGATGAGCCCTTTGCTCGGACTGGCCTTCTTGATTTCTGCAATCAGGCCCGGCCGCGCCGAACCTAACGCGGTTTGCAGTGCGGCGCGAAATCCACGCGGCGGCGGCACCTCGCGCGCCTCGCGCATCAGATTCGTCAGCGGTTTGGCCGCTTTGGCGGCAGCAATTTCCGACCGTTTGTAAACTGCGATTTTGTCGAGGACGTTCACAGGTTTCCGCCTGATTTGCGGCTACGCTCAAGAACACCGGCCGCCCGGCCACGGTCGATTGACTCGGCGGCAAGCGCAACGCCCTCGCGGATGGTCTTTGCCGCGCCGCCGGCGATCAGCGCCGCCGCGGAATTCAGCACCACGATATCGCGAAAGGGTGAGTGTTCGCCGCCGAGCAATGCCCGGATCGCGCGCGCATTGTCATTGACGTTGCCGCCTTTCAAGCGATCCAGCGTGCTGCGCTCGAGGCCGGCGTCCTCGGGCGAGATTTCGCGTAACGAGATATCGCCGCGTTCGAGCACTGCGACTCTTGTCGGACCGGTCGTGCTCAACTCGTCGAGTCCGTTGTGACCGTGCGCGACCCATGCCGCTTCGGCGCCGAGGTCGCGCAATGTTTCGGCAACCGGAAGCAACCAGGTCTCCGAAAAAATCCCGAGCAATTGCCGTTTGACGCCGGCCGGATTGCAGATCGGGCCAAGCAGATTGAAGATTGTGCGGAATCCCAGTTCCTTGCGCACCGCCCCCACATTTTTCATGGCGGGATGGTAGAGCGGCGCGAAGAGAAAGCTGAAACCGGGATCGCGCAAACGCGCGCCGGCAGTTTTCGCGTCATTATCGATTGGTATGTCGAGCGCTTCCAGAACGTCGGCCGCACCGGTCATCGACGACATCGCACGATTGCCGTGCTTCGCCACCGGTATTCCGCAGCCCGCGACAACAAAAGCAGCCGCCGTGGAAACGTTCAGCGTGCCGGAATTGTCGCCGCCGGTCCCGCAAACGTCGATCGCATTTGGCGGTGCATCGACGCGAGTCATGGCGGCCCGCATCGCGCTTGCCGCGCCGGCCAGTTCATCCACGCTCGGTCCGCGCAATGCCAGCAGACTCAAGAATGATGCCATGTGAATGTCGGCGGCATCCCCTGCCATCATGGCGCCGACTGCCGCCGCCGATTCCCACGCGGCGAGATATTCACCCGCCGCCAGTTTCTTCAGCAGGCGCGCAAAATCCTGACGCCCGAGAGTCATGAGACAGCGGTCGTGTGGACCCGCGCGAAATCGAGAAAATTGCGCAGGATTTTATGCCCATGTTCGGACGCAATGCTTTCCGGATGAAACTGCACGCCATGGATCGGGAAGCGCTTATGCGCCAAGCCCATGATGATTCCGTCATCGGTTTCCGCAGTGATCTCGAGCGTGCTCGGCAGATTCGCCCGGTCGACCACCAGGGAGTGATAACGGGTGGCGCGGAAATCATTCGGCAACCCGCGAAAGACGCTGGCGCCGGTGTGATGGATTTTCGACATTTTCCCGTGCATCGGCTGCGGAGCGCGCACGATGCGTCCGCCAAATGCCTGACCGATCGCCTGATGGCCGAGGCATACGCCAAGAATGGGTATTTTGCCGGCGGCGGAACGGATCAGCTCAAGGCAGATACCCGCCTTGTCCGGATCGCACGGGCCAGGCGACAGCACGATTGAATCCGGTCCCATGGAGATGGCGTCGGCGGCCGAAATCCGGTCGTTGCGGACCACAGTCACCGGCTCGCCCAGTTCGCCCAGATAGTGGAACAGGTTGTAGGTGAAGCTGTCGTAATTATCGATCAACAGGATCATAAGCCGACCGTTTCCATCGTTCGCGCAGTTTCGCTGCCATCTACGAGCGGGTTGAATTATCTCGAAAGACCGAAACTGTCACCTTTCGCGGTCATGGTCCATCACAACTCCGGGGCCCGGATATAGCGAGGAATTGAGGCGAGTGGTTTGTCCCGTGATACGCCATTGCGATCATGCATTTGTGTTGTGCGGGGAGGGGTGCAATCGGTGGTCGATGATCTGTCGTGGACGCAGTCGCTGAAGCAGGCGCCGTTCCGTCAGCGCAAAGGCCGCAATTTACCGGAGAATTTCCCAATCCGTCCGCAGACAAAATTGAGTGCTTTCAGAAGCAAATTGTCCGCGGGCCTTCCTTACGCAATCATCACCGTAAGAATGGATTCAATCGCGGGCTGCGGGCTTTCAAATCGCGGGGGCTCACCCGGATTCACGGGCGCGCCAATTAAAACTTTACGCGTATTTGATTAAACTGCAATCGCGCTGCTTCACGAACTATTCGCGATAAGTTTGTATTGCAGTTAACGATGACGACAGAACCTTTGTTTAGTGTAAACTGGGATTGCGATTGATTGGGAGCCGCGATTGCGGCCCAATGCTGCACATGACCAAACGGATCCATATGAGGCAGGTGGAAGCTGCCGCTCCGATCAAAAAATCGGTGTGGCCGCTGATCATCTTCGGCGCCGCGGCCGGAGTGACCTGGTCATGGTTCGATCCTGACGGCGCCGACAAGGCCGCAGTGGAATCGGTGCGCGTGGTGCAGGTACTCGCGCAACAGGGGATCGACGTCATCTCCGCAAATATGAAGCAACTGTTGGCCA
>CAYUQO010000025.1:0-44011 GCA_964446945.1 uncultured Bordetella sp.
CCTATGACGGTACAACCAATTCATCGGCCACTCCGACATTCCAGGTCGCGAACCAGCCGGTGAACACGCTCTATGGCAGCGACACGCTGACCGGCCTGACGCAGACCTTCGCCTCGAAAGATGTGCTCGGTGCCGGAAATTCGGTGCTCGGCACGGCGCCCGGTTTCACGCTCAATGACGGCAATGGCGGCGCCGACTACACGCTGTCCTTCCACACCGCGCAGGGCACGATCACCCCAGCGCAACTGAACATCTCCGCCGTCACCGACAGCAAAATTTACGATGGCACAACCTCGTCATCGCAGACGCCAAGTGTCAGTGGGCTGATTACCTTGGGCGGCGATACGATCACCGGTCTGGCGCAGGCATTCGCCTCGAAAAACGTTCTTGGCGCAGGCGGCTCGACTCTCAACGTCACCGCCTACACCGTGAATGACGGCAATGGCGGCAAGGACTATGCGGTGACGCTCGCCCCGGCCTCCGGCACCATCACGCCGGCCGCGCTGACTGTGACCGCCGCGAGCCAGACCAAGGCTTATGACGGTACCAACAGTTCGACGAGCATCGATCCGTATAGTGGCGCAGCGCTCAGCACCGTCACGCCGGGCATGACTTCGGGCCAACTCTACGGCAGCGACACCATCGCGATGTCCGAAGCCTTTACCGGCGCAAATGCCGGCGCAGCCACATTGAAGCCGGCAGTCACAATCAGTGACGGCGTTGGCGGCGCGGATTATGCAGTAACACTGGTGAACGCATCCGGCGCGATCAATCCGCGGCCGATCGGGTTGACGGGCTCTCGCACCTATGACGGCACAACGAATGCGTCGGCCGGCATTCTGACCATGGCCAATGTTGTTGCGGGCGACACCCTGACTTTGTCGGGCACTGGCGTACTGACCGGCGATGGTCTGACCAACGCCAATCAGACACCAGGCTTCGCCAGCGCCGGGACGCTCGCGCTCAGCGGCGCATCGGCGGCCAACTACACATTGGCGAATATCACCACGCCGGTGGTTGTTGGATCGCAGACCCTGAATACCGTTTATATCAGCTTCAGCGGCGTGACGCTGACCGGCACCAGCCTGACCGGCGCGAATCTTTCCGGCCTCAATCTTTCCGGCGCCACTCTTTCCGGACAGAACCTGACCGGCACAAATCTGACCGGCACGAATCTGACCGGCGCAAACCTGAGCGGGACCAATCTCAAGACAGCGACGCTGACGAACGCCAATCTGTCAGGTGCGACACTGACCAATGCCAATTTGATGGGCGACAGTTTGGCGGGCGCGAATTTGACCGGCGCCAATCTCGCAGGGAGCAATCTGATGGGCAACAATCTCGCCGGCGCAAATCTCACCGGTGCCAATCTCGCGGGCGCAAACCTGTCACATGACGATCTGCTGAACGCGATCCTGGTGAATGCCAATCTTACCAACGCCAATCTCAGCTACGCGACCCTGACTGGCGCGAACCTGACCGGCGCGAATACCACCGGCACGAATTTTCACGGCGCAACCCAGTGACCAGATATCAGAGACAGGGATCAGAAGCTCTGGTCCCTGTCGTCTGATCACGCCCTGAGTTCGACTTTGGTCCAGCCCTCGTCTCGCATGTCGAAATGCTTGTATGCGTCGAGCACATCCGTCATCGGCAGGACCTTCGTCAGGATATCCGTCGGATCGAACGCGCGTGTACGGACCATCTCCACCAGATGCGGGGCATAGCGCCGGTGATTGCAGTTGCCCATCTTGATGGTGAGATTCTTGTTCATTGCGTGGCCGATCGGAAATGTGGTCATCGCCGGCGGATACACACCAATGATCGATAGTGTTCCGGCCTTGGCCAGCGCCTCGACCGCCCATTGCAGCACCTGACTCGGCGCATCGCCCGGTTTCCACAATCCCTGCTGCACATTCTGCTTCGGCGCGAGTTTCTTCACCTCCTGCTGGAATTCGTCCTGCCTGGTTTTGGCCTGCTTCGCGGCCGGCCCGGTATGGGCGCATTCGGCATCGACGCCGACCGCGTCGATCGCCCGGTCCGCGCCGACACCGCCGGTCATCTCCACGATCATCGCCACCGGAATCCTCTTCGCCGAAATTGATGCATTCGGCGCCTTGACGGCGAGCTAGCGCCAGCCGGTCCTTATGACGGTCGATGGCGAAAATCCGCCCCGCACCCATCAGCTTTGCCGAAGCGATGGCGAACTGCCCGACCGGCCCGCAGCCAAACACCGCAACCGTGTTGCCCGGTTTGATTTCGGCATTGTCGGCGCCAAACCAGCCGGTCGGGAAAATGTCCGAAATCAGAATCGCCTGGTCGTCACTGACTTCATCGGGCAATTTCACCATGCCGACATTGGCGAACGGGATGCGCGCCTTTTCCGCCTGCAATCCGTGGAACGGCCCGGTGTCTTTCGGACCGCCGAAGAAGGCGGTTCCGGCGTGCCCGCCATTGGGATTGGCGCGATCGCACTGGGCGTAATAGACCTCACGGCAATAGCTGCAGTGGCCGCAGGCAATTGTCGACATCACCACGACGCGGTCGCCGCCTTCAAAATTGCGCAGCATTGGCCCGACTTCCTCCACCACGCCCACCGCTTCATGGCCGAGAATGGTTCCGGGCTTCATGCCCTTGAAAGTTCCGCGCACCATATGAAGGTCGGTGCCGCAGATCGCCGACGAACTGATGCGGATCACGGCGTCCGAGGGATCTTCGATCTTCGGTTCCCGGACATTCTCAAGACGGATGTCGCCGATCCCGTGGAACACCACCGCTTTCATGATTGCCTCCGTGAGCATGGAAGCTTCTTGAAAGCTGTTCCCCGCCAACCGTTCCGGATGGCGCAATCATTCAAGCGCGGGAACGTGCCGTGCTGTTCCGCGGCTTACGCTTTTTCTCTTCCGACTCTAGCGCATGTTTCGCGCGTTCTTCGAGCTCGCCTTCATGGCCGTGGGTCCAGACCAGACCGCCTATGATCACAATCCCGGCGACAATGCCGGCGCCCAGCGTCACCGTTCCCGACCAACGCTTCACCTCATTGGCGAAATAGAATGTGCCGAAGGCGAACACAGCCGACCACACGACGGCGCCGGCAATGTTGAATATGGTGAAGCGTAGCCAGCCCATTCGGTTGGCGCCGGCGAACAGCGCCGCGAGCGACCGGAACACGGCAACGAAACGGCCGAAGAAAACGATGGCACCGCCGAAAAGATGGAACAGCAGCTGCGCGATCCGCATGCGCCGCTTGGTGACGCCGACATGCCGGCCATAGCGCAGCAGCAGCCAATATCCGAGTTTGCGCCCGATGAGATAGCCCGCGGTGCTGCCCAGCGACGCACCCGCGGCACAGGTGGCGAATATCCACCAGATGTCGAGCCGGTGAGTCGTCGCGGCATAGGCGGCAATGGCGATCACCGCGGCTTCGCCCGGCAGCGGCAGCCCGAGACTCTCGAGCGCTATGGTGGCGCCCACCGCCAGATAGCCATGGCTCGCCAGCCAATGCGTTATATTTTCCACTCTTGCCTGTTCTCCGCCGCGCCATTGTGTCCCGCGAGTAAACGGATTGAATGTCGCTTCGTTGCCCCGAATTACCGATTACTCATCACCACGGACCGGCCGGCGCGCGCGTTTTGTCCTTGCACGGATCGTTTTTCCTTCGAGCCGCCGCTCCACCGACCGGCGTGTCGGCCGCGTCGCACGCCGCGGGGTGGGGACCTCTGCCGCCTGCCGGATCAGCCCGATAAGCCGTTCGCGGGCGTCTTCCCGGTTGCGCTCCTGCCGCCGCGAACTCCGCGCCACCAGAATCAATACGCCATCGCGGGTGGCGCGCTTGCCCGCGAGCTGCAGCAGCCGCTGCTTCACCCGATCCGGCAGCGATGGCGAACCGCCGGCGTCGAATCGAAGCTGCACCGCGCTCGCCACCTTGTTGACGTTCTGCCCGCCCGGTCCGCTCGACAAAATGAATGACTCCGCGAGTTCACTCTCGTCGATTGAAATCTCATCCGTGATCATAATCCGCGGCATAAAGTGTAAACGCCCACAGTTTCGTTCCGGTCCTGCCGGACGAAGCGTCAGATGACCGCGGCAAACAGCATGATCAACCCGGCCACCGACACCGCCCAGGCCGCCGTGCGCAACCATGGAAGGCCCGCGATATAGATCACCGCATGCGCAACGCGGCCCCAGAAAAACAGCTGAACGCCCAGCAATGTGCTGCCGTTGTGGATATTCGCGGCCTGCGCAACCAGGACAAGAATCGCGAACAGCACAAGGCTCTCCAGCATGTTCAGATGCGCGCGCGTCGCGCGTCCCGCCCAGCCGCCAATCCGCGGCATGTCCTCGCGATTGCCGGCAAGCTTGGGCAAGCCAACTTCCGCAGTGGCGCCCAGCATGGCGATCAGCATGATGATGAATGTCAACGCGACCGACCACACGAGATACATCAGTTCAGCAGTCATGGCGCATTCCCCCCAAAGGAAATACTGCCGGCCAATCCGGCAGCCGCCGCATTATACCGCGCCTATAGGCTCAGCCACAGCAGCATTGCGACGGCGAGCGCCATCATGAATGTCGCAAGCCAACCAAGCACGCGAACCCAACGCGGAAAACTGAATATCTGCCTGCCGTGCGGACTCGAAACCACGATCATCATGGCCAGCATGATCGGGACGGCGACGAATCCGTTGATCACGGCCGACCAGAACAGCATCGCAATCGGATTGATGCGGGTTGCCGCCAATGCGGCGCCGGCCAGAGTCGATGAACCGACGATGGCGTAAAAGCCGATGGCCCGGTTTGCCGGCAATTCCAGGCTGCCCTTCAGCCCGAATGTTTCGGCGACGGCATAGGCTGCCGCGCCCGCAAGCACCGGAACGGCCAGAAGGCCGGTGCCGATAATTCCCGCGGCGAACAGCACGAAAGTCAGTTCTCCGGCGATGGGCCGCAGCGCTTCCGCAGCCTGTGCTGCCGTATCGATTTTCGTGATGCCATGGGCATTCAGACTCGCCGCGGTCGTCACAATGATGAAAAAGCCAATCAGATTTGAAAAAAACATGCCGACCCAGGTGTCGGTCGAGATGTGCCGGAATTGCGATTTGGCCGGATGCGCCGCGAAATTCTGCCTCCTGCCATGGCTTAACCGGGATTCTTCGGCTTCCTGGGACGCCTGCCAGAAAAACATGTAGGGGCTGATGGTGGTGCCGAACACGGCGACAATCGTCAGCAGAACCTCGGAACGGGCGGCAAAATGCGGAAAGAATGTCGCCACTGCAACACGTCCCCACGGAACGCTGACGCTGAACGCCGCCGCGACATAGACCAGAAGCACCAGAGTCAGGAATTTCAGATAACCCGCATAGGTGTGGTACGGGATGAAAATCTCCGCCAACAGACAGCCAACTCCAAACGCCATCGCGAAAATGATCGTCGGGCCGCTCACCAGAAGCCCAAGCGATGCACCCATGGCAGCAAGATCGGCGGCAATATTGATCGTGTTTGCGGCGACGAGCAGGATGACCAGGCCGTACACAATGGGTTTCGGCAATTGACGGGCGATGTTCCGAATGAGCCCGTTTTTCGTTCGCCAGCCGATCCAGGCACTGATGATCTGTATCGCGGCCATGAACGGCAGCGTCAGGAACATCGTCCAGGTCAGCGCATAGCCGAACTGAGCCCCTGCCTGTGAATAGGTTGCGATACCGCTCGGATCATCATCGGCGGCGCCGGTGATCGTGCCGGGACCCAGAGCACGCCAAAGATTTTGCCCGGCGCGAATTAAGGATGGCAATCGCATGCAGGAAGTGGCTGAACCGAAGGTGAAGAGGAGTTCGCGCAGCCTTGCACGATTTCAGAAGCGCGCGCAACGAGTCGCACGGGGCGTCATCGTCGCCGGCGAGAAATAAACCCGCCGGCCCAAAATACGACTAGTCCTTATCCGGGCCCAAACCCGCGGCAAGCGCCATGCGGATCAGTTCCGAAAGACTGCGCGCCTGCATCTTGTCCATGACATGGGCGCGGTGAATTTCCACCGTGCGGGGCGAGATCGAAAGTTCGTACGCAATCACCTTGTTGGGCTGTCCCGCAACCAGATGCTTGAGAACATCCTGTTCGCGCGGCGTGAGCTGCGCGACAAGCTGCGTGGCACGCCCGGCTGTCTCCGACGCGGTGCGCGACTGCTCACCGGCAGTCACGGCGCGCCGCACCGCCGCCAGCAGCAGTTCTTCGTCAAACGGTTTTTCCAGAAAATCGACCGCCCCGGCCTTCATTGCGCGCACGGCCAGCGGCACGTCGCCATGTCCGGTCACCACGATAACCGGAACGCCGATGTTGCGCGCATTCAGTTCCTCCTGAAGCTGCAACCCGTCCATCGCCGGCATCCGTATGTCCGCAATCAGGCAGAGGGCCTGCCGCAGCCGCGGATCGGCCAGCACGCCCGCCGCGGAGTCATGCTCATTCACCACGTACTCTGATGATTCCAGCAGCGCGCGCAGTGAGTCGCGGACATCGGCATCGTCGTCAACGATCAGAATCGGGCTCTCCGCCATGCTCAAACCTCGCTTGCGACCGGCAGCAACATGCGGAATTCGGCGCCTCCCATGTCGCCCGGGCCGGCCGAGATTCGTCCGCCATGCGCTTCGACAATGGATTGGCAGATTGAAAGTCCGATTCCCATGCCCTTGTCCTTGGTCGTGACAAACGGATGAAACAGCCGGCCGGCCACTTCCGGCGCCAGCCCGGGACCGGAATCGGAGACCGAGACCAGAACACCTTCCGGCGAAAGCGCGGTCGCGATCTTCAGTCTGCGGAGCTTCACTGTTTGCATGGCCTCGACCGCATTGCGCGCCAGATTCACGATCACCTGCTGGATCTGTACCTTGTCGATCATCACCGGCGGCAGATTGGGCTCAAACTCCGTCGTCACCGTGACATTCGGATCGGCGGATGCGATGGATGCCAGGACCAGGGCTTCCTCGATCACCAGATTGATGTTGCATGCCGTTCGCGCGCTTTCGCGCTTTTCGACGAAATCGCGCAGTTGACGGATGATCTGTCCCGCCCGCGTGGTCTGGGCCACCGCCTTCTCGATCAGCTCCAATGACCGCAGGGCAACCGGGTGTTGCACATTGGCCAGCATGCGCCGCGCCGCACTGATGTAATTCATGATCGCGCTGAGCGGCTGATTCAATTCGTGCGCCAGTGCAGCGGTCATCTGACCCATGGCCGAAAGCCGGGAGACGTGCAGCAACTCGCTCTGCAGGTCCTGAACCCGGCGCGCCGTCATCGTGCGCGACGTCAGGTCGTGGACGATTCCGACGAAAATCCGCTCGCCGTTCAGGACCCCCTCCCCGACCGACAGATACATCGGAAACGTCGTGCCGTCCTTGCGCCGGCCCACAACTTCGCGGCCGATGCCGATGATCTTCTTGCGGCTGGTACTGAGGTAATTTTCGAGATAACGATCATGTTCTTCGTGATAGGGCGACGGCATCAGCATATTGACGTTGCGGCCCACAACCTCATCCGCCGCATAACCGAACAGATTCTGTGCCGACTCATTCCAGATACGGACGATGCCGCGGCTGTCGATCACAATGATTCCGTCCACCGCGGTGGACAGAAGCATGCGGAACAGAATGTCCTGATGGTTTTCCGGCATATACGCAGTCTCACATAGTGTCCCGATTCTGAAATTCGTTTGATCTCTATATCGGAAGCAATACGAATTTCAGAATCGAAAGGACACTGGCAAATCATTGATTCTGGTGTCGTGGGCTCGAACTTCGCAAAACGTGTTCGATATGGAAATCATGCGAAGTTCGAAACCACCACACCAGCGCTTTCGCAGGGCCATTTGACACGGATCAAAATAGGGCCGTCCGGCGCAGCTACAAGTGAGACGTGCAGACGCATTTTCGGCCGGGAGGCAACGGTGATGAGAAAACAGGTTTTCGCGGCATTATCGGCGGCATTGCTGCTGACAGCCGCTCCGGCGTTGGCGGCCGCGCTGCCGCCGGGCAATGCCGAAGCCGGCAAGCAGCTGGTGCTCAATTCTTGCACCGCATGCCACGCGCCGATGGACCCGGCGAACGCAACCGATGGCGCGCCGCCGCTGTCGTTCCTCGCGCATGACAACAAGGCCGACCCGCGCTGGGTGCGCGCCTGGCTGATGGATCCTCACCCGCCAATGCCGGGCATCATGTTGTCCCGTCAGCAGGTCGCTGACGTCATGGCCTATCTCTCCACCCTGCCCGCCGACTGATCCGATGCCGAGGACCCGCACCGGAGTTTTTGCCACCGCAACAGCCATATCGCTACTCCCATTCACCGCAACCGGCCCCGCAGTCGCCCTTCCCGCCTTCACGGCCCAGACCGGCCAGGTCTGCGGCGCATGTCACGTCGGCGGCTTTGGCCCGCAGCTCACACCGTTCGGGCGCGAATTCAAGCTCAGCGGCTACACTTTGCGCGCATCACCCGGATTCACCCTGCCGCTTTCCGCCGTCGCCATCGCGGATTTCGTTCACACCCAAAAGGATCAGCCTCCTCCGGCGCGCGATTTCGGCGTCAACAACAATGCTGCCATCGACCAGATCAGCGCATTCGTCGCCGGCGGCGACGGCGGTCATTTCGGCGGCTTTGCGCAATTCACCTATGAAGGCATCAACCGCAGTGTCGCCTGGGACAATCTCGACCTGCGCGCAACCACACATGCGCAAATCCTCGGCGCCAATGTCCTGGCCGGACTCAGTCTGAACAATTCTCCCACGGTGCAGGATGTGTGGAATACGCTGCCGGCTTGGGGATTTCCCTATTCCGATTCCGATCTGGTGCCTCATCCTGCGGCCGGCACGGTGCTCGCCGGCGCACTGGCGCAAAGCACCCTGGGACTGACTGCGTATGGCTGGTGGGATTCTCATATCTACACCGAGGCGGGCGCTTACTGGACGCCCGGCCGCAGGTTCCTCAGGACACTGGGCGTAGATCTGGATGAAGGCACTGGTGTGCTCGATCACGCGGCGCCCTATCTGCGCGCGGCCTATGTCGACGACTTTGGCGATTCCAATGTCGAGCTGGGCGCGTTCGCATTCCTGCCCGACTTGCGCCCGCCTGGAATATCGTCCGGCACCGATCATTACACAGACCTTGGCCTCGACGCGTCTTACCAGTATTTCGCAACCGGACCGGACACCGTCACGGTCAACGCGCGCTACGTCCATGAGCGGCAAGACCTGGCCGCATCATTCCCGGCCGGCGCAGCGGAAAACCAGAACGGTTTTCTCGACGATCTGCGGCTCGACATGTCTTACTACTGGCACAATATGCTGGGTGCCACGCTATCCCCCTTCGTGCTTTGGGGTTCTCGCGACAATCTGCTTTATGCGGCGAACCGGACGTTCACGCCCGACAGCGACGGCGTTACGCTTCAGGCGGATTTCACGCCCTTCGCCAATGGCGATTCGCCGTTTGGCCGGCGGTTCAATCTCCGCACCGGGTTGCAATACACCATCTATGGCTGCTTCAACGGGGCAGCTACGAATTTTGACGGAGCCGGGCATAACGCTTCCGACAACAACACGCTGCGGCTGTTCATCTGGCTGGCGTACTGACGCGAGATCGCGATGCGCGCCGGTGATACGCCGCGCATCGCAGATGAAAGATCCTGCTCAGCTTCAAATGCTCGGGTGGCCGTAACAGGCCGCGCAGCCGAAAAACTGGTAGGCGATGAGCAGAGCAAGCGCTGCGCCGACAATCGCAACAACCACGATTTGCAGCATGTTGCTTGCCGGTTTGGCCGGAACGCCGTTCGCGTCTTCGGCCGGGTGATTGGTTTCGCTGCTGACATTGCTCATCACGCTTCTCCGAATAAGAGGTTGTTTGATGAAACAGCGTAACCCGCAGCGCCTGCGGGATATTGACCTGAATCAAATGCTGCACGGTTTCATCGTTCGGCAGCGCGATCGCGCGCCGGTTCAACGGCTCAGAAGATTGTCCAGCCCTGACTTCCGGCGACCGCACCGAGAACGGTGATGATGCTCAGCACCAGCAACAGCCAGTGCCCGCGCTGGAGCCAGTTGAGCGCGGCGCCGGGCGGCCGCGCATCGGGCATCTTCCGCTGCCGGCGTGCAACCAACGGCTCGACAACGAACAGCATGAGACTGAACAGCAGCCACAGGCACACCATGGCGTGCATCCACCAGAAGCCTGCAATGCGGAACCGGCCCCACAGATCGAGCCGCCAGCTCATATACAACCCACTGATGCCGGCAAGCAGAACCGCTGCCCGTGCCTGCCAGGCAAAGCGCCGTTCGATCGCCTGAAATGCCAGCATCGGATCGGACCCGAGGGCGCCCCCGCGCAGTGCGGGAAGCGCCACTGTCGTCACCATGGACAAGCCGCCGATCCAGATCACCACGGAAACGACATGCAATGCCCGGGCAATGATCACATCATGCATTTGGGGACCAGCTTGTCAGGAATAGGCCGCGCGTGCCGCTGCCACCGCGAGCGCGATGCCGATACCGCCAATGGTAAGGCAGGCCGGAACCAGGATCACCTGGATCAGCGCGTCCATGCCGCTCACCGGACCATAAATCGTCTGCACTTTGGCGCGCACAAACTCCGCCAAACGGGGACCATACCATTTCTCTCTTGCACCCAGGCGGATCATGACAATCGGCACACCGAAGAACATCAGCGCGTAAACACCGACGAGCGCGAGCATAAACAGGGTTGTCGCACTGGACGCGAAAGTAACCACGAATATCGCCAGGAAACACATCCACGACACAATGAATGCTCCGTACACGCTGGGCACGACATCGGCGTAGATACCCGGAGCAGACAGTCGCGATGAGACATAGCGTGTGCCAGGATGCCGCAACGCAGCCGGTACAGCCGGTGCTGCGGGAACGAGTCGCACCGGCGCGTCGGGCAGGAATGCCAGCGGCTCGCCGGAAAATTTGCGCAATGACTGTTCGGTTTTCATTCACCTCTCCTGTGCCGTGCTGTTGCGTTGTGGCGGCAGAATAAATTTCAGCCGCCGCGCCTGATTGATTCAGGTCAAACCCGGTCAGCCCTCACGCAAAAATCAGCACAACGGCAGCTACGTAAAAGTACCTATACGCAGCGCCCAAGCGGTTTGACCGGGATCAAATCCTGCGCGCGGCACGGCCGTAAGCTTCACGGACAAAATTGAGGAGAAAGAACATGCGCATCGCAATGACCATCGCAACTGCGGCTCTGGCCAGTTTGACCCTCTGCAGTGCTGCGCTTGCCGCGACCGCCACCACCCGCAATCCTGCCGCTCCGGCCATGGACTGCCGCAAGGCCGGCAATGAGGTGAGCGCGCTCATCGACAACAAATCCGGCTCGCCCAATTTGCCCGCCGCGCGCGCCATGTTCCAGGTCGGCGTGATGGAGTGCATGGAGGGCGACGATGTCGCCGCCAACGGCCATTATGAGCAGGCGAAAGCCATGTTGGGTGACCAACCGTCGCCCAAAGCCCCGGCGCCTGCTCCGGGCAAGGACTGATCTTTGGCAGCGACTCCGGGACGGGATTGCCGATCCCGGAGCGATACGCAGCAGAAGGTCTCCGCAAATTCGCGGTGACGTAACGTGCTTGATGCAAATCAATGCGCAGCGGAGTGCCAAACGATTATTTCTTCATGACAAAACAAGTGAGTGTGCGATGACGCCCTATAAATGCTGGTTCTTCCTTGCGAAGCTGCCGCAGCCGCGTTTCAACATCCTGCACGCAGACACAGATGCCGAAGCACGCGGCCTGGTGTCTCACATATTGCGCGACTCACCGCAGATCGACCGCGTCGAAGTCTGGCGCGACGGCGATCTCGCATTCCGCCTCAATCAGCATCAGATCCGTCTCGAAATGCGTTACGCCGGCAGGGCCTGACGCCGCATGGGCGCGAATCTCGGATTGGGCAGCTTGCTCGTATCGATGACAGTCCTGATTCACAGTTTCGGCCTGATCATGGTCTCACGTCACATGCCGGTCATCACGCGAACCTTGCATTTCGATACTCATTCGTTCGGCAAGGCCATCGCCATGGTCACAGTCGTGCTCGGCATCTTCTTCATTCATGCGATCGAAATCTGGCTTTGGGCCGCGATGTTCATGCTCGTCGGTGCGCTCACGCGGCTGGAAGATGCACTTTTCTTCTCCACCGCTACATTTGCCACGACCGGCAGCGTCGATATGGCCGTCAAACCTGCGTGGCGGCTGCTCGCATCGCTTGAAGGGGTCAATGGATTCATTCTGATCGGATGGTCCACCGCCTATCTGGTCACCGCTTCAACCCGCTTTGGCCC
The DNA here is from genome assembly GCA_964446945.1 of uncultured Bordetella sp. Taxonomy (GTDB): domain Bacteria; phylum Pseudomonadota; class Alphaproteobacteria; order Micropepsales; family Micropepsaceae; genus CAIYRG01. The sequence goes on from CAYUQO010000025.1 coordinate 12,325, forward strand.
GTTTCGCCGCGGGGAACATTTCTGAGAGTAGGCGCCCTATGAAGGCCGAACTGCACGATTTCATTGTCGACTTTCTCGATCGCCACAAGATCCTGACGCTGGCCACCAATCGACCGGATGGCTGGCCGCAGGCCACCACGGTGAGCTATGTCAATGACGGAATCGTGCTGTTCGCGTTCATTGCGCGTGTGGGCCAGAAATACCGGAACATCCGGCATGACCCGAGATTATCCATCGCCATTGCCGGTGAATTCACTCAAGCAAACCAGATTCGGGGGATTTCGATGGCGGCACGGGCGGAATTTGTGGCCGACAGAAGGGACTTCGACCATGTCTGGGAGATGTTCCTGAAGCGACATCCCGCATTCAATGCCCTGGGCAATCCCAACCCGGCGATGGCGCCGCTCATTCGCATAGTCCCGGAATGGATTTCCGTGGTTGATTACACCAATGTCTTTGGGCACAGCGAGTTGACAAAGGTTTACCGGCAGGACCTCGGCGCCCGGGCACGCGCGGTGTGACTTCCGAAAACCATCGCCCTCAATGCACGTTTTTGACAATCAGCCGTTTAAACTCCCGCGGGACAGATCGCTCGCCGCAATGGAGTTCCCATGCAGGGTCCGCTATCGCCCGAACAGCTGGACAAGATGGATGCCTGGTGGCGTGCCGCCAACTATCTTTCCGTCGGGCAAATCTATCTGAAGGAAAACCCGCTGCTGGAGCGGCCGCTCCAACACACCGACATCAAACCCCGGCTGCTCGGACATTGGGGAACAACGCCCGGCCTCAACTTCATTTACGTGCACCTGAACCGGCTGATCAAGGACAACGATCTGAACATGATCTTTGTCACCGGCCCTGGGCATGGCGGGCCCGGCGTCATTTCCAGTGTGTATCTCGAAGGCACCTATACGGAACATTATCCCGACATCGAACGGAACCGCGCTGGATTGCACCGGCTGTTCCGGCAATTCTCCTGGCCCTATGGAGTTCCGAGCCACGTCGCTGCCACAGTGCCGGGCTCGATCAATGAAGGCGGCGAACTCGGTTATTCGCTGCTGCACGCCTACGGCGCGGCATTCGACAATCCGGACCTGATCGTCGCCTGCGTCATCGGTGACGGCGAAGCTGAAACCGGCGCGCTCGCCACCAGTTGGCATTCCAACAAATTTCTCAATCCGGCGCGCGACGGAGCGGTGCTGCCGATTCTTCATCTCAACGGATTCAAGATCGCCAATCCCACGGTGCTGGCGCGCATCAGCCATAATGAATTGCGCGACCTGTTCCGCGGTTATGGTTATGAGCCGCATTTTGTCGAAGGCAGCGATCCCCCCACAATGCATCAACTCTTCGCGGCGGCGCTCGACAAGGTGCTGGCGGAGATTCAGGAAATACAGCACGTGGCGCGGTCGGCGGCGAACAGTTCAATGCAACGGCCGCGCTGGCCGATGATTGTCCTGCGCACGCCGAAGGGCTGGACCGGTCCCAAATTCGTCGATGGCAAACCGGTGGAGGGCACATGGCGCGCGCATCAGGTGCCGCTGCTCAACATCGAGAATCCCGAGCATCTGCGTCAGCTCGAACAGTGGATGCGGAGTTACCAACCCGAAAAGCTGTTCGATGAACACGGCCATTTCCGGGAAGAATATGCCGCGATCGCACCGACCGGCCATCGCCGCATGGGATCAAATCCGCACGCCAATGGCGGCGAACTGATGGTCCCACTGGCACTGCCGCATTTTCGCGAATATGCGCTCCAATTCGACGCGCCCGGTACGCTGCAGGCTGAGTCTACCGCAGTGTTGGGCAAGTTCCTGCGCGACATCATCGCGCTCAATTCCCAGGCCCGGAATTTCCGTCTCGTCGGACCGGACGAAACCGCCTCCAACCGGCTGCAGGCCGTGTTCGACGTCACTGATCGCGCCTGGATGGCCGACATCGAACCGGTCGATGAAAAACTCGGCCGCGACGGCCGCGTGATGGAAGTCTTAAGCGAACATTGCTGCCAGGGCTGGCTCGAGGGTTATCTCCTCACGGGCCGCCATGGATTGTTCAACTGCTACGAGGCATTCATCCACATTGTCGACTCCATGTTCAATCAGCACGCCAAATGGCTCAAGGAAAGCAAAGCCATTCCGTGGCGCAAGCCGATTGCGTCGCTGAACTATCTTCTGACGTCCCATGTCTGGCGTCAGGACCATAACGGTTTCTCGCATCAGGATCCGGGATTCATCGATCATGTCGCCAACAAACGGGCCGAGATTGTCCGCATTTATCTTCCACCGGATGCCAACTGTCTGCTCTCGGTCGCCGATCACTGCTTGCGCAGCCGCAACTACATCAACCTGATCGTCGCCGGAAAACAGCCGGAATGGCAGTGGCTGGACATGGATTCAGCGGTCGCGCATTGCGCCGCCGGCGCCGGCATCTGGGAGTGGGCCAGCATCGGACCCGATGCGCCCGATGTGGTCATGGCCTGCTGTGGCGACGTCCCGACGCTCGAAACCCTCGCCGCGGTGATGCTGCTGCGCGAATATGTTCCCGGCATCCGCATCCGCGTCGTCAACGTCGTCGACCTGATGAGCCTGCAGTCGCAACGCGACCACCCGCATGGCATGCAGGACGGTGACTTCGATGCTTTATTCGGCGGCGCTCCGGTGATTTTTGCCTTTCATGGCTATCAGCCGGTGATCCACAAGCTGACCTATAACCGGCGCAATCACGACAATTTCCATGTGCGCGGTTACCGCGAGGAAGGCACCACGACCACGCCATTTGACATGGTGGTTCTCAACAATCTCGACCGCTACCAGTTGACACTGGACGCGATCCGCCGCGTTCCGCGATTGTCACATCTGGTGGACGAGGCTACCCAGCGCTACTGGACACAAATTCAGCGCCACAAGCTTTATATCAGCGAGCATGGCGCGGACCTGCCGGAAATCTGCAATTGGCGCTGGTTCGCCTAACCCGGCTGTTTTCCTCCCCCGTTTACGGGGGAGGGTGGTCGCGAAGCGACGGAGGGGGGATTGGTCCACTTTTGAGAATGGAGAACTGTAGCCTTTGCGCGTTCTTGCCCTGAACAGCGGTTCGTCATCGCTGAAATTCGGCGTGTATGACGCAGCGCGCAACGCCGTCACCGCGGTTCTCTCCGGCGAGGCCGAATCGCGCGGTACGACCGGCACAATCCGCGCAAATGACCGCGCCGGCAATCCGGTGCCGCTGCCGCTAAACAGCATTGCAAATCAGGACGAAGCTGCGGCCGCCGTCGCAAACCTGCTCGATCGGCTCAGTCTTTCCGTGCAGGCGGTCGGCCATCGCGTGGTGCATGGCGGCCCGGATTGCCGCAGCCACTGCGTGATCGATGATTCAGTGATGGCGCACCTGCAATCGGCTGCCGAATTTGCGCCGTTACACGTGCCGCCGGCGCTGTCCATCATTCGCCATGCGCAAGCCCATTTTCGCGGCATACCGCAGGTGGCCTGTCTGGATACCGCGTTTCATTCCGGCATGCCGGATGTGGCGCGCATTTTTGCGCTTCCCCGCGAGCTGTCCGCACAAGGCGTGGAGAGATTCGGCTTTCACGGCTTGTCCTGCGAATCCATCGTGCGGCAACTCGGTCAAGCACCCGAACGCCTGGTCATTGCCCATCTTGGAAACGGCGCCAGCATCACGGCGGTGCGAAATGGCCGCTCGATCGACACCAGCATGGGGCTGACGCCCACCGGCGGGGTGATCATGGGCACCCGCTGCGGCGATCTTGATCCCGGCGTCCTGATCTACCTGATCCGCAAGCACGGATTTGATGCCGAACAGCTCGAACAACTGGTGGACCGCCGCTCCGGTCTGCTCGGCATTTCGGCTGGCAGCAGCGATATGCGGGAATTGCATCGTTCCGCCGCGACATCGCCCGGCGCAAGACTCGCCATCGCAATGTTCTGTTACTCGGTGCGCAAACGCATCGCTGCCATGGCCGCCGCACTGGGCGGCATTGATGTCCTGGTGTTCACCGGCGGCATCGGCGAGCACGATGGAGCGATTCGAGCGTCAATCTCGGAAGCACTTCGGTTCCTGAACATCGGAAGAACGCTGACGCTGCCATCGCTGGAGGACGGGCAGATCGCGCTCCACACCGCGCGCCTCGCCGCCGCCGCGGCAGATGATCCCGCGGGATGAATCGCCCGATCACGTCAGCCCCTTTGCTTCCGCAGCACGCTCCCATACGGGTGGCTTGCGCAGGGACAGCGGGTCACGCCTCTATCATGGCTGGTGGTGCTGCAATTGCATGCCCCTCGACCGGCGCTGCCACTGAGGTTAGCTGCGACGCCACAAGCGAGCCGCGCTGCAAGGTTTGACTGACCGGACAAGCCTCGGCAACCGTAAGCATGCGCGATTGCTGCTCGGCGGTCAGCGGGCCGGCACAGTCGATCTCACGTTCGAAGCGGTCGACCTTTTTATCCTCAATGCTGATTTTTTTATGCCGCAATCGTACGGTGATTTTGCCGACCGGCCATCCGTGGCGAAGGGCATAGCCGCGCAATGTCATTGCCGTGCAGGCGCCAAGCGCCGCCATCAGAAACTGATACGGAGATGCTCCTGAATCGCGCCCGCCGAGCGCCTCCGGTTCATCCGCTGCCATGACATGCTTTCCGGCAAGGACAAGCTCCGTATACGGCCCGTTTCCAGTCTCGGAAACAACCGTTACCCCGCTGTCGCTCATGCTGCTTTTCTGTCGCGCGGCCGCGTTGAGAATCCGAAAATTGTGTAGGCGGGACAGACGCCAATAAAGGCCGTCAGAATAGGAATGACGCCGATCCAGCCAATCCAATTCCAGTCGACAGGCGGAAAGCCGATGGGAATTGCAAACATCAACAGTGCCACACCAATTGCAATGCGAACGACTCGATCGATGACTCCAATATTACTTGACATCATCACCCCCTGTTGCAACTCGGCGAATTGAGGTCGGGCCGCTTACGTCCTTCGGCCAGACTCTCGTTGGCGGGGTTGCTCACATATTCCCCAGCGAGAACATGAATGCGAACAGCACGCTGAACATCACCAGTCCCCAGACGGTGAACCACAGCGTGTCGCGCCATGTCCACGGTTCGGGAATCTCCGGCAGTTTGTGAAGATCAACCGGTACGTTTGTCATCGCCACCTCCACCGATTCAGTCTTCAATGAAGTATGACCTCATCTGTCGAATCCGCATTGATCTAAATCAGAATTCGCCTCTCCCGTTGTGGGAGAGGCGGCGCGCCCGCATTTACGCGATTTCTCAACTCCCGTTCAGGGGATTTATGTACTTTGCAAACCAAACCCAAATATAGCGACCCGGAAGGTCTGACCTGGTCTCAGAACTTTCCGAGATTCTCCTGAATGGCCGCGAGACGATCATACCCGGCAGCAATTTGCTCAAGCATATCGCGCGTATTCTGGTCCTTCATGTCAATGAGCAGTGACCTGAGTTCTTCTGCCTTCTGCCGGTATTCGATTGCCTTCTCGTAGTGCCCATCCATCGCGCCCCGCAATGCCCCCGTGGCATACTCTTCTCACGCCGCACGGACCTCAAGGACAAAAGCACCCGGGTGATCGGCAACGCAGCGCCAATGTGAATATGGCTCGACGAGGCTGCTCGAAAGGAATAGGTAGTCTTCCATCGCTGGTATGTCGTTCATGGGCACCGGCGGCTGAGAGACAAAAGGCCTCCCCGTAAGAGGTCTCACGCACTCCCGCTCGCAAAAGGCAGGAGGCGCGCGTGCGAACGCTCAGATATTATTTGGGAGAAGCCACTCATTGCCAGGACGCGGCCGATGCGACGGCCTGTCCAGAGATGCGAGCCAGCTATTTAAAACTGGCCGAGATATGGGCTGAGCTTGCCACACGGCGGGAATGGCTACTGACGCAACGTCCCCTGGTCCGTCCGCCGATGCGCTAGTGAAGGGACCTGGAATCGGCCGCGCGCGTATCGGAACTGTGACGACGCTCTTTCAATCCCGGCCCCCACGCACTCCAACTCACCGCTCCGCGCCGCCCGCCTTCAGCGATGCCAGATATGCGATCACGTTGTCGGTTTCATCCCGGCTCAGCATGATGTTCGGCATTTCTTTATGCGCGCTCTGGAGCCAGACGCGGATGGCCATCGGCGTCATGCCCGGCATGCGCATGATGCTGTCGAATGTCGGCGCATGCGCATTGGGCGAACGGATCGCGCCGGGCGCCACCGCATGACACTCCGCGCAAACAGTCCGGGCCAATTCCTGACCCTGCATCACGCTGCCGGATTCCTGGGAGAATGCGGGCCCGGCGATCATAACCGAAGCTGCCAAAACGACGAGGTGTCTGCGCATTCTGAAATCTCCTCAATCAGCCGCTGATCCGGTGTGGTATCTCTCAACCCGCTTTGCTTTGGCTCATCCGGATTTGCAGCAGCAGCTTCTCGCCGTGCCGGACCACGTCGAGATTCATTCTTTCAACCGCTTTTCCTGCCTCGGTCACGAATTGATCGAGGCCAATCACACGCTGATTGCTGACCGACGTAACGATATCGCCCTCGCGCAATCCCGAGGCCCACGCGTTGCTGCCGCTCCGCACCGTCGCAACCTGCACGCCCTTGGGATCGGCGCCGAAAGCCGTGTTGGTGAACACCGCACCATCGAGCAATTCGGCAATCTCATTGCCATCTATGGCCCGCCAGGACGGCTCGTCGATGACGGCGCGCAGTGAAATTCTGCGGCTTCCCCTCAAGACGGTCAGCTCGACCATATCGCCAACCCGCAGGACGGCGAGCCGGTTCCTCAGATCCGGCACGTTCTGAACCGGTGCGGCGCCAATTGCGGTGACGACATCGCCCGGCTTCAGTCCGGCACCTTCGGCAGCCGAATGCGCATCGACTTTGGTGACAACGACACCCGTGCTTCCGGCCGGCACGTGCGATTTCTTTGCCGCCTCCGGTGTCAATGCCGCCATCTCAAAGCCGAGTTCACCGCGCTCGACCGAGCCGAATTTCTCCAGCTGCAGGGAAATCGCGCGTATCATATTGACGGGAATCGCAAAACCAATGCCGGCATTGCCGCCCATCGCATCGACAATCGCCGTGTTGATGCCGATGAGTTCGCCGCGCAAGTTCACCAGGGCCCCGCCCGAATTGCCCGGATTGATCGAGGCATCGGTCTGGATGAAATCCTCGTAGCCCTCGAGACCCATATGGTTGCGGTTCAGCCCGCTGACGATTCCGGACGTCACGGTCTGGCCGATGCCGAACGGGTTGCCGATTGCGAGGACAAAATCGCCGACATTCAGCGCATCCGAATCGCCGAGCGGAATGCCCGACAGATTGGCGGCGCCGATCTGGATCAGCGCGATATCGGTATCCGGATCGGCACCCGCCAGTTTGCCCGTGAAATGGCGCCCGTCCACCAGATCGATATTGATCTCTTCCGCATCCTTGACCACGTGATAATTGGTCACGATGTAGCCCTTCGCCGCATCGATAATGACGCCCGAACCCGCTGCGAAAGTGCGATACTGCGGTGCGACCGGCAGTTGGAGCAGGCCGCGCATCAGCGCATCGTCCAGCACATCCGCAGCGCCCCCCGGCTGATTGCCGGAAACGGGAGCCCTCACCGTGATGCTGACCACGCTCGCCGCCACGGCTTTGATCACCGGTGCAAGTGTCGGAACGCCCTGAATTTGCGGCAAGGCCGAGACTGGAATTCCCGGAAACGCCGGGCTGGGCGACGCCAGTAATCCCACCGCCAGCACGACGCCGGCCAATGCAGCTGCACGCTTCATGAAATCTGACCCGCGGAGGTATGACATTCCATTGCACGCGATGCGATGGCGCAATCGATCGCATTCAACAGCACATCTTCCGGTACCGGTTTGTCGAACAGCGCAAAGGCGCCGTTCTGCAATGCGCGCTGCTTCAGCGCCGGATCGCTGCGCCCGGTGATGACAATCGCCGGCAGTTCCGATCCTTCGGCCCGCATCTGCGCCAGCACGGTAATGCCGTCGATCTGCGGCATATGCAGGTCGAGCAGCAGGCAATCGCCATCGCGCTTTCGCCGCGCGATCAGGAAATCACCGGCCGAGCTGAAATCCAGGACAGTGAAATTGCACGATTCCAGAAGCGCACGCAGCGAGTCGCGCACATCATCATCATCGTCCACGATGTAAACCGTATGATGTTGCTGGCGCATCGGCGGCCTCCTGGAAAGATGCCGCAACCTAGGTGACCCCCGGCCACCGCAAAATAAGGAGTAATCCCTAGCAGCGAGGAGCGAGAAAGCGGGCTGTAGCCGAGCGCGGCTTCGGAGCCCCACGCGCGTTAAGAAAATCGCGAAGCCATTTTTAGTGCGTGGGATGCCGCCGCCGAGGCGCCCAATAAGTAGTTTCACCTACGCAGAATTCCTGAATGTTCGGCCGCCCTGCGCTCATGCAGTCTGCACGCGTCGCAACGAACCGCAGGAAATCCCAATGTCGCTGGTCGAAGCCGTCACACCCTCCATTTCCTCCCGCTACTGGCCACTGCCGGCGGCCACGCCCGCATCCGATCACAGTGCAGCGGATGATCTGGCCGTGCTTCGGCGCAGCGGTTCGAAAATCCGCTACTCACGCGGCGAAACGATTTTCAATGAAGGTGATCCGGCCGATTACGCCTACAGCGTCGCCAGCGGCGCCGTGCGCCTGTGCAAGCACACCGCCGATGGCCGGCGGCAGATCGCGCAGTTTCTTCTGCCCGGCGATTTCTTCAGCTTCATGGCAATGGATGAACACAGCTTCACCGCGGAAGCGGCGGACGACACGGTCGTGATCTGCTACCCGCGGCGGCAAATTGAAAGAATGACCGACGAGCGGCCGTGCTTACGCCGGTTCTTCGGTTCTTTGCTCGCGCGGCGCGTCAAGGAAGTGCAAAACCATCTCGTGACATTGGGCCGGCAAACGGCAAAAGAAAAAGTCGCATCTTTTCTCGTGATGCTGGTCGAACGGGCCGGCGCGGAAGATGAATCGCGCATTGATCTGCCGATGAGCCGCCAGGACATCGCCGACTTCCTCGGCCTGACCATCGAGACCGTCTGCCGCATGCTGACCTCAATGAAGCGCAGCCGCCTGATCGATCTCCCCAACACCCATGAATTGATCATATGCGACAGCGACGGCATCTCGGCGCTCGCGGAAGGAGATGAATAATGACCGCCAGTCTGAAGCGCGTCCGGCTCGAACTTGCACGCACCGCGGAATATCCGGAGGGAAATTCCGGACATGCCTACGAGTTCATCGCGCCAATCAACATCAGCGGCCACATCGATTCGGACGACTGGAAAAAGTTCAGGAATTTTTGCCGGGTGACGCGGTTTGCCGGCGAGGAAACCGAAACCGGAATGTTGCGCCATGTCGGGAGGGGCTGGCGCTTTGATTACGACGGCCGCAGCACAGATGACGACGAGCCATTCTTTAAACTCGATCGCCACTCCCTGACGCCAGGCGCCTATGTCTCGATCACCGAGCATGACGGTATCCAGCGCCCGTTTAAAGTGGCATCCGTCACCCCAGCTTGAGGGTTTTCATCCAGATCATCATCGCAGAGCTTTGGATGAAATCAATTATCGGCGAGTGCGCCACAAACAGATGAGCGGTTACGAAACACCGTTCTATAATGTGTCCGCCAGCCCGGTGCATGTGCTGGTATTCGCACTTGCGGGCAAAATGCATTTCTATCGGAGGGCGCCATGATCCAGAATGTGGTGTGGAGCGTTTCGATCGTTCTTATGGGATGCCTTGCCCTGGTATTCATTTGGGTTGCAGCCGGGGCCAGGTTTGCGATTGCCAATTACGGCCCGGTCATCGATGCCGCATACCGGATGCGCGTGTGGCTGTTTGGACTGGCCCTCGCGGTTCTGATCGGAACCAATTACCAGACGCTTCGTGAGCTGCCATACGTCAACGTGCGTCCGCAATTGACCGGGGCAGCGGTGCAGCCGGCAGAGGCCGTCGCCGCGCAGTGGGCGTGGGCGATCACCCCCAGCACTTTCAAAGTCGGCCAGACGGCGGAGTTTCGCGTCACCAGCAAGGACGTGAATCACGGCTTTGCGCTGTACGATCCGCAATTCCACATTGTCGCCCAGACGCAGGCAATGCCCGGCTACACGAATATTCTGCGCTACACCTTCACCACGCCCGGCACATATCAGGTGCTCTGCCTCGAATATTGCGGCGTCGCCCACCACGAAATGAAAGCCGAAATCAAGGTTACACCATGACCATGACTGCCACCGCAGAGCGCGCCGCGGTAAGCCCGCGCGCCGCCGTACTCGCCTATCTGGCGGTATCGGGGACAGTTCTGCTGTTGATGATGCTGTTGGGCCTGACAATGCGGCTGGCCCAGGCCAACTGGATCGCGGTGCAACCGGATTTCTTCTACATGGTCATGACCGTGCATGGCGCCGGCATGGTCGGTATTGCTGCCTTGAGTGGCGCCGCCGTGATGTGGCATTTCGTGCGCCAGCACGTGCCGGTCTCAACCGCGGTCTTCCTTGTAAATCTCGTGTTCTTCATCATCGGTGCGGCGCTGATTCTCGGCGCCGGCTTCATCGGCGGATTCGGCGCCGGCTGGACATTCCTGTTCCCGTTGCCGGCGCATTCCGGAGGATTGTGGTCCGTCAATGCGGCGGCGTCTTATCTCATCGGGCTGATTTTCATCGGGGTAGGCTTTTTGCTGCTCTACCTCGATATCGCCCGCGGCATTCTTTCAGTCTATGGCGGACTCGGTGCTGCGCTCGGAGTGAAGCAAGCCTTCGGTCTGAAGGACGCCAAATACGGACCGCCGCCTGCGGTCACTGCATCGACCATGGTGCTGATCGTCAATATTCTCGGCATCGCTTTCGGCGCCGCGGTGTTGATCGTATCGCTGGTCAATCTTTATGTGCCGAGCTTCACGTTGAACGCACTTCTTGCGAAAAACATGATCTATTTCTTCGGCCATGTGTTCATCAACGCGACGATCTACATGGCGGTGATTGCGGTGTACGAAATCCTGCCGGTCTACAGCCACCGGCCGTGGAAGACCAACTGGGCATTCTATCTGGCCTGGGTGCTGTCAACCGCCTTCGTACTCACTGTCTATACCCATCACCTGCTGATGGACTTCGTGATGCCGACGTGGGCGCTGATCGCCGGGCAGGTCGTTTCGTGGCTGAGCGGCCTGCCTGTACTCCTGGTCACCGCCTTCGGGACGCTGACCGTTGTCCACCGCTCCGGATTGCGCTGGAATCCGGCAGCGGCGCTGGTCTTCCTTGGCGTTGCCGGCTGGTCGATCGGCGTCATCCCTGCGATCGCCGACGGCACGATCGCGGTCAACAGCGTCATGCATAACACGCAATGGGTGCCGGGCCATTTCCATACCTACCTGCTGCTCGGAATGGTTGCGATGGTGCTCGGCTTCATGATGTATCTCACCAATCCACGACCGCGCGATGGCGTTGCCTGGCTTGGCTACTGGTTATATGCGGGCGGCGGCATCGTTTTCGTTCTCGCCTTTCTCATGGCCGGAAGTGCTAGCGTACCTCGCCGTTACGCCTCGCATGTTGCACAATGGCTGCCTTATGACCGGCTCGGATCGGTCGGAGCTGGCGTCGTGATCGCCGGCGCCCTGATTCTGTTGGCGCGATTCTTTGCCGGCATGAGGACCGCCGCCAGTGTGCAAGATCCCGCATGATGGGCGGCGGCTTTCCCGTTCTGCTTGCTCTTGTGCTCTCGGCCGGAATCGCTGCGCTTGATCTTGAGACCGATGGTTTCCGCGCCTTTACCAGCGCCGGCGCGCGGCAATTGTCCGTCGAACGGACACCGGAAATCCTGCCGGATGCGCGGCTGGCCGACCAGAACGGTACGCCGTTCACGCTCAGCGCATACCACGGCCGGACGGTGCTGGTGGACTTCATCTATACGCGCTGCCGACGATCTGTGGCGTGCTGGGAGACGATCTGGCGCGCGTGCAGCAATCTGTGAAGGCGAGTCGATCCGGCGCACGGATCGATCTGATCAGTATCAGCTTTGATCCGGCTGACAACCAGCAGGACCTGCGCCGTTACGGCGAGCGCTACGGCGCAGTGGCGGCGCGGTGGCGCATTGCCGCGCCCGCCGGTGCCCGGGACCGCGCCGCCTTGTTGAGAAGCTTCGGGGTTGTCGTCATCCCGGATGGAATGGGCGGTTTTACTCACAACGATGCCGTTTACATGATCGATGCCCGGGGCCGCCTTGTCCGCATTCTCGATCCCGATGGACCGGCGCGGCTCACCACGGCGGCACTCGACGTCGCCACACCGTGAGTGCGCGTGATCGCCTTCTCGCCGCCTGCGGATTCTGGCTGATCCTTTGGCTCACACCTGTTCGCGGCGGCCTGGAGAGCAACATGGCTCTGCACATGGCGGTGCAGATGCCGCTCCTGATCGCGCTCGGCGTTTTCGTTGCCGCGGGCCGCTTTGAACCGCGCTGGTTCGCCGAGGCCGATTGGCTCGGAATTCCTGGCATCCTGGCAGTCGTGTTCGTGACGTCATTCTGGATGTTGCCGCGGGCGCTCGACCAGGCCATCGGCGATTCCCGGATCGACCTCGTGAAATTCCTCACCCTGCCGTTAGTGGCGGGGATACCATTGGGCTGGAGTTGGCGGCGCATGCCGCCGCTCGGGCGCGCATTCATCTGGGCCAATTTCATTCCAAAGCTGGCGGCCATTGGTGGCCTCTATCTCGGTGCACCGACCCGCCTTTGCGCCTGGTACCGGCTGGACCAACAGGAACTCGCGGGTTGGACCCTGATCGGCGTCGCCGTCGCGCTGGGGATGACCTGGTTCATCGCGGCGTTTGCCGGCTGGACTCCGGGCTGCGCGAAACATTCCCCAACGCGCCCGGCCGACGGCACTCGGCAGCGGGCCGCATTTCAGAACGTTTCCGCCGCCTGATCTCGCGTTGAATAAGGTTCGCTCCGGCAAGTAAGCGCAATCTGCCATTGATCGACATCAATGTCCGCCGGAATTTCCCGGGTACAATTATCAAGTATTTTCATTCAAGGAGATTCTCGTGAAACCCGCTGACAAACCCGAAGAACCCAAAGAGGCGAAAAAGGAAGGCCGCGTGACATTGGATGCATTTCGGAAACCGGCCACCATGATTCCTCCAACGAGGGACGAGTTCAGGATCGTATCTCCCGGCCCGCACGAGCCCGAAGGTCAGATTACGCACGAATAGCGCCCCATCGATCCAGTTAAATCTGGATTAAAGCTCCCGTCGCGCTCATGAACCGCTGAAACGATGTCAGCGGTTCAACCGGGGTCAGTCGGGCGCCGTGATCCCGTCCGCAGGTTCGAACGGTCTTTCTCGCGGCCTCGATTTGGGCTGTGATCGTGGTTCCGCGCTGGCTCGGTGCAACGGATGCTGCGCCTACCAAATGTCCCCGGATGAGAGGCTGGCAATTTTCGCGCAATGCTGGCCCTCTGTGCCGAACTCGGCTTCGCGTTTCGACCGCAGGCGCCGGGATGCAGCGTGCCACGCTGACGCTCTAACCTGCGTTCTCGGGGACATGTTGCGTCAGATATCTCACATGAGAACAGCTAGCTGTTGATTTCGCTCAACAGTGCCCTGGGTGAACCCTGATTAAATCCATTTTTCTGGAGAGGCGTTTTGAAAAATGGCCACGATTGATCATGACCACGGTTCGCGGGCGTACACCACGGACTCAGCTTCATATGGCGCCATGGCGCGGCTGTTGCACTGGCTTGTGGCAGGGCTGGTACTTCTGCAAACATTGATTGGCTGGATTATGCCCAACATCGACAAGAACGCTCCACAGGAAGGTTTTGTCGCGCTGCATCTTTCCGTTGGGGCCGTGCTGCTGGTTGTCATCATCATCCGCGTCGTGTGGCGCGCCGGACATCCGGTGTTGGCCGCCCCATCGTTGAAACCCTGGGAATCCTGGCTTGCAGGCACTGTCCACGGGATCATTTACGCGCTCCTGGTTGTTGTTCCGCTGCTAGGTTGGGCTGCGGCCGGTTATTACGGATACACTGTCCGCCTGTTCGGCTTGCTGAAATTGCCAGCCCTCGCGGACGGCACAATGGAGTGGGGCCACACCGCCGGCGATATCCATGCCGTCCTGGTAAACGTGCTGCTCGCCGCGGTCGCGGTGCATGTTGCGGCTGCGCTTTATCATTCTTTTGTACGCCGCGACCAAGTCTTGCAGCGAATGCTACCGGGAGTCTGAACCCTTCGACGACTCGTTGCGGCATGTGAAGGTCGGAGCAGCCAACGAAAAGAATGCTCGTGCAACCACTGTTGATATCGTGACGACGGATAACGGCGGCTGGATACAACGTTTCGCAGTTGATCGCCGCACTGATTTCATCCAACCGCGTGAGGATTGAATATGATGTGGGGACCTTACGGCTACGGTACGGCATGGTGGATGCCGTTCATGGGAATTTTCTGGTTTTTGGTTTTGTTGCTGCTGGTTTTAGGCCTGATGGGCGTCTTTCGCAGGCACAGCGCCTTTTCCGGCTGGTACGACAGAGGGCGGGGAACATCCACCGGGCTGGCTATTCTCGAAGAACGGTATGCCCGTGGTGAAATCAGTCGTGAGGAGTATCTGCAAAAGAAAAAAGATATTCTCGCTCGCAGTTAATGGAGGAGCGGCGGCGCGCCCACACTTGCCAAAAGCAACTACGGGGAGACTGGCCAGGTAAGCAGCACGTTTTTAACTTGAGCGCCTCTAATGCGAGAGCAGGACTGGCAACTCCACGCCTTTCAGCACGCGCTCGGTGAAGCCTCCGAAGATAAATTCGCGCATTCTGCTGTGTCCGTAAGCGCCCATCACGAGCAGATCCGCTCCGGAGCGTTTGGTTTCGTCCAAAACCGCATCGGCCGGCGTCCGGCCCTCCGGCACCAGCAACCGGGTGTTTGCAGACAATCCATGCCAGCGCAAATAGCGCACCAAAGCATCACAGGTGTTGACGCATTCAGGGGCGTGTTTGTCCGCCTCGCAGATACTCAGAACGTCAATCTGGCGTGCGATTTCCAGTAAAGGCATCGCCGCCCTGACGGCCCGCGCCGCTTCGGCAGTGTCTTTCCAGGCAATGGCGATTCTGTTGAATGGCCCTTTGGCCAACCCGTCAGGCGCCAGAAGAACAGCGCGGCCACCACCCATGATCACCCCGCCGGCTGCTTCCGCAGGCAAGCCGCCAACCCGATCGCGGCCGCCCGGCAGCACGACGATGTCGTGGCAACGCGCAAGGGCGGTGAGCTGGTCGAACTCATCGCCTGTTTCCTCGCGCCATGAAACCGTAACTGTACCCGTCCCGGGCGGCTCATCTGCAATACTGATGTTTTCCCTGCGGCAGAACCTGTCAAAATTGGCGCGCGCCGCCGCTGTCCTGCTGGCGGCCTCCCGTTCCACTGTAGCGATCGTGTCCGCCAGGATCATCGGCGCTCCCATGACAAGTTGAGCGCTCTCGGCAATCAGCTCCGCGGGGTCAGGCCGCACACGCAGACACTCAATGTGGCCATTCGCACCTGAGGCGATGCGAAGACTCGTTGATAGGACTGACACGTCACTGTCGTTCCCGGATAATGACGCAAGGATGGTTTTGAACATGGCGCGCTCCCGTTGACCTTTAGCCAGGCTGGCTTAGCCGCGAATAGCGCAGCAATTCGTTGACTTCGTCCTGTATTTGCTCGAACGGCGACTTTGTCAGGTCCTTTTCGAGGATCCGCATGTCCGCCTGAACCTGCTGCGATAAAACCTGCCGGAGCTCTCCCACGGACCTCGGCGGCGCAACAAGAATCAATCGGTCGAACTCCTTCGCTTGTGCGGCCTGGTTCAGCGCGTCGGCCACACCCAGCGTGAATTTGTGCTTTTCAAGCTTTCGGTAATCGCCGTGCGATTCGATCGCGTGACGGATACCGCCGCCTGAAGATGAAAATGTTCGTCCGGGACGATCGCTTTTTTCCGCATGGGACTGCACGCGATCTTCAGATGGCGGCAATCCATGGAGATGAGCCACCGCCCAACCGCCGGACGACCCCTTCTGGATGAATAGTTGCGCGCGCGCGCCATCCATCACCACGATCCATGTCCGCAAATTTTTCATGAGTCATACCTGTTGGTGTTTGGTCATGGCAACGCCATGCTCATGAATCATTAGTTGCGATGCACACCTGACCGGTTGATGCAAATCAACCAACGGGCAAATTTCAATTCGCCAATGCTTGCGACAAGTTGGCGGGCCAAGCGCTGCCCGGCGGTTCAGGCAATTGGAAGCCGGCCCCGCATCACCAGGTGACAAGATCGGTGTGGGCAAAGCCCTTGCTATAATCGAGCACGGAAATCACCACCGGTGTCACCCGAAAAATCCGGATGTCCGCTGTCGACGGCATCGGCGGAACGGATATTTGCTGAGGGTATCGCCGTATCAGAAGCTGTACAGCGTTCGCAAATTCGGCGGGTTCGGTGACCATGCGCGCGCGGGCCGCCATCGACAAACCTTTGATTTCCATCACCTGATCCGGATCATCATCGATCGCCAGCGAGACTCGATCATCGCCTGCGAGATTGGCAGCCTTCTGACTCCCGGTGCCGCAAAGGAAATAGATCGTCATACCGTCATTGGAATAGCCGACCGTTGTCGTCTGCGGCCATCCGTCAGGGCGTAGTGTCGCAATTCGCATCACCCGGTGGCGATCAAGTAATGAAACAATCTTTTGCTGCATTTCCGTTTGCATCATTGTCGAGCCAGTCCAATGCAGAGGAAGATTGGCTGGACGCCGGCTGACATGCATTGATCTGGCGCAAATAGCCCGGCGTAGCCACTCTTTGATCGGGCTCAATATGTGCCGGCGGCCCTTGCAATAGCTTCATCATGCAAACTGCGAGGGCACAATGCCATGAAAATTGCCAATTGCATTTTGATCGGCCTCTCGGTCATCGGCGCAGCCGCGTGCTCAACCGTCAGGCAGATGCCTCTACCGGAGGGGAGCATGGGGTATGCATTTCAATGCAGCCGAATGTTGGAAACCGTCGATGAATGTTAGGCGCGTGTCGCCAGAATATGTCCGCAAGGGTACAGCTCACGGCGGGCGTTCACATGGCAGTTTGGCGCGCCCGAAAGGTGGTCAGCGTTAACTGCATGAAATTTTTTGCCGGGATTGAAATGGACCAGCACACGCCGGGCAGTGGGAAGAAGGAACTTTACGCTCAGACCGCGGCCGATCCTGTCTGTGGCATGCAAGTCACGACCGGTAATGACCGGCTGCAGGCTGAGTACGGCGGTCGAACCTATTATTTTTGCAGCGCTTCGTGCCGCCAGAAATTCCTGGCCGATCCCGCGAAATATCTGAGTCCACAAGCTGAAGCGCCCACGCCGGCCCCTGGCGTCATCTACACCTGCCCGATGCATCCGCAGATACGTCAGGAAAAACCAGGGAACTGTCCGATCTGCGGCATGACGCTGGAGCCGGTAACGGCGGGCCAGGACGCCGGTCCCGGCCCCGAACTGATCGATATGACACGCCGGTTCTGGATCGGCCTCGCATTGGCCGTACCGGTCATCGTTCTGGAAAATCTGGCGCATGTCGCGAATGTGCATCCGTTGGCGCCGCAAACCGCGAATTGGGTTCAGCTGATCCTGGCGACCCCAGTGGTGCTCTGGGCTGGATGGCCATTTTTCGAACGCGGCTGGCAATCGCTGCTGACGCGCAATCTCAACATGTTCACGCTCATCGCCCTTGGAACGGGAATTGGCTGGCTGTACAGCATCATTGGAACCATCTTCCCCGCAATATTCCCCGCCACTTTGCGCGGAGAAGGCGCTGTAGCGGTTTATTTTGAGGCGGCGGCCGTAATCACCGTGCTTGTACTGCTCGGGCAGGTGCTGGAATTGCGCGCCCGCGAACAGACTTCAGGCGCGATCCGGGCGCTACTTGATCTTGCGCCAAAAACGGCGCGGCGGCTTCGCGCCGATGGCAGTGAAGAAGAAATAACGCTCGATAACATCGCCATTGGCGACCGGTTGCGTATTCGGCCCGGCGAAAAGGTTCCGGTCGATGGCGCGGTCGTCGAAGGGCGCTCAGCCCTGGACGAATCCATGGTCACAGGGGAGTCGATGCCGGTGACCAAATCCGTCGGCGACCGGGTCGTTGGCGGTACGATCAATCAGTCAGGCGCGCTTGTGATGCAGGCCGACAAAATCGGCAGCGATACGCTGCTGGCCCGCATCGTGCAGATGGTGGCGGAGGCGCAACGGAGCCGTGCGCCAATCCAGCGATTGGTGGATCAGGTGTCCGGATGGTTCGTGCCTCTGGTCGTGCTGGCGGCCATCGCCGCGTTCGCCGCATGGTTCATCTGGGGTCCCGAGCCTCACCTGTCTTACGCCTTGATCGCCGCAGTCAGTGTCCTGATTATTGCCTGTCCATGCGCCCTTGGTCTCGCCACGCCAATGTCCATCATGGTGGGAGTCGGCCGTGGCGCGCAGATCGGGGTGCTGATCAAAAACGCTGAGGCCCTCGAACGCATGGAAAAGGTCAACACGCTCGTTGTCGATAAGACCGGCACTTTGACCGAGGGCAAGCCTGCCGTTACGGCGCTCAAACCGGCGCCGGGATACAGCGAAAATGACCTGCTGCGTCTTGCGGCCAGCGTTGAAAATGCCAGCGAGCACCCGTTGGGGGCCGCCATTGTGGCTGCAGCGGCGAAACGCAAATTGCAGCTTTCCGAACCGCGTGAATTCGACAGTCCCACGGGAAGGGGGGTATTGGGCACGGTCGAGAGCAAGCGGGTGCTCATCGGAAATGCACGCTTCCTGTCGGAACGGGGAGTTGATGCGCAGACGCTTGCTTCGGAAGCCGATGAGCTTCGCCGCGATGGTGCGACCGCCATTTTCGTTGGGGTGGACGGCAAAGTTGCCGGAATCATCGCCATTGCAGATCCAATCAAGGATTCGACGCCTCAGACGGTTTCGGCGCTGCACGACGAGGGCGTTGGGATCGTGATGTTGACCGGCGATAATCGCACCACGGCGCAGGCGGTTGCGCGCAAGCTGGGCATTGACGAGGTCGAAGCCGAAGTCTTGCCTGATCGCAAAAGTGAGGTGGTGAAGCGTTTGCGCGATCAGGGAAAAGTCGTTGCGATGGCCGGCGATGGCGTCAACGATGCTCCCGCGCTTGCAGCGGCCGATATCGGTATTGCCATGGGGAATGGCACCGACGTTGCAATTGAAAGCGCCGGTGTTGCTCTCCTCAAAGGAGACCTTAGAGGCATTGTCCGCTCGCGCCGGCTCAGCCGGGCGACAATGCGCAACATCCGGCAGAACCTGTTCTGGGCCTTCATCTACAATGCGGCTGGGGTGCCCATTGCGGCGGGCGTGCTGTATCCCGCATTTGGAATCCTGCTCTCTCCCATGATTGCCGCGGCGGCAATGGCGCTATCATCCGTCAGCGTGATCGCAAACGCGCTGCGCCTTCGTGCAGTACGGCTGTGAGGACGTAACCGCCGTGGTGGCGAGCTTTACCGCCGATTTGGGAAAGAATGACGTGCCATGACCCTGCAGGCGCTTGCGCAAATCGTGCAAAGGACTCTTCAGAACACAGCCGATACGGTTGAAGTCGCAGGCGCTTGGCGAGTTGACGTACACGGCGTTTGTCGGGAAGCAGGCGTTTCGCGTGAATGTAAAGGAACTCGAACCCGACAGACCCGAACCAGCAGTTTAACCTCTCCATCGTCCGCGTAATGGACAATCTCATCGTTACGGACCTGCTGCCCGATAGCCCGGCTGTCGAAATTGTCGAGCGCAAGGGCTTGGGTCATCCTGACACGATCTGCGATGCACTCGCCGAATCCGTCTCGCGCACTTTATGTCGCGAATACCGGCAGAGATTCGGGACCATCCTGCATCACAACGTCGACAAAGCGCTGTTGACGGCAGGCCGTTCGGCTCCGGCATTCGGCGGCGGAAGAGTGCTTGCGCCGATAAGCATTTGTCTGTCCGGGCGTGCCGCCGGACTTGGCGGGGACGCGCCGGCTGCTAAAGAGGTCGCCGTCGAGACCGCACGCGACTGGCTGCGCGCCAACTTGCATGCGCTTGATGCAACGTCTGTTCAGTTTCATTGGCTCGTGCGGCCCGTATCTGAGGATTTGCAGGCTTTGTTCGGGCGTCGCGCCGGCGGAATTCCGATTGCCAACGACACCTCCATCGGAGTCGGCTATGCGCCGCTAAGTAGATTGGAGCGGTTGGTGCTTGCGATAGAACATGACATCAATCATCGCGACCGGAACAAAATTCGACCCGCCTGGGGAGAAGACGTCAAGGTGATGGCGACCCGGCGCGGCGATAGCGCCGAAGTCACGATTGCCTGCGCAGTCATCGATCGCTACGTCGCGAGTGTGGAAGCCTACCTTGATGAGAAGCAGGCTTTACAATCGCGCGTCTCCGCCATCGCTGCAGAGTTTGGGTTTACCCGATGTGATGTAGCCGTCAATGCAGCCGACGACATTCGCGAGGAATCACTTTTCCTTACGGTCACTGGCACATCGGCTGAGAACGGCGATGATGGCGAGGTAGGCCGCGGTAACCGCATCAACGGACTA
Organism: uncultured Bordetella sp.; assembly: GCA_964446945.1. Taxonomy (GTDB): domain Bacteria; phylum Pseudomonadota; class Alphaproteobacteria; order Micropepsales; family Micropepsaceae; genus CAIYRG01. The sequence goes on from CAYUQO010000025.1 coordinate 32,951, forward strand.
ATCACCCCCAATCGCCCGATGAGCCTGGAAGCGGCGGCAGGCAAGAATCCCGTGACCCATGTCGGCAAAATCTACAACGTGGTGGCGCGTATCATCGCCGAGACTTTGGTCGCGAACGTGCCGGGCATTGCCGCGGCGCAGTGTTTCCTGACAAGCCGCATAGGCCGCGCCCTGACCAATCCGGCAATAACGCACGTCCGGCTAACCACCCTCGACGGCGCGCCTGCGACAGCTTTCGGGAAAGCAGTGGCCGAGACAGCGGCAGAAATCCTTGCGCGGATTCCCGCGCTCGTGGACGAGTTTGTAGCAGGAAATGTCCAAATCTTTTGACCGGCCGGAGCACAGCCGGAAATCGGAGATGGTGCTCCTGTGGGTAAAGATAATTCTGGAAACGTCGCGGCGATTTAAAGGATGTTGATCTTGTGCTCGCGCTTCATATCCACAGTGCATCCCCGTCAGATTTGGTTCGGGTCGCTGACCTGCGAGCTCGACCTCGGCAGCCAGGCCGGCACGTTGCGGCGATACCGCTCGTAAGCGGCGCCAAACTCTGCAATCGCCTCCTTTTCCTCCGTATGCGCCAGCCGCACATACATGAAGACAAGCACCGGAAACATCGCCAGCGTCAGGATTGTCGGCCATTGCAGCAGGAACCCGAACATCACCAGAATGAACCCGGCATATTGCGGATGGCGAATGTGCGAATAGATGCCGGTGGTCGCGAGCACATGCCGGCGTTGCGCGTCGTAAAGGACTTTCCAGCCTGCGGAGATCAGGACAAATCCGCCGCCGATATCCTTCAGCCTATCTGGGCAGTTGGAACGTCCGCCTTTGCGTGGCTGGAAGCGCGGCATTTTCGTTTTCCGCAGCATCTACCGTCCCCACTAGGCTTTCCGAATTGGCGCGTGCTTGTGATGATCCTGTACGGCGGCCTTTGTGCGGTCGTTTCGCTCTGGATTCTGGAGAGAATTTCAATTCGGTTTTTTCGGACTAGCCATGGCACGATCCGCATGCTCGCGCCTGCCGCATTTCGTTTTATGGAAATTACTTGTCAGCAAAGAGATGCGCTTCAGGCGGAAGTCGAGGATTTGCAGGCACGGCTCGCTTCGGCACACCGCCATCTAAACGCTATCGAGCGGAATGTTTTGCAGGCCGATGGCAGTGGCGACCGCAAGGAAGAACGTGGCTGAGAATGTCCCACGCGCGAGCTTGTTGGCGATTGAAGATCATCGCCGCGAGTCCAACGGGCAGCAGTTCTCACGCTTGGTCAGCGCAGCCGCGAAGCATCCAGTATCGCGGAACTGGAAAGGCTACTGGCAACGGCGCGTGAAGGTCGCGGCGGAATAGAACGTCCCGTCAATGTTTGCCGCTGACCTTTGGAATCCCGACAGTGCCCTTCGGCAACGACTTTTCTTCGGAGCGTAACCGGCGCTCAACTTTCTTGATATCCTCGGCGGCTGGTAACGATTCGGGATAGATTCCGCTGGCAGTCAGTGCGTTTCTGACGTTCTGATTGTTCTCAACATGGCGCCGGCCGATAGCGTCCTGCCCGCGGATGGAGGAATTGGCGACAGTGTGACTTGTCATCTCAGCGGCCAAATCTTTCGCCTTAATCGTCACCGTTGGAAGAAAGTCCGCCAATGCGCGGGAGGCTGAAATGCCCAATTTGCTCTTCATTCCACGGACGGATCATACCACGCGGTACCGGATACCGCTTGATGCCAGACTCCCGTTCTCAACAAAAAGCGGACGTCACCGCCTCTTACCGCACCAATTCCCACAACAGCACTTGCCCCGGCCCTGGGATTAACTGCGCCGCGCTTCCTTCTTAGTCCGGATTTCCTCCTGAATATCTAGGTAATGCTCGCGCTGCTGCGCGAGGGTGTCGTAGGTTTTGGCAAGCGAGAGAAGGCTCGCCTTCGCTTTCGGATCGGCTTCCTTCGCGGCCATGCGGCGGCAGTTAGCGGCCTCTTTCCGATATTCTTCGACCTTCAGCATGGTGGAACTTTACCGCACCAGTTCCCAAAGCAAAACCTGACCCGGCCCCGGTATCGACCGGACCACGCCCCTGACCCGCTTCCAATGGTTCATGCACGCCCCCACGCGCTGGCGCATGGTGCGGCTCAGGCGCTTGTCGTTTTGATCCAGCCCGCGTTCCTGCATCACCCGTGCAGTCAATTGCAGGGTCGAAAGTGGTCCCGGAGCGGTTCGCAAGGACTCCAGAATGATCCGGGAGACCTCACCCCGGAACGCATGATGGGCGGGCGGTACGGCACGCGGGGATATGGCCGCAACGTCGATATCCGGCGCGAACAGCCGTAGCGTTTCCTCTAGGTGGTCAAGGGCAATGGTCAGGCGCTTTACCTCGCCCTGGGCGTGTTCGATCTGCCCGGCAAGCTCGGCGCGTTTGGCGATCAATGCGGTGACGACGTGGGGAAAGGCTTTCCCGTGGTCATCGTGAAGAATCAGTTCGTTGCTCATGCGCCGGAATATGGGGGCTTGCGCGCCGGACTCGCATGAATCATTTTCTGTGTTTGCTACCTAATACCGGAAAATCCGGTAAAGGGGTGCGCCTATCTGGTGAAAGCAATGATACATCTTACATGGCCATGGCAAGATAGAAGCCGGGAATTCTCCTGGCTTAAGGCGCTTATGTTCGCGGTGATCTTCGGGCCTGCGCTTTGGTTGCTGTATTCAACCACCACGGGAGCTTTCGGCATCACCCCGCTGGGCGAGCTGACGTTCTGGTCTGGCATCTGGTCGATTGCGTTTCTGCTGCTGGCTCTCGCGATAACACCCGTCGCGACGATATTGCGGTCGGGCCGGCTCATCATCGTGCGGAGAATGATCGGGGTGACGGCGCTTATCTATACAACAGCGCATATCATCATTTATTTTGCCCTGCGACTTTGGAATTTCTCGCTGATTGGCAGGGAAATCGCCACGAGCATCAGCCTGCTTGCCGCCACCGTCTCCACGATCGGATTGCTGGCCCTTGGTGCAACGTCGCTCGATGCCGCCATTCAGCGCATGGGCGCGAAAAAATGGAACCAGCTACACAACCTTATCTACATCATTACAGCGTTGGCATTGGTCCATTTCCTCGTAGTGCCCGAAATGTATGCGGAGCAGTACATCGCGTGCGGAGCATTTTTTTGGCTCATGACGTGGAGATTGCTCAACAGGCAACGGCGCGGAACGGATGCCCGTGTGCTTGCAATGCTGTCCGTCGCCTCCTGCCTGTTTACGGCGGCTCTCGAAGCACTGTGGGGATCGGCATACTATGGCTATGAGCCATTGGGCACGCTGGCCAACAATTTCAGCCTGATTCTTGGCGTCTCGCCAGCCTGGAAGATACTTATCCTCGGAGCTGCGATCACTCTTGCCAAAATCTGGCAATCATTTCAGCGGCGAGAAGTCTTTCCCTGACCCAGATTCCACCGACCGGGAGCGCAAGCCGCGCAGCCGATCTTCCCCGGGATGATGCGGCGACCGCAGGCTCCGCTCGCTAGGATTTTCCGGCAGGCGATCACATTTCTGGAACATCCTCGCACCGGCACCGTTGGCGATGAATCCGGCGCATCGCCCAGCGGGAGTTACACATGCGTGGATTTTTGGCGCTGATGGCGGCGCTGATCATCATCGCCGTAAACATCAATGCCGGCGGCAATGGCGCCGCAGACGGACAAGCCATGGCGGCGGCCGGCATGACCGCTCTCCCGCATGGCGACATCACGCAGGGCTATATCATCTCCGAGCAGGCCTGCGCGCAGTGTCATGCGGTCGATCCGGGCGAACCCCATTCGCCCGACAGCGCGGCTCCGGCATTCCCCGATATTGCGGCGGCCCCGGGACTGACCCCGGCGGCGATAGAAATGTGGCTTCGGACCTCGCATCCGCCAATGCCGGACATCAGGCTCAGCGACGCCGAGAAGAACAACATCGCCGCCTATCTGCTGGCTCTCAAAACCGGCTAGAGCTGTCGCCTGTGGCTATTTCTGCAACAGCTCGCGCAGCAGTGCCTCCGTCTCCAGCATATTGTTCAACTGGGTCTGCGTGCGGGTCACGTCCAGTCCTGCAGCGCGCTCAGCGTCAAGCAGCGACTCCTGGCGCTGGATCCGCTCACTGCAATCCCGAAAAAGCCGCTCAAGTTCCTCCTGGCGCTCATCGCCCTCGGCAAACCACCGCTGTTCCCCCAACAGCAGATTCCAATACATCGTGCGCTGTGCCTTGTCGGTTTCGATATAGAGGCAGCCAAGGAACCACCGCAGATTTTTCCTGGCAACGATTCTGAGATTTTTCTCCGAGCCGGGATAACCGAAGAATTGCCCCTGCCTGGCCCGATTTTCCCGCGATCGTTCCGTCGCTTCTGCCGATTGCGCGAGAGCAAAGGCGCGGGACGCAAGCCTCCGTTTTTCGGCTTCGTCGGAACTTGCCTCGGACTCGGCGAGCAGATGCTCGACTTCCTGCCGCATCAGTTGCGGAAGGTCACCCGGCATGATTCACCTCCAACCGAATTGGCCGAAAAGCCTTCCAAAAGGTCGGAGCAGTCCCCCCTCTGCAACCGCATTAACTATTTATTAACCATATCATGCATACGCGCCGCATTCCATGTCCGGCTTCAGTTCGTCCACCGATTTTACCGAACTGTCACAGGCGTCCCTGGCACACACTCAGATATTCGGGCGGCCAGGCGAGCGCAGCGCGTCGATCGCGCGAAGGGCACATTTCTTGGACGAGCTTAATCGGAAGCTGGACCAAAATTTTCCTCGCCCCTTGAGGGAGAGGGCGGCGCGCCCGCGCTTACGAAGTAAGCGCGCACTGGCGCGCCGGGTGAGGGGTGATTTTTCTTCAGCGAGTCTAAACAAAACCTGCGCGGATCACCTCAATACGAGATGCCGAGCACTTCTTCGGCGTGTTTGTACGGCAGGTGCTGCGCGTCGGCGACGGCTTTATAAGTCAGCTCGCCTTTGTAAACATTCAAGCCGGCGCGCAAATGCGGATTGGTTGCCATCGCCTTGACCGGCCCCTGCTCGGCCAGCGCGACGGTGAATGGCAGCGTCGCATTGTTGAGCGCGAAGGTGGAGGTGCGCGCCACGCCGCCCGGCATATTGGCCACGCAATAATGCACCACATCATGCATCACATAGGTCGGATTGGCGTGCGTCGTCGGATGTGACGTCTCCGAACAGCCGCCCTGATCGATCGCCACATCGACCAGGACCGAGCCCTTCTTCATCTGCCTGACCATGTCTTCGGTGATCAGTTTGGGCGCGGCCGCGCCCGGCAGCAGCACCGCGCCAATCACCAGATCGGCGCCCAGCACCTGCTCCTCGATCGAATAGATCGTCGAATAGATCGTGTTCAGCATGGCGCCGAATTGCAGGTCGAGTTCGTAAAGCCGGCGCAGCGAGACATCGAGAATCGTGACATGCGCCTCCAGCCCCATCGCCATGCGCGCCGCATTGGTGCCGACAACACCGCCGCCGAGCACGACGACACGCGCCGCCGCAACGCCCGGCACGCCGCCCAGCAGCATGCCGCGACCGCCCGCCTCCATCTCCAGGCAGCGTGCGCCCGCCTGAATCGACATCCGCCCCGCCACTTCGCTCATCGGCTGCAACAGCGGCAAGCCGCCACGTGCGTCGGTCACCGTTTCATAGGCAATGCAGATCGCCCCGGAATTGAGCAGCCCGCGCGTCTGTTCGGGATCGGGCGCGAGATGAAGATAGGTGAACAGCGTCTGTCCCTTCCTCAGCCGCTTGATTTCCACCGCCTGCGGTTCCTTGACCTTGACGATCATGTCCGCCTGACCGAAGACTTCGTCCGCATTCGGAAGAATTGTCGCCCCGGCACGCCGATAGGTTTCGTCGAACAACCCGATCGCATCCCCGGCCATGGTTTCGACCATGACCTGATGGCCGCGTGCCGTCAGTTCGCGCGCCGAGGCGGGCGTCATGCCGACGCGGAATTCGTTGTTCTTGATCTCCTTCGGCACACCGATCTTCATCTTCCGCTCCATCTTTCCTCTCCCCTTGAGGGAGAGGGATGCGGCGCCCGCACTTGCATCAGCAAGGGCGCAATGGCGCCGCTGGGTGAGGGGACCTAATCCAAACTCTTCAACACCGCGCGCACGCCATCGGTCATGCGCGACAATTCTTCGTCGCCGGCAATCAGCGCCGGAATCAGAACCACCGTGTCGCCGCTGATCCGCACCACCATGCTCTGGTCGAAAAACGCCTTCTCCAGCGCCTCGTAGCCGCGCCGGCCCGGCGCACCGGCCGCCGGTTCGAGCTCGATGGCGGCGGCCAGTCCGACCGACCGGATGTCCACCACATGGGGCGCATCCTTCAGGCTGAACACCGCATCGCGGAATTTCGGCTCCAGCGCGCGGGCACGCCCAAACAGGTCTTCGTCCCGGTACAGATCAAGCGTGGCGAGCCCCGCGGCCGCGGCCAGCGGATGGCCGGTATAGGTGTAGCCGTGGAACAGGTCGATGGCGTAGTCGCTCTTCGCCTCGAACGCCTCGTAAATCCCGCGCTTCAGCACCACGCCGCCCATCGGCACGGCGCCATTGGTGACGCCTTTGGCAAAGGTGATCATGTCCGGCGTGACGCCATAGCGTTCCGCGGCAAAGCCGTAACCGAGCCGCCCAAAACCGGTGATCACCTCGTCGAAGATCAGGAGAATGCCGTGCCGGTCGCAGATTTCGCGCAGGCGCCGAAGATAATTTTTCGGCGAGGCGAACACCCCGCCCGAACCCGTCATCGGTTCGACAATCACCGCGGCAATCGTGTCGCCGCCCGCTTCGGTGCAGATCTTTTCCAGCGCATCGGCATATTGCACGCCATCGTCTGGCTCACCCGGCGTGAAGCGGTCGCGCTTCGCGTCGTAAGGCAGCGGCAGACGGTATTCCGTACCCGGAACGAATGGGCCGAAGCCCTTCTGGTTGTTGGGCAGTCCGCCGAGCGACGTGCCGCCGAAATTGACCCCGTGATAGGACCGCTCGCGCGACACGAAGCGGAAGCGCACCGTCTCGCCTTTCGCGGCGAAATAGCCGCGCGCGATCTTCATCGCGGAATCGCAGGCCTCCGATCCCGAATTGCAAAAGAACACATGATCAAGCCCGTCCGGCGCCATCGCGGCGACGCGCGCCGCGAGTGTCACGATCTTCGGATGACCGAAGTGGAACGACGGCGCGTAATCCATCTCGGCGGCCTGCTGTTGAATCGCCTGCACGATGGTCTTGCGCCCGTGCCCGGCATTCACGCACCATAACCCGGAAATCGCGTCCAGCACGCGGCGCCCGCCGGCATCGCGATAATACATGCCTTCCGCGGCCGTCAGCAGGCGCGGACGGCGCTTGAATGAACGGTTGGGCGTGAATGGAAGCCAGTAGGATTCCAGATCATTGGGAATGGCAGACGGACTCGCCGGCACCGGGGATCTCCGCAGAATGAACTTATGGGGGGACGGTCTCGATCCAGCCTTAAAACGCATCTCCCGCCAAAAAGTAAGAGGCGCGGGAGGAGAACCGCGCCTCTTACAGCGGATGCCGCCGGATTAGCGGCGCATAAGGAACGCCTGGCGCATCATCATGTGGCGCTGATGGCGGAGGAATGCATGACGCACCAATGCGCGGCGGAAGAAACCGTGACGGTGCACAACGACGACCGGGTGGCGGACGGTGGTGACCACATGGGTTGTCGTCGTGACGATGCGCGCGGCATCGGCCGGCGCGGCGGCGCCCAGCGCCACGGTCGCGAGTGCAAGTGCACCAAGCGCGGCTTTGGCAAACAGTTTCATGGTTCGTCTCCTGTGTTCGATCGCGGGCGGTCATCCGCCCTTCCCGCCGAAGCTAACGTGGAGGAAACAGCCGCTGTTTCAGAGACTTGTCCGGATAGAGCGCGGTCTCGCAGAATGGTGATCCGGGCGTTCAGCGCAAAAAGAAAGCCGCCGGCGATCACCGGCGGCTTTCATTCAGGCAAGCCCGTCAGGACTTAGTACCCGTAGTCGTGTTCCATCTCATGGCGGAACATTTCGCGCCGAAGATGTTCGCGCCACAGATGCTCGCGCATCCAGCGGTCACGATCCGGCATCAGATACGCGAACCGGTCACCCCGGAAGTCCCGGCGGAAGCAGTATCCCGGACGGAACTCCGGTGCGCGCAGGCATGGGTTGGTCACGACAACGTTCGGGGTCGTGGTCACGACGCCCGGGGTGGTCACGATGACGCGCTGTGCGTTGGCCGGCGCGCTGACGCCGAATCCGATGGACGCAATCGCCAAAGCTCCAAGGGTTGCCTTTGCAATGAGTCTCATAGTTCGCCTCCTTGCTTGCTCGCCATCCCAGGTCCCGTTTTGCGGCGGTGTCCGCACAAGAGGTAAACGCGGCCAGTTTGGCCCCTGTTGCAGCAAGTTCCCGGCGGTTCCCTGCGGTTTCCCCCAACCGTGATGAACTGGAAGCGTAAACGCCGCTTTCTGCAGTCTCCCTCAGCCGTGATGGTGACCGCCGCCGTGACCTCCTTCACCACCCTGGCCACCACGGAATCCTCCACCGCCCTGACCGCCGCGGAAACCTCCGCCACCCTGACCGCCGCGGAAACCTGCGCCACCCTGGCCGCCGCGGAAACCGCCGCCGCCGGCAAAGCCGCGGAAACCGGGGTTTGATTGACTCTGCGCAAATGCATGCGGAGCACCGCCACCTCCGCCGGCAAATCCGCGGAAGCCGCCACCGGCTTGCGGCGCAAAATGGGGCGCAGCCGCGCCGTAATTACCGCGCGCGATGCCACCGTAGTTGCCGCGTGCGACTCCTGCGTAATTACCGCGAAGCACATTGCCGCCGCCGAATGACCGGCCGTGCTCGATACCTCCGGCCCAGCGCATATTGTGCGACCAGTCGATGCGGGCGGGACGCGATCCGCGCCATTCATCATGGCGCCAGCCGCCGTTCAGCCAGAACATGCGTTCGCCGCCGAAGTCGCGGTAGTAGATCGGTCCGCCGTACCACAGCCCGCCGACATAAACCGGCTCGTACCACACATTATAATTGCAGTAGTCTGGCGGATAACCCCATGGCGGATTGTAATAATCATACGCATCGCAAGCGTAAGGGTAGCCGTAATCGGGGGCGTAAGCGTAAGCCGGCGCGGGCGGGGCATAGGCCGGAGGCGGCGGGACGTAGCCGTAATCCGGCGGGGGCGGCGGACCATAGTCCGGCGGCGGGGGCGGCCCGTAAGGATCCGGACCATAATAGTCACCATAGGGATCAGCAGTCTGAGCCGCGGCAGGGATCGCGAAGCCGGCCACCGTGCCGCCCAACAGGATCGCCACAAGCGCGGCTTTTCTCAGCGATTTCATGCACATACTCCTCGTGCCATCGGTCGTGACTGTGGCAGCTTCTGTCTGAACCCAGTGTGAACGAACCACCACATGCCGGGCATGGTTACCGTCCTAAAGAACGGAGAACCGTCATGGCCAACATGCTCGACCTTCTCATCGCCGTGTTCGATGGCCGCATGGCGCGCTTCTTCAAGGGCGACGCAACGGCCGGCCTCAAACCGGTTTCGGAGATGCATTCCGAGCTGCACCGGTTCGCGCGCGAGACCGGCTCCGACAAAGGCGGCCGGCGTTTCTCGCCCACCGGGCGGCACGCGGTCGAGCCCAAGCACGACCTGCACAAGGAAGAAAAGCACGATTTCGTGCTGAAACTGGCAAAGACGCTGGATACCGCCTATGATCAGGGGGCGTTCAAGCAGCTGATCGTGGTGGCGCCGGAACGCAGTTTGGGTGAGTTCCGCAAGGTTGCGTCGGCCAGATTGATGAAACTTGTGGTTTCACAACTGCCGAAGGAGCTGACCCAGTATTCCGACCACGAGATCATGGAGCGCCTGCGCCCCTCGATCACTGAAGCGGTCAGCTAGACAGCTCGCCAAAACTTCAATTCCCTGCCCTTGACCGGCTGACGGCGCGCACCTATTTACGTGACGCGACGGCTGGCACTCATGCTCGATGAGTGCTGCCAAACCACACTGTCAGGGGCATCCCTATCCTTAACCATCTGAATTTCAACTCTTTTGAGGAGATCATCTCATGAGATTCCGTCCGCTTGGCGACCGCGTCGTGGTTCGCCGTGTGAAGGAAGAGCAGAAGACCGCCGGCGGCATCATTATTCCGGACACCGCACAGGAGAAGCCGCAGGAAGGCGAAATCATCGCCGTCGGCCCCGGCGCGCTGGACGATGCCGGCAAACGCGTCGCACCGGAAGTGAAGCCGGGCGATTTCGTGCTGTTCGGCAAGTGGTCGGGCACCGAAGTCAAGATCGACGGAGAGGACCTCCTGATCATGAAGGAGTCCGACATCATGGGCATCGTCGAGGGCCGCAAAGCCTCGAAGAAAGCCGCCTGAGTTAGCCCGCCCAACGAATTTCCAATCAGGAGAATAAAACATGGCAGCTAAAGACGTAAAATTCGGCTCGGACGCCCGCGAGAAGCTTCTTCGCGGCGTCGACATTCTCGCCGATGCAGTACGCGTGACGCTTGGCCCGAAGGGGCGCAACGTCGTCATCGAGAAGTCGTTCGGCGCGCCCCGGATCACCAAGGACGGCGTGACCGTCGCGAAGGAGATCGAGCTCGCCGACAAGTTCGAGAACATGGGCGCGCAGATGGTTCGCGAAGTCGCCCAGAAGACCAACGACAAAGCCGGTGACGGCACCACGACGGCGACCGTTCTCGCCCAGGCGATCGTGCGCGAAGGCTCCAAATCGGTTGCCGCCGGCATGAACCCGATGGACCTGAAGCGCGGAATCAGCAAGGCGGTCGATGTCGTCGTCGCCGATCTCAAGAAGCGCTCGAAGAAGGTCAAGTCGAACGAAGAAATCGGCCAGGTCGGCACGATTTCCGCCAATGGCGACAAGGAAATCGGCAAGATGATTGCCGATGCCATGGCGAAAGTCGGCAATGAGGGCGTGATCACGGTGGAAGAGGCCAAGAGCCTTGAGACCGAACTCGAAGTCGTGGAAGGCATGCAGTTCGACCGCGGCTATATTTCCCCTTACTTCATCACC
>CAYUQO010000026.1:0-43799 GCA_964446945.1 uncultured Bordetella sp.
TGATCGAGGGCAAAGCCATCCAGCTTCACCCGCTGGTCTGCGCAGCGTTCAATGCCGACTTCGACGGCGACCAGATGGCCGTGCACGTACCGCTGAGCCTAGAGGCCCAGCTGGAAGCCCGCGTGCTCATGATGTCGACCAACAACATCCTCTCGCCGGCCAACGGCAAGCCGATCATCGTGCCCACGCAGGATATCGTGCTTGGCCTCTATTACCTGTCGCTCGACCGCGACAAGGAACCGGGCGAGGGCATGAAGTTCAATGATATGGGCGAAATCGAGCACGCGCTGCATTCCGGCGCGGTGACGCTGCATTCGAAGATCGAAGCGCGGTACAAGACGGTCGATGCGGAAGGCAAACCGATCACCCGGCGCGTGCAGTCCACGCCCGGCCGCATGCTGCTTGCAGAATTGTTGCCGCGCAGTCCGGCGATTCCGTTCGAACTCGTCAACCGGCAACTCCGCAAACAGGAAATCAGCCAGATCATCGACGAGGTCTATCGCCACTGCGGCCAGAAAGAGACCGTGTTGTTTTGCGATGCCGCCATGGCGCTCGGCTTCCGTGAAGCCTGCAAAGCGGGAATCTCATTCGGCAAGGACGACATGGTCGTGCCAAGGGCGAAAGAGAAGCTGATCGAAACCGCGCGCCACCAGGTGCGTGAATTCGAGCAGCAATATCTCGAAGGGGTCACCACCGATCGTGAGAAATACAATCAGGTGGTCGATGTCTGGTCGAAATGCACCGATCAGGTCGCGGCCGAAATGATGAAGGAGATCTCGCAACCGAAGATCGATCCCAAGACGGGACGGACTCTGGAAGTGAACTCCATCTTCATGATGGCCAATTCCGGTGCCCGTGGTTCGCAGCAGCAGATCAAGCAACTTGCCGGCATGCGAGGTCTGATGGCCAAGCCCTCGGGCGAAATCATCGAGACCCCGATCCTGTCGAACTTCAAGGAAGGGCTGACCGTGCTCGAATATTTCAATTCGACACACGGCGCCCGCAAGGGCCTTGCCGATACCGCGCTCAAGACCGCCAATTCCGGTTACCTGACGCGGCGTCTGGTGGATGTGGCCAATGACTGCATCATCACCGTCGAGGACTGCGGCACCAAGAATGGCATCAGTGTCCAGGCCGTGATTGATGGCGGACAGGTGGTGGCGTCGCTGGCTGAACGCATCCTCGGCCGTACCGCCGCGGAAGACGTGAAACACCCCGAAACCGGTGAGATCATGGTGCGCCGGGGCAAGGAGATCACCGAAGAGCTGGCCGAGAAGATCGACAATGCGCATCTTCCCAAGGTCAAGGTTCGCTCGGTGCTGTGCTGCGAGCTGCTCGATGGCGTTTGCGGCAAGTGCTATGGGCGCGATCTCGCGCGCGGAACGTCGGTCAATATCGGCGAGGCAGTGGGTGTCATTGCCGCCCAGTCGATCGGCGAACCCGGCACCCAGCTCACCATGCGCACCTTCCATATCGGTGGTGCGGCACAGGTGGCGGCGCAATCGAAGATCGAGGCGTCACATGACGGCAAGATCAAGATCGTCAACCGCAACGTGGTGCAGAACTCGCAAGGCCAGCTCGTGGCCATGGGACGCAACATGCAGGTTGCGATCATGGATGCGCGCGGCATCGAGCGGGCATCGCACCGCATCACCTATGGCGCACGCCTGATGGTCGATGAAGGTCAGAACATCAAGCGCGGTGAGCGTATCGCAGAGTGGAATCCGAACTCGCTGCCGATTCTGACCGAAGTCGCCGGTGTCGTACGTTACGACGATATCGTCGAGGGTCTCAGCTTGAAGGAGATTGCCGACGAAACCACCGGCATCAGCCAGAAGGTGATTGTCGATTGGCGTTCGGGCTCGAAGAGCTCTGATCTCCGGCCGGCCATCACTCTTGTCGACGGCAAGGGCAGATCGATCATGCTCGCGAACGGGGAAGCGCGCTATCCGCTGTCGGTGGACGCAATTCTCTCCGTGGAAGACGGCGCCCATGTCAAAGCCGGCGACGTGCTCGCGCGTATCCCGACGGAAGGCGCGAAAACCCGCGACATTACCGGCGGTCTGCCGCGTGTGGCGGAATTGTTCGAAGCGCGCAAACCCAAGGATTGCGCGGTTCTCGCCGAAGCCGATGGCTATATCGAGTTCGGCAAGGACTACAAGAACAAGCGCCGCGTGATCCTGAAGCCCAAGGATGAGGAGCAGGAACCGGTCGAATACCTGCTGCCGAAGGCGAAGCATGTCAGCGTGCGTGAAGGCGATTATGTCGAAAAAGGCGACTTCATCATCGACGGTCATCCCTCACCGCATGACATTCTGCGGATCAAGGGCGTCGAAGAGCTCGCGGTTTATCTGATCAACGAAATCCAGGAGGTCTACCGCCTCCAGGGCGTGAAGATAAACGACAAGCATATCGAGGTGATCGTCCGTCAGATGTTGCAGAAGTTCGAGATCGAAGACGGCGGTGGCACGACTCTGCTCGCCGGCGAACAGGTCGATCTGCTGGAACTGGAAGAGGCCAACAAGAAAGCGGTCGAACAGGGAATGAAACCTGCCACCGGCCGGCCGGTACTGCTCGGCATCACTAAGGCTTCCTTGCAGACGCGTTCGGTGTTCTCGGCAGCATCCTTCCAGGAGACCACGCGCGTCCTCACCGACGCCGCGGTCAACGGCAAAGTCGATACTCTCGAAGGGTTGAAGGAGAACGTGATTGTGGGCCGGCTGATTCCGGCGGGCACCGGCGGCGCCATCGCGCGTATCCGGCGCATCGCAGGCGAGCGCGACAAGGCCATTCAGGCCGAGCGTGCTGCGGCTGCGGCCACAACCCCGGCACTCGAAGCTCCAGCGACAGCGGCCGAATAAAAATGGTGCGCCTCGCGACCAGCATGGGCGCACCGAGCGTTCTCCTTCCCCCGCGAGCGCGTTAGCCGCGAGTGTGGGGGAGGACTAAAGGAGGGGGGATTTGCCGATCTCCGCTGTCCAAAAGCCCTGGATCGCCTCCGGGGCTTTTGCGGGCGACTCCGCAGCTGCATTGGTACAGGACGCAGCGCACACACGATTCACAGGTGTATTTTGCCGATCGGTACGGTGAGAGGTCAATCTGATGGCAACAGCGCTTCTATTCAGTGACAACGCGAATAACATTCACGAGGCGCAGCACCACCTGAGAAATAATTCAATTCTCTACTGGACGCTCCCAACGAGCGCTACGCAACCGCTTTTTTTTCCAGTTTGGGGTTACGTACATACGTCAGGAGATCAAGTACGCCACCGGGCGCGCATCATCGACGCCATGGCCTACTCACCAGCGCATTATCAAAATCCGATGGTGAAGCCCACCTCGTGGCGGGGCGGGCAGGCACATCACCAAGGGACAACGCTCATAATGGATTGGATAGAGTGCTTCAGCGTCGGCACAACGTCGCTGAGTTTGGCGAGCGGGGGACTTGTTCCAAATCCACCGCAAAGCTTCTTCTACATTATTGATCCTCAGCCCTGATCTGCGGGCGCGCTTTTTACTCCGCCGCTTCGCCGAGGCGCTCGGCGCGCTGTTGGCGTTCCCACATCGCGGCATAGTTTGCGCCGCGGGCGAGCAAAGCCGCATGGGTTCCGCGCTCGACAATCACGCCGTCGTCGAGCACCAGAATCTCATCCGCGTCCACCACGGTGGACAGCCGGTGAGCGATGATCAGAGTTGTGCGGCGTGCCGAGAGTTCATGCAGGCTCGCCTGGATTTCGTGCTCCGTGTGTGAATCGAGCGAACTCGTGGCTTCGTCGAAAATGAGAATGTTGGGATTCTTCAGAATCACACGTGCAATGGCGACGCGTTGTTTTTCTCCGCCCGAAAGCTTCAGCCCGCGTTCGCCCACGCGCGTCGCGTAACCATCCGGCAGTTTGGCGATGAAATCACTCAATTGCGCCCGCCGCGCCGCATCCTTAACTTCTTCTTCCGAAGCCTCAGGCCGTCCATAGGCGATGTTGTAATAGATGCTGTCGTTGAACAGCACGGTATCCTGGGGCACGACGCCTATTGCGTTCCTGAGGCTCGCCTGGGTGACGTCGCGCAAATTCTGGCCGTCGATTGTAATTGCGCCGCCCTGCGGGTCGTAAAAGCGGAACAACAGCCGGGCGACGGTCGATTTGCCGCCGCCGGTCGGGCCTACGATCGCGAGCGTCCGTCCACCGGGAATCTCAAAGCTGATGTCGTTCAGAATTGGCCGGCGCGGGTCATAGGCGAAGTCAACATGGCTGAACACGACGCGGCCTTGTCCTGGATTGAGAGCGGGAGCGCCCGGGCAGTCCTCGATTTCGGATTGCTCCGCCAGCAAGCCGTACATCTGCTCGATGTCGGTGAAAGCCTGCCGCAAAATGCGCCAGACCCAGGAGAGCATATTCAGCGGCTGATAGAGCTGCAGGAGATAGGCGTTCACCATGACGAAATCGCCGAGCGTCATGCGCCCGAATGCGACGCCATAGGCGGCGAGGATCATGATCGCGACGATGCCGACCGACAAAATTCCCGATTGGCCGATATTGAACAGTGACAGCGACCGCTGATTGGCTATGGCCGCACGGACGTAATCCTGCTTCGCCTCGTCGAAACGCTCGATCTCGTGCTGTTCGTTGCCGAAATATTTGACGGTTTCGAAATTCAGAAGGCTGTCGATCGCCCGGGTATTGGCTTCGCGGTCCTGCGCGTTCATCTCGCGCCGGTATTTCATCCGCCATGTCGTTGCCGCGGCGGTGTAGCTGGCATAGCCGATGATCACGACGAAAGTCGCTGCCGCGAGGCCGAAGCCGAGATAGTGCCAGATGACGCCGGTGACGAGCACCAGCTCAAGGAAGATCGGCGCGATATTGAACAGGAGATAAGTGAGAAGCGATTCAACGCCTTCGGTGCCGCGCTCGATGGCGCGCGACAACCCACCGGTCTGCCGGTCGAGGTGGAAGCGCAGCGACAGCTCATGGAGGTGCGCCAGGACATTCAGGGAAATGATCCTCAGGGCCCGCTCCTGAACCTTGGCGAAAATCATGTCGCGCAGTTCAGTGGTCGCCGACGAGGCGACCCGGATGACGCCATAGCCCAGGATCAGGAACAGCGGCACGGTGAGCACGGCGCCGGGGTGGGCGGTCAGGCCGTCGACGATCCGTTTATAGACAATCGGCAGAAGAACATTGACCAGTTTGGCGACGAAGATCAGCGCGACGGCCGAGGTGACCCTGAGCTTGAGCTCGGTCTTGTCTTTGGGCCACAGCAGCGGCAGGACGCGGCCGATGACGGCCAACTGGTCCCTCCAGCCAAGCCCCGGTTCGCGTCTCTGATCGGTTTTTCGGGGTAGAGACCAGCGGATTTGCATGGAGTTTTATATCGTCCTTTGGGGAGTAGCTCTCAAGCCGAACCGGAACAAAGGTTCACGCGGAGCCGCGGAGAGCAGGAGGAACCGCGGGACTCCGCGGCTCTGCGTCTCCACGTGAGTCGAACCTGGTATCGGGTAGCGCCGCCCCTGAATTTGCCGTGACTTTGGCGGAAAAGCTGGCGTTTCAGCTATTGACGCAGCGCGCCCGGCTTGGATATACACGCGCACCTTCGCGACAGGCCGTCGGTCGCAAACCGAGACGCTGTCTGAAGCTAGTGTACATACGGATCAAGCGCGATCCGGGGGCAGAAAGCGCCCGGATCCTACGCGTGTTGCGGGCGGCCAACTGGCTGTCCCGCCTTCATTTTTGTTTGGACGACGGAAAAACAGCGATGCCGACAGTCAACCAGTTGATCAGAAGTCCCCGCGGGGAAAAGCCGAAGCGCAACAAGGTTCCGGCACTGACCAACTGCCCGCAAAAACGCGGCGTATGTACCCGCGTCTACACGACCACCCCCAAGAAACCGAATTCGGCGCTGCGCAAAGTCGCCAAGGTGCGCCTGACCAACGGTTATGAGGTGGTGAGCTATATCCCGGGCGAAGGGCACAATCTGCAGGAACATTCGGTGGTTCTGATCCGTGGCGGCCGGGTCAAGGACCTGCCGGGGGTGCGGTACCACATCCTGCGCGGCGTGCTCGATACCCAGGGCGTCAAGGACCGAAAGCAGCGACGCTCGGTTTACGGCGCCAAAAGGCCCAAGTGATCATCGCCCAAAGGCGATGATCATCCCGGCCTCAGCGGAGCTGAGAGCCGGGATCCAGTGAACTGAAAGAGCAAGGATTTACCCATGTCCCGGCGGCACCGTGCAGAAAAACGCGAGGTTATTCCCGACGCCAAATTCGGCGATGTGATCCTCGCGAAATTCATGAACAGCCTGATGTATGAGGGCAAGAAGTCGGTCGCCGAGGGCATTGTTTACGGCGCCTTCGACACCATCCAGGCCAAGACCAAACAGGATCCGCTCAACGTCTTTCACGAAGCGCTGCGCAATGTCAGCCCGGCGCTGGAAGTTCGCTCCCGCCGCGTTGGCGGAGCGACATATCAGGTGCCGGTGGAAGTCCGCACCGACCGTTCGCGCGCATTGGCGATCCGCTGGATCATCTCGGCAGCGCGCAATCGCAATGAACCAACCATGCAGGGGAGATTATCGGGGGAACTTCTGGATGCCGCGAGCAATCGCGGCACCGCAGTCAAGAAACGCGAAGATACGCACAAGATGGCCGAGGCCAATCGCGCGTTCTCGCATTACCGCTGGTAATCAAGGAAAGAAGAATGCCCCGGCAAACTCCGCTTAACCATTACCGAAATATCGGCATCGCCGCGCATATCGATGCGGGCAAGACCACGACCACCGAACGCATCCTTTATTACACAGGCCGGTCACACAAGATCGGCGAAGTCCATGATGGCGCCGCGACCATGGACTTCATGGAGCAGGAACAGGAACGCGGCATCACCATCACTTCCGCCGCGACGACCTGCTTCTGGCGCGATCATCGCATCAACATCATCGATACGCCGGGACATGTCGATTTCACCATCGAAGTCGAGCGTTCCATGCGCGTGCTGGATGGTGCAGTTGCCGTGTTCGACGCGGTTGCCGGCGTCGAGCCGCAATCCGAAACCGTCTGGCGCCAGGCTGATAAGTACCGCGTCCCGCGCATCTGTTTCGTCAACAAGATGGATCGCACCGGCGCGGATTTCTTCCGCTGCGTGCAAATGATGATCGACCGCCTAGGCACCAAGCCTGCGGTGATCCAGCTCCCTGTCGGATCGGAATCCGGCTTCAAGGGCGTTGTCGATCTGGTCGCCATGAAGGCGGTGCTGTGGAAAGAGGAGAATCTCGGCGCCGAATTCGAGATCGTGGAGATTCCCGAGGACCTGGCCGAGAAGGCTGAGTCCTATCACACCAAACTTGTCGAAATGGCGGTCGAGCAGGACGAGAAGCTTCTCGAAGCCTATCTCGATGGACATATGCCCACGCCGGAGCAGCTTAAGGCGTGCATCCGCAAGGGCGCCTGCGGGTTCCACTTTGTTCCGGTGTTGTGCGGCTCGGCATTCAAGAACAAGGGCGTGCAGCCGCTGCTTGATGCAGTCGTCGATTTTCTTCCCTCGCCGATGGACATTCCGCCGGTCGAAGGCACGAAGCCCCATTCCGATGAAAAGATCATTCTGCCGGCCGACGACAAGGCGCCGTTTGCCGGTCTCGCGTTCAAGATCATGGACGATCCGTTTGTCGGCTCCATCACCTTTGTCCGGATTTATTCCGGAACGGTGAGCTCGGGCACATCTGTCTTGAATTCGGTGAAGGACAATAAAGAGCGTGTCGGCCGCATGCTTCTGATGCATGCCAACAACCGCGAAGACATCAAGGAAGCCTATGCCGGCGACATCGTCGCCTTCGCGGGCCTGAAGAACACCACCACGGGTGAGACTCTCTGCGATGTCCAGAAGCCGGTCGTGCTCGAACGCATGGAATTCCCCGATCCGGTGATCGAAATCGCGATCGAGCCGAAATCGAAAGCCGATCAGGAAAAGCTCGGCGTCGCACTCAACCGGCTCGCGCAGGAAGACCCTTCGTTCCGTGTCTCCACGGACCAGGAGTCTGGCCAGACCATCCTCAAGGGCATGGGCGAACTGCATCTGGAGATCAAGGTCGATATCCTGAAACGCACCTATAAGGTCGACGCCAATATCGGCCAGCCCCAGGTTGCCTATCGCGAGACGCTGTCAAAGCCGGTCACCATTCTGTACACGCACAAAAAACAGACCGGTGGCGCAGGCCAGTTCGCCGAAGTGAAAATCGAATTCGAGCCGCTGCCACCCGGATCGGGCTTCGAATTTGAAAATGGGGTGGTCGGCGGTTCGGTACCGAGGGAATACATTCCCGCGGTCGAAAAAGGACTGAAGGCGCAGAAGGAAACCGGTCTTCTTGCCGGATTTCCGGTGATCGACTTCAAGGCAAAGCTGATCGACGGCAAGTATCACGAGGTCGACTCCAACGCGCTGACCTTCGACATCGCCGCACGCGCGGCATTCCGCGAGATCGCCAGCCGCGGAGTGGTCAAGCTGCTCGAGCCGATCATGAAGGTCGAAGTGGTGACGCCGGAAGAATATCTCGGCGGCGTCATCGGCGATCTCAATTCGCGCCGCGGGCACGTGCACGGCACCGATACGCGCGGCAACGCCCAGGTGGTGACGGCGATGGTGCCGCTCGCCAACATGTTCGGTTACGTCAATACCTTGCGCTCAATGACCCAGGGCCGGGCGCAATACACCATGCAGTTCGACCATTACGAGCAAGTGCCGCAAGCGATCGCGGAAGAGGTCAAGGCGAAATTCGCCTGATGCCTCGATAAGATTCTACTGACACGGAGAAAAGATCATGGCCAAAGCTAAGTTCGAACGGAACAAGCCGCATTGCAACGTCGGCACCATCGGACACGTCGATCACGGCAAGACCACATTGACTGCTGCGCTTACCAAAGTGTCGCATGATCGCGGATGGACGACGACCGCTATATCCTACGACCAGGTCGCCAAAGCCTCCGAAAGCCAGGGTCGTCGCGATCCGACAAAAATCCTCACCATCGCCACCAGCCATGTCGAATATGCGACTCCGAACCGGCACTATGCGCATGTCGACTGCCCGGGCCATGCTGACTATGTGAAGAATATGATTACCGGGGCCGCACAGATGGACGGCGCCATCCTTGTGGTCTCCGCTGCGGACGGCCCGATGCCGCAAACCCGCGAACACATCCTGCTCGCGCGCCAGGTAGGCGTCCCCTACATCGTCGTCTTCCTCAACAAGGTCGATCTGGTGGACGATCCGGAACTGCTTGATCTGGTCGAGCTCGAAATCCGTGAATTGCTCTCCAAATATCAATTCCCCGGTGATGACACACCGCTCATCCGCGGCTCGGCCATCAAGGCGCTGAACGGCGAAAAGGGCGAGTTCGCCGATGAAGCGATCATCAAGCTGTTCGATGCTCTCGACACTTATGTTCCGTTACCCGAACGTCCAATCGATCAGCCCTTCCTGATGCCGATCGAAGACGTGTTCTCCATCTCTGGCCGCGGCACCGTGGTCACCGGACGAATCGAACGCGGCAGGGTCAAGGTCGGCGAGACAGTCGAGATTGTCGGCATCCGTCCGACCACCACCACGACTGTCACCGGCGTCGAAATGTTCCGCAAGCTGCTCGACCAGGGGGAGGCGGGCGACAATGTCGGCTGTCTGCTTCGCGGCGTCGACAAGGAAGCGGTGGAACGCGGTCAGGTGCTCGCGAAGCCCGGCAGTGTCACGCCTCACACCAACTTCAACGCCGAAGCCTATATCCTCACCAAGGATGAAGGCGGCCGGCACACGCCGTTCTTCGGGAATTACCGCCCGCAATTCTATTTCCGCACCACCGACGTGACGGGTGTGGTGAAGCTGCCGCAAGGCACGGAAATGGTCATGCCGGGTGACAATGTCGCGGTGGAAGTCGAGCTGATCGTGCCGATCGCGATGGAGGAAAAGCTGCGCTTCGCCATCCGCGAAGGCGGCCGCACGGTGGGCGCCGGCGTCGTCACCAAGATCCTGAAATAGGACGCACGGCGAGGGGACGGCTTTAGCCGCAGGAGAATTGACATGCAGGGACAGAATATCCGTATACGGCTAAAGGCGTTCGATCACCGTATCCTCGATAATTCCACCAAGGAGATCGTCAACACGGCGAAGCGCACCGGCGCGCAGGTCAGGGGTCCGATTCCGCTGCCCACGCGCATTGAGCGCTTCACCGTGAACCGCTCGCCCCATGTGGACAAGAAAAGCCGCGAACAGTTCGAAATCCGGACGCACAAGCGGCTTTTGGACATCATTGATCCCACGCCGCAGACGGTGGACGCGCTGATGAAGCTCGATCTCGCAGCCGGCGTGGACGTCGAGATCAAGCTCTAGGAGCGCGCGAGCCATGCGAACCGGAGTTATCACCCAGAAAGTGGGCATGACCCGCCTGTTCCTTGAGGACGGGCGGCACGTGCCCGTGACAGTGCTGAAACTTGGCAAGTGCCAGGTCGTTGCGGTGCGCACCGCCGAAAAGGACGGTTACACCGCGGTGCAACTCGGTTCCGGGTTCGTCAAGCCGAAAAGCCTGACACAGGCCGAGCGCGGTCACTTTGCCAAATCCTCGGTCGAACCCAAGCGCAAGGTCGCGGAATTCCGGGTCGACGAGAAAAACCTGCTCGACGTCGGAGACGAAATCCTCGCCTCCCATTTCGTCCCGGGGCAGAAGGTGGACGTCACCGGCATCACCATCGGCCGCGGCTTCACCGGCGCGATGAAGCGCTGGAATTTCCGCGGCCTGGAAGCTTCACACGGCGTGTCGATTTCGCATCGCTCGCTCGGCGGCACCGGCGGCCGTCAGGATCCGGGCAAGAGCTTCAAGAACAAGAAAATGCACGGCCATTACGGCGTTGAACGTGTCACCACGCAAAATGTCGAAGTGGCGAAAGTCGATGTCGAACGCGGACTGATCATGCTGCGCGGTGCGGTCCCGGGGGCCAAAGGCGGCTGGGTCATGATCAGGGATGCGGTGAAACGTCCACACAAGGATGTTCCGCTGCCGGGTTCGGTGAAGAAGCAGGACGCTGCGGCGGGGGGGCAGTCATGAAGGCCAAAGTGTTGACCCTCGATGCCGGTGACGCTGGCGAAATCGAGCTCAGCGACGATATCTTCGGGCTCGAGCCGCGTCCCGATCTGATCCACCGCGTGGTGGTCTGGCAACTGGCCAAACGCCGTGCCGGCACGCACAAGACCAAGACCCGCGGCGAGATAAACCGCACGACCAAGAAGGTGTACCGGCAGAAGGGCACCGGCTCGGCGCGTCACGGCGCGCGTTCGGCCCCGCTCTATGTCGGCGGCGGCAAGGCTATGGCGCCGGTCGTGCGCAGCCACGCATATGATCTGCCGAAAAAAGTCCGCACAGCGGCTCTCAAGCACGCGCTCTCGGCGAAGGCCAAAGATTCCAAGCTCGTGATCCTCGATGCGGCGCAGGTCGATGCTGTGAAGACCAATGCCGTGGCAAAGAAACTCGGGAAGCTCGCCGATGGCCATATGCTCGTGGTCGACGGCGCCTTCGATGAGAAATTTGCGCTCTCGGCCCGCAATTTGCCGCTTGTGTCGTTGCTCCCGGCCGATGGCCTCAATGTGTATGACATCCTGCGGCGCGACACGCTGATCGTCACCAGGTCCGCCATCAAGGCTATTGAGGAGCGGCTCTCATGAGCACTTATGACGTCATCCTCTCCCCGGTGATTACCGAAAAATCGACCCGGCTGTCTGAAGCCAACCAGGTGATCTTCCGGGTTGCGCGCGATGCCACCAAGCCGCAAATCGCCAAAGCGGTTGAAGAACTGTTCAAGGTCAAAGTGAAAGCGGTGAATACGCTGCGTACGCACGGAAAGCTGAAGGCGTTCCGCGGGCGCCGCTACCGCAAGAGCGATGTCCGGAAAGCCATCGTCACGCTGGCCGAAGGCTACCAGATCGACGTGACAACCGGATTGTAAGAGACGAAACATGGCGCTGAAGACATTCAAACCGGTGACCAACGCACAGCGCCAATTGGTGCTGGTGGACCGTTCCGGGCTGCACAAGGGACCCCCGGTCAAGAAGCTCACGGAGGGGCAGAAGCGTCCGGGAGGCCGCAACAATCTCGGCCGAATCACGGTGCGCTGGCAGGGCGGCGGACACAAGCAGAGCTATCGCATCATCGACTTCAAGCGGTTGCGCAATGACGAGCCGGCAAAGGTCGAGCGGCTTGAGTACGATCCCAATCGCACTTCCTTCATTGCACTGATCAAATACCGCAATGGCGATCTCGCCTACATACTCGCACCGCAGCGCCTTGCGCCGGGCGATGTCGTGATGTCGGGCGACAGGGTAGACGTGAAGCCCGGCAACTGCATGCCGCTCTCGGCGATGCCGGTCGGCACGATTGTCCACAATGTCGAGATGAAGCCGGGCAAGGGCGGACAAATCGCGCGCGCTGCCGGGACTTACGCGCAATATCTCGGACGCGACGCCGGTTACGCCCTGCTGCGCCTGAATTCCAGCGAAGTGCGCAGGGTCCGGCTCGAATGTCGCGCGACCGTCGGCGCCGTGTCCAACCCCGACCACATGAACGAAGTGCTGGCCAAGGCCGGCCGAAATGTTTGGCGCAATCGGAGACCCGCCGTGCGCGGCACTGCGATGAATCCGATCGACCATCCACACGGCGGCGGTGAAGGGCGCACCAAGGGCGGACGTCATCCGGTGACGCCCTGGGGCAAGCCGACCAAGGGCGGCAAAACACGCAAGAACAAGCGCACCACGCGCAACATCGTTCGTTCGCGGCACGCGAGAAGCAAGGGTTAAAGATGACTCGATCCGTCTGGAAAGGCCCGTTTGTCGATGGCTTCCTGCTGAAAAAAGCGGAAGCTGCACGCAACTCCGGGCGCAAGGAAGTGATCAAGATCTGGTCGCGCCGTTCGACGATCCTGCCGCAATTCGTTGGCCTGACCTTCGGCGTCTATAACGGACAGAAGCATATTCCCGTCATGGTCACCGAAGACATGATTGGCCACAAGTTCGGCGAGTTCTCGCCGACGCGTACGTTCCACGGCCATTCCGGCGACCGCAAAGCCAAGAAGGAAGGAGCCTGAGCATGGGCAAGCCGGCACGTAAGCGCTCGCTCTCCGATGCCCAGGCCAAAGCGATTGGCCGGAACATCCGCACCAGCCCGCGCAAACTCAATCTTGTGGCGCAATCCATTCGCGGCCAGAGCGCTGAAGCTGCGCTCGCCACGCTGACCTTCTCGCCCAAGCGCATCGCGCATACGGTCAAGAAGGTGCTGGAATCCGCCATTGCGAATGCCGAAAACAATCATGATCTCGACGTGGACAGCCTGTTCGTCAGCGAGGCGTCGGTCGGGAAGAACCTGACCATGAAGCGCTTCCACGCGCGCGCCCGCGGCCGCGGCGCCCGTATCGAAAAGCCTTTCTCTCAGGTCACGATCGTCGTCACCGAACGCGAATCGGAGAAGCCGGCAGCGAAGAAACCGGCAAAATCTGCGAAGGCCGAAACGCCTGCGGCAGCGCCAAAGAAAACAAGGAAGAAATCCGCAAAAGCGGCGCCGGTCGAAACCGGCGAAAGGGAGCAGGCCTGATGGGTCAGAAAATCAATCCAATCGGGCTCAGGCTCGGCGTAAACCGAACCTGGGATTCGCGTTGGTTCGCAAGCAAGAGGGAGTATTCAAAACTCCTCCAGGAAGACATCAAGATCCGCAATTACCTGCTCGACAAGCTGAAGCAGGCTGGCGTGTCGCGCATCTTCATTGAGCGCCCGCACAAAAAGTGCCGGGTCACGATTCATTCGGCGCGGCCGGGCGTGGTGATCGGCAAAAAGGGCGCCGATATCGAAAAGCTGAAAGCCGATCTCGGCAAATTCACCACTTCGGAAGTGCACCTCAACATCGTCGAAATCCGCAAGCCGGAAATCGATGCCAAGCTCGTCGCCGACAATATTTCCCAGCAGCTGGAACGCCGGGTCGCATTCCGCCGTGCGATGAAGCGTGCGGTTCAGTCCGCCATGCGTCTCGGGGCGCAGGGTATTCGCATCAACTGCACCGGCCGGCTCGGCGGCGCCGAAATCGCCCGCATCGAATGGTACCGCGAAGGGCGCGTGCCGCTGCACACACTCCGTGCCGATATCGATTACGGAGTCTCCACCGCGAAAACGACCTATGGCACCTGCGGCGTGAAGGTCTGGGTGTTCAAGGGCGAAATCATGGAGCACGACCCGATGGCGCAGGATAAGCGCCTGAACGAAGCGGCCGAGAGCCAGGGCCGCAGCACGGGCCGTCCGCAGGCCACGGCATAATCAGGACACACCGACATGTTGCAACCGGCACGAACCAAATATCGCAAACAGCATAAGGGCAGGATTCACGGCGCTGCCAAGGCCGGTTTTTCGCTCGCCTTCGGCTCATTTGGCCTCAAGGCCGTGGAGCCCGACCGCGTCACCGCACGCCAGATCGAAGCGGCACGCCGAGCCTTGACGCGCCATATGAAGCGCGCCGGGCGTGTGTGGATTCGCGTGTTTCCGGATGTGCCGGTGTCGAAAAAGCCTGCCGAAGTGCGCATGGGATCCGGCAAGGGCGCGCCCGAATTCTGGGTCTGCAAGATCAAGCCGGGCCGCATCCTGTTCGAGGTGGATGGAGTGCCACGCGAGCTGGCCGAAGAGGCGTTTCGTCTTGCCGCCGGCAAATTGCCGATCGCGACCAAATTCGTCGCGCGGCTTCAGGCGTAAGGGGAACGGCGATGACCAAAGTTGCCGATTTTCGCGACAAGACCGATGACCAGCTTGGTGACGAGCTGACGCGCCTGAAAAAGGAGCAGTTCAATCTGCGCTTTCAGCGCGCGAGCGGCCAGTTGGAAAACACCGCGCGGTTTCGCAGCGTGCGCCACGACATCGCCCGCATCATGACGGTGCTCGGCCAGCGCGCAGTTGTCGCCGGGGCGGCCCCGGCCAAAGCCACACCAGCGGAAAAGCCAAAACCCGCGCGCAAGGGAATTCTCCGGCGCACGGCGGAACGCGTTCGGCGTAAGCAGCCGGCCAAAAGTGAATAGGATTTGAGCCATGCCAAAACGGGTTCTGCAGGGTGTTGTGGTCAGCGATGCAAATGCCAAGACGGTCGTCGTCGAGGTGGAGCGCCGCTTCATGCATCCGGTGATGGGCAAGACCATCCGCCGCTCAAAGAAATATCACGCTCATGACGAGAACAAGTCATTCAAGGTCGGCGATATCGTCCGCATCCAGGAATGCAAGCCCGTCTCAAAACTGAAACGATGGGAAGTCATCGGACGCTCCGGTGAACCCGGCGGAAAGGCCTGAACCATGATCCAGATGACCACCGAACTCGACGTCGCCGACAATTCCGGCGCGCGTCGCGTCATGTGCATCAAGGTGCTTGGCGGCTCGCGCCGCAAATATGCCGATGTCGGCGACACCATTGTAGTGTCGGTCAAAGAGGCGATCCCCCGCGGACGCGTGAAAAAAGGTGAAGTGTTAAAGGCGGTGGTTGTGCGTACCGCTCATGGTATCCGCCGTCCTGACGGGTCGCTGATCCGCTTCGATGGCAATGCCGCAGTGCTGGTCAACAACCAGAATGAACCGATCGGCACGCGCATTTTCGGCCCCGTCACGCGCGAACTCAGGGCGAAGAACCACATGAAGATCATCTCGCTCGCGCCGGAGGTCCTGTGATGCCGGCTAAAGTCAAAAAGGGCGATCGCGTCGTGGTCACTGCGGGCCGCGACAAGGGCAAATCGGGCCAGGTGCTGCGAGTTTATCCGACCGAGGATCGCGTGCTCATTTCCGGGGTGAACATGGTCCGGCGGCATCAGCGCCAGACACAGCGCCAGCAGGGCGGGATTATCTCCAAGGAAGCCCCGGTGCATCTGTCCAAAATCGCCCATGTCGACCCGAAGGGCGGCGGGCCGACCCGCATTGGTTTCAAACGCCTCGAAGATGGCCGTCTGGTGCGGTTCGCGAAAAAGTCCGGAGAAGTCATCGATGTCTGACGCAGGTGCAGAGAAACCGGCGAAAAAGCCGAAGGCAGCCAAACCGGCGGACGCCGGGAAGGAAGCCAAGCCGGCCAAAGCCGAAGCGGGTGCCGGAAAACAGGCAAAGCCGGCAAAGAAGAAAGACGATGCTGCGAAAGCGGCAGCGCCGATGGAAGCCGAGCGCGACGCGAGTTATGTGCCCCGCTTCAAGAAGCATTATCTCGAAACCGTGCGGCCGCAGCTGATGGAGAAATTCGGCTACAAGAATCAGCTTCAGGTGCCGCGCATCGAGAAGATCGTCCTGAATATCGGCGCCGGCGAAGGCGCGTCCGATCAGAAGAAGATTCAAAGCGCGCAAAACGATCTCACCGCAATCGCCGGTCAGAAGGCGGTGATCACGCGCGCCAAGAAGGCCATTTCCGCCTTCAAGATTACGGCCGGCCGTCCTGTGGGCGTGAAAGTGACCCTGCGCAAGGACCGCATGTATGAATTTCTCGACCGGCTGATCACGGTGGCGCTGCCGCGCGTGCGGGATTTTCGCGGTGTCTCCGGCAAAAGCTTCGACGGCCGCGGCAATTACGCCATGGGCCTGAAAGAGCACATCGTCTTTGTCGAGATTGATTACGACAAGACCGAAACCGTTTGGGGCATGGATATTGTCATTCAGACATCCGCACGCAACGATGACGAAGCCAGGGCACTTCTTGCCGGGTTTCGCCTGCCATTCATGAATTGAATTCCGGGAGCCTGAAAACGCATGGCGAAACTGAGCCAGATCAACCGTAACAAAAAGCGCGAGCGCATGGCGGCCCGTTACGCCGAAAAGCGGGCGGCGCTCAAAGCGCGCGCCAAGGATCAGACCGTGGCGCCCGAAGAGCGCTTTGCCGCCCGTCTCAAGCTGGCGAAACTGCCGCGCAATTCGGCGCCGACCCGCCAGCACAATCGCTGCGATCTGTCCGGGCGCTCGAAAGGCTTCTATCGCAAAGTGAAGCTGTCGCGGATTGCGCTTCGCGACCTGGCGAATTTCGGCCAGGTCCCCGGCATGACCAAGGCCAGCTGGTAAGGGAGTACAGGATGTCCATCAACGACCCTATCGGCGATTTGTTGGCGCGAATCCGCAACGGCCAACTGCGTGGTCTTGCCAAAGTGACCTCGCCCGCGTCGAAATTGCGTGGCCGTCTGCTCGACGTGCTCAAGGACGAGGGATTCATCCGCGACTATTCGGAAGTGCAGATGAAAGGCCAGGCGGCCCAGTTCGAAATCGAACTGAAATATCATGAGGGACGCCCGGTGATCCGCGAATTGACCCGAATCTCAACCCCGGGACGCAGAGTGTACAACTCGGTCAGCGAGCTCAAACCCCATCGCGGCGGATTGGGAATTTCAATTCTTTCCACGCCGCAGGGAGTCATGTCCGACTCCGATGCGCGGGCCAAAAATGTCGGCGGAGAAGTGCTCTGCCGGGTCTTCTGACCTGGGAGATGGAGACAAACTGATGTCGCGTATCGGCAAAAAACCGGTTCCCCTGCCCAAGGGCGTAACCGCCAAAGTCGAAGCCGGGACGGTGTCCGTCAAAGGGCCGAAGGGCGAGATGAAACTCCGGCTCGTGCCGGAAGTCGAAGCTGCTGTGGGTGACGGGCAAGTCGCAATTACCCCGCGCGAACAATCCGATCGCGCCCGGGCGATGTGGGGCATGCAGCGCACGCTGTTGAACAATATCGTGCGCGGCGTCACCGAAGGCTTTACCGAAAAACTTGAGATCTCCGGCGTCGGTTATCGCGCCGCGGTGCAGGGGAAAAATCTGCAATTGCAGCTCGGCTTTTCCCATGACGTGCTGCATCCGATTCCCGCCGGCATTCAGATCGTGTGCGAAAAACCAACCGCGATCACCATCACCGGCATCGACAAGCAATTGGTCGGGCAGGTCGCTTCGGAAATTCGCAGTTATCGCAAGCCGGAGCCCTATAAGGGCAAAGGCGTGCGCTACGCCGGCGAGCGAATTCGTCGCAAAGAAGGCAAGAAGAAATAACGGAAAGCAGCCATGGCGAAGGGAAAAGAACTATTTGAGCGCCGCCGCCGCCGGGTGCGCTATCACATCGGGCAGGTCAGCGGCGGACGGCCCCGGTTGTCGGTGTACCGCTCGGGCAAGCATATTTATGCGCAACTGATCGATGATGGCTCGCGGCAGACCATTGCGGCGGCGAGCTCGCTCGAACAGGCGAAGAACGGCGGCGCAAAAACATACAATGTCGCGGCTGCTGCCGAGGTGGGCAAACTCATCGCCCAACGCGCGGTGGAAAAGGGCGTGAAGCAGGTTGTCTTCGATCGCGGCGGCTATCTCTATCATGGGCGCGTGAAGGCGCTCGCAGAAGCGGCCCGCCAGGCCGGCCTCGAATTCTGACAGAAAGGAAAATCCGTGGCACGTGAACCCCGCGAGCGTGACGACAAAGATCGCGATAGCGATTTCATTGATAAGCTCGTGCACATCAATCGCGTCGCGAAAGTGGTCAAAGGCGGCCGGCGTTTCGGCTTTGCCGCATTGGTGGTGGTCGGCGATCAGCGCGGCCGGGTCGGTTTCGGCCATGGCAAGGCGCGCGAAGTACCCGAAGCAATCCGCAAGGCGACGGATGCCGCCAAGCGCGCCATGCTGCGGGTTCCACTGAAGGATGGCCGCACGCTGCATCATGAGACGGTCGGCCGTCACGGTGCGGGAAAAGTCGTGGTGCGCCCGGCTGATCAGGGGACAGGCATCATCGCCGGTGGACCGATGCGCGCCGTATTCGAAAGCCTCGGCGTTGGCGATGTTGTCGCCAAGAGCCTCGGAACTTCCAATCCATACAATATGGTCCGGGCGACCTTCGATGCGCTTAAGCAGCAGCAGAGTCCGCGGCACATCGCGCAGCGGCGTGGCAAGAGCGTGCAGGAAATCGTGCAGAAGCGCGGCACGGCCGGGAAAGAAAAATCCGAGGCGGCAGCAGGGGCATAGTCATGGCGCAGGCGGGAAAGAAACTTACGGTCCGGCAAGTCAAAAGTCAGGCGCGCCGGCCCTATACGCAGGACGCAACTTTGCGCGGACTCGGCTTGGGTAAAATCGGCCGCAGCAAACAACTTGAGGACACGCCCTCGGTGCGGGGAATGATCCGCAAGGTCGCGCACCTCATCGAAGTCACGGAAGAATAGTCATGAAACTGAACGAGCTACGCGACAACAGTGGCGCCCGCAGCTCGCGTACGCGGGTGGGACGCGGTTCCTCGTCGGGACTCGGCAAGACTTGCGGCCGCGGCGTCAAAGGCGCGAAGGCGCGCGCGGGCGTATCCATTCACGGTTTTGAAGGCGGCCAGATGCCGCTCTATATGCGTCTCCCGAAGCGCGGGTTCTACAATCACTTCGCACGCGAATTTGCCGCCATCAATGTTGGGCGCATTCAGGCTGCAATTGATCGCGGCGTGCTGAAGAACGACGGCACAATCACGGGTGCGAAGCTCCTCGAAGCCGGCCTCGTCAGCGAGGCACGCGATGGTGTCCGTCTGCTCGCAAAGGGCGCAGTAAAAGCAAAACTCAGTCTTGAGGTTGCGGGTGCGTCGCGTGCCGCCATCGATGCGGTTGAGAAAGCCGGTGGTTCGGTCAAAACGACGTTCAAGAAGCAGGTGCGCCTGAACCGGAAAGGCGAGCCCGGCAAACGCCTGCAGCGCCGCAATGCGGCGGCAGAAAAGCGCGCAAAACAGGCGCCTGCCACCTGAAACCGGCAGGACTCGGACCCATATAGTGCGGGCCCGCGTTTTATTGGGATTCCTGTATAGTCGAGCCGGAAGGCTCTGGGATCGGAGTACGCCATGCCGTCGGCCGCCGAACAATTAGCCGCCAATTTTAATCTTTCTGCGTTCGCGAAAGCGACGGAACTCAAGCAGCGTATTCTGTTCACGGCATTGGCGCTGATTGTCGCGAGACTCGGTACTTACATCCCAATGCCCGGCATCGACGCGGCCGAACTTGCGCGCCAGATTCAGCAGCAGCAGGGCAGCCTGCTCGACGTGTTCAATCTTCTCGCCGGCGGCGCCATCGGGCGCATGGCCATCTTCGCCCTCGGCATTATGCCCTATATCTCCTCGTCCATTATCATTCAGCTGATGACGACGGTTTCACCGACGCTTGAACAGCTCAAGAAGGAGGGAGAGGCCGGGCGGAAACAGATCAACCAATACACCCGATATGGCACCGTGATGTTGGCCGCGGTTCAGGCCTATGCCATCGCCATTGGTCTGGAACAGTGGGGAGCGGTTGTGATCGCGCCGGGTCTGGCATTCCGGATCTCGACCGTGATCACCCTGACCGGCGGCACGATCTTCCTGATGTGGTTGGGCGAACAGATCACCGCCCGCGGTGTCGGCAACGGCATTTCGCTCATCATCATGGCGGGAATTATTGCGCGCCTGCCGACCTTCCTGGTTCAGGTGTTCGAGCAGGTCCGTACCGGTGCGCTCAATCCGGCGCTGATCATCGCAATGTTCGCGCTGTTCGGTGCTCTGATTGCCTTCGTCGTTTTCATGGAGCGGGCGCAGCGGCGGCTGCTTGTGCAATATCCCAAACGACAGCAGGGCAACCGCGTGTTCGGCGGCGAGTCATCGCATTTGCCGCTGAAGATCAATGTCGCCGGCGTGATACCCCCGATTTTCGCGTCCTCACTGCTGCTGCTGCCGACCACGGTCGCCAATTTCAACGCTGCCAACATTCCGGGCTGGCTGCAGAACATCGTCGTGCTGCTCGGTCACGGAAAGCCGCTGTTCATTATTCTCTATGCGTTGGGCATAATTTTCTTCTGCTTCTTCTATACGGCGATCGTCTTCAACCCCGAAGAAACTGCCGACAATCTCAAGAAATACGGCGGGTTTATTCCGGGCATTCGGCCGGGCAAGCGCACCGCCGAATATATCGATTATGTCCTCAGCCGCGTGACCGTCGTCGGATCCCTGTATCTGACCGGGGTCTGTCTCATCCCGGAGATCATCGGCGGGGCGTATAATGTCCAGCAATTCGCCTTTGGCGGTACGTCGCTCCTGATCGTGGTGAGCGTGACAATGGACACCGTGGCGCAAATTCAGAGTCATCTGATCGCCCAGCAATATGAAGGCCTGATCCGCAAGGCGCGGCTGAAGGGCGCGCGCCTGAAATAGCCTGGACTGATCCGATGCATCTGATTCTGTTCGGCCCGCCCGGCGCCGGCAAAGGCACGCAGGCATTGATCCTGCAGCGCGAACTTGGCCTGCCGCAATTGTCCACCGGCGATATGCTTCGGGCCGCCATTGCGGCCGGAACTGAGCTGGGAAAACGCTGCAAGTCGATCATGGACCGGGGTGATCTCGTTTCGGACGAGATTGTTGTCGGGATCATCTCCGAGCGCTTGGATCAGCCCGACTGCGTCAGAGGGGCGGTGTTCGACGGATTTCCCAGGACGATTGCCCAGGCCGAAGCGCTTGACCGGATGATGGCCGGACGGGGCACGCAAATTGACGCGGTGATCGAGCTTAAAGTCGATGATGAAGCCATGATCGGCCGCATGGAAACCAGGATCAGCGAATCGGGTGGTGCGGCGAGGCCCGACGACAACCCCGAGACCCTGAGGCACAGGCTAAGTGTCTACAGGAAGAACACGGAACCGCTGCTGGCTTTCTACCGGGCGCAAGCCAAGCTGACGGCCGTCGATGGCATGGCCCCGATCCCGCAGGTGGCGGCGGAAATTCGCGAAGCCCTCCGTCGCGTGTCGCGCTGAAGCGCTTTCCGCCGAAGGGGCTACCGGTTCGACGCAGAAAGCGCGCCCGAAATAATGCCAGGGCGTGTGCGACTCGAAGAAGTCGCAAACGTCCTAGTGAAGGGGATTGCCGGTTGACTTGGGGCTTACGGTTTTTATAATCCGCGCCCTTGTGGCTGGAATTTCGCATGAATTCCGGCTTTTTCTGTCGCGCGCCGCTTGTCGGCCGCCTTGTCCACCGAAGCTCAGCGAGCGAAGGCGGATCATCGAATAGGAGAATGCCGTGGCCCGCATAGCCGGGGTTAATATTCCGACCAATAAGCGCGTCGAAATTGCACTTCGCTACATTCACGGCATCGGTCCGTCGAATGCAAAAGACATCTGCAAGAAGGTCGGGATCACCGAAGATCGCCGGGTCAGCGATTTGACTGAAAACGAAGTCATTCAAATTCGCGAGACCATCGACCGCGATTACGTGGTCGAAGGCGATCTCAGGCGTGAAGTGGCCATGAACATCAAACGCCTGATGGATCTCGGCTGCTATCGTGGATTGCGGCACCGCCGTGGTCTGC
Organism: uncultured Bordetella sp.; assembly: GCA_964446945.1. Lineage (GTDB taxonomy): Bacteria > Pseudomonadota > Alphaproteobacteria > Micropepsales > Micropepsaceae > CAIYRG01. Next base: position 22,323 of record CAYUQO010000026.1, read on the forward strand.
CGGTTCGCGGGCAGCGGACGCACACCAACGCGCGCACCCGCAAGGGCCCGGCACGCGCCATTGCAGGAAAGAAAAAGGTCACCAAATAACATGGCCAAGGCAGCTCCGCGCGCGCGCAAGAAAGAGAAGAAGAATGTCGTCACGGGCGTCGCTCATGTGAACGCCACGTTCAATAATACGATCGTGACGATCACGGACGGGCAGGGCAACGCCGTGTCGTGGTCCTCGGCTGGTTCGCTCGGGTTCAAGGGTTCGCGCAAGTCGACGCCCTATGCCGCCCAGGTCGCGGCGGAGGATGCGGCGAAAAAGGCGGTGGAACATGGCATGCGCACTCTTGAAGTGGAGGTCAGCGGCCCCGGCGCGGGACGCGAATCCGCATTGAGGGCGCTGCAGACGGTGGGACTGAATGTGACCGCGATCCGTGACGTGACACCCATTCCGCATAATGGCTGCCGCGCGCCCAAGCGCCGCCGCGTCTGACGCCCGGCCAAAACGGTTTTTTTAGCATCGGACGAATTGGGCGGGCTGGACCCGTCCGGGAAACGATGAGGTAACGACGTGTTTCAGAAAAATTGGCAAGAACTGATCAAACCCCAGAAACTCAAAGTGGATTCGGGGCACGAACACACCCGTGCCGCCACCATTGTCGCCGAGCCACTTGAGCGCGGCTTCGGTCTGACGCTCGGAAACGCGCTCCGCCGCGTTCTGTTGTCGTCTCTCCAGGGCGCCGCGGTGACCGCGATTCAGATCGATGGCGTGCTGCATGAATTCTCATCAATCGCCGGCGTCCGCGAGGATGTCACCGACATCGTGCTGAATGTGAAGCAGATCGCGCTTCGTCTGCATGCGGAAGGTCCCAAGCGTCTCACGCTGCGGGCCGAGGGTCCGGGCGAAGTCACCGCGGGCCAGATCACGCCGATGGCGGATGTCGAGATTCTCAATCCGAATCTCGTGCTGTGCACGCTGGATGAAGGCATTACGCTGCGTATGGAGCTGACGGTCGCGACCGGCAAGGGCTATGTCCCCGCCGACCGCAATCGCCCCGAAGATGCGCCCATCGGCCTCATTCCGGTGGATTCGCTGTTCAGCCCGGTGAAGAAGGTCTCCTACAAGGTCGAGAACACGCGCGAAGGGCAAATTCTCGACTACGACAAGCTCACCATGAGCGTGGAGACCAACGGCGCGGTGTCGCCAGACAATGCGGTCGCCTATGCTGCGCGCATCCTGCAGGACCAGCTTCAGGTATTCATCAATTTCGAGGAGCCCAAGGAGCGGGTCACCGACGAGACCAAGCCGGATCTGGCGTTCAATCCCGTGCTGCTCAAGAAAGTGGACGAGCTTGAATTGTCGGTGCGTTCGGCCAACTGCCTGAAGAACGACAACATCGTCTATATCGGCGACCTGATCCAGAAGACGGAAGCGGAAATGCTCCGCACACCGAATTTCGGCCGCAAGTCGCTGAACGAGATCAAGGCAGTTCTGGCGGAAATGGGCCTGCATCTCGGCATGGAAGTGCCGGGCTGGCCGCCGGAGAATATCGAAGAACTCGCGAAGCGTTACGAAGACCAATATTGAAAGCCCACCTCTCCCCTTGTGGGAGAGGGCGGCGCGCCCGCATATCACAGCGTTATGTGCGTGTTGGCGCGCCGGGTGAGGGGAAAGAGCTTGTTTAGGGGAATGCCATGCGTCACCTGAAATCCGGCCGCCGTTTGAACCGCAGTTCGGCGCATCGCGAGGCGATGTTTGCCAACATGGCCTGCGCGCTGATCAAGCATGAGCAGATCAAGACGACCTTGCCGAAGGCCAAAGACCTTCGTCCGATTGTCGAGAAACTGGTCACTGCGGCGAAGAACGGCAAAGGCAGCCTGCATGCACGCCGGCTGGCACTGTCGCGCGTCGGCGACTCCGCCATGGTCACCAAACTGTTCGACGTGCTGGGCCCTCGTTATGCCCAGCGCAATGGCGGGTACCTGCGCATCATCAAGGCCGGTTTCCGTTACGGCGACCATGCCGCCATGGCCGTGATCGAATTCGTCGATCGCGATAAGGATGCGAAGGGCCAGGACTCGGGACCCGTCGAAGCCGCCGAGACCGAAGAAGCCCCCGCCGCCTGAGGTTATTATGCGTGGGCGGAGAGCTAGCCGACTCCGCCCAACAAACCCCGCGCGACCCAGTCGGCCGGCCGCTGCACCAGCACGCCGAATACATCCACCCCAAAGCCCGTGCGTTGGGCGAGCAGCGGCAATACGATCAGGACCAGTAACAGCAGCGCCATCCCGTAGCGCCCGAAGGCCAGATAGGGCCGCATGACCGGGGTGGGCATGAACGCCGCCAGCACCTTGCTCCCGTCGAGCGGCGGCAGGGGCAGCAGATTGAAGATCGCCAGCACGATGTTGAGCTGCACCGACAGCAGCATTGCGTTCTGGACCATGGCAGGCGTGCCGCCCGCACCCGATGCTACGCCATAGATCAGCGCGGTCGATACCAGCGCCAGAAGGATATTCATTGTTGGTCCGGCGGCGGCAACGAGCAGCATGTCCCGCCGCGGATGGTGAAGCGCGCCGAAATTCACCGGAACCGGTTTTGCATAACCGAACAGAAAACCCGCATGCGACAGGATCAGCAGCAGCGGCAAAAGGATCGTGCCGAACAGGTCCACGTGCCTGAGCGGATTAAGAGTCAGCCGTCCCGCGCGTTTGGCGGTGTCGTCGCCGCAATAGAGTGCCACAAAACCGTGTGCCGCCTCGTGAAATGTGACGGCAAGCACAATGGGAATGGCCAGAACAGCAATTTCAACGAGAGTATTCACGGGAAGCCACTTTGTGTTGGTGATTCGTTAAGTGTTGCAGGAAACGGAGGGCGAAATCAGCCCTTTATTCGCCTCAGTCGAATATTATATCCGCGCCAAATTACTGGAGGGTGAAGATGCGGCTGCTGATTGCGGTCATGTTCAGCGTGGTGGTTGTTGCGAGTGTCAGCGCGGCCGGTGTCAGCGCGGCCGATCGCGTGCTTCCGCAGAGCCCCGCGCAAATTCAGCTCTCCTTCGCGCCGGTCGTATCAAAGGTCACGCCTGCCGTCGTGAATGTTTACGCCCGCCGCGTTATTCGCCAGCCGATCAACCCGCTTTTCCAGCAATTCTTCGGCGAGGGCGCCATGCGCAGCCGCGTCGAGCAATCGCTTGGCTCGGGCGTCATTGTCCGCCCGGACGGCATTATCGTCACCAACAACCACGTCATCGAGGGGGGGCAGGATATCCAGGTGGCGCTGCCGGACCGGCGTGAATACCAGGCCAAAGTCGTGCTGGCCGACCCGCGGACCGATCTTGCGGTCCTTCGCATCGATACCAAGGGAGAGAAACTGCCGGCGCTTGAATTCGGCGATAGTGACAAATTGCAGGTCGGCGACCTCGTGCTTGCGATCGGCGATCCCTTCGGTGTCGGTCAGACCGTGACCAGCGGCATCGTCTCGGCTCTCGCGCGGTCCAATGGCGGCGCATCGGATTATCAGTTCTTCATCCAGACCGACGCCGCGATCAATCCCGGCAATTCGGGAGGCGCATTGGTCAGCATGGATGGCAGATTGATCGGCATCAATTCGTCCATCGTCTCCTCATCCGGCGGCAATATCGGGATTGGATTCGCCATTCCCTCGAACATGGCCCGGATTGTTGTCGACGGTGCGCTCGGCGGCGGGATCAAACGGCCGTGGTTCGGCGCCGACGGCCAAGCAGTGACCGCGGATATCGGCAAGGCACTTGGACTGCAGCGCCCTGAAGGCGTTCTGGTGTCTCAGGTCTATCCGCAAAGCCCCGCGGCGCAGGCCGGCCTTGAGAAGGGCGACGTCGTTCTGGCGATCGACGGATTTCCGATCACGGATTCGAATGCGCTTCGCTATCGCGTAGTCACACATCGGCCCGGTGAGACAGTCGGCGTAAAATATTGGCGCTCGGGCGCGTTGCGAGAAACCACGACAAAGATTGCGCTGCCGCCGGACCAGGGCCGTGACGAGGGCACCATCGCCACGCTCAGTCCCATGCAGGGCGCAAAGGTGGCCAATATCACACCCGCATTGGCCGACGAGATGCAGATGGACCTGATGGCCAAGGGCGTGATTGTGACCGATGTCAAGCGCGGCTCCCAGGCCGACCGTTTTGGCATTCAGACCGGTGACCTGATCCGCCAGTTGAATGGAAACAGCATCACCAGCGTTGCGCAGCTGAAGCGCGGGCTTGCCGCGACGGACTCCTGGCAAATGTCGGTTCAGCGTGGCGATCGCATCCTGCAACTCGACGTCCAATAAACACTGTGTCATTCCCGGCGAGCCGCAACGCAGTTGCGGCGAGGGAAGGGAACCCATCCGCGCCGCGTCTGCGGCGCGAAGAAATCCCTTCGATGCGCGTTCATTTTTTGAATTCCCAAGGGCGATACTCGACAACCTCGGTACATTATAACCTCACCTGAATGACCGACCTCTTTGCCGCCGCAGGAATGGACAAGGACGCTCCGCGTCCTCTCGCGGATCGTCTGCGTCCAAAGAATCTCAACGAGGTTGTCGGCCAGGACCATCTGCTCGGACCGGACGGTCCACTGGGGCGAATGATCGCCGCGGGGCGCTTGTCGTCGCTGATTCTCTGGGGGCCACCCGGAACCGGCAAAACCACCATCGCCCGGCTGCTCTCGACCGTGTTCCAGCTCAACTTCGTGCAGCTCTCGGCGGTGTTTTCGGGCGTTGCCGAACTGAAGAAGACATTCGAGGCAGCGCGGGCGCGCCGCAATCTCGGCGAAGGCACGCTGCTGTTTGTCGACGAAATCCATCGCTTCAACCGGACGCAACAGGACTCTTTCCTTCCGGTGATCGAAGATGGAACCATCACGCTGGTCGGCGCCACGACCGAAAATCCATCCTTCGAGCTCAATGGTGCGCTGCTGTCCCGGGCGAAAGTCCTGGTTCTGCGCCGGCTGACCGATGACGATCTGGAACTGTTGCTCCAGCGAGCAGAGGATTTCTTTGGCCGCGCTCTCCCGCTCGATGAGCAGGCGCGCGCCACATTGCGCGCCATGGCCGACGGCGATGGCCGTTATTTACTGAATCTCGCGGAAGAAGTGGCGGAGATCGGGACGGATGCGCCGCTGGATACGGCTGCACTCATCACAACGGTGCAAAAGCGCGCGCCGCTTTACGACAAGACCCGCGACGAGCACTACAATCTGATTTCGGCATTACACAAATCCATCCGCGGTTCGGATCCGGACGCGGCGCTGTATTGGCTGGCGCGCATGCTGGCCGGTGGAGAATCCCCGCTCTACATTGCGCGGCGGGTGGTTCGCGCCGCGTCGGAGGACATCGGCCTCGCCGATCCGCAGGCGCTGCAACAGGCGCTTGCCGCCAAAGACGCTTTCGATTTCCTCGGCTCACCGGAAGGCGAATTGGCGCTGGCGCAGGCGGTCGTCTATCTCGCGACGGCGCCGAAATCGAACGCCGTTTATATGGCCATGGGTGCTGCGAAGGATGCAGCGCGCGAACATGGATCGCTTGTTCCACCGGCCCACATCCTGAATGCGCCGACGGGCCTGATGCGCGATCTCGGTTACGGCGCCGATTACCAGTACGACCACTCCACCGAAGATGCGTTTTCGGGTCAGAACTATTTTCCCGATGGGATGGACCGGCAGGAATTCTATCAGCCGGCCGGCAGGGGTTTTGAAAAACAGATCGTCGAGCGGCTCGCCCACTGGTCGCGCCTGCGGGCAAGCAAAGCCGGAAAATGACAGAAGGCGTTGCCGTCACCGACGATGAGGACGGCCTGCGGCTCGACCGCTGGTTCCGGCGCCATTATCCCGCGCTTGGCCACGGTGCGCTCGAAAAGCTCCTGCGCAGCGGCCAGATTCGCATCGACGGGAAGCGCGTACGCGCGTCCGACCGCATCCTGCGCGGGCAGCTCATCCGCATCCCGCCGCAGCTTGCGCATCTGCCGGCCAAAGCTCCGGAAGTGGCGAAACCGGTCAGCGACAAAGATTCGGCCTGGCTGCGCAGCCTGGTGATTTATGAAGATGCCTCAGTCATCGTGCTCAATAAGCCGAGCGGGATTCCAACCCAGGGCGGATCGGGCGTTACCCGGCACATTGACGGTTTGCTGCCGGCGCTGCAGGGCCGAAAAAATCAGCGGCCGCGGCTGGTCCACCGGCTCGACCGCGACACTTCGGGCGTACTGGTCGTTGCTCGCACCGTTCCGGCGGCTTCGGCCCTCTCACTGTCCTTGCGGCAGCGCGATGCCCGGAAGACCTATTGGGCACTGACCAACGGCGTTCCGCGACCGTCTCACGGAACCATCCGCCTGGCCCTGGAGAAGCAGCCGGGCTTCGGACCGCGCGGAACGGATGAGCGCATGGTCATTGTCGAGGACGGGAGCGACATGGCGAAAGGCGCGATCACACGCTACGCCGTGATTGACGCCGCCGCCGACCGTTTCGCCTGGGTTGCCCTGCGTCCGGTCACCGGCCGCACGCACCAGCTTCGGGCGCATCTTGCCCATATCGGCACCCCGATTGTCGGCGACCTCAAATATGGCGGTGATGCCGCAGCCGGGCAGGGCGAACTCGAAAACCGGCTGCATCTGCATGCCCGTTCGATCGATATCGCCCATCCGGACGGGGGGCGGCTTTCGGTTGAGGCGCTGCTCCCCCCGCATATGTTGCGCGCCTGGAAGCTCTTCGGTTTTGATCCCGAACGCCGTTTGGACCCGTTCTCATGACGGTGGGCGCCAAGCGCTTCTACAAAACCGTCGCGACCGCCGAGCTGCCCTCCGGTAAATGGCAGGTCCTGTTGGACGCCAAACCGGCCAAAACTCCGGCCGGAAACCTGCTGGAGCTGCCCACCCGGGCGCTCGCCGAGGCGGTTGCCGGCGAGTGGGGCGGCCAGACCGACCGGATGCGGGTGGAATCCATGCCGTTCACCCGGCTCGCCAATACCGCGATCGACCGGGTCGCAGCCCAGCGTGAGACGTCAATTGCCGAACTGATGCGGTTCGCCGCCACCGACCTGGTCTGCTTCCGCGCCGACAGTCCTGAACGTCTCGTCGAGCTCGAAGCCGCAGCCTGGGACCCGCTGCTCGAATGGCTGGCCGAGCAGTATGGAGTTGGACTCAGGATCAGTACCGGCATGGCTCCGGTTCGGCAGGACCCGGATGATCTGGGTACGCTCGAATCCTTCATGCTCCGCTTTGACGATTTTGCGCTGGCGGGCGTCGTCGCTGCCGCGCAGCTGCTTGGGTCGGCCGTTTTGGCGCTCGCATTGTTCGAGCGCCGACTTGATGCCGGTCAAGCACTGGCAGTAGCCGAAGTTGACAGTGCTTACCAACAGCAGGTTTGGGGGGAAGATCCCCTGCTGGCGGCCAGCAACCAGAAAAGGCTGCAAGAAGTCATTGTTATTGCTCGGTTTTTAGACTTGGTCAGGGCGGTTTGACGGAGCCTGAGCTTCAGCTAGAATTTGGCCCATGCAGGTCGTTCCCATCCGGGCCAAGAGGGCCATACCGACTGGTAAACGCGCCCAGGGCAAGGCAGCGAACCGGCGCATCATTCTCGATGCCGCCAGACGCGTGTTCGCAGAGATGGGTTACGGCACAGCAAAAGTGCGCGACATCATTCGCGCCACACCGCTCGCCTCCGGCACGTTCTACAATTACTTCCGGTCCAAGGAAGAAGTGTTCCAGGCGCTGTGCGATGAGGCGGCGCAGATCGTCGGTCCGGCGATGCGCGACGCTCGCCTGAAGGCAAAAACTGCCGACACGTTCTTCTACGGCACCTTCAGGGCCTTTTTCGCTTACATGGCCGCCCGCCGCGCCAGCGGGGTCGGTCCCGACCCGCTCCACAATCAGCCGGTCACACTGGACCTCGGGGCGCTGAAGCAGGACATCGAAAGCGCAATCTCGCGAGGCGTGTTGCCGCCGGTCAATCCTCAGATTCTCGCCGCCGCCATATGGGGCTTGGCTTCCGGACTGGCGGAGACGCTGCCGGAATGGACCGATGTCGATGATGCGGCGCGATCGGCAACCGCTTTCATGCTCCAGGGCTTCCGCGCGTTTACAATTCAACCCAAACCCGTCGCGGTAAATTATTAGGGCACTTTGCGATTTCTTCGAATCGCAAAAATGCCCTAGATTTCTAATTGGCGCGTTTTCTGCGCCGACCCGCCTACGCTGAAAGCTTCGGCGGGCAAGCATTGACACACTTAGTCCGCCGAAGTCTTGACGAAGGCGGAACCGGCAGCCACTTCGGCGGAAAACGCTTAATTCCAATGAATCCTGAAGAAATCACGACAATGAACATCCGGATCGAAGGCCGGGTTCAGGGTTGCGGCTTTCGCGATTTTGCGGTGCGCGAAGCCAATGGCCGTAAGCTCAGGGGCTGGGTACGAAACCGCGCCGACGGCTCAATCGAGGCGGTCGCCCACGGGCCCTCCCGCACCGTCGAGGAATTCATCGCCGTCTGCATCAAAGGTCCAAGCGGGGCGGAAGTCACCGCCGTCAACCTGCAGCCGACCGATCCTCCGGAATCGCTCGGATTTGTCCGGCGCCCGAGCGTCTAGTTAACGTCGCGCAACGGACCAAACACCTCCGCAAAGGTCAGCCTGAGCGCCTCGTCGACAGCGGTCATATTGGCAGGGATGCCGAGCGCCGCCAGGCTGGTCACACCGAAGTTTTGGTCGCGGATGCCACAAGGCACGATCCCGCCGAAATGCGTGAGATCGGGGTCCACGTTCAGGCTGATGCCGTGATAACTGATCCAGTGGCGTAATCGGACGCCAATCGCCGCGATCTTGTCTTCCCTGCCGTCCCGGTGAACGACCCAGATGCCGACCCTGCCGGAGCGGCGTTCACCCCGGACGCCGAGCCGCGCCAGCGTCCGGATCAGCCACTCTTCCAGATCCTCGACATAGCGCCGGACATCGGGCCCCCTACGCCGCAGGTCCAGCATCACATAGGCCACCCGCTGCCCGGGCCCGTGATAAGTATATTGGCCGCCGCGGCCCGCCTGGAAAACCGGAAACCGGCTGTCAATCAGATCACCGGCCTTGGCGCTGGTGCCGGCCGTGTAAAGCGGCGGGTGCTCCAGCAGCCACACGCGCTCAGGGGCAATCCCACGCCGAATGGCTTCGACCCGCGACTCCATTTCGGCGACTGCCGGCTCGTAGGCGGTCAATCCTCGCTCGATCTTCCAGTCGATGAGTTCGGGTAACGGATCTGCACTCATTGAACTTGAAATTTAGCGCATATCTCCCACAAACAAGGCTCTATAAATATTTCAGAGTGCGGCGAAACTTGAGCGCCGCTTCAGGCCCCCGAGGGCGCGAAAAAATCGCCAACGGCGATTTCGCCCGAGGGATGCGGCCAGCGAGGGAGTCTGGATTGCTGCCGATCATCCTCGACGAGGTGAAAATCAGGGTTGGGGTGGCCGGCCGCGGTGACTCGCTGCAACGCCGTCTCGACATGCTGGCCGCGGCGGGCTTTGAGGCACCCGAATCCGTCGCGGAGGCTTTACCCAGCAAGCTTGCCGGGCTCGCGGCTCTGTTCGTCGCCGGTCTCGACGAGGCTGAATCCGGAAAATTTGCCGAAGCCGCCCGTGCGGCAAGCGTACTCGTCAATGTCGAAGACCGGCCGGAACTTTGCGATTTCCATGTCCCGGCTCAGCTTCGCCGTGGCGACCTGCTGCTCACGATTTCGACGTCGGGCCGATCGCCGGGTCTCGCGCGCATCCTGCGCGAACATCTCGAGGCCCTGTTCGGGCCGGAATGGGACGGTATCGTCGAGGCCGTTGCCAATGCGCGGCAGGAATGGCGCGAACAGGGCCTGCCGCCCGATGAAGTATCGCGCCGCACCCGCGCCATGATGCGCTGGCTGAAATAGTCTCCGCATCCCATCTTGCCCGCACGCGGCCCCCGCCCAAATTCGCAATGCGAATTCGGCGGAATCCAATAGAAGGCGCGCAAGGCGCGCCGGCGCGGCGCGGCAGAATTAAAAATGGGGCGGGGCGCTGGGTCGCAACCCGCTCAGAGCTTCCCATCAATAGCGCGGTTTGTTACATCGGCCCGCCAATGTGCGGTCGTGGCGGAACGGTAGACGCGCTAGCTTGAGGTGCTAGTAGGGCAACCTGTGGAAGTTCGAGTCTTCTCGACCGCACCAGTCATTGTGGACGCCCGCGGGCGTCGCTAATCTCAGACATTCCGTGGGAGGGAAAGTCATGAAAAAGCTGCTGCTTGCGTCGGTCGCCGCCTTGCTTCCGGCACTCGCCTTTGGTGCCGACAGTGGTCTGCAATGGGCTTATCCGGTCGCGCCGCAGGGCTTGCCGCAGCCCGACCCGGCCAAGACTTTCCAGGCCAAGGGCACCAAGACCGGCATGATGCTGACCATGAAGCAGATCAACAACAATTTCGGTCCGCCGGACTGGTTTCCCGATGAGCATCCGCCGATGCCGTCGATCGTCAAGAACGGCCGCGCGCCGCATGTCCGCGCCTGCATGCTTTGCCATTTGCCGACCGGCAACGGCCATCCGGAATCGGCCAGCGTTGGCGGCCTGACCGCGAACTACATCATCGAGCAGATGCACGCATTCCGTGACGGCGAGCGCATGAACAATCGCGCGCCGGTGATGGTCGAAATGGCCAAGGACATCACCGATGCCGAACTGAACGACGCCGCCAAATATTTCGCTTCGATTCCGCGCCAGGAGCAGCAATGGATCAAGGTGGTCGAAGGCAAAACCGCGCCGAAAAACCATGTCGGCAATGGCGGCATGCGCTTCCTCGATGAGGGCTCGACGGAAACCATGCCGATTCCGGCCAACATGATCTACGAAGTCGCGTCGGATGCGCAGGGCGCCGAACTGCGCGACCAACACGCCGGCTTCATCGACTACGTGCCGGAAGGCAGCATCCACAAAGGCGAGATTCTCGCGACCACCGGCGGCAACGGCAAAACCATTCAATGCTCGGTCTGCCACGGATCCGATTACCGCGGGCTCGGCGATGTGCCGAGACTTGCCGGCCGCGGCGCCGAGTACCTGATCCGGCAGCTGAACGACATCAAATCGGGAACGCGAAAGGGCAGTAACGTCGCGCTGATGAAGCCCGTGGTGCAAAACCTCAGCGACGAAGACATGGTCGATCTCGTCGCCTACATGGCGTCCCGCGAACCGTAACACGGCATCTCAATTTTTACGCCTCTCCCCTTGAGGGAGAGGGACGCGCCGCCCGCGCTTACGAAGTAAGCGCGTACTGGCGGCGCTGGGTGAGGGGAGCGTTTTGGTCACCTTTAATCTCGAGTGATCTTCAGTCAATGACTCTCCATCTCATCAAACTTTGCGTCGGTGCCGATTCGATTTCCGATCTTGCGCAATGGCAAAAGAAACGCGCCTGCGAGCGGATGAAGAATGGCGGCACGGGAGAGGTCATGCACATCACCCGCATGACTCCCAAACGCGCTGAAGAATTGCTGGCCGGCGGATCGCTCTATTGGGTGATCAAGGGCCAGATCGCGGCACGGCAGAAGCTGAAGGCGCTGAAATCGGTGACGCGCGAAGGCGTTCCGCATTGCGCGCTGGTGCTGGAGAAAAAGATCGTTGCGACGGTGCCGCGCCGGCATCGCGCATTCCAGGGTTGGCGTTATCTGGACCCGAAGGACGCGCCGCGCGATCTTTCCGGTTCGAAGGCCGGCTTGCCGGAGAAATTGCGCGCCGAACTCACCGACCTCGGCCTGCTTTAAATGATAATTCTCCTCTCCCCTTGTGGGAGAGGGCGGAGCGCCGCGCGACGAAGTCGCGCCAGTGGCGCTCCGGGTGAGGGGTGATTACTCTACACCGCCTTATTATCGATCAGCCTGACGCTGCCGATGCGCGCGGCAGCCAGCACGCGCGCCGGCACAGAAAGCTGGCGCAGCGGCGCCAATGTCTTCGCATCGCGGACCGCGACGTAATCGACGCGATCGAAACCGGCGCTGATCAATTCCGCTGCTCCTTCCGCTTCGGCCTGTGGAATGGAGACTCCGCTTTTGGCCCGCGATGCCACGAGGTCAAGCGCTCGATTCAGTGCCACCGCGACGGTTCTTTGCGGCCCAGTCAAATAGCTGTTGCGCGACGACAGAGCGAGCCCGTCAGTTTCGCGCATGGTCGGAACGCCGATAACGTCCACGCCAATGTCCAGATCGCGCGACAGCTGCCGCACGACCAGCAGCTGCTGATAATCCTTTTCGCCGAACATCGCGAAGTCCGGCCGGCATTGCAGGAACAGTTTCGCGACCACTGTGGCCACGCCGGAAAAGAAATGCGGACGGAAATCCGTTTCCAATCCGCGCGCCGGTCCATCCATTACGATCCGGGTGGCGAAGGTTTCCGGATACATCTCGCGCGGTTCCGGCGCGTAAATCAGATCGGCGGTTCCCGCTTTTTCCAGCGTCAGCCGGTCCTGCTCCAGGTTGCGCGGATAACGGGCAAAATCCTCATGGGGGGCAAATTGCGCCGGATTGACGAAAATACTGACCACAGTTTTCTGCGCCACACCGCGTGCGGCCTGCGCCAACGCCAGATGGCCGGCATGCAGGGCACCCATTGTCGGAACCAGCGCGGTTTTGACGCCGTCATGGCGCCATGCATCGACTGCGGATCTGAGTTCCGCGCGCGTGGATGCAACCGGAAGTGTTCGAATTCTTGTGTTCATGCTTGGTCCACATTACGCGGTGCATCGTGGTTACGCTATGCTGGACGGCATGACCCAGGATTTGCGTCAGGCAATCTCCGCCGCCTGGCTCGCCGATGAAGACGCCCTGCTCGAAGAGTTGATTCAAAAGGCGCTACTGACACCGGCCGAGCACAAGGCGACGTCTTTTCTCGCGCGCGAACTGATCACCCAATTGCGCTCCGCACGCGATCGCCGCACCGGCGTCGATGCATTCACCCAGGAATATGCGCTCTCCAGCGACGAAGGCGTCGTGTTGATGTGCCTGGCCGAGTCGCTGTTGCGTGTACCCGACGCCGAGACCCAGGACCGGCTCATTCGCGACAAGATCGCGGGCCGCGCCTGGGACCGCCATCTCGGTCAGTCGGACTCGACCTTCGTGAATGCCTCCACCTGGGCGCTGATGCTGACCGGTGAGGTCGTGGCTGCGGCGGAAAGCGCACGCTGGAATTTTGATGCGATCTGGCGCCGCGTCATTGGCCGGCTGGGCGAACCCGTCATCCGGCAGGCGGTGGTTGCCGCGGTGCGTCTGCTCGGCCGCCATTTTGTCCTCGGCCGGACGATCGAAGAGGCAATCGCGGAGTCGCGCCGCTGGACGCAGAGCGGTTACCGCTTCTCATTCGACATGCTCGGGGAAGCGGCGGTCACGCGCGCCGATGCGGCACGCTATCTGGACCGCTATCGGGCCGCGGTGCGCGCGATTGCGGCGAACTGGCCGTCCCGTTCCGGCTCCATCCTCGAACGCCCCGGCATTTCGGTCAAACTGACGGCGCTGCACCCGCGTTTCGAATACACCAGGCGCCGCCGCGTCATGTTTGAACTGCTCCCCGGCCTCGCCACGCTGTGCCACGAAGCGCGCGAGGCCCATCTCGCGGTGACGCTGGATGCCGAAGAGTCGGAGCGCCTCGATCTCACGCTCGATATCTTTGAAGCACTCGGCGAAGAGAAAGCGTTGCGGGGCTGGGATGGTCTCGGAATCGCGGTCCAGGCCTACCAGAAGCGCGCCCTGCCGCAGATCGCCTGGCTCGATGAGCTGGCGCAGAAGCAGAAACGCACCATTCCGGTGCGCCTCGTCAAAGGCGCCTATTGGGACAGCGAGATCAAGCATGGACAGGAACTCGGTCTCGCCGATTATCCGGTGTTCACCCGCAAACTCGGCACCGATACGTCCTACATCGCCTGCATCCGCGCGCTGATCGCGGCGCATCCGCGCCTGTTTCCGCAATTCGCCACGCACAATGCCCATACGCTGGCCGCGGTGCAGGCGATCGCCCATGCAAACCGCGATTTCGAGTTTCAGCGTCTGCATGGCATGGGCGAAGCGCTGTACGAATTTTATGAAGATGTCACCAAGAACCGCCGCGGCACGCCGGTTCGAATTTACGCGCCCGTCGGCAGCCACGAAGATTTGCTCGCCTATCTTATCCGGCGGCTGCTCGAGAACGGCGCCAACACCTCTTTCGTGCACCGGCTGGCCAATGAACAATCACCCGTCGAGCGGCTGATTGCCGATCCGGTTGACCGGCTGAAAGCGGCGAGCCCGAAACGAAATCCCAATATTCCGCGTCCGGAGGATATCTGGCCGGGCCGGCGCGGCGCATCCGGCGTTTTGCTGGCCGACCCGGTCGCCGCCAACCGGCTGATCTCGAAAATGCGCAGCGCGCTTGAGACCGACACCTTCTACGCCGTGCCGATCATCGGGGGGGCGGCGCGCTCGCGGGAATATCGCGATTGCCTCGATCCCGCGGATCGCCGGCGCCGCATCGGGTCGGCGGCTGATGCGACCGGGGATGATGTGACGGACGCACTCGCGCTCGCCGCCGCGGCGCACCACGCGTGGGACGAGCAGGGCGGGGCAGGGCGGGCAGAGATTCTCGAACGCGCCGCCGATCTGTTCGAGCAACATCGCCCGATGCTGTTGGCGCTGCTCGTGCGCGAAGCCGGCCGCACTGTGCAGAACGCCCTCAACGAGTGGCGCGAGACCATCGATTTCCTGCGTTATTACGCGCTGCAGGCACGCCAATTGTTCGGTCCGGCGGCACCACTTCCGGGAGTGACCGGCGAGCGCAACCAGTTGGCGCTGCATGGACGTGGCGTCTTCGCCTGCATCGCGCCATGGAATTTTCCGCTCTCGATCTTCACCGGCCAGATCGCGGGGGCGCTCGCCGCCGGCAATGCGGTGCTTGCCAAACCGGCGGAGCAAACGCCGCTGATTGCAGCGGCCGCCGTCCGGCTGCTGCACCAAGCCGGTGTTCCGGGGAACGTGCTGCATTTTCTGCCCGGCGATGGCGCGAGGATTGGCAAGTCATTGCTGCCCGATCCGCGGCTCGATGGCGTCGCATTCACCGGATCGACCGAGACGGCGGCGATCATCAATCGCATGCTCGCCGCGCGCGACGGGCCCATACCGGTGTTGGTCGCTGAAACCGGCGGGCAGAATGCCATGATCGTGGATTCAACCGCACTGCCCGAACAGGTCGCGCGCGACGTGCTGGTATCCGCTTTCGACAGCGCCGGGCAGAGATGCTCGTCGCTGCGTGTTCTGTTTCTTCAGGAAGACATCGCCGACCGCATGCTGGATCAGATTCTCGGCGCAACCGGCGAATTGCAACTCGGTGATCCGCTGGAGCTGGCAACGGATATCGGTCCGGTGATCGACGAGGAGGCGCGCGCCCGCCTCGCCGAGCATGCCGCCCGGATGGAAAAGGAAGCCACGCTGCTCAAGCGGCTCGATGTCGATCCGGGACTCTCCAGCGGCGTGTTTTTTCCGCCCCATGTTTTCGCGATCGAGAGCATGAATGTGCTCAAGCGCGAAGTGTTTGGCCCGATCCTGCATGTGGTCCGGTTTGAGGCGGGGCATCTGGATCAGGTCTGCGATCAGATCAACGCGGCGAATTATGGGTTGACGCTCAGCATCCACAGCCGCATCGATGACACCGCCGATTTTGTCCGCGAACATGTCCGGGCCGGGAATATCTATGTCAACCGCAATCAGATCGGCGCGGTGGTCGGCGCCCAACCATTCGGCGGCGAGCGTCTCTCTGGCACCGGACCCAAAGCCGGAGGCCCGCATTACCTGCCGCGTTTTGCCGTCGAACGGACCTACACCGTCAATACCGCCGCCACCGGCGGCGACACCGCACTCCTCAGCCTCGAAGAGTAAGAAGCGAGGAACGAGAAGCGAGGAGCGAGATTGTGGCCGCATCCTCGCGGCTCAAGCGCCCTCAGACCTGCACGATTTTCTCGCTCCTCGTTTCTCGCTCCTCGCTCCTCGCTCCTCTAGACTCGGCTGGTCCAGCCTTGATTCGGACTCTCGGGGGGGTAGCCGGATGAATGTGTCAGTAGCGCCTGCAATGACCGTCGCAGCCAGAAGTCGCGCGCATACGATTGTCGTCGGCAATGAAAAAGGCGGCACGGGTAAAACCACAACCGCCATGCACATCGTGGTGTCTCTGCTGCGGCTGAATTTCTCCGTCACCGCGATCGATCTCGACAGCCGTCAACAGAGTTTTGGCCGCTACATCGAAAACCGCAAAGCTTTTGCACTGCGCCAGGGCTACATGCTGCCGCAGCCGGAGCTGCACGTTGTCCCGCGCGCCAAACCGGCCGAAGCTGGCGCGGACGTCGCGCGTTTGTCGGAAATCCTGCTGCAGGCACGCGCCAATTCGGATTTCATCGTCATCGACACGCCGGGCAGCGATACGGAATTGTCCCGGCACGGCCATTCTGCCGCCGACACGCTGATCACGCCGATCAATGACAGTTTTCTCGATTTCGACCTGCTCGCCAAATGCGATCCCGAAAACATCGAAAAGGGCCGGCCAAGCCTTTACGCAGAATTCGTCTGGGAATGCCGCAAGCGGCGTTTGATGGCCAATCGCGAAAGCCCGAATATCGAATGGGTGGTGATGCGCAACCGCGTGTCCTCGATTGAGGCACGCAATAAGCGCAAAGTCGCCGCCGCCATCGAACGCTTCAAATCGCGCATCGGCTGCCGCGTTGCGGCCGGATTGTCGGAACGCGTGATCTTCCGTGAACTGTTTCCGCTTGGGCTCACGGTGCTCGACCTCCCGGTTCCGGGACTTGCCATGCCGCTCACCATGTCGCATGTAGCAGCACGGCAGGAGGTGCGGACGCTGTTGAACGCCCTCAACCTGCCCGGAATAGACAAGGATTCCGGCGCCGCTTAAGCCGAACTGTTGTAATCACCTCTCCCCTTGTGGGTGGAGGCCGTTTAGAAATCGCCGGGGGCGATTTTAGGCCGACCGGCGGCGCGCCAAGCGCGAAGCGCTTCACTGGCGCGCCGGGTGAGGGGTGCGTTTGGGGCAACCTATACAAGGCGTCTAGGCAATGCCTGCACTCATTGACGGCCTTGTGGCCGCTGTCGTTCTGATTCTGCTGGTGCGCGCGTGGTCGCTGGCGCATTCGCGCGGCATTGCCAAAGGGCAGCGCTTTTCATTTGGCATCATGGTGGCGCTGCTCGCGATTGCGCTGTTTCTCATGCGCGAAATCGGCCTCGCCATTTTGGCCGCAAGCGGCGCCTGGATTCTGTTGTTCGGTCAGCCATCGGGCCGGACGGCGTATCGTGCGGCTGGCGCGTCACGCAGCTCGGAAGGCGCACGCCGCAACGCACCGGTGCCGTCCGGATCGATGTCGCGCGCCGAAGCATTCAGCGTTTTGGGACTGAAGGAAGGCGCGAGTGAAAACGACATCCGCGCCGCGCATCGGCGTCTGATGATGCAGATTCATCCCGATCGCGGTGGCAGCAACTATCTCGCCGCCAAAATCAATCAGGCCAAAGACGTTTTGCTGGGACGGTAGCGCTTTTCAATAATTTCCGCCTCCCCCTTGAGGGGTTGGAGCCGTCGCACGGCAGCGGAGCTGACTTGCAGGCGGAAACGCGAATTTCTGGTTCAGGAAATTCGCGGGGGGGGACGTGCTTTCGCTTTGACCCCCACCCGAAATTTGCTCTGCAAATTTCGACCTCCCCACAAGGTGGAGGTCAAAACCCTGACTTAGCCGATTGCTCTTATTATCCCCGGTTGGCGACAGATGCTTCCGGGACCGCGATGCAGGATTGCCGGCGCCGCTTCATCTGGGCGCAAATTCCCCGCGCTTCATCTTCGGCAAACAATCCGAACCTGGCGCGATACATCGTGCGGCCGTGCCGGCCGGGGAGCGTCGCCACGATCTGCTCGGCCTGGCCAAGCAGATCCACGCTGCGGCGGGCCATGGTGGCAAGTTTTGCCTGTGCGAGCGCCTGATCGGCAAACACACCGACCTGCACCACCCACTTCTTGACCGTGTCGGCTTTTGGCGCAAAGGGCACGATGCTGGCATTCTGCGTCTCATCCCCCTGCGCAATTTGCGGAGCCGCGGGACCGACCGGCTTGAGCAATGGACTCGCGCCGGTGACAGTCTGTGAACCGCCGGCGACAACAATGGGTGCATTGCCGGGCATGACGGGTGCGTTGCGCAGATGGGCGAGCGCCGGAACGTGACCTTTGTTCTGGTCGAGATAGGTCACGAGATAATTGTCTTCACCCGGATTGGCCCTGAACAGGTCTGCGCCCGGTCCATTGCCGCCATACCAGGGGACATTGGCGTCGGCGAGATAAGTGGGATTTTCTCCCTCGATCGCGAATGTCGCGCTCAACAGCTCCATCATTTCGCGGTCGCGAACGGCCGCCGTCGGGCCGCCCATCACCACGCCGATCACATGCTTGTTGTCGCGCACCACCGAGCTGACGAGATTGTAGCCGGACAACTGCGTGTATCCGGTCTTGATCCCGTCGGTGCCGTCAAACTCGTTCAGCAGGTTGTCGTGGTTGAAATAGGTGCGGCCGTGAAAGGTCACCGACGGCGCCGAGAAGTAGTGGAAATATTGCGGGAAATCATAGGCCAGATGGCGCGCCAGCACTGCCATGTCGCGCGCGGTCGTCAGTTGCTGCAGGTCGGGCAGGCCCGACGCATTGTGGAAATTGGTATTGGTCATGCCAAGCTGATGCGCGCGCTCGGTCATCATGTCGGCGAATGTCGCTTCGCTGCCACCGCCCAAAGCTTCGGCGATGATGACCGCGACGTCATTGGCCGAAAGCACCGTGACCGCCTTGACCGCCGTATCGATATCGATCGTGCCGCCGAGCGGGACATAAAGCTTGGTCGGCGACTGCGCCACCGCGTGCGAGGACGCGTACATCGGCGTGTCGAGCGAAATCGTGCCTTTTTCCAGCGCCTCGAAAAGCAGGTACAGCGTCATCATCTTGGTTAATGACGCGGGGTAGCGGATCGCGTCGGCGTTGCGCTCGTACAGCACCTTGCCGGTGGCGCCATCGACGATGATGGCAGCGTCCTTTTCGGGCGAGGGGACCAGCGAACGCCCCACCGTGACGGTGGTTCTGACCTTGTGTTTCGTCGCGGCATAGGAAGGGGAGATTGGCGCCAGCGCAGACACAAGCAGTGACAAAGCTGAAACAATGGCCAGAGCAGCTCGCGGACCGAATAAACCTTTGATAAACATTACTTCCACCTCAACGCGGCGGCGCCGCGAGAATGAGACCAAACTGTGGTAGGTCGTGCAAGCTGTACGACTGACGCATCCCCGCTCAAGTCAACGTTCAACCGGCGAATCAGATTAAACCAAAAACCACCTGCCGATAATATCGCCATAGAGCCCGTGGGTTAACGGTCTTCTCCTTTCACATTCGGTTCAATTATTGTGCACTGCACAATAAAACTTGACATTGGGACCCAAAGCCTCCAAGTAAGCTTTGTTGCAGTGCAGCAAAACGAGGCAAGAATCCCATGGCAAGAACCAAGTCCAGCAATAACGCAGAGCAGGTGATGGAAAGCACCGTTCTGACCGGCGCCGAAGCCATCAAGGATGGCTTCGAAAAAGCGGTTAAGGGGTATGACCAATTGATGGCCTTCGGCAAGGACAACGCCGAAGCGGTGCTCAAGTCTGCCAACGCAGCGGGCAAGGGCATGGAAACCCTCAACAGCGAAGTTTTTGCCTATACGCGGAAGCTCATCGAGGATGGCGTTGCCGCGACCAAGGCAGTGCTGTCGGCCAAAACTCTTGAGGAGGCATTTCAGCTCCAGGGCGAATATGGCAAGGCGGTGTTTCAGGTCCAGGTCGATGAGGCGGCAAAGCTCGGCGAGCTCGCCCTTTCGGCCGCACGCGAAACCGCCGAACCGCTGCATGCGCGGTTGAACGCGGTTGCGGATTTCGTCCGCGCCGGCTGACCAGCAAAAGATTCTCCTCCCCTGCTTGCGGGGGAGGTGGCGAGCCGCGCCGAAGCGAAGGCGGGCGAGACGGAGGGGGGACCGTATCACTGACCGTTCGGTCAGGTCCTGAGCGTTATAAAATCTGTTAGGGAAAGCCCCGCGGCAGTTGCACTGCCGCGGGGCTTTTCCTTTTTTACGCTGCTGCGTAACCTAAACCCCGTCGGTCCGCGTCTTATTTGTGCCACCGCCGTGGCACAGGCTTGAAATGCACATGATTGAACGTCACCTATCACTCGTACATCTGGGTCCCGGAGGCGGAGGTCCGAAACCACCGGGGCGGCCAAATGGCGATTCGGGTGACCGGGGAACCGGAACCGGCACCGGAGTAGTGACGCGAACCCGGCCGAAGACCAAAAAGCCATCCCTCTATCGCGTTCTGATCCTCAACGACGACTACACTCCGATGGAGTTTGTGGTTCACGTTCTGGAGCGATTCTTCGGCAAGCCGCATGAGGAAGCGGTCCAGATCATGCTGCATGTTCACCGTCACGGTGTGGGCATTTGCGGCGTTTTCACCTTTGAAGTGGCGGAGACCAAAGTGACGCAGGTGATCGAATTGGCCCGGCGCCACCAACATCCGCTTCAATGCACGATGGAGAAAGAGTAGCCTCATTCACATGCACGCTGGAGAAAGAGTAGCTTAACCAGATGCCATCTTTGTCACGCAGTCTCGAACAGGCATTGCGCCGCGCCATCCGGCTGGCGAGCGAACGCCATCACGAATACTCCACCCTCGAACATCTGCTCCTGGCGCTGGTCGACGACAGCGACGCCGCGCAGGTGATGCGTGCCTGCAATGTCGATCTCGAAGTCCTGCGCGCCGGATTGACCAAATATATCGACGAAGACCTCTCCACCCTGACCATCGAAGATGGCGAGGACGCCAAGCCGACCACCGGTTTCCAGCGGGTGGTGCAGCGCGCCGTGCTGCATGTGCAGAATTCCGGCCGCGATGAAGTGACCGGCGCCAATGTGCTGGTCGCCCTGTTTTCCGAACGCGAGAGCCACGCCGTCTATTTTCTGCAGGAGCAGAACATGTCGCGGCTCGACGCGGTCAATTACATGAGCCACGGCATCGCCAAGCGTCCGGGCATGAGCCAGTCCAAGCCCGTGCGCGGCGCCGACGACGACGATGAGGCCAACGAGAAATCCTCCAAGCACGGCACCGATGCGCTCGAAGCCTATTGCGTCAATCTCAACGACAAGGCGCGCAAGGGGCGCATCGATCCGCTGATCGGGCGCGAAGCCGAAATCGACCGCACGATCCAGATCCTATGCCGGCGCAGCAAGAACAACCCGCTGTTCGTCGGCGATCCCGGCGTCGGCAAGACCGCCATCGCCGAAGGCCTCGCGCGCAAGATCGTCAAGGCGGAAGTTCCGGAGGTCCTGAAAGAATCGACCATCTATTCACTCGACATGGGATCGCTGATCGCGGGCACCCGCTATCGCGGCGATTTCGAGGAACGC
>CAYUQO010000027.1:0-42855 GCA_964446945.1 uncultured Bordetella sp.
GTAACCCTCCGCTGAGGGCCGCGGTTGAAGGATATGAGATTCCTGTTGGTGACAACGACGCTGTATTGACCCGACCACGTGCTGCTGGATTTTTATCGAGAAGTGACATGATCGCGGGGCGGATCGATGGTCGGGCAAGCGGATTTGCGCGAGAAGTTGCGCAAGATCGAGGCCCTGTTCTCGGGCGCTGGCACAGCGGGAGAACGCCTCGCAGCCGAAGCGGCACTCGCGCGTGTGCGCGCGAAACTCGAGCAGATCGAGCGAGGCGAGCCGCCGGTCGAATTACAGTTTTCTATTCCTGATCAATGGTCGCGGCATTTGTTCATTGCGCTGTGCCGCCGGTACGGGCTCAGGCCCTACCGGTATCATCGGCAGAGGCGGACAACGGTGATCGTTCGTGCACCACGTCGTTTTCTTGACGAAGTGCTGTGGCGCGAGTTCCGTGACCTCGACGTTGCTCTTCAGAGTTACCTCATGGAGGTGACACTGAAGGTTATTCGGGAGGAGGTCTACGCCGACACGAGCGATGCGCAGGAGCTTCCAGAAGCGCTCCCAGCAGCCTGACCGGTCATGCGGCTCGTGCTTGAACGGCAGAAGCGACGATATTCTTCCAATTCCATGGCAGCAGCTCGTCGAGACGGGTGATCGGATGATCGGCGATTCGTCCGAGCACGTCGGCCAGCCAGGCTTGCGGATCAACGTTGTTGAGCTTCGCCGTCTGAATCAGTGTGTACATGATGGCGGCGCGCTCGCCACCGCGCTCGGAACCGGCGAACAGCCAGGCCTTCCGGCCGAGGGCAATTCCGCGCAGGGCACGCTCAGCGGCGTTGTTGCTGACGCAGATGCGCCCATCGTTGAGAAAGCGGGTGAAGGCTACCCAGCGCTTGAGCATGTAATCCATGGCTTTGGCGACATCGGAATGGCGCGACAGCCGGGCACGTTCGGCCTTCATCCACTCCGCGAATGCTTCGATGAGCGGCGCGATGCGCTCGCGGCGGAAGCAAAGCCGTCGCTCGGGTAAAAGTCCGTTGATGTCGCGCTCGGCGGCAAAGATCGCATCGATCTTCTTCACTGCCTCGAAGGCAATGGGCGAGATGAGGGCGGGCTTGCGGTTCCGCGCCCTGGACGCAATGTCGGCCAGCACGAAGAACTTCCTCCGCGCATGCGCCCAGCACGCCGCTTCGCGCACCGGAGCGGGCTTGCGTCCTTCGCGATAGAGCCCGTTGAATCCACCGTACGCGTCGGCCTGCAGAATGCCGGCGTAACCCGCGAGATGGCGTTCGGGGTGATCGCCAGTTCTGTCGCGAGAGAAGAAGTAAGCGGCTGCCGGCGGGTCGGGTCCACCGAAGGGTTGATCATCCCGCACATAGACCCAAAGTCGTGCCTGGATAGTCTTGCCTTTGGCCAGCAGCGGCACCGGTGTGTCATCGCCGTGAATCCGCGCTGCCTGGAATACATGCGACTTGATCCGATCGGCCAGCGGCGCGAGCAGAAGAGCGCAGGCACCCACTTCGTCGGCCAGCGTGGACAGCGGAAGATCGATGCCTTCACGCGCATAAGCCTCACTTTGCCGGTTCAGCGGCTGGTGCTGCGCAAATTTGTTGTAAAGCACCATCGCCAGGAGATTTGGTCCGGCATGACCGCGGGAGATGGTGTGGAACGGCGCCGGCGCCTGACTGATCTTCTCGCATTCCCGGCAGGTGAACTTCTCCCGCACATATTGGATCACTTTCCACTGGCGCGGGATGACATCGAGTGTCTCAGTGACGTCTTCGCCGAGCTTGCAAAGCCTCTCCGACCCGCAGCACGCGCACGCCATCGGACCCGGCACAATGACACGCTCGCGCGGCAGGTGTTCGGGAAACGGCTTCTTCACGGGCCTTCTGCGCGGATGTGCTGGCACCAGCGTCGTACCGCTGTTCCTGGCGGCCGTCCCGGCGGCGATCTCATCTTCCGTGGCCTGCGCTTCGAGATCTTCAAGCTGCAGTTCCATCTGATCAATCAGCTTGCGCGTGCGTTCGGAGCGGCTGCCATAAAGTTCGCGCCTGAGCTTCTCTATCGCCAGCTTCAAATGTGCGATCAGCGCTTCCGCGCTCGACACATCGGCCGCGGCCCGAGCCGCTTCGGCCGCAGTGCGGGCCGCTTCCGCCATGGCGTGCGCGGCTTTAGCCTCGGCTTCGATGCGGGCTGCGCGTTCGGCGATGAGCGCCGCCCTTAACGCCGCAACCTCGCTGGAGAAAGAATCACCAGAGCCCACGAGACAAGCAGAACACACCCCGGGCTTCGTGTGATGCCCTCTGTGCACCGTGAGTCATCGTGCCGCATTCAGCCCGCCGCTTCCGGCCGCCAGGTGCGCAGCGGATGCCTCCAATCAATGCCTTCCAGCATGTAGCCAAGCTGCGCCGGCGTAATCACGATCACGCCTTCAGCTACGGATGGCCAAATGAATTTGCCGCGCTCCAGACGTTTGGCATACAGCGACATGCCGAGTGCGTCATGCCAAAGGACCTTGATCAGATTGCCGCGCTTGCCTCGGAATACGAAGAGATCGCCGGCATGCGGATCGCGTTGCAAACCCTGCTGAACCAAAAGCGCCAGGCTGTTCATTCCGCGACGCATGTCGGTATGGCCCGTGGCAATCCACACCTTCACGCCAGACGCGACCGGGATCATCGCCGGTCCAGCACATCCAGCACACGTCTCAGCGCCGCAGGATCGACGTCGCTGCCCACGATCACACGCCGTCCGCCCGAAATGACAATCTCCATTCGCCCGCCGCCAGCCGGCGAATCCCCGCAAGCCACAACAGCCGGCACGAACGGCGTCATCTCGCTCGCGCTCATCAGCTTGCCTTCGCGCGCCAGACGTCGCCACGTGAACAGTTGGCCCGCCGATAAACCGTGCCGCCGTGCCGTCGCCGAAACGTTGCGCGGCGCGCTCAGACTCTCCGCGACAATCCGCTGCTTCTCATCGGCGGTCCAGCGGCGCCGCGAGCCCGTCGCAATCACCTCCAGCCGCGACACCTTCGGTATAGTCGTATGATCAGTCATACGACTATGTCTTCAGCCCTTACCGTTCAGCGCAAGACGGCCCAATCCGGAGGGATACTCAGATAAGTCGCGAAGGCCATAAATACCCGCGCCGACCACTTTCCGAACCAGTCGCCCAGTCCAGGATCCGCAGGCCTGTGGACGTAATCACCACCGCCCGCTTGGCCCCCGCTCATCGAGCCGAAGCTGTCGCCGCCAATCGGGTTGTATTGCCCCGGGACATGCCCGGGAAGCGGGGCGTCATGGCACGGCAGACCCGGTGCCGACTGCCCTACCGGATTATAACCGCGTGATGTTTCCATAATGCATCACGCACCCGAACTCGCGGTTTTGCTGTTCGCGAACAGGATATCTACCGAAATAAGTTCTTAAGCCAGTTGCTGTTCCGCTGCCGATACTGATGCAACGCCTACTGGCCAAGGTGGCTCTTTAGGTTGAATGTCCGTTTCTGGCGAATTTCAGCCCTTACTGCTCGTTGCTCCCAACGACCGGAATGCGCCTGCATTCCGGACATTACTCGATGTCGGTTTGCTTTGATTCGTGGACGGACGTTGTTGCCTACGACGGCCCTTACGCCTTGCTCGCATGCTTGTCGGGGCCGATGACGAGGTGATCATCGACTTCGATCTTCAACATCTTCGCCGCGGAAGCGAGTTCCCGCGTCATGGCGATATGGGATATGGGCGCGGGATCGCCGCTGGGACAATTGTGCGTCAGTGTCACCAACCACGCGTCCCGAGGCGTTGAGCGATTCGGTAATGCTAGGGCATAAGAGCAAGGATGTCGGCGGCGAAGTAGATTTCAACTACGCAGCTGGTTTAAATGTGGTATCGTTTCTTCCGTTGGCTGACACCGTCGGCGGCGATGTTTTCAACAGAAAATGCGTGTTGGCCTTTGTGTTGGCCTCAAAATTTCTCACACTGACAATTATCTACTGAATATCAGAGTGTTATGTGGAATCTGTGATTCCGCCCCTGGCACCACAAGGCACTTTTTGGGCTTTTTCTCTCTTCTGAAAATCAGGCTAAGTGGCTGTATCAGAATAACAATCTGAACATGCGTGCACATAGGTGCTCGCCCCCACGCATCGAAATTGTTGGTATTGTGTTGGTACGCAAATGACCGACCTGTTGGTATGGAATCGAGAAGCGGTTATGGTGGCGCATGCCTTTGACCGACGTTGCCTGCCGCATGGCCAAGCCGGGTCCAAAGCTTCGGAAGCTGTCGGACATGGGCGGTCTGCAGCTATGGATATTCCCGCATGGATCGAAGCTGTGGCGCGTCGCGTACCGACATCACGGCAAGCAGAAGCTGCTTGCGATCGGCAAATATCCAGACACATCGCTTCTCGATGCACGTACGGCTCGGGATGACGCGAAGGCGGTCCTGAAAAGCGGTGCTGATCCATCTCATGCCAAGAAGGTCGAGCGGCTACGACGGCTGTACCCCGGCGACAGTTTCAAGCAAGTCGCCGCCGAGTATATCACGAAGCTTCGACACGAAGGGCGCGCCGACAGAACTCTGAAAAAGGTGGAATGGCTTCTGGAGTTTGCCCTCCCGGCGCTCGGACCAACTTCGGTTCGGATGATCTCGCCGACTGATGTTCTGTTGGTTTTGCGCACAGTCGAAAAGCGTGGCCGCTTCGAAACGGCTCGTCGTCTGAGATCAACGATTGGGGCGGTATGCCGGTACGCAATTGCGACAGCCCGCGCGGAAATCGATCCAACCTCCTCGTTGCAGGGCGCACTCACGACTCCGAAGGTAAGACCGAGGCCAGCGATCACCGAACCAAAGGCGTTCGGAGCACTTCTCCGCGCGATCGACAGTTTTGACGGGCAGCAGACGACGCGCATTGCCCTGCAATTACTGGCCCTTCTATTTCCGAGGCCGGGTGAGCTTCGAATGGCAAGCTGGGCTGAGTTTGACGTCGAAAAAGCCATTTGGACGATCCCGGCTTCGAAAATGAAAATGAGACGAGCGCATCGAGTGCCGCTTGCAAGGCAAGCGATAGCCATTCTCGCGAGCCTAAGAGAAATCACGGGTGACGGTGCGCTGCTATTCCCTGCGATTCGCAGTCCTGGCAGAGCCATGTCGGAAAACACTTTGAATGCTGCACTTCGTCGCCTCGGCTATTCGATAGATGAGGTCACCGCCCATGGCTTCCGCGCGACTGCAGCTACGCTTCTCAATGAATGCAATTTGTGGAATGCGGATGCCATTGAACGCCAGCTCGCGCATGTGGAGAACAATGACGTTCGCCGCGCATATGCGCGAGGAGAGCATTGGGATGAGCGCGTTCGGATGATGTCCTGGTGGGCAGATCATCTCGACGCGCTGCAATCAGCGGCGAAATCTACGCAAGCTGGCCACACACACTCATGAGCCGATTCAGGTTCAGCTCAGGGGGCCTCAAGCTCAATCTGTCCTTGGGGTGTGCCGATATCATGCAGGCTGCAGCGCGTAAAAAGAACCCCGCAGTTGCGGGGTATGTCAGAGCAAGTCGGAAAGCAGGTTATTCGAGCGTTGGGGAGAGCGTCACGTGGCGAATTTCCGGATGCGTGTCCGAGGGAATGGGCATTCCATGATCTTGCCGGTACGAGAGAGCAAGCCGGATTGCGTCCTCCGCATTTGCAAGCGCCTCTTCTTCCGTGTCGCCCTCTGTGACGACCTCCGGAAGCGCAGGAACAAGCACGGTAAACCCTCCCTCTTCCTGGGGCTCCAGGACAACCGTGAAGCCGTAATTTTCGGCCATAATCGTACTCCCGTGTTCCATACTACCCAATCGTACCAGAGAGGTGTCTGAACCGCCAGTGAAGGATGAAGTTAAACCGTACACGGAGTAGTGTGGTTGCTTGCCGGAAGCTTGCGGGAGGGTCAGTTCCTTCCGAACTTGAAAATTCAAGAAAAAGCCCGCCGAAGCGGGCTAGTACTCTGAGCTCAGCATTATGGTTAGGATGCGCGTGGTTTTGGTCGGATCGGATGGATCGTCCGAACCCCATTTCATGCGTTCGTCGTAATATTCGATTTTCCAAAAGAACTTTTCTCCGTTCACCTCGAAGCTGCCGAAATCATGTTCGCCGTGAGGATCGTCGTCGGGGCTGAATTCTTTGAACGCCCGGACATTCGAGAGGACTTCCGTTTTTACATCTTCCGCTAGAGCTGCTACGCCCGCTGTCATGACTACTTGACCGCCGGTGAACGTTGTACGCAATTGGTCGTTTAGCAGACGGATGCGTTCGGCGGTCATAGCATGCCCGCCAGGACCAGGGCGGACGTGACCGTGCACGTGTCGCAATTCTCGCAGTAGCCTTCGCGCTGGTCCGGTTCGACTTCGGTGATGTAATTGCACCCGTCATTCATGCAGATGCCGGGCGACGCGGCGTCCGCAGTCGCCGCGGCGAGCAGTTCTTGGGGTGAATTGAAACCCTCGCTCTTGCAGACTGCGAGAAACTTAAGCGCCTTCTTTGTCAGTACGATCATTCCACTCTCCCTCATTGGCGGCCTTCCACGATTGAAAGGCCGCGTGATGAGGGCGAGCCGGTCAGGGGCTGCCGCTGAGGGCTGAAATCGGCAAAGTGATGGCACTGAACGGATTCGAGGGTTCGCCGTCGATCATGAGCCGCAGGTAGACGCGGTAATTGGGCAGGCGGATGAAGTCGTCCGCCGTGAACACTGGTTCGAATTCGCGCGCCAAGTAGGCGGCATCCTCTGCTCCCAAGCGAAATGAGATGAGCGTGCCGGCATTGCCAAGAACCGCATGACGTACGTCGGGATGAAGCTGCTGCAGGTACTGATGGGCGAGAATCATCCCCACGCGATACTTTCGAAGCTCTGCAGCCATGTTTGCGACGCTGAGCGTCGTGAAGGACTGGAATTCATCGACGAAGATGTAGAACGGGCGACGTGTCTCCTCTGGTACAGATGCCCGGCTGAATGCTGCAAGCGACAGCGCCGTTACGAAGAGGCCGCCGGCAAGCGCGGCGCTAACTGTGACCGATCCCACCGAAGCGCGCCTCCTGCTCTATTGTGGCCGTCCGGCGCCTCGCGTGAATGCGGGCGAATGTCAGGTGCTGGCGATGAACTGGACAGAATGGCGGCAGCGGCCTTCGTTACTCCTTCGACATCAAGAGCGGCGGGACGACCTATGAAGTGGGCATCGATGCTCAAAGCGGTAAGGTCCTGGAAAACGGCGTCGACTCCGACTGACATCCTTGGGATGCGAGCGCCGCGCGAACTGGCGCTCGCACCCCACCTCTGTCCTTGCTGAATAGGACGGCCTCCTACCGTCCTGCGGGGTTGGTCAATCAGCCCTGAGCAGCAGGGGTTCTGTTGAAATAGTTCTCGAGCCGATCAACGAGATCGAGCTCGGACTTGACCGCCATTTTCGCACCCTTCGCGTCCGCATTTTTCGCCGCCATTTCCATTTCGCGGACGCTGTTCTCGACGTTCATCTTCAACCCGCTGTCATGAACGCGGGTTGCGAGAGGCGTCCAGTTTTTCCGGGCGTAATCGGCAGCCGCTATGGCATCCGGCCAGCGGACGGGATTGGTCTTCAGGTCCGTTTGGTAACGGAAACCGGCGTAGTCCAGAAGATTGACGGAGGTCGGCACGGCTCCGGGGTGCGCACTGCTGACCAGAACGCGATAGGCTTCGATTGAAGCGAGGGCGACTCGGGCCTTGTCGCTCGCCGCGCGACCATCGTGAATCCGCTTTACTTCCTTCGCCAGTTCGGTGGCCGCTGCGGGTGACAGGACCGGAATGACGCTCTTTGCTGCAGAATCGGCAGCAGCGATCTTCCCGGTAAGTTGTTTTCCGCCTGCCGAGAATGCGTCTTCCGCAAGCGTCTCGAAGGGCTCGGCCGCGGCCAGCACATGGGCGCTCGCAACATCCATTTTGTTTCCCGGTGCTCCTGCTGTCGCCGCGCAGACGGCGCTCATGCAGCCGGTGGCCAATAGAATCGATAACCAGAGCGGATTTTTGCTGCGCATGATTGCTTCTCCATTTTTGACCGATCAGGGACCGGTCCTGCCTGGGGCGCCGTTCCCGGTTTATTGCGCCTGCGCCACCAATCGCACTGTGCCAGCGTCGATATCTGCATCGGGCCTATACACGCCGGGACGCGTCACTCATTTGCTGAAACGAAGCACGATCGGCGGCGAATCGCATTTGTCGCGATCGTGAGCGATTGGCTGGGGAATGAGCCGTCGTTTTCAGGAACTGATCACCCGGTCGTAAGGTCCTGGCTGTTATCGCTGTGCTGGGACCAGTATGAGACAGCTGCGGCATGGAGCACGGCGGAAACAAAACTGCGCAACCGAAGCAGACCTCGCGATTGGCGCTCCGCGGAGTCATCGTGAGTGTGATTCTCGGTATTGCATTCGCCGGAGTAGCTTTGACCGTTTGGGTTCTCGTGCAATCGCCGGGTCTTCGTTTGCTCGCTTGCCCCTATTGCTACGGCTTTGAACGGCTTCAGGACAAAGTCTATGTCGAATCCGGCACGCCTCCGGCGATCGAGCAATCGCTGCCGGCAACCGTACAGGCCAGTGGAGCGAAGATTGCTAAATTCTTCCGCACGCGCAAAAGCGATCCCCTGATCTTCTTCTGCTTCACCGTAGGTTGCTACCGGCGTGCGGATGGGCGCGCGGGCATGCGCGGGATGACATTTTGGCGTGCCATTGTTATTTCACCGTATCGTCCTGCCAGTGTCGTGCTGACACACGAATGGACGCATGAGGAATTCCTCCGCCGGTTGGGTCCCCGCCTGGGCCTTGTTCCAATCTGGTTTACCGAGGGGCTGGCGGTTTACGTATCGGACGACAGGCGCTATCTCGCCCCGGCCACTTCCAGTGACCGGTGTCTGATCGACCCCACCGGAGAACTACCGAAAACGGAGCCAGACTGGTTGCAGGTCGTCACCCACGATAGGAGCCCCTATGCGCGGGCTGCCTGCCGCGTCAGCAGGTGGCTCGCCCGCAAAGGAAATGGCGCCGTGCTCGGCCTGATCGAAGAGATTAATTCAGGCCGCAGCTTTGCGGACGCGTACGAATAGGTGGCATTGCGACGGCGCGGCGGCGTTCGCTCACAACACAGCACCCGGACCCGAGCCAAGGCGTACACTCGCTCTGTCACCAATAATGAAGATGCGCACACTGACCTTACGACACGATTGCCGCTTTCTTGGAAGCGTTAGCGCAAAATTGCCAATTGAATAACTCAATCAACGAAGAGGTTCGAAAAACGGGGTTTAATCCGCGGCTAACCTGGCTGTCAGCTTCGGGGAGGTAAATGAGCACCGAAACACCCTCGAATCGGAGTCACACTTCATCCTGTGGAAGAGGTTAAGGAATACCGGAGGCGTGCCGAAGAGTGCCGGGCCATGGCTGCAAACATGAAGTATCCAGATCTTCGCGCTGAAATCCTCGAGTTGGCAGACTTCTGGGATTATCTCGCGAATGTTCGCGAAAAGAGTCTCGGAATGGACACCGAGAGGGGTGACACCTAATCGGGCGCTCGTGTGCGTTCCGACGAAGCGCGAAATCCAAGTTGGGTCAAACGCGGCAGATCACCGGAACGACCGTTTTTTGCGCGAGCGGATATTCCCGAGGCGATTACCCCACGAGCTGTGATTTGGCGACAAGTGTGTAAACAATGTTTGCGAGCGTGCCGATCTTCTTGCCGGCAACGAACGCGCTACCGCTCACAAAATGGAGTTTCAGACGGGACGCTTCGAGCGTGACCTTGATCAAGACATCGGCGGGCGCGGCGATCAGCTCCTTCGCAAGAGCTTTCGAAGGACCTGAACCGATCGCGATACCGTGACAGCGCTCATCGCGATAAACGCATACGGCACGGTGACCTCGACGTTTCCGACCGGTGGAATAGGTTGGCGTGACAGTGCGTCGGGTAAATTCCAGGTCATTGCCCTCCGGCAGAATGGAAGTGGCGCAGTCTTCCAGCCGGCTGTCCAAGCATGGAATTCCCCCAGTTCTTTCAACTCCGGCCAATACGGCAATGGCTCAGTCGCAGACCGTATGATGTGGCTCCAATTACAAGACAATGGGACAAATATTTCATTTGCGATCAGCGCCGATGGTGCACAATGGACTACACTTTACACGGTCGCCAAGTCGTCCGGTTATTTGGGATCCACGGGATACAACCAAATCTGTATCGGCTATGATGGGTTTAATTCGTCGGGTGGCATCGTTCTGATGAGCTACACCGATTAATTTGGATCGATCTCCTTACTTGCAGCGAGTAATGCCGGAGGCGGAGTCCAGCCCGTCCGAATGAGGTTGGGAAACGTTAAGTCCACATGCGATCTGCAAGCGCTACCGCAACGTCATTTCCCAAACGATGGATATCACGCACCCACATCATGCAAATCGAATTTATCCCGTCTTTCATTTCATTCCCGGCAATCCTGATGCTCCTACTGCACAGAGGAAAGATGGACGGCGGCATACGTGGGTGACGACTCCGGACAGTTCGCTCGCAAACACGATGATGAATAGCGCGCTGAGGTCGCGTGATCTCTATCGGATTAGGTCACACCTGGACGAGTGCTGGAACATTCTAATTCGACAAATCCCAGAGATTGCCACCGAGTGACAGTGGCTGCCTGAGGCGGGCTGAACAAAATTCCCAATTCTGTTCAGCAAAAATCACCCAATGGTCAGCTGGAATCTTCTCACGCCCTGGTTACCGAGATCCACAATAGCTCCATTAAGGGCTCCTACAAAATATTCACTTCCGGGATTTATGCATAAAGTCTTACCGATCTGCTTCCACCCGCGCGAATCATGTATGTGCCCATGAAGCGCGATAGGGATCTGATAGGTTCGTACAAATTGGTCGACAGCTGTGCTTCCGACAGACTTAATATTCGGCTGGCCCATTCTGGTTATTACTCGAAATCTCTCATCAATTTCCTCCGCTAGATCTAGGCCACTCCCGTGCGGTGGTACATGGATGTTAAATAAGCACCTTCTCCGGTCGGGTACGGATTGAATCAACGTTTCCAAGGCGCTAGCGAGATCTTCCTCGGAGTATTCACGGGCGGTATGCCATGGTGTTCTATTGCTTCCACCCAAGCCGCTGAAAGGATCAGATCAAGGCAGGCTAGTTTCTTTGCCCTAGATTTTCAAAAACCAGGGGTTACGATTTGAGAGCAATAGGCGCGGCGCCGACGGGCATGCCA
The DNA here is from genome assembly GCA_964446945.1 of uncultured Bordetella sp. Taxonomy (GTDB): domain Bacteria; phylum Pseudomonadota; class Alphaproteobacteria; order Micropepsales; family Micropepsaceae; genus CAIYRG01. The sequence continues at coordinate 11,251 of CAYUQO010000027.1, forward strand.
CATCGCTAAAATCGACAGACCCTGAGCGAGAGCGTGGCGCTTAGACAGCAAGTCCAATCCCCGCAATGCGAAGCTATCCTCGGTACATGAACGCCATGTGAACAATCCGTACATGCCCCGTAAAGGCAGGGTGTGCATCATTGGTACAGAGAAGCGCGTCAAGTGCGCCAAAGCTCAAGGGAAGGCCAATGAGGAACATCACGAAACTCGGAATTTGTGCCGCCATGATTTGTAGTGCGGCGATAGTGACGACGGCGCCTGCGGCAGCACAGGTCAGCTTTGGTATCGGGATAGGTCCGGCCTATTCGACTCCTCCTGCATACCCAGCATATCCCTCCTGTTACGACGCATACGGAAATTACATCTACTCATATCCGTATTGCACGGCATACGCACCACCGGCCTATGTTCCGCCTCTTGTTGAACCCCAGTACGGGTGGGACCGTGGTTGGGACTGGGACCGTGATTGGGACTGGCGCCGGCACGAAGCGTTCGAGCACAGATTCGATCGAGACCGCGATTTTGATCGAGACCGCCAATTCGATCGTGATCGCGAATTTTCGAGACGAGATCGGGAATTCCGCGGCGGATTCCAGGGCGATCGCGACGGGGACTGAGGCGGGCGCCCTAACGGAGGCAGTGATGCAAATCTCCTATGGGTGACATGCAAAGCGTGCTTAGCCCAGACCCAAGGGGGTCTATTGTCGCAGCCAGAATTCTCGGGAGAGTACCATGAAAGCATTACACAAACTGACCGGTTTCGCAGCAGCGGCAGCTGTCACTACGATGCTGATCATGCCCGTTGCTCCGGCACAGGCGAGCGCCCAGGGTCGTGACACGCTCTTGGGTGCCGGCGTTGGCGCCATCGCCGGTGCACTTTTAGGTCATGGAAACATTGGGCCAGTGCTCGGCGGAGCCGCAGTGGGCGCTGCGGTCGGAGCTCTTGCGGCTCCTCACGATAAACACACGGGCTACTATTATGACGAGTACGGCAACCGGCACAAATACACCTACCGTGCTGACCGGTATGGACGCACGTATGACTACAACTACGAGACCTATCCCCAGACGTACGGTTACGCCGAACCCTATGGGTACAGTTACGGCAGCCAGTATCCCTACAGTGATTATTACAGCGCGTACGGCTATTGATCGATTGCTTTAGAGCGATGCGATCCAACTTCTAGACCGAACAGCAGGCAGCGTGCGGTGACGTCCAGATAGTGTACGTCTACGGAGGGACGCCAATACGTCAGGCGCAAAACTGGTCGCGATAGCCGCAGGCAAATTAACGTGCGTACGAGGGAAAGTAAGCGGCTCTACCCGCGACAGCCGGCCTCTTAGCTCTTGCGAGCCCAATCGCCGTTCAGCGGCTTGAAATACTGTCCGGCCGGCAACCGGGAGAAAAGCTGTTGTGCCGTCGCTTGGCCCGCAGCATCGACACTCACGCCGTTGCGCATGGCCGTGTCGCGGTAGGCTTGCATGCGACCGGCGTTGATCGCTGCCACTGCTGCGGCGAGTGCAGGGTCGGTCGACGGCGTCACGAAGCCCAGATAGCCGTCTCCCTGTTCGCCAACCTGGCCCCGCGCTTTTGCGGCATCGACCAGCGATTTTTCAGCGGCAGATTGTGCTAGCGCCGGAGAGCTGCCTGCAGTCAGAAATCCCGCACTGGGAACAATCACGGCAGAGGCGGCGAGAAAGGCCAGGGTGAATTCCCGGAACTTCATGGCAGTACCTCGCAACTAAAAGAGATTCGGATTCTGCTGAATCAGGGATTGTACGTCCTGATCCAGACGCACGCGAACATCGGCGTCAAGACGCGCGTAAATGTTGATGGGAGCAACCTCCACACGGACCGTCGGCGTACAGCCGGAGCCCGTCAAACTGCTCGCGGCCAGAACCCCGAACCACATCAACTCAGACCATGATCTCACGCCGGACCTCTCTCAGTTGGGAGCACGGCCAGACCCCGCGCTCTCTCTGAAGCCGCCAAACCAGGAATTCAGAAGCTCGTCGAAATTCACAGACGTGTCCAGCGTCAACTCGATCGGTGTACCTTTTGGAAGAGGAAGAGGCTTGTCGAACGCATGGCCCCGGAGCAGGTCGAAGACACCAATGCGTGGCTCGCCTCCGACAGCAGGATCGTGCTGGCCTTTGACGTGCAGCAGAATGCCCAGCCAGCCCATTGGCCGGCTGTTCACAGTGCCCTCGAGTTGTTTGAACGAGAGATTTTCGAGTGCCTGATAAGCGAAATCCTGTATCGCATTGGGTGGCGCTGCGGCGCCCGCGCCCATACCCACCGATGCGGTCAACGCCTCGCGCTTGATTGCCAGGCTTCCAGGGCCCGTCGCCGCGATGCGGCCGTCGGCAAAACGCAGGCCCCCGGGACCGGTCGTGAACGGGATATCGCCGTCAATGCGTGCTGTCACGCGGACGCGGTTCTGCAGACCCGCCGCTGCGATCAGCGGCATGGGATCGACACCCTGCAGCCGAAGCGTTCCACCAGTCGTCCCATCGGGCACAAACTTGTATTCAAATGGATCCAGTGACACGCGCCCTCCCGCGACCTCTGCAGTTGCATGCTGCAATCTGAACGCTTCGGGCGTGTACGAGAACGTCGTGACAACATTGTCGAGCGGAACGACCATTTCGACGCGCCCGATCGTCACTGTCTGGGACGGGTGCAGCACAATCGGAAGGAGTGAATCGAACGTAAGATCGGCGTTGGTTTGCCGCACCATCCCGGCGCGGCTTTGAAACTCAACATTGGTCAGTACCAGCCTGCCATTCCCCGGACCGACGCCACTCCTGGACCACCCGATTCTGCCGGTGAAATCCGCACGCCCGCGAACCCGCGAGCCAAACTCGGCCAACGATGGCGCGATAGCTTCCGGCAGAAATGTGTTCGGTTGAAAGTTCAATCCCCGCGCGTCGATATCGGCTTCACCGGTCCCGGATGCCAGCGAATGGTGCAAAGTGACATCTGCGAGCACGCGGTTCTGCGTGGCGATCTTGAGTCCCCCCTTCCAGTCGGAACCGCTCGCTTTCAGGGCACCACTCGCCGAAACCGGATGGAAACGCGGATCCTTTGCCAAATCAGACAGATTTGCCTGAATGAGCGAAACCGTGCCGCTACTGATCTCTGCGCCCTTTCCGGTCAGGCGCACGTCAGCACCGATATTCGCGGCTGCCGTACCGGCGGCGGGAAATGTCACTGAACTTTGCTCCACACGGCCGTCAATGCTCCAGCCGTTTTGGCCGGCGATAATGACCGGGTGCTGTGCTGTGCCGCAAAGCCGTATCGTCGCCTTTGTGAGCAATACGTTTCCGGCAACAGCGAAGGAATTGAATCCGGCGTCGCTGCAATCGTCGAGCGTGAAGGAAAAATCACCTGCAGAGAGTTTTGCTGTGCCCCTGCCAGCCAATTGAACCTTGCGAAACGAGCCGTAGTCGAGTGCTGTCCGGATTTGCATCTGTGCGACCATACCGGGCCGCCGGTTCACCACCGCGTAGCGATAGTCCGGCACATCGAGGTGCAATTGTGCAAACGAACCATCACTGGCGTCTAAAACAAATCCGCCAGCGATCTGGCCATTGTGGCTATCGGCAAGTGCGCGTGGGCCGGATGACTGCAGCTCAAACCGTGCTCCATCGCCGCCACCAACCACAATGGGCCCGCGCAGATCTATCCTGAGCCCTTCCCCGGCGTGACGGATGGTCATTTCGCCCGTCGTGATAGTGGTGGAGCGCAGCGCATTCGCGAGCAGCGACGCGTTATTCTCGTCAATGCCCGGCATAGCGCGCGCAAACCCGAGCGCGGCCGCGGCGGGCAGGCTCGTACTTGCCGACAGTGATGTGCGAAAGCCGAACGACGACTGGGCGTGGTCGATTGCAAATGAGCCATCCAGGCTCGCACGCAACATGCGGAGGGTCAGTTGATGGCGAGGCAAAGCGCCATTCGCGGTCAGCGTGCCGCGAGCATCGGCGCGGAATCGTGCGGGACCTGTGGCGATTGATCCATCCAGTTGGAGCTGCGCTGAGGCGAGCGACACGCGATCACCGGCGATCGGGTAACCGATGCCGAGGCCTTCGCCGATTGTGTGAATATCCGCCTTCATATTCCATCCGGCCGGCGAAACTTCCAGTGCCAAAGCAGAGATGGAATCTTTGCTCCTGACACTCGCAGCTTCTGCATCGAAATAATGAACGCCTGCGCCGCGTGAACTGATCTCGCCGCGGCCCATTACGTGCAATTCACGGCCTTTCAAAGCCGCTGTGACATCCTGCAGCTGAAATTCCGCCGCCGATTGCCCGCCGCGTGCGAACACTGCATCCCAATTCCCTGCGCGGACGGTGCCGTCTAGCGCAGCGATGGTCACATCGTATTTGTCGCCGTCTGCCTTCCACTGGACTTGGCCACCTGTTTGCAAATCGACATTTCTGGCACTGCGCCCCCGGAGCGAAACCGCGGCTATTTTCAGCGCCATTCGCACCTTGAGAGCATTTCCGATCGCGTCCGCAACAAGTGATCCGCCATCCAGGTGAGCGGTGAAATCAGTTCCGTTCAGCACCGCCGGCCGCACGCGCGCATCGAGCTTTCGGAGAGTGCCATTGGCGATGACTGCATCCGCAATCAAGGCGACGGGCCCGTTGGGAGTTTTCAGCAGAAGCGTGCCATTCTCGACCACGATCTCGGGCTTCGGAGAGGTCGCAGGCTGGGCGAGAACGTCGTCTATAAGGGGCTGTAGGGCACCGAAAGACAAGCTCGTGCCATCGACCGAAGCGGTCAGCGTCGGCCGTATCAGGCGGATCCGCCTTACCACCGGCGTCAAACCGGCAATCGCACCTCCTGCGGGGTAGCCGAGAAAAACCTGCACGCCCTCAGCAGTGAACTCCGGCGCGCCGGGCGAACCGGCACGCACCCGCGCGACGAATCCACCCCAGCCAACGACAGCGAATTCGATCGTGGAATTGATGCCATACTGCGCCAGATATTTCTCGGCGACGAGCGCAGCAACGCGTTCGCGAGCCAGATAGAGCGCCGTAGCAATGCCGCCCGACAGGACCAAAAGAACGGCGATTGCGGCACCCAGCCATCGCCCGCCGCGAATCAGTTTTAAGCGCGAACGGATGGCGAGATCGGGCGGTCGATTGCGAGACATCTAGTGCCGTTGGGTAGCTCAGTATCAGCCAAATGACCGAAGTCAGACTACGCGATTCGGGCATATGAAAAATGTCACGATTCGTTCATCAAGTTTCCGGCCGGGTTATCGATTGAAGGCATAGACCGCGTCATCATCTGTGGCCGGATGATCTCGGAATTCAAATCTGCACATTTGACGGCCAGGCTTCGCCGGTCAGGCGCCGCACCAGTAAATTTTGACCGTGCCGGCGATTGTGCTTTTAAGGCGCGCAGGCCGCGATTCCTCCGATAACGGTCTTGTCCATGCGGCCAATTGTCAGGATCTGCCACTTGGATTTTCCGTGATGTCCGCCCCTCTCAGACACAAGTCACGGCGAAAATATCCGGGGCGCGCCTGTCTATACTGCGCGCCCGGAGCATCCACTGCACCATTATGCGCAACTGGACGGGTCACGGCAGCCTGGCCACTCCCACAGGCGTGACCCGTTCAGCCAATTCCCACAGCAACACGCGCCAAAAAGAAGTCGCTGACTGTCTGCCGTTCTCTCGAAAAGCATGGGGCAGTGAAGTCGCCCTCCACTGCCCCAAGACGCATCCTCGGCGCGCTCAATGGGGGTAGGGGGCGAGCAGCCCGAGGATGCCAAATAGTATCGCACCAATTTCCACAGCAAAACCTGCCCCGGCCCAGGTATTGACCGGAAAACCATCATTCCTCCCGTGGCTCGGCACTAGTCAGGCTGAGTTGGGGCTTGGCCCGACTCGAGCAGCCGTTCGCGCTGGTAAGCCAATTCGTCGAACTGCTGCGCGATCTGCAATAGTATCTCTCGGTTTTTCGCATTCGATTCTTTGGCGGCCATGGTTCTGCACCGCGCCGCTTCTTCCCGGTACTCAGCAAATAGCTTCACTGGTGTCACCCATCCAGTCGCCGCTATTCTATGCATTAGACCAGTTTGTAAAAAGTACATCACTCATAGGGTTGGCTTGGCTGGAGCTACGCAGGAGTCGGGGTTTGGGATTTGCCCTCCTCCAGCCAACCCGAAGCGTAGCCTCCAAGCCTTATCGGACCAGTTCCCAGAGCAGCACTTGCCCCGGCCCAGGAGTCGACCGGACTGCCGGATCAGCGAGGCGCACCCGCAGGCAGCGCCGGAGTGCACCGGAATACACTCCGTCGGCTGATTGGATCGAGATAGACAAACAACAAAACTCCGCCGGTGACGCGGCAGGATTCGGTGGCCGCCACAGCTTCGCGCGATGTCGCAATTGCACGCTCGGAGTTAAGAGTGACGACAGGATCAGGGACCGCACAGGAGGCCATCGCCAGTCCGATGGCAATCGCCGCGATGCGTAACATTCAGGCTGCCCCCCACAGGCTTGCCGCGTCGGAGCTTACTCAAGAAACGTTAATTAAAATTTTACACTCCGGGTTTGGCTACCGATTCCCACGGGAGGCGCGGTTCCCGGTTTACTGCGCGCCCGCCAATCGCGGTCTCCAGCGCCGATATTTGAATCGGACTTCTACTCGCCATGTGCAGTGGACCTCTACGCGCCGGGACGCGTCACTCATTTGCTGAATAACGAAGCACGTCAGCGGCGAATCGCATTTGTCGCGATCGTGAGCGATCGGTTGGGCAACGAGCCGTCGTTTTTAGGAAGTGATCACCCGGTCGTAAGGTCTTGGCTGTTATGGCTGTGTTGCGACCGGCATGGGACAGCTGCGGCATGGAGCAGGGCGGAAACAAAGCTCAAGAGTACCGTCAGGAAGCGGAGGAATTGCGCATTCGTGCCGACAACACAAGCAATCCGATTACCCGCAAAACCCTGCTGAAACTCGCAGAAGAATACGAGCGCATGGCCGACAGCCCGGTTGATGATCGGCCCAAAAAAATCATCCGAATCAGGCTCACGAACCGCTCGTTTCCAGACTAAGATCCAGACTTAGTGGCCATTTTGCGGCGGGCCATCATAGTAAGCGGATGTCCGCTGTCTGACCGCAACAGACGTTGCCACGCTAATGAGTTCGCTTGCGGTGGTGCACAATACGTTTGAAGATATCAGCGCGGCATCATGGCAATGGCGAGGTTTAACGCGCTGACGACCACCGCAGGGTTGATTTTGGACGTAGGTGATTTCCGCCTCAGGAGAGTCGCGTAAAGTCTTCAAGCCGCAGCGACGACTACGTGGGTAAGTCGAAGCGATCACTTGGCTTTGGCAGGCCGGGACACTGGAAGGGACCATTGTCCCTTGTTGTTTCGATACCGCCGTTCCTTCTTCCCCTTGTAGAGCTCGAAGCGGATGGCGGCGACGGACACTCTCCGCTCGGCAGGGCTCTTGGCTGCTGCGACGATTTTCGGTACCGCGGCGGCTTTCTGTTCCTTGAGCACGCGTTCGATGAGCGCCCGTGCACTACCACGGGTGGCGCGACGCTTTACACGTGGCCTTAGAACTCTTGGCGAAGCCCGCCGCGGTGATCCCTTCATAGTGGCGACGATCCGCTGCAGAACGTCTTGGACCCCGCGGTTGTACTCGCGTTGAAAAAGTTCACGCAGCGCTGCCTCTACGGCTTCAAATCTTCCGGAATCCATAATAACCCCGCTCCTGTATCGCTTAGTACAGTGTACAAGCCCCTACGGATGACTGATATCGAACGACGCGGCTATCGAGCGCGAAGAGCGCCTTGTTGGCGAACACGCCGCCCGTGCGCTGTGAGCGCTTGATCTTGAGCATCATGGCTACACCATCGTCCTGGCGCGGACGCGCTTGCGCCAGAGATAGATGAGGCCGCCAACCGCGGCGAGGACGATGACCAGGACCGCGGGATTGTCGATGAGCCACTGGAATCCTGCGGCGATCAGGACGATCACGCCAATCACAATGAAAAGCTTCACTATGCCGGGAATGTATTCTGCAAGTTCATTCATGCTCCCCTCCGTGGGTTCGATGCGTGTTGGACCTTCCTTTCGATACGCGGACAACTCAGCTGCGGAGCGCGAAAACCGACGCTCCTGCCGCAAGAACTGCGTTCGCTTCGAGTTAGTGAGAACACACGGGTCAAAGCGAACGTACGCGTCGGCCAGCGGGAATTCCCGTCAGCTACAACCCGAAGCACGGATGGGATGACTCCCTATCCGGTTCAGGCACGCGCTCGTCTTTGACCCCCTAGCTGAACCAATACGCAAAGCCAGTTGGATATGCCTGACCTAATGTTCAGCAAAGATGTGCGTATGCGGTTTATAAGTCGTTTTAGATGAAGGCACCAGAATCAATGCGGATCTGGATTTTGAATAAGCGCCGAGCGGATGCGAGGCGCTCGATATAGAATTAATAATTGACATAGTCGCGGCGAGCGCCGCGCGGCATGGAACGCGTAAGTACGCTGTTTTGCTTATGAATCTGGCAATGAATCCGACATACCGAAGCGACATACAGCATGTCGGGCGGTATGTCGGTTCTGTATGTCGATAGGAAGACCGTCGCTTTGTGATCTAAGCGCTCTATGTTGTTGTTAACTTTTCCCACGTTAACGCCTTTGGGCGGCTTCAAAAGGCGTGATAATTTCGGACGGCTTTTGAGGAGTGCTCATTCATGGGGATGGAAGGCATGCCCGGTGCGCGCGGGCGCGAGATGACCCAGCGCAAGTGCGACAAGTGCTCAGGAACCGGAAGAGACAGTAAGGGCGAGACGTGCAAGACCTGCCGCGGCACGGGTAAGCTTCGGGACAGTTAGTCCGCGCCGAGGACGTGTTTTACAAAAAGAAGGCCGCCGGCGTGACCCAGCGGCCTCCCTTACTCCCTTAACGGGAGCCGTCATTGGATTGGTCTCTGCGCGTGATTCGCTCCTGAAGCCATTCCAATACTTCCGCTTCGATCCACCCGACCCTGCATTCGCCAAGTCGTATCCGCTTGGGAAACTTCCCGGCTGCCTCAAGGCGGGCGATGTGCTGGGTAGAGTAGAGGACCAACTCCCTGAGTTGACGCTTCGACAGAATCCGCATCGCGGTTCTCCTCGTTTGAGGAGCATCGCGATGCCCCATGGGTTGACGCCCAGTGGACCCACGAAAACTACGCCCAGGCTTGGGCGCGCTCAAGGAGTTCAACCGCGCAATAGGTGGGCCGACACGCCCTCACTTGCCTCAAGCAACCAAAATCGGAAGCGCTAACGTCTCCAGGTGCATCTTGTAGGAAAGGCCGTCACAACATTCACTCCTCAGCGCCCGCTCAGGCCCGCAAAGCAGACGGTTCTTGTTTCATTGAGGAATTCCGCCTTTTGACCCAAATCGGTCATTCAGTCGACTTGCGGATATTCACCGCTTTCCGGCGCGCCGCTTCTGACGTATCTTACGCGACCGTGCGGATTTTCTTCGGTTGGGGATGACCGACAATCGCCACCTAAGGCGCCTGAATTCACGGTTTTCGCGCCGTGAACAGAGTCATCGCCCGGCGTTCAATCCGGCGGCGCTGATTGCCGCACTGCTGGCACTGACACTCCAACTCTTCGTCGTTCAGACTCACATCCATGGTGATGGTACCTGGCCCGGAATCAGTTCGGCGTCGGGCGTCGCGGCGGACAGCGTAGATACAGGCCGGGTTCATCACCCCGACAAATTCCCGATCAAGGACGATCCGTCGAATTGCCCGCTGTGTCAGGAATTTGCCCATTCGGTCGGATATCTGCACTCAGTGCAAATCGCCATTCTGCCGCCGTCGGCCAGCATCGGCGAGATTTCCTTCGCTTTTGGATTCAGCGATCCGCGTCAGCATATTTCCCACCCCTGGTTCGGCCGCGCACCCCCGCGCGAATCCGCTCACGCCTGACCGGGTGAGCCGGTTGCCGGCTCACCGTTCATTTTCTTTCGAAAATTCGAACTGAGCGGCTCCGGCCGTCGTCACGTGCGACGGCGGGCTTAGGGGATATCCAATATGAACAAGTCCATTCTTCTCGTGACCACTGCGCTAGGCGCGGTGATCTCCGCATTGACACCGGCGCCAGCGCAAATTGCCGGTGGCGCACCTGTTGGTGCGCAACAGGGCATCGGGGCGATGCCGGAGCAAGTCACCATTACGGCACAACGCCTGAATGAGGCGCGTAACGGCATTGAAACCAACCTCGGCGCGTCGAGCTATCAGATTGGCGAAGTTGCCATCCAGTCGACTCCCGGGGGCGACAACACATTGCTCAATCAGGTCATCCTGCAGGCTCCCGATGTTGCGCAGGACTCGTTTGGCCAATTCCATGTCCGCGGTGAGCACGCAGGCGTTCAGTACCGCATCAACGGCATCATCCTGCCGGAAGGCATCAGCTTCTTCGGCCAGACCCTCAGCCCGCGCTTGATCGAATCCATGAAGCTGGAGACGGGCGCACTGCCCGCCGAATTTGGATTGCGCACCGCGGGAATCATCGACATCACGACCAAAAGCGGTGCGCTTGATACCGGCGGCGATATCTCGATCTATGGCGGCAGCCATTCGACGATCAATCCCAGCATCGAATATGGCGGCACAGCGGGCAACTTTACCTATTTCGTGTCGGCCGACTTCCTGCGCGATCTGCTCGGTATTGAATCACCTGACGGAAGCCACACGCCGATTCACGACCGCACGCAGCAGACACAGGGTTTTCTGTATCTGGAAGATATTCTCGACCCGCAGAACCGTATCTCCTTCATCGCCGGGACCTCGCACGACGATTTCCAGATTCCGCAGGCCGCAGGCAACCAACCCTCACTTGGTCTAAAAGTCGAAGGCCAGACCATGTTCCCGAGTCAGAACATCAACGAAAACCAGAGGGAAATAACGCATTTCGGGATCGCCAGTTTTCAGCACGCCGAGACCGCCTGGGACGTACAGACATCGCTGATTTCGCGCTATTCCAGCCTGTATTTCAGCCCCGACGTTATCCCCGACATCCTGTACAACGGCATTTCGCAGCTTGCACTGAAGCGCAACACTGCCTTTGGCCTTCAGACCGACGGCGCGGTTCGCCTGATTGACGGCCACACAATCCGCGCGGGTTTCTACGTCCAGGCCGACCGGTCGACCAGCAACACCACATCCCTGGTGTTGCCGGTGGACGCGAACGGTAGTCAAACCACTGATCAGCCGGTCACGATCATCGATAACAGCGGCAAGACCGAAAAAATCTACAGCGTCTACATCCAGGATGAGTGGCAGATCTTCCAGACATTCACACTGAACTACGGCATCCGCTATGACGATTATGAAGCCTTTTCCAGCGGCAGTCAGGTCAGCCCGCGTGTCAATGCGGTCTGGCAACCATTCATGGGCACCGCCATCCACGCCGGCTACTCCAAATATTTCTCGCCACCACCGTTTGAGCTTGTCGGCACCGAGACCATCGGGAAATTCGCCAACACGACGGCAGCTCCCTCAGTTACACAAAACGATACACCGCAAGCCGAACGCGCGAATTACTATGATGTCGGCGCCAGCCAAATCATCATTCCCGGCCTGACGGCCGGCGTTGATAGCTATTTCAAGCAGTCACGCAACCTGATCGACGAGGGCCAGTTCGGCGCGCCGATCATTTTGACACCGTTCAATTATGAGCATGGCCGCCAATATGGAGCTGAATTCACAATCAATTACACGAGCTCAGAGTTCACGGCCTATGGCAACGTCGCGCTGCAACACGCAATCGGCAACCGAATCGTCTCCAGCCAGTTCAATTTCTCCCAGGACGATCTCGGCTACATCGCCACCCACTATATCGATCTCGATCACGAAGAGCATATCAGCGCATCCGCCGGCGCATCCTATGTTTGGGAAGGCACGCGCTTCAGTTTCGACCTGCTGTTCGGTTCGGGTCTGCGCGCGACTCCTGACGGCGGCCCGCCCAACGGCACGCACCTGCCCTATTACACGCAGATCAATTTTGGTCTGCAGCACAGCTTCGATATCGCCGGCGGGCTGATCGCTCGCTTCGATGTCATCAACGCGTTCGACGACAAATACGAAATCCGCAACGGCACCGGCGTCGGTGTCGGTGCTCCGCAATGGGGTCCGCGCCGCGGATTCTTCGCAGGTCTGGAGAAGACTTTTTGAGGTTCGGCGTCATCAGCCGCCAATGACCAGGCTGTCAGAGGCCGCTCTACATGAACTCCTATGCGGAGATTCCGATGAAAAACCGGAAGGGAAAGCTTCGCTGGGGCCCGCTAATCCTGGTTCTGATTTTGTCGATAGTCGTCGGAGCGATCGGTATTCGGGTCAACTGGCAAATTCATCTGAGAGAATTGAGGAATCAGTTGGGCTATGAATTTGCGCGGCTGATTCAGGCAGAAGCCTGAAGTCAAAATGCTGCGCGCCAAACCGGCTTCGCGCAACGTCAAATCGCCAAATAGGACGTGAAAGACGAGATCCGCAACGGCACCGGCGTCGATGCACCACAATGAGACTGCGCTGCGGTTCTTTGGCGACATTGACATCACGTGCTGGGAAGCGAACATGCGGGGGCAGAGGGGGCGGACATTACGTAGCAGTTTCACCCCGTAGATATTAGGGCCGCGCAACCTCCCTACGCGGCCCCCACGGGGTGTCCTCGGGTGCGCTTAGCGAGGTGACCGGGGACGCGCAAACCTAGTCCCATTTTGTACCGGAGTTGTGACCGTCGGGAACCTGAATGTAGCGTCGCGCAGTGAACGGCTGCTTCTGGCGAAGCTCGGCCGGTTTGTTCATTCCTTCGATCGTGAGCGCGTAACCGCCGTAGCCCCTGCCATAGAGGGCCGCGAGATCCGGCGGCAGATCGAGGCGCCATTTATCTCCAGCAAGCTGGAGATGTTCGGCGACAGTCGTCGCGTGGTCGAGCAACAGGCGTTGTTCAAAGTCATTGGCGGTCGAACCGAGAACAAACCACTCCGCAAATGAAATTGCGCCGAACGCGCCGGCCAGCGCCAGCACATGAAGCGAAATGATCCTTTGCAGGATGGATCTGAACCGCAGACTCATGCTGCTTCCCGGATCAGATAACCGACCCCTCTGATGGTGTGAATTTCCACCCTGGCGTTCGCGTCCGAGAGTTGTTTGCGAAGCCGGTGAACGTAAACTTCGACTGCATTGGAACTGACTTCTTCAGATAGACCATAGAGCTGATCTTCGATGACCTGTTTTGGCACCACGCGGCCGCTTCGGCGCAGCAATAGTTCGAGCACGGCGGCTTCGCGCGGCGGCACCAATTCCAGCTTTCCGTCGACGGTGATTTCGCGAGCTGCGGTGTCGAAAGTCAGGCCGCCGAGTTTGAGCGCGGCGCCGAGCAGCACTCCAGGGCGGCGCAACAGGGCCTGCAGTCTGGCGATGAGCTCTTCGAGCGCAAATGGCTTGCCGAGATAATCATCGGCCCCGCGCTGGAAGCCTTCTACCTTGTCGTCCACGGCGCTGCGCGCGGTGAGTATCAGCACGGGAGTCGAATCTCCTTTGCTCCGCAAAGCATGCAATACCGCGTAGCCGTCGCCGTCGGGCAAACCAAGATCGAGTATGACCGCCGAGAAGTGCCTCGCCGCCAGTGCGTCGAATGCTTCCGCAACCGACTTCACGGTATCGACGGAAAAACCCGCCGCGGAGAGCCCCTTTTGCAGCAGGCCGGCAAGAGTCTCATTATCTTCGACGAGCAGCAGTCTCATACGTCATCCGTGTTTGCGAATGCAGAGAAAAGAATTTTCTCCGCTGATGGGCAAGATGAATCCTCTGTGATGTAAGGTCCTTGTAAGGCCATGTGCTTATAAGGTTTGAGCGCAAATGGCCGTTCGTGCCGGCGCGAATAAAACCCCGGAACGGCGATTGATGCCCGAAAATCAGACGCAAATCCCGCGCGCTTTGTCCGTGCGCCGACAATTGTTGATCGTACTGGCGGTGTCGATTGCCGGCGTGGCCGCCTGGCTTCTATCGGTCGCTCCCGCAGCGCCCATCGTCGCGACTGGATCGGCTACCGGACGCGCCAGCACAAGCAGCTTCATGCCCACGCCGGAGCAACGCGCCGGTCTCACCATAGAACCCGCGTCAATGATTACCTTCCGGGCCGAGACGGTTACGGATGGATCGATCGCCATTGATGAGGATCTGACGACGCCGGTGTTCTCGCCCTTCAGCGGTCGTGTCACGAAAGTCGCCGCAAGACTCGGCGATCGCGTCGCGAAGGGTGCCACGCTGATGGAGATCGAAGCCTCGGAATTCGTCCAGGCGCAGAGTGAGTTGATCACCGCGAAGGCACAATACGACCTTGCGGTGACCAACGAAAAACGGCAGCACGATCTTTACGATGCGCAGGGCGCCGCGCTGAAGGACTGGCAGCAGGCGCAAGTGGACCTCGCGAGCGCCGAAGCGGCGCTGGCCGCCGTGCGAAACCGGCTGCGCATCATGGGCAAGACCGATATCGAAATCGAATCCATGGAGCAGCTCCGCGCTGCGCCGGGCATGAACGCAGTCTCCGCCGTTACCGCACCCATTTCGGGCACAATCGTCCAGCGCAAGGTTGGATTGGGACAGTATGTGCAGGCCGGATCATCCGATCCAGTGTTCTCCATCGGCGATCTCTCAACCGTCTGGCTCGTCGCTAATGTCCGCGAAGTGGACGCCCCCAAGATTCACACCGGCGACCGGGTTGAAGTGCATGTGCTCGCCTTTCCAGGTCGCGTGTTTGCCGCTCAAATCAGCTACGTGGCGCCCGCCATCGATCCGGCGACGCGCCGTCTCGCCGTTCGCGCTGATGTCGCCAATCGCGACGGTCTGCTGAAGCCCCAGATGTTCGCCAATTTCACGATCCTGACCGGCAGCGACACAGCCGCGGTCGGCATTCCGCAGAGTGCCATCGTGTATGAGGGCGACACTGCTCGGGTCTGGCTCAGCACCGGTTCCGGGGCTCTGTCATCGCGCCAAATTCGCACAGGCCGGACCAATGGCGAAATGGTCGAAGTCGTCAGCGGCTTGAGCCCGGGCGAGCGTGTGGTCGTTCGCGGCGCCGTGTTCATCGATCGCGCGGCGGCGACTCAGCAGCAGTGACGCGCCGGGAACCCTGACATGGACAGGATTGTCGCGTCGGCCCTGAAGCAGCGCGTGCTTGTCGCCGTCGTCCTCGCGTTGTTCGCTGCCGCGGGCTTGGCCGCGTTCATCAACCTCAATATCGAAGCTTACCCCGATCCGGTGCCGCCGATGGTCGACGTGGTGACGCAAAATCCTGGCCAGTCTGCTGATGAAATCGAGCGATACATAACAATACCCGCTGAAATCCAGATGTCTGGCATTCCCAACGTCACGGCTATCCGCACGATATCGGTGTTCGGTCTGTCCGATGTCAATGTCCAGTTCAACTATGACTTTACCTATGATGAAGCGCAGCAATGGGTGATCAACCGGTTATCGCAACTGCCGGCGTTGCCAGGCGGCGCCGCGCCGCAGATCGACCCCGGCAGCCCGATCGGGGAAATCTATCGCTACCGCGTTACCGGTCCGCCCGGTTATTCAGTGACCGACCTGAAAACCATCGAAGAATGGATTTTGGAACGCAGGTTCAAAGCAGTTCCGGGTGTGATTGGCGTGACCAGCTGGGGAGGTCAGACGAAAACCTATGACGTGCTGATCGATCAGCAGCGGCTGGTCGATTACGGCCTGACATTACCACAGGTCCTGCAGGCGCTGAACAACAATAACATTAATGTCGGCGGTCAGACCGTCAACATCGGCGCGCAGGCCGCCGTGGTGCGCGGAATCGGCCTGATCCATTCCATGGACGATATCCGCAATACGGTCATCAGCGCACCAAATTCCGCGCCAGTCTTTCTGAAAGATGTCGCAAACGTAGAAGTGGGACATGTGCCGCGGCTCGGGATCGCCGGGCAGGACGGCGACAACGACATCGTGCAGGGAATTGTCCTGATGCGGCGTGGCGCGCAAAGCAAGCCGACGATTGCCGCAATCGAGGCGGAAGTCGCCCGCATCAACGCCACCGGCATACTTCCGCCAGGCGTTCACATCCAAAAGATCTATGACCGGACCGATCTGATTAATGTCACTACGAGCACGGTCCTGCATAATATGATCGCCGGAATTATCCTAATCTTTCTCGTGCAGTGGCTCTTCCTCGGGAATCTGAGGAGCGCGGTCATTGTCGCGACAAGCATCCCGTTCGCGCTGTTCTTCGCCGTCGTCATCATGGCCCTGCGTGGCGAATCCGCCAATCTGCTGTCGGTTGGCGCGATCGATTTCGGTCTGATCGTCGATGCAACCGTGATCATGATGGAGAATATATTTCGCCATCTCGCAGAGCCGGAAGCGGCGCGCTTCTCGCGCGATTCCGCCAGTCGCGAAATGCGCACCGCGGGGGGATTGCGCGGGAAGCTTGCTGTGATCGCCAATTCGGCGTCGCAGGTAAACCGCGCCATCTTCTTCTCTGCCGCGATCATCATTGCCGGTTTTGTGCCCCTGTTCACCATGACCGGAATTGAGGGACACATCTTCGGGCCGATGGCCCGGACTTACGCCTATGCAATCGCGGGAGGCCTCATCGCCACATTCACGGTTACCCCGGCGCTCAGCGCACTTCTGCTGCCGCCCAAAGTGCAAGAGACCGAAACATTCGTGGTACGCGCACTCCGTCCGGCTTATCGGCGGATTCTGCAATTCGCGATTCCCAACCGCATTGTCACCTTCGGTTTTCTCGGCGCCATTCTGGTCACCGGCCTGATTGCATTGCCGCGCCTTGGCACGGAATTCCTGCCGCATCTGGAGGAAGGAAATCTCTGGATCCGCGCCACAATGCCACTCTCGATCTCGCTGGAAGAAGGTAGCAGCTACGTCAATCGAATCCGGCGGATCATCAGAACTTATCCGGAAGTCGAGACCGTTGTTTCTCAGCACGGCAGGCCGGACGACGGCACTGACGCCACCGGCTTCTTCAATGCCGAATTTTTCGTACCGCTGAAACCGTTCGACACATGGCCGGCTGGCATGGACAAGCAGAAGCTGACGGAACAACTGACAAGACGTTTCGCGGCCGAATTCCCCGGCATCGATTTCAATTTCTCCCAGTATATCGAGGATAATGTCGAGGAAGCAGCATCCGGCGTAAAAGGCGAAAATTCCGTCAAGCTCTACGGCAATGATTTGGCAACGCTGGAGGCGACCGCCAACAGGATCAAGGATGCGATGAGCACCGTTCCCGGAATCGCCGATCTTGCGATCTTCAGATCGCTGGGGCAGCCCGCCGTTCAGGTGGATATCGATCGCGCTAAGGCAGCCCGCTATGGTCTGGCCACCGGCGATATCAACGCGACCGTTCAATCGGCGATCGGCGGCCAAGCGGCCGGCAATCTCTACGAAGACGGCAGCGACCGAAATTTTCCGATCATGGTCCGGCTGGCCCCGGAATATCGCAACAGCCTTGATGCGATCCGTCAGATCCGCATCGGAGCGCCCAATCCCGCCGGCGGCGGTGTCGTCCAGATTCCTCTCAGCGATGTGGCCAATGTGCATCTGGTTTCCGGCGCGTCGTTCATTTATCGCGAGGGGCAGGAACGATACATCCCGATCAAGTTCAGCGTCCGTGGGCGCGATCTCGGCGGCGCGGTTGCCGAGGCGCAGGCAAAGATCGCGCAAACGGTAAAGCTGCCCCCTGGCTATCGTTTGGAATGGGCCGGCGAGTTCGGCGAGTTCCTCGACGCGCTGCAGCGCCTCGCCGTAATGGTGCCGCTTAGCCTGCTCCTGATCGGTATACTCCTCTACATCAATTTCAATTCGCTGCGCGACACGCTGCTTGCCGCAAGCGTAATTCCGATGGCGCTGATCGGGGGTGTTCTTGCTCTGCTGTTGACCGCCACGCCATTCAGCGTTTCTGCAGCGATCGGCTTTGTGGCTCTTTTCGGTATCGCTGCGATGGACGGAATCATCGTGCTCTCGTTTTTCAATCGCATGATCGACGAAGGTCTGGAGCGCACCGAAGCAATCCTGCGAACCTGTTCGGCCCAGATGCGCCCGGTGCTAATGACCTGTGTCGCGGCCGGGGTCGGACTGTTCCCCGCTGCTGTTTCAACCGGCATCGGCTCGCAGGTGCAAAAGCCTCTCGCGCTGGTCGTCGTTGGCGGAATGCTGCTGGCGCCAGTATTGATCCTAATCGTGTTCCCCGTGCTGATCGACGTGTTCTCACGCCGGCAGATCGTGCGCGATCACGGGCTTTTGCAGGCACAACCGGCGGAGTGACGGCAGTCCATGCAGGCGAATCTTCTCACTTTGTTGTTTTCCGCGGGTCTCGGGCTTGCCGGCTGCACGCTTGGACCGGATTTTCATACACCGCCCGCCCCCGCAGCGACATCATTTACAAGAGAGGGTCTGACTTCCCAGACCGAAATCGCGCCGATCGCCGGCGGCGATGCACAGCGTTTAGTTTCGGGTGCGGATATTCCCGGAGAGTGGTGGAAGCTGTTCCATTCGGAAGCTTTGGATTCGCTCATCCGCGAAGCGCTGAAAGCAAATCCCACCTTGCCCGCCGCACAGGCCGCTCTGCGCAATGGGATGGAAAACCTTCGCGCGCAGGTATCGCTGACTTATCCGCAGGTCGGTGCAAATCTATCGGCGAGTGCAAATCGGCAATCGGAACAGCTATCGCCGGTACTGAGCTCAAATACGCTGCTTTACGGCCTTTATCAGGCGCAACTGAATGCGTCCTGGACGCCTGATATTTTCGGCGGTAACCGACGCCAGATCGAAGCATTGCAGGCGCAGGCCGAAGTCCAGCGCTATCAGCTCGACGCGGCCTGGCTTGCGCTCACTGCCAATGTCGTCGTCGCAGCTGTGCAGGAAGCTGAGCTGCGCAGCCAGATCGAAGCTAACAATCAGGTCATTCAGAGCATCAGCGACGCGCTAGCGATCATGCGCCGTCAGATGGAGCTCGGCCAGATTGCGGGCGGGGAAGTGGCCGCACAGGAAGCAGCGCTGGCGCAGGCGCGCCAAAACCTGCCGCCTTTGCAAAAGCAGCTTGCGCAGGAGCGGGATTTGCTGACCGCGCTGGCAGGACATCTGTCGAGCGATGAGATCAGCCAGACATTCGATCTGGCGTCGCTGAAATTGCCTGAGGAGCTTCCGCTCTCGATGCCTTCTGCTCTCGTCGAGCAACGGCCGGATATCAAAGTCGCCGAAGAGAATATGCGGGCCGCCAATGCCGAAATCGGCGTCGCGGTGGCCAATATGTTTCCGCAGATCACGCTGACAGCCAATACCGGCAGTGTCGCATCGCGCGTAGCCGATCTGGTCAGTCCGGAGAGCGTGTTCTGGACTGCCGGCGTCAATTTACTTCAACCCGTGTTCGAAGCCGGAAGATTGCGGCACCTGACGCGCGCAGCCGAAGCGGCGTACGAACAATCTGCCGCGAATTACCGCTTGACGGTGCTCACTGCGTTTCAGAACGTCGCCGACGCGCTGCATGCGCTTCAATCGGATGCAAACCTGCTCAATGCAGCCGTGACGAGCGAGGCGGCCGCGCAGAGAAGTCTCGACATCGCGCGGCGGCAGCTCGAGCTCGGACAGATTCAGTATCTGGGGCTGCTGACAGCACAGCAGTCATACCAACAGGCTTTGATCAGCCGCATACAGGCGCAGGCAAGCCGGTTTTCTGATACCGCCGCTCTATTTCAGGCACTCGGCGGCGGATGGTGGAATAACCGGGACACGATTGAACCCCCGATCATTTCGGCCACCCATCGAATCGAACTCCAGCCAAACTGAAAGTCCGCAAACCGTTTTTGAAGTCCAGTTTCAGCACCGAATCCGCATGTTTCTTACGGGATCGCGGGGCCAATGTCATAATCCAAGGATCGCCTTTGGCTCACGATCTTACCAGCCCGCGACCTTTCCGCGCGGAAAGGAAAGAGCCCACGAATGATCAACCATCTGAAAGCTTCCTGTCAGTTTGTTCAGATACACATCATTCATCTGGGTCGGCCGCTCGCGACTGCTCGAGCTTCTACACTAGCGGCCGGTAGTCGCTAATTGAAAGATTCGCATGAGATGCAGGGTTGCGTTTGCGGGGGCTGCCGGCATTTTGATTGCCGTTACCTGGTTTGGCACATCGGCTTCACTTCGATTCTTTCGGCCGCGCTGGCGGTCGGCTGGTCGGGATTTTCGCTTCTGTGCATCTATACACATTTGTGGTTTTTTGGTTGCTGGGCAGCGCCTGGTGGGTGCTGGTTCCCGGCTCCTCGGGCCCTAGCTGGCGCAATTTCCTGTGGGCAAGATTGGTGCGGGATTCGGCCGCGGAAAATCTGCCGTTTTCCCAGATTGGCGGTTTTGTGATGGGCGCGCGGGCGGCGATTCTGGAGGGCATTGCCCCTGGTATCACCGCGGCCTCAATGATCGCCGACATCACCGCCGAAATGATTGCGCAACTTGTTTATGTTTGTTTAGGCATCGTGTTGCTCGGCACACAAATCAAGCATGTGCAGGGGATTCCGTCCGTGGGCTGGCTACTGACCGGTGTTGGCCTTGCGGCGATTGCGGCCGGGTCGTTGTATTCGCTGCAGCGCTACGGCGGGGGACTAATCCGCAGCTTCTGTGAGCGGCTTTTACCCCAAGCACTCCTGTATTTGGACGCTGTCGATTCCGAACTACAGAAGGTTTATCGCGCCCCCGAACGCATTGGCGCGTCATTCTTGTTCCACCTTGCTGGCTGGATCGCGAGCGGCGCGGCGACCTGGATTGCATTTAGGCTACTGGGAGCTCGGGTTCATTTCAGCTCCGTCATCGGAGTCGAGAGTCTGGTTTATGCGATTCGGAGTATCGCGTTCGCGGTGCCGAATGCATTCGGCGTACAGGAGGGGGCGTATGTTGTGTTTGCGCCGGTGCTGGGTGTAGGACCCGAATTGGCAGTTGCCATTTCGTTGCTGAAGCGCGCACAGAATATCGTCATCGGAATCCCTGTGCTTCTGCTTTGGCATCTTCGGGAAGGCTACAGCGCCGTTTCTGCCAAATCCGCTGCAACTGATCCGTATTCACGGTGGGAGCGTATGTTTGAGCATTGAAACGGAGCATGATTCTCCCGGGTCAGACCACCAGTGTTCAGTTCCTGGCTGCAACGAAAAGGCCGCGGTTGAGGCGCGGCTTCCACTATCTGACGGGAGCATGTCAGAACAGCCCGATCCTGAGCTGCGATTCCTTTGCGCTCATCACCTCCAGACAGAAAGTCCCAAAAGGCTCTATCACTGGCTCTAATCGGCAGCCAATTCCTCAAAGGCCTCGACCACGCGCGTCTCCGACAGACCATAGGACGGCACGTCGGGGCGTGCACGGGGCAAGTCTTGTTCTGGGAGCTAATTCGCTAATAAGGCTACGACCGGCGGGGGACCGGTCCCCCGGTCTGCGCTCTAGCCCGCCTAGGGGCCTTCGCGCCTACGAAGGCCCGGTCCTCCTCCGCGCCGGGATCGCCCTTCTTGTCCTCAATTTTCCCTGTCGCAATCCATCCCGCCACGATGGCGGCACCGATTACGTCTGGAGGTCTTTTCTATCCTTGGTGGCGTTTGGGCACTGGCGTAGTATGGCACGAGGGGGAGGCGCCGAACGGAGAGTGAGTGATCGGCTGCCTGATAGTCTGCGTCGCACTATTGTTGATCGCAGCGGAACTGATCGTGACGTTCGGTTTCTTGTCAACTGCTCTGATGTTCGTCGGAGCGTTCTTTCTATTGATCTGGTCCGTCGCGATTGCTAACCAGTCTGTCGGAGAACATACGATAACCTCGCGCGTCATGACTACCGAGGCCATCATCAGGCAACTGGCACCTCGGCAATGACCGAGCCGGGCGACCACATCCGATTTCGTGATAACGCCTGTGGTGCGCCCTGTCGGGTCGCATACCACGACGATGTCGGTGCCCGGACGAAGGAGTTTAGCGGCATCCATCAGTGGCGCTGACTCCGGAATCGTTGCGAGCTTTTCGCGCGCAAGCGACAACAGCGATTGGACTAGAGCCATAGTGGTTCGAATGAGTCCGAAGTCTTGGTCAACCCGCAAAAAAAATCGTCAGAACTGAAAAAATCCCAACCACCGCAAATGCAGTGCAAAGAAGCTGCAGCGATGCGGCCGCCACGAACCTCCATGACGAATGCACGTAGTCTTCAACAATGACCCGGATCCCGGCTGCAGTATGGTGGAAGCTCGCGATCAGGAGCAGGACCATCAGGATTGCTGTTGCCGGCGTCTTTAGCCACGCAATGAATTCGCCGTAACCGCTTCTGCTGTGCGCGATTAGTGACGTGACGACCCACAGGGAAAGCGGAACGAGCGCCACCGCCGAAACGCGCTCTGCCCACCAATGTTCTACTCCCGATTTTGCCGAGCCGAGTCCGATGGCGCGTGCCAGCGCCGTGCGTGTGGTGGTTCGAGTGCGCATCTCATTTGATCACGAACAGGCTGATCGCCCAGGCGACAGCGGTTAATAGGATACTTGCAAAGACCACCATCCAGCCAGAAATGTAAATCAATCGCAGTTCAAATGCGTGCACAGCGTCCCACATAAGATGACGCAGGCCCCCACAAAGATGGAAAAAGAACGAGAATGTGAGCACAACCATCGCCAGTTGGCCCGGCCAGGAAATGAGCACATTACGAACGCTGGTATAGGCGCTGGTACCCACTGCAGCTGCGGTCAACCAGACCACCAGCGAGATCGTGCCGAGACTGAGCAAAATCCCGGTGATGCGGTTCGTGATCGAAAGAACGGATGTGAGCTGCGGGCGGTAAATCTGGATATTGGGAGAAACAGGACGTGGCCGAATCGACGCCTCAGGAGTGACTGCGACCCCAGCGGATGGGTGTTGCTGTATGCTTTCGTCCGGCATGGTGATTTTCCCAGCTTACATTGGAGCATTTTGGATTCAAACGATCACCCTCTGCGCTCAAGCATCTTCCGCTTGATTTCCGCAATTGCCTTTCCGGGGTTCAGTCCTTTGGGGCAGGTACGTGTGCAATTGAGTATCGTGTGACAGCGGTAGAGCCGAAATGGGTCTTCGAGCTCGTCCAATCGGTCTTCAGTCGCCTCATCGCGCGTGTCCGCCAGCCAGCGCCAGGCGTGAAGAAGAGCTGCCGGACCAAGAAAGCGTCGAGGATTCCACCAATGGCTCGGGCATGCCGAAGTACAACAGAAGCACAGGATACATTCGTAATATCCGTCAATTCGGGACCGTTCCTCAGCCGATTGGAGCCGCTCTTTCTCAGGTTCCGGTGTCCTGGTCTGCAACCACGGCTCAATGAGCTCATACTGGGCCAATGCATCAGTGAGATCGGGAACGAGATCCTTGATGATGCTCCGGCTGGTCAGCGGATAGATCGTCGCGGGATCGCCGAGGTCGGATATGAATCGGGTGCAGGCGAGCCAGTTTGTTCCATCCATATTCATTGCACACGAACCGCATACACCCTCCCTGCATGAGCGCCGGAAGGCCAGTGTCGAATCCACGTGATTCTTGATCCAGATAAGCGCATCGAGAACCATGGGACCGCATTCGCGGACATCGACCTCGAATCTGTCGAGCCGCGGATTCGCGCCAGACTCAGGATCATACCGATAAATATCGAACAGTTTAACCGACTTTGCGCCTTTCGGCGCACGCCATGTCTTGCCGCGCAAAACTCGCGACTTCGGATCTACGCCTAAGTTCCTCGGAATGGGGAATCGTTTGAACAACGTGGTGCGGGAGATCTGGTCCGAGGACTGGACAATCATGTGACAACGGTCTCCTGTTCCAACTGAATGTGCACCGGCAATAGGGCGAATGGAGAACGCGTTGTCAAACGTTTGACCATATTCCCCGTTACATCAATCAGAGCGCTGCTGCTTGCAAAGGGAGCATCTGGTCAATGGGTGATTCGGTTCAAATCAAACTCCCGCCACATGATCCGATTGCCTCGACGCTCAGTTCAGCGGACGACCGGATCGTGCTGACCCACTGGCTACCTCCACAGGACGGCATTGTTCCACATATTCGGTTCGGTAAGCGCTGGTTCAATACGCTTTGGGCGATACCAATCGGTGCCGCGGGACTGGTGCTTCTGATCGCGCTCGCGCAGAGTCTGCGGGAACTTCCGGACGTTCAGGCTTTCATAAGGCAGTATCCTGGAATTTCCCAGTCAGCACCCTCCATTGATTCCGGTTTCCCCTGGTGGCTTCAGCTGCAACATTTTCTGAACATGTTGTTCATGATGTTCATCATTCGCGCCGGCATCCAAATTCTTGCCGACCATCCGCGGCTCTATTGGACTCGAGATTGTACGCCGGGAACCGAGTGGTTCCGCTTTCAAAACCCAGTTCCTGCTGGCCGGATTTGGACCGCAAAAGACGACGCGGTCACGCTTCCGGGTTGGTTCGGCATTCCGGGATTGCGCCACACAATTGGACTGGCACGCTGGTGGCACTTCTCGATCGATCTTCTCTGGGTACTCAATGGCGCCGCATTTTATATCCTCCTTTTTTCAACAAACCAGTGGCTTCGCCTTGTGCCGGTCACATGGGATGTCTTTCCGAACGCAGCTTCAACGGCGATTCAGTACGCATCACTCGATTTTCCGGTCGATCATAGCTGGACCCGCTATAACGGCCTGCAACAGCTCAGCTACTTCATTACCGTCTTTATCGCCGCGCCAGTGTCCATCATAACCGGGTTGTTGCAGAGCCCGGCGATCTCGAATCGGTTGGGCTTGCTCGGAACCGTGCTGAACCGGCAGGTCGCACGTTCGATTCATTTCATTTCGTTTACATGGTTCGTGCTGTTCATCCTCGCTCACGGAATCATGGTGTTCATTACGGGCATTCGCCAGAACACCAACCATATGTTCGCGGGCATCGAGAGCCCCGCATGGGTTGGATTCCCGCTCTTCATTGTAGCCATGCTGCTTGTCGGCATGGCTTGGTGGCTTGCTTCGCCGTTGACGATTAGTCACGCACGCGTGGTGCAAAAAAGTGGGCGCTTTATGGTGGGTTGGATCAAAGGACTGTCGGAGTGGTGGGAACCAACCGCCGAGCTGACAGAGATGGATATCTCCCCCCATTTCTGGCCAAACGGTACCTTGCCGAGTTCCGCTGAATATGAACGTCTCGTCGCGGAAAAATTCGCAAGCTATCGCCTCCGCGTTGGCGGCCTTGTCCAGAACCCACACGAATTCTCCCTCGCGGATCTCAAAGCCATGCGAAAACAGCGGCAGATCACCACGCATTTTTGCATCCAGGGCTGGTCTGGAGTTGCCGAATGGGGTGGCGTTCCGATGCGCGACATTCTTGACGAGGTAAAACCGTTGCCCGCAGCACGCTACGCGGTTTTCTACTCGTTGGCGGATGGGTCCGAGGGCGGGCGCTACTACGACGTGCACGAACTGTTAAACATGCGCCACAGGCTAACAATTCTCGCATACGAGATGAATAATGAGCCGCTCTCCGTTCTTCATGGAGCACCGCTGCGTCTCCGCTGCGAAAATGAACTCGGCTTCAAGATGGTCAAATGGATCGCGGCAATCGAACTCGTGCGTGATTTCGCGGATCTTGGCGCCGGACAGGGTGGTTACAATGAGGACCACGAATTCTACGGCTATCGTATGCCAATATGATGTGTTCCGGGTGCAGCTTGAGGCATATCGGCTCTGACGATCTCATACTGCTTTTTTAGGAGGCGCCATAAGATGGGCAGGAAACGTGGCTCTCAGACGAATTTGGCAGGCAAACATGAACACGTCGAGGCACTGCTGGATGAAGGATTGAACGAGACATTCCCGGCGAGTGACCCTGTGGCGGTCAGCATTACGGACGATTCGGGCATCGATGCGAGCATCGCCGCTAAACGAACGGTATCAGCTCAGCGTACCTCCAATGAAACGATGGTGGACGGAGGTACAGCAATGAGACTCGATTATTCGAAATCGTCACCGCAGGGGCTTGCCGCGCTTCGGCACCTGAACAGTTATGTCGAAGGCTGCGGCATCGAGCATTCACTACTGGAACTCATTAAGACCCGCGCCTCCCAGATCAATGGCTGTGCCTACTGCCTCGACATGCACACCAAGGACGCTCGTGCGGCTGGCGA
The DNA here is from genome assembly GCA_964446945.1 of uncultured Bordetella sp. Lineage (GTDB taxonomy): Bacteria > Pseudomonadota > Alphaproteobacteria > Micropepsales > Micropepsaceae > CAIYRG01. The sequence goes on from CAYUQO010000027.1 coordinate 37,447, forward strand.
AACTGAGCAGCGGCTCTACACGCTTGCCGCGTGGCGAGAGACACCGTTCTTTAGCGCACGCGAACGCGCCGCTCTCGCCTGGACAGAGGCGGTGACTCGTATCTCGGAGGAACAAGTCGAAGATGCGCTGTATGAGGCGATGGAGACGCATTTCTCCGAAAAAGAAATCGTCGATCTCACGCTAGCGATTATCACCATCAATGGCTGGAACAGATTGGCGATCCCCTTCCGAACGCCGCCGGGCAGCTACAAACCGCGGGCTGCTGTCAGTCGGGAGGCAGCAGCTCCCTGAAAATCAGGCGTCGCGCAATGCGGCGAAGCAACGATTGGGAGAAAAGCAATGACTGAATCCATGTATCCAGTATCGACGCGCGATCTCTCGCAGAAACGTCACGACCTGGCGCCTGAAGCTGAAACCGCGTTCCAGAACTTCAGTCAGAAGGTCTTTGCTGATGGTGCGTTATCAGTCAAATTTAAGCAGATTATCGCCGTCGCGGTGGCACACGTCACGCAATGTCCATACTGCATCAGGGGGCACACCAGGGTGGCGCTCCGGCACGGCGCGTCAAAGCAGGAGATTATGGAAGCAATCTGCGTTGCCGCCGAAATGCGCGCTGGAGGCTCTTACGCCCACGCCGCCCTTGCCATTGATGAAATGGAAAAACAGACTGCCGCCAAGAGCAGCTGACCACGCGCCTGGCTCTTTCGACTAAAACTGTTCGATCGCGGAGAACTCTGCTGTTCCGCCAAATTTATGGGTTTGGCAGCAGTCAATTGGAGCTCGCTGCGGCGTCTGCGCTGGAACAGTATGCGTGGCAGCGAGCATTCCCTTCAAACGTCTACACCAGCTATTCCGTTGATTAAGCCCGAACTGTGGATTCACCGGCGATTGCCACGCGGTAATCTTGCCCGACCCATTGCTGGGTATCATCCCAGCGCCAGGTGAATTGAATTTCCCGGGCAGACGCGGGAATCGTGATGTGCGCTGCATGCAGTTCCAATCCTGTGTCTTTCGTTTTGGCGTCACGAATATTCTGCCAGCCGTCGTAGCCCCAATGCACCATCGCTGGGCGGGGAAGCGATATCACAAGATCGGCGCCCCGGCGAACACGGGTGATCTGCGCGTGCGGACTCCAGATTTCCTTCCGGCAATCTGGAGATCGTCCGCCATAACGCTGCCATACCGCGCTTGGACGATCCACTGGATGACCGATGTACCGCGAGATCATCAGCTTGATGAATTCGGCATGGGCCCACGCCAGCGGCATTGCCGAGCCCGTGGGACGCCCCGGTAGCAAGCGCAGCTCTTTCAAGGGCTCGCTGTCCCACACCTGCTCTGGAATCATCCCGGCCGGGCTCGTCATTGCCGCCATTGCATGCAGATACGGAGTCGGGTCATTGCCTGCGACCAGCTCGTAATGACCGCGCTCGCCGGTCAACAAAGGCCAACCGCGGCCATGCCCGGTTCCGTCGAACGGAGCACCATCGTCCTGCTCACCATATCCATCGCCGTTATATCGGTGCCAGACAGGACCATTCACCGTATCGGTTTTCAGCAGCGCATCAATGACGGCAATGCTGCTCCTAATCCATGGGTCACGGGCATCACGGAGTCCAAACCGTACCAACTGCAGGAAATCGACACTGACTTCCTCATCATACGGAACTACGCGATTCGCACTCCGATTTCTGATCTCAAGCGCATTCAACAGTGAGGTTGGATCGTTCACTACCCCCGGTGGCGCTATGCGAATATAATAGCCGTTCACGCTCATACGGCGGGCAAGCGCCGTGTCGGCGACGGTGGTCCAGCGTTCAAGCATTGCATTCCAGAAATCCGCCAATGAAAGTGCAAATTCTCGTGCAGGCTCGTGCAAAAACTCAGCTCCGGTCACCAGCGCCGCAATGCACACCGACATAGTGAATGGGCTGATGCCTGGATTTTCTTCCCATCGATCCTGCTGACTGCATGGCCCAGTTCTGGCAAGGAATGAAAGCGCCCGACGGACCATGTCCTCGACCACGATTCCTTTCAGGGCGTCACGTTCCATCAATGCGCCTGCCAGCAGAACAGGAAACGCGCTCTCATCAAGCTGCTGCCCTTGCCAGTATGGAGTTCCTCCCAGCCATTGGTTTTGAAACCAGCTACCATCGGCTTTTTGTGTGGCAATCAGGTATTGCAGGGTATGCCGCGCCTCATTCTCGGCGCCGAGCGCCAGAAGCGCTGTCGCGCACTGCACCAGATCCCGGGGCCAAACCAGATGATAGCCACCGCGATCATCGCGAGCGTTACCCCAGGGCACACTGAGACTGGCCACCATTGCACCGGGATAGGTTTTGTCGCGATGTGCGCGCAGAACGACTGTCGAGGTGAGAAACTGATCGGCAAGCATTCCGCCATTATCGGAATCAAGCAGGGTCCGCTCCCTCCGAAGGTCATGCCAAGCGCGCCACATTTCGGAATGATGCGCGAACACTGCATCGAATGGCTGCATCAGGCTCGATGCCGCGAGTGTCGCAGCAGCTTCAACATTGCTGCCGAAGCCGAGCGCCAGCACCGAATTCGCCGGCAATTCGCCGATTAGGGCGACGTTACCGGGCCCCGCATCGGTATATTCCCAGCTCAGCCGGCCATTGCGGTGGAAGTCCTGCCAGCCATCACTTTCGCCCACATAGCCTGCACTCATTCTGAAGAATGCGTCACGTTGATGTTCATCCGCCGCAGCGAGCGCCAATCCGAACGGCCCCTGTTCGGCAGTGAGCATCCGCCGACTTCCAAAGCGCGCAACCTGCGCAATGTTCTCATAGCCACGAGTTCCCAGTCGGGGCGCCAAGAGGACATAGAGCTTGAACGTTTCGTCGCCGCTTAACCGCGCGGCGATTAGTAAAACGTCGCGCTCAGGATCCGGAGTTACACGCAGATGAAGTGTGAAGCGCTGGTGCTCGTGCACGACTTCGATGGCAGGAATCCCGGGCGCAGCCGACCGCAGCTTATAGTTGTCAAGCCGCTTTGCTTCGACCCAGTATCCCTGATCATCAGCGATTATGAACCCGAGATCACGAATCTGGGGCGTGTCAACGCGCGGATAATAGACCTCATTGAGTATGCCAAATCCGAGCGTGAACCAGATGCGCGACGGGCCAAGCGAACAGCCAACTATATCTTTGGCGCTGCTCGTCCAGGTTGGCGGAATGCCAGGATGACCAGGAGCGTGCAAAACGATCCTTCCTCATGAGGCGCACGAGCCGTTTCGATTAGTTCGAAAACGCGACTCTTAATCTTTGTTGTTCGAAACTACTCGATCGAACCATCACGCTCGATCGGCGAACTCTTTATAACCAGGATTATCAGCCGCCAGTCGCTTTCGCCAATTGCTCCCTGACGATATCGCCGACCAGAATTGTCGCGGGATAGATCACCGTCTCCTCCATTCTTGCGTAATCGGCGAGTTTGCGCGCAAGCTTGCGATCGCTCTCGTCGCCTACGAGCTCCGCCGCCGATGCGAGCCCTTCGAGCGCCAGAACAATCACTGCGTGCTGTGCAGCGATGTCGGCCATCTCATGTTGCAAGCGCTCCGTCACTTTCGCCATTGCCTGCAACTCTTTCGGCTGGGCCCGGCGCACCACAGCTCGCAACGCCTCCAGCGCCGGCAATGCGAGCTCCTCCTCGTTCCGCAGATGGGGTCGCAGGAGCCATTCCACTTCCCGCGCCGCGGAACCCACCGGACCATCTTGTTTGCTCGCCGCAACAACTTCGTCCATCAGCTCGTCGTGCTTGGCCTTCAACGCAGGCGTCGTGATTTGCATGAGATTTGTCACTCCCTGTGCAGTAGGCTCGGCGCGAACAAGATTGCCATTCGCCAGCATGTAATCCGCATACCAATCAGCCCAGTTTTCGTCGTCGCGGTCTGTCACGACCTCAAGCTGATGATGAGCGTGCGCGGCGCGGACTAGGACATCGGCAAATTCGTGCCGCTCCAAACCCATCATTATTTCCGCGTCTCGCGAACAGGATTCGACCCAAGCACCTTCCGGATATTTGAAAGCCGAGCGCCTCAGAAACTGGGACAAGGCCTGGCTACTAATTTTTTCTGATGCCTGAGACACAGTTGCAAATCCATGGGTTCCAGAGTGGCGAATCGCGCGCGGCAAAACTCATTGAGGCGGAACAGATCTCAGGTAGGCGATAATATCGTCTATTTGTTGGCGTGAGTGCATAAATCCTGGCATCGGTGAATGTGGATTCATCAATCGCCCTCGAATGAAATCTGGTCTTTCCTTGCTGTCGCGGGCCATAAAGGACACTGGGGGCGCGGTATCGGCCACGTCCTGTGCTCCATTTTGGGCATGGCAAGCGCTGCATGATTGGGAAAAGAGATTCTTGCCTGCTGCCACATCCCCAGGCGCCGCTGTAGCGAAGGGCTGCTGTGCCAGGATGCAAATGGTGATTGCAGCAATTAACCGGGGGAGGTTCATTTCAATGACTCCTCGATACGACGCTTCCCCGGCCTCGTGACGAGATAGTACCCAACTTTCGCAGGGCGCCATTGATTTAAATCAGTAAACGACATCCAGAAGATGTCCTTTTGTTGAGCAGTCTGGGGCCACAGTTGTGGCAACGGCGAGGCTCAGCTCGATCTGCGGCATGCTGTGGCAGTCTCCGGGCATGATGGAGACTCCTTCCCTCTCACAGACAAGCCCGATTTTGAGAGCTTTAGAAGCGTTGCTCGAATGACCGTTGCTGGCGACAAGCAGCCAATCCCTCAAAACAGGTGAGAGCGGCAGCTTTCAGCGGGAACGGCCATTTCAGAGCGACTTCCGAAACAGGTCAAACTGACCTAAAGCGGCCAATTACCCGCTCCTTTTGAGGGCGTGCTGCGCGTTTTGAAATCGGTGCGGTGATAAACAATCATCTGCCCATAAGCCCGTAAGCTGCCACTGATACAGTAGAACCCCCCGAAATGTGCACCTAACCCCGCACCTCGGATACTTGGGCCACGGAGCAGATCGCAAGATTTCCCGTGGCCCGCCCTCTTATGCATCGGCGGCATCCCGCGAACTTCGGCATGCGGCTCTGCTTTGCAACTGCACGCTTATGCGAGCTCCAAGTCAAATTTGCACCGGCAAGCGGTTTGGGTACGGTAACAGGATGTTGATTTCAAACTCATGTTCGGCACGACGATGGCATCGCCAATCACGGCGGCAGGTCTTTTCATTCGTAGGGGATCCTCGGGCATGGGGCCGTGCGTGAGATGAACAAGACGGACGAGTTTCGTCTGCAGGCTGGAAGCATTGCGCGATGCCGCCGCAGTGACAAAGCACCAAATCACCCGCGAAACGATATTGAAGTTGGCCGATGAATTCGACCGCATGGCTCAGAACCCTGTATCAATAGAGTCAAAGAAAATG
>CAYUQO010000028.1:0-39166 GCA_964446945.1 uncultured Bordetella sp.
CGTCGCCAGCCGCAAACGGTGACAGCGCCGGTAACATTCAGGGAGGAAGAAATGAAAAAGACCGTTGCGATTGCATTGCTGGCGGCCCTTGCCGCGCCCGGGTTTTCCAGCGCTGCGGAAAATACCCGCTTTCCGCCAATACCGGCGGACAAACAAACGGCGCAACAGAAGGAATTTATCAAGGCGCTGACGGAAAGCCCGCGCTCGGCCAATGGCGGCGGCGGCAACATCAACAATCCGCCGTTCAAAGTGTATTTGCGCAGCCCCGAATTCGGCATCGAGGCGATCAAGATGTCCGATTATCTGCGCTTCGACACAGGCATGGACAACCGGCTGACCGAACTCGCGATCATTATCGCGGCACGCAACTGGGACAATGATTACATCTGGACCGCGCATTACGGAGCGGCTGTAAAGGCCGGACTCGATCCGTCGGTCGGCGCGGACATCGCCGCGGGCAGGCGGCCCGCCAGGATGAAGGAGGATGAGGCGATCGTTTACGACCTTCTGACCGAGATCTATCGCGACCGGAAGGTCAGCGATGCGACTTTCACCAAAGCAGTTGGAAAATTCGGCGAGAAGGGCATCATGGATCTCATCGGCCTTGCCGCCTATTACGGCAACACGGCGATGGCTCTGATCGTCTCGAACGGTACGCGGCCTGCCGGGAACGAACCGAAGCTGCAGAAATTGACGCAGAACTTTCCGAAATAATGTTTCCGGGAGAGGGCCATGAGAAAGTTTATGACAGTCGCGCTGCTGGCAGCCGCGTTCGCCACACCGGGCGCGCTGATCGCCGCCGAGGCGCAGCGCTTTCCGCCTCTCGATCCAAAGGCGTATTCGCCCGCGCAGCAGGAGTTCGTCAAGCTCATGACGGTTGGCCCGCGCGCCGGCACTGTCACCAACGCGCCGTTCAAGGTGTATTTCGCCAATCCCGAATTCGGGCTCGAGGCGATCAGGATGTCGAATTACTTGCGCTGGGGCACGGGGCTTGAACCGCGGCTTTCCGAACTTGCGATCCTCATCGCCGCGCGCCAGTGGACGAGTGATTATATCTGGCATGCCCATTATCCACTTGCGGTCAAGGGCGGGCTCGATCCTTCCGTCGGCGCCGACATTGCAGCGGGCAAGCGTCCGGCGAAAATGAAACAGGACGAAGCGATCATCTACGATGTTCTGACCGAAATTTATCGCGACCATGATATCTCGGACGCGACCTATGCCGGGGCCCGCGCCAAATATGGCGAGAAGGGAATCGCCGATATTCAGGCGCTTGCGTCTTATTATGGCGTTACCGCGATGGCTCTGATCACCGCGCGCGAGAAAACTGCGCCGGGCGACGAACCCAGGCTGCAACGCCTCGCGCAGGTGTTCCCGAAGTGATGCGCCGTCAGGAGCCAATAATGCGCCTGGGAATGATTGCTGCGGTTTCTGCGATGTGGATCGCCCTGCCCTGCATCGCCGCCGAACAACAATCGATGGATCCGAGATTTGCTCCCCAGCCGCAGGAAGAAGCGTGCCGCTCCCTCACGCTGGCATCGACCGGCGGCCCGACGTTGAAAGATGCGAAAATCCTTGCGGTGCGTTGGCTGGGATTTTCGACATACGAGCTGGTCTATGGTGAGCAGATCATTCTGCTCGACAATTACTACGACCGGGGGCCGCGTTATCGTTACCTCGGGTTCAAGGCGGCCGATGTGAAGCGGGCCAATCTGATCCTCGTCGGTCACGGACATTCCGATCATATGTCCGACACCGCCCAGACCGTCGCCCAAACAGGCGCCACTGTCATCACGGCTCCCATATCCGCAGCCAGGCTCCTCAGCGAGGGAGTCGATCCCAAAAAACTCGTTGAGGTGACGGGACGCGACGGTCAGATGCTTAAGTTCAAGGGATTTACCGTTCAGCCCATTCTCGGCCGTCATGGCGAGCCCAACCTTGCTCCCGGCACTGGCCAGTTTCGCAACGCTTATGCCGATGCCTATCCAGCCACGCCGGACGAGAAAGCCGCCGAAGCTCTGATCTCGGCAAAAGGGTCGCGCGATCCGCATATTCTCGATGAGGGAACGCTCGCCTTCATCATCACGTTCGATGATGGCTTTCGTCTGGCATGGCGCGATTCCGGCGGCGCCATGACAGATTTTGAGAAGGCTGCGATGGCGAAGATTGGCCGGGTTGACATCCTGATTGGAGCCATTGCCGCCAATGTTGTCGCCGAGGCGAATGCCGCAGTCCTCATGCCGATGATCGATACCTACAGGCCCGCGGTCTATTTCCCCGCGCACCACGAAGAGGAAATCGGCGGCAACACCGACCGCGCAACAGAGCCCATGTTCCAGAATATCAAGAACAAATATCCCGGCACATTGACGATCTCGAAGGAGTTCAGGGAGCCGACCTGTTTCGATACGCGGTTCAGTATCCGCAACGGCAATGCGTCGCAGACCGCGGTGCGCTGAAACGCAGGTTCGGTCATCTGCCAAATCACCTTCCCCTCACCCGGCGCGCCAATGCGCGCTTGCCCCGCCGCACCTTGCGCGGCAGATTTTTAGATTCGCCGCGGCGAGAATCGCCGCGTGCGGGCGCAAGCGCGGGCGCGCCGCCCTCTCCCACAAGGGGAGAGGTGAATTGGCCATTCAACCCGAGCGGGTGATTAATACGGCTGACGGCGAACGAGCAGGAGCCCGTACAGCCCAATACCAAGTGTGGCAACAATGATGCCGCCCCACGGATTATCGGTCACAATGCCGGCAATAGCCCCGGCTGTGATGATGATCAACCAAATGATGACTGTAACGATATCGCCCATGCGCAGAACGGTAGCACCGCCAGGGCGCTTATGCACGTCCTAACTGCGCTATTTGCGCCAGACGCTGGCGAGCCATGGCTGCTGTTCGCGCGGCAGACCTGTGGGCCGGTAATAGTGTTCGAGTTCGGTAAATCCCGCTTCGATCATAAATCGGCGCCAGGTTTCGAGGTCGTGGTAGACGGCATAACGTCCGTGATTCCAACCTTCCTCGTTGTGGCCATGCGGGTTCGAGCTGAATAGAACGCCGCGCGGTCTCAGGGTCGCATGCAACTCCCGGAGAACACGGGGCAGCTCCTGGCTGGGCACATGAAAGAGTGAAGCGTTGGCGAAGATGCCATCAAAGCGGTTGTCCGGAAGATCGAGCGCGAGGAAGCTTTGCTCCCACACTTCGAAACCCCGTTCGCGCGCCATTGCGACAAAACTCGAACAGCCGTCCAGTCCGACAGGCGCGTGACCGAGCGCCGCAAAAGCCTTGAGGTCGCGCCCGGGCCCGCAGCCAAAATCGAGGATTGCTGCGGCCGGGTTCGCCTCGATGTGCTGGAGCAGCGCTCCGATGTTCTGGCTGACGTCGTGTCCGAGCGTGCCTTCGCGAAATTTCGCCGCGCGATCGTCATAGTGTTGCAGCGTCTGGCTGACGACGCTCGCGAGATCGAGTTCGTTCAATTGGGTTGGTGATTTCGATGCCGCGCGGTCGCCGCATGGGCCATATCGAGACCCATGCGGTTTGACCTCAGACCGAGTAGCCCAGATTGCGGAGCGGCAACGAACGTACCCGCTCCCCGGTGGCCGCGAAAATGGCGTTGCCAAGCGCGGGCGCGAAAGCCGGGAATGCGGGTTCGCCCATGCCGGTGGGTGGAAAATCCGACTGGATGAAATACGCCTCAATCAGCCTCGGTGCGAAGGGCATGCGCAAGGTCGGATAGTCGTTGTAGTTCTGCTGCTGGATACGGCCGTTCTCGATGTTGATCTGCAAACCCATCGCGGTGGAAAAGGCGTCGGTTGACGCGCCCTGCGCCTGCGCTTCCGCCCCGGCCATGTCAACGATGGGACCGACATCGATGGCCACAACAATCCGGTGCACCGTGATCCTCTTGTTCGCATCGACGCTGAGCTCGACGGCTTGCGCCACATGGCCCGCATGGGAATAGCACCAGGCCAACCCCAGGCCGCTGCCTTTCGGCAGCGATTTGCCCCATCCCGCTTTCTCGGCGCAGAGCTTGATCACGCCGCTGGCCCGGGCGGGACTGAAATTGACGTTCTTGGCCTTCGGCGCCAGTTCCGGCACCGGGCGGTTCACCGCATCCACCAGAAACTCGACATGGTCGCGTCCGGCGGCCAGCGACAATTCATGCATGAAGCTTTGCACTGCGAAGACCTGGGCATTGTCACCCGGCGCTCGCCACGCGCCAGTGGGGATCACCAGCGGCATCAGCGTGCTGGCGCGGCGCAGATTGGGTGCAATCGTCGAGTACTTCAGGTTTTCGGTATAGACGGCACCCGACGCTGCGGCCTTGCCGTCGGCCGTGAAGGTGATGAAATGCTCCTGCCACGCATCGAGCTTGCCATTCTTGTCGATGGCGCCCTTGAATTGGTGATAGCCGGAGGGGCGATAAAAGTCGTGGCTGAAATCATCTTCCCGCGTCCATTGCAGCTTGACCGGTCTGTTGATCTTGAGCGCGATAGCCGCAGCTTCGCACCCGTAATCATTGACCAGCCGTCGGCCAAAGCCGCCGCCGACACGAGTCTGATGGATCACCACCTTGTCTTCCTTCACGCCCGCCAGGGCGGTCAGTGACGGGATGGCGCGATTGGGCTGTTGTGTCGGCGTCCAGATTTCGATGATGCCGTCATGCCAGTGCGCCGTCGTGTTCATCGGCTCCATGGGCGCGTGGGCGGCGAACGGGTACTCGTAATAGGCTTCCACCGTCTTTGCGGCCTGGGCAAAAGCGTTGTCGACATTGCCGACATCGGTGTCGGCTTTTTTCGGAAAGACGGCCGCCAGTTTTTTCGCCCGTGCCGAAAATTCCGTCGTGGAATCTTTCGATGCCTCGCTTTCGTCCCAGTCGATTTTCAACTTGCCTTTGGCCTGGAACACCGTCCAGGTGTCCTTGCCGACGATGGCGACACCCGGCATCACTTCACTCGGCTTGCCGTTGCCTTCGACGACAAACGCGTCGATCACACCGGGCAGTGCCTTGATCTCATCCAGATTGGCAGACCTGACTTTGCCGCCGGCCGCGGGACATTTGGTGTAGGTGGCGTAGACCATCTCCGGCAATTGCACATCGATGCCAAAAAGCGGTTTGCCGGAAACCACCTTCGGATCGTCAACGCCACGATGGCGCCGGCCCAACAGGCGATATTCGCTGCGCTTCTTCAGCGTAAAAAGCTTGGGGTCCGGCACGGGCATTTTCGCCGCGGCGATCGCCAGTGATCCATAAGTGGCTGTCTTGCCGCTGGCGGCATGGCTCAGCGTCGAATCCTTCGCGGTGATCTCCGACGGAGCGACGTTCCATTGCTTCGCGGCGGCGGCGATCAGCATCGCCTTCGCGCCGGCGCCGGCCTGGCGCACCTGGTCCCAGGCGCGCGGGATGGTGGTGGAACCGCCCGCACCCTGGTTGCCATAGAGTTTTGGATTGATATCCGCTTGCTCGACCGCCACGTGGTCCCAGTCAGCATCCAGTTCTTCGGCGATGATGAGAGCGAGTGAGGTCTTGATGCCCTGGCCAATCTCAGGCGACTTGGAATAGATGGTGATCGTATTGTCGGGTGCGATGCGGATGAAGGCATTCATCGCCTGATCTTTGCTGCCCTGCGGCGTATTGGTGGCGGCAAACGCCTCGCCCGGCAGATGGAATGCCAGGACCAATCCCGCGGCGCCGGCGCCGGCGAGCTTGACGAATGTCCGCCGCCCCATCGGCAAATCGCCGTCTGGCGGCGTCCTGACCTCACGCATCAGCTCGGCGATATAGGCATCGGATTGGGCAAATCTGGGATTGATGTTGGCTGCCATGGGTGTCTCCTGGGAGATGCGTTGGCCTATTGTTGTGCCGCTAACTTGCGCAGGGAAACGATGTCTTTGTCGGTGAGATGCCCGCCCTCGGCGCCGAAGCGCGCGGTGACGAAATTCGATACCGCGGCAATGTCGGCGTCGGAATAACCATCGCCGAAAGCCGGCATGAAGATCGTGCCGTCGGATGTCTTGCGAATCACGCCGTTGATGACCGTCTGCGCCACATTGGTGGCCGACGGGTCGTTGACGGCGCGCACGCCTGTCAGCGTGGCGTATTTGCTGGTCGGGCTGACGCCCGTCCAATCGTGACAAGAGGCGCAGGCGCTGGCGAAAATCATCGCGCCGCGGGGGTCCAGAGCAGCCGTGGCGCCCTCGCGATACGACGCGGGCGCAGGAACATCTACCGTGCGCGGCAGATCGGTTTGCTGGGACGGTATGCTTCGCAGATAGACCACCAGGGCATGAATGTCGCCCGGCGTCAGAAACGTAAGACTGTTGTCCGTGGCTTCGCCCATCGGGCCGGCAGAGCCGCCATGACCATCGGCATGGCCGGTGGAGAGATAGGTCGCGAGATCTTTATCGGTCCAGTCGCCCAAACCCGACGCCTTGTCGGCGCTGATATTATAGGCGCGCCAGCCCGCCGTGAGGGCGCCGGCAAATTTCTGCCGGTTGTCCAGCGCAAAAGCGAAGTTGCGTGGAGTGTGGCACTCGCCGCAATGGCCCATCGCCTCGGCGAGATAGGCGCCCCGATTCCACTCCACACTCATTGATGGGTTGGGACGGAAACGCTCATCGGGTTTGTAGAAAAGATTCCATGCCGCGATCAGATTGCGCTGGTTGAAGGGCCAGGCGACGTTGTTAGCCTTGGCGGGCGCATGCACTGCGGGCAGGCTGAAGAGATAGGCTTTGATCGCCAGCGCGTCGGCGTCGGTCATATACGCATAGGACGTATACGACATCGCCGGATAAAGCAGCGCGCCATCGCGGCGGATGCCCCTGTGCAAGGCATCGAGAAACTGCTGGTCCGTGTAATTCCCGATGCCGGTTTCCTTGTCGGGCGTGATGTTGGTCGAATAAATTGTGCCGATCATCGGCACATTGAAGGCGACGCCGCCGGCATAAGCCTGAGCGCCTGGCGCGGTGTGACAGGCGATGCAATCGGCGGCGTGGGCGAGATATTCACCTCGCTTGATCAGATCGGCCTGCGCCAATTCTTTTGGAACGCCTGTGGGGTTTGCGCCCGTATAGTCCGAAAGCGCGACCGTCGAGCCATTGGCGAAGGCCATCGGCGCGGGAATCAGCACCAGCCAGGCTGCAAAGCCGAGCGCGATGACGACCACAACCGCGATCGCGATGCCAATGGGTCTCATGCTTGTGCGATGCTCCTGGCAGAGCCGGACATAGCTTCTCGCTTAGACCGATTTGGCGGCGGCGTTCTTGATCGCCCTGCGTATGCGGATATAGGTGCCGCAGCGGCAGATATTGCCCGCCATCGCCGCGTCGATATCGGCATCATCCGGGTTGGGAGTGCGGTTGAGCAGCGCAGTCGCCGACATGATCTGTCCGGCCTGGCAATAGCCGCATTGGGGCACTGCAATGTCGATCCACGCTGCCTGAATCCTGGCGCCATTCGGCGTGTTGCCGATCGCCTCGATGGTGGTGACGGGGCGGTTGCCGACATTCTCGACGGTGAGTTGGCACGAGCGCACCGGCTTGCCATCGACATGGACCGTACAGGCGCCGCACTGGGCGATACCGCAGCCATACTTGGCGCCGACCAGACCGAGGTGATCGCGCAACACCCACAGAAGCGGAGTCCTAGGGTCGACATCGTCTCCGATCACCCGATCTTCGCCATTGACGTTGATATGCATGGGCATGGGATCACCGCCTGCTTTTCGAACCGGCGAGAATTTTGCCTCTGCTGGCTTCGGCCTTCAAGGCAAAACCGGTCAAAATGGCTGATTTCGGCCTCGCTCCGTTATGACACGAATCACAATACCCGGCATTCCACGGCCAATTCGCACTTCACAGCGCCCGGTGCCGGTATCAAACTCAAGCATCTGCGGCCTTCAATCTGAGGGCAACTGGTCTTCGCGGCAGGGTTTTCAGGGAGGAATGTCATGAGCGCGAGCACGTTGACAAAGCTTGTTGGCGCCGGGGCGGTGGGCGCCATCATCGGCGCCGCGGTGGTCGCGAGTGCGGCACCCGAGTTCAATACCCACGGCAACCGGTTCAAGCCGCTGACCTATGGCGAACTCACATCCGAACAACGCGCTTTCGCCGACAAGGAAATCGCCGCAGGGCGCAAGCCCGAGACCGGCCCTTTCAACATCAATCTGCGAAGCCCCCAAATGGCTGAACTGGCGCAGCCCTACAGCGACTATCTGCGCTTCAAGTCGCCGACGCCGCGCAAGTACAAGGAAATCGCCATCATGCTGACCTCGCGCTACTGGGGCGGCCAGTATGTATGGTACTCGCACCGCAAGCAGGCGCTCGATGCCGGTCTCAGTCCGGCCTTCATCACCGCCATGGCGGCCGGCGAGCGTCCCGCCAATATGCCAGCGGATGAGGCGACGGTGTATGACTTCTGCTCGCAGCTGCTGGCGACCCGTCAGGTGAGCGATAACAATTTCAAGTCGATGGCGGCCGTGGTTGGCGAACGCGGCATTGTCGATCTCGTCGCGCTGATGGGACAGTATACGGGCCTCACCATGCTGTTCGTCGCTGACCGCTATCCGGTGCCGCCCGGCGCACCCGACGAAGTCAACAAGCCGATGTGAGAACACGCACGTCAACTCAAAAGGAGACCGCGATGAAATATTCGCTCGCACTCGCCGCGATGCTTTCGACTGCGGCCCTGGTAACCGTTGCATCTGCCGCCGGGTTTCCGCCGCGCGTCCACTACATAGACCACGACAAAGTTGCGGCCGGCTTCGTCAAGGGTGAGCGCGTTCTCGAGGATGAAGGTTTGGTCGTCATCGCCCAACGCGTCATGCAGCGCGGCTCCGAGATGCACGACAACACCAATCACGTCTTCATCATCGAGGATGGCGAAGCTGACTTCGTCACCGGCGGCAAGATCATCAACCCAAAGGTAACCGGTGCCGGCCAAACGCGCGGAACCGGTATCGAGGGCGGAGTGAGCCATCATCTGACCAAGGGCGACGTGATCACGATTCCCGCCGGGACTCCGCATCAGTGGAAAGACACCTCCAAAACCGGCTCAATCGCCTATTATGCGGTGAACTTCGACACTGCCCCTGGTTTTCGTTTTCCACCGGAAGTCCACTACATCGATCATGACAAGGTTGCGGCTGCTTTTGTGAAGGGCGCGCGCATCCTCGAGGATCAAGGTTTGACCGTCATCGCCAACCGCGGCATGCAGCGCGGCTCCGAGATGCACGACAATACCAGCCACGTGTTCATCATCAAGGATGGCGAAGCAGAGTTCGTCACCGGCGGCAAGATGATCAGTCCAAAGACAACCGGCCCTGGGCAGACGGGCGGGACCGGTATTGAGAACGGGGTGAGTCATCATCTGACCAAGGGGGATGTGATCACGATCCCTGCCAGGACCCCCCACCAGTGGAAAGACACCTCGAAAACCGGCTCGGTCGGCTATTACGCGGTGAACTTCGACATCAAGTGATGTGCAGAGTATCGGAGTGAAGCGGATGAGCCGGAAAATCGGTTTCGGGCATATAACCAAACTGGTTATGGCGGCGGTGCTGCCGGTGCTGTTTGGCTCGGCGGCGGCGCCCGCGCAGCAGACCAGCATCTCAGCCCCGTGCCGTGCATAACGCAGGGACGCGCACGCGGAAGAGTCAGTTGAGTGACTTTTTCCAAGCTTGTCAGTGATGTACAAGGATTTCAAAGCAAGCTAGAGTTGTGCGGGGATTGACTCACGGCGCGATGCCTCATCGAACGGAACGAGTCTTTTCCGCGTAACAAAATCTGCGTCGAATGGTGGGTCAATAATGGAACGTTAAACCGTGGCGTTCAGGCACGCCGGGGGGGGAAATGAATCCGTTGATTGGTCGATTCGCGGCCCTTATGGGGTCTGCGTCGTTGCTGACATTGGCGACTGTTGTGGCTGCGCAAGGACAAACCGCGCACGCACAAACCGCTGAGGCGGCTCCGGGAACTGTACCCGAGCAGGTTCTGATCACTGGATCACTGATTCATGGCACGGCAGTGGTCGGCGTGCCGGTGACCAATCTCAGCACCCAGGATTTTGTTCAGACCGGGCAGATCACCGTCGACGCTCTCCTGGCCAAAGTTCCCAGCATTGAAATCAATCAGCTGGAACAGGCCTCGACCAATGGCAACGTTACACGCAACACCGAGCTGACCCTGCATCAGTTAGGCGGGACCCGTAATCTGCTGTTGGTGGATGGCATGCGCGTTCCGCTGGACTCCTATGACGGGAGCGATGTCGATGCCAACATCATTCCGCAGCTCGCGCTCGACCGCATCGATGTGCTGGCGGACGGAGCCTCGGCGACCTACGGCTCCGACGCGATTGGCGGCGTCATCAATCAAATCCTGAAGCGCGGTTACGACGGCGCAGTGACACTGGCGCGTATCGGGGAAGCTGCCAGCAGCTATGGCGGCGGCGAGCTTACCTGGCTCGCGTCGCAACTCTATGGGCGCACCTGGGACGGCGGCGACATCACCATTACCTACGAGAATTCCGGAGCAAACGCGCTCAGCACGACCGCGAAGCGGCTGAAATATCAGTATACGCAGGATTACAGTCCGTGGGGCCTCGATAATACAACCCCCATCACATCCGCAACGCCCGGGATTGTTTCGGCGCCCGTAAACGGCGCAAAAACCGGGAAGCCCAGCGCGAGTACCGGGAGCATTTGCAGCAACTGCTTTTCCATTCCCCTCGGCACCGGCGCCAATTTCAACGCGTCACTCAACGCGGGCCTTGGGCCGACGGCGCCGGGCAGCGCGGGGCCTGTCAGCTGGGCACAGCTGCTCGCCAATCCCGGCGTGCTCAACCAGCACGATCCATTTGATGTTGGTCAATTGACGAGCCCAACCCAAACCAACGCGGCAGCACTCACATTCGATCAGCGAATCTATCCCGGCGTTACGTTTTTCGTCGATGGGTTCTATCACAACCGTCGATTCAAATATGAAACCCAGGCAACCGGAACCGGCAAAAACCAGCAGCAGACCTTCAGCATCCCAACCATCAATCCTTACTATCCGGCTGGTGCGCCGGCGGGCCTGCAGGTCAGTGTCGATCTCACGTATGGCGATCCGCAGTTTCTGACCGGCGGCTCAATCGAGAAGCGGGTGGACGGCGGATTCAATATCGATCTGCCGGCGCAGTGGAACCTGAAGCTTTTCACTTCGTATTCCGAAACCACTCCGTTTGCGTTTGAGTCCAACATCATCAACGACAATGCAGCCAACGCAGCGCTCGGCAACACGATTGCCGCGCAGCCCCAGGCGGGAAATCTTCCGCCGCTCGGGTCATATACCAAGCCCGCCAACATTCCTTATCTGAACGTCTTCTGCGATCAGATGGCGTTCAGTTGCAACAGTCCGCAGACGCTCGCCTACATGTTCGGGTTGCGGCATTATTCGACGAACAACAGCATTCGCGAAAGCGCCGCCAACTTTGACGGGCCGGTATTCGACCTGCCGGGCGGAACGGTGCGGGCCGCGATTGGCGGCGAAGCGACAGCGTATAACTTCCGTGAGCTGGCAGAAAACAGTTACTCGAGCCAATCTCCCGGTATTGTAAATTCGCTCACTTCCTCTTTTGCGCGCACCGTGTATTCCGCCTATACCCAGATCAACATTCCGGTGTTTGGCGGGAATTACACGCTGCCGTTCGTCGAGAGCCTGAATATTGAAGGCTCGTACCGTTACGACAACTACAGCGATTTCGGCAGCGTCAGCAGTCCCAAGGCCGCTATCAACTGGGCGCTCGGAGCGGGTTTCTCTGTAAAAGCTGACTGGGGAAAATCCTTCCGTGCTCCCTTCGTCCAGGAATTGTCGTCCACCGCCTCGACCGTCCATGCGACCAATATCCTGGGCGGAGATTCGCGGAACAACACGCCCGCCTGCACCACGGTCGGCGGCACGCCGACTCCGGGAAGCGCGGCAGCGATTTTGAACCCAACGTGCTCGGCGGCCCTGCAATTCCCGGGCGGTATCGATTTTTCCGGCGCCCCTGTCGCCGGAATCCGCCCCGCGGATGGATTGCCGACAACGCTTCAACCTGAAACGGCCGTTAACACGTCCTTTGGTCTCGAGTTCGCGCCGACCTATGCGTTCCTCAAGGGACTCGATGTCCAGGTGACCGATTGGCGGGTCTATATTTCCAACTTCCTGTCAAACGGGCTCGGCTCTTCGCCCGCCACACTGCTCAACGATCCGCTTTACGCTTCGACCGTTATCACAAAATCCAATCCGAATTTTGCTCAATACGTCCAGCTCCTGGTCGGCAATGTCGGCAGCAATGTGCCGCTCAGCGCCGTGAGCAACATCACCTGGATTGCCGATGGCGCCTTCCTCAACAGCGGCTGGTTAAAGCTGAACGGCATCGACTACCAGGCGTCGTACGACTTTGACCTCGGCGATTATGGCGCGTTTAACGTCGGCACCACAGGAACTTATTATCTGGAAGACCAGACCCAGACGCTTCCCGGCACTCCCATCCAGGACGCAATCAATTTCACCGGTGTGAATAACGGCACAACCATTCCGGTTTGGACCATGCGATCGCGTCTCGGCTGGGCAAGTGACGCCTACTCGGTCACTTTATTCTGGAATCATACGAGTCACTTCTTCACCCAGATGCCATTGCCGCCGGCCCAGTATCTGGCGAACTTTCCGAACTACTCGGACAAGGAACCGGCGTTCGACAGCTTCGACCTCTCGCTCGGCTACAATACCAGCGATCAGCCCGCCAATGTGTATTTGAAGAACTTAGCGATCACGCTCAACATCAACGATCTGTTGGATAAGCATGCATCCTTCGAATATAACGTCGCAAGCGGCGGCAATAGTGCTATCGCTTTCGTCAACAGCTCACACGAATCCTATGTCGGGCGGTTCATCAGCATAGCGGTCGAGAAGAAATGGTAAGAATTTTCGCTCCGCAATCGGCGGCTGCTGCCCGCGCCGCTCTTTGGGTTGTGTTCACCGGTGTGCTGATCGCCGCAGGCGCAGATCGTCAGACATTGGCCCAACCGTCAGACCCAAGGGCGGTGGTGGCTGATCCTGTGCCATCAACCGCGGCGGCAAGCGCAGCGTCCGGAATCCCCGATTTCGAAGTCGGCGAAGGACTGGGCTGGCGCGAGATCGGCGACCTGCTGCTGCCGCCGCCGAGTGGACCGGGTCCGGTCACCCAGGACCCGAAATATCCGTTCAATTTCCGGCTGAACTATCGTGTCGCCGATACCACCAACCCCATTCTGCAGCCCTGGGCAGCGGAGCAGATGCAGAAATCGAATGCGGAGGTGCTGGCAGGAGCGATCGGCTTTCGCCCACGCGAGCGCTGCCTGCCCGGCGGGGTTCCGGAATTCGATTTCTACGCCCGGGTCGAGGAATATTATTTCCTGCAGACTCCGACGGAAGTCACCCTCCTCAATTCTGGTGGCCCCGAGATTCGCCATATCTTCCTGAATGTCCCTCACTCGGCGAATCCAAAAATCTCCTGGTACGGAGAGTCTGTCGGGCATTACGAAGGCGGCGACACCCTGGTCGTCGATACGATCGGTCTATCCGCGAAAAGCTATGTCGATGATTTCCGCACCCCGCACACCGACAAATTGCATGTCATCGAGCGCTTCAAATTGAGCCCGGACCATAAGCACATTGAAACCTTGATTACGGTCGACGACCCCGGCGCTTTCACGCGGCAATGGTCGGCAATGCAGCGCTTTAATCTTCAGCGGCGGCCCCTGACGGAAAGTCCCTGCGCCGAAAACAATGAGAATTTCTTCAATTACAAGCAGCCCGCGATGCCGACGGCAGACAAACCCGACTTCTAGTTTGGGCCCGTTTCAATCCATCAGGTAATAACAACGTCAGAAATCGGCTTTGGCCGCGGTCGGGATCGGTTCGACGCGACTCGGATCGGTGGAGAACGCGAAATTCCCGGGGCCTGATTCGGCGCAGGACTGTTCGTCGAATGTGTCCTGTTGCGCGCGGCGCCAGGTATGCGTCTCGTGCACCGGCTGTTTGAAGGTGGCGGGATCTTCGACGAAGATGTCCGCCTTCAAGTTCTTGCCGGCGTTGATCACGCGGAAGCGCTCCACGACATGCAGTTTTTCGCTGTGCGGGGTGCGGTAATTGTCGACATAGGTCTGTGTGTTCTGGCCGATGGTATCGACCACCAGTGTGTCGCCTTCGTAGTGGCCGACGGATTCTCCGTACCATGACGGCTTTGGATTCTGCGAATGCGGCACGTCCATATAAATGTGCCGGATCACATGATCGCCCTCCCACACCATCAACACGAGTTTTGGCGTCTGCACGAAATAGAGAAATCCCTGATTGACGTCGAAAGTCGGGACCCCGGTTGGCCAGCAACGGGCTTCGCGGTTGTAAACCGCCTTGCCGCTCTTGATCTCATCGATGGTCTTCTTCAGGCCCTGTTTCGCGAAATCGGTAAGATTGGGATTATCGAGGTTTCCCCACCAAAAGCTGGACTCCTGCCCCGGCTTGCGGTCGCGATTGCCGATATGGGGATGGGCAGGATCGTCGCTCACCGCCTGGGGGCCACCCGGGACAAGGTCGAAAGCGGTGGCGCCTCGCCAGCCGAATTCCGCGCCACCGAGATTGGGGGTTGCGACTTGTGCCGGCTGCTGCCCGGATGCGGCCGCGATAACGGCCACGCCCGCCATTAGCGCCAGAACGGCGGTGAAACTCATTCGTGTCATACTGCAGACTCCTGTTCCGTATAACCCTCAGAAATCGGCCTTGATCGCAGTGGGGACCGGTTCAACGCGTGTCGGATCGGTCGAGAAGTCAAAATATCCGGGGCCGGCTTCGGCGCAGGACTCTTCATCGAGCGGACTTTGACCCCTATCGCCGTGCTCATCGTCTGCCGTGCGGCGCCAGGTATGCGTAACGTGCAGCGGCTGCCTGAAGGTGACCGGATCCTCCATGAAGATGTCCGCCCGCAGGTTCTTGCCGCCGTTGATCACGCGGAAGCGCTCCACAACATGCAGTTTTTCACTGTGCGGCGTCCGATAATTGTCGACAAAGGTCTGAGTATTCTGCCCGATCGTATCGACAACCAGTGTGTCCCCTTCATAGTGACCGACAGACTCTCCGTACCAGGATAGTTTGGGGTTCTGCGAATGTGGCACATCCATGTAGATATGGCGGACCGCATGATCTCCGTGCCAGACGATCAGCACTTCCTTCGGCGTCTGGATGAAGTAGTAGTATCCCTGGCTGATGTCGTAAGTCGGAACCCCGGTTGCCCAGCAGCGGGCTTCGCGCAAGTACACTGCTTTGCCGCGCAGCACATCATCATTGGTCTTCTTAAGACTCTCTTTCGCGAAATCCGTCAGATTCGGATTGTCGAGATTGGCCATTCGGAAGGTCGGTTGTTTTCCCGGACCCCTTTCGAAATTCCCGACGCGGGGATGGGCCGGATCGTCCCCCACCGGCCGGGGCCCGCCAGGCACTGCGTCAAAATCGGTTCTGATCGAAGACCAGCCGAAATCCGCGCCCGCAAGTTTCGGGATCGTGCCTTGTGGAGACTGCTGTCCCGATGCGGCTCCGATGATTGCCACGCTCGCCATGAGCGTCAGGGCGACTGTCCAATTCATTCGTGTCATGGCGCCAATTCCCATTCCTGGTTGATCAGAAGTCGGGCTTATCAGCCGTTGGCATTGGCAGGGCGCCCTTCCCGAAGAAATTCACATTGTTCTCGGCGCACACGGTTTCCCGCATCTCGCGCTTTTCCAGCCTGAACCGTTGAATCCCCGACCATTGCGTCGTGAAGGCGCCCGGATCGTCAACCGTGACGAAGTCCTCCATCGACTTGCGGTCGGCGCTGATCCGGAACCGCTCGATGACGTGCAATTTGCCGGTGTGCGGCGTGCGGAAGTTATCGACATAGCTCTTTGCCGAAATGCCGATCGTATCGACCACCAGCGTGTCGCCGCCTTCGTAATGACCGACCGATTCTCCGTACCATGACGGTTTAACATTCCCCGAGTGGGGAACATCCATGAAAATGCGGCGAATTTCCGGGCCATTCTGATTGAATATGGTGACCTCTGCCGGAGTCTGAAGAAAAAAGAACGGCGAAATCCGCGCGATGAGGACGAATTCGGGAACCCCGCCCGGCATGCAGCGCTCATTCGGACGAAAGGCCACTCCTCCCGCCAGCACCACCTGATTATCTTTCCGCATCTGCTCCGCCGCCCAGGGCTGCAGAATGGGATTGGTGACGTCCCCAATGTGATAGGTCGGCATTTGCCCCAGCCGCACGGCGCCATTGCTGCGGAAAGGATGCTCTGGATCCTCGGTGACCGGACCGGGTCCACTCGGCGGCGGCAGAAACTCGTCGCCGATCTCACGCCAGGCCATGTTGGGTCCCAGTTGAAAATCCGGGATTTTTCCTGCGGCATCGTCTGCCATCGCCGGGGTCAGACTACCGGCGCTTGCCGCAAGCAGCATGGCAACGAGGGACGCACGGCAAAGACTGGCGCCGCCGCCAGCCGGCCGCAATGAACCGAACATCCAGAACCTCCCCGGAACCCGCAAAACTTACCACCGTCCGCCCCTGAATCAAAAAAGGCGCCGCGCCTTTCAGCAGACGATTGGGAATGGGCGCTTTCCGCGGGAGCGGACATTCAACGGGAATACTTCCAAGCAGGACATAATGCCATCGCCAGGCCTGTGTGCCGACTGCCGGTGAAATGAACAAATGCCTTTTCATCCCACCCTGATTGTTGTTGCATGATGCGCAGACTGGTTTCCTGATCGGAGCGCTTGATGGTTACGGCGCGCGTGATCGCGATTTTCGGTTTCGGCTGGATGCTTGTTTCGTCGGCATCTGCGGCGGAAATCACGGCCGTGCCGGATTTCTCCGGACTTTGGGGCCGCAACGCGTTCGATTTCGAGCCGGCGCCGGGCAACCTGAAGCCGGTCGACAATCTGGTGCGCCTGCCGAACGGGGCCGGCAATGCGAGCATGCTGGTTGGCGATCACAATAACCCATTACTCAAACCCGAAGCGGCAGCAATCGTGAAGCGTCGCGGCGAGCTCGCTCTTGCAGGCGCGTCCGTTCCCGATCCCTCGAATCAGTGCGCGCCGTTTGCACCTCCCTTCACCTTCTCCATGGAACTCGGCGTCCAGCTCCTTGCGGCAAAGGATCACGTCACGTTCCTTTATAATCAGGACGATCAAGTTCGGCGTGTCTGGCTGAACCGCCCGCATCCGAAAAAGCTAAACCCCTCGCCGATGGGCGATTCCGTTGCCCATTATGAAGGCGACACCCTGGTGGTGGACACGGTGGGCGTTGCAACCGGCCCGCTCGCGATGATTGACCGTTACGGCACGCCGCGCAGCTCTTCGGCCCATATCGTCGAGCGCTACCGGCTGATCGACGGCGAAGTAGCGAAAGAGGCCGCCGAGCGACACATCCGCGAAAACGGCCCGATGGGGCTCGCAGGCGCCGTGCTGGTCGATCCGAAGTATCCCGGCAGGGGCTTGCAGCTCGAGATCAGGATCGAAGATCCCGGCGTGTTCACCGCGCCGTGGTCTGCCGTCGTTACCTACCGCCGCACTATCGGACCGTGGTTGGAACAGGTCTGCGCCGAAGACACCATCGATCGGGAGCAAGGCCGCCAGCCGCTGATGCCGGTCTCACCTACCCCGGATTTCTAACCAGCGCTCCATCGTCCCGCAGCGCCGGACACCGTCAAAAATCGGCAAATTGCGCCACTGGTATCGATGTCGTTTGGCCCAGGTAATAGACGTATGGATTTTCCGCACAGACAGCTTCCGGCCACACACCCAAAACTCTGCGATAGGTGACACGCCCGGACCAGGGCATCGTAAAAGCCGTCGGATCCTCAACGGTGAATTCAACCTGCAAACCTGCTCGGCTAGCATCAGGATCGATCAGCCCACGCGCAAATGCAGGCGCTGGAGTGAATTTTGCGCCATTGCGCGATTGTTCTTTGGCGGCAAAGTGGCCGTCAATGAGACGATAGCGTTCAACCACGTGCAAGTTTTGGGCGTGAGGCGTCCCAAACGGATCGACAGTGGAAAACGGTGCTGTCCGGGTACCGACGGTGTCGATCAACAGACTGTCGCCTTCATAATGTCCGACGGAATCTCCGGCCCAGCCCGGCGTCGGTTTCCTCGGATGCGATCCGTTCATCCGGACCCTGCGAACCGTGTTGTTAAGCAGGTAAATGAGTTTGACCTCATCCTTCTGCTGAATCACCAGAACGCCATATTGAAGTGCGAGAACGTAAGGCGGCGGTTCTGGACGGCAAGTGCTGTGCAGATCGGGCAGAACCTTCCCTTGAAGTGACAACTCAGCAAATCTCCGCACTGCATTGGCAGCTTCGGGTCTGAGTATCGGATTGTTTGGATCGCCAAACCAGGATTGCACAATTCCGCAACACGGAAGTTCGGGCGCGAGAACTCCATTCCTTTCGCGTTGTGCCTTTACGACGGGACCTGGTCCAGACGCAGGCGGTTCGAAGAAAAGCATGTCCCGCCCCCATTGGCCTGAAATAGCCGGAACAGCCGCCTCTGCGCAGGAGAGATTTGCGAAACCGCAAGTGGCGAAAAACCACGGGAGCAGGATTCGGAATCTGTACATTCTTTTGCTCGCACGCCGTTTCGGAGTGACCATAGTGCGTTCTCAGGACATATTCCTATCCCCATGCCTGGGTGGACTGCCGGGTGAAACCGGACAAATGCCTTTTCCGCGCACCCTGATATCGCACCCTGATATATTGTCCGCATGACGTACAAACTCGTTTCGTGACCGGAGCGCTTGATGGTGACGGCGCGCGTGATCGCCATTTTCGGTTTCGGCTGGATGCTTGCTTCGTCAGCATCTGCGGCGGAAATCACCGCCGTGCCGGATTTCTCCGGCCAGTGGGGGCGGTACTTCTCCTTCGCGTTCGAGCCGTCGGCATCGGGTCCGGGCCCGGTTCGGAACATTGCAGGTGTCCCCAGGGCAGACGTCGGGCTGCGCGTTGGCGACTACAACAATCCAATCCTGAAGCCGAAAGCTGCTGATGTCGTGAAAAAACGCGGCGAGCTGGAGCTGTCGGGAGCGAGTTTTCCCGATCCGCGCAACCAGTGCCGGCCGGAGCCTCCGCCCTTTATCCTGGGCTCGGAATTCGAGATTCAGATTCTCCAGCGCGACGATAAGATCGACATCCTTTACGTGTACGGTGAGCAAGACCGGCGCATTCGCATGAATGCGTCCCATCCGGCGGTGCCGACGCGCTCATGGTACGGGGACTCGGTCGGGCATTTCGAAGGCGATACGCTGATCATCGATACGGTCGGGTTTAAAACCGGTCCGCTGTCCATGGTGGACATTTATGGCACGCCGCACAGCGCGGCTTTGCACCTTGTCGAGCGCTACCGTCTGGTGGACAGACAATCCGCTGTGCAGTCGTTGAAACAGCTCGAAAGCGAAAAGCGGCTTGTGGTCGGAGGCACCGTCGCAGGCATCACCGATCCCAAAGACAAAAGTCCGGCCTTGCAGGTCCAATTCACGGTCGAGGACGAGAACGTATTCACCATGCCGTGGTCGGCGGCGGTAACGTATCTCCGCGACACCGCGCCCTGGCTCGAAACCCCCTGCGGCGAGAACAATGGATTCTCGTTTGGCCTCGACCCGGCCGGTTTCCCGCACGCTGACAGACCGGACTTTTGATCTCAGCGTCTTCGTGTCGCCGGCAACCACGGTAGCCAGGATTCCCGGGGACGTGACCGCCCGTGGGTCCAGTTTGAATTCAGTTTCAAGACAGCACTCAGTCAGCCTGGCATGTCTAAGTTGTACGCTCGTCGAGTGATTACGGCTGGTTCGGAGCTGTGTGAGGCACGATTGTCCCGCATATCGAAAGAAAAGCAGCGCCTGTTACTCGCCGTTCCCTTCGCGGTGAATGCGCTTGCGGCTTCGGCTCAAGAAGCAGCTCCCGTCCCGGACTTCTCCGGGATGTGGGGACGAAACTCCTTCGCCTATGAGTCTCCATCGAGCGGATTCGGTCCGGTCGAAAACGTTCAGCGCCTGCCAAATGGCAATCGCGATCGGACTACTTTGGTCGGAGATGCGAGCAATCCAATTCTCACGCCGCGTGCAGCCGCAATCGTCAAAAAATTCGGCGATATATCGAAAAGCGGTGCCGGATTCCCTGACCCGAACAATCAGTGTTGGCCGGAAGGCCCACCTTACATATTCCGTATACTGGAAACACAGATCCTGCAGCGACCCGGTGAAATCGTGATTTTATACAGCTTCGATCATCAGGCGCGGCATATTTATCTGAACCGGCCGCACCCACAGCATGTCGTGCCCTCCTGGTATGGCGATTCGGTCGGGCATTTCGAGGACGATACGCTTGTCGTCGACACCGTAGGGGTCAAAGTCCGCCCATTTTCGATGATCGACCGCTTCGGCACGCCGTACACTGAGGACATGCATCTTGTTGAGCGGTTTCGTCTGATTGACCCTGGGACGGCCAAGGCGGTAATGGCCCGCAACGAGCGCGCCAATGGCCGTATCGGGCCAGATGGTGGCGGCGGACGCGCGGACCCGAACGATACGGGTAAGGCGCTGCAGATCAGCTTTCAAGTTGAAGACCCTCAGGTATTCACCGCTCCATGGTCAGCTACGGTGACCTATCGGCGCGATCTCGAAGCTTTGACAGAGCGTGTCTGTCCAGAGAACCTGCACAATTACGGTGTCGCCGTCGACCCGATGGTGCCGACTTCTGTGACGCCCGGTTTTTGACTTCGCCGATGGCCGCGGGCGCTGGCCGATCGACGCGAGACACATGGCAGCCATTGGCGAATCTCTGAAGACGACTTGATTCGACTGATGCGTGCAATTCGCCGGCGGAGAGCCGATGCGAGAGCCTCAGCTCTTACGGCTGAAGAATGCTTCAATTGCGGCTCTCGGCTCGGGCGAACGCAGCCGTTCAGCAAAAGCGGAATTCTCCTGATCCACGCGCGCCAGCAATGCATCAACTGGCCCGCGGATCAGCTCGCGCGATACTCGAACCGCTTCCACGGGCAACACCGCAATTTCACCCGCGGCCTGCATGGCTTGAGCTTCCACCTCGTCCGCGGGAGCAATGAGATTGATCAGACCCAATGCTCTGGCATCGGTTGCGGTCAGCGCGTGCCCCATGACCAAAAACTCAAATGCGCGGCGGTGACCAAAAAGCAATGGCACCACGAGGCTTGAGGCAGCTTCCGGTACGAGGCCAAGGCGGACGAATGGCGTCGAGAACCGCGCATCGGACGAAGCGACGACGAAGTCGCAATGCAGCAGCAGCGTGGCGCCGATCCCGACCGCCAGTCCGTTCACCGCGGCCACAATCGGCTTACGGCAGCCGATCAGCGCATGCAGGAACTGCGTTACCGGCCGGTTCGGTACGCCGGGAGCATCTGCGATCTTCAGAAAATCCGTCAGATCGTTACCCGCAGAGAACGCACCTGGGACCCCGGCGATGATCACGCAGCGAAGCGCCTCGCTGGTGTTGGCGCTCTCAAGTGCGTTGGCCATCGCTGCGTACATCGCAAACGTGATGGCGTTCTTCTTCCCGGCGCGATTCATCCGGATAGTCCGGATGGCGCCTGAGTCGGTGATAATGACGTCGTCGCTCATGCCGGTCTCCGAATCGCGGTTACTGGAGCGCCTTTGGCGCCGGCCAGGTGCCATGATAGCCAGAATGCGCTGTGGGCCTTGCGTGATTTTCGCACCAGGCGATACGATTGTTTGGACAGGGGGGCAAAACAACAGATGGCGAATATCGGCACACTCTCGGGGGTCGGAAAACTTTGGGACGGCAGCAAAGATCTCGGCCCGGTTGGTTATGAGATTCAGGTTATCGAAGATGGCAAACTCAGGCGCGGAGAGGGCACTCTGCGGTGGGATGGGCGTGGTCCGTGGGACAGCTTTCAGGCCGGCAAACCGCTGATGCTCATGCTCAAAACTGGTGAACAGGTGTATCTCACAATCAAGGGGCCCCACAACGGAGGTGCAGATGTTGTCGCGACCGGGCCGATTCCCAAACCCGTTGATCTTTTCGCGGATGACTGAACTCCAAAGCGCCAAACGTCCGCGTTCAGAATGGATTCCCATTGGGCATTGAGGTGTTCGCGGTGGCGCACTCCACCCCGGCGGTCCCGTTTGATTTGACGCAACAGATCTGAAGGCGAATCCACCATGGCCCAGTTCATTCCGCACTTTATCGGCGGTCACCACGCGACGGACAGAGCCAGTCGCATTTCGGCGGTTTTCAATCCGGCGACCGGCGAGCAAACCGGTGTGCTCGCCCTGGCTACCGCGGAGGTCGTCCGCAATGCGGTCGCGGCAGGACGTCAGGCGTTCCCGGAATGGGCATCATCCACGCCGCTGCGACGCGCGCGGGTCCTGAATCGATTCCTTCGTATTCTTCAGGACAGAACCGACGACCTGGCCAGGGTGATCACTGCCGAGCACGGCAAAACGCTGCCGGACGCGCGGGGGGAAGTCCAGCGCGGCATGGAAGTCGTCGAGTTCGCCTGCGGCGCACCGCACCTTCTCAAGGGCGAGATGAGCGAGAATGCCGGCGCGGGTGTTGACAGTTATTCGCTTCGACAGCCGCTCGGTATCGTGGCGGGAATTACGCCGTTCAATTTCCCGGCAATGGTGCCGATGTGGATGTTTCCCGTCGCTCTCGCCTGTGGCAATTGCTTCATCCTCAAACCGTCGGAGAGGACACCGACAGCGCCGCTGTTGATGGCGGAGTGGCTCAAGGAGGCCGGACTGCCCGATGGGGTATTCAATGTCGTTCAGGGAGACAAGGAAGCTGTAGATTCAATTTTGTCCGATCCGGATGTGTCGGCGATCAGCTTTGTCGGTTCGACGCCGATTGCCCGATATATCTACGAAACCGCGGCCCAATCCGGTAAGCGTTGTCAGGCGCTCGGCGGGGCGAAGAACCACATGGTCGTCATGCCGGACGCAGATCTCGACCAGGCAGCCGATGCTTTGATGGGGGCTGCGTTCGGGTCCGCCGGCGAACGGTGCATGGCCATCTCCGTCGCCGTTCCCATCGGACGGAAGACAGCGGACGCGCTGGTCTCGCGACTCGAGCCAAGCATACGCACCCTGAAGATCGGCCCCGGCTCGGACGCCGACGCCGAGATGGGTCCTTTGGTCACCGCGCAGCATCTCAAGAAGGTCACGGACTATGTCGATGCCGGCATAGCCGAAGGCGCGAAGCTCGTCGTGGACGGAAGAAATTTCAAAATGCAGGGCTACGAGAGTGGGTTCTTCATCGGAGGCTCGCTGTTCGACCATGTCACCACCGGGATGAAGATCTACAACGAAGAGATCTTTGGTCCCGTGCTCTCGGTCGTGCGCTCCGACAGCTTCGATGCTGCCGCTGAAATGATCAATCGGAACGCGTTCGGCAATGGCGCTGCCATCTTTACGCGGGATGGCGACGCGGCGCGTGAGTTCGCCCATCGTGTCCACGCCGGCATGGTCGGAATCAACGTTCCGATACCGGTGCCGATGGCCTTCCATTCATTCGGCGGATGGAAATCGTCCCTCTTTGGCGATCATTATATGCACGGGACCGAGGGCGTGCGCTTCTATACCCGGCTCAAGACGATCACCAGCCGTTGGCCGGCCGGCATCCGCAACGGAGCGGAGTTTGTGATGCCGACGATGTGAGGATTTGGCCCGGCCGGAATTTGTATCAAACCGAACTCAGCACAGGACCGTCGTTAACATCATGGATGCGGCAGGCGAATCGGCGCTCGTGAAGAAACTGACCTGGCATCTGGCGCCTCTGCTGACGCTCGGTTTTATCATTGCCCAAATCGACCGTGCGAATGTCGGGATCGGCGCGCTTCAGATGAACCGTGCGGTTGGTCTGAACAGTGCCGAATTCGGCATCGGCGCCGGGCTGTTCTTCGTTTCCTATGTGATTTTCGAGATTCCCTCGACGCTGATTCAGGCGCGCGTCGGCGGCCCGCGCTGGCTTGCGCGCATCATGATCAGCTGGGGGATCGCTTCGGCACTGATGACCATCGTGACGGGCCCCTACTCCTTCTATGGCATCAGGCTTCTGATTGGCGCCATGGAGGCGGGATACCTACCGGGTGTCATGCTCTATCTCGCGGCATTTTTCCCGCCGCGGCACCGCGCCGGCATCCTCGCGCTGTTCGCGGTTGCCATTCCGCTCTCCAGTGTCGTCGGCTCGCCGGTTTCGACGGCACTCCTGGGCCTTGACGGAATTCTCGGCATCCGCGGTTGGCAATGGATGTTCCTGATCGAAGGCATCCCGGCCGTTATCATCGGTGTGATGCTGCTGTTTCTGCTGCCACGCGATCTGTTCGCGGCGTCGTGGCTGACGGCAGCGGAAAAGTCGTGGCTGGCGGAACAACTTGCGGCGGAGGCGGCATCAACCCGCGTCACCAGTGACGGAATCTGGCGTGTGCTGACGAATCCATATGCGTTGATGCTGTCCGTTGCCTTTACCGGCAGTGTCGGTATTGGGCAGGCGCTGGCGCTGTGGCAGCCGCAGATGATCCGGGCATTCGGGCTCAGCAATCTGCAGGTCGGGGCGGTGAACGCCGTTCCTTTTGCGCTTGCCGCGGCGGCCATGCTGTTGTGGGCGCATCGCTCCGATCGCGCGCATGAACGGCTGGTGCACACGATTGTACCGCTGGGGCTTTCGGCCGCTGCTCTGGCCTGCGCTCCTTTTGTCCACGAATTCTGGTCGCTGATTCTGGTGCTGTGTCTGGCGCAGATTGGCGCGCAGGCGATGAAGGGCCCGTTCCTCGGACTGACTTCGGAATGGCTCGCAGGACCCGCGGCCGTGGTCGGATTTGCGCAGGTGAATTCGCTGGGTAATGCGGCCGCGTTTCTGGCGAGCACATCTATCGGGGTGATTCGGGAGTCCACGGGCAGCTTCCAGCTGGCTTTGGTGCCGCTGATGTGCACAGCGTTGATGGGGGCAAGCGGGCTGATCGTGCTAGCCCGGCGCGACACGCTTCACCGCCGTCTCGCCGAGCGTCGCGCGTAATAAGAATGCGGCTGGTCACGGCGGCCCATTGACGGCCCGCCACCCCGGCCGGCGATGACGGCCTATCCGCCGCAGAACGAAGATTGCGTGGAAGCCGCCCGCACCGGGAACAACGGCTTTTTTCGCCATGACGGAGATTCCTTCCCGCACGCGGACTGAAATACGTATAGAATTTTATTAAAACGTATACGGATTATTTGAGAATCCGTCCGAAACCTTTTTCCTCCGCGCCCGTTGAATCGCCCGTGGCGTTGCGTAGAGGGCCCGGGAATGAGTGCTGAGGGGGAGTGCGGCCATGCCGAATATCTGGACCGCGCCAAATTGCTGCGTGATACCGCAGCGCAGGCACACGATCCGCGCGTGGTCGAGGCCCTCATCAGTTCGGCAGAGGCGTACGAGCGCATGGCAACATGGCTGGCCGAAGCAGGACCAGTGGATACCACCCGGGGGGCTCCTTGACCCAAAGCCGGGCGGTCAGCACACGTATGAGTAGCGCAGTGAAAGAGCCGCAAAGCCTCAATCCGTTCTGGGTGGATGCAGAGGTTTATCGGCGCATCGCCTCCAGCATCAGCGATTACGCAATCTACGTGTTGGACACGCACGGCCACGTCATGACGTGGAACGAAGGCGCCGCACGCATCAAAGGTTACACGGCCAAAGAGATCGTTGGAGAACACTACAGCCGTTTCTTTCCGCCGGAGGACGTTGCAGACGGCAAGCCGAAGCGTCTGCTGGCGCAGGCACGGCGCGAAGGGCGGGCGCAGGACCAGGGGCGGCGTATCCGCAAGGACGGATCGCGTTTTCTCGCAGACGCGTTGCTGACCAGGTTGAGCGACGAAGCCGGCCGGCAGATCGGCTATGCCGTGATCACCCGCGACATCACGGAACGGCTCCGGGCGGAGCAGGCAAAGCGGGAACGCGCGTGGCGCCAGCAGGTGCAAAGAATGCTGGAGCACCTCAAGGCGTTTGCCGCCAACATCCCGGGCCTTGCATATCGCTGCGTATTGAGCGCGGAGGGTTCGATCAGTTTTCCGTTCGTCGCCGGCCGCTTTGTCAAAAGATTCAAATTTACGGCCGGGCATGGACTCGAGGACGGCGCCGATCTGTTCGGCGTGACCCATCCCGACGACCGCCAGGCACTGCGTCAAGCCATTGAGGACTCCGCGCGCAACCTGACTTCGCTGGATGTCGAGGCGAGGGTGAGCTTCCCGTCCGGCGAAGTGCGCTGGGTGCGCCACTGCGGAACGCCGAGTCGTGGGAGTGACGGTGAAGTCATTTGGGATGCGATCGGCTTCGATGTGACCAAACAGCGTCGCCTCGATGAAAGATTGCGGCTGTTGCAAACGAC
Organism: uncultured Bordetella sp.; assembly: GCA_964446945.1. Classification (GTDB taxonomy): domain Bacteria; phylum Pseudomonadota; class Alphaproteobacteria; order Micropepsales; family Micropepsaceae; genus CAIYRG01. The sequence continues at coordinate 26,448 of CAYUQO010000028.1, forward strand.
GACAATCGCCGTCGCCGAAGCCGAGGATTTCAGTTCTGCCCTCGCCGTCATATTGCAAACAATTTGCGCTGCCACAGGCTGGGATTATGGCGAAGCCTGGATAGCGAACGCGGCGCACGAAAAGCTGCAGCTCGGACCCGTTTGCCACAACGCCAAGGAAAGATTCGCAGATCTGGAAGCGCTAAGCCGAAAAATGTCCATCACGGCAGGAGAAGGACTCGTGGGGACGGTCTGGCAAACGCGCGATTTCCTGTGGGTGCCGGAGCTTTTCTCATCGTCCCAATCCCATGCGCGGCGCACAAAAGTCGCATTGGGCAGCGGTGTCCGATCGGCCTGCGCGGTTCCGGTCCTCGCGCGAGATGACGTTCTGGCGGTCATGTGTTTCGCAACCGTGGAAAAGCGGGAGCATGACTCCGGACTCGCCGCGACGATGATGGCGATCGCAAACCAGCTCGGTGGCGCACTGCAACGCAAACGCACCGAGCAGATGTTGCGGGAAAAGGATGCGCAGCTTGCGCACATGCAGAAGATGGAGGCGATCGGAAGCCTCACGGGCGGCATGGCGCATGATTTCAACAATCTGCTCGCGATCATCATCGGCAATCTCGACGTGGCGGCCGGCGATCCGATGGTGGATCCGGCGACATGCGGACTTATCAACGAGGCAACCTCAGCCGCTTTGCGTGGCGCCGATCTGGTGCGGCGGCTGCTGGCATTCGCGCGGCGTCAGCCGCTGGAGCCGGAGCGCATCGACCCGGGTCAACAGGTTTCCGAAATTGCCAAACTGCTGCAGCGGACGCTTGGGGAGCAATTTGAAATCCAGGTTGAGGCCGACCCGGACGCGTGGCCCGTGATTGCGGACCGCGCGCAACTCGAAGCCGCCATCACCAATCTCGCGATGAACGCGCGGGACGCAATGCCAAAGGGCGGGAGGATCAGCATAAGCGTGGGCAGGCGGCATCTCGACGAAGACTATGTCAGCATGCATCCCGAACTGAAGCCGGGCGATTACACGTTGATCGCGGTCAGCGATACCGGTGCAGGAATCCCGCCCGAAGTGATGGAGCACATATTTGAGCCGTTCTTCACGACCAAGCGCGAGGGCAAAGGAACCGGCCTGGGCCTCAGCATGGTCTATGGATTCATGAAACAATCCGGCGGCCATGTCAGCGTGTACAGCGAGTCGGGCATTGGGACGCGCGTCCGATTATATCTTCCAAAGGCTCCGGACGATTCCATGGCGGCCACGATCAACCCTGCCGGAATGGAATCTGCGCGCGGTGAAGGTGAGACGATCCTGGCGGTCGAAGACAACGCCGATCTGCGCCGCGTTCTGGAGCGGCAACTGCGGGATCTTGGATATCGTCCAATGTTCGCCGGTAACGCCAGAGAAGCGCTATCGATTCTGGAAACCACGAATGATATCCGCCTGCTGTTCTCCGACGTCATTATGCCGGGAGGCATGACCGGAACTGAATTGGCCCGCGAGGCGGCGGGGCGTTGGCCGGCGGTCCGTGTACTGCTGACTTCCGGATTTACCGACGCCGGCATTACACAAAACGGTTCCGAGCCGCTGGCGGCCCGCTTGCTCACAAAACCTTACCGCAAAGACGAGCTCGCCGCCGCCCTGCGGCGGGCACTCGTCGAAGACAATCAAGCCACGACATGGCCCTGATCCTCGTCATCGATGACGAGCGGGCGATCCGCCTGATTACCCGCCGAATTCTCGAGCGGGCGGGACACAGTGTTTCGGATGCACCCGACGGCAGAGCAGGCGTGGCGCTGACGCACGAGCAGGACTTCGATCTCGTCATCACCGACCTTCTCATGCCGGACATGGATGGAATCGAGACCATCCGTGAAATTCGCGCGCATCGTCCCTCAATTCCAATCCTCGCGATGTCTGGCGGTGGATCAGGCAAGGGAAGCCTTGTGTACTTTCTCGGTGCGGCTGCGAAACTTGGCGCTGACGCAATATTGGCAAAGCCGTTTCGGGCGGCTGAACTCCTGCAATCCGTCGAAGCACTATTGCCCAAACCCGACAGTGCGCCTCAATTGGCCAATCAACCGGCCAGGTGACGTAGCGACTCGAATCCGCGGCTGAAGGTCGACTCATGGCGATACTCATCCCATGTAGCGGGCATGAATAACGGCTTGGTACCCTTGGCGGTTTGACCTCCGACCATGGTGGAGGTGTGAATTCGTGGTTGGGTCGAGTGTATTCACTCCGCCGGGTGCGCCTGCGCCGTAAGAAGCGCCTCTTCCTGTCCGGCGAATTTGCCGAAGCGCAATGCGAGCGTGGGAAGAACGAGCAGATTGAGCAACATTGAGCTGAGCAGTCCACCAAGGATCACGACAGCCATCGGTCCTTCGACTTCGCGCCCCGGCTGGTCCATGCCGGCTGCCAGCGGCAGAACGCCGAGGGCGGTCACCAGCGATGTCATGAGAATCGGCGCGAGGCGGTCCGCCGCGCCGCGGATTGCGGTGTGCAGATTCCACGGCTCTCCTTCCACTGCGACCAGATGTTCATAATGCGAAATCATCAGAATGGAATTGCGCAATGTTATGCCGAACAGCGTGATGAAGCCGACCATCGAACCCAGCGACAGCAATCCCCCAAGTGCGAATACCGCGAGCACGCCACCGATCAATGCAAAGGGCAGATTCGCCAATACGAGCAAAAGATTTTTTGCGTTGCGCGTGACAATGGACAGCAGCAGCACAATTCCCACCGCCGCGAGCAGGGAGTTGAGCAGAAGATCGCGTTGGGACTGCGCCTGGGCCTCCGCTTCGCCGCCGAAAGTAATATAGGTGCCCGCCGGCAACTCGATTTTGGCAATTCTCGCCTTCGCCTGCTGAACGAATGAATCGATACCCCGCCCCGCCACATTTGCGGTGACGGTTTGCAGCCGTCGCGCGCCGTCGTGCAGAACCTGATAGCGTCCCGTCGTCTCGGAAATGTCGGCGATCTGGTTCAGGCGGATATACACGCCGCCGGGGCTTCGTATGGGCAGGTTTGCGACTGCTGTGAGATTCTGCCGGTTGGCGCGATCCAGAATCACCATGATATCGAAGGTGCGATTTCCCTCGTAAATCTGTCCGACACTGTCGCCCTCGTAAGCGGTGCGGATCAGATCAAGGACATCGACCGGATCGAACCCCCAGCGCAGCAGGTCGGCTTTGCGCAGATTGATCGTGAGTTGCGGCATGCCGGGCGGCGACTGAACCTGAACATCGGCAGCGCCCGGGATTGCCGAAAGCGCCCTCGCAACTTCCTGCGCCTTGCGGTCGAGCACATCGAGATCGCTGCCGAAAATATCCACGACGAAAGGCGCGGTGAAACCGGACAGGGTTTCTTCGACACGCTCGGTCAGGAATGGTGTGACCGCGAAATTCACGCCCGGAAAGCGCGCCAGAACCTTGCGGATTTCGCCCTGGACAGCTTCGGCATCGTCACCGCTCAACGGCTTCAGATCGACGTCGATTTCACTGTAATGCGTGCCCCAGGTATCTTCCGACTTTTCGGCGCGGCCGGCTCGTTGCGCGACCAATCGGACCTGCGGAAGCGCCTGCAAGGCCTTGGTCACGAGTGCTCCGACACGCAGCGATTCCGCAATCGAGGTGCCGGGCACGGCAGACATATGGACGATGTAGTGTCCTTCCTGCAGTTCCGGTACGAAGGATTCGCTGAAGAATGGCAAGGCAGCGATGGCGCCGGCCGCGAGGATGATCGTAACAGCCAGCAATCCGCGCGGCCGCTGCGCGAGGCTTTGCAGAATTTCGCGATAGCGGTTTTTCGACCAACGCATCAGCGGCGGCTCAGCGGATTTGAGGTTCCGCCCGGTCATCAGCCACGCGGCCAGCGCAGGCGTTACGGTCAACGCGACGGCGAGCGACGCCAAAACCGCAAGGATGTAAGCCACACCCAGAGGCGCAAATAGCGCGCCGGCAATGCCCGACAGGGACAAGACCGGGAGAACAACCAGAATGACCGCAAAGGTGGCATAGACTACGGCGCTGCGCACTTCCAGGCAGGCGTCGAGGATGACGCGCCGTGCAGGGCGGGGCTCGGCAAGATTCGCATTTTCGCGCAGCCGCCTTGCGATGTTCTCAACATCGATGATCGCATCATCGACCACGACCCCGATGGAAATCGCGAGGCCCCCCAGCGTCATTGTATTGAGCGCTACCCCCGACCGTACAAGCACGACGACCGCGGCAAGCAGCGAGAGAGGAATCGCGACGCAGGAAATCGCAGCCGTGCGGATGTTGAACAGAAACAGGAACACGACCACGATCACCAGAACCCCGCCGATGAGCAGCGATGTGCCGACATTAGCCGTGGCGGTTTCGATAAAATTGGCAGGCCGGAAGATATCGGTGTGGAGTTCGATCCCGTCGCGTTGCAGCACCGGCGCAAGGTCCGCGAGCGCCGCGAGAACGCGTTGCGAGATATCAAGTGTGTTCGCCCGGTACTGTTCGGCGATGACAAGCTGAACGCCGGGTTCGCCCTGGATGCTCGCGCCGCCAATTGCCGGTTCGGGCGCAGCGACAATATCGGCGACATTTCCCAGAGTGACGCTGGCGCCGCCCTGGCTGGTCAGGACGACACGCGACAGTTCTTCCGGGGTCAGCGATTGCCCTTCGGTCTGGAAAGTGACGCGCTGATTGGCTGTATCGATGAATCCGCCGCCACGCACACCGCTGGCCCGGCCGGCCGCGTTGACGACGTCGTTCATGCCGATGCCAAACCGGATCAGTTGGTCCGGATGCACCTGGACCTGAAGCGATTTCACATCGCCTCCGAATACCGCGACTTTTGCCACGCCGGGTACTGCGAGCAAGCGGGGGCGGATGGTCCAGTCCGCCTCGGTGCGGAGGTCCATCAGGCTGCGGGTCTTTGATGTCAGCCCGGCAACCACAACTGTGCTGGTGGAGGACGTCAGCGGCGTAATTGCCGGTGCACGCACGCCGGCCGGAAGAGGTGTCGCGGCGAGCTGCTCGGCGACAAACTGCCGGTCGCGATAGATGTCGCTGCCCGGATCGAAGGTAATGGTGATCACCGACAAGCCCGGGATCGATGTTGATCGCAGGCTGCTTAAGCCGGGAGAACCGTTGAGGCTGTTCTCAAGCGGCTGTGTCACCAGGGCTTCGACTTGCTCGGCGGTCAATCCCGGCGATTCGGTTTGGATCGAAACCTGTGGCGGAGCGAACTCGGGAAAGACATCATATTTGGCCTGCGTCACCGTATAGAGGCCGTAGACAAGAAGAAGGACTCCCAGCGCGATCATCACGCCGCGAAACCGGATGGAAAACCGGATCAGCGCCGCTTGCAGACCTTCGCCGGTCATACGTCAGTCCTCGATATGGATTTGCGCGCGGAATTCTTCCGACAGCAGCATCTGCGCGCCGGATCCGACGACCTCTGAGCCGGCCGGAAGTCCGCTGACGATGTAGCCGCCATCCGGAGCGGGAGTATCGGTCACAATTGCGCGGCGCGCGAAAGTCCGGGCGCCGGTTTTGAAATAGGCCCATGCCTTGCCGTCCGACCAGACCACCGCAGAAGCTGGAACGAACGCACCCGCGGCGCTCTTGCCGGATGACAATGTCACATCGAGGTTCATGCCCGGCAAAAATCCGCTATTGGCGGGCACAACATAGAAATAGCTGATGCCCTGAATGCGGGAATCGGTCCGCGGAGCCGGCGAGACATATGCGATCTTCGCAGGGGAGGCGCCGCTTGACTGTGCCACCGCCGTTCGCGGCGGTTCGACCATTGACTCTCCCGGGGGCAATGTCACCTGAAGCAGCACATCCTCGCGCTGGAGCAAGCGAAGGAATATCGGAGCGCGATCGACCAGCGCGCGGCCAAGCACGGCGCCCCATTGTTGTGATGCCGACGACGCCAGATTCTGAAGCTGGGTTTGCGCGGCGGCCACACTGGCCTGATCGACACGAAATGCCGCTTCGGCAGACTGCATTTGCGCCGCCGATATGTTTTGCTGATCCTGAAACAGCCGTTGGGCCCGTTCAAAGGCCATGCGCGATGCGTCGAGTTTTGCTTCGGCAGTTTGGAGCTGTGCGTATGTGTTCGCGTAGCTGTTGCTGAGATCGGTGAGCGGCTGCAGATCCAGAACCAGGCCATAAGCGTGAATCTTCGCGTCGTCCGCAACATCCTGCAATGCCACCGTGTGAATGCCGCCACTCTGCAATGCTGCTTCATCCAGCGTGATTGTAGGTTCACCGGCAACCATCGACACCCTGAGTGGGGGAGCGACCGGCGTATCCTCCTCCGCGTCAATCGCGCGTTCGGTTTGCCCCGCCATGTAGCCCCAAACCACGCCCACTCCCGCCGCGACGAGCACAAGAGCGACCATGAGACGGACAAGGGCCGTTCGGAGCCGAGGCGGCGGTTTCGAAATTGTCATTGGGCCGTGTCCATCGGGACAGCAGGATCGATTTCCGGAACTGAAAACTTTGCTTCCGGCTCAAACAATGGCTGCTCCAGGGCATCTTCCAGCGAGCCGATTGCCTGGAGTTGCTGGACGCCGGCCTCGAAACTGGCGATTTCAGACGTCGCGAGTTCGATCCCGGCCGATACCAAAGTCGGCCGATCCGCTTCGCCGGCCTCGAGCGAGCGCATCACCTGATCGTTTCGAACCTTTGCTTCCATCCGCAATGCGTCAGCCGTCTGCACGGACACGGTTGCTGCGCGATAATTTGCCAGAGCGTCGTCGATTGCACCAATGATTTGCGCTTGAACCGACGTAAGCTGCGCCGCGACAGCACGACGCCGCGCGTCGGCCTCGGCGATGGGCCCCTGATTCTGGTTGAAAATGGGAAGCGCGGCGCTTGCCGCGGCAGTGAATTTGTAACCTTCCGAAGGTTCAAAGGTGTAGCCCGGTGTCAGGTCGACATTTGGATATTGCTTGGCGATTTCGAGCCGCACCGATGATTCCGCCGCTCTGTACTGACCGAGAAGGGATTGGACATCCGCCCGGCCGATCAGCGCCTGCCGGCGCAATTCGGCAATATTTCCCGCAGGCGGCGCTTCCGCCCGGCTGAACACGTCATAAGAGATCATGACATTGTCGAAAGCCTGAACCGGAACGCCGACGGCCGCCGCAAGCAGCGCACGGGCGTCTGCGCTTTGGCGTTCCGTATCGCGCAAAGTCAGGCTGAACTGATTGCGGTTGATGCGTTCACGGGTGACATCCAGCGAGGACGCCTCGCCTTCGGCAAGTCTGCGTTCGAGCAACTGAACGAGTTGGTCTTGCAGGGAAAGCCGATTCTCCTGCAGCGCGATCCGCTGCCGCGCCGCCCAGAGGTTCAGAAGGGCCGTCCGGACGCGTCCGCGCACCTGCCATCCGGCCGTTGTCAAATCATCCCGCGCCGCATCGACAAGCGCTTGCGCCTGATTTGTGCGGTATTCACGCCGGTTGAATGTCTCGATCAGGAAATCGATCGCGGGGCTGATCGAGAACGGCGATGGCATCAGATCGACCGACAGCGTCGGGTTAGGTATCTCCGCCGCGGTGATCACTGCGGCGCTGCTGGTCTGGAGTTTTGACCGGGCCAGTTCGATATCCGGGTGGTAATAGATAGCCGCCAGCGTCAACTTGCCAAGGTCCCAGCCTTCCGCATCGAAGGCGGCGGTTCCTGTGGCCGCGGCGATGAACATCTGCAGACGCGGATTATCGAGCGTGCGATTTTCCAGGGCTTCTGCTCGCATGGGCGCAGATACCGGTTCAGGGCGGTAGTCCTGGAATCGCAGGCAACCGCCGCTGACGGCCGTCACCAGCAAGAGCACGGCTGCGGTTCGGATGCCGAATTTGAATCGTTCCGCAGTGCAGGCAGATCGCTCACGCTGCGCAGTGCGCCACAGCGCGTCCGGTTTCGCGAAATCACAGACCAATTCGCAGTGAATCAATATCGAACCTCGTATCGGGGCACGATAGCAGGAATTTTAGTGAATTCAGACCGCTGCCTGACAGGACAACTGTCACATTGCGGATTTTCAACCCGCGGGAGCTTCCCTCTTTGGCAACGTGCGCCTTTGGCGGTTTTGCGACGTGACCGGCTTGCGGCTTAAAAACCGTTGCCAATCGCAAGCGCACACTGGGTCATTCAAATCGAAAATCAGGCGGCCGACTGACAAAAAAAGGGCGGCTCGAAGCCGCCCTTGATCTGAACCGAAATGGAACGCCTGGCGGTCCGCTATTGCGCGGCGCCGTCGGCATTGGGATTGGCCGGGACCGTCATCCACTGGCTGCTGCACTGGCGGATATAGGGATAATAGCCCTGCGGGTTATTGCAGTAATACCAGTAGGCGGGATTGGGCGCGGGGGGCACTGTTACCGGTGCCGGCGGCGCAACATAGCCCGGCTGCACGACGACCGGCGGGGGCGCATAAACAACCGGCGGCGGCGGCACATATAGCGGCGCATAGATGCCAAAGCCGATGGAAGGACCAAAGAAACGCGGACCACCCCAAAATCCACCGCGCCATCCCCATGCCGCATCGGCGCTTCCCGCCATCGCGACCGCGGCAACTGCTAGGGTAACCCCTGCGAACAAGACTCTACGCATACTCATCTCCTCACTTGTCCCGAATTCCTCGAATCTGGAAATGCCGAATTCGATTTCGAGGGACCGAATACTCAAGTGCAGGTGAACCGAAACTGAACTACACCCAAGCTCCCGCCAGTTTTCGTGAAGCCGCCGACTCGCGCCTACGCCATTATCGGCAAAGTCGCCACCGTCAATTACGCTGAGTCTGCGGCTGGAGAGCCTGAGCCGGATTTGGGTTCAGCGGCGGGGCGGCACTTGCAACCGGCTCGGCATCTTCGCCCGGTGGAGTGATCCCGGAAGGGACACTTCCCGGTCCGAAGTTCGGCATATTCATTTCTATCGTAACGGAAGCACCGCCGACCACCACTCCTCCTGGCACGAGCGTATTATTCGGCACGTTCGTGAGCACCGGTGCTCTAAGCAGGTTCGTTGTGACAACCCCAGACCCGAAGGAACTGCTGCCCGGCACGCCGGCCGTGGTTCCAAATCCGGCGGTTCTGGACAGCGGTACCCCGCTGGCCGCGGCGGTTTGCGCTCCTATGACTTCAGCAAGCGTCGTAACCGATCTCGAGCTGATGATGACGCTGCCTTGGCCACCTGCAAGAGTGTAATTCACGGCCGCTGTGCCGGTTAATGTCAGTCCGCCGATCGCCGGCTGTTCCGCGGTACCGCCATAGTTCGATAATGCCTGCTTCCCGATCGCTGATCCCAAAGCTGTTGCAGTGCCTGCAAGAGCGACCTTGTCGTTAAATTCCACGTTGCTGATGGTTAGATCCGAGGCCGGCACCGCCGGTGTTCCGTCGAACTCTTTGTTGCCGACGACCTGGACCGGCAAGGGATTTACGATCAGCATCCCGGGGCCATAGTTGATTGCATAATCCGTGGACAGATTGGCGCTGCCAACGGCATTCTGCACGACAATGGGATATGGGCCCGCGCCAGCGCGGCCAGACGCGCCGGGGCTCGAAAGCGAAACGCTTGTGACAGTATCGCCGCTCATCAGGCCCGACGTGGAAAATTCAGTTCCGGTAAAATTCAAGCTCTCGCCGTATGTTTTCGACCTGCTGTTTGCGGTGATGGTAAGCGGCGCCTGTGTCACGGTCACTGTGCCGCTACCACCGGTGAGCGTGTAATTGCCCGCCGCACTCCCCGACAGCGTCAGTCCGGCCAGCACGCCTTTGCTGGAAACGAGTGGCTCGGCTCCGACATCCTTATCGGCGAGGATCGCTGTGCCCGAAAGAAGAAGGTTGGGCCCGTCGACATTATTCGTAACGGTAAGGGTGGACGCCGGCGCAGATGCCGTTCCATCATACACTTTGGTACCGTTGATGGTTACCGCTATCGCGGACTGCGTGATCAGCATTGCGCTGCCGTTGCTGGTGATTTGCGCAAGCGTGTAATTTCCGGCCGCAGTGCCACCAAGAGCAAGTGTTCCGATGGAGGCAAAGGGCTGCGTTCCGGCGTTGGCGCTGGCAAGCACGCCACTGCCTGACAGCACCAGGTTGGCACCATCAAGATCATTTGCAATCGTAAGGCTGGCCGCGGGCGCAGAAGTGGTGCCGTCATAGCGCCGGCTTCCGTTCAAAATCACCGCCAGCGGAGAAATGGTTGCGGGCAATTGCGGCGCTACCAGCGAGTAATCGCCGGCCTGCGCAGCGGTCAGCGATAGACCGAAAACAAGAACGGGTTTCGCCACACCTGCATTGGCATCGACAAAGTTTGCTGAGGGAGTTCCGGAAAGCGCAATGCTGTCTCCCGCATAAGGCAGCCCGTCACGTGCGTTGCCCGCACCCGCGGCTTCAGAGGATCCGAGAGCCGCAGTTCCGATCAATGTGGCAGTGGTCGTCGCGTCATAGACCTTGTTCGATGCCGCCAGCGTGCCAACCGCTGTCAGCGCCTTCGCCGTGATGTTTGCGGTCAATCCTGCCGGCTGAACCAGCGTGTAATCGCCGGCCTGCGCTCCCGTCAGTGACAATCCGGAAATCGTCAGCCCAATCCCGTTCGCCGCATCTTTGCTGGCAAATGTCGCCGACGGTGTACCCGTGACGCTGACGCTGTCACCGCTATAGGGCTTGTTGTCCGAGGTCGAACCCGAACCCGCTGATTCGGCACTCAACAGCGCCGCACTTCCGGTCAATGTGGCATTGGTCGTCGCGTCATAGGTCTTGTTCGACGCCGACAATGTGCCAAGCGCGGTCAGTGCCTTCCCCGTGATGTTCGCCGAAAGCACGGGGAATGTCAGCGAATAATCGCTTGCCTGGGCACCCGTTAGCGACAGACCAGAGACATTCACCGTGATGCCGTTCGCAGCATCCTTCGATGCGAATGTCGCGGACGGTGTCCCCGTCACGCTCACCACATCGCCGGTGTAAGGGGTGTTATCGGAAATAGTGCCCGAACCCGCAGTTTCGGACGTCAACAGCGCCGGGCTGCCCGTGAGCGCCGCGCTCGTCGTCGCGTCATAGATCTTGTTGCTGGCGGCGAGCGTGCCCACGCCGTTCAGCTCCTTCGCCGTGATGTTCGCCGAAAGTGTCGGGGCGTTCAGCGTGTAGTCGCCTGCCTGGGCTCCGGTCAGCGACAATCCGGAAACTGTCAGCCCGAGCCCGGCGGCAACATCCTTGCTGGCAAATGTCGCCGACGGGGTACCGGTCACGCTGACCGTATCGCCCGAATACGGTCTGTTGTCCGAAATAGAGCCAGCGCCCGGCGATTCCGCGCCGAGCAGCGCTGCGCCGCCGGTCAGGGTCGCACTGGTGGTCGCATCATAGACCTTGTTGATTCCGGTCAGCGTGCCAAGGGCAGTCAGCGCCTTCGCCGTGATGTTCGCGGTCAGACCCGCCGGCTGGACCAGCGAGTAATCGCCGGCCTGCGCGCCCGTCAGCGACAATCCGGAAACTGTCAGCGCGATTCCGCTGGCAACATCCTTTCCGGCAAATGTCGCCGACGGCGTACCCGCGAGACTGACCGTATCGCCCGTATACGGCGTGTTGTCCGATGTCGCACCCGATCCCGCTAATTCTGCGCTCAACAGCGCCGCACTGCCGGTCAATGTGGCATTGGTCATCGCGTCATAGGTCTTGTTGACACCCGCTAACGTACCAACCGCAGTCAGTGCCTTCGCGGTGATGTTCGCCGTTGCGGTCGCGCTGTCTGCCGTCAGGGTGTAATTGCCGGAATCAGTTCCACCGAGCGTCAGACCCGAGATCGAGACTGTCTTTCCGGTCCCCACATCCTTGGTGTCGAAACTGCCGGTTGCGCCCGATGTCGAGACCGTCACATTCTCGCTGCCAAGAACACCGCTGAGCTGCGCGCCCGATAGATCGATCGCCGCAGCCGTCGTCCCGTCATAGATCTTGTTGCTCGCGGACACGCCGGTGACCGTCAGATCGATCTTGTTAATCGTCAGCGAACCCGACGCGCCGGTCAGCGTGTAATCGCCGGCCGCATTATTGCCGAGCGAGAGCCCGCTGAAATCCGCGATGCTTTCACTGCCGGCATTTTTCGATGCCAGTGTCGCACTGCCCGACGCAACTGTCGGCGGCGAGCCCGAGTCTGCCGGCACCACATTGGAAATCGACAGGATCGAAGCAGACGCCGTGTTTGTCGCGTCATAGGTCCGGCTACCGGTCAGGGTCACAGCCAGCGGAGTGATGTTGGCCGAGGATGACGGCGCGCTGAGCGTATAATCACCCGCGCTGTTATTCGTCAGCGACAGACCCGAAACGCTGACGCCGATTCCGCTCGCGTGATCTTTGCTGGCGAAGGTGCCGCTGGGCGTACCGCTTAAGCCGACCGTGTCGCCGGTGTACGGCTTACCGTCTGCCGTTGTTCCAGTTCCCGCCGCTTCGGAGGATTGCAGGGCTGCTGTTCCGGTCAGGGAGGCCGTCGTCGTTCCATCATAAATCTTGTTGGACGCCGACAGCCCGGTGATGGTCAGTGCTTTGGCCGTGACGTTCGCCGCCAGTGTGGGAGCGGTAAGGCTGTAATTACCGGCCTGCGCTCCGCTGATCGACAGCCCGGATACATTCACCGTCTTGCCGGTCCCGGCATTGGCGTTTGCGAAGCTACCCACCGCGGTTCCACCCAGCGTGACCGTATCCCCGCTATACGGCTTGCCGTCGGATGCCGAACCCGTGCCACCCGCCTCC
>CAYUQO010000029.1:0-36393 GCA_964446945.1 uncultured Bordetella sp.
TTGTCACCAACAGGAATCTCATATCCTTCAACCGCGGCCCTCAGCGGAGGGTTACTTATCTGACATTACCGCTGCAGCTTGTGCTTTATCCGAATGCCGGCATGCCGGCATTCGGCATGGGCTATTTTGTCTTTCATATCAGCATGCGGTCCCGATCCATTTTATTTTGCGCTCCAAACTCGTAAGGGGCCTATGGGAGGGGAGCAGACGCTATCGTGGTTACGTAAGGCGTAGCGCACGCCGCAGACGCCGAACCTGCACGTCTGCAGTATCTTGAACACAACGGCATAACTTGCGAAGCCCTCCCGGTCCCGCCGATGGGGTCCGCTCCACTCGTCATAGGTGCGGGAATGGATGAAATGATTTGCCGGGCTGCGCCAAAAACGTCTTGTAACCGCCACTCATAAGCACCACGTCTTATGAGCCTCAAATCATTCATCAGAGCCAAACGGCGCATGCGCATTGCGAAAACCCCCAAGCGGAGGCCCCCGGAATTCCGGGGCTTGCGCGTCACCCGCTGCGAAGGTGCGAAAATCGCATTTGGTTTTTCCAGCCCTGATATGCACGGCAAAAGCAAGACCGATAGGGAATCTCATGACCACCCGGGTGACGACGAAGACCGTGACTTTCGTCCGGCCCTTTGCCGTGAACGAGGCGGCCGGCGAGCAGCCCCCCGGCGTGTATATCGTCGAGACAGAAGAAGAGCGGCTGGAATCCGTTTCCTTTCCCGCCTATCGGAGGCTGTCCACCGTGATGCGTTGCCCGGCAGCCGGCGGCATTGTGCGTTTTGTGACGATCGATCCGGCAGCCCTCGACGCGGCACTGGCGCGAGACAGGGAGCCCGATTGAGCGAGCCAGCGAGCGAAGATCATAGGTTTAAATTGAGCCGCATCTACGCACAGGGCTGGAATGCGGCCAAAGCGTCGCTCGCGTCCGGCATCGAAAATATCGATGCAGGGCAAGCGGCCATGCGCAATCCCTACCGCGATTCAGAGGAACGGTCGCGCTGGCTGAAGGGCTTCACGGAAGCTATCGAGAGCCCGACCAGCCGTTCACCACGCCAGGCGAATTCGTCGCGTGCCGCAGCCGTCAAGGCGGCTGCCACCCGGTTAGTGGGCGCACACTGGCGGAGATGAACCGACGCTTTCACGCAATCCGATGCGTGCTGAAGGAAGTCCTTCGCTGACTCAACGCGCAGAGGCTGCGGACCCGGTTTTTTGGTCACCTGCAATTGGGTCAGACTGCGCAGCCAGGCATTTACCATCTTGACGGTGGTAAGGCCGGTTGCACTCCCAGTCATCTCCGGAAATCCCGACATGGGCGTTCATCGGCACAGCGACAGAACTGCACGACGAAGCATTCTTTTTGTAGCCCCAATCGCATTTCCAGCTACTTCCCAAATCATCGAGATAGCCATGGACGGGAATCACGATCGACTCGCATGAGTCGCCAGCCCGTTCAAACCCGCGGTCACACGACCAACTGCTCCCGTCGCGTTGCAGATAGCCGTTTCTGGGGACAATGACCCCCTCGCAACCTTTGTTGACCGAGCGAAAGCCACGGTTGCATTGCCAGCCAGGACCAAACGACGAGTCCACCGGATAGGCATTGCTGGGAATCGTCACGGCTACACAAGCTCCGCGCAGTTCCTGGAAGGAGCGATCGCACGCCCAACCGCTGCGTCCGAAAGAGCTATCGGTCATATGTGCGTTCGCAGGCACCTTGATAGCGACGCAAGCCCCGTCAGCGGCGCGATAGCCGCGATCGCATACCCAACCTGGTCCAAAGGCGGAATCGGTCGAATGACCGTTTGCAGGAATGGTAACCGCGACGCAAGTGCCTGTCGCCTCGCGATAACCATAATCGCAATCCCAACCGGTTCCGTACCCCCTGGGGTGCGAATTTTGCGGCGATGGAGCGGCAAAACTCTGCGAAAAAGCAGCCTGCGGCTGCGTTATGCAAAGCGTCAACGCCACCAGGGGTCCAATGGACAGACCGCGGCGTGATTTCAGTGTCAAGATTGTCTCCTTTGCGAGTGAGGATATCCACATGCCGCCGGTCAACTCACGCCGGAGTCCGCAGAGCACTTACACGGGTGCGCGAAATATTGCGTACAGGCCAATCAGGATCACAAAAAACATCGGAACAACGACAGGAGGAACAAACCACTCGCCGACCGCGGTCTTCATCCGCTCCCAAGGTGTGGTTGCCGTCACGGAGTAGCCTCTTGCGGATGTGTAATCTCTCGTTCGACCGCACCGAGTCCGGCAGATTTAAACCGGTCAGGAATATGAATTTGAGATTCACCAGGGCGCAATAATGGCATCAGCAACGCCAGCACGCCGATGAAGACCGTCACCGACACGATGTTTATAATAAGGATGTTCACGGAAAACTCTTTCTGCGACTGTTGCTCTGGTAACCGGCAGGCGGAAAAACCGTAAGGGGAGCACAGGGAAGCGTGCGTGTTATAAGCCCCGCCTCCTGCTCCGGCCCTTTAAGTCTTGTCGCCGAAGCGACAAGTGGGCACGGGACTCGGCTTGCGCCGCAGACCCGGCCTGCCGGGAACGGCAGCGCAATGTTTATCTCGTGGTATTGGTCAGGACACGGCGGCCATCTTAGATGGAGACGTTAAGTGCCCATTTCAAGGTGTGCCGCGTAAAAGAACGACTTTGCTGCCGGTTATCGAAGGGCCGGTCCGTGTTTGGGCCCATACTGAAAAAGCGCGGCAGAGCTCCGTGTGTTCGAGCATCGGCTCACGTGATCCAGCATTACAAAAGCGGCCGCATGGCGCTCACTATGGCCGTTGTGGCCGACAGAACTGCCGTCGCTCCGCTCCATAAAGCGGCTTGCGCGTTCAAAAGCGATGCGTCGGAAACCTCTCCCTCAATTTGCAGGACGTGATCTTCCGAGCCGGGTGGATGTGCCTTGATCCTTGGTATTCCCCGACTGGCTCTCCACCAAAGCCAGGCCGCACGTAGTGCCGTCAGAAGTGTTGCCACGGCCAAAACGATCGTCGATGTGGCCCAAATCATTTGCGCTCCGCGATGATCAGGAGTTTGCGCCTATTCTGTCGGGCGCAACCGCAGGCAGTGCGACATCGATTTCCCGGAGCTGCTGCTGCATGGCTGCAAGTCCCACCACGGGTTGACGTGCATCGCGCAGACGATGCCGAGTTTCTTCCGGGTCCATGGCCCGTATCTTTAGCATCAGGACTCCTCTCAATGATCTGCAAGCCATTGGCAAAGCGATGCTGGATTTCAAGAAGCAGCGTCTTCCCTTGCAATAGCAGCACGTCAGCTTCTTGGCACGCCCTAACGTCTTCGAGCGCAACCAGCAGGAGCCGCTCGCCGCCAGGATACGCCGGTCGCGATCAAGAACGGCGAGCGGACTCACAGGAATCAACTGCCTTTTTGCAGGCTGATAATGCGGAATCGGGTTTAACATTCAAAAGCGAAATGAAAAGATCACCGTCGTGTTGGCGCGCGGCAAGGAAGCGGACATTGCCATGATCGGGAAGGACGAGTTCCGCGACGAAGAATGTCTGTCAGATCAACCCGGACGCATATGGCGGCCCAAAATCCGGCTGTCGCGGTGGTGGCAAGCGCCACTGCGTTTGGTCGGTGTTATGGCGCTCTTGCTCCAGTGCCTGGCCGTTCCCCTGCAGCCAGCAATAGCGGCGGCGTTTCCCCCAGGCGTCTGGCTCATGGGCGAACAAGTGGCCATCCAGGTCTTCGACTGTAGCGGCGCGCTCTGCGGGCGGGTCGTCTTTCTTCAAGTCCCGCTGGATCTGCAGGGGCTTCTGAAGCGCGATACGCTCAACCCGAACCCCGCCCTGCGCCAGCGTCAGGTTTGCGGCCCGACCATTATCTGGAATCTTCGCTCCCTCGATTCCACGCACTGGGGCGGCGGTTGGTTCTATAATCCAGAGGACGGAAAGACGTACCGGATTTCGATGGAACTCAAATCCGCCGACGTGATCGTGCCGCGCATCTATTTGGGCATGCCGATATTCGGCGAAACCAGAACTTTGGTCCGGGTGCCACAGGGCACTTCCGAAGGGTGGTGTTGACGGCGACGGTTGCGAACAATCATGGAATTGGCTGGCATCGTCAACGGAATCCCGGAATTGCCTCGCGCCTCTTCAGGCTGGGAAACTCCAATGCCAGTCCGCCGCGCGGCTATCAATTTTTAGCGGATCCTCACCTTTCGCGATATGCGCCACACAGTAGGTTCCATCCCAGATTTCTATGGTCTGATACCGGGCGAGGCTCCTCGCTTATACCAATGCCGCAAGGTCTCCGGCAAATTCCCGGTCTTCACAGTTCGCAATATTGCCGGCTTCGTCCAGATAGCAAAATCGGTAACAGACCTCGCGTGCACCGTCCGCGTGACCCGAGCAACGTCTTTGCCCGGCTTGGGTCATCGTTCAGCCATTGGTGCCGGATTGATCAGGTTCCAGCATACGATCTCGCGGCCTTTCGTAGCAAACATCAATTCGCGGCGGGGACGTGAGCCGCGCCATTGGCCACCGCTGTGGTTCCTGCCCTGTCGAGGATCTCGAGGAACGGCTTGATAATATCAATCGGCATCGGGAAGATGATCGTGGAATTCTGTTCGGCGCCGATCTCGGTCAGGGTTTGCAGATAGCGCAACTGCATCGCGGCTGGAATGTTTGAAAGAATGGTCGCTGCGTTTACAAGCGTTTGCGAGGCCTGAAATTCTGCCTCCGCGTGAATGATCTTCGCGCGGCGATCCCGTTCTGCTTCCGCCTGTTTGGCAATGGCGCGCACCATATTTTCGGTCAGTTCGACAGTCCGTATTTCGACATTGCTGACCTTGATTCCCCAGGTTTCGGTTTGAGCATCCAGGATGCTCTGCACATCGACGCTTAGCTTCTTGCGATCGGACAGCGTCTCGTCGAGGTCGTGTTGGCCAAGCACTGCACGCAGCGTCGTTTGGGCGAGCATGTTTGTGGCCTGAAGGTAGCGTTGGACCTGAATAATGGCCCTCTCGGGATTGACGACATTGAAATAAAGAACGGCATCGACCTTCATGGAGACATTGTCGCGAGAGATGACGTCCTGGGTGGGGATTTCAATCACCTGGATCCGCAAATCCACACGCACCATTTCCTGGAAAAAAGGAATCAGGAGGACGAGACCGGGACCTTTTACGCCCTGGAACCGGCCCAGTGTAAACACGACGGCGCGCTCATATTGCCGCACGATCTTGATTGTCGCTGTGACAACGATGAATGCGACGACAACCAGAACCGGGGCGATATACAGGGGCAGGGGCATGACACACTTCACTTTCGCGACATGCGGGGGCGCTCGCCGTTACCGGGACAAAGATCGGAATCTCCGACGTCCCCGCTTCAATATTACGTCCGCGTCGCGATGCGTTATGAGCAGAAATGATCACATATCAAAATAATTGCTTGATGGTCCCGTCCACCCATAACTCGCCCATTATTTGAATTGCCAGCAAGCCGCTGCCGCCCGGCAGAATCAACCATCAGATGAGTTTGGCTTAATCATAGTAGCGTTTTCTGGCAGGACTGTATCGTATTGAACAGCCTCGAACCGCTTCCGGGGCTAAACTGTTTTTTGATCAGATGTGCGCAATGGCTGTTCTTTTGCCGCAGCACATGCGCAATGCACAACATTATAGGCGTCCGTCCAAGCTATCTGAGAGTGTAAACTATAACTCAGCCGGTTCTTGCCGGAGAAATTTCGCGACAATGTCCGAAACAGGACATTTGTATCGGCCATTGATTGAAATCAATCGCGCCGATGGCAATGTTAACCATGAGTTGCTTCATCAAAACGCATCCAGGTTTTCCGCAGGGCTTCATTCGGGTGAGCCGCACTTCGAAAAAGGAGACTAATGTGAGTAATACACGCCGCAATCTTCTGGCTCTGGCGCTCGTAGGGGCGTCCGCTTTTGCTTTCCCCATCGTGCCTGCGGAACCTGCCAATGCGGCGACGGCCAGCGATCTGAACAGAGACGCTGACCACGCTTTGGAGATGCTTTACAGAACCAATCCCGTTGCTCACGACATTTCGCGCCAGGCGCGCGCCGTGCTGGTGTTTCCAAATATCATCAAAGCAGGCTTCGTGTTCGGTGCGGCTTATGGCGAAGGCGTTCTTACACAAGGTTCGAAGACCGAATACTACAATTCATTTTCCGGATCGTGGGGTCTTCAGGCCGGAGCGCAGTCCTACGGTTACGTGGTGTTTCTGATGAGTAACCGTGCCGTCGATTACATTCACAAATCCGATGGCTGGGAAATCGGCGTCGGCCCGACCGTAGTGATCGTGAATGAAGGCGTTGCCAAAAACCTCTCGACGTCGACGCTCAAGGACGATGCCTATGCGTTTATCTTCGACCAGCAGGGATTGATGGCCGGGGTCAGCATCGAAGGAACAAAGATTTCAAGGATCAAGCGCTGAAGGTGGCTGCGCCGTTGGCCGTATGAGAGACCATCAAAATGAAACTCAACAAACATGGACACCTGGCGGCTTCAGCTGCCCTGTTGCTGAGCCTTCCGATGGTTGGTTTGGCGGCGGACAATCAGGAGAGGGATCATCACTCCGGGGGACAGCGCGATGATCAACAAGGAAGCCAGCGACCGCAGGGCAGGCCGCAACAGCATACCAATCCGCAACAGCAGGGCAGGTTCCAGCAGGAGGCGAATCCACGGCAGCAGAGCAGGCCGCAACAGCAGGCCAATCCGCAGCAGCAGTTCAGGCCTCAACAGCAGGCCGGACAATCGGGACGAAGCCGCACAGCTGTCGCGCCACGCTAGGAGCAGCTGAGAAACCAATGGCAATCCGCTAGATCGAGTTGGAATGGCAATACAGTCTGGCAACGCAATCCGAACTGGTGGCGCGGCAACGCATCCTTCAGGAACTATACTGGAGCACGCGCCAACTTCTTCTTTGCACCTGGCTTTGGCTACTACAGCGTGCCCCGGGAATACTGGGGCCGCAGCTGGAACACGGGCGCATATCTGCCGGCGTTTTTTCTGCGCTATGTGGTGAACGACTATGGTGCCTATGGCCTGCCCCCGCCGCC
Source organism: uncultured Bordetella sp. (assembly GCA_964446945.1). Lineage (GTDB taxonomy): Bacteria > Pseudomonadota > Alphaproteobacteria > Micropepsales > Micropepsaceae > CAIYRG01. The sequence goes on from CAYUQO010000029.1 coordinate 7,084, forward strand.
ATATGAATGTAGCTGGGTGTGGGTCAACACCAGCATATTACTGGTCGAGCTGTCGGATGGTTACATCCTCGATGAGATCGATAACGTTTGGTGACGCTTTGGACGCGATGCCAAATCGTAGAATTTCGGCCCCGGCCGGTCTTCGGAGAGGGCACACCACCATATGCAGAACGGCCAGGCCGACGATTTCAAAGTCTGCAACCTCGGCCGGCTGCGATCGAATGATTCGATAGAATGGACACCATCTCCGGCCGTGATCTCAACGTAAGCGGAAGCCGAATCTGCCGCCTGCCGGGTTTCAGGAGTTCGAGTCCGGCTCTCGACATGGCCTGACACCGCATGTTCACATCAACAAGAACAATCATTCGGGACCTCCACCCGGTTACCGGAATACCCGCTGCGCACATTCCAACCTCGCAGTTGTTTGCCGAGATCTTTAAAGGTGCGCCAAAGGATCGCGTCTCGCTGGCCTGGCTTCTCGGGAGTCTCCGCCTGCGTTCGTTTGGCATCGTGATGCTTCTTCTCGGCATGATTGCGATGATTCCCGGCATATCGATCGTCGCAGCTTTCCTGCTCGCGGTTTTCGGTTTTCAGATGATGATGGCGCACGAAGCCCCGGTCTTGCCGGGATTTATTGCACGCCGGTCATTGGACACTCATCGCATTGCAGGATTTATCCATCGCGCAATTCCACTCATAAGGTTCGTTGAGAGATTTATCCGTCCGCGATGGCACACGCCTTTCAGGGCAACCAAACGGGTTGTGGGCTTCTTCCTGCTGCTGCTGGCGGTTACACTCTTTATGCCGCTTCCGCTGAGCAACATCATTCCGGGCGCACTGACGATGCTGGTCGCGTTCGCCTATCTGGAAGAAGACGGTGCCTTGCTCTGTATTGCGCTCGTTGCCTCGCAGGTGTCGCTTGCGATCACCGGCACTGAAATTTGGGGCACCATCAGGGGCGCAGATTTCCTGCTTCGGTTATGATTCGCACTAAACCCAACCGCTTGAATCTCGTTTGCCAATGAGGCGAAGGAGACTCAAGCGGCTACTATGTAAAGCGATATTGGGAACTTGTTTGCGCAACTATGCGCGCGTTTTAATCAAGACCTGGATTTGGCCTTCATGCGTGCGGTCCGGATCGGCAAACTTACCCATCCTTATCTTGTAAGCCGGCACCCCGGCCTCGATCAGCGCGTCGCGGACAGCGTCCGCTCGACGGTTCCCGAGATCGCGATCACCTCGACTGGATCCATCTATAGCAAGCTCAAGGGACGGGTTTTGAACCAGGTAGGCCGCGATCCCGGCGATTTTGTCCATCTCGGACGGACGAACCGTGGTTCCGCTTCGATCGAAGTCGACTTCGCGATAGGGCGTCCAACCCGCGACAATTCCTGCAACACCTTGATCGCCAGTTCGTCCCTGCCGGCCTTGTTCACCCTGCAAGCCGGACGGTCCGGCCTCACCGGGAATTCCGGCAACAACAACGCCCCGATCGCCTGTTGGACCGCTTTCGCCCTGCACACCGGCGGCGCCGGTACGGCCGGTTCGTCCAGTCGGGCCAAAGAGAGTTGGACCTTGCGTTCCCGTGTCTCCGGCAAATCCTTGTTCGCCGGCTGGACCACGCGGACCAACCGGACCGGTTGTCCCGGCGTAACTTGGTCCTTGAGCGCCTGCAGGACCAGCTTCACCTTCCTCGCCGGCAGGACCGGCCGCGCCGGTGTTTCCGCGAGCGCCAACAACAACGGCGCCAGGAGCACCCATCGCACCCACATCACCCCGCAAACCGCGCGGACCGGCGGGCCCGGCTTCACCTGGAGGGCCGCTCAACGCATAGCCAGGTGCGCCAGCTGGGCCTTCTGGACCTTGTGCGCCGGGCGGACCGGTCGGTCCCGTGAAGCCGGTTGGGCCGACAAGATCGGGCCGGTCATACGTAATCCGGTCCTGATGGGGTGTGGCGCAGGCTGCGGCCAATACCGCGACGCCAGCAAGAAGCATCGTTCGTTTCATTGTTTTTTCCTTTAATGATCGTAAATGGCTGTGCTCAGACACTCAGCCCGCGTATTTCTTCATCTGCTGACGGAGGTAAGAGAAGAGCAAAGTCCGTCTTGGATTTCAGCTCTCTGTCGTTATTAACAGATGACAGCGTCTTTTGTTCCGCTACAGCCATAAATATATTACAGACGATAATTCTATCATTCTTCTGACAGCGAAACCATCAATTACAGACACTGACATTTCACGCCATCCGTCTACGGATTTGGCGCTCGACGAATTCGTGATCTGTACTATATGCATAACAGCCCGCCGGGTGATATGATAAATGTCATCTGCAGACGGTATGGCGGCGAGCGTCAGACACCGTAACTATCGAGATTAGAATTCAAGTTACATAACGATAAGCAGCACCGCACTGTACCGGATTGACCAGCTTGTCTGGTTGGCGCCGGCTATACTGGCACGTCAAATCCGGTTCACCTGCGAAATCGGCACAATATCTAATACCGCAGCCTCCAATGGAGTACGTCGCGGCTGCCGCAAAAGGACAAATCTGTCATGAACTCGCCAAACACAGCCGGAACGGCTGCACCGTCTCAAGTCGCGTCCGATCGGGAATTCCAGGCTGAGATGATTGGTCTCATGCCATATCTCCGGGCATTCTCGATACGGCTATGTGGCTGGAATCTGGGCGAGGATATAGCGCAGCAAGCATTGGCCAAAGCCTGGAGGGCGCGACGCTCGTACCAGTCAGGAACCAAGATGAAAGCCTGGCTGTTCACCATTGCCAGAAACGAATACTACTCCCACCAGCGACGCAGTTGGAGGCAGGTCGCCTGGAATCAGCATGCCGGAGAAAGCATCGCCGTGCCTCCCTTGCAGCAACATTGGGCAAGCGAGCTTTCGGATGTACGGCGCGCCATGCTTGTCCTCCCCGCCCGGCAACGGGAAGCATTACTGCTCGTCGCGGTTGGTGCCCTTTCTTATGACAAGGCCGCTGCAATTGCGGCTGCCCCGGTGGGATCAATGAAGAGCCGCGTCTCACGTGCCCGCGCCCGGCTTGTGAAGATGATGAATGGAACAGATAGCTCTGCACAACGAAGTCCGGGGTTAATGCAGCCGGCCGGGCCGGAGGGCGCGAGTTAACCCTGCAACAATCAGGTGCTCGAGTTTGTAAACCGATCGACATGCCACGCTAGTGCAGGAAACGATGGCAAGTCTGCCCGAACAATTGCCCGCCATAGCGGAAATTACCGAATTTGAATCGCACTGAGCGATCCGATAATTCCAAAGGCCTGCAGCAACCACACGGCAACGACAAGGACCACGACGACATTCAGTATGCTTTTGATCTTTCCGTCCATCGGAATGTAGTTGTTGACAAGCCATAGCAGGACTCCGACTCCAATCAATATAATGAGAATGTTGATAATCGCCATGATGGATTATTCTCCTTGATCTGGAAACAGCAAAGTCACTCATATTAATTTCATATTTAAGGGCGATCGGCAGACAATGTCCGTACCCAATTGACCAGCCGGATCGATTTCGGAGACGAAAACAGTCAGGGGCCGGAGTCCATCCGGCCCATGACCCGTGTACGGAGATTTACCTGCCCCGTTCGGCATTCATGATGATATCGGCGATGACCCCGCCGGCGACCGCGGCCAGGACATACCGGTCGTTGACTCTGACCCAATGATAGCCGTGCGGCGGCCGCCTCAGATGATTGGCTCTCCAGTCTGGCACCGCATACTGGCTGCTCCGGTATTCCGGTGGCAGTCTGTCGCCACGTGACCAATGGGGATTGTCGCGGACCTCATTGGATCTCGTCCCGCAATCCCTTTGGCCCTCGTCCTGGGAGCAACCTCGGTCCTGGCCGTAGCCTCGGTCCTCGCTGTAGCCCTGGCCTTGGCCGTAGCCTCGCGGACTCTCACTCTCGCCAATAATGCGGTCTTGTGCGTGAACCTGTCGTTGCTCCGATCGATATTGTCCGGTTTGCGCGACCACTGCCGTGCTGCCGAGCAAAGTCAGCGCAATGACTGCGGGTATCATGCGTTCCATAATAGTCTCCTTGGGTTTGCGCCACATGGCGCATGGCTGCGACGGTCGATGACATCGCGGAATGTGCGGAACTCAGGGAATTTCCGCCTGTAGTGCGTCTGTCGGATCGAGTGCGATAGAACGCTTGAAGGGGCCTCCCGGGCATCCCACACCGCCTGGTGCGGTGCGTCGTACATATCGTTATCAGGCGTGGCGTTTACAAGCACCGGATCGTCATTCGATACGAAATGTACTGTACACTGATTGAGTAGCGGCGAACGTCTGAATGATGGAAATACCAGTACCGGCTACACTGAACCACAAGCGCACAACCGCGTTGCATTGCAGACGGTCATCACTTTAGTTGTGTGTGCCATTGCCCGCGAAGTTGAACCCGGTTCGATTCCAGGACATGACCAGTCCACGTACGAGCCGGTTGAATACCAATCTTCCCATGATCAGATCAGACGTCGGTTTGCTTGCCGGTCGCGACCGAGTCTGTCATGCGGCGGCGGTGTTCAACAATTTCGTGCCAACTGGCTCTGTCAGGCAACCCTTCCGATTCCGCGCAACGCTCGCGCGCGTTTTCATCGGCGACCAGCGCTCTCAGCTCGGTGCGGATCTGTAAACTGGATGGAATGTTTATTCGTCTGCCAAATCGAATAAAGTTCGCCACGTTGATACCTTTCTGGAAAGATGACGCGGATTGATCTGCGTTCCGGCATCCAAAGCTCTCGCCATCAGTTGGTGGTTCAGAATCGTCCAAGCAAAACCAGAATGAGCACAGCAACCAGGACGAGACCAAGGCCGCCCCCACCATAGAAACCAGTTCCATAGAAGCGGCCGCCCCCGATCCCGCTGAATCCTCCCAGCAGTGCGATGACCAGAATAATTAACACAATCAGGCCTATCGGCATCGAGCGAGCTCCTTTCAAACAAACAATTATGGACGGGTCTCTTGAACCAAAGCGCACGCGGTCAACGGATCAACACCGCCCCCACCAACAGCCCGAAATCCGCGATCAGGCTGGCGGCTGCCAGACCAATCAAAACGAGGGAAAGTGTCGAAAAATGTGCCCGCGGAATCGCCATGATGGGTGCGGGATATAATTTCTGAGTCTCAGTCATAGTCCGTTTCCTTTGTTTAACCGGGCAGTCTCCGAAGAGCGGAACGACATTGTCCGTCCGACGGATTTAGAGCCGAAAGCGCAAGATTGGCCGTGGGACCGGCCACAGCCAGTCGCGTTATCGGAGTTTTCATTGAAGTAGTTTCCGGCGGAATGACGCTCGCAGCTTTTGCTGGAGACGCACTCTATCTTATCCGTAAACGGACGAAAGCGTTAAAAGTTCCATTGAAATGAATTGAAGGCCGAAACACTGCTGACCAGCATCTCATCGCACGCGCTGCCATCCCCAGCCGCTGCGTGTAGGGGGAGACCCCGCCGGAGGCAGCCGGACCTTTGGGAGGGGTCCCACTCGGGAGAGCGGGCAACCCGGAAGCCTCCGGGATGAAATTGATACGACGGAAGGCGCGAGCGATCTGTACCGTATAGACCACTACCGGCAATATCATGACCCTGCGATTTGCGGTATGATATGCAAAGCGCCATATGCATTTTGCCGCGCCGCAATCACCGAACCGGAGTAATTCCTCCTTTGACTGATGTTCTGTCATTCAATCCGAAAGAATTCTTGTCCATTGTCGGCGCCGGCCGCACGATTTCGAAATACCGGAAGAATCAACGCCTCTTCTCGCAGGGAGATACGGCCGATTCAGTGTTTTACATTCAGAGGGGCCGGATAAAGCTCACAGTCGTCTCCGAACGAGGCAAAGAAGCCGTCATTGCCATGCTTGGGAAGGACGAATTCTGCGGCGAAGGATCCCTGTCCGGGCAGTCAAGACGCATGTCAACGGCGACCGCCATGACAGAGTCCGAGATCATGCGGATCGAGAAGGCTGCAATCACGCGCGTGCTTCACGAAGAGTCGGCATTTTCCGAGCTGTTCGTCGCACATCTTCTCGCCCGCACGGTTCGTGTCGAAGAAGACCTCATCGATCAACTGTTCAATTCAAGTGAAAAGCGTCTGGCACGGGCTCTCCTTCTGCTGGCCAATTTCGGGAAGGAGGGCAAACCCGAGCCGATCATAACCAAGGTGAGTCAGGAGACGTTGGCAGAAATGATCGGAACGACCCGGGCGCGGGTAAGTTTTTTTATGAACAAATTCCGCAGGCTGGGATTCATCAGCTACAACGGAAAATTGGAGGTCCACAGTTCCCTGTTGGGTGTGGTCCTCTACGATCAGCCCCATATCGCAAGCGACAGAGACACCTCAAAGGAGCGCGGGGCACTCACCTCCACGCTGCGTGGCTCTACCCGCCCACATAGCGGAAAAGGCTCGGCCAGACGCAAGTAAGCGGCCCTCGTTCTGCATGCCTGCAAATTGCAGTTTGCCGGACAGCGCACCCGTGCCTTTGCGTAAAAGCTCCGCGGCCAAAACGATCGTCGAGGCGGCCCAAATCATTTCCGTTCCGCTCCGCGATGATCAGGAGTTTTCACCTATTCTGTCGGGCACAACCGCAGACAGCGCGACATCGATTTCACAGCGCAGGCCTTCGGGTGTAAAATCCATCCTCGGACGGCCCCCGAAATCTTGGGCAATGATCTTTTCGATCAGGACGCTGCCAAAGCCGTAGCGGGCAGGAGGTTTCACAAGGGGACCTCCGCGCTCCACCCAGCGAAACCGCAATTGTGCGTCTGCATCGATGCGTTCAACGGACCATGCGACGCTAACCCTGCCGGCCGGCGCCGAGAGCGCGCCATACTTCATGGCATTGGTAGCGAGTTCATGCAGAATCATTGCGAATGTCTGCGCCGCCCGCGAATTCAGCAGCACTTTGGGACCCGAACTCTCGATTCGGCCGGAGAAGGCTTCGAACTCGAGCCGCGCAATTTCCTCCAGCGTGGCACCGATAGAACCTCCGCTCTCGATGGCGGTCTGACTCTTCGCGATCGCCTGCAGGCGCTGCAGGATCGTGCTGCGCGCCTCTTCGGGCGTTCGCTTTTCTGCCAGGCTGCGCGACACGATGGTCTGAATGATCGTCAGCAGGTTCTTGTTGCGATGCGCGATTTCCTGCGAGAGCGCATGTTCTCGTTCTTCCGCGGCGCGCCGTTCGCTAATGTCACGAAAGACAACAACCAGTCCCATGGTGTGATCAGCCGCGCGAACAGGTGCGGCACTATAAATGACGGGAAACGAGCTTCCATCGCTGCGAATGAACTCGTCTTCCTGGCCGGTCAGTGGTTCGCCGGTTTGGATGACCCGCAACAGCGGACATTCTTTGGCCGGGAATGACCTGCCATCCGAATGATGGTGATGCATCCTGTCATGCGCGTTCTGTCCGGTGAGCTCCGCGAAGGACCACCCCAGAAGTGTCTCCGCCGCAGGATTCATGGAGGTAAGCACACCCTCGCGGTCGATCGTGTAAAGACCCTCGCTCATGCTCGCCATGACGGCCTGGTCGAATTCGAACGCGCGTTCCAGGCGCACGTGAGCCTGCCGCAGCGCCTCTTCGACGCGTCTTCGCTCGGCCAATTCTTCATGCAGCAGGTCATTGAGCTTTTGCGCCGATTCCGTTTGTTCATGCTGATACACCGAAGAGATCAACAGCGCCTCGCTGATCGCACCGGCCTGCGCATCCAAAAGAGTGGGTTCGATCACCTGCACCATCACCCCGGCGGGCCGGCCGGCATCCAGAATCGGCCACATCGCGTAGGACCAGCGGGAAGCCCGATTTGGAGGTGGTCTACGGTCCGTATGGGTTGCGGCTTCGCCAGTCTGGTAAACGCGATCCAGCACCGCGAGACAGGACTCGTCCACGCGAATCGCTTCGGCGAACGGTCTTCCGTTCAGCTCCGCGGATGATTTGTCCAGCAGCCGGCACAATGCCGGATTGGCGTAGCGCACGAGATGAAGATCGCCTTCCACCTCTGCCATCGGCACAGGTGAGAGGTCCAGCAGGTTATCGCAACCGATGGGAAAATCGCGAGCGCTTCCGTCCGAGCTCACTCCGCCTTCGTGGTTCATGGCTTTTTCCAATAGGCCGGAATGCCGCTGATCAGAGCGCGATATTCATCGAGGCGCGTGCCGGTCAATTCGACGCCGCTTCGGGTGATTTCATATTCGCGAATACTCTTGCTATGCGCGCTGTCGCGCATCTTGATGACCGCCAGGATACGCCGCAACTCGCCATCAATGTCCACATAACGCAAACGCACGATATCGTCGGCGAGAAACGACACCATGTATTGGCTGAAACGAAATTCCGTGAATGATTCGTCCAGCTCAACCGTGCTGAGGACCGTGACGCCCGTATTTGTCAGTGACGCCATCATCCGGTACAGCGATTCGCGAAAATCGGTGCGGAATCCCGGCGCCAGCGCCATCTCGAAGCCTACCAGGGAATCGATCACCAGCCGTCTGGCCTTGGTATCACGGACGGCATCGATGATCGCTTGCAGGCTTTCGTCCACCGAAAGATCGAGCGGGCGCAGGTAAAGCAGCTTGAGCTTGCCTTCGTGGGTCGCAGCGTCGAGGTCCTGTCCCAAATGGCGCGCCCGGCGGATGCAGTCTTCCGGGCGTTCCTCGAACACTGCCATGATTCCCGGTTCTCCACGCTTGAGACCCTCGGTGATGAAATGGGTCCCGAACGCCGATTTGCCCGTACCTGAGGAACCGGCAATCAGAAGGCTGTCGCCCTGCGGAATGCCGCCGCCCATCATCGCATCCAGTTCAGGAATGCCGATGGACAGGCGCGGACGCCTGCTCGGCCGCGCCTGCCGGTGTTCAAGCCCCAAAGTGCGCGAGAAGGTCTGCAAGCCGTTCTCAGTAATGCGAAAGGTGTGCAGTCCCGGCACCGAACTCTGGCCGCGCAGTTTGATAATCTGCAGCTTTCGCACCACCGAATTGCGTTCGGTCACCTGCGATAACCAGAACACGCCGTCGGCGACGGTGAACACCGGATTCTCGTTCATTTCGGCAGTGGAATATTCACCGATGAGAAATGTCGTGGCTTCCCAGCTGGTCAGATATTGCGCCAGTTGCTGAACGAAAAATTGCACCTCCATCTCGTCCGTGCCGGTCCGTTTACGCAGCGCGGTGCGAAAGGAATCCACCACCACGATTGCGGGGCCGGCCGCCTCCACCTGTTTGGTGATCTCGTTCAGCACCTCGCCCAAGTCACTTTTGAGGACAATGTCGCTGAGGTTGATGAAACGGATGGCACCGTTCAGGCGCGCGGGATCGAAGAACGTGTATTGCTGCTGATAGCGCAGCATTTTGAGAGGCGACTCGCCGAGAATCGTAAAATAGAGGGCGGGGCGTTGCGGCGTCGCATTGGCGAAGATGAATTGATGGGCCATTGTCGTCTTGCCGGAGCCAGGACCACCCGTGATGATGTTGAACGAAAACTCGGGCAAGCCGCCATTCATGATGCCGTCCAGACCGGGAACTCCGGTGGCCAGCTTGCGGATTGTCACTTTCCGTCGCGCGCTCGCAGCGGCCCCTGAGGGGCGTGTGCCTTTAATGCGGTCTCGCGTCCTAGCCATTGTGTTCCTTCGCTCCGGAATCCAGTTCATCCGGGGAGACTTCGGTCCAGATGTCCCGCAGCAGGTGCGCCGTCAACAGGTCGCCAATAAATGTCACGAATAGCTCAATGAGGCGCGCGATAAGAACGGCTTCTCCCCGCGCGATTTCCTCCTCCGGCAATTTCGCGCAAATCTCATCGAGCCCCTCCAATGTTCCATTCGCAGCGATATGGACTCCATTTAGCCAGCGTACTTCCTCAGCTGCGAGGGCCAGGGCGCGGGCCAGAACAGCCCGAAACCCGGCCGCTCCGGTCAGTATTGAGAGCCGCTGCCGCATTTTTTCGGTGACAGAAAACGCCGCCGATCTGTCGCCGGCTTCTTGCGAACGCGGTTCGAAAGAGAGAAGCCGTTCGGCGAGTTTTCGAAATTTCACAGGGGTTGAGCCCATCGTTCAGACACCCCTGACCGTCCGGCACTCTACCCCCCCCCAAGGTTCGACACCAGCCTCAAAAAGATAAAACGACATCCAACGACATCCGGATGACGCCATGTGAAGTTTTTTCGGCATTCATCCCCCGGCGGCATATCGGCAGGGTCATTGCCAGAGGGAAAAATCCGCAACAAGAGCCGTGGGGAAATCGGGCCCAACCGCGTTATCAGCACCCTTCTAACGTTGCCGCGGCGTGGTTGAGCACAGACAGGAAGAAGCCCGGGCAGTGACGCATCTGGCGGGATCAGAAGGGCCATACTGCCATATCGTACAGATGGAAAGGGAAGCCACCGGGTGAAGGTGCTGGAGGATTTGGAAATGCAAAACGCTTAGGAGCGCGACATTGCCTCGCGCTTTGCTTTCTCCTGCACAAGCAATTCCTCCAGCGCCGCGCGTTTCGCAGCATCAGGCTCTTTCTTAATCTCCATCTGGAATTGCGCGATATTATGATCGTAAGAGTCTAATATCTGCTTTCTCGTGGACACGATTTGTCTCCGTTAAAAAAATCCCTGCCCATCGTTTCCCACCTTCATTGCGCTCGATTTTCTCCGCGAGCTGCGCCAGGAAAAATGCGTGGCTTGCCATCGATCGCTTTATATTTGGATCAGTTTCTTTCTCCGACTGTTCGAGGTAAGCGCGGGATTTTTCGCGCAATTCGGCCGCCCGTGACATGCGCCTCCCGTGTTCTGGGCGGGAGCACGCGCAGGATTTGCGCCCTCTCGGCTGGCGGTGCCCAACAGGTTCGTACCGCCAATAATGATATTTTACGCTCTTTGCGGCACGTTAGCGAATCGGTCGGATCAGAGCGAAATTGTACCACTACCCGCCGCGGCTCCGCGCCCAAATGCGCAGGCTGCATTATGGAACGGGGGAACTCCAATTCTGCCGTTGCTGACTTCGATTTGGAGTGCTCCAGCATGGCATCTCAACCGCTTGAGAGAATGTTCATGGTATCGGGCACCCATTTGAAAGCCCTGCTTGCAGCCTTTGGGACAATCCTGGCACTGAGCATGATCCCAACTGCGGCCGCGGGTTTTACGTTGACGTCGACGACATTCAACGACGGCGGAATGTTGCCGCGAAGGGTTTCCAACAAATCACCGCCCAATCCGAACTGCGTCGGTAATAATGTCTCGCCACAATTGTCCTGGAACAATCCACCCGAGGGGACGAAAAGTTATGCATTCACCATCGTCGATCAGGAAGGCTATGGCGGGGTTGGTGTGACACATTGGGTTGCCTACGGCATTCCCGTGGACGTGACGTCCTTCGCGGAAGGCGAGGTGAGCAAGCCGTCCCGGAAATATGTCGGTGGCAAGAGCACCGAGGGAGTTGGCTATTATTCCGGGCCATGCACGCCGCCAGGTTCACCGCATCATTATGTGTTTCGCGTCATCGCAAACGATCTTCAACCAAATGCGTTGCCGCCAGGCTTCACGCTGGAGGAGCTGGAATCAAGGCTCAAGGGCCATACCAGGGGTGCGGCGGCAATTGTGGGTATGTTTGCGAAGCCCCACTGATGTGGCCCTCACGTGATCGCAGGCGGATCAGCAAGGCGGAGCGAAATCCGGCGCTGCTGCGCTAGTGATTGAGAAACGGCATCGGCGTGGTTGTGGCCGCCCAGGCTGCGAGCAAGACGATTGCAAAGAGGATGGCATAGCCGATGTAATTATTCTTCATCGCCACCTATCGTCCAAATCGATTACGCGTGCTGAACGATCACGTATATCGCGACAATCATCAGAATGAGCGCTGGAACCACAATTGGCGGCACGAACCAGGAAAACATCGTCGCCTGCCTTCTATCAAACGCGTTGGGATGCTTGCGGAATAGCGCGCTTATAAATGGGTGCCTGGAGAAGTAATTCAATATCTAACGTCATATAAATAACAGAAACACTGCCACTGTAGTGATTGGCTGCAGTAAAGCCGTGACACACTCCCCCCGATTTGGCACGCACACGCCTCGATCGAATGAACAAGAATGACTGGATCCACGAGGGGAATCTGATCAATTTGGTACGTGTTTGCGGCCGCAGCGCGGAATTCTGGCCGAACATCCAGCGCCGAAACCGGTTGCGTAGGGCTGCTTAAGGAGCAGTCGTCATTGAATCCGCGGTCACAGGTCCTTATGACTGTGAAGGAAGCGGGCGATCTGCGCTTTCAGTTCGGCCACGGGTAGCGGGTCGCTGACCGAAACAGCGCTCGCAAAAAGCTCCCGCTGGACTTCCGTGGGCAGACTGTTCCAGCGCGCGATGACGGCCGCCCCCAGGCATTGCAAGATGTGCGTTTCTTCCTGAATCAGCACGTCGCGCTCTTCCCGACCTGAATCGGTTCTGCCGCCTTCGTTCTCCCATCGGGCTAAGGCGCGGACCAGCGGGTTGTCTTTGATCGACGTGTTTGCCTCCCTGGTCGTCATGTATCAGCCTCAACGGTAAAGGGGTCGTAAGTCAGGCGCCTTCGCGTTTTGTCTTCTCCTGAGCCGCCGTTCCACCTGGCGGAACAGAGCCAAACCTCCACCAAAAACGATTCACGATGATATCGGCGTGGTCTGGGTTATCACAAGTAAGCCCGATTTCCACACCAGTGCCGGAGGTCTCAGGCACGGCCTTTTGGCCCGGGAAGATCGGACCAGTTGAGACCGAGCGCTTCGCAGACCTGGCGCACCGAACGCGAATCAAGTTCGTGTCGCGAGCCGACCAGTGGCAATGCCGCAGTCCGCCCCTCGCGGTGGATCGTTACAGTTCCATGACTTTCTCCGCGCTTTTCGTGCTGCGTGTCAAAGCGGCACCCACATTTGGTCAGCCACTCTCGAAATGTTGCATATTCCATTGCGATCCTCACTGCCCAATTGACGGCTTCGCGATATCACCAACTCACAAAGGCGGCTAACATCGCCGGCTCCCTTCTGTCCCCTGGGGCCGTTATGCACGAACCTGTATCAGCCTGCCACCAGCTGAAGGAAATTGCATGTCGCATATCGACATTTTCGCGGCGATCGCCGAATGGAAGGCTGCGACCCCTCAAATGAGCGGGGATGCGAAGAGCCATCTTCGCGAGATGTTGGACAAGCTCATGCCCGCATTGGAGCGCGATGTTCGGGAAATTGTCCGTGACAGTGCGGCGGAATCGCCTGGCGGGCGAGACTTTTGGGAGGCATTCGTCAAGCATCGAAGGGAGATTCTTGCCGAATGTCGCGATCTCAGAAAGCTCCTGGGATAGTCCAAACGGTTACAGTGCCCGTGAGCGCCGCTAAAACTGGAGTTCCACCATTTCATAATGCGGATTCCGTTCAGGCGTGAAGCGTCTGCGACTTCAGTTTCCGTCTTCACGACATGGTCCTCTGCCGCCCGCGATATGCCGGCTTCGCCCGGCGTGCGGGCTTTGAAGATCAGGAGTTTATGCCTGATCTGGCCCACCGAACCGCAGACAACTCCACATCGATTTCACAACGCAGACTGTCGTGTGCAAAATCAACTCTCACCGTTGCTCCCAAATCCCTGGCCATGATTTTTTGATCAGGACGCTGCCGAAGCCGTAACGGACAGGAGGATTCACCGGTTGACCACCGCGGTCCGCCCAGCGAAACCGGGATTGTGCATCTGCACCAATGCGTCCAACAGACCATGCGACCTGACCGTGCCGTCTGGCGACGAGAGCGCGCATCGCCCAGCCTCATCAAATTATCCAAGAACAAGTTGAATCCTGTGGGTGGCGCCATCATCCACCAGTCGGATAAGCATCTCCCGTTTGGCTGTCAGTATTTTTCCATCGAGCTTGATTGCCAGTGCCCCGCCGCAGACGCCGAGCGGATTTTCCACCACGACATCATACCGCGCCGAGCCGTAGCGAAAGGTGATCTCGAACCCGGGCCAACCGCGCGGAATGCAGGGAGCGAGCACCAGATTGGCGCCCCGAACGTGAAAGCCAAGGAGCCATTCCAGCGCCACGCGATACATCCACCCCGCCGAGCCCGTGTACCACGTCCATCCGCCGCGTCCGACATTGGGAGGGATCGAATAAATGTCCGCGCAAACGACATAGGGTTCCACCTTGTAACGCTGGACTTTGTCCGCAGTGTCGGCGTGATAAACGGGGTTGAGCATCGCCAGCAATTCGGCCGTTCGGTCGCCGTCGCCCAGCATCGCGAATGCTTGCGCCGCCCACACTGCGGCATGCGTATATTGTCCGCCGTTTTCGCGTATGCCGGGCGGATATCCCCTGATGTAACCGGGATCTCGCGCGGGTTCGTCGAAAGGTGGTGCGAACAGCAGCGCCAGTTTTTCCTCGCGGCGCACAAGATATTTATCCAGCGCGGCCATCGCGCGTGCGGCGCGGACGGGATCTGCCACCCCCGAAATTACCGCCCAGGACTGCGCGATTGAATCGATACGGCACTCGCTGTTGGAAACCGACCCCAGGGGCGTGCCGTCGTCAAAGAATGCCCGCCGATACCAATCGCCATCCCACGCCCCTCGTTCGAGCGAGTCGGCCAGTGTCTTTGCTTCCGCTTGCCATTCCTCCGCCCGTTCGAAATCGCCTGCCCGCTCCGCAAGCGTGGCAAAGTTCTTGAGTGTCGCGCAACGAAACCAGCCGAGCCAAACGCTCTCGCCCTGGCCGCCTTGCCCGACGCGGTCCATGCCATCGTTCCAGTCGCCCGTACCCATGAGCGGCAGGCCGTGCGCACCAGTCGGCGAACTTGTGTCGAGCGCAAGGGCGCAATGTTCGAAAAGGCTCGCCTGACGTTCCGAAATCACGGGCTGGAAGAAGGCGTCGTGTTGGCCATCCTGCAGCGTCGGCCCCTCGAGGAAAGGGACCATTTCTCCGAGAACCCCGGTATCGCCGCTGACCTGAACATAATATGCGACCGCATAGGGGAGCCACACGCGGTCGTCGCTGATGCGCGTGCGAATGCCACAATCCGATTCCGGCAGCCACCAATGCTGGACATCACCTTCGATGAATTGCCGCGCCGCGGCTTTCAGAAGGTACGCCCGCACGATTGCGGGCCGGGATACGCACAAAGCGAGCACATCCTGAAGCTGATCGCGAAAGCCATAGGCGCCGCTCGCCTGGTAGAAGCCCGTGCGGGCCCAAACACGGCAAGCGAGGGTCTGATAGGGAAGCCAGCGATTCATAAGAAGATCCAGCGCCCGGTCCGGCGTCCGGAACTGTATGGTTCCGAGCGTGTCGTCCCATTGTTTAACGACCTCGGCGAATAGCTTTTCGAGATCGGATTTGCGGTATTTGGCGACCAGCGATTGTGCGTCAGCTTTCGAATTTCCCTGTCCGAGGAAAAACACGATCTCTGTGGTGCTCCCGGCGGCGAGCCGCAGCTGTGTCTGCAGGGCGCCGCACGGATCAAAGCCAGCGCCAACGCGATTGGAAAGTACGGTGCCCGGCGAAAGCCCCAGCGGACGGTTGAGTGCGCCGTCCCGTCCGATGAATTCGAAGCGATCTCCAGTGTATGCGGTCTGCCGGCCGTTCAGGTCGGCGAACGCAACGCGCTCGCCGAACTGATTGCTCCATGGATTCTGCGCGAACATTGCGCCAGTCGTCGAATCGATCTCCGTGACGATGAATGGTGCGGCTGCTGCGCGGTTCTGGCCCAGAACCCATTCAACATAAGCCGTAACGGATAGCTGTCGCTCCCGGCCGGACCGATTGACGATCTTGAGGCGCGCGATTTTGATGGGGTCTTCGACAGGAACAAATTGCAGAAGTTCGAGACCTATTCCGTGTGAGTCGTGTTCGAACTTGCAGTAGCCCTGTCCATGCCGGGCACAGTAAGTCGCGAACTTTTGCCGGATTGGAAGCGCCGTCGGGCTCCAAACTTCACCGGTTTCCTCATCGCGCAGATAGATCGCTTCGCCGGGCTGATCGGCGGTGGGATCGTTGGACCACGGCGTGAGCTGATTCTGCTGGCTGTTCACCGACCATGTGAACCCGCTGCCATCGGTCGAGGCCGTGAAACCGAATTGCGGATTGGCAACGACATTGATCCAGGGCGCCGGCGTGCGATTGCCGCCTTCCAGGACGGTAACATACTCGCGGCCGTTCTCTGCGAAGCCGCCGAGGCCATTGAAGAACTCCAGATACGGTTTCTTCAGTGACGTTTCGCGAACCGATATCGGTGCCGAGTTCCTGGCCGGGGGTGGAGCGGCGGGCATAAATACCCGTGCGCGATTGATCTGCTCGGCCAGTGATCCGCCATCCCCGTAAAGGACAGCGCGGGCCGAGGCGTGAAGCAGGTTGCGGACGTCCGGCGAAACCAGATCCGCGCGAAGGACGAACACCCCGCCACGCGCTTCATCGCTTGCCAGCCGCGGCATGGATTGATTCACCCGCAACAATGCATCGATTGCGGTCTGCAGATCGTGGACATAGGAGGTGGAGCGATCGTTCAGGATCACCAGATCGACCGCGAGCTGCTTCAGCCGCCAATATTCATGTGCCCGCAGAAGCTGCCGGACCAGTTCCAAATGGTCGTGCTCGGCAACACGAACCAGAACGATGGGAAGATCGCCGGAAATGCCGTGTGCCCAAAGCGTCGATGCCTTGCGAATTCCGTGCTTCAGCACGGCCGGGGCCGGCCGCAAAGTCGGATCGGAATAGAGGATGTGATTGGCAAGCCGCTGGAACAGATGTGCTTTGTTCGCATCCAAACCAAGATGCTGGAGCTGCATTTGCGCCTGGGTCCAGGCAAGCGTGGCGGCCCTCTCGAAGGCCATCGCGTCGTGATGCTTGTCGGCGAGGCCGATCACGGCTTCGCGTGACGCCGCTGCGATTGTCCAGAAGGCGATACGCACCGTGCCGCCACGGGGCACGGTTACACGCCGGCGCAGGCTGAAGATCGGATCGAGCACGGGTCCCGACGTGTTGGACAGCGGCCATCCCTCGGTTATCGCGGCAGCGAGGCGAATGGTTTGGCCGCGATGCAGAAACCGCGACCGGTCTGTCTCGAACTGCACCTCTCCGGTGGTGTCGCCTTCGACCACGGCCAAATGTGCGGCCCACACCTGAGGGTCGCCCTGGGAACGGCGCCGTCGCGTCGCCAGGATGGCGCCAAGCTCCGGCACGTACTCGGTCAGTACGAAGAGCTTGCCAAACGCCGGATGCGCGACGTCGTCAGCCTGACGCGCCAACGCAAGCTCGGCATAAGTGGTAACTTCGATCTCACGCGCACGGGCGCCATGATTGGAGATCGACACGCGGCGAACCTCCGCATCGTCTTCCGGCGATACCGTCAGCTCCAATGTTGTCGCAATCGTGCCGTCGGTGCGCGCGATCGTGGCCCGATCCTCGGAAAACGTGACGTCGTAAGTATCGGGTTCGGCTACGCTCGGCTGATAGGCGGCCGACCAGATTTCGCCGCTTTTGACATCGCGCAGGAAGACATAGGTGCCCCAGCCGTCGCAGGTGACGTCCTCGCGCCAGCGGGTGACCGCGATATCGTGCCAGCGGCTATATCCCGATCCGGCGGCCGTGATCATCGTTGAATACGGGCCGTTCGACAAAAGATGCGTGCGGGGAATGCGCGAATGCGCCGTTGTGTAATGGCGGTGGACGTCGGGCATGAGCGTTTCGACCACGGCGGCTCCGGTCGCCCGTTCCAGAGGTAGCCGCGCAAGCGCGATATCGCGCGGCATGCGCTCCTGCAACAGCAGCTCGGTGGCTTGTATGATGGGTTCGGCGTGAAAACGTGCGCGCATCTGCCCATCGTGCAGTGCGTTGGCAATCCCGACGACCGTCATCCCCTGGTGATGCGCCAGGTAAGCGCGGACGATCACAAAATTCGCTCCTTCGGGGAGCCGGGCGGGCGTGTAGTCAATCGCTTCGTACCAACCATAGGCTCCGCGCGCGCCAAGACCCGCCATGCGCGCATAATTCCGCGCCGCATCGCCGGGAGCGATCATGGTTGCCAGCCCGCTGGCATAAGGCGCGATCACGGTGCTTTCGGCGAGACCGCGCTTGTAGGCGAGATCGGGCACGCCGAAGCTGGAATACTGGTAGGTCTGCTCGATATCGCGCAGATTATATTCCGATTCCGACATGCCCCACGGAACGCCCAACTCGTTGCCATATTCCTCCTGCCGCCGAACGATCAATCGATTTGTCTGTTCCAGAAGGCTGCCCGAAGGCGCCCGCATGACGAGCGACGGCATAAGATATTCGAACATTGATCCTGACCACGAGATCAGACCGGAGCCCCGGTGGATCGGCGTCAGTGTGCGTCCGAGGCGAAACCAGTGCTGGGCGGGGATATCGCCTTTCGCAATCGCGATGAAACTGGCAAGCCGCGCTTCGGACGCGAGCAGATCGTAATAGCTCGAATCCAGATTGCCATCCGCGCCGCGATAACCGATCGACAGCAGTTGGCGCGCGGGATCGAACAGGAAGCCAAAATCCATCGCATTGAACAGAGCCGTTGCGTGATGCGCGACTGCGGCCAGGCGCTGCGCGAGGAGCCAGGCATTATCCGCGGATGTTTCGAGTGACTTTATCAAGGTCTGATCGCGGTTCCGGTCCGTCCGGCCGCGCAGAGTCTTCAGCACCGCCTCGCAATGTTCGGGAAGTGCGGCGAGCGTCGGCATGCCGTCCAGTGCGCGCATGACATCGCCCGCAGCCGCGTTCCCGGCAATCAGATCCGCCCAGGGCATCAGGGAAGAAAGGTCACGGCTGTGCGCCGCAATCGCCGCTCGCAAAGCGGCGGTCCAGATTGCGATTTCGGAACCCGCGACGTGCGGCTGCGCGTCCGGCCAAAGGCGCGCATGCTCATCGAGCGTGCCTGCCTTTTGCGCGAGCTCATCGAGGCGACGCGCGATTCCGGACGGTGTTGCAGGGGGATCGCGGAGCGCATCCGCGAATGCGTCGATTGCAGTTACCAACGCCGCGAGCGCCGCGTCCGGAGCGCCGTGATCCCTGGTGGGGGTCTGCGCCGCGTCGCGCACAAGCGCCAGATTGTCCTGGAGCCCCGCTATCCAGTCCGGATTTCCGGCTTGTGCGGAGAGAATTTCGCGGCAAGCATTGGCGACTGCGATCAGATGTCCGGCGAGATTCCCGCTGTCCACGGATGAAATGTATTTCGGCTCAAGTGCGCGCAAATCCCGCGTCTCATACCAATTGTAGAAATGACCGCGAAAACGCTCCATTCGGTCCATCGTCGCGAGCGTCGCCTCCAGGCGCTCAAGCATGTCGAGCGTTCCCAGCCAGCCGAAATCGCGCGCTGCGACCACGGACAGCAGATAGAGGCCGATATTTGTGGGTGACGTGCGGTGGGCGATGACGGGTTTGGGAGATTCCTGAAAGTTGTCCGGCGGAAGCATGTTGTCGTCCGCGGTGACGAACGTGTCGAAATACCGCCACGTGCGGCGCGCGATGAGACGCAGCGCCTGCGCATCGCCTGGCGCAATTGTCAGGTGACCCGCGGCAGGCGGTGGCAAACTGGCCCAGCGCGCTGCAAGCGGCGACAATGCCCACAAAGCGGCGAACGGCGCCTCGATCGGCCATGCATGCCGTCCCAGGAAGTAAAGGCCAAGGGTGACGATCGCGCCGAAGCCAACGCCCGTTGCAATCTGCACTGCAAATCCGCGTGGATCGAATGTGGAGTCATCGCTCGCTTGCGCCGCCGTGACCCACTCCAGCAGATGCCGCCGGTGGACGGACAGGCGAAACAGCGTGCGGCCGACTGCGTCGGTCATCACCCATGCCTGATGGGCGAGGAATGTGATCAGGAAAGCACTCTGCTGAAGACCCAGTTCGAAATCGCGGCGCAGTGTACGGAAGTGATTCCGTATTGAGATGCCCATGTGGCGGGGCATGATTCCGGCAATTGCCGGGATCAGCGGCGGCAGCATGATCGTCACGAGGATGAAAATCGTCCAGATCGCGGCAACGGGAACGGGTTGGAACCACGCGATCAGGAAAGTCAGAAGTGCGGCAGGCGCGGAAAGCGAACGGCGCAGATTGTCGAAAAGTTTCCAGCGCCCCATCAGCGGAATTGCGGTCTTCGCACTACCGCTGCGCGTTGCGCCGCCGAAGCCGAATATCCACGGCAGCAACTGCCAGTCGCCGCGTACCCAGCGATGCTGCCGCGCGGCCGCCACGCTGTAACGCGACGGAAATTCCTCGACCACTTCGATATCGGTGGCGAGGCCCGCGCGTGTGAAGATGCCTTCCAGCAGGTCGTGACTGAGCACGGCGCTTTCCGGAATCTGTCCAGCAAGAGCGGACTCGAAAACATCGAGTTCGTAGATTCCCTTGCCCGAATAGGAACCCTCTTCGAAGAGATCCTGATACACATCTGAAACCGTCAGCGCATATGGATCGAGTCCGTCGGGGCCGGAGAATACACGCTGATACAGTGATCCCTCATCCCCGATGGGCAAGGACGGTGTTACGCGGGGCTGAAGAATACCGTGACCATGCACGACCAGGCCGCTGCGCGGATCAAAATGCGGACGATTGAGGGGATGGGCGATTTTCCCGACCAGCCGCCTTGCCGCCCCGATAGGCAAGCGCGTGTCGGAGTCCAGTGTGATGACGTAACGGATGCCGGCCGGCAGCGAAGGGACTCCGCCGTCGATCGAGACGAAAGTCGTATCGGTGGCACCGCGCAGAAGCCGATTGAGTTCATGCAGCTTGCCACGTTTGCGTTCCCAACCGATCCATTTTCCCTCACCTGCATTCCACAGACGCCGGCGATGGAGCAGGAAGAACCGCTGTCGGCCATCCGCGATGGCATAGCGTTCGTTCAACCTTGCGATTCCCGCCGCAGCTTCGGCGAGAAGCATCTGGTCGTTCACGCCGTGCTCCGCTTCGCTGTCGCGCCAGTCGGACAAAAGCGCGAACACAAGATTTAAGTCCGGGTTGGAAAGGTGGTGAACTTCGAGCCGCTCCACCTGCCTGCAGATTTCCGGAACGCTCGCAAGCATTGTCGGAACGACGACGATCGTGCGCAAATCTGCAGGAATTCCTTGCCCGAGCTCCAATCCCGGCAGGAGTGTTGCCCCGACCCTCCGGGTAATCGTACGATTCACAATGGCAACGGCAACATCCGAAGCCGGTATCAGACCGGTGATGGCGAGCAGAAAAACCGTCCAGCCGCCGAACCCGGCACGGGATGTGCCGAGTAAGGCAGTGGCCAGAACGATCGCCGTGACGATCGCGATCATTCCCACATAGCTCATCACGCCGGCATCGGATTGGAGACGGAACAGCCGCGTGCGCGACGGCACACGGCAGCCCAACTCCTTCTCGAAGTCCCGACGACCTTCCGCAATCAGATGATATCCCGGATCGCATACCCGGCAGGCGGCGCGATCCTTTTCGCCGAGTGCGGCAGCGGCACGTGTCGCAGCCGCGAGCGCGCGAATGGCGACGTCGGGTTCATCGCGGTTCGACTGGCGCGCCAGTTGTTCGATGGCGCGGCGGTAAAGATCGCGCGTGGCAAAATCCATCGCAGCGAAATCGCTGCCACCGCGAAGAACTGCATCAACCGGGCTGACGCTCTCAAAAAACTCAGCCCAGTTGATCGTCGAGACGAAGCGCATGCCGGTGATCACGTTGCGAACGGTCACGTTCATGGCGCTTTGGATTTGAACCTCCTCACGCACGATTTCGTCTGTCGTGGTGCCTTCTCTGGCCAGCCTGTCGTTCAGCCAACGCAACGCGGGTGTCGTATCGGGGTCCCGGTCCCGCAATCGTTGCGAGAGTTGGACCGCAAATGCAGCGGACCACGGAGCGCTATCAAGACTTTGGAGGATCGCAGACGCCGGCTCGCGATCGCCGGCCGAAAATCGGTCCGCCAGCGCATCGGCCAATTGGCTTGCGCTGAGGCGCAGCACAACCGCTTCCGCCAACCGGCGCAGATTTTCCACCAGAGTAATGCGGATTGTGATCGCGAGCGCCCACAATTCACCAATGGTGAGCGGTTGCACCCGCTGATAGGCCCCGATAAAGCGAGTCAGTTTTTCGATATCGAAGGCGCTGTCGGTATGGGCGACAAGCGCCCACGCCACGCCGAATACCCGCGGATAGCCTTGCAGCGGCCCATCCGCCAGCTTCGGCAGCATCCGGTAAAAGCGCGGCGGCAGATCGACTTTGATCTCGCGGATCTGCGCGTCGACGATATGAAAATTGTCGAGCAGCCATTCGGCCGCGGGCGTGATCGTCCGGCGCGCCGACGTGGCGTGAATGATGGCGCGATAGCTTTCCATCAGAACTTTCGCATTGTCGTAGAGCCGCGGACTCAGCGGACGTCCGCGTGTCAGTTTTGGTGTAATGCGCTGGGCCCCGGCGAGGCTTGCGGCGTGCTGCTCCAGTCGCTCGACGCTGAACAGTTCGGAACGAATCGGCGGTTCGGGTTGAACCGGATGGAGCGGGAAACCCAATATGGTTCCCAGCAAAGAAATGTTCAAAATGGATGTCCCAACTGGAAAAACCTTGTGATGCGCCGGATCTCAAGTGGATTGGCGACGACAACCGCGCGGGTAACCGGCGCGCGCTCACGCGGACCGTAACCGCTCACATTTGACGATCACGCGTGGGACGTTGCCGACAATCAATTCTTGACAGAGGGTGGGCACAGTTCCGACCGCCCTTTGTCAACTCTACGCGCATTGCGATACCAGCGCAAAAGGCCGGGCTCAGCCATCGGGAAGTCTCTGCATGCAAGATTGGGCTGCTTGAACCTCAATCGACCGGGGGGTCACTCCCGAGTTCCCGCGCCAGCGGGTCAGTACAATCCCCCTTGCATTTCCCTCTGACAATCCGATGCTCTCGCGTGTCGCTAAACATTGTGATGGCGCGCCGGCATTGGAGCAGATAATTTGAACTCGTTCCTGGCCGTCACCCGAACCGATGAATCGGCTTGTGGAAGAATGGTC
Source organism: uncultured Bordetella sp. (assembly GCA_964446945.1). Taxonomy (GTDB): domain Bacteria; phylum Pseudomonadota; class Alphaproteobacteria; order Micropepsales; family Micropepsaceae; genus CAIYRG01. The sequence continues at coordinate 30,084 of CAYUQO010000029.1, forward strand.
GCTCTTCCAATGTAGGCACGCATAGCGTCAGCGCAGACGGTTTCCGGCCGACCAGGAGCATCCGAAGGCGGACAATTTCACACGTGAATGTTCATGAAAATCGATAGCGCATCGATCGCAAATTGGCTTGTGAGCACCGCTGTCGTGATCGGCCTTCTGGTGGTCGGGCAGGCTTTGCTGGTCCCATTTCTGTTCGCAGTCTTGCTCTGGACGGTCTTTAACGCGCTCAGCGACCGGCTCATGCGCGTTAAGGTTCCGCCGTGGCTTGCCCGGTTCAGTTCGCTCGTGTTGGCCGCTGCCGCGCTCTATGTCATTGCGCTCATCCTGAGTAATGAGGCGACCGCCGTCGCTAAACTGGGCCCCACATACATCTCAAAATTCGAGGCGCTGTCGACAAAATGGTTCGCGTTCCTGCATCTCGGGCCGGCACTGAGCCTGTCGCAAATCATCGGCAAATTTGATGTCCCGGGCATGCTGGGACGAACCGCGACGTCTGTGGGAGGAATTTTCTTCCAGCTGATGCTTGTCGCGACATTCGTCGCTTTCCTTCTTTTCGAACAGCGTCATCTCCCGGCAAAACTTGCCAGGCTGACGACAGATGCCGGCCGAGACCAGGGAAAAGAAGTTATCCGCACCGTTACCCGGCAGATTCAGACCTATCTCGGTGTATGCACGCTGTTGAGCGCAACAATGGCAGCAGCGACTTACGGAGTTTTGAGGCTGCTTGGCGTTGATTTTGCGGGTTTCTGGGCTCTGGTGATGTTTCTGTTTACGTATGTTCCTGTTATCGGAGCAATTGGGGTGCTGCTTCCCTCGTTGATGGCATTGCTCCAGTTCGGTTCGCTTGCCGACTTCGTCGTTGTCGGCATTATCCTCGGCATAGTACATTTCGTTCTAACGAATGTGGCACAGGCCATCCTGCTCGGACGATCGCTGAACCTGAGCCCGCTTGTCATCATTTTATCACTCACCTTCTGGGGGCTGATCTGGGGAGTTTCCGGCCTGTTTCTGGCAGTCCCGATAATGGCAGCGATCGCCATCATCTGTGCGCATATCGATGGGCTGCAATGGGTCACCATTGCACTCGCTGGCGCGCCCAACGGAGAGACACGAGCGCCGGCGCCTAGCGCCGAATAGAATGTTATCGCCGCCGGTGGCAATGTTGGCCACTGCGGCGGCACAGCCGACGAACCTGGTAGAAGAGGACAAGCGACCCGAAATGAACCTTCTTCGGTGGAATCCGGAGCACCGCATCGCGTTTTTCGTTGCCACAATTTTCGGTGCTTGTATGGGTTTTATTGTCGGACTTCGACGCGTCGATCCGTCGGTTGCTCAAGACTTCTACTGGCTGTGGTTAGCGGTGTGGGTCATCTCGGGCGCTGTGCTGGGCGCGACAGGGGCCGTTATCCGCCAAATGCTGCGGCGTCATTGAAATCAGCTTCACCCTCTCGCAGGAATGCCGCACTCGCGGGCTATCATGGCCTACCGTTCAACGTTCACCCAGCAGCAATTGGAGTGTAGACGGGCGATACATCATCAATGACCGTGCTTCCGCAATGCAGTTGAAAGGAGCAGGCGTCACTACGCGACGCACAGTTCCAACCGCCGCCGAAAAACCGGCAAGCTCGGGCCGTCCGACTTCTACCGGAGCACACCAAACTCGAAAGCCTTGATTGTTATCCCCGGCGTCGATGACGCCCTCGCAATTTCGGAGACCTCCGACCTGTGAGAATTATGGAATGGCCGGTTTGGGTCAAAATTACCCGTTCGACTGCTCAGCCGCGAACGTCCGCTCTATCACCCGTAAGCGGACATATTGGAGTCTGCGCGTGAGAGGGCAAATTTGACCCATTGCAGACGTTAGCTCACCTTACAGTTTGAAATCTGATGAGGTCACCACGATCCACTGATCTGAGCGGCGACCAGCGCCATCTGGTCGTATTCCTTGGCCCAATTCTCGATGTCTTCGCGGCGTTGCTTGTCCTTGATGGCACTGGCGAAGGATCGCAGTTCTTCCGCGCGGCTGTGATAGCGCTTAACGGTGTCTGGATCGTGCAACATCTTGCGTTACCCCGTTAAGCTGGCGCCCGGCGGTGTTGTCAGATTCAAACTTCATCCCCGCTATTGTGTCGTAATCAGTCGCCAGGCGCTCGAGGTAGCTGGCGAGCCGAAGCATGATTCCCTTGCTGCCTTCGTCGCTCATTGCTTCCGCGCGCGCCCGAACTTCCTCAGCATTTACGCGATACCCTGATGCCTTCGCGCCATAGTCCACCATCTCGCGTCCCTTCTGTCCCCCAGGTTATATTTGGATCTTCCCCAAGGGACCACAAGGCCAGCGTTGTTTCAGCCTGCGTGATGGTGGCGAGGATCGCGGCGCGCGAGCCTACAAGAAGTAGGCGGCGTTGGCTGATCACCATTCGAGTTTCCCAAATTCCGAATCGCCAATGATCCTGTGCCGATATAAGGTTAATTGGCTTTGACAGGTGGGGGCGCAACTTGGAAGCGGACGAAATCGTGGCGTGCTTTTACAGGCGCGCGGAGGAACTCCGCCAAATCGCATCTTGCACTCAGGATCGGGACTTCCGCGACGCAATGGTGCAATGGGCCCAGGATTACGAGCGCATGGTTGAGCGGGCGATCGAGGCCGTTTCGAAACCAGATAATTCGAAGTGACCCGCTACCGTGGTCCCGGAGTAAGATAAGTCTCAGCATGGAGGGGTATGGTGGCGGCGAAGGTTCCAAAAGATCAGAACAAACGGCCAAAAGATCAGAACAAACCCTCGAAGCATAGCGCGCCGACCTTTCCTATTGCGGGAATCGGTGCCTCGGCTGGAGGGATAAAGGCGCTTCAGGATTTCTTCGCTGCGCTGCCTGAAAAAATTGGCGCGGCCATTGTCGTCATCTTGCATCTCGATCCGACGTATCGGAGCGAACTCGCCAACGTTATCGCAACGCGAACACAAATGCCGGTGCAGCAGGTGGAACATAGCGCGCCGCTGCAGCCCGATCATGTCTATGTCATCCCGCCTGATCGTCAGCTGTTAATCAGCGACAGTGAGTTGTCGGCCGTGGAGTTCGACGAACCGCGGGGGCAACGTGCGGCCATTGATCATTTCTTTCGCTCACTTGCCGCTCAACATAGCGACGGATTTGCGATCATTCTCTCGGGCGCCGGAACGGACGGCACACTGGGTGTGGGTGCTGTGAAAGAAGCCGGGGGAATCGTTCTCGTGCAGGATCCCGCGGAAGCGGAGTACGATTCCATGCCGCGCAGCGTCATCGCTGCCGGGCATGCGCATTTCGTGCAGCCAGTACGTGAACTGGCCACACAGTTCGCCGAACTGGTTCGCGCCAGGGGCCATCTCGAAGCAACCATCGCTAAGGAGAACCAGGCCGAGCTGTTAGGCCGCATCCTTTCATATCTCAAAGACCGGACGGGGCATGATTTCTCGAACTACAAGAAGGCCAGCATAACCCGCCGCGTCGAACGCAGGATGCAGGTGTCGAAAACAGCAAGCCTGCACGACTACCTGGATCATCTTTACCGCGATCCGGATGAGTTGCAGTCCCTTTTCGCCGACTTCCTGATATCCGTGACCCGATTTTTTCGTGATCCGGACTCATTTGAGCAGCTTCGGAAAAAGGTCATACCGGCAATATTCACCAATATGCGCGACGATCGGATTCGGGTCTGGGTGCCTGGCTGCGCCACGGGCGAGGAAGCCTATTCCATTGCGATTCTTCTTTTGGAGGAAGCCGCGAATCGCAAAATCCGCCCGGAAATCCAGATCTTCGGCACCGATCTCGATCAAAGGGCACTCGAAACCGCCCGCATTGCCCGTTATCCCCAGGCGTTGAATGCCGATGTTTCCGAAGAACGCCTGCGGCGTTTTTTCCATCGTGAGAACAATCAATATCGCGTCGTGGACGAAGTCCGCGAACGCGTCGTGTTCGCCCAGCACAGTGTTTTCAAAGATCCGCCGTTCTCACACCTTGACCTGATTTCCTGCCGTAATCTTCTGATCTACATCGATCTCGAGCTTCAGCGGAGGATCACCAGCCTTTTTCACTATGCGCTAAACCCGAAAGGGTTTCTTTTCGTGGGCTCGTCGGAAACCGTGGATCGCCCGGAGGGACTGTTTCGTGCCGTTGATCGCGACGCGCGCATTTATCAATCGGTAGAACGACTAAACGGCGAACCACCCCCGCTTGCAGAACTGTCGTCCACCTTTCACCTGCTGCGATCGCCCCGTCCCGAGCGCAAGGGTCATCGCCCGCGCGACGCAGGCTCTTCACAGGAACATCTCGACGCCCTGACGGCGGCCGCGCCGCCCAGCGTTCTGGTAGACGAGCTGCACCGTATTCTCCACGTCTCGGAAAAGGCTGGCGAATACTTCCTGTATCCGGCCGGAAACCCGACGCTCGACCTGGGCGCTCTGGTACGGCCGGAGCTGAGCATGGAGCTGAACTACATGCTGGATCGTGCTTTCACGAGCGGTGAATCCGGCATCAGTCTTCCCATTCCCGTGACCTTTAACGGGTCATCGCGCAATATCTGCTTGCAGGTGAGTGTTGTGAACAAGCCCGGGACTCCAACCCGTGCGCTGGTCCTGTTCATCGAAGGAGGCCCAGCGCAACTGCCAGTCGACCTCGACGAAACGGGAAGTTCGGATACGGAGGTCAAGCGGTTGCGCGACGAATTGCGCGCGACTCGTGCCACTCTGAAAGCCAGCCGGAAACAATTCGAGCGCGCCACTGAAAATCTGACAGCCGCCAACGAAGAGCTGCAATCGATGAACGAGGAGTATCGCTCGACGGCTGAGGAGCTCGAAAGCTCCCGCGAAGAATCCCAATCGATGAATGAAGAACTTCAAACGCTAAACGCCGAGTTGAAATCAAAATTCGAAGCACTTTCACGCTCGCACGGCGATCTGCAGAACCTGATTGCTGCGACAGATGTCGGCACGCTGTTTCTCGATCCCACCCTCCACATCAAATGGTTCACCCCTCGCACTCTCGAGCTTTTCAATATCACGACATCCGATGAAGGCCGGCGGATCGACGATTTCACGCACCGCATGGACTATCCCAATTTCGCCGAGGACGCGCGCGCCGTGATCCGGGACGGCAAGAAATTCGAAAGGGAAATTACTACCTCCGGCCAGCGCGTCTTTCTGGCAACAATTCGGCCCTATCGTAAGGCCGATGCAACTATCGAGGGTGTCATCGCTACGTTCGTCGATGTCACCAAGCTGCGGAACACGGAAGACCAGCTTCGAAGCACTCAGGCGCGTCTCAAAAAAAGCCAAAACAAGGGAAAGCGATGAAAAGGGACATAAGCACTCTGTTCTGCGATCACCGAAGGCAGCATCGGCCTGTCACTGAACGGCGAGGCCCAGCCGCAATTTCGGCACATCACCGACTGACCGGAAGTGGCGAGTTTTGACCGTTCCCTCTCTCTTTCTCCTACGTCTGAATTTGCATGCATTACTGACGGTCATGTCCGGTAACGAAAAGTGTCAAATTTTTCGGCCAACGCCAAGCCTTCCAAACACGTCGAGTGGGGGTCGTTTGGCGATTCTGTGCTCAGTCATCCTCGAACGCCTGCTTCCCCTTTGCGGTCCACACGTTTCGCGCGTGTTGGCCGTGATCGCTTTGGAGCTTGTCGGCGATCCAAAGTAGCGCGCCATAGATCATGGCGCGATCATCGCCGGTTAGATCCACGATCTTGGCCTTTATGACGAGGCCGCCGAGTTCGATCAGATGCCGCGTGCGCTTGCGGCGCTCGACCTGCCAGGTACGCATGTCATGCCGCGCCCGCGTCGCTTGATGCCGGTTGCGTGCCGCCCGATTGCACCGAAGCGCCGCCCGTATCGCGGCCAGGCGCCGATGCAGTTCGCCGCGACCGGCCTTGAAAAAATGCGGCTCCGCGCTTCGCCCATTCCTCCCTCTTTCCGGCATCCCTGGTTTCGGCCAGCGCAATCAATGCTCCCGCCAGTTCGTCGGCACTAACGGCATCGGCTCCGGTCGAGATGACCAGTTCACCTAGCTGTTGCACCTTTCGGACTTTCAGGACTCGCGCCTTGTCTTCGAGCGACTTCAGCTCCGCGTCGAAGTCCCGTGGCTTGCGCATCGTCACCTCCATAAGCTTTCCGTGCAAAGATGATAGTTGAGCGCTTTACGGAATGCTGTAAGGCTGCCGGGACGGGCTGGAACCGCGCGAGCAGTCCCGAGAAATTAGTTTCGAGGGCGCGCTTATACGTCCTTCCGACGTGCGCTTTGCCGTGTAGATGATCTGGTCGCAATGGCG
>CAYUQO010000030.1:0-36177 GCA_964446945.1 uncultured Bordetella sp.
GGTTGATCCGCTTGTAGTGATTGTGGACGGCGACCGCGAGCACCTTCTTGGCGTGGCTCTGGCCGACCACGTAATCATCCAACACCTTAAAGATTTCAGCCGGAGAAGGAACGCCCTCCCGCGACTTCATCAGGGAGGTTTTGTTCTCCTCCCGGATGATTTCCATGCAGAGTTCGACGCACTCGTCGCAAATGAAGACCGTCGGGCCCGCAATCAGCTTACGGACCTCGTGCTGGCTCTTTCCGCAGAAGGAGCAATAGAGGGTGTTCTTGGACTCCGATCCACCCGACTTGCTCATTCGTACTCCTTCCAATCTGCGACCCCCACCGCCTAAAGCGGAACCATGGCCGCAGAGTCCTCGAATCGATATTCGACCACGATACAACGATCAGGATCAAGCCGCTGTATCAGTCTTTGGAAAAATAAGGGCTTTTCCCGTCCAAAGTTCCCTTAACTGGCCAGACGCTTTTCGCCATCCTGGGCTGGCCGCCGGGAATAAACCTCGTCAATCAGCCCAAAACCCCGGGCTTCTTCGGCGGTCATGTAGGTATCCCGGTCGAGAGCTTTTTCAACCGCTTCGACCGACTGGCCGGTATGTTTGGCATAAATTTCGTTGAGCCGACGCTTGAGCTTAACAATTTCCTGGGCATGGCGGGCGATTTCGGTCGCCTGGCCCCGGTAAGACGCCGAGGGCTGATGCACCAGAATCCGGGAATTCGGCAGGCTGTATCGCTGGCCCTTGGCGCCCGCGCACAGCAATAACGATGCCGCCGAGGCCGCCTGGCCGACGCAAAGCGTCTGAATCGACGGGCGGATGTACTGCATCGTGTCGTAGATCGCCAAACCTGATGTCACCAATCCCCCCGGCGAATTGATGTACATCGCGATTTCTTTTTTTGGATTCTCGGCCTCGAGAAACAGCAGCTGAGCGGTAATCAGGCTCGCAACGGTGTCCTCGATCGGTCCGGTCACGAAGATGATGCGTTCCTTCAGCAGCCGGGAATAGATGTCATAGGCCCGTTCGCCGCGCGCGGTCTGTTCCACCACCATGGGGACAAGCATGCTCATGCGCACGTCAAAATTATCGGTCATCAAATATCGGTCCTTGGCCTGAGCAGAGACATGTAGTGATGCGGCTGAGGGATTTCACCCTGACTTCTTGGCCCGCGATTTCTTTTTTGGCGCCGCCGCGGCGTCGTTCTCCGGTGTTGCAGTATCGTCGGGCGCCGATGCCGATTCCGTTTCCGACTTCCCCGCATTCAGTTTTTCTTCGGCTTCATCGGGATCGAGATAGAGAATATCGGGCTCGACAGTCCTGTCTTCGACCTGGATCAACTCGCCGAGGAAATCGATCACCTTGTCCTCAAACAGTGGCACGCGCAGTTCAGCCATGGCCTGGGGATTATTGACGTAAAAATCGATGACCTGCTTCTCCTGGCCGGGGAACTGGCGCGCACGCGCTGCCAATGCCCGGTTGACTTCGTCCTGACTGATCGAAATCGCGTTCTGCTCGCCGATTTTGGCCAGAATCAGCCCGAGTTTGACGCGCCGTTCGGCAATGCCGTGATATTCTGCTTTCAGCTCGTCCTCGGTCTTGCCCTCGTCTTCCGGCGTTGTCCCCTCGCGCTTCAGTTCGGCTTCAACCTGCCGCCAGATCATGTCGAACTCGGCATCCACCATGCCTTTCGGCAGCGGGAAATCATGGGCGGCGTCGAGTGAATCGAGAATGCGGCGTTTGAGATGAACCCGGCTGGCGCGAGCATAATCGCCTTTGAGCTGATCGCGAATCCGCTCTTTAAGCTGGTCAAGCGACTCGAGACCGATCTTCTTCGCCAGTTCATCATCGATCGCTACGTCGTCCGGCGCCTTGACCGCTTTCACCGTGACGTCGAATTGGGCCTCTTTCCCGGCCAGCTTTTCATTGCCATAGCCTTCCGGGAACGTGACCGTAATTGTCCGCTGCTCGCCGGCCTTCACGCCGATGAGCTGATCTTCAAAGCCCGGAATGAAGGCGTTGCTGCCCAGCGTCAGGTCGAAATTCTCGGCCTTCCCGCCCTCGAACGGCTCGCCGCCGATCGAGCCGCTGAAATCAATGGTCACCGCATCGCCGGACTGGGCGGCTTCGCCTTCCGCTTTCGGCGTGTAGGACTTTTGCGAATCCGCAATGCGTTTCAGACTGGTTTCCACCGCGCTGTCGGGAACATCGGAAACGAGGCGCTGGGCCTTCAATTCGCTCAATGTCACGACATTGAAGTCCGGCATCAGATCGATCTTCATCGTGAATGAAAGATCGGCCTTCCCATCGATCACGCTGTCGAGTGAATTGACGAAATCGACCCGCGGCGCCGTCGCCGGGCGAATCTCTTTCTCCTTCAGCAGCTGTTCGCTGGTCTCGTTGATCGTCTCATTGACGATGTCGCCCATCAGCGACTTGCCATAGGTCTTCTTCAGGAATGAGACCGGCGCCTTTCCCGGCCGGAATCCCTTCAAATGCACTTTCGGCTGTATCTCGGTGATTTTGCCCGTGAGTTTCTTTTCGAGATCGGCGGCGCCGACGACCACGGCGAATTCCCGATGCAGCGGCTCGGAAACGGTTTCATTAACTTGCATTTCACTTCCTCGATCTCGGCTTCCTAAAGGGGCGCCGTGGTGCGGGCGGAGGGACTTGAACCCCCACGACTTTCGTCACGAGAACCTAAATCTCGCGTGTCTGCCAGTTCCACCACGCCCGCTTTCCGCTCACGCCAAAATTGGAGCAGGCGCAGAAGGCCGCGTCCTATATCACAGCGCTTCCGCAAAGAGGAAGGCGCTGTTGAGCGGCTTACCGGCTTGAGCTAGCCTTCACTCAAGGTCCAGCGCAACTGCCCCGACAACGCATATCCGGAGCTTTCCCATGCGAATTGCGCCCGCCGTCATCGCCATTACATCCGCCGGGTTTCTGGTCTCGGCTGCCATTGCCCAAACCGGTTTGCCCAACGGAGCGACCAAAGACCTGGTGCAATCGGCCTGTTCCGCCTGCCATCAGCTGAACATTGTCACCAATGCGGGTCACACCCCTGAGGATTGGACCCGAATTGTCGGCGAAATGGTGACAAAAGGCGCCGCGCTGCCCGCCGATCAGGTGTCCACGGTCACGCAATATCTCGCCTCGAATTTCCCGCCGAGAGCCCGTCCCGCGGCGCCGGTGTTAACCGGGACCGTGCAGGCAAGCTTCAGGGAATGGGCGCTTCCTACCCGCGCCTTTCCACATGATCCCTATGCCGCGGCCGACGGCTCGCTCTGGTACTCCGGCCAGTTCGGCAATCTGCTCGGGCGGCTCGATCCGGCGACGGGACAGTTCAGGGAATATCCGCTGAAGACTCCATCTTCCGGACCACATGGCCTGGTCGGGGACCGCAACGGGAATATCTGGTTCACCGCGAATTTCCGCGGCTATATCGGCAAGCTCGATCCAAAAACCGGCCAGGTCACCGAGTACAAAGTGCCCGGCGGGCGCGATCCACATACGCCGCTGTTCGATCAGCAGGGCATATTGTGGTTCACCGTGCAGGGCGGAAATTTGATCGGCCGGCTCGATCCTGCGACCGGCGATGTGAAAACCGTCACCGTCCCAACCCAGGGTGCTCTGCCCTATGGCATGGTGATCAGCTCAAAGGGCGTGCCGTTCTTCGCCGAATTCGGCTCCAACAAACTGGGGAGTATCGATCCGGCGACGCTGAAGATCACCGAATATGTGCTTCCCAACCGGAATGCACAGCCACGGCGCATCGCGATCACCAGCGATGACATCATCTGGTACGGCGATTACGGCCGGGGATATCTCGGAAGCTATGATCCGAAAACCGGCAAGACACGCGAATGGAAGTCGCCGGGTGGCGCAGATGCGGAGCCTTACGGAATCACCGCGCTGAATGACGTCATCTGGTACAGCGAGTCAGGTGTCAGTCCGAACACGCTGGTGCGCTTTGATCCGCACTCCCAGAAATTCCAGACGTGGAAAATCCCGTCGGGCGGCGGCGTGGTGCGCAACATGATGCCGACACGTGACGGAAAACTCGTGCTTGCGGAATCGGGCGAAAACAAAATCGCCTTGGTTGCCCTAAAATAGCTCCCGGTACACGGCAGGAATCATTTCGGGGATATCCTCGGCGATCAGGCCCGGCCCGAACTTCGTTGCCGCTTCGCCGTGCAGCCAGGCCGCAGCGCATGCGGCATCAAACGCGTTCATCCCTTCCGCAAGCAATCCAGCAATCATGCCGGACAAAACATCCCCCGCGCCGGCGGTCGCGAGCCACGGCGGAGCATTGCTGTTGATTGCCGCTTGACCCGAAGGCGCCGCAATCACTGTATCCGCTCCTTTGAGCAAGACGACGCATCCCGCTTTCGCGGCGGCCTCGCGCGCTGCCTGCAGCCTTGATGCGGCGGCGCCAAGCAAACCTGGAAAAATCCGTTCGCATTCCCCTTCATGCGGCGTCAGCACGGATTTGCCATGCAGCTGGCGGAACAGCAGACCCGGATCTTCGGAAAACGACGTCAGTGCATCGGCGTCAAGCACCGCCGCGGCGCCGCTCGCCAAAACCGCCGCAACAAGATCCTGCGTCTGTGTCCCAACACCGCAGCCGGGACCGATCGCCACCGCATTCAGCCGGTGATCGGATAACAGCGCGCTCAGGCCTTTCGGACCATCGAACGGTTTGACCATGATCGCGGTCAGATGCGCAGCATTGACGCCGATGGCATCGGGCGGACTCGCAACACTGACAAGACCAGCGCCCACGCGCAGCGCTCCACGAGCGCCCAGACGCGCCGCTCCGGTGGCATGTACAGGCCCGCTGACAATCACCGCATGGCCGCGTTTGTATTTGTGGCCATCCGGTTGCGGTGTGGGAAAGCGCGCCTTCCACAATGCCGGACCATTCGCGAACAATGCCGGGCGGATTGTGTTCAGCACCTGGCCGGGAATTCCAATGTCGGCAACCGTGACCGGTCCGCAGAACATCCGGCCAGGCATCAGGAAATGCGCCGGCTTCGGGCGGAAGAATGTGACCGTTCCCGCGGCGCGAATGCACACTCCGTCCCGCCCGTCCATCGGACGTCCGAGATCGCCATGCAGGCCGCTCGGCACATCCACTGCAATGATTGGCTGTCCGCTCGCATTGGCGGCACGAACAATGTCCGCCGCCAGTCCGGTGAGCGGACGCGAGAGTCCGGCTCCAAACAATGCATCAACAATGATAGTGCAGTCCGGAAGTGATGCCGTGGACGCAAGCGCCACGGGCCCGCCCCATCTACGCGCCATTTCTGCCGCATCGCCTTTGAGCTTTGACGGATCGCTGATCGTGCGCAACTCGACATCGTAATTGCGCTGCTTCAGATGACGCGCGGTGCAAAATCCATCCCCGCCATTATTGCCCGGCCCACACAGCACGAGGACCCGAGCCGCAGGCGTGAACGCACAAACCGCGTCGGCCACCGCGCGCCCCGCATTCTCCATCAGCTCGATCGATTTCACTCCGGCGGCTTCGGCGAGACGATCCGCATCTGCCGATTGCGCAACCGTAAGGATTTCCGAACTCACCTGGCACTACTCGCAAACTGGCGCGCCAGCCGCCGGCCACATTCATCAATGGTCGCCGGCGTTTTGCAGAACGCAAAGCGCACCAGATCCGACGGCGGAGCCTCACTGTAGAAGACCGACAGCGGAATGGCCGCGACGCCGGCTTCCCGGGTCATACGCTTGCAAAACTCGGTGTCCGGTTCATTGGCGATTTTGCGCGTCGAGGCGGTGATGAAATACGTGCCCTCGCTTTTCAGAACGTCAAAACCCGCCGCTGCGAGCGCCTGAGCGATTTGATTGCGTTTGACTTCCAGCTCACGCGTATTGGCGAGCGCGAAATCCATGTGGCGACGCAGGCCTTCCGCGACTCCGAGCTGAAGCGCCGGCGACGTGGTGAAAGTGTTGAACTGGTGCGCTTTGGCGATCACTTCGATCAGCGCACGTGGTCCGCAGACCCAGCCGATCTTCCAGCCGGTGAGTGAAAACATCTTGCCAGCAGAGCCCACCCGCACACAACGCTCGCGCATTCTGGGCAAGCTGATCAGCGGGATATGTTTGCGGCCGTCAAATACCAGGTGCTCATAGACTTCATCGCAAATCGCATAAGCGTCGTGGCGGGTGAGGAAACTTGCCAAAAGGTCGAGCTCGCTCTGGTCGAGAACCCGCCCAATCGGATTGAGCGGTGTGTTGACCAGGATTACTTTGGTATTGGGTGAGAACGCCGCCGCCAGCGCAGCTTCGGTCAGACGGAAATCCGGCGGCGCGAGACGAATGCTGCGGATTTTCGCGCCCATGGCTTCCAGCATCGGCCGGTATGAATCGTAACAAGGCTCGACCACCACCGCTTCGTCACCCGGCGCGACCAATCCCATGATGCAATCCCCGAGCGCCTCGGTCGCTCCCGAGGTCACAACGATCTCGCTTACCGGGTCGAAATCGAGCCCGTAAAAGCTGCGGCTGTGTTCGGAAATCGCGCGGCGAAGCTCCAGCACACCCTGCATCGGCGGATATTGATTGGGGCCATTGCGCAAAGCCGCCGCCGCCGCTTCGCGGATGCCCTCGGGCCCGTCTTCGTCCGGGAATCCCTGGCCCAGATTGATCGCTTTGTGCTCAACGGCAAGCGCCGACATGATCGTGAAGATCGTCGTGCCGAGCTTGCTGAAAACCGGATTGAATCGCTCTTGCCGCATTACTCACTCACCAGAAATGAGGTCCAAGTTCGCAAACCCGAAACCACCCCGCAATCCGCCTTCTCGCCGACCAGTCTGTCCGCCGTAGCTGCGGCCCGTCCGCCGAAGCGCGTAGCGCGAAGGCGGAAGCAGCGAAGGCGGGTGCCTAAACTTTGTGCATATCGCTGACAGATTGTGCAGCACGCGTCATTCTTACTCGCCAAGCGCACGAAAAAACGGCAAATAATCCCGGTTTGTCCAATTGCGGCATTGGCACGGTGCCTGCTACGCGATGGCAGGCGCGACGGACTTCGGGGGCAATCGAGGACAGCGGGGACATGAAGAAAATTGAAGCCATCATCAAGCCCTTCAAACTTGACGAGGTTAAAGAGGCACTGCATGAGATCGGAGTTCAGGGCATAACTGTCACTGAGGCAAAGGGTTTTGGGCGGCAGAAAGGCCACACGGAACTCTATAGGGGGGCGGAATACGTCGTCGATTTCCTGCCCAAGGTCAAAATCGAGATCGTGTTGATGCCTGAGCAGGTCGAACCTGCCGTGGAAGCGATCATGAAGGCCGCACGCACCGGTCGCATAGGGGACGGCAAGATTTTTGTTCTCGACATCCAGGAAGCGGTCCGTATCCGCACCGGCGAAAAAGGCGCCGACGCCATCTAGACGCAAGTCATTCATTCACGCACGACCAGAGGAAACTATTATGGCTGATGCAAAATCTGTCCTTAAGCTGATCAAGGACAAGGAAGTTAAATTCGTCGATCTGCGATTCACGGATCCGCGCGGCAAGTGGCAGCATGTAACCTTCGATCTTTCGCTGATCGACGAAGACGCGTTCACTCATGGTCTGATGTTCGACGGCTCGTCGATTGCCGGCTGGAGAGCCATCAACGAATCGGACATGACGCTGATGCCCGATCCCGAGAGCGCAGTCATCGATCCGTTCTTTGCGCAGACCACGCTCGCCATCTTCTGCGACATCCACGAGCCGATGTCGGGTCAGCCCTATTCCCGCTGTCCGCGTTCGATCGCCAAAGGCGCCGAGAAATACCTTCAGTCCACCGGAATCGGCGACACTGCCTTTTTCGGACCCGAAGCCGAGTTCTTCATTTTTGACTCGGTTCGCTTCGAAACCGGAATGAACAAGGCCTTCTACTTCATCGAATCCAAGGAAGGCCCGTACAGCAGCGGCATCGACTACGAAGACGGCAATACCGGCCATCGTCCGCCGATCAAGGGCGGCTACTTCCCGGTCCCGCCGGTCGATGGATATCAGGATATCCGTTCCGAAATGCTCGCCATCATGGGCGACATGGGGATCCATCCCGAGAAGCATCACCACGAAGTTGCGCCGTCGCAGCATGAACTCGGCTTCAAGTTCAATACGCTGACGAAGTGCGGCGACAACATGCAGATCTATAAATACGTCATCCACCAGGTCGCCGCGTCGTACGGCAAGACGGCAACCTTCATGCCGAAGCCGATCTATGGCGACAACGGCTCGGGCATGCATGTGCACCAGTCGATCTGGAAGGAAGGCAAACCGCTCTTCGCCGGTTCGGGATATGCCGATCTGTCGAACACCTGCCTCTATTACATCGGCGGCATCATCAAGCATGCCAAGGCGCTCAATGCCTTCACCAACCCGCTGACCAATTCCTACAAGCGGCTGATCCCGGGCTTCGAAGCGCCGGTTCTGCTCGCCTATTCGGCACGCAATCGTTCGGCGTCTTGCCGCATCCCGTTCGGCCAGGGACCGAAGAGCAAGCGCGTCGAGGTTCGCTTCCCCGATCCGGGTGCAAACCCGTATCTCGCCTATGCCTCCATGCTCATGGCCGGCCTCGATGGAATTGAGAACAAGATCCATCCGGGCGAGCCGATGGACAAAGACCTCTATGCGCTTCCGCCGGAAGAGCTGAAGGACGTGCCCCAGGTCTGCGGTTCATTGCGCGATGCGCTGTCTTATCTCGATGCCGATCGCGCCTTCCTCAAGAAAGGCGGCGTGTTCACCGACGACATGATCGATTCTTATATCGAGCTGAAGATGCAGGAAGTGTATGCCTTCGAGCACACGCCTCATCCGCTGGAATTCAAGATGTATTATAGCGTCTAACCGGGCCGATTCGGCTTGCAGGAAGAAGGGGCGCGGTTCCGCGCCCCTTTTTTTGCACCACAACGTTTCTTGATTTGGTGCGGCCCCTGCCGATATGCGGTGAGTAACGCGTCACAAATTCCATGGCCAACAAACAGCGTAAGACCAAAGCCCCCGATCTTTTCGATCAGCCCGAACCGGCAAAGCGTCCGTCCGGCAAAGCCCAGCAGACTGCCAAAGCCGAACCAGACGGCAGCTACACCGCAAAAGACATCGAAGTACTCGAAGGTCTTGAGCCGGTGCGCCGCCGCCCCGGCATGTATATCGGCGGCACCGACGAAAGAGCGCTGCATCACCTCGCGGCCGAAATCCTCGACAACGCAATGGATGAAGCGGTGGCGGGACACGCCTCACGCATCGAGATTGAGCTGCAACCGGGTGATATTCTCACGGTCCGCGACAATGGCCGCGGCATACCCGTCGACCGTCATCCGAAATACACCAACAAATCGGCGCTGGAAGTGATCATGACCACTTTGCACGCCGGCGGAAAATTCGGCGGCAAAGTCTATGACACCTCAGGCGGACTGCATGGCGTCGGCGCCTCGGTGGTCAATGCGCTGTCGGAATGGATGGAAGTCGAGGTTGCGCGCGACCGCAAGGCCTATCGTCAGCGCTTCCAGCGCGGTGATGCCGTCACCAAACTGGAGTCGCTTGGTGCCGCCACCAACCGCCGCGGCACCATTGTCAGCTTCAAACCGGACGCGAAGATTTTCGGCACCGCGCATTTCTCGCCGCGCCTGCTCTACCGCATGGCGCGCTCCAAGGCATACCTCTTCCGCGGCGTCGACGTGCGTTGGAGATGCGATGCTTCGCTGCTCAAACCGGAATGGGAAGTTCCGGCCGAAGAGGTTTTGAAATTCCCCGGCGGATTGCTCGACTTCCTCACCACCGCGCTGGGCAGCGCCAAAACCGTCTCGCGGCCGTTTTCCGGCCGCATCGACAATAAAGACGGCAAGGGCGCCGTGGAATGGGCGCTCGCATGGACGCCGGAAATCGATCCCTTCATCAATTCCTACTGCAATACCATTCCGACTTTGCAGGGCGGCACACATGAGCAGGGATTGCGCAATGGGTTGACACGCTCGCTGCGTGCCTTCGGCGAACGCACCGGAAACCGCAAGACCGCACTGATCACACCTGATGACGTGATGTCGGGCGCCTGCGCGGTGCTTTCGATTTTCATTCGCGAACCGGAATTCCAGGGTCAGACCAAGGAAAAACTTTCCACGCCGGACGCGCAGCGGCTGGTCGAGAATGGTTTGCGCGACCACTTCGATCATTTCCTCTCCGAAAATCCGCAGGAGGCAGAGGCGCTGCTCGCCTTTGCCATCGATTCGGCCGAAGACCGGCTGCGCAAACGGCAGGAAAAAGAAGTCAGCCGAAAAGCCGCGACGCGCAAATTGCGGTTGCCCGGAAAACTCGCCGATTGCACGCGGGATGGACAGAACGGCACGGAGATCTTCCTGGTCGAGGGCGATTCGGCCGGCGGCTCCGCCAAACAGGCGCGCGACCGCGCCACTCAGGCCGTGCTGCCGCTGCGCGGGAAAATCCTCAATGTGGCCAGCGCCGCCGCAGGCAAGTTGCAGCAGAACCAGGAACTCTCAAGCCTGGTCCAGGCGCTGGGATGCGGCACCGGCGAACGTTATCGCGATTCCGATCTGCGTTATGAGCGCGTTATCATCATGACCGATGCCGATGTTGACGGAGCGCACATCGCATCCCTGTTGCTGACCTTCTTCTATCGCGAAATGAAGGGTTTGATCCAAAGCGGCCATCTCTTCCTCGCCATGCCGCCGCTCTACCGCCTGACGCAGGGCAGCAACACGATCTATGCCCGCGATGATGCGCATCGCGAGCAATTGCTGAAAAAGGAATTTAAGGCCAACGGCAAAGTCGAAGTCTCACGGTTCAAGGGGTTGGGCGAAATGATGCCGGCCCAGCTCAAGGAAACCACCATGAAGCCGGGTTCGCGTACGCTGCTCCAGGTGGCGCTCGAAGACACGGATGATGATGATACGGACTCTCTGGTTGAACGCCTCATGGGCAAAAAACCGGAGCTTCGCTTCCAGTTTATCCAGGAAAATGCCAGTTTTGCCGCTAATGACCTGGATGTCTGAAGCATTGCCGCTCCCTTAGTCTTTATGCGGGATGCATTGACTTACGGGGGCTTATCCCTATTTTCAGGCCTGCTGGCTGAGGGCCGATTCGCAATTGCGCTGCCTTGGCCGTTTATTCTTGGAGTTGTTTCACTATAAGTATCGAAAACATTGCCGGCGCTGAGACCGGCATCAGTTGCGAGGTTCCTGCGGAACCCGCCATCCCCTCCGAACCCAGCGCTGAACCCGGCTTTGACAGCCTGGGCCTGAGCCCTCTTCTCCTCCGCGCGGTTTACGATTCCGGTTACACCAAACCGACTCCGATCCAGGCGCGTGGCATCCCGGAAGTCCTCAAGGGCAGAGATCTCATCGGGATTGCCCAAACCGGCACCGGCAAGACCGCCTCTTTTACGCTTCCGATGATCGAATTGCTGTCGCGCGGCCGGGCGCGGGCGCGCATGCCGCGCACATTGATCCTGGAACCGACGCGCGAACTTGCGGCACAGGTCGCCGAAAGCTTTGAGCGCTACGGCAAATATCACAAGCTCTCCATGGCACTCCTGATCGGCGGCGTCTCCTTCGACGACCAGGACAGGAAGCTTGATCGCGGCGTCGACGTGCTGATCGCAACGCCAGGGCGGCTGCTCGACCATTTCGAGCGCGGCAAGCTGATGCTCACCGGTGTGCAGATTCTCGTGGTGGATGAAGCCGACCGGATGCTCGACATGGGTTTCATTCCCGATGTCGAACGCATCGCGAAACTGACCCCGTTCACCCGCCAGACGCTGTTCTATTCGGCGACCATGCCGCCCGAAATCAAGCGTCTCACCGAGCAATTCCTTCAGGCGCCGGTTCAGGTGGAAGTGGCGCGGCCCGCGACCGCCGCTGAAACGATCACCCAGATCGCCGTCACTGTCCCGGGTGGAGACTGGTCAAAGCGCGAGACGCTGCGCCGTCTGATCCGCGAAGACGGCGTGAAGAACGCCATCATCTTCTGCAACCGCAAGCGCGATGTCGACACGGTTGCGAAATCACTGCAAAAGCACGGCTTCTCCGCGGCTCCGCTGCACGGCGATCTTGACCAATCTGTCCGTACACGGACATTGGATGCATTCCGTAACGGCGAAATACTGGTTCTGGTGGCCAGCGATGTTGCGGCGCGCGGCCTCGACATCCCGGCCGTCAGTCATATTTTCAATTTTGACGTTCCGCTGCAGCCCGATGACTACGTCCATCGAATCGGCCGCACCGGCCGCGCCGGACGGCTGGGCCACGCCTTCACGCTGGTCGCCCGCGCGGATGAAAAATATATGGCCAGCATCGAAAAACTGACTGGCCAGAAGATCGAACGCAGGATGATGGAGGGCTTGCCGGAAGAGTCGCCGCGCAGCCATCCGAAACGTCCCCGCCGCGAGCGCGACAACCGGAAACCGCGTAACGATCGCCATCACCAGGTCGAGCCCGTCCAGGCAACCGAACCCGCGAGCCCTGCACCTGTACCGGTAACCGAGCCTGCCGCCGTGTCCGTTTCGAGCACGCGCGATGCAAGCCAACTCCCGGCCTTTCTCATGCGGCCGGTAAAGCTGCCTCCCGTCAAAGTGGCAAGAAAACTGGACGCCGCCACCGCGGACTGACGGGGCGGCGATCCCCCTCTGACCATGCACGTTTTTTCAACCCTCCCCTTGGGGAGGGTTGATTCTGGAGCGCTTTTGTCGCGATTCCGGCGCCTTCAGGCCGTTGTAATCTCCCCCCTCATCCATGCTATTGCTTGGCTGTGACCGCCCGGTCATGACGAAACAACATCATTGAGGAGTTCCCGTGGCTCGGATTTTCGCATGCATCGCAGCAGCCGGTTTGATGCTGTCGGCCGGCGCAGCCCAGGCGGCGGCGCCAACCGGAAACGCCGCTGAAGGCAAGAATGTCTTCATGGACAATTGCGCGGTGTGCCACTCCAACGAAAAAGGCCAACCCGCCAAAATCGGCCCGAACCTGTTCGGTGTCGTCGGCCGCAAATCCGCGACCTTCCCCGGCTACATGTATTCGCCGGCCATGATGAAGGCCAATCTCACCTGGGATGTACCGACGCTTCAGATCTATCTCATGGGCCCGCAGAAAAAAGTGCCCGGAACGAAGATGGGATTCCCCGGCTTCTCCGATCCCAAAGATGAGGCGGACGTCATCGCCTATCTTCAGACCCTGAAATAACTTTCCCGTTTGCCGGCTGCCGCCGGTCACTCCGGCGGCAGTTCCTCCTCTCGCTATTGCGGCGGGGGCGGAGCAATATGCAGCGTCCACACGAACGGGAGGCGCAATATGCATAAACTTCATACGATCCTGATTGCAGCAGCCGCAGCGGGTGCGCTCGTCGCAACCAGCGCAGTCGCCGCATCGCTCGACAGCCTTGTCATTCACGGCCCGGCTGCGAAAAAGATTCACGAGAAATATGCTCTGTCGATCGACACCGCGAAAAAGATGGCGGCGACCTGCATAGACTTTGCCAAACAGCACAATGTCGCGGTGTCCGTCGCCATCATGGAGCCCACCGGCGAGATGATCTACTTCGAACGGATGGATGGTCAGGGCAAGCTCAACACCTCGACCGCAATTTTGAAGGCGAAAACCGCGCTGGTCACGCGCGCATCCACCCATCTCGTCATGAACAATGTGCTGCAGGGAAATGTCAGCGATTTCCGCGCCGGCTACTGGAATGGCGAGTTCGCAAACAAGGGCGGCCTGCCGATCATCGCCGAGGATCAGTTCCTTGGCGCCATCGGTGTTGGCGGCTCGAATGTCGACGAGGAATGCGCACAGGCTGCACTCGAAGCAGTTGTCGGCCCACAACCGCCGCTGGTGCAGAACCTGCCCCGCCGTCCCGGCGCTGCCAACGGCGGCTAAACCCCCACCGTGAATTTCAGAAGTGACTAAAGTCACGGACGTTGTGCGATTCAAAGAGTCGCACAACGTCCTCACGGAATTGATGTGCGTATACGGACGGCGCAATATGCCTCCCTCATTGCACCTTCGGGAGGTAGTACATGCATAGACTTCGTATGGCGTTGATTGCTGCGGCTGCGGCTGGCGCACTCGTTGCAACCGGCGCAGTTGCCGCGTCGCTCGACAGCCTCGTGATTCACGGCCCGGCTGCGAAAAAGATTCACGAGAAATATGCTCTGTCCATTGATGCGGCAAAAAAGATCGCCGGTGCCTGCATCAATTACGCGACCCAACACAATGTTGCGGTCTCCGTCGCGATCATGGATCCCTGGGGTGAGATGATCTATTTCGAACGCATGGATGGTCAGGGCAAACTCAACACCTCGACCGCCATTCTGAAGGCGAAGACGGTGCTGGTCAGCCGCGCGCCGAGCCACGCTGCGATGAATCAGGTCCTCGAAGGCACCCGCAGCGACTTCCGCCTCGGCTTCTGGAATGGCGAATTTGCCAACAAGGGCGGCCTGCCGATTATTGCGGACGACCAGTTCCTCGGCGCGATTGGCGTCGGCGGGTCGAATGTGGACGAAGAATGTGCCCAGGCGGCCCTTGAAGCGGTCGTCGGCCCGCAGCCCCCGCTGATGACGAGTATTCCGGCCCGCCGGCCTGGCGCAGCCAACGGCGGCTGAGGTTTTTGCGCCTCTCCCTGGGGGAGAGGGACGCCGCGCCCGCACTTGCGGAACGCAAGTGCGCACTGGCGCGGCTGGGTGAGGGGAACGTTTGAGCGATCCCCCTGCTCTTATCTTGACACCGGAAGGCGGCCGACTAAGTTGGCCGCCTTTCGCATGCTGAAGGAATCCTGCCATGGCCAAGCCGACGACTGTCAAAATCCGTCTCAACAGTGAGGCCGGGACCGGATTCTATTACGTGGCCAGGAAGAACACCCGCACCATGACCGAGAAAATGTCGGTCCGGAAATATGATCCGAAGGTGCGCAAGCACGTCGAATTCAAGGAAGGCAAGATCAAGTAGCCTTCGCGTTCCGCGCGATTTACCCCCCATATCGTGGCCGGACTTGGCGCGGCCACCCAGCCGCGCGGCGCCCCGACCAGTGTGGCCTTGACCGCACTGCGGAATTAAAAAGTTTCACGCGCAAAGCACGTGGGCGCACGAAGTCTGTCATTTTTTGCGGCATAGACGCGCACACCTGTCCCCGCCAATCGTTATCATGGCCGGGATTTCCAACCACGGAGTCGCGCATGAACATCGCGGTCGATTGGCGCGCCGAAGCCAAACGCGTGAATTTTCGCAAGGAAGCTTTCATCGACGGCAATTTCGTGTCCGCCGCCAGCGGCAAGACCTTTGCCTGCACATCTCCGGTTGATGGCGCCGTATTGGCGCAAGTCGCCGAATGTGACGCGGAAGACATCGACCGTGCCGTCAAAGCAGCGCGCAAGAGCTTCGATTCGGGCAGCTGGGCCGGCCAGTCGCCGAAATCGCGTAAGCGCGTGATGCTGAAATTCGCCGAGCTCATCCATGAGAACGCCAACGAGCTGGCATTGCTCGAAACCCTCGACATGGGCAAGCCGATCAGTGTCGCGCGCAACGGCGATCTGCGCGCTGTCACCGAATGTGTACGCTGGTACGCTGAAGCAATCGACAAGCTGTATGACGAGATTGCGCCCGCCCCGCGCACCGCCCTGGCGCTGATCGAGCGCGAACCGATTGGCGTTGTCGGCGCAGTCGTGCCGTGGAATTTCCCGCTCTTGATGGCGGCGTGGAAATTCGCGCCGGCGCTCGCGGCCGGCAATTCCATGGTGCTGAAGCCTGCCGAACAATCACCCTTGTCGGCGCTGCGCATTGCGCAACTCGCGGCCGAAGCCGGAATCCCGCCCGGCGTGTTCAACGTGGTCCCGGGTTTTGGCGAAACCGCCGGTCAGGCTCTGGGGCGCCACATGGACGTGGACGCCCTGGCCTTCACTGGCTCAACCGAAGTCGGAAAGTTCTTCCTGAAATATTCGGCCGAATCCAACATGAAAACCGTCAGCCTGGAATGCGGCGGGAAGACTCCGAATATCGTCTTTGCCGATACCCCCGATCTCGATGCCGCGGCGAAAGGTGCGGCGGACGGTATCTTCTACAATTCTGGTCAGGTCTGTGATGCAGCGTCGCGGCTGCTGGTCGAGGAAAAGATCCACGACCGCTTTCTGTCGCGCGTCGCAGAATTCGCGCAAGCCTACGAGCCGGCGGATCCGCTGGACGAAAAAACCAGAATGGGCGCGATGGTCGATCAGACCCAGACGCGGCGCGTGCTGCAGTTCATCTCCCAGGGCCAGCAGGAAGGCGCAAAGCTCGTGACCGGCGGCAAACAGGTGCGGCAGGAAACCGGCGGCTGCTACATCGAGCCGACGATTTTCGACCGGGTTGAAAACAAGATGACGATCGCGCGCGAGGAAATTTTCGGTCCCGTGCTGTCGACGATCAGTTTCAAGAGCCCGGAAGAAGCCGTCGCAATCGCGAACGATTCCAAATACGGCCTGGAAGCGAACCTGTGGACGAACGATCTGACCAGGGCCCACCGCATCGCCCGCGCGCTCCGCGCTGGCACCGTCACGATCAACAATCGCGATGGGGGCGGAATCGAGGTGCCGTTCGGCGGCTACAAACAATCCGGCTTTGGCCGCGACAAGTCACTGCACGCAATCGAAAAGTACACGCAGCTGAAGACGACCTATATTAGCTTCGGATAGCGCGTTTCCCGCCAAACTGATCGGAGTACCGCCTTGGTCACGGCTTCGGCGGACCAGACGCGCTTAACTGCGGGTTTGAGTTCGGGTGGATAACTCTCAGTTATACACAAATCTCTCGCATCGAACTTGCGCCAGGTTATCAACACCCAAAAGAAATAGCGTTAACCTTTCATTAACCTTCTTTCTTGGGCAAAGGGGGGCAACACAGTGCAGGCAAACGACACGTTTGCAGTGACATGTATCCGGCGCGGGGAAGCGCTCCGCATCTTTGCGTCGGACGTGAAGGACGCCGCGACAAAACACGCGATGTTGCAATGGGCGGATGACTATGACCGGTTGGCGCACCGCGCAATCGAAATTGGCGTATTCGACGCCGCCGTGAGGACCACCGGCATCACCCCGCAAAATCGCAGGCGCGCTTGCTGAGAACCGACAAAGCGGTCGAGTATCGGAAATACGCGAGCGAGGCGCGGATCGTAGCCGAACGTGTCAAACATGTCGAAGGGCGGCAGGCATTCCTCGAAATCGCAGCCGCATGGGAGAGGCTGGCGAACGACCGTGAGCGGCGATCGCGTGGTTGACCATCGGATCCCCCGACGGATTGGATCTACCCTCCGGGATTCCGGGTCGCTTTGGTTGTCGCGCTGATCTGAAGATCGAATCCGTTCGGCGTCACCGTGTGGTAGCTCTTGAAAGAGGCGGTGTGGATATCGCCCCTCCCCCCGGTATCCTCGCGTGCCGCCAACCCGCGCCTGACGAGCTCGGCTTTGGCGTCATCGGGATCGAACGGTGTTATCCCGAATGAGATATGCCCGATCGCTGCGCGGCGTCCTGTTCCAGCGCCGGTGAGCCCGGCGCCGCCGCCGCGGCGGATGATGATGTCACCGACATCGCCAATTTCGCACTGATTTTGGCTGCCCTCGTCCATTCCCGGCTTCCAACCGAGCAGCGCTGTGTAGAAAGCAACTGACTTCTTGTAGTCCGACACCGTGAAAGAGATGTGATCCAGCCAGACGGTTTTCCAATTGGTGGAATCGAATGGTGCGGGTAGGGATGTTCTCATCTGGGCCGGCCCTTGCCGCCGGTTTTTACGGTTGCCATTGCTGATCTGCAGGTCGAATCCGTCGGGATCCTTCACATGGAAGCTCTGGAAATCTCCGTCATTGTCGGCCACCGGCGTTAATCCGCGCTGGCGCAGCTCTGCTTCGAGCACTTTCGCATCCCATGGCTCGATGCCCCAGCAGAAGCTGTCGAACAGCGCGTGCCTTCCACCGCTGGGGGCCTGATAACCGCCGCGCAAAACGAGACCACCCCAATCGCCGATATCCATCACCGCCTGTTTTCCATCGTCGCTTCTGATCTTCCAGTTCATCAGCGCGGCGTAGAATGCGGCTTCCTTCCTGTAGTCCGCCACGTCACAGGTGAATCGATCGAGCAGAACGGTTTTCCACCCCGTCGGCGCAAACGGAAGTTTCGCCGGCGTGCGGTCGCAGGCCGGAGTGCCCACGCGTGCGCCACCACACTGCCCCTGCGCAAATCCGGACGCTGGAGGAAGCAATGCCGCGGCGCCGGCTGCGGTCAGCAATTGCCGGCGCGACAACCGGTTGAGAGCAACATTATTGAGCGTCGTGAAGTTCACACTCATGGAATGCTCCTTCACTTACCAGCCCACGGCCTGTCCATCTTTCCGATGATCGGAACCGGCGCGATAAAACCGGCCATTGGCTGGATTTGCCCGATCCTGTCCGGGTGTCACAAGGATCGCCTGGAATCCTCCAACCGCGCCGCTGCCGATCGGACGAACACGATGGCCCATCGCGGTGAGGTCTTTCCCGACAAGATCGTAAAGCTGCGACTCCATGCCGAGCTCATTTCCGACCTGCGCGTGATGGAAGCGCGCCATATCGGTCGCCGCCTGCAGATTGGCGCCGAGATCGAGCATATCCACCAGCACTTGCCCATGGCCCTGCGCCTGCATGTCACCGCCCATCAGCTGAAACGCCATCATCGGCGTGCGGCCGCGCATGACGAATCCGGCGGACAGCGTGTTGAACGGCCGCTTGTGCGGCGCAATGGCGTTCGGACTTTTCGGGTTGAGCGCGAACAGCGCGCCGCGATTGTGCAGGATGAAGCCATAGCCCGGCACCGTCAGGCCTGATCCGAAGCCCGAGTAATTGCTGTTGACCCACGACACCATATTGCCTTCGGAGTCGGCAGCGGAAAGAACAATGGTATCGCCGAGCCCCTGATCCGCGGCGACCATCGGACCGGTGGGCGACGCCCTCGCCGGATCCACTTTCCCGCACAGAGTCGCCGCATAAGATTTCGACAACAACCGGTTCAGCGGCACCGGCGAAAAATTCGGATCGGCGTTGTAAGTGAACAGATCGGCATAAGCGAGCTTCTTCGCCTCCACCAGAAAATGCCAGTATTTTGGGCTCCTCGGGCCGAGATTTGCCAGCGTCTGTCCCGGCGACCATTTCGGCACACAGGCCTCAAGCACATTCAGCATCTCGTTTGCCGCCCAATCCTGCGACGGCGGAGGCAGTTCGAGCAGCGTATAGCCGTGATAGGTGCTGGATGCGGGTTCGCCCCATTCGCCTTTGTAATTGGCGAGATCATCCAGAGTCATCGTGCCGCCGAGCGCGGTGGATTTGGCCACCAGAGCGCGCGCGACTTCACCCTTGTAGAAGCCATCGGAGCCGTGCTGTTGAATCAGGCGGAACGTCTTTGCCAGATCGGGGTTGCGGTAGATCTGACCGGCCACCGGTTGCCTGCCATTGATGTACCAGGTCTTCACCGAATCCGGATCGAGTTCGGTGCAACAGTTCCTGAGCGGCAGCGCCGGCGGAAGGCGCCAGTCATAGGCAATGCGTTCCGAAACCGGGAATCCGTTCTCGGCGTAATCCACCGCGGGCTCGAGATCTTCCTTGAACGTCTTTTTGCCAAAGCGTTTCAGAACCGCATCCCAACCCCACACCGTGCCGGGCACCGTCACGGTGAGAATACCGTGGCCGGGCATGCCAGAACCCGGTCCCCAGTTTTCCGGATTCCATTTGTATCCAAGCGAATCGAAGCGCTCGACGCTCGCCCCCGAGGGCGCCATGCCGCTCGCGTTCAGCGCATAAATCTTGTTCTCTTTGGCGACATAGATGATGGCGAACAGATCGCCGCCGATGCCGACATTCATCGGCTCGACAATGCTCAGCACCGCTGCCGACGCGACCGCGGCATCGATGGCATTGCCGCCCTGCATCAGGATGCGAATACCCGCCTGGGCCGCGAGTGGCTGGCTTGTCGAGACCATGCCGTGGCTAGCCATGACTTCGGCGCGGCTTTGCGCCAGCCAGCCTTCCGTACGATCGCCGCGAACAGCGTTACAAAATGCTGCCTTCGGTTCTGAGATACAGGTTGAAAGCGGCGGAAGCGGTGGAAGTGTTTGCGCCGATGCAATTGGCGCAACCAAAAAAGTAGCCAGCAGTGCGGCTGACCAGTACCGGAGAATTCCCATCATCATGTTGGACCGCTCACTTCGCCGGCGCTGGCGGCGGCAGCGTGCCGCCTTCGGCCAGTACCTTCATGTTGCGCAATGCCTGCGTGAATCTTTTGGCCCTCGCCTCTTTGTCTGCCGCCCGCGCCGCATCGTCCTTCAGCATCGAGTTGTCGAAGAACAGTGTGTAGAGAATTCTGGAGGTCGTGGGAGACAGCGGCCGTACTTCCACCGTGCCGTGATACAGATTGAAGGGCGTGCCTTCCTTCGGCGTTTGCGCATAGGTGTATGAGTACTCGGTCCGGGCGACCAGCACCTCGCCACCGCCAACACTGCGAACCGCGCCAAGCTCACCATCCTTGCCGGATATGATCTTGCAGCCCTGCGGCACCTGGAGCCATTCCGCGACATCGCAATATTTGCCGATGCGCGCCCATACCTCCGCAGCCGGACGATTGACGGTGATCTCCATCGGAATTGATGTGTAGGTGGGCGAAGCGACCACGACGCTCGCGGCTGTTGCCGGCGTGACAACGAACGGCGCCAGGCTGGCGGCAAACACACCGGCTATAACAATATTCACGCGTTGCTCAATCATGCGCTCCTCCCGTCTCGCCCTTTCAGGTCACAACCTTGGGCGTCATGAACATGTACATGACTTCTTCCGAATCGGCCTCCGGCAATGGCACCCTGGCATCCGAGTGCAATGTCGTACTTGCGAAATCGTCCCACCAGATATCCGCATATCCGTCCCACGGCACGTCCGGGGCGTAGGTCCGGTCGGTGAGATTGATGTAGTAGCGGCGCAGATAGTCGTTGGCGGCAAACAGCGGGGCGTGGTTGTTGCGCCAGCTGACCGCCAGTGCGTCACTCGTCAATTCACGCTTTCTCCGCAGCACGCCGAAACGTTTGACTGCAGGCTTTGGCCTGCCGGGATCGAAATCCCGGATGCCGATTTGCCGGCTTACGATCGTGATCGACGGATGGGTGTGCTCAGCCTCTTCCGTATAGGCGGTGCGCGAGACCAGATATTCCTGCTCATACGCCCGATCGCTATCGAAGACCATTTCGGTCACCGCATCAAAGCGCTGCTCGGGCGAGTGTTCCTTGTCAATCACGTTGAAGGTGATGGTCCGCGCCCCACGATTCCTGAGACTCGGCCCATAAGTGCCGATCCAATGCTCCTTGAATGCGGCAGGGCTCATCCCGGGCGGCGCATTGAGAAATGCGGTTCGCTTGATACCCGGCAGCACGATGCCGAAGCAGCCGCGCGGCGCCGTCGCCACCCGGATCGTCGTTTGGGATTTCGCGTACGGAGCAGCGGCTGCCCCGGATGTTGCGGCCATCGACAAAGCGCCAACTGTCACGCCAATCACGCCCCGGCGATGCATCTCGAGTTCGGATCGAGGCATGTCTTGCTCCGTTCCAGATCAGTGTCAGTCGGGCACCTGCTCGGCAGCGGGCTTTCCTTTGTCGAAGATGCGCATCTCGATATAGCGCGCCGCTTTGCCGGAAAGATTCTGCTGCCGGTGGATCGTGCCACGCGGCACATAATTCCAGTCGCCTGCCTTCATTACCTTGGGCGGTTGACCCTTGATGGTAAAGGTGACCTCGCCTTCCTGTACCGCGGTCCACTGATCGCCGGGATGACGATGGAATTGATTGCCGGCGCCCGGCGGCATGTCGACAGCCTGCAGGCCGACTTCACGCGTTGGGTCCTTCTCCAACGGCATCGTGAAATAGCGGTGGTTTTGCATCTGCGGCGCAGACGTCTGGGACCATGCCAAACCAACACCCATGCCGGCTGCCACCAACACGGCTGCGACAATGCGCTTGGTCATGCGTACCTCCCCGGAAAGCCGCTTCACGCCCACCGCCAAACACTATAGCGCAAAAACTCCGCGTCATCCCCGGCCAAAGCCAGTTTGTCCGCTGAGGCAACACACGCGCTCGCGCACCGCGCCGCATGCGCAAACCGGCTAATTCTTGAATCCGAACTTCACCGTTTCATAGATGCGCTCGACCGTGTCCCGATCTTGGGGTTTCACGACATGTCCGTTCACAACGAGGCTCAATGGTCCGAGAAGATCGGTTTCGACTGCGGGCACATGAAGACCGACGTAATATGGATGCGCCGGATCAGGCATTTCTGCGGTCGCGATGCTTCCTGCCTTCTCGTCGATGACGACCTTCTGCACGGAGCTATCTTTCGCGCCGTCCGGAGTTTTCATCGCGTCGCGGTTGTAGCCGAATTCGACGACGAGATCGAAGCCCGCACCATGAAATGTTCCGGAGAAGGCATCCCCGACGCGGGTGCGCTCGAAGGTGGTCCCGGGGGGCGCCTTGACGGTGAACATCGGCCCCGCCGCGACTTCGATCCAATCGGCCGGAACGTCGGCAGCGCCCGCACGCGAGACCGCAAGCGTCATGGCAACCGCCAATATCATGGTCACAAACCGGCGCATGGCTTCACCCCTCTCGTTATGGCGCGCCGGCTCTGAGAGAGCGAAGGCGGACCCGGTTCCGGCGAACGGAAGTTAATGCGCGGACCGGCTCACGGCAACGCCGGCCCGGCAATCCCCGTACGACACAGGCGCGAATTACAGGTAAACTCAGCTCTCACTCACTCCGACCCGGGTCTGCGATGCGGTTATTTCTCTCAGCGATTTTGGTCCTTGCCGGCAGTGTGGCCCAGGCAAGAGGCGTCGACGAAGCGAATGCAGGTCTCGCGGCGGCGCAGCGTGGGGACGATGATGCAGCCCTCCAGCATTATTCTGCCGCACTTGCCGCCGGAGATATGTCGCCAAACAATGTCATGCTCGCCTACCACAATCGCGGCAATACTTATCAGGACAAGGGCGATTACCGGCGGGCGATTCCCGAGTACGACATGGCGATCAAGCTCCAGCCGCGTTATGCCGAAGCCTGGTTCGCCCGCGGCCGCGCCCGCTTTGCGCTCGGCGAGTTCGGCGATGCCGTCATGGATTTCGGGCAAAGCCTGAAATTGGATCCCGCCGATTCCTATTCGGCGCTGTGGCTGTATCTTGCGCGACGCCAGGGCGCGCTTTCAGATGCCCGCGAGCTTGCGCGCAATGCCGCCAAATTCGATTCCGCGGTTTGGCCCGGACCCTTGTTCGCTCTGTATCTCGGCCAAGCGTCTCCGCAGCAGATTCGCGCCGCGTCGGCTCGCGGTGGCGCCGCGGCACAGAAAGACCAAAGCTGCGAAGCCGCCTTCTATATCGGGGAATATGAGCTGCTGCGGAAGAACATGGCGGCGGCGGGATCGCTGTTCCGGGAAGCGGCGAAGATTTGTCCTTTCACGTCGGACGAACGCGATGGCGCGGCCGTCGAACTCAAACGCAATCAATTCCCTGAGGTGAAATAATCGTCGCGCGGAAGATTTAGCGTGGGGCTTTGGTCCGCTTCTCTGCCGCGGCGGCAAGTGCTTCCCAATCGCTTGCCAGCTTCAGCAGCTCTGAACGGAGTTTTTCACAGCGTGCGGTGTCAGCTATCGACCGGTATTCGGCAGCGTACTGACGGTAAAGCGGCTTCTCCAAAGCAGAACTCCGGCTTCTTCCTTGTTTCAGGCGTGGGTAACGTGAAACGGGCCACGGCGGCGGGTGAGGAGCAATGCGTGCCGCCGTGGTCTCCGGGCATCCCTGACTCCGGTGTGACAGTAATCACATGGTTAGCATTACCAATTGGTTTATGCAGCAGGGCTGCTTTGCAAATTATCTCTCCAGCGCGCGTGCTCACTTTTCCAGCCAGAACAGCGACTAGCGTAGCAGCCTTTCGGTCTCGATCTGGTTCTCGACGATCCTGTCGTCACCGGGCCGCACCACACGGAAATGACTATATTGGCCGGATCGGAATTGCTTTCGGCTTTTGCGCGACGCATCGGTGTAGGCGTGCGTCGCGCCGTAGAAGCCGGAAACTGGCGGGGCGACGCACAAAAGCTTTTCGCCGACGCGCCCACGCTTTCGCGTCCACGCAAATTGCCGCTCAATTATACGCCGCGGATTGGAGGGACGTTCCGAATCTCGTGCCGGCTACACAGAGCATCGTCCCCATAATTGAGACCAGAAACGGTGCGATTCATCCATTGAAACTGATGTCTGTAACATCTGCATTGATATATTCCGTATCAGGAACATTTATCTGAAAACTCACTGGTGCGGCGGATCAAGAATCTGGAATCAGAAACCTCCCTGCAGTAGCTTGCCGCAATGGACACAATGATTGCGCGCCTGCTCGGAAAAGCGAAAGCGGCTCGCGAAATGGCGGCGACTCTGTCCGATGAAAGGGCCGCAGCATTCTTGCGCCAATATGCGGATGAACTGGAAGAAACTGCGCGCAAACCGCAAAAAAGCAGCGCGAAATTCACTCACCGCCGATGGCAGATGATGCAACACCCGCATCAGACAGTGTCGCCGCTCTGACGCGGCAACGGCGACCCGAGAAATAATCAGCCCTCACAAATCTGCCTGCGAACATGTTCTGCAGGACAGCCCCCCGCCGGATTTATGCGTTGTCATTCTGGAATCCGGGAGGCATGCCCCACTGTGCAGTGCTTTGTTCATCTGACGCGAAAGAGCGGCACGTTCTGTCCGACTCCAGAACACTGCCGGGACGTGCTGCCAAAGCCGGGTGATGTGATTTCGGTACACGTGGATGGAGAGATCGTGCTCGCCCGCGTTGAACGCATCAAGCAGGGCCACACAATCAGCGCCAGCTCTGGTCCGACAGCCGTGTGCTACATCATCGCGACCGAGCTATGACCCGCGATTTCCAGCGTTGGCCGGGTGCTTCGCAATGTCGTCCCGGGATCGCTTCCGTCCGCGTTCGGGCTTATTGTTGCGCCCGCCGAACCCTGGAGGCGCACCATGTCCGGATCTCTGCCGATGACGGGCTGTCGAAAATCCCGATGCATGACCGCAATCCTCGCGGCTCTTGTCGGCGCCGCCGTTTGGCTGTCGCCGGTTCAGCGCGCGTTTGCCGCCGAGCCGTCCGCCGATGAAAGGGCGCGCGCATTGGCGAAGCTTCCCGACTGGTCAGGAGTATGGACCGGAACAGGGACGCTTTTCGACCAGTCGCGTGGCACTTTAAATCCGAACAACAATCCGATGGCGCGCGACTATCCGCCCTACAAGCCCGAATGGGAGGCGGCTTACACAAAATTCCTCAATGAAGTTGTGAGAACGGGCAAATTCACCGATCCGCTGTCCGCGGCCTATCCCGCAGGCATGCCGAGGATGATGACGCTTCCCTATGGGTTTCAATTCGCCATCTCGCCTGACATGGTCTGGGTCGTTCATGAGCATCCGGACGTGCGCTACATCTACACCGATGGGCGGTCCTTCCCGCCTGCAGACGAACTTTGGCC
Source organism: uncultured Bordetella sp. (assembly GCA_964446945.1). Lineage (GTDB taxonomy): Bacteria > Pseudomonadota > Alphaproteobacteria > Micropepsales > Micropepsaceae > CAIYRG01. The sequence goes on from CAYUQO010000030.1 coordinate 25,546, forward strand.
GACCGCGGACGGCTATTCCATCGGCCATTGGGAAGGCGACACGCTGGTTGTCCAGACCGTCAGCATGAAGGGCTATGTTCCGGTCGATCGGACAGGCCTTGCGCTCAGCGGTCAGGCTCGTTTGACCGAGCGCATCCGCAAAACCAGCGACACCACACTTGAAGACGTGATCACAATCGAGGACCCGGTCTCGATGACCATGCCGTGGACCGTAGTGCGGCGTTTCGTCAAACGGAACGACAAACAGGTGCGTATGGAAAATGTTCCGGATATCGACAATCAGCGAAATCCGCTGGTGAACGGTGAGACGCAGATCCTGCTCGATTCGGACGTGACCAACGCGCGCACGCCCTATCCCGAAAGTCTCGGCCGCGTCGCCGTGCCCCAATACCCGCACCAATAACTGAGACCCACTGCGGCGACTCCCCCCGGATCACCCCTTCGCGTCGCTCCGGGGCTTGCTGAATCCCGCGAACAAAGCTGCCGCCATCAGCGCATAAAGCAGCCATTGGACGGCGTCATTCACCGTATCCGGCAGCGCGAAGGACGCGATGCCGAAGCACAGGGACGCCATCAGCGACAGCGGGCGCCACGGGATGGTGAAGCCGTGTTTCCGCGTCTCCCAGGAGTTCTCGAATCCATCATCCAGCGTCAGGGAAGTTTCCGGCAGATTTGGCGATGCCGCCGCGACCACAACATCGGAGAGCCCGGCTTTTTGTGCCCGGACAGGGGCCTGAACCGCTTCCATCGGGCGCGCGGCTTGATGCTGGGGACTGTTACGGCGGCCGAATGGCCGGGCATTCACCATCGACTTGTCCTTGGGATGAACGGACATCCGACGGTCCTACAATCCGGTTAGCGAAGGTTTAAAAATCCATGCGTCGTGACGCTGGGGCCTCATGATATGCTTGTGATCGGCACTTTATGTAATAGCGCCGATTGGATGGGGAGCATCATGGCTGCTGACGGTCCCGATATGACGCGGCGGAAATTCACCGCCAATCTCACCGCGGGAGGCGCCGCAACTGCGGCAACGCTCGCTGCCGCGTCATCCGCTTTTGGAACACAAATGACAGTGCCCGCAACTGTTCAGAGACGCCCGTCACGCGACCGCCTCGAGGCTGCGCTTGCCCGCATCAATGATCCGAGAGGCGAAGGCGCGCGCGCCTGTCGCTCGCTCTATACCGAAACGGCGAGAGCCGCAGCGGATGCTGCCGACGCGCGGGCGCGTGCGGGAATCTCGCTCGGTCCGCTCGACGGCGCCATCGTCACCATCAAAGACCTGTTTGACGTCGCCGGCGAGCCGACGCGCGCGGGTTCGACGGTGCTCGCGAATGCACCGCCCGCCATGGCCGACGCGCCGGTCGTGCACCGCCTTCGTGCCGCAGGCGCCGTCATTGTCGCCAAGACCAACATGGTCGAATTTGCGTTCGGCGGCGGGCTAAATCGCCACTATGGCACGCCGGGCAATCCCGCCGATCGCGCGCGGATACCTGGGGGATCTTCGACCGGCGCTGCGGTCGCCGTCGCCGATGGCATGTGCGAAGTCGGCATCGGCACGGATACGGCGGGATCGGTTCGCATGCCTGCCGCCCTTTCCGGGCTCGTCGGATTCAAACCCAGCAAATTCCGTATACCAACCGACGGCGTTTTTCCGCTGTCCTACACCTGCGACTCCGTCGGACCGCTTGCAAGGACGGTGATCGATTGCGCGCACGCCGATGCTGTGATCGCCAATGAAGACCCGTGGACTGTCCAGCCTGCGCCGGTCTCAGGTTTGCGGCTCGGCATAGTGCAAGGCCGGCCCCTGGCGAATCTCGATCCAACCGTGACGGCGGGATTTTCCGAAGCCACCGGCCGGCTCAGCCGCGCCGGCGTGCGGCTGTCGGACGAAACCATCACGCTTCTGGAAGATATGGACCGCATCAACCGGCCCTTCGTCAATGCGCTCTCGGCAGCGGAGGGTTACGCGATCCATCGCCAACGGCTCGCCACCCTTGGCAGCGAATATGATGCCGGAGTTCGCGCGCGCCTCGAAGCAGCACGCGGCGTTTCGGCCGCCGATTATATCGATGTCACGCGCGAGCGAAGCCGGCTGATCCGCGCGATGGATAAACGTTTGTCCGATGTCGACGGACTGGTGATGCCGACGACGCCCATCGTCGCACCGCTCATCGCCGACATGCAGCCTGTCGACAGGGAAGGCGCGCTGAATTTGCGGCTGACGCAGAACTGCGTGCTGATCAATCTTTTCGACCTCTGCGCGATATCGCTGCCCTGCCCGCGCGCCGGCGGGCTGCCCGTCGGACTGATGCTGGTCGCGCGCAATGGCGAAGACCGGAAACTGTTCCGCATGGCGGCAGCCGTCGAACGGCTCCTCGCGGCGTGACACAACCTTTGTCATACCCGGCCGGGCGTGGAGCGCGTGGGGAAGGGACCCGTCCGCCTTCGGTGCTCCACGGCCATGGCGGACACGTCCGCGCCGCGCTGGCCTTGCCGAAGCTCGAAAAGCGAAGGCAGGCCTGCGGCGCGAGTCAATGCCATTGACGCACACCGCACCGCTCGCGCGCAGCTTCACCCACGAAGCCTCAACTTTACGCTCAATTGAGAGGCATTTCGCGTTCGCGCGTAATCAGTTCGATTCGGATTTGATCCGTAGATCAGGCAATTCATACGCCGGGTTTTTACGCCGTCTAACCGACCCGTATACGAAGATAAATTCGGTCAACAGTCCGTTTGCGGATGAACCGGAGTTCAGTCATGACGAAACCGACTTATCGCAATTACGCCGCGCAATACCGCGCATTGGCGGAGCTTGCGATCTCCGAAGAACAGCGGTCACTGCTACTGGGCCTTGCACGCGAATGGGAGGCGATGGCCAACGCTGCGGAGAAATGGTCAAAGCAGTGTACTGACTATTCCGCGCTGAACCACATCTCGGGAAAGCAGCCGGACAGCGCCGCCGCCTGACCGGAAGATGGCCTGATGTATTCCAGGGCGCTTACCCGGCGCTGCGCCGCGATCAAAATCGTGGTCCTTGAAAACAGGTGGGGACGTAATGAGCGATCAAATGAGCATCAAAAGTCGCGTCAAGATATTTGTCGGCACCACGACTGAGGGCGTCGAGGGCCTTGAGCGCACCGTGAACAAATGGCTCGACAATAACCTTCTAGTGGAGGCGCGTGGCGTTCACCTGGCAACCACCAACTCTGCGTCCATCCTCACAGTCTGGTATTCGGATTCGGCGCTGAATAGTTACTGGCGTTCGACAGGCGCCTCCGGCACCCATGCCGAAAACGGCCAAGGGAGCAATGTTGCCGTGGGCTGACGTCGCCCCACGCGCTTTGCGCCACTTACCCTTTGTCATGGCCGGCCACTTGAGCCGGCCATCCAGCGCGCCCCGACCAGTGCGGCGAAGCCGCACTGGCGGAATCAAAAAGTCTCGCGCGCAAAGCGCGCGGGGTCTGCGGGCGCACAAGGTGTGTTCGAAAGAGCGAGCTCCGGCCTTGGCCGACTGTCCGTTCACGGATGACGCTCAAAGGTCCGGAAATGGCCGGGGCGGTGCACCAGCCACAGCGCCAATCCGATCATCGCCAGCAGCGGCCCGCTGTATTGAATGGCCCAGGGGATCGGTGCGCCCGCTGAATTGTGGCCGCCAAATGCCAGCAAGAATGCCAACTGCTGCACCAGCAATATGCCGTGTAGAATCCCGGGAACCGGGCACCGCAGCAAGTGCGCCCCGTTCGCGCGCTGCGGTGCCCTTCCGTGCGTCGCAGCGAGGAGCCGATAACCCACCCGCGGAATGCATTCGATCGTGAAACAGGGCTCGTCGCAGCTCTTCGCAAGGCGGCGCAGTTGGCCGATGCAGCGATTGATCGCATCCTCGCTCACCACGCGGCCTTCCCAACAGCGTTGAATGAGGTCGTCGCGGGACACGACCGCGCCGGCCGCCTCGACCAGCACGATGAGCACCTGCATCACGCGCGGCTCCAATGTCAGCCGGCGCGTCCGGCATTCGAATTCGCGAATCGAAGGCCTCAGCGTGACGCTGCCGAATGTCAGATCAGAAACGGAAGCCAGCCCGGTCACGCCGCACACCGTGAAATCTGCCGTCACGTGATGCCTTTGCAATTGTTCTAATACAATGTCATAATTGTCATAGTGGCGAAAAACATTGCACTATGACACTCAGCTGGAAAGGATTTCGCGGCGCGACCGGTTACGGCGAACTGGTTCAGCGGCTGCGCCTCGGGATTGAAAATGGCGAACTCGCGCATGGACTAAGGCTGCCTTCGCAGCGGCGCCTGGCCTATGAGCTGAATCTCGCCGTCGGAACGGTGACGCGCGCCTACCAGATCGCCGAACGCGACGGGCTGATTGTCTCATATGTCGGCAGGGGCAGCTTTGTCGCTTCGCCCGCTGCAGCCAATCGGACCAGGGGACATCAGAAAGACTGGAGCGCGGAGATCGACCTTTCACTCGATGAGCCGCTGGAAGCATTGAATCCGCCCCTGGATGAGGTGCTGCGCGCCATCGCGGCGGATGGTGTCGGCCATTCGCTGCTCGATTACCACAATGCCGGTTGGGGCGATCGCCATCGCGCGATTGGCGCGCAATGGGTGGCAGAATTCGGCCATCGCGTAACGCCCGACGCCGTCACGGTCTGCGCCGGAGCACAGCACGCCATTCTCTGCTCGCTTTCCGTCTGCTGCCGGCCGGGCGATGTCGTGATGGTGGAAGAATTGGCCTATCCCGGATTTCGGCGGTCGGCCGAAATGTTGGGATTGCGCATAGAGCCGGTCCGCCTCGACAGCCACGGAGTCACCCCTGCCGCCATCGAGGACATCTGCACGAAACAGACGCCAAAGGCGCTCTATCTCACGCCCAGTGTCCAGAACCCAACCAATTGTCAGTTGAACGCTGCGCGCCGCTCGCGCATCGCCGAACTCGCCGAACGATATGATTTCGCCATCATCGAAGATGAAGTGCGCCCGCGCTCTGCCGTTCCGGCCCCTCCCCCGATTGCGACACTCGTTCCGGACCGCGTCTTCCTGATCGCCGGTATTTCCAAGACGCTGGGAGGAGGACTCCGCGCGGCTTTTCTGGCGGCGCCCGCGCGATGGCACAAATTGGCGCCGGGCGCAGTCTGGGCGAGCATTTACGCCGCCTCCTTCATCAACGCCGAAATCGCCGCCCGCATCATCGAATCCGGTTTGGCGGCCCGCATCGGCGAGGCCAAAGTGCAGGAAGCAGCGCGACGCCGCGCAGTTGCCGAACGGCATCTCGGTCATCTCGACCTTCGCACGCATCCCGGATCGACCGTTGCATGGTTGGCGCTTCCGGAGGGATGGACAAACGCCGCCGCTGTAACAGCGGTGCGCGACCGTGGCGTCTCGGTTGCGCCGGCGGACGTATTCTGGAACGGCCGCACGCCGCCGCCCGACGGCATTCGCATCAGTCTTGGCGGGCCGCGTACCATTGAGGCGCTGGAGAACGGCCTAATCCGCATCGCCGACACCCTGTCGTCGCGCCCTGTCGCAACGCGGATGTGATTCATCGGCACACAGACACAGCACCCGCGCCTGTCCCGATCCAACTCCCATCCCAATTATTTCTGCCGGAAATCCACGTTGCTGTCAGCCAGCACGGACAGCGTTGCCGCCCAGGCCGCCAGAGCAGCTGCTCGCGATTGTTACGCAACCGATTGACCACCTCCCGATTGCGTGACGCTGAAAGCCAGTGCTTGGCAAAACTCGCCGGGTTCCCAAACGTTTCCTTATGGGAAGCAACGCAACTCAGGAGAAGTATCATGAGGATACTGAACAGACTGAGGGGTTTCGCCGCGGTGGCTGGCTTGAGCGCGATGCTTGCGATACCGATCGTTCCGGCGCAGGCAAGCCCTCAGGGACAAGACGCGCTGTTGGGCGCGGGAATTGGCGCGATCGCCGGTGGGTTGTTGGGCCATGGCCAGATCGGGCCGGTGATCGGTGGTGCCGCGGTGGGTGCTGCGGTTGGTGCTCTGGCAGCGCCGCATAACAAACACACCGGCTATTACTATGACGAGTACGGCAATCCGCGTCCGTACACGTACAAAACCGACCGGTACGGCCGCGCCTATGACTTCAATTACGGCTACGGAAACCAGGCGTATAACACCTATGGTTACGGCTACGGGTCGCCCGGTTACGGTTACGGCAGCTATTATCCCTACGGCTACTAGTTGGGGATGATCGCGAATTAATGGGCCGGTCTCGCACCGGCCCATTTTTTTGCCCCACCGCGCCTTGCGCGACAACTTTTGAATTTGCCGCGACGCAATTCAACTCCGGCAATGTCTCCTGGCTATTGCAGATGCGCTGTCTGTTCCGAAGGTGAGGCGTCCGGAGCATTTGGCCTGTCAACTTTCAGCAGCTCAATGTCGAAGACGAGGGTTTGATTTGGTGGAATGACTTCGCCGTCGCCCTCCTCTCCGTAGCCGAGATTTGCGGGAACGAACAACCTCCATGCGCCCCCCTCTTTCATTTTCAAAAGTGCCTCAACCCAGCCCTCGATCAACTTGCCGGCGGGAAAAGTCACGGTCTCTCCAGGCTTGGTTTGATCGAAGACCGTTCCATCGATCAAAGAGCCCCGATAGGTCACGGTTACCAGGTCGTCCGGGGTCGGTGATTCACCACTGCCCTTCTTGACGATCCGATACTGCAGGCCATCCGGAAGCATCACGACACCCGGCGCGTTCGCATTATCGGCAAGAAACCGTTCGTTCGATTCCGGACTGATGTCACCGGCGGCTGTCCAGGCCGGCCACTGCACAGAAGCCGGAGATTTTGATTGAGCAACCCTGGGCTTGCGGTGAACCAGCGATGCCCATTCCCCGGTCAGACCGGAAATCAGTTTTTGAAGGCGATTCATTTCGGACTGCGCGAGGGTAACATTCGGCGCGATAGACGTTCCGGACTCGGAACACCCAGCAACAAGTAGAAGGCTCACGTGCAACACAGCGATCAGTTGCAGACTCTTGGCCATAGCGAATTGCCCCCGCATGGAAGGACCGCATGCTCTTTATTGCTCCAGAGCCTTGCGCGGAAGTTAACGCGCAATAACGAGTCCACCCCTTTGCTTGGGTAAGATTCAACTTCGATGCTATTTTGTGACCTAGTTCACAAGCAGATAAACTCAAATGAAATATGCAAGACAGCAGGAAGAAACCTGCCGCAAATTGGGCGCGGAGTTTGTTCCGTGTAGAGAATACTCAAAGCTGGGAATTAGCAAAACTTCGATGCACGCGTCTTCCCGATAAACGCCCTGCGGCATCCTCCAGGGACGATACCAACAGTTGGTATATTTGGTCCGGAGAGGACTTTTCGACGGCAGGGGATTTTTTTGTGCCATTACATGCAGCTCACCTCGAGCAACGATGCGCGGACTTCATCAAGTATTTGGGACTTCCACCGGGTTGGCGGATACTCATCGCACCGGGGCAGGAGGACGTCTGGTTCGATGCGAGCATCCTGGCTGTTTGAGACGAATCAAACCAGTCAGCCAACACAGTCCGCTCCGCGTCTCCGCGTGAACATCTTTTTCGCGCCCCGGACGCGGAACGGCTGGATGGCCCGATCACGTCGGGCCATGAGAACCTTTTTAAGCCGCCAAGGCCAAGCGCGAGAGTTGGCGCAACAGTGCCTCCGCGCCCTTGATCCGTGCTTCGGGCGTCGGCCAGTCGCGCATCACAACCACCGTCTGATCGGGACGCACCTTCATGCTGCCGGAATGTTCGGCTATCAAGTTCACCAGCCCGCCGGCATTCGGGAAGGAATTGTGCCGGAAGCTCAATGTCGCTCCCTTCGGGCCGGCTTCGATCTTCGCCACCATGGCCGCGCGGCAAAGCTGCTTGATGGCGGCGATCTTCAGCAGATGTTCGACTTCTTCCGGCAATGGTCCGAAACGGTCGATCATCTCGGCGGCGAAATTGTCGATCTCGCGCTCATCCAGTTCTGATAGCCGCCGGTACAGCGCCATGCGGACATTCAGATCCGGAACATAGGTCTCCGGGATCAGCACTGCCGCTCCGAGATTGATCGTCGGCGACCAGGTGTCGGGAATGTCCTCATTCTCCTGCCCGGTCTTTAACGATGCAACCGCCTCCTCCAGCATGTCCTGGTAAAGCTCGATGCCGACTTCGCGCACATGCCCGGACTGCTCTTCGCCGAGCAGATTGCCGGCGCCGCGAATGTCGAGATCGTGACTCGCCACGGCAAATCCCGCACCCAATTGGTCGAGTGATTGCAGAACCTGCATCCGCCTTTGCGCGCCTTCGGTGAGTTTGCGGTCGGCCGGGGTTGTCAGATAGGCATAGGCGCGCTGCTTCGAACGTCCGATGCGGCCGCGCAACTGATAAAGCTGCGCCAGGCCGAACATGTCCGCGCGATACACGATCAGCGTGTTGGCGGTAGGTATATCGAGACCGGATTCGACAATATTGGTGGACACCAGAACATCGATCTTGCCGTCATAGAAGGCGGTCATCGTCTCTTCGAGCTGCGCCGTCCCGATTTGTCCGTGTGCCACCGCGACCCGCACCTCGGGCACCGTCTCTTTCAGGAACTCCATCGCCTCGCCGAGATCGGAAATCCGTGGCACGACATAGAAGCTCTGGCCGCCGCGATAATGTTCGCGCAGCAACGCCTCGCGAATGATCAGCGGATCGAACGGCGTGACATAGGTGCGGACCGCTAACCGGTCCACCGGCGGCGTGGTGATCAGCGACAGATCGCGCACGCCGGTCAGCGCCAATTGCAAAGTGCGCGGAATGGGTGTCGCTGTCAGCGTGAGCACATGCACATCGGCGCGCAGGCTTTTAAGCCTTTCCTTGTGCGAAACGCCAAAATGCTGCTCCTCGTCCACGATCACGAGGCCGAGATTGCGAAACGAAATGCTCTTCGCCAGCAAGGCGTGGGTGCCGATCACGATATCGACTTTACCCTCCGCCAATTCCGCCTTGGTGTCCCTCGCCTCCTTCGCGGTCACAAAACGGGACAGCTGGGCAATCCGCACCGGCAAACCGGTGAAGCGTTCGCAGAACGTGCGGTAATGCTGGCGCGCGAGCAGGGTCGTCGGAACCACGACGGCCACCTGGCTGCCGGACATGGCTGCGAGAAATGCCGCGCGCAGCGCCACTTCGGTTTTGCCAAAGCCGACATCGCCACAGACTAGCCGGTCCATTGGCTTGCCTTTCGCAAGGTCCTCGACGACATCGCCGATGGCGCGGTCCTGATCCTCGGTTTCGGCATAGGCAAAGCGCGCGACGAATTCGTCATATTGCCCGCGCGGCAGTTCGACCGCCGGCATCTCTTTCATGGCGCGTGCGGCGGCGACGCGAATGAGTTCGGCCGCCATCTCGCGAATGCGCGCCTTCAGCCGCGCTTTGCGATGCTGCCACCCTACCCCGCCAAGCCGGTCGAGCTGAACGCCCGCCTCTTCCGACCCGAAGCGGGTCAGGAGTTCGATGTTCTCCACGGGGAGAAACAGTTTGCCGCCGTCATATTGCAGCTCGAGACAATCATGAGGCTCGTTCTGCACCTCGATCGATTTCAATCCGAGATAGCGGCCGATGCCATGTTCGATATGCGTCACCAGATCGCCCGCGGTGAGGGCCGAGGCTTCCTGCAGGAAATGGTGTGACCGGCGCGCACGCCCGCGCGGCCGCACCATGCGGTCGCCGAGAATGTCCTCTTCAGTCAGCACCGCAAATTCCGGGGCCTCGAAGCCGTGATCGATCTGCAGCACCACGAGCCCGACCGCGTTCTTGTGCAGCTTGGCGGCCTCAGGCCAGTTTCCGATGCGCTTGAGCGCAGCGACTCCGTGATCGGACAATACGCCGCCCATGCGCTCGGCCGAACCTTCGGTCCAGCACGCGACCAACACGCGGCGCCCCTGCGTCTGCAATTGCGCGATATGGGCGGCAGCGGCTTCGAAAATATTCGCGCGGCCCGCATCGACGGCCCGGTTTTCCTGGACCCGTTCGGGCGCGAAATCGCGGCCCGGTCCGCCGCCCGCATCGGTCGATTTCATATCGTCGGGTGCGCGGAACGGCGACAATGCGCGAACCGGGCGGTGCTGCAGCGCCGAATCCCATTCCCGCGCGCTCACATACAGCGCTTCCGGCTTCAGCGGCTTGTAAACCGCGGCAAGACCACCCGTGGCGGATCGCATCGATTGGCGCGTCGCGTAGTAATCGCCGATCAGCTCAATGCGCGCATCTTTCGCTTCCTCGACATTGGGCGAGAGGAAAACCGCCGCATGGCCGGTGTAGTCGAACAAAGTTTCGAGCCGCTCATAAAACAGCGGCAGCCAATGCTCCATGCCGGCATGCTTGCGCCCTGCGCTGACCGCTTCGTACAGCGGATCTTCATCGGTCACGGCGCCGAACTGCGCGACGTAATTGCTGCGAAAGCGGCTGATGGAATCCGGATCGAGCGGCGCTTCACTGGCCGGCAACAGCACGATGCTGTCCTCCGTGCCGGTCGTGAGTTGGGATTCCGCGTCGAAGCGGCGCATGCTCTCGAGCTCGGCACCGAAGAAGTCGAGCCTCAACGGTTCGTCATGCCCGGGCGGCCACAGGTCGACAATGCCGCC
>CAYUQO010000031.1:0-30868 GCA_964446945.1 uncultured Bordetella sp.
CGAGTGTCAGCATCGCCAGCGTTGCGGTGAGAACCGGGAAGGCGGCGACGATCAGGAGGCATGCGGCAAGCGCCGTCCAGGTGAACATCGGCATGCGCAGATAGGTCATGCCCGGAGCCCGGGTTTTCAAAATCGTGGTGACGAAATTCACACCTGTGATCAGCGTTCCAACCCCGCTGATCTGCACCGACCAAAGGTAGTAATCGACGCCGACACCCGGCGTGTAGCGCAACTCGCTTAAGGGCGGATAAGGCAGCCAGCCGGTGCGGGCGAACTCGCCGATGACGAGTGAGAGGTTGACCAGCAACGCCCCGGTTGCCGTCAGCCAGAAGCTCACCGAATTGAATGTCGGAAATGCCACGTCGCGTATGCCAAGCTGCAGTGGCACGGCAAAATTGATCAGACCAATGACAAACGGCATGGCGCCGAACAAAATCATGATGGTACCATGCGCGGAGAAAATCTGATTGTAATGCTCAGGGGGAAGATATCCCGCCGCGCCATAGGCCAGCGCCTGCTGCGATCGCATCATCAGCGCATCGATGAAACCACGCAGCAGCATCAGCAGCCCGAGCGCGCAATACATGATGCCGATGCGCTTGTGGTCGACGCTGGTGATCCACTCGTGCCACAGATAGGGCCAGTAACCTTTGACCGTGATCCACACCAGCACAAGGATGAAAAGTGTAATCACGCCGGCGCCTGCGGTCAGCGGGATTGGCTGATCGAACGGAATTGCCTGCCAGGTGAGCTTGCCGAGAATGTTCATTTGCCGCCAAACGGCCGCACATTGGCATTGGACGTGTTCGGCGGCGGACCTTCTCCCGGCGGCAGGTTCTGCGTTACCACGCGATCGAACAATCCGGCCTGCACCGCACGATAGGTATAGGGCTGGACATTCTGCGACTGGCGCAACAGAACGCGATATGCGGCGTCATCGAGTTCCGGCCCGGTGCCGCGCACGGCGGCAAGCCATTGTGCGAACTGCGCCGGCGGCATGGATTGGACGTTGAAGTTCATCCCGGCAAAGCCATCGCCGCTGAACTGCGCCGACAATCCGAGAAAATTGCCTGGCCTGTCCGCCTTGAGGTTCAGCTGCGTCATCATTCCATGCATGGCGTAGATCTGACTTCCGAGCTGCGGCACGAAGAAGGAGTTGAAGACGGTTGCCGACGTGATGAAGAAATGCAGCGGCGTTCCCGCGGGAACCACCAGCTGATTCACGCTGGCCACGCCCTCTTGCGGATAAATGAACAGCCATTTCCAATCCATCGCGACGACCTGAACCTGCAGCGGCGGAACAGTCGACGCGAGCGGCTGTGCGGGATCGAGATCGTGCGACGAGTCCCAGATCAGCCCGCCGAGAAAGAGAATGACGAGAGTGGGAATCGACCACACCAGAAGTTCCAGTTTTCCCGAGTAGTCCCAGTCCGGCATGTGAATTGCGCGGCTGTTTGAGGCTCGGAACCACCACGCGAAACCAAGCGTCGCAACCATCGTCGGGATGACGACGGCAAGCATGATCGCCAGTGAATCGAGCAGAATGATTTTGCCTTGCGCGCCCACGGGCCCCGCGGGTTGAAGGATGGATTGGGCCGCGGCGTAGTTCGGGATTGTAAGAGCCGCTGCGAGCACTGCTGTCGCGCGACGGCAGCAAGAGAAACTTGAAGACATGCGGAACAGGCGCCGGTTGGCGACGGGCAGGAACGCCCGCTGTCAGGCTTCGTTCCAGAACGAGGTCAGGTTCCCTAAATTTAGCAAGGCGCCTTCGTCACTGCTGACTTGTGACGGCGTGGTAGAGATAAAAAAACAAAGTCGTTCCGAGCAATGTCAGCAGGATCGCAAGTCCAATATCGATGCGCGACCCGGTCCCCGGCACGATTTCATCGCTGTCGATTTGACGGCCGGTCCGGATGAAGCGCAGCGCGGAAAGCGGGACCATCATAACTCCGGCGATGATCAGCGCGAGTCCGGCAATGATGCCCACTCCGGAACGCTGGAATTGCGGCTCTGCACTGCCGGCAGATCGCGAGGCGAACTCCAGGAACAGATCGAAGCGTTCCACCAGGAACCCCAGAGCGGTGACGGCAACGGAGGTGCGTACCCAGGCGAGAAATGTCCGTTCGTTGGCGGCATGACGCTTGTAATTGCGGATCGTCACATCGTGCTCCGTTCGCCAACAGGCGCAGGAACAAAGAACGGTCCCATGCTGGTCATGTTCCCCCCAACCGCGACGCTTACGCTATCCTCCCGATACGGCTGAATTTTCCGGTTCGCACGCGTAGCGGAATGCAGCGGCATCGGTTAGATTTCGCCGCCTTCATGCGGAGTATTCGTGGTGCGTCTGTCGCTGGTATTGGGATTGGCTCTGTCATTCACTGCTGCCACGGCAGCGAGCGCTCAGCCCGAGCCCTGGCGTATCACCAAAACCGAGTGGACCGCGGCCGATGAGAAGGGCTTTGGCGATTTCATCGCGGCCATCGCGCGAAGCGGCTGTACGACCACCGTTTCCTGCATGCGCAGCGCTGCCAATTACTATCATGAAAGCGATCCGGGCTCGTTCGAATTCCACGCCGATTGCGCGAAATGGGTCTACATGCTTCGCGCCTATTATGCATCGAAGAACGGCCTGCCATTCTCCTATGTCAGCCATATTCGCGGCGACGGGGACGACCTTCGCTTTACCAGGACGTCCAACGAAGCTCTTGCGCGGCGAGACCTCATCGACACCGGCGACGGCATCGTCACGGTGCCGGCCCTGAAACTGCTGCACAATGAGGTATGGACAGCCACCTATCGGATGAATCCGGCCGACGAAACTCCGGTCGAGCAGGATTTCTATTCGCCCAAAATTCAGCCCGGCTCAATTCGTCCGGGTACTGCCATTTACGACATCAACGGCCATGTCGGTCTTGTCTATGACATCGCCCCGGACGGCCGCATCCTCTACATGGATGCATATCCGGACGAGCATGTGTCGCGCAGCGCCTATGGCCTGCAATTCGGCCAAAGCTCCGCGGAACTTGGCGGCGGCTTCAAGAATTTCCGCCCGCTGAAACTGGTCGGGGCCGCACGCACCGCGGATGGTTATTACATTGGCGGCACTGTCGTCCTCGCGACCAATGCCGAGATTCCGGATTATTCACTCGAGCAGTATCGCGGCAATATTCCCAACGCCAATGCGGATGGCCCCGGCGCCCGATTCGTCTACAACGGCATTCCGCTGGGCCTGTTCGAATATGCCCGTGCATCGATGTCGAAAGGCGGTTTCGCGTTCAATCCGGTCTATGAGTTGAAGGCGAGCATGGTTTCCATCTGTCATGATGCGCGCGATCAGACGGCCACAGCGCTGGTGCATGCGCAAAACACCCTGTCGACTTTGCGTCATGACCTGGCGGAAATGATTGCACTTTGGGAAAAGCGCGATTTGCGCATTGTTTATGATGGCCGGTCACTCAAAGAGACTTTGTGGTCCATCTATTCCGATGGCGTCCAGGCCTGCACCATGCGCAATGCGGAGCAGGGGCAGGCGATGCTGACCAGCCTCGATCAGTTTGCCACGCGCAGCCCGGCAACCGATGTCCGCGGCCTGATTTCGGGCATGGATGATACCGCGCCGTTTTCAGGAATGCGGCCAGTCGGATACTGACATGGGACTCCAGGGGACCGCGTCGTAGCGCCTCGCGCGAACGCGGGTAAGCCGCGCCGTAGCGCGTTGGCGCGGAGGCGGGTCCCGGTGTAAGTTGGGCTGCGCCCAGGGGATCGGCAATGTTCAGGAAATCCAGTCATGCGGTGCTTTTGACAGCGGCAGCATGCTTATCGGCGTCTGCCGCGACCGCGGCGCCGGATTTTTCCGCCAGTGCCGGGATTGGCTGGATTTCGTTTGGCCCGCAATACATGCCAGTTCCCGGCAAACCGCGGCCGGTCTCCGCGGATCCTGCCCATCCCTTTGTGCCGAATGCGGTTGAGATCCTCAGCGGTCAGCCCGAGGCCAAAGTATCGGACAACACGACAGTCCCGATTTCGGATGTGACCAATCCGATCCTGCAGCCCTGGGTGCGCGCGCAACTCACCAGGCTGAATCAACAGGTACTTGCCGGGCATCCCTTCTATTCGAAGCATGCCAGCTGCTGGCCGATGGGGGTGCCGACCTTTCTGCTGTATCCGGTCGCGCCGGTCTATTTCATCCAGTCGCCCGGTGAAGTCACAATTGTCTGGCAGGGCGATCACATGGTGCGCCATGTCTATCTGAATGTGCCGCATTCATCCAACGTCGGACCGTCCTTCTACGGAGATTCCATTGGGCACTACGAAGGCGACACGCTGGTCGTGGACACCATCGGCCTGACCACGCGCACTTATGTCGATGAATTCCGCACGCCACATACCGACAAACTGCACGTCACCGAACGTTTTCACATGATCAATGGCGGCAAGACCATGCAGGTCGATGTGCATGTCGAAGACCCCGGCGCATTTACGACGCCGTGGGATGCCATCCAGCGCTATCGCAGGGTTGAACGGGGACCGCTCGAGGAACAGACCTGTTCGGAGAATCAGGTCAATCCTTTCAACGAACCCTATGAACCGATTCCGCAGGCGAACCGGCAGGATTTCTGATCGCAATCAACGGGAGGTAAAACGCATGAAATGGGCATCACTCGCAGCGGTTATGGCATTGACGTTGGCCATGCCGATTGCAGGGCATTCGCAGGATTCACCGCAGCGCAAGGAATTGAAACGCGTGGACCTGTCGGGCGCCCCGGGGATGGAAGTGATCAGCTCGATCAGCGAATACAAACCCGGCGAGGTGCTGGCGCGTCATATCCATCACGGCGTGGAAGCAGGCTATGTCGTGCAGGGCGCGATGGTTCAGAACCCTGGTCAGGCGCCCACAATGCTGCCGACCGGAGCACCGATCCTGAATTTGCGTGATGTTCCGCATGGCGGATTCAAGGTGGTCGGCCCGGGAAATCTGATCCTGTTCACGGTCCACACCGTCGACAAGGGTAAGCCGCTTTATGATTGGGTGAAGTGACGGGGCAGGGAGTTTGCCGATGTCAAAATACAGCCAGGTAGCATTTGCAGTTTGTATTGTGCTCGGTTCGACCGGCCTTACTTATGCTGATTCCGGCAACAGTGCCGTGCCGAAACTCGGCGGCGACGGCATGGCGTGGGCGATCAATTTCTGGGACTACATCCTCGATCCACCGCCCGGATCAGGACATGGGCCCATTAAAACCGATCCTCGCTATCCTTATCAGAGCCAGATTCAGAACGGCGGATTGTACCGCGGCGGCCAGTTTACCGTTGCCATTACCGATACGAGTGATCCGGTCCTGAAGCCGTGGGCGGCCAAACAGATGCAGGACATGAATGAGGAGCTGCTCAGCGGGAAAAGAAAATTGCACTTCGTTGCGCAATCGCGCTGCTGGCCGGGCGGTGTCCCGGGCCAGGACCTTTTCATCGAACCGCTTTATTTCGTCCAGACGCCGAATGAAGTGTTGATGCTGTGGCAGCGCAACAACTGGGTGCGCCACATCTATCTTCAGGACAAACACTCGCCGAATCTGAAGCCTTCCTGGTTTGGCGAATCCATCGGGCACTACGAAAACGGCAACACGCTGGTGATCGACACCGTCGGAATTGCTGCCGGGCCGTTGCACTTCATCGACAATTTCCATACGCCGCACACCGACAAACTGCATGTTGTGGAACGGTTCACCGTTTCACCGGATACGAAAAAGCTGTCGGTGGTCATCAAGGTGGAAGACCCCGACACCTTCAACGCTCCGCTGACTTTGGTGGATAACTGGCGTCGCAATGATGTCGAGATCGCGGATTCCGTCTGCGCCGAGAATGGCGGCTTCGATCCGTTCAATCTCAATCTCTATCCGATCCCGCAAGCCACACAGCCCGACTTCTGAAGCGACGATGTCCGGCGGCAAAATCCTCGTGCTCGCCGCCTGTAGCCTGATATTCGCGCGGGCGGCCGCGGCACAGACGGAATCTTTGTCGGTGCGCTGCGATTCGCCGGATCCACAACACGCAATCGCGGCCTGTACCGTGGTCATTGATTCCGCCACAACGTCGGCCGCAAATGCCAGCCTTGCGCTCACGGCCCGCGCCCTTGCTTACGAGAAAACCGGTCGCAGCGATTTGGCCATGGCCGATCTGGACCGGGCGATCGCACGCGACCGGAAAAACCCGCATGCCTGGGTAGATCGCGCCAATCTTTTTCTGGCGCAGGGCCATTTCGAGCGCGCCATGGCAGATTTCGATCAGGCCGTGGGCCCGGGCGCGAGAAATCCCTATGCGTTGGGACATCGCGGCGATGCCTGGCTGATCCACGGCGATCCCGACAAGGCAATTGCCGATTACGATCGCGCCATCGCGCTGGACCGGAGAAACGTAAGAATCGTGATCAACCGCGGGCGAGCCTCGCGGATGAAGGGCGATGACGAACGCGCCGCGATGGATTTTGATCGCGCCGTCGAACTCGATCCCGCGAACGCCGCAGCGCGAGTGGCGCGCGCCGGCATTTATGAGGCCAAACGGGAGTGGAAACCGGCGATCGCCGATTATGACCGCGCAATCCAGAGTGATCCGGATCGCGCCGAAATCTATCTCAGCCGGGGTACGGATTACGCAAAGATCGCCGAATTCGGCCACGCAATCGCGGATTACAGCGCGGCACTGCGTCATGGCGCCCGGGCGCCGGAGATCTACTCCGATCTGGGATTGGCACGTCTGGAGGCGGGACAATATGCCGATGCAGTCAGCGATTTCGACACGGCTCTCTCGCTGGCGCCGGGCAGCGCGAAAACCATTTATTCCCGCGGCCTGGCAAAGCTGAAGATGGGTGACGAGGCGGGCGGTCGAATGGATATCAGGGCGGCGCGACGGCTCGATCCCTCGCTTTCCGACGTGTTAAACTGATCCGTTTCAGACTCCGGGGTGGGTAATTGGTCATGGTTGGGAAACAGCTTGGCGGCCTGTTTTCAGTGATCGCGTCTGTGGCGCTGATCGCGCCTGCGGGCGCTGCGGAAATTCCCAATCTGGCCGGTCCCTGGGGACGTAACGTTCTATATCTGGAAGCACCACCATCCGGCGCCGGCCCGGTGACGAACCGGATGAAACGGCCGAACGGCAGCCAGGATGGCAGCGCGCTATTCGGCGATTATACCAATCCGATCCTCAAACCGGCGACGGCAGATGCGTTGAAGCGGTTTGGGGCCGTATCCCTCACCGGAGTTGCGGCGCCCAATCCGCATAATCAATGTGCGCCGGAACCGACGCCGTTCACGCTTTCCATTCAGTTCGGCTTGCAGATTGTCCAAGGCAAGGATGAGGTGCTGCTGCTTTATCTCGGCGATCACAAGGTCCGGCACGTGCGAATGAACGTGCCGCATGCGGGTCATGTCGTTCCGACCGGGCAGGGGGATTCGGTCGGTCATTACGACGGGAATGTGCTGGTGGTGGATACCATCGGATTGAAACCTGGCCCGTTAGGGATGGTTGATCAATTCGGCACCCCTTACACGTCGGCATTGCATGTGGTGGAACGCTATCGGCTGATTGATGGAAAATCCGCGCGTGATGCACTCGCGCAGCAGGAAAAAATCCACCCGGAAGTGATTCCTTATCCATACGGACGTGGTCCGATCGATCCCGACGTGTCGAAGAAGGGCATGCAGGCTGACATCAGGGTGGAGGATCCCGGTTCCTTCACCATGCCGTGGTCGGCGCGGGTGACGTATCGGCACGTTCTGGGTGAATGGCCCGAGGCAGTATGCGCCGAAAATTTCCACGAATATTATGCTAATCGGGATACGGATATCCCGCGTTCCGAGCGTCCGGATTTCTAGGGGAGAGGTTATGAAGCGCCAATTTTTGTTTGCATCCGTGTTCCTGGCCGCGAGTCTGGCCGCCGATGGCGCGCAATCCGGTGGCGTTCTGGCCCCGGATCCTCCGCAGGGCTTCGCAGGTCTGTGGTCGCATCCCTATCTGACGGGGATGGAACCGCCCGCATCGGGCCCGGGCCCGGTCTTGAATCTGACGCGCCGGCCGGATGGGCGGGCGAATTTCCAGAGGCTGGTCGGCAATTGGAAAAATCCAATTCTCAAACCGGAGGCGGCGCAGATCGTGAAAAAATTCGGCGATATGTCGCTCAATGGTACCGGCTACGAGACGCCAAGCAATCAATGCTGGCCCGGCGGTGTGCCCTACGTGTTCTGGGACTTTTTGCTCGAATTTGTCCCCAGCAAGGATCACGTCACTTTCGTTTATCGTCATGGCCAGGAGCTGCGATTCATTCGGTTGAATTCGCAACACCCGGCGCACGTCACCCCCTCCTGGTACGGAGATTCGATCGGGCATTACGAAGGCGATGACACATTTGTCGTGGATACGGTCGGCATGAAGCACGGCCCGTACGCCATGCTCGACATGTATGGCACGCCGTTCAGCGACAAGCTTCATATCGTCGAACGCTACCAGCTTGTACCCTATGCCGAGGCGGCGGATTCGATTGCCCGCAATGATCGCGAAAACACTCATGCCGGCGGCGGCTGGGATTTCGATCCGAAATTTCGCGGCAAGGTGCTGCGACTGACCTTCACCGTCGATGACCCGGAGGAATTCACCACGCCGTGGACAGGAACGATCACCTATCGGCCATCAATCGATCCGTGGCCGGAGCTGATCTGCTCCGAAAATCCCCACTGGTTCACCATGGAGAGCGAGTCGCACATTCCCACGGCAGCCAAGCCGGACTTTTAAACGCGGCCGGTTTAAGCGGGTCTCGCCTCTCCCCTTGTGGGTCGAGCGCGTCGCGAATCGCCAGAGGCGATTTGCAGCGCGCGCGGCGCCGCGCCCGCACTTACAGAGCAAGTGCGTACTGGCGCGGCTGGTGAGGGGTGAGTCTTGATGGATATCGGTTACAGCTACTCTGGTATTTCGTAACCCCGCGTGTGTATGTCGCGCTGATAGTTCAAGCCGAAAGCACTTTGTCAACGTGACCGACTACGCATTCGCGATTGCACATCATCTGCTGGTGTTCGCACTCGCAGGCGTGCTTGCTGTCGAGATCGCCTTTGTCAGCCGCGATTTCACTGTCAAGGAACTTCCACGTTTCGCAAAAGTCGACGTGTGGTACGGCATCCTCGCCGGCGCGATATTGCTTGTCGGATTTTCACGCGCGACATTTGCCGCCAAGGGCTGGGCCTACTACTCGCACAACTGGATGTTCTGGGCGAAAATCGGCACCTTCGGCTTCATTGCCTTGCTGTCCATTGTTCCGACGATTTCCATTTTCCGCTGGCGCAAAGCCGCAGCCGACCCCGCCTTCGTCATTCCTGCGAAAGAGCTCCAGCACGTTCGCGGTCATCTGTATTTTGAAGCGGTGCTGTTTCCGCTGCTTCTCATTTTCGCCGCCGGCATGGCGCGCGGCTACGGCATCATGCAGTAGCGTGAAGCTGCGAAGAGTTCCTCTGGCTGCTTCGGACCCGATTCCAGACAGATTGAATCGTTCGTCCCTATTTGATCCATACCGGACATTGCTGCTTTGCTGCTCAACCTGAGTACAGACGAATGGAAGAGAAAAATCGCATCGAACAGGCTATACTGTGGCGAAGGACAAATCGCAGCGGCGCCTGTATGCAACGATCGCCAGTCTGCGCCGCTGCATTAAGCATCGTGGCAGCGGCGTTATTTGCGCCGGCGAGCGCGGCAACGGCGCCCGACTTCTCGGGCCTCTGGGGACGCAACGCCTTCAATTTTGAACCGCTACCCGGCGGGCCGAAACCGGTGCAGAACATGGACCGGCTTCCGGACGGCACCGCCAACCGGACGCTCCAGGTCGGCGATTACAGAAACCCTATCCTGAGGCCCGGCGCGGCCAGGACCGTCGAGGAGCTGGGCAAAGCGGCGCGCGACGGTCATCCGCACGATGATCCATCTAACCAGTGCCAGACCTATCCGCCGCCCTATGCTTTTGCCATGCAGCTTGGGCTGCAACTGCTGCAGAGCGAGGACCACGTTACGATTCTTTATAATCAGGACGATCAGGTCCGCCGCATCCGGCTCAACAGCGAACACCCCAAACATGTGACGCCCACACCGATGGGTGATGCCGTCGGCCATTACGAGGGAGACACGCTGGTCGTCGACACTGTTGGCGTGGCGCTGGGACCCCGGCATCTTCCCATGATCGATCGCTATGGGACTCCACGGAGCGAGGCTTTGCACGTGATTGAGCGCTATCGGCTGGTCGATGGCAAAGCGGCCGAAGCGGCGGCCAAACGTCAGATGCGCGAAGACGGCCCAAGATTCAACGCGGCGGTCCTCGTCGATGACGCCTATGCGGGCCCGGGACTGCAACTCACCTTCACGGTCGAGGATCCGAAAGTCTTCACCACGCCGTGGTCCGCGGTGGTCACATACCGGCGCACCGTCGGGCCGTGGGAGGAACAGGTCTGCGCCGAGGGTTTGCAGGATTACCATGCCGGGCACGCACGATTTCTGCCGGTCGCGGCGAAACCGGATTTTTGATTTGCTTATCTTTGAAGTGCGGCAGACTGAGCCATGGAAATCAGGCCTGACAACGCCATTGGTTTGGTCACCGGGGGCGGGCTGGCTGCCGCGCATCGGGAGCAGTGTCGGCAGGTTTTAGCTTTTGGCCAGTTAGTGACCCAGCGGGGTTTGGGCGTAGGAGGCCGCGAGCAGCCCCTGTTGGTTCCATGCAATGCCGCGTTGGGCCCAGGCGGTTGCTTCGGTGACGAAGCCGTTCATCTTCTCCGCCGCGGTAGGCGTCATCAGGCGTGCAGCGTCGGCACGCAGTGAGTCGAGGGCGGGCAAAACGCGATCGTAATTTCCATCGCGCACGCTCAGGAGAATCTCGCGCCGGTCTTCGGCGATTTCCTTTGCGCCATTTGCGTCGAGATAGGCGTCATTGGTGAATTCATCGCCCCGCTCCCCGGCAACGAAATGCGCCCAGACCGGCGCCAGCGCAATGACATCCTTCATCATCAGCACATCGGCCAGTTGCAGCGCGACTGCCGCTTGCTTCTGGAACAATTCGGCGCTCACTCGGGTCTTTGCTGCCGGGTAATAGGCCTGAAACCCGGCGCTCGGCCAATCGCCGGAAATGTGCCATCCCGGCCAGCCGCCAAGATCGACGAGATAGCGTGAGAATCCGCCACCAAGCCAGGGTTGCTGCGGTTTACCATTCACGCCCGGACGCACCGGCACGGCGTTGATTGCGCGCGGAAGATTCTGGCCTTTGATTGCCGCCGTCGATTCTGCAATCGCGAATGGATTGGGCCAGCCCCAGATATAAGTCGTCGCGGCTTTGCCGGTTGGCGCGTAGATATCGCCATTCTCGGCGAATTGCAGTCCTCCGAAATGCTCGAGCGCCAGGCCGCCGACAACGGTCCTGAAAAGCTCCGGGTGATCCTTTGGAGCATCGAAGGGATAACTCGCTTCCGTACCGGGAACGAAGTGGCGGGATTCAAGATAGACGACGATGCTCTTTGGCCGCTGGTCCTGCGGGATTGCCGCATAATGACGAAGCAAAGCGAGAATTCCAAATGCGCCGTCATCCTCGACAATGCTCGGTCCATCGACATGCGTCGCCAGCAGAATCGCCTGATCGTTCGGTCTACCGTAATTGCGCCCGGGCAGAGTCGCGACGGTCTCATAGGCTGCCGCGTTTTCTTCCTCATGTGCATCGAGACGCACAGTCGCCGTTTTTCCTGCCGCAGCGTCGCGCAGCACTTTCGTCCCGGCGATTCGATCGAGCATCAGGAGCGGCACGTTGAACTGACGCGGAGTCGGATGGATGCGTGTTCCGGCTGCGGCAAGCGGTGGCAGGTCCATCACCGTCACCGCCGCGATGGCCCCGGACGGCACCAGTACATCCGTGATGACGGGTCGGATCTGACCGAACTGATCGCGGTTGCGGAAACTGGCTTCGACGGAAGCGGGCGTCTTCTCGAATAACGGGGTCGGAAAATCAGCCGTATCCGAGCGGTATTCATAATCCTTGTACGAGTCCTGCGGGCCGGGATTTCCCCATTGCGGTGACGGTGGCTGCTCAGCCGGAGCCGGTGCCTTGCACAGAGGCGGATTTCCGCAAAACCCGCTCGCACGCGGTGCCGGCACGCCTAAGGGAATCCGCCGCGGCGTGCCAAGCGTGTCATAGGGCTGCTGCTTGATGACGACGATTTTCCCGGCCAGCGCATTCAACTGCGGCCGTTGAGCCACAGGCAGATTCAGGTCGTACAGGATCATCGGCGCGGTCACGCCCTTTGGTCCCGTCGAACCTGACTGCGTGCCATAGCTCGCGACTTCGACCGGTGCGCCGTCAGAAATCAACGACCAGCCGCTCTTGTCGGGAAATTCCGTCGTGTACCAGCGCGTATAGGGATAGGGCAGGTCGGTGATCTTCATGCCCAGCGATTTCATCTCGCCATGCATGAATCCCATGAATTTTTTCCAGCCTGGCCCGGCAGTATAGGCCGGGCCCCAGGAATCCTTCTGGTCAAACCAGCTCTGTATGACCTGGACGGAAACGATGCCCGCGGGCGCGGGCTGCGCATCGGCAGAGCCGAGCGCAGCGATCGCCAGCACGCCCGCAGACAGGCCAATAAAACGCAGTGGCGTCATTGCACCGGGAATGCCTTTGCCTTGCGCCATTCGGGCGCCGCATCAGCCGAGCGGAAATAATCGATCAGGGATTTTGCCGCAGCGCGGTCTTTCACACTCGTCGAAAGGAATCCCGTGATGTCGACCGGAGTTGCAGCCGCGGGCGGCAACGCGCCGACAACATCAATTCCCGGATTGCGCATGTCGCTGAGATAGGGCCCGAAGGCGATGTCGTCTTGCCCTGCGGCGACTGACTTCTGGACGTCACCGCCGCCGGGCATCCATTTGATCTTCGGCTCGATTTCCTTCGTCATGCCCATTTTGTCGAGCGCCAGCAGGACCGCGCCGCCGACGCTGCCCGTTTTGGGATCGACCGAAGCAATCGACTTTGCGTTGCGCAGGGTGGCCTTCACCGCCGCAAGATTCGAAATATCAGGCTTGGGCGCACCTTTCTTTACTGCAATTGCCAAACGCAGAGTGGCGACCACTGTCTGACTGCCCCGATCCACATTCCCGGTGCGGATCGCTTCGTCGAACGGCGCGAATAGCAGCGTCACGTCTTTCGCGCCGCCTTTCGCGACCATTTCGCGGGTGCTGACGCCGGTGCCGTAGGTCACCGTTACATGGTTGCCGCTCTTGGCTTCGTAATCCGCGACCAGCTTGTCGATGGTTTCCTTGATCGGATTGGGCGACAGCAGGGTGATTTCCGCCGCCGAGGCGGCCGATGAGATAGACAGTACGAAAGCAGCGGCGGTGATCGCAGTGACAAACTTCATGTCGAGACCTCCCTGAGTGTTACTCTTGTGGCAGTTCAATCGTGGCCGTACCGTTTCGGATGTCCATTTTGGTTCCGAACGGACGCGATAATCCGTCGAGACGTTCGAGAATGTAGTTCGCCTGTTCGCCCGATGCCGGACGCGGCAGTCCACGCGTCTGCAGGAACAGATTGTTGGTATGCTCATCGTGCACATCCGGCGTGCCTTCGCCGATTTTATTCAAGACGAGTGGGCGGAATGTCACCGATTGCAGCTTGCGGCCCCGGAATTGCACATAGGCGACAACACTCTCCCAGTCGATTGGCTCGTCCAGATTGGTATTGGCGGGCGGCGCCTGGAAGATGAAATTGCCGAGATCAAAGAAAATCGGCTTGCCTTTGTAGATTTGCACCCCGTGCAACAAGGGCGCGCCATGCATCACAATGATATCCGCGCCGGCGTCGACTTCGTCATGGGTCCATGTCTTTAGCCAGCCGGGAGGCTCCAGCCGTTCCCGCAATTCCTCCTGCAGCAGCGTGTTGAATGGCTTGTCGAACACATGATTATGCTCATACACGATGACATAATCTGCATGCTGACGGGCCTCGCGGATATTCTGCAGGATGCGCTGGGCGTCTTCCGGGTTGGGCTTATTGCCTTCGATCCGAAGCTCGTTAACGCCCGGACGCGAGGCAGTGGCGGAGCCGCCTTCGGCGACGAGTCCGGATGCCATCGCAATCAGCGCGATCGTGCCTTTCGGCGTATCGAGATAGGCGGGCGCAGATGCTTCGGCAATGTTGTTTCCGGTTCCAGCATGCGTGAGCCCGAGTTTGTCTGCGTCGGCGATCGCATTTTCAATGCCGAACGTCTTCAGATCGAAAGCATGGTTGTTGGCCAGCGAAATCAGATTTAATCCGAACGACTTCAGTGCAGCCATGGCTTCCGGCGGTGAGAGGAAGCGGCCGTCCTTGGGCGACTGGCCCTTGGTCACATCGAGCACCGTCGATTCAAAATTGGTGAACGCAACATCGCCGGTGAGGAACGACTTGATCACCGGAACGGCGGCGGGTGCGTGCGCGCGGATGTCGGACCGGATCATCGATTGTCCGGTCAGTGTAAAAGAGATGGTCTGATCCTGCGCCGCGGCTGCCGTCCCACACACAAGTGTTGCACCGAGGGCAGCACTCATCAGCCAGTGAGGCATATCTCGCTCCGGGAATGAATGCCGCCACCCTTACCGCGTGAGGCGAAGGGTGGCGGCTCAAACGCTATTGAAACTTGATCATGGTTGTGCGTGTCGGCGTAACAGCATTCCTGACATTCGCCGGCCCGGTTTCGGTCAGGTGAAGCAGCGCATATTGCTCGTTGTATTCATTCTCACCGGCTGAGCAATCGACCGGAAGAATGACCTTGAAGTTGCGTTGCGCGGCTTCGACTGCGGTTCCCATGGCGGCGCCCTGGAACGAGTTGCCGCAGATAATCACCGTTTTAACTCCCGCCTGGCGCAGGATGGGTTGCAGGGTCGAGCCCTGGAATTTGTCAGCCCCATTCTGACGAAACCACTCGCCCGGACGCGGCTTGATACCCGGATCAACGACATCGTCCGGCGTTGCTTTCCCGCCGCCACCAACGAGGCTATACCAGACTACCATGTTGTGCGCCCGCGCCATGTCATGCAGGCGCTTGATGTTCGGGATCGCGGCGACGCAGCGGGGGCGCGCGTTGCAGCCGGCCTTCATGATATCGAGGAACAGCACGGCGGTGGTCCCGGGATCGACCGTGACGTCCTTCAGTTCCGGCGGATTCGGAATGGCCGCTGTACTCCAGTCGGAAACAACATCGGCGATCGATGGCGTTGCAAGTGAGGCGAGGAGCAGCGCGCCGGCGGCGGCCGCAATGCGTGTCGAAGTCATGTTTCCCTCCCAGGAATAGGACGCCTCAGAATACCGGACATTGCGCGAAACCGCCATTCCACAGCATAATGGGCGTTAACATTAGGCAAAGAGGAGGCTCGGCATGCGCTACCTCGCCATTCTCATCGCGGCCAATGTCATTAACGGGGCTGCTTACGCCGATGGCTGGCAGGAATATCGCTATCCCGATTATGCCTTTGCGGTGATGCTTCCGGCCGCCCCCAGGGGGGAAGCCACGACCTATCAGCCGGTGGACGGCCGTTCGGTGCCCGCGCGCGCGTGGTCCGTGGATATGGGTAAATCGCAGTTCAAAGTGACAGTCGCGGACATCGCGAACAGTGGCTTGCAGGAAAGCGCCATCATCAATCACGCGATGAAAGCGCTATCCGTGGGCGGCGAAGTGAAAGTCGATTATCCCCACCGCATTTCACAGATCTATGGCCGGCAGTTCAGCATCGTCAATCGCGATGGCAGCCGCGAGACGGCAGCGGTGTTCGATTACAACAACCGGGTTTATCAGATTGAGGCGAAACTGCTGCCCGGCGGCGACGACACGGATATCATCCGGTTTCAACAATCGCTGATCTTCACCGATGGCGGCACCAATCGCCCCCCAGAGCTCAGGAACCAATTGCGTGAAGCGTGCCGCGGTATCGTCAACAATCCAGCAGGCCCCGACGATCCTAGGTGCCAACGGAAATAACGTGCTACCAAAAATCATGTGTCATCCCCGGCGAGCCGCAGCGAAGCTGCGGCGAGGGAAGGGGATCCATCTGGCGCGCGTCTGCGCGCCAGAAGAATCTTTAGCGTCGCCGACGCGGCGCGGATGGGTTCCCTTCCCCTCGCGCTTTGCGCTCGGCCGGGAATGACAACGTGGGAGATTACGCCGCGATAACTTGCTCGGCTTCGGTCAGAGAGACCGACACCAGGCGCGACACGCCGCGTTCCTGCATCGTCACACCAAACAGCCGGTCCATGCGCGACATCGTCAGAGCGTGATGGGTGATGACAAGATAACGCGTGTCGCCCATCCGGCGCATTTCATCCAGCAATCTGCAAAAGCGATCGACATTGGCGTCGTCAAGCGGAGCGTCCACTTCGTCGAGCACGCAAATCGGCGCCGGATTGACCAGGAACACCGCGAAGATCAGCGCAATTGCGGTCAGCGCCTGCTCGCCACCGGAGAGCAATGACAGCGTTGCCGGTTTTTTGCCGGGCGGCTTTGCCACGATCTCAAGACCGGCTTCCAGCGGTTCCTCGGAATCGACCAATGTGAGTTTGGCTTCGCCGCCCTGGAAAAGCTCGGCAAACAGCCGCTCGAAATTCCGGCTCACTTTGTCGAAAGATTCGAGCAGCTTGTCGCGTCCCTCGCGGTTCAGCGTCTGAATGCCTTTTTTCAACCGCTGAATGGCGCCATCAAGATCGTTGCGTTCGGACAGCAGGGCTTCGAGCCTGGTTTCGTATTCCCGGGTTTCTTCTTCGACGCGGAGATTGACCGGGCCGATCTGCTCACGTTCGTGCTTGAGTTTTTCGACGCGCTTTTCGATCTCCTCGATCGGCCGCGCATCACTGTCATCGGCTTCAGCTCTACCCGCGAGGTCTTCCGGCGAAGCGTTCAGCTCATCGCGAATACGGCGTGAGAGATCGTCCTTCCGCTCGGTTGCCGCGACCGAACGGGCGGCGCAGGCGGCGCGTTCTTCGCGGGATTCGGCCAGCATCTGCTGAGCCGCCTTGGCCGCGGCTTCGGATTCTGCCAGTGCCGCTTCGGATTCCACGCGCGCATTGGCTGCAAGCTGCAATGCCAGCTCGGCATTGGCAATGGAGTCGAGCAGAGTTTCTCGGCGGCTTGCAATCTCCGCCGGTATCGCATCCGCCAGGGCCAATTCGTCCATCATGCCTGCGATGCGTGCGGCGAGCGTCTCGATGTGCTGCGCGGCGGCAGCACTTCGCGCCGACCACTGAGCAAGATCGCGTGCGACACCGGACATCCGCTCATTGCGGGCGCGTGCTTCCGCCGTGAGATGCTGAAGATTCGAACGGGCCTCGGCCTCGGTCGCGCGCGCCGCGGCCGACTGCCGCTTCGCCTCTTCGAGTGCAGCCTTGAGCTCTGTTCCGTCGCCGAGAAGGGCGAGATTGTCATCCGCTGCAGCCACAGCCTTCAGGGCTGTTGCGTGTTGATCGGCAAGCGCGCGGATTTCCGCGTCCAGAGTCGCAATCTGGCCCGCGCCTTCCGCCGCCTTGAGTGCAATGCGCGCGGCGCGGTCCTGCGCCTGGGCAAGTGCAGACTCAGCTTCACGCAGAATTCGGCGTGCTTCGCGTGCTGCGTCCTGGGCGGCCGTTGTTGTACGCTGGGCGACGGCCAACTCCTCCGCGGCCGTAGCGCGGAATGTTTTGGCTGCCTCAAGCTCCTGATCCAGCGCCATCAGCCGGTTGCGCTGTTCCAGCCGGATGGCGGCTGGGGTCTTTGCATCGGCCGACGCTGCATAGCCGTCCCAGCGCCACAGATCGCCACCCTGGGTCACCATGCGCTGGCCCGGCTTGAGACTGCCTTGGGCTGCGCGTCCCTCGGCCAGAGTCACCACCGCGGTCTGCGACAGCCTGCGGGCGAGAGCTGGAGGTGCATCGACAAATTCCGACAGCGGAGTACCGGCGGGCAGGGCCGGTAGTGCCTCAAGTGCGCCGAGATCGCGCCAGTGCCGTGGCGCCGCGACATCCAATGGCGCCTCGAGATCGTCACCCAGTGCCGCCGCGAGCGCACTCTCGTATTCGGGCCGCACTTTGACCGAATCGATCAATGGCGGCCATAGACCTCCAGCTTCGGGTTGCAGAACCCGGGCCAGGGCACTGGCTTCAGCTTTAAGGCGCTGCAGATTTTGCTCTGCTTCCTGCAATGGGCCACGCCAATGCGCCTCGGCCGAGGATAGTTCGGCGGCGTGCGCATCTGCATCATCGGCCTGCAAGCGTGCTTCTGCGGCGCGGGCCTTGGCTGCGTCAATCGCGCATTCCGCTTCGCTCAGTTCCGCAGGTTGGACAACAGAGGCCTGAACCGCGAGAAGACGCTCCTCGGCGCTCACCCGCTGTGCGGCAGCCCGTTCCGCCTGTGCCGCACTTTGCGATCGAGTGGATTCATGGCTCGCGCGCGTGGCGTTGTATTGCGCCACTTGCGACGTGGACCGCTCGAGTTCCTGATCGCGCGCAACGAGTTCGGAAGAGGCGGCGCGAGCGCGTTCTTCGGCCTGCGCCAGCGATTCGGCGGCCGCTTCACCGGCGGCTTTTAATTCGCTTTCCTCATTCTGCAGACGCGCAACAGCGTCGCGGGTCTCCTGCTCCAGTTGCCTTTCGCGTCCGATATCCTGTTCCGCCGCCGTAATATGCGCCCGCAGGCGTTGTGCCTGTTCGCACGCCCGGCTTTCTTCGGCTTCAAGATCGCTGCGCTGGTGAAAGAGTTTCTGGAGTGCAGCGTTGCAATCCGATTCCTGCTGGCGCAAACCCGGCAACAATGCCGCGCGGCTGGCCTGGACACCCGCCGCCTCTTCGGCACCCCGGCCGAGTTCGGCCGCGCGTTCGGAAGCAGCTTCCAACGCGATTGCCGCGGTCGAACATCCCACTTCGGCATCACGCCAGCGCAGCAGGAAAAGCAGCGCCTCGGTTTTGTAGATCTGGGTCGAGAGATTGCGGTAGCGCGTCGCCTGGCGCGCCTGCCGCCGCAGAGCCTGCAATTGTGCTTCGTTTTCGCCGATGATGTCGTTGAGACGGGTGAGATTTTTTTCCGCTTCCCGCAGCCGCAATTCGGCTTCGTGCCGCCGCTGGTGCAGACCGGAAATACCCGCGGCTTCCTCAAGTATCGCGCGGCGGGCAAGTGGCTTCTGATTGATCAGGATCGAGATCTGGCCCTGCCGAACCAGTGCCGGCGACGCCGCACCCGTTGAACTATCGGCGAAGAAAAGCTGCACATCCCGCTGGCGCACTTCACGGCCGTTGATCCGGTATGCCGAACCTGCATCACGCTCGATGCGGCGGGTGATCTCGATCGTGTCGAATTCCTGGTAGGGACCCGGGATGTTGCGCTCGCCGTTGTCCACGAGCAGGGACACTTCGGCGTTGTTGCGCATCGGTCGGCTTCCCGCGCCGGAGAAAATTACGTCCTCCATGCCCGAGCTGCGCATCGAAGTGGGGCGGTTGTCGCCCATCACCCAGCGCATTGCTTCGAGCAGATTGGATTTGCCGCAGCCGTTCGGACCGACGATCCCGGTGAGACCGGGTTCGATGTGAAGCTCGGTCGCGTCGACGAAAGACTTAAAACCGCTGAGTCGAAGGCGGGTGAATTTCAAGCTTCTGTTCCTGTTCCTCCCGCCCCGAAGACCTTATTTCTTCAAAAGCGAGTCCAAATCCTTTTTCAATTCGTCATAGGGGATCTCGCCTTCATGCTTGACCCCGTTGATGAAGAATGTCGGCGTCGAATTCACGCCATACTTGTTTTGGCCTTCCATCCAGTTCGCATCGACCAACGCCAGGTTGGCCTTATTGTCCGCGCATTGATCAACCTTTTCCTTCGACATGCCGGCAAAACGGCCCATCATTTCAAGGCCTTGCTGGATGTCTTCACGGGTCAGCTGACCATTCCCGTCGAAATCCTTGATCCAGTTCATCTGATTCGCGAACAGCAGATCAATGAAGGAAAAATATTGATCCCCAGACAAACAGCGGGCCACGCCCGACGCCATGCGCGCGGCTCCATCAAGGGGATATTCCCGGAAAACCCATTTAACTTTGCCGCTGTCGATATAGTCCTTGGTCAGTTTGGGAATCACTTCGCGCTCAAACGCCGCGCAATGCGGGCAGGTCATCGACGCATATTCGACCATGGTGATCGGCGCGTTGGGCGAGCCCTTGATCATATCGGTCGATTTCATGTCCATGTTTTGCGTTGACGCGGATGCGCTCGTCAGTGGGTTGGACTGATTGCATGCGGTGGCGCCGATAGCGATGATCGCCATCAGGGCGATCGAGCAAATGTATTTCGTGTTCATGGGCCGACTCCTTGAACTGTCGGTACTCCTTCTGACAGAGGCCCGGTTCCCGTTCAATGACGCCGCGCCAGCTGGGCGCGCGCGCGCCGCAATTTTTCCAGTGCTTCGTTAAGCGAAGTCTTATCGCGGCTATGGTTCGAATCGGGGGCGGGATGCGGCGGAATTGCGGCTTCGGCCGCCACCGTGCCGTTCACGAATTTGAAGCGCGCGATGCGGCCAGGCCCGAGATAGGCGTTGCATTTTTCCACGAGAGCACGGGTTTCGTGCTGCAACAGCACCGCCGCACCCGGTTCACAGCACAGCGTCACCACGGCGCCGGCGGGTGATTCCTGCCATTTCACGGGCTGCGCCACGCGCGCAATATGGGCCCCGGCAATTTCGGTCCAATGCAACAAAAAACCGGGATCGACAAAGCCGGCGCGCTGAAAGGCCCGGGAGACATGCTCCAGAAGCGCTGTCCCGGCAGCGCGCCTGGACCCCGGCCGCTGCGGGGCTTGTGTTGTGCCGCTTTTCCGGTCTTCGCTCATCCGTGCCCACCTTGAAGTGGAGATAGCATATAGTCCCTCGAACGACATCTGCGAGCGCCGCCGGGCAGCTTCTTTCCTGGTACGATCGCCACCGCCGCGATCTGCCATGGCGGGCAAGGCCAGGACAGGCAGCCGACCCATACCGCGTGTGGGTTTCGGAAATTATGCTGCAGCAGACGACCGTCGCCGCGGTCGCCGTGTATTTCGAGCGGTTTATCCGGCGCTGGCCGGACGTCCCGTCCCTGGCATCAGCGTCGCTGGATGATGTCTTGGCGCAATGGGCGGGGCTTGGCTATTACGCGAGAGCGCGAAATTTGCACCGGGGTGCGCGCTACGTGGTCGAGCGGCTTGGCGGCGTCATGCCCCGACAGGCGGATCAATTAATCGAGATTCCCGGCATCGGACCCTACACGGCGAATGCGATCGCCGCGATTGCGTTTGGCGAACGCGTACCGGCGATCGACACCAATGCCGAACGGGTGATGGCGCGATTTCTCGCATATTCAGGGTCACTGCCCGGGACGCGTGCGCAACTGGCTTCGCGTGCGGCCGAATTGGTCCCGCAGCTGCGCCCCGGGGATTTCGCGCAAGCGCTGATGGATCTCGGATCATCCACCTGTACGCCGGAAAGTCCGCAATGCGGTGTTTGTCCACTCGCGTTCCACTGTGAAGCCCACCGGCAAAATCTCACCGGTATTCTGCCACGCAAGGAGAAGAAAACCCGGCGCCGGTTGATGCGCGCATTGGCCTTTGTCGCAATCGATCGCGGCGGATCGGTCTACCTCGTGCGCCGCCCAGACGCAGGCCTGTTTGGCGGCATGATGCAGCCGCCTTTAACCGAATTGAGGAAGAGTTTCCCGCCGGCTCGCGAGGCGATTTCACAGGCGCCATTCCGTGGCGAATGGAAGCTGAAGCGGGGAGTCGTCAGGCACACACTGACCCACATCGAATTGGAAGTGCGCACCTATGTCGCGGAGTTTTCCGCGCGCCCGAATGGTGAAGGCATCTGGTTGACGCCGCGCGAATTCAAGACTGCGGCGCTTCCTACGGCGATGCGCAAAATGCTCAGACATGCATTGACCGCCGTTTGACGGCCAGAGTCAGCCCTCTTGGGCGGGCCAAGCCCAATCGAATCGCCAAGTCTTGCCGAATCAGTCAGATAGGCTTTTGCCGACGCCGTCTGATAAACAGACATTATGGACGCCATTATCGACATTCAGAATCTGTCGAAGACCTATGCATCGGGTTTTCAGGCGCTGAAGAATGTCAGCCTGCAGATTCGCAAGGGTGAAATCTTCGCACTGCTGGGACCGAATGGCGCCGGCAAGACCACCCTGATCGGCGTAGTTTGCGGCCTCGTGAATCCGACGGAAGGAAAAGTCACGGTCGCGGGCCATGACATCATTCATGACTATCGGGTCACGCGCTCGATGATCGGATTGGTTCCGCAGGAACTGACCACCGATGCGTTCGAAACCGTATGGAACACCGTAAGTTTCAGCCGTGGATTGTTCGGAAGGCCGGCGTCGCCGGAGCACGTTTCGCACGTGCTGCACGAATTGTCGCTGCTGCCGCGCAAGAACAGCCGCATCAGGACCTTGTCGGGCGGCATGAAGCGGCGCGTCATGATCGCCAAGGCGCTGGCGCATGAGCCGGAAATCCTGTTCCTCGACGAACCGACCGCCGGAGTCGATGTCGAGCTGCGCAAAGATATGTGGGCGACGATCCGAGAACTGAAGCAATCCGGAGTAACCATCATCCTCACGACGCATTACATCAATGAAGCCGAAGAAATGGCCGACAGGGTGGGGGTGATCAACCGCGGCGAACTGATCGTGGTCGAAGAGAAAACCGTCCTGATGCAGAAGATGGGAAGAAAGCAGCTCACGCTGCATCTTCAGAATCCGATCGGCACCATTCCACGGTCGCTTGAGGCTTACCAGCTAGAGAAAAGCGCCACCGGCGACGAACTGACCTATACTTACGACACCAAGAGTGAGCGCACGGGCATCACGGCGCTGCTGAAGGACCTGTCCGACGCCGGCATCCGTTTCAACGATCTGCAAACCCGGCAGAGTTCGCTGGAGGAGATTTTCGTCAATCTGGTGAGCAGCAGATCATGAACATCCGGGCAATCGCGGCAATCTACAAATTCGAAATGGCGCGGGCCTGGCGGACGGTGGCGCAGAGCATCATCGCGCCGGTGATTTCCACATCGCTCTACTTTGTTGTTTTCGGTTCCGCCATCGGCGGCCGCATCACCAGTGTCGAAGGTGTGAGTTATGGCGCCTTTATCGTTCCCGGCCTGATCATGCTGAACTTGCTGACCCAAAGTGTTTCCAATGCCGCGTTCGGCATCTATTTCCCGAAATTCGTCGGCACCATCTATGAAATCCTCTCGGCGCCGGTCTCCTATGTGGAAATCGTCATCGGCTATGTCGGTGCCGCCGCCAGCAAATCGCTGATTCTCGGTGGAATCATCCTCGGCACCGCATCGCTTTTCGTGCCGCTCCACGTGGCCCATCCACTCTGGATGTTCCTGTTCCTATTGCTGACCTCCGTCACCTTCAGCCTGCTCGGGTTCATTCTGGGTATCTGGGCCGACGGATTCGAGAAACTCCAGATCGTCCCTTTGCTGATCATCACGCCGCTGACTTTTCTTGGCGGCAGCTTCTATTCTATCCGAATGCTGCCCCCGTTCTGGCAGGGCGTCACGCTCGCCAATCCCGTCGTGTATCTGATCAGTGGTTTCCGCTGGAGCTTTTATGAGATCGCGGATGTCAGCGTCGGGGTCAGCATCGGCATGATCATGGTCTTCCTGATCATCTTCCTCGCGATCGTCTGGTGGATGTTCAGAACCGGATATCGCCTAAAGACCTGAGACTCGCGACAATGAAAAAGCGTTCACACGGAGATACAGAGCTTCCGCGCGTGAAATTGTTGAGGCATTGCCAAATGGTGCTAAGCTGGTGTCCTGGCGTTGGGGGTTAGACGCATGGGATCGCGCTTTGTGAAACTGATTCTGGCCGGCACGGCGGTCGTGGTGATTGTTGTGCTCGGTTTTTTCATTGGGCGACGCACGCCCGATGTGGCGACAAACACCCCGGCAGCACCACCACCCAAAGAAGCGCTGGCGCCACCAACTCCGCCGCCATTTGCCGATCCCTATCAGCGTTCGGTCGCGATTTACAGTTTTCGCAAGGCGGCGATGAGCGGTCCGGATCGCGGGCGCGAAATCTTCTATTACAAATGCTGGTTCTGCCATAACGAGTTCGCCAAAGGCGCGCCGCCGCTCAAGGGCGTATTTCAGCGCCAGCAATTGTCCTCCGGCAGGCCTGCGACGGTGGACGGCATCAAGGATGAAATCCGTAATGGCGGTCCGGGCATGGCGGCGTACAAATATGTCCTGAACGACGCCGATCTGAATGATCTCGTGACCTATATTCACGATGACTGCTGCTGGGACTCGAACAGTCCTCCGCCCAATCCGCGTTATCGCGGCAATGCAACGGATTGAGCGATGACTGAACGGAGACGAAATATGAAGAATTTGACTGCGGTGCTGGCTATCCCGCTCTTCCTTGCCTGCGCGACTGCAAGTGCTGCTCCGGCATCCAACATGCTGGGTGGAGCGAAAGGCGCGGTGAAAGCGTCCACCGGCGAGCCGCTGGAAGGCATCATGGTGCAGCTGATCTCGAAAGAGACCAACATCCGCACCACCGTCTATAGCGACCGCGACGGTCACTACGAATTTCCTCGGCTCAATCCCGGCCAGTACACGCTGCGCATCGCGCGGCCGCGGGAATTCCAGCCCTTCGTCAAGGAAAACGTGACGATCAATGGCGCACCAAGTCTCGACGACATCACGCTCACGCGGGTGACGAAACTGGAATTGCTGCCGCCGACCCGCGACATCGCCGCCCAGATGACCGGCACCGAGTGGCTGATGAGTCTGTCGGGAAGCGGTGAAGACAAGCGCTTGCTGCAGATCAACTGTAATTTCTGCCATTCCTATCAGCAGATATTCCGCAATCACTACGACGAGCATGGCTGGACGGAAATCGTCCACCGCATGACACATGGCGCGGGATCGCCGCTGATTCTCCAACGTCCCGCCGGGCGCTTCAACGACGCGCTCGAGGCGCAGATGGTGAAGTGGCTGGCCACCGTTCGCGGTCCTGATTCAGGAGACCCGCAATTCGTCACGCTGCCGCGGCCACAGGGCCGGGCAACGCATGTGATCATCACGGAATATGAGCTGCCGCGACTCGAGCTGGCGACGCATGACGTCAGCGGCGATGCACAAGGAAATATCTGGTACAGCACGCATCGCAGTTCCTATGTCGGGCGCCTCGATCCGAAGACCGGCAAGGTGACCGAATTCCATGTGCCGGGCGTGGCCGAAGGTTCGCTGCCCGGCACGCATTGGATTCACGTCGATCCCAAGGGAATTGTCTGGGGCTCGGAAAACTGGGCGCACAATATCTGGCGGCTTGATCCCAAGACCAACCAGTTCAGCCGCGTGCACTGGAACGTGCCGGAGCCGATCAATGCTCCAATGGGCGGCAATTACGCACTGGATCCCGAAGGGCATATCTGGGATGTGCGGCGGAGCGCAGTAACCAGCACCGACGCCTTGACCGGCCAGATCCTGCGCAAAATCCCGACGAAGATGTTCGCCTCGACGTATGGCAGCGCGACGAGCGCGGACGGCCATTATTTCGGCGGCGGAGCCTGGCCGAAGGATGGTGTCGTCGTCGCCGACCTGAAGACCGGGCAAGTGTTCGAAGCGGCTTGCAGTCCCAATTGCGGTCCGGCGCGCGGCGAATTCGACCCGGATGACAATTACTGGGCCGGTGGCCGGGGCGGCGAATTAGTGGAATTCGACATCAAGAAGAAACAGATCGTCGAATACCGCACACCGACGCCCTATACTGCTCTGTACACGGCGCATCCCGACAAGAATGGCGAAGTCTGGGCGGGTGAGTCACACAGCGGCCGCTATGCGCGGCTCAATCCGAAAACCGGCGAATGGGTGGAATATGTGTTGCCCGAGCCATACGGTTTCGACCGCGAGAGCTGGATCGACAATTCCACCAATCCGGTGACGGTCTGGTACACCGACCACGACGGCTGGATTACAAGAATCCAGCCGCTGGATTGAGAGGCGGATTCAACAAAAAGGCTCCCGGAGGGGAGCCTTTTTGGTTCTTGAACGGTGAACGGTTTACGCGCGGCGTTTCGCGTGACCGGCGCCGTGATGGGTGGCCCGCGCCAGGTGAACGGGTTTGGCTGCGACATGAACCTGATGTGCGGCGGCCAATCTGGTCGCATGCCGCGCAACCGGTTTGGCCGCAGCCAGCTTCACCGCGTGATTTGCTGCCGCCATTTTTACGGCTGCAGGCTTCGCCTTGGGCTTTTGATACATGGCCTCGGCGACCGCCTTCTTGGCCTGGGCTGGGGAGCCCGTGCCGAGCACCGCCTTGCGAATATAGTTCACCGTCTCGGCCGGAAGGCGGATGCCGCGGGCGATGTGCTGCTCGAGTACACCCGGGCCGGCATTATAGGCCGCGAACAATCTCGGATAGCCATATTTATTGTAGAGTTCGCTCAGGTAAGCCGTGCCCGCGAGAATATTGTCGCGCACATTGTACGGGTTCGCACCGAGACCGTGGCGGGCGCTGATCTCTTTGTAAGTGTCGGGCTCAAGCTGCATGACGCCCATGGCACCGGCATTGGACGTGATCGGCTTGCCAAACCACGTCGTGTGGCCGCCGCTTTCAATGCTGATGATGGTGCGGATCCACTTCTCGGGAATCGAGAAACGCTGTGACGCTTCCTTGATATAGGGATCCCAGCGATTGATCAGGTCGGCCGGCGGAACTTTGCTCTCGTCGGTAGCCGCGTCTGGATTACCCTGGAAAAGCGGCAGGAAACGGAATTGCGGAAGGTAAACCAATCCGCGGAATAACGGAGCCTTCGCTATCGCCTTCGTATAGCTGTTCGAAACCAGCGGCAGACTTGCCGACTGGAGAACCGCAAACAGCATTGCGAGAAGAACGATTAGCGAAATCAGAACCGAAACGGGGAAGAAACTCGAGCTCCCAGCCGTCGCAGTCCCGGCAGTCGCGGAATTGGTTTGTATTGCCATTCAGAATGCACCTTCTCTGTTCGCGCGAAGTCAAAGCCCGCGCGCGGGTCGTTACCGGTGATGCTGGATCTTTGCACCTCACCTGCCGGTGAGGTTTCCTCCAGCGATCCGGTTCGCTTCTTCCTTTGCGGACCGGAGGCTTTAGGCTCGGCTTCTATTGCCGAAGCCCGGCGTCCATTGATCCGGACGCGAAAAGAGTCTTACCATTTGGTTGCAGGGCGGGGAATGAAAGAAAACGTGAGGAAGATCACAGAACTCAATGGCCTGGCTTACGCCTGTCGTGCCGGCGAGGCGTGCATTATGCTCATCCAAATGGGGTATTTTTGAGGACCCGATGAGCGCGGAAATTGCCGAGGATCGGGTGCAAAATTCCCCGCGCACACGGAGCGGCCGCGAACTGATTTACCGCCACACGGTGTTTGTTCGCTTCTCGCATTGGTTTAATGCGTTCTGCTTTGCAGTCCTGTTGATGAGTGGCCTGCAGATCTTCAACGCCCATCCGATGCTGCATTGGGGCGTGAGTGGCGGCGAATCCGATCCGGCCGTGTTTTCGATTTATGCCGAGGATCAGCTCGAGGGTCCGCCGATCGGCTGGCTTCAGATTGGCAGCGCAAAATTCAACACCACGGGCGTGCTGGGCGTATTCACCGACCGCGACGGTTTTCTGTCGGGCCGTGCCTTTCCATATTGGATCACACTGCCAAGCTATCAGTCGCTCGCCGAGGGTCGCCGCTGGCACTTTTTCTTCGCCTGGCTGCTCGCGATCAACGGCTTTGTCTATCTGATCTATGGCTTCGCCGCCGGGCATTTCCGCCGCGATCTGAAACCGACGCAAAAAGACATTCGCGGCCTCGGCCGTTCGATCCTCGATCACCTGCGGTTGCGCCATCCACGGGGTGAGGCCGCGAAGCGCTACAATGTGCTGCAAAAACTTGCCTATCTCACGGTCGTTTTTGTCCTGTTTCCGCTGATGGTCGTGACCGGCTTGTCGATGTCGCCGGGAATCGATTCCGCCGCGCCCTGGCTGCCTGATTTGTTTGGCGGGCGCCAGTCGGCGCGGACGATCCACTTCATCACCGCGACCGCCCTTGTCCTGTTCATTCTCATCCATCTGCTGGAAGTGCTGCTGGCGGGGGTGTTTAATGAAATGCGCTCCATGATTACCGGATGGTTTTCCGTCCGGCCTGAAAAGCCCGGGAATCCGACATGAGCGAAACAGTTTTCAACCGTCGCGCTGCTTTGGCCGCAGCAGGCGGGCTGCTGCTGGCCGGCTGCGATAAGCTCTCGCAGAACAACACCGTCCAGAAAATCCTGGCGGGGGCCGAAAGCCTGAATCTGGACGGGCAGCGGCTTGTCCTGACATCGGGCCAGCCGCTCGCGCGTGAATATCCCGCGTCGGAGATTTCAAAGAACTTCAAAGCCAACGGGACGGTCCGCCCCGATTCGGACGCGTACCGCAATCTGGTGCTCACCGAATTCTCCGATTGGCGCTTGAAAGTGGATGGGCTGGTGCGCAAGCCCGCGTCCTACTCGCTGGCCGAATTGCGGGCCATGCCATCGCGCACCCAGATCACCCGCCATGATTGTGTCGAAGGCTGGAGCGCGATTGGGCAATGGACAGGCGTGCCGCTGTCGCATTTGCTGCAGCAATCCGAATTGATGCCCAATGCGAAATATGTCCTGTTCCGCTGTGCCGACGATCTGCTCAATTCGCAGGACGGCAGCGGGCTGTATTACGAAAGCATCGACATGATCGATGCCTTTCATCCGCAGACGATCATGGCCTATGCGATGAACGGGCAGGCATTGCCGGTGCCCCACGGCGCGCCGCTGCGCCTAAGGGTTGAGCGGCAGCTTGGTTACAAGATGGCCAAGTATGTGATGCGGATTCAGGTGGTCGACGATTTCTCAAAAATCGGCTTTGGCAAAGGCGGATTCTGGGAAGACCGCGGCTACGAATGGTACGCGGGAATCTGACCGTAGTATCCGCCCGGCTATAATGCATCCCGTCGCGGGCCTGTGCTAACATGGGCAACGCGGTAAGCGAGGCCGTCCGGCCGCTCGCTGCTTTTCGTGCCTGGAGATTGGGAGAGACATTCGATGGTCACATTGAAGGTGAACGGTCAAACACACGCGCTCGACATCGAGCCCGATATGCCGCTGCTGTGGGCGATCCGGGATGAGATCGGCCTGACTGGCACAAAATTCGGCTGCGGCATCGCCCAGTGTGGCGCGTGCACGGTTCATATCGACGGTGTGGCGATGCGTTCCTGCTCCGTCACGGTGGCGAATGCGGCGGGCAAGGAGATCACGACCATCGAGGGTCTCGCTTCGCCGGACGGCAAGCTTCATCCGGTGCAGGCCGCCTGGATCGCTGAAGACGTGCCGCAATGCGGCTATTGTCAGTCGGGCCAGATCATGGCCGCTTCTGCTCTGTTGAAAGAGAAACCCAAGCCGACAGACGCCGATATCGACGGCATCACCAATATCTGCCGTTGCGGGACCTACATTCGAATTCGCCGGGCGATACATCGCGCCGCGGCGACCAAAGCGTGAATCGCGACCACCTGCTAACGGGAGATAACCATGGGACACATTGATTCCGTTCGCGGCGAAGATGGTCTATCGCGCCGCAAATTCATCGTCGCCGGTCTTTCAACTGCCGGCGGATTGGCACTGGGATTCAGCTTCCCCGGACTGGCGAATGCACGCCCGCTGCCCGCGCAGCCCTGGAGCACCGAAGCGGTTGCGCCGGATGAAATCAGCGCCTGGATCGTGATCGATCCGGACGAGACGATCACCATCCGGATTCCGCATTCGGAAATGGGGCAGGGCGCCGCGACGTCCAACCCGATGCTGGTCGCCGAAGAACTGGAATGCGACTGGACGAAGATCAAAGGCGAATTCGCCTCGCCCAATCGCAATGTCCGCGAGAAGAACATCTATCGCGACCAAAACACGGTCGGCTCGCGCGGAGTGGCGACCTCCTGGCAATATCTGCAGCAGGCGGGCGCAAGCGCCCGCGCGCGGCTGATTCAGGCGGCGGCGAATCGCTGGAACGTTCCCGCGACGGAATGTGCGGCCGAGAATGGTGCGGTGGTTCACAAAGCGAGCAATCGCCGCCTGACCTACGGTCGGGTCGCTGCGGACGCCGCGAAAATCAAGCTCGACAAAGAGCCTGCCATCAAGACGCCCGATCAGTTCAAACTCATCGGCAAGCCTTTGCCGCGTCTCGACACTCCCGTGAAGGTCAATGGCACGGCCAAATTCGGTATCGACGCGAAAGTGCCGAACATGGCTTACGGGACTGCGATTTCATGCCCGGTGCCCGGTGGCACGCTGGCTTCGGTGGACGAAAGCGGCCTCGCCGGGATGCGTGGCATCGTTAAAGTCGTCAAGCTGAAGGACGCCGTAGTGGTCGTCGCCGATAATACCTGGCGCGCCATGGAAGGCCTGAAAGCGCTGAAGATCGCCTGGAATTTCGGTCCGGCCGGCAGCACCGACACTGCGCAAATGAAGCAGATGTATCGCGACACGCTGACCGAGCCGATGATCCAGGTGCGCGGCGATGGTGATGCCGCCGGCGCGTTGGCCAATGCGCCAAAGGTCATCGAAGCTTTGTACGAAGCCCCACATCTGGCGCATGCGCCGATGGAGCCGCTGAACGCGACCGCCTGGGTGCAGCCCAATCGCGTCGACGTCTGGATCGGCACGCAAACCGCGCTGGCCGCGCTGCAGCAGGCATCCGAAGCGTCAGGTCAGAAACAGGAACAGGTGTACATCCATAACGCCTATGTCGGTGGTGGCTTCGGACCGCGTACCGCCATGTATCCCGAGCAGGTCGTGG
>CAYUQO010000032.1:0-24312 GCA_964446945.1 uncultured Bordetella sp.
GAAGTGGGCGTCGAGGGGCGCCTCGGCGGCCAGGCCAACGTGCCGGGCGCTGCCGGTACATGGAAGGATCTGACCGGTAACGTGAATCTGCTGGCGGCCAATCTGACCACCCAGGTCCGCGCCATTGCCGAAGTGGCAACGGCGGTGACCAAGGGTGACTTGACGCGGTCGATTCAGGTCCAAGCGCGCGGCGAAGTGGCCGAGCTCAAAGACAACATCAACACCATGATCGACAATCTGCGCCTGACCACGGAGCAGAACACCGAACAGGACTGGCTGAAAACCAACCTTGCCCGGTTCACCAACATGCTGCAGGGCCAGCGTGATCTGGTCACCGTCGGCCGGCTCCTATTGTCCGAACTCGCACCACTGGTGAATGCGCAGCAGGGCGTGATCTATCAGCTCGACGAAGAGACAGCGAGTTTGAAGCTGCTATCGTCCTATGCCGATGGTGTCGGCAATCCGCATCCGCAGGCGTTGCGGATTTCGGAAGGTTTGATCGGCCAATGCGCCGC
The DNA here is from genome assembly GCA_964446945.1 of uncultured Bordetella sp. Taxonomy (GTDB): domain Bacteria; phylum Pseudomonadota; class Alphaproteobacteria; order Micropepsales; family Micropepsaceae; genus CAIYRG01. Next base: position 516 of record CAYUQO010000032.1, read on the forward strand.
AGACAAGAAGCCGCTGTTGATCGACCGGCTTCCGGAATCGGTGATTCCGATCGGCTCCGGCATTTTCGCCACGCGGCCGAACAACGTGATTGTGCTCCCCGTCCTGTTCGAATCCCAGGTCAAAGCGGTGATCGAACTTGCCACCATCGAATCCTTCACCCCGTTGCAGGTGACGATGCTGGAGCAGCTCACGAGTTCGATCGGTATCGTGCTCAACAGTATCGAAGCCACGATGCAGACCGAAAGCCTGTTGAAACAGTCCCAGAAGCTCGCCGGCGAATTGCAGGCGCAGCAGGCGGAATTGCAGCAGACCAACGAACAGTTGGAGCAGAAAGCGGCCCAGCTCGCCGAACGCAATTTCGAAGTGGAACGCAAGAACCAGGAAATCGAACAGGCGCGGCGCGCGCTCGAAGAAAAGGCGACCGAGCTGGCGCTCACGTCGAAATACAAGTCCGAGTTCCTTGCCAATATGAGCCACGAACTCCGGACACCGCTGAACAGCATTCTCATCCTTGGTCAGCAACTGAGCGAAAATCCCGACGGCAACCTGACCGGAAAACAGGTCGAGTTTGCGCGCACCATCCATGGCGCGGGTACCGATCTGTTGAACCTGATCAGCGACATTCTCGACCTGTCGAAAATTGAATCCGGTACGGTCACCGTTGAACCGGAGGAAATCTACTTCACAAACCTTATGGATGCGGCGACGCGGCCATTCCGGCACGATGCGGAGACCCGGCAACTGGCGTTCGGCGTCGAACTCGATCCGAATCTTGGCCGCAGCATCATCACCGACTCGAAGCGTTTGCAGCAGGTGCTCAAAAATCTGCTCTCGAACGCATTCAAGTTCACCGAAAAGGGCGGCGTGCAGCTCAGCGTCAGGGCAGTCAAATCAGGCTGGAGCCAGGACCGCCAGACCCTGAACCAGGCCGACCAGGTGGTGGCATTTGAAGTGTCCGATACCGGCATCGGCATTCCGGCCGAGAAGCAGAAGATCATCTTCGAGGCATTCCAGCAGGCCGATGCCAGTACGAGCCGCAAATATGGCGGCACCGGGCTTGGCCTCGCCATCAGCCGCGAACTGTCCAACCTGCTCGGCGGCGAAATCCAGTTGCGCAGCACGCCCGGAGCGGGCAGCACGTTCACGCTCTATCTGCCGATCAAATATGCCGGTACTGCGGTGGCGCAACGTCCAGCCAGCCCCGGCGCGCCTGTGCCGGCGCAGATTATGCCAATCACGCAGGCTCCCGTCGTCGAGCAGATTCCGGACGACCGGGAAATCGTCGAGCCGGGCGATGCGACGCTGCTCGTGATCGAAGACGACCCCCACTATGCAAGGGTCATGATGGACCTTGCGCGCGATCATGGCTTCAAGGTTTTGCTCGCGATGAACGGGTCCATTGCTCTCGAAATGGCGCGGCAATATCTGCCGACCGCAATCTCACTGGACGTCTTCCTGCCCGACATGCTGGGTTGGAGCGTGCTCAGTCAGCTCAAGCAAAATCCGGCGACCCGGCACATCCCGGTCGAAATCGTGACATTGGATGAGGACCGGCAACACGGGCTTGCCCGCGGCGCTTTCTCATTTGTCACCAAGTCCGGGACGGTCGAAGGAGTCAAGGCGGCGCTGGCGAGACTGAAGCAATTCTCCCAGCCGCGGCGCAAGCGTCTTTTGGTGGTGGAGGACAATCCCGCCGAACAAATGTCGATCCGGGAGTTGCTGGCGCATGACGATATCGAAATCGAGACCGCGGATACCGGTGGCGAGGCGCTCGCGAAACTGCGCGACAAGCCGGCCGACTGCGTCGTGCTCGATCTCCGGTTGCCCGATATGTCGGGTTTCGAGGTTCTGGAACAGCTAAAGCAGGACGATTCCCTTTCCGACATTCCGGTCGTCGTGTTCACCGGCCGGGAACTTGCGCCTGAAGAGGACGCACAGCTCCACACCATGGCTCGCAGCATTGTGGTCAAGGGAGTTGAATCGCCTGAACGCCTGCTGGATGAGACGGCTCTGTTCCTGCACCGCGTCGTGACCGATCTGCCGCCCGAAAAGCAGAAGATGCTGGAAAAGCTGAACAGCTCCGACGACGATCTGGTTGGCCGGACGGTGCTTCTGGTCGACGACGACGCGCGCAATATATTTGCCTTGTCGAGCGCGCTGGAACGGCGTGGAATGAAGGTGCTGACCGCTACCACCGGCAGCGAAGCGATCAAATTGATCGAATCGACGCGGGAACTTGCGATCGTGCTAATGGACATCATGATGCCGGAGATGGATGGCTTCGAGACCATGCAGATCATTCGCAAGAACCCTGCCTTCCGGCGCCTGCCGATCATTGCGCTGACCGCGAAGGCGATGAAGGGCGACCGCGAGAAATGCCTGGAGTCGGGTGCTTCGGACTATCTCGCGAAACCGGTCAATACTGAGCAGTTGTTATCGGCGCTGCGGATGTGGCTGCACCGCTAAAAGGACGGCGACGATTTGAGCGTGGATAAAGTCAATATTCTTCTGGTCGATGATCAGCCGGCCAAACTCCTGAGTTACGAGGTCATCCTCGAGGAGCTCAACGAGAATCTGCTGAAAGCGACGTCGGCGCAGCAGGCGCTCGAACTGCTGCTCAAATACGACATCGCGGTGATCCTCATCGACGTCTGCATGCCCGAACTGGACGGCTTTGAGCTGGCTGCGATGATCCGGGACCATCCACGCTTCCACAACACGGCTATCATCTTCATTTCGGCCGTGCTTCTGACCGACAGCGATCGCCTGAAAGGCTATCAGCTGGGCGGAGTGGATTACGTTCCGGTGCCGGTCATCGCCGAGGTGCTGCGGGCCAAGGTGAAAATCTTTTCCGAGCTTTATCGCAAGACGCGCGAACTGGAGCGGCTGAATCAGGAGTTGGAGGGCAGGGTTGAGCAGCGTACGGCAGAACTGGCCGCATCGAATGCCCGGCTCATCGAAAGCGAACAACGCCGCAATCTTGCGCTCATGGCCGGCAAGATGGGTTCCTGGGAGTGGGACGTCGCAAGCGGCGAATTCACCTGGGATGATGGCCAATATCGTATCCTGGGAATCGAACCGGGCGGCGCGCCCCCAACCATGGACACGCTCAAATCCCTGATCCATCCCGATGACTGGCCGAAGGTCTCGGACAAACTGATGGCGCTCGCGGTAAAGCCCGGAAGCGTGGATATCGAGTGCCGGATTATCCGGCGCAACGGCGAGCTCCGCTGGTGCATTGGAGCGGCAGCCTCGACCGATGTTGTGGAGGGACGGGTCCTGCGCGTCGGCGGCGTCACCTATGACATTACCGATCGCAAGGAGGCGGAGGATCGCCAGGTGCTTCTGGTGCGCGAAGTCGATCACCGTGCCCGCAACGCGCTTGCTGTCGCGCAATCCATCGTCGGTCTCACCCGCGCACCGACGATTGACGGCTATATCAACGCGGTGCAGGGGCGCATCGCGGCGCTCGCACGCACCCACACGTTGCTCGCGGAATCGCGCTGGCAGGGCGCCGACTTCCGCAAACTGATCGATGACGAAATGACGCCATTCTGCGGCGAGAAGAGCGATCGTGTGATGATCACGGGACCCGCGGTATCGCTCAATCCGGCCATTGCGCAGTCGCTGGCTCTTGTCATTCATGAGCTCGCGACCAATGCCGCCAAATACGGCGCGCTTTCAGTTCCCACCGGCCGTGTTGCGGTCAGTTGGAAGCTCGACGAGAAAATGCTCGAGGTCGACTGGGCAGAAAGCGGCGGTCCGCCGGTTCAGCCGCCAGAGCGGAATGGCTTTGGCAGCCAGATCATGAAAGCCACAATCGAACGGCAGTTGAAGGGCACGCTCAAGCACGAGTGGCGGCCTGAAGGTTTGCATTGTTCATTCTCCTTCGCGTCGGAAAATGGCCGCGCCACAGAGGTGAGGACATCCCAGACCATGCCGGAGCAGGTCCGGCAGGGTTCCGGGACTGAAGTGATGCTGGTCGAGGATGAGGCCCTGGTGGGGCTAATGATTGCCGATTTTCTCTCCGAACTCGGCTACCGCGTCATCGGACCGTTCACCAAAACCGGAGACGCAATGGAGACGGCGAAAACCGGGCAACTCGCAGCCGCGGTGCTCGACGTCAATATCGCAGGTGAGGAGATTTACCCGCTCGCCGAATTCCTGCAGCGCCGGAATGTGCCTTTTGTCTTTGTCACCGGTTACGGCGCCGACGGCATCGATAAACGTTTTGCCGGAGTGACCGTTCTGCAGAAACCGGTGGACCGCGAGGCACTGCGCTATGCACTCGCGTCGCGGATCCACAATCACCAGCCGGCCCTGCGGCCACGGGCACTCGCCAGGTGAATCGAACCGCTTAACGCGTTACACTGGGCGGGAGCCCGGAGGCCCGCGTTGAAACCGTTTGTTCTTGCCGCCGCAGTGACGGCCGCAACAATTCTTTCATTCCCTGCACGCGCGGTCACGGTCAAATCCGTGGCCGGTCCAAGCGGCGTGGAAACCTGGATTGCCGAAGAACATGCGCTGCCCATGGTCGCATTCGAGATCTCGCTGCCGGCGGGTTCGGCCTATGATCCGCTCAGCCGTCAGGGGCTCGCGAATATGGCTGCATCGCTCCTCGACGAAGGAGCGGGCGATTTGGGCTCCGATGCTTTCAAGGAAGCGCTCGAATCCAAAGCCATCCGGCTTCAGGCCCGCGCCGACCGCGATTATCTCGTCGTCACTCTGACCACGTTGAGCGAGAATGCCGGTGAAGCGGTGCGGCTGACTGCCCTTGCGCTGGCTCATCCCCGTTTTGATCCTGCTGCGGTTGAACGCGTGCGCGCCGCCGCGCTCGCGCGATTGAAACAGGAAGACCAGAATCCGGCGCGCGCGGCGGTGAAGGCCTGGTATGCCGCATATTTTGGTGAGCATGCCTATGCACATGCGCCGCAGGGATCGACGTCCGGCATCAGCGCCATCACGCCATCCGATCTCAATGATTTCGCCTCGGTGCATTTTGCCCGCGGTGGAATCAAGGTTGCGGTTGCAGGCGACATCAACGAGGCGGCACTCAAACGCGACCTCCAACAGCTCTTTCTCGGGCTTCCCGATCGCAACATCCCGCCGCCGCCCAAACCCGGCGAGAACGGCAAGCCCGGCTTGCGCAGCATCCCGCGCAACGAGGCGGCGCCTGTCGCGGTCTTCGGAATGGCGGGGCCGATGCGAAGCGATCCCGATTATATCGCGGCCTATGTCGCGAACGAGATTCTCGGCGGCGGCACCTTTTCGGCCCGGCTGATGGACCAGGTCCGCGACCGGCGCGGCTTGACCTACGGAATTGAGACGCATCTTGACGATTTTCGCAGCGCCGCCGTCATCGTCGGCGAAGTCCAGAGCGACAAGACGAAAATCGATACGGCGCTGAAGGTGACCGAGAGCGAGATGGCGCGTTTTGCGCAAAGTGGCGCGACCGCCAAGGAACTTTCGGACGCAAAAACCTATCTGACGGGCTCATACCCCCTGACGCTCGATTCGAACGCAAAAATCGCCCGGACGCTGGGGCAGTATCAGCGATCTGGCCTGGCTGCGGATTACGTTGCCAGGCGCAATGCGCTGATCGATGCCGTGAGTTTGGCCAAAGTGAACGAGGCGGCAAAAAAGTATTTCGATCCATCCCATCTGGTGGTGGTGATGGTTGGAACCCCCGCAGCCCCGGCGAAAACCCCTCCTGCGGCGGCGCACTAGAGCATGACCCGATTAAACGTAATCGGATCACGCTCTAGATTCCTTTGATGGTCGCGCATCTAACGGCGACCCGCCTACGCTGAAAGCTTCGGCGGCAAGCAGCGGAACTCCTGGTCCGCCGAAGTTTTGACGAAGGCGGAACCACTCACACGTCGCCGGATTGCGCTCTAATCCAGCGAATTTCGCTGTGGGTGCCAGTCGTTGCAGCTTTTCCCCGCGGAAGAATCGTGGCATAGAGAACAAAACGAGACCAATTGCCGCATGGGGACCGCCGAGATTTCAGCCGAAGCATTCGCCGCTGAAGCTTTCAGCGAAGGCGGGTCCGCCTTCGTCACGTCAGCTTTGCGACTGGATGAGAGCGCAAAAAAACCCAGCGCGATTCGCAAATTGTCCGAATCCACCATCAACCGGATCGCCGCCGGCGAGGTGGTCGAACGGCCGGCAAGCGCGGTCAAGGAACTGATCGAAAACGCGCTCGATGCCGGGGCTTCGCGCATCGAAATTGCCATTTCGGGCGGCGGTGCAGCGCTGATCACCGTCGAAGATAATGGCATCGGCATGGATGCCGGGAGCCTGTCACTCGCGGTGCTCCGTCACGCCACTTCGAAATTGCCGGTGTCCCCCGATGGCTTCGACGACCTCGCGCGGATTTCGACACTCGGTTTTCGTGGCGAGGCGTTGCCCTCGATCGGGGCTGCCGCCCGGTTGTCGATTCATTCGCGCATGCGGGGAGGGGACGCGCATCGCATCACGGTGGAGGGCGGGCAGAATCTCGGGATTGAACCGGCTGGATTTCTTGGCGCTGGACAGTCGGGGACTCGCGTTGAGGTCCGCGATCTTTTCTTCGCCACGCCGGCGCGGCTGAAATTCCTCCGTTCGCCCCGTTCGGAGTCGATGGCAGTCATCGATGCTGCGAGAAGGCTCGCGATCGCCCGGCCCGACGTCGCGTTTTCCCTCACCGACGAAGGCCGGCTGGTGCTTTCGGTCGAGGCCGAGGCATCGCTGTTCGACGGCACTCTGCCTCGGCTCGCGAAATTGGTCGGCCGGGACTTTGCCGACAACGCGATTCGGATCGAGGCCGTGCGCGAAACCATTTCACTGTCCGGATTCGCCGGCCTTCCGACCTACAACCGCGCAGCACCGAACGCCCAGTATTTGTTCGTGAACGGACGGCCCGTGAAGGATCGCCTGCTGCTTGGTGCAGTCAAAGGCGCATATGCCGATTATCTTCCGAAGGACCGCCATCCGGCCGTGGCGCTGTTCATCACCTGCGATCCGGTGCTGGTCGACGTCAATGTGCATCCGGCCAAGGCTGAAGTCAGGTTTCGTGATGGCGCTCTCATCCGCGGCCTGATTGTTGGTGCGCTGAAATCGGCGCTGCACGAACACGGCCATCGCGCTTCCACGAGCGTATCGGACACTGCACTTGGGGTATTGCGGCTGGCGGCGGAGAACGCTCCGGCGCGTCAGCCGGTGCAACACCCGCTCACCGGTTTCGCCGAAACCCTCCGTCCCTGGGTGAATCCGCCGGCGGTGATCGCCGAAAATCCGGTGCTTCCCACTCCAGGCATGCCGCCGCGGCAGGAACATGTAAGCGCGACCGAACCGGTCCCCGATTTGCCGTTGGGCCGCGCCAAAGGACAGCTGCACGACTGCTACATCGTGGCCGAGACGGCCAATGGTGTGGTCATTGTCGACCAACACGCCGCCCATGAACGCCTCGTTTACGAGCGCATGAAAAGGGCGCGTGCAAATGGCGCTGTCCGGCGGCAGCCGCTGCTCATTCCGGAAGTGGTGGAGTTGGATGGCAGCGCCGCCGAACGCCTTGCCACCCAGGCAGGCGCACTGGCCAGCTTCGGACTGGTGCTCGAAGGCTTCGGTCCCGGCGCGGTGCTGATCCGCGAAGTGCCGGCCGACATGGAACGGGCGGATTTGCGCGGCCTCATTCGCGATCTCGCCGATGAGCTTGTGGAAAGCGAGACCCTGAACTCGCTTGAGGAGCGTCTCAATCATGTCCTCGCCACGCTCGCCTGTCACATGAGCGTGCGGTCGGGCCGGAAACTCCAGATCGCCGAGATGGATGCGCTGTTGCGCGAAATGGAAGTGACGCCACATTCGGGCCAGTGCAATCATGGCCGCCCGACCTATGTCGAGTTGAAACTTTCCGACATCGAACACCTGTTCGGCCGTCACTAATCACCAGGCGTGTAGCGGAGCAGATTGACGATCGTACCGCCATAGGCCCTGCGGTCGAATGCGAGATAATCCGTTGGCGGATCAATCACGTCCTGCTCATCGCTTTCGGCCACCACAACGGCATTCGCCATCAGCCATCCGCCGTCCCGCATCGCCTTCAGCGCCGGTTCAATCAGATCCTTCCGGTAGGGCGGATCGAGAAAGGCAAGATCGAACGGCGCCAGCGTATCAAGCCGGCCGAGCGCTGCCGCATTGCGCCGCCAGATTTTGCTCACGCCGGTGAGGTCGAGCGCCTCGATATTGCGCCGGATCACGGCACGGCTTTCGGCGGATTCATCGACGAAGAGGCCGTAGGCCGCCCCGCGCGACAGCGCCTCCAATCCGAGTGTGCCTGCGCCGGCAAAGAGGTCGAGAACACGGGCACGGACAAGCGAAAAATCGGCCAGTTCAGGATGGTGCTCGAGCAGGTTGAATATCGCCTGGCGCACTTTGTCCGAAGTCGGGCGTACGCGCATATCCGGTGGCGCGAACAAGGACCGGCCCCGCAATTTGCCCCCCGTAATCCGCATGTCAGCGCGTTTTCCGCCGAAGTGGTTGCCGGTTCGGCGCAGAAAACGCGCCACTCAGAAAGAATTAGGGCCTTTTGAGATTCAGAGAAATCGCAAACGGCCCTGCTATCCGCCTCACGTGCTTGCGAGGCCGGCGCTGATGCGCTTTTTCACCAGCCCCGGCTCAAGTATAAATAGGGCATGAAGCTGCTCCTGGCATGTATCTTCGCGTTGACGGTTGGCGCCCTTCCGGCGTCGGCCCAGAACGGGGGTCTGCCGGACAATCTGCCCAAGGTTCAGGCGACACTCATCCCAGAGCGCATGGGCGCTGCTCCGGGCAGTACGGTCACCGTCGCGCTGAAGGAAGTCATTCGCAAGAACTGGCACACTTATTGGCGCAATCCCGGCGACGCCGGTGCACCGACCACAATCACGTGGCATTTGCCCCCGGGTTGGACAGCGGGTCCGGTGCAATGGCCCTATCCCAAGCGCCTGCCGGTCCAACAGCTGATGGATTTTGGCTATGAGGGGCAAGTCGCGCTTCTGAGCGACCTGACAGTACCGCGCGATGCACAACCGGGCAGTACGGCCAATATCTCCGCCGATGTAAATTGGCTGGTCTGCAGTGATGTTTGCATTCCGGAGGGCGACCATCTTTCGCTCAGTCTGCCGGTGACTGCGCATGCGCCGCCCGTGGATCCTTCAACGGCATCGCTCTTCGCCTCAATCCGGGCGCGCCTGCCGCAAAAATCGCCATGGACTGCGCGCTATGACGCTTCGGACAAACGTTTTGCGCTGCTCATTGAACATCCTCTGACGGCTGACGAGCTTCCGCGCGATGCGGTGTTCTATCCCTATGACGACGGCCTGGTCGCAAACGCGGCGCCCCAGCGGTTGGAAACGAATAACAGTGGGTTGGTGCTGGAATCACTTCCCGGACGCAAACTTGCTTCATCTGCGAAGCGGCAATCTATGCGCGACATCTCGGGACTTCTTGTCCTCACCAGCGCATCGGGCGCGACCTCGTCTTATGATTTGCAGGCTGCTCCCGGACCGGTCGCAGCGGCAACTCCCATCGCCACCCCATCCGATGGGCTGTCACTCGCTTTCGCACTATTGTCGGCCATCCTCGGCGGTCTGATCCTCAATCTTATGCCGTGCGTGTTTCCGGTACTGTCGATGAAGGCGCTGGCACTTGCCGCCAAACCGGATCATCCGCGCGAGGCGAGGCGTCAGGGTGTTGCCTATGGCGCCGGCGCGGTTTTGAGCTTCCTGTTGCTCGCGGCCGCTTTACTTGCTTTGCGTTCGGCCGGTGACGCGCTCGGCTGGGGTTTTCAACTTCAGCAGCCTGTCTTTGTCGCCGCGCTCGCGCTCCTGATGTTCGTGATCGGGCTCAATCTTTCCGGGGTTTACGAAATCCGGATCGACGCCAACCCGGGAAGCCGCCTCGCGTCGCGGAAGGGTGTGATCGGGAGTTTCTCCACTGGAGTCCTTGCCGTCATTGTGGCGGCGCCATGCACGGCGCCCTTCATGGGCGCGGCGACGGGCTACGCGCTCACTGCCGATACGGTGGCGGCGCTGTCGATTTTTGCCGCACTTGGCGCAGGCTTTGCGGCGCCATTCGTGGCCCTTGCATTTGCACCGGCACTGTTGCGCAGGGTTCCCCGGCCCGGGCCGTGGATGCTGCTGCTGCGCCGGGTACTGGCATTTCCCATGTATGGCGCTGCTGTCTGGCTGGCCTGGGTCTTGAGCCTGCAGGCGGGCCCGTCAGGCGTTCTGGCGCTGCTTGGCGGGGCTCTTTTGCTCGCATTCGCGCTGTGGCTGACCGGCGAGCAGATGGCCGCAAGGCAGGCGTGGTTTCGCCGTATTGCTGCCGGGTTGGCGCTTGCTGCGGCGATCTTCGCCGTTGCGGGAATTTCCAGCGCACCGGCCTCCGGCGATGACAAGGCGCCGGGCCAATTGGCTTATGAGCCGTTCAGCCCGGCCAGACTTGCGGAGTTGCAGCAGTCCGGCCGGCCGGTCTTCATCAATGCGACTGCGGCGTGGTGCATAACTTGCCTCGTCAATGAACGGCTTGCGCTGTCGACAGCAGATGTGGCCAGGGCTTTCGCCGAGCACCAAGTGGCGGCGCTGAAAGCAGACTGGACCAATCAGGATTCCGCCATCACCGATCTGCTCGCAAGCCACAGCCGTTCGGGCGTGCCGCTCTATCTGTATTATCCGCCGCATGCGGCAACGCCCGTTGTGTTGCCGCAGCTACTGACCACGGCGACGGTCGTTGCCGCTGTCAACAAAGGCGGTTAAGGCCGGCGCCGAGCCGTTTCAGTGAAACACATGCGGCCACAGCCCGGCCACGCCGACAAGAATCAGATAGATCGCCACCAGTAAATTCAGAAGCCGTGGGATCAGCAAAATCAGGATGCCGAAGATCAGCGCGATCAGCGGCGTAACGGTCAGGACGTCAAGGCTGAAAACAGACGCGGCCATCCGGTGTCTCCTCTAGGACAAGCGTTTTCCCGCCAAGCTGCCGTTTGGCGCACTAATTAAATGATCCGGACCGGTTTGCGATCCGAACGAAAGCGTCTCGACATGGCGGATGGCCCGGCAGCCATGCGAGTTTGCGGCATCTTCGCCCTGCGCTCGTGCGGCTGCGGCTTCTCGCCCGCGCCGCAAAATTGCCGTGAAGTCATTGAATTGTGGAACGATTCAAGGGCCACGAAAGTGAAAATGAACCGCGCGGTGCCGGTCGGCGTGTCCGGGATGCTGGCGGGTTCTTTCGGGTCGGGGGACCCCGCGCGTCAATTATTCCTGACAACGGAACTTTGCGAATTCGCGATCCGTTTAGCAGCCGTTCATAAGCCGCGGCTAATATTGGCTAACAAAAAGGGGTAACACGGTGGCGGGCCGCATTCTCGCAAACGATCCTGCTCCGCCGGCAAGACGCCGGAGTGGACTCAAGTGGCTGATTCTGTTCGTTTTCATCGTGTTGATTGCGGGCGCAGCCTGGTTCGAAACACAGACCTCCCTGTTGCAGTCCATGCTGTTCACGCGCTGGGCCGGGGAGATGTCCTACCACCTTGTGAGTGGCCCAAGCCGGAGCATCCGTTACCCCGTGGGCGGTCCCTATGACGCCCGGCTCGGCTACAGCGATATTCCGCAATATGTCGACGCGCTGAAGCAGCGCGGCTTTGCGATCTCCAAACAAGCAGACATGTCGCCGGCGCTCAACCGATTTGCGGCGCGCCACGGCTATGCTCTGTACAATGAGAAGCCGACCGCTGGTCTGCAATTGCGCGACCGCAACGGCAAATTGCTTTACGCTGCGAGCTATCCCGAAAAATATTATACCAACTTCGACGAGATACCGTCGCTCATCGTGGCGACACTGCTGTTCATCGAAAACCACACGCTGCTCGAACCAACCCACCCCTACCAGAACCCGGCGGTGGAGTGGCAGCGCTTCCTGCATGCCGCAGGGGGCCAGATCGAAGGCATGATCACCCGCCATCCGCAGTCGGGCGGCGGCAGCACGCTGGCGACGCAAATCGAGAAATACGAGCACGAACCTGAAGGCCGGACGCAGGGCGTGTTCGACAAGCTGTTGCAGATGAGCGCGGCGACGACGCGCGCCTATATGAATGGCCCGAACACGCTGGATGCGCGCAAGCGCATCGTCACCAATTACGTCAACACAACACCGTTAAGCTCGCGGCCGGGTTATGGGGAAGTCATCGGCATTGCCGACGGGCTGCAGGTCTGGTTCGGCACCGACTTTGCCACCGCCAACAAGATTCTCTCCGAGCCGGATGACTCCTCGAATCTTGAACAAAAGGCGACGATCTACAAGCAAGTGCTCAGCCTGATGATCGCGGAGCGGCGGCCCGCTTATTATCTGCTGCAGAATCACGACGACCTCGATGCCGAAGCCGACGCCAATCTGAAATTGCTGGGCAAGGCCGGCGTGATCAGTCCCGAACTCCGCGACGCGGCGCTCAATACGAAGCTTCAATACCGTCCCAAAGCTCCGGCGCCGGCGCCGATCAATTACGTCGGGCAAAAAGCCAGCAATTCCATCCGCACCGAGCTGCTGAGCGCACTCAATGCACAGAACCTGTATGCCCTGGACCGGCTCGATTTCGACGCCACCACCACCATCGATGCGCCGGTGCAACAGAATGTCAGCCGGGTGCTGCGCAGCCTGAAGAATCCAGGAGTGGTCAATTCGCTCGGAATGGTGGGTTTCCAGCTGCTCAGCCCGTCCGATGACGTTTCACAGCTGAATTACAGCGTGGTGATCTACGAGCGCCAGGGCGATCGCAACGTGCTGCGCGTGCATGGCGATACGCTGGATGAGCCGTTCGACATCAACAGCAGCTCGAAACTGATTCTCGGATCGACCTCAAAGCTGCGCACGCTGATTGCCTATCTCGATATCCTCGACCATATCTACCAGCAGCATCTCAATGACTCGCCGGCGCAATTGCGCCAGGCGGCGGCCAATGCCCACGATCCGCTGAGCCAGTTCGCAATCGGATATCTTGAATCAAACCGCAAAGGTGGTCTCAAGGGGCTGATGCAGGCGGCGATGCAGCGCACCTATTCCGGATCGACCGGCGAGGGCTTCTTTACCGGCAGCGGACTCCAGTTCTTTCACAATTTCGAGAGTTCGGAAGATTCCCAGGTCTGGACCGTCCAGGAAGCGTTCGCGCACTCGGTGAATCTTGCCTTCATCCGGCTGATGCGAGACATCACCACTTACTACATGGATGAGCGCGCTGCGCATGGCGGTGGCGTCGTGGAAAACCTCGATCCCAACCAGCGCGAGGATTACCTGAAGCGGTTTGCCGACCAGGAAGGTACGGACTTTCTCAACCACTTTTACAAGGATCTTAAGGGCAAGAACACGCAACAGATCACCGCGTTCATGCTGCAGAAGGCGGGCGTTTCCGCACCCCATCTCGCGGTGATCTTCCGCTCGCTCGAACCGGATGCGTCGATTCAGCAATTGCGCCAGTTCCTCGCCGCCCATGGCGTACAGGCCGACGAGAAAAAGATTCTCGATCTGTATGAAACCTATGGGTCGGACAAGATGAGCTTGTCGGACCGCGGCTTTATTGCCCATGTGCACCCGCTGGAACTCTGGCTCGGCGCCTATCTCGTCGCGCATCCGGACGCCACACGCTCGGAAATCATCGATGCCAGCGCCGACAAGCGCCAGGAAGCCTATGGCTGGCTGTTCAACAGCAAACGCGAGCACCAGCAGAATGTCCGCATACGGATCGTCACGGAGGAGGATGCTTTCAACGACCTGCTGCCGGAATGGAAAAAGCAGGGTTGGCCGTTCAGCAAACTCGTTCCCTCGCTGGCAACCGCGATCGGAAGCTCGGGTGACCGGCCGGATGCGCTGGCAACACTCATGGGAATTATCGTCAATAACGGCGTTCGCCTGCCGACCACTAATATCGAGCAGCTGCAGCTCGCCGGCGGCACACCCTACGAAAGCGACATGCGATTTGCCCCCGGCAAGGGACAGCGGCTTTATCCGCCGGAACTCATCGCTGTTGTCCGCAAGGCTCTTGAAGGCGTCGTGCAGGAAGGCACTGCGGCGCGGTTGAGAGGTACTTATTTCAACGCGGACAACACACCGCTTGACGTCGGCGGCAAGACCGGAACCAGCAACAACGACTACCAGCATTTCGCCGCCGGCGGCCATCTGATCGGTGCCGAGCCAAAGGACCGCACTGCGACTTTCGTGTTCTTCCTCGGTGACAAGTTCTACGGCACGGTGACTGCATTCGTCCGCGGCAAGCAGTCGGGCAATTACAAGTTCACCAGTGCGCTGACTGTGCAACTTCTGAAAGCTCTTGCTCCGCAGTTGCAACCTCTGCTGGGAACGCCGGTTAATCCCAATCCGCTAGCGACCGTGAGCACGGCGCAAAATGGCAAAGGGGCGGTGACGGCCAGCGACTAGTGCGCCATCCGGCGAAGCGTAAAGCGTTTCGCCGACAAATTGCGCGAATCAAGAAAGCCAGAGCGTGATCTGGTTACCTTTGATCGGATCACGCTCTGCCAGTTTTGGATTTCTCGGACCCAAACAGAGCTAAAATCATTAATTCTTCCGGCGCAGACTCGGTTGGTGTTAATACTTTGTTAAGTCTCTGAAATCTGCCTTTTACGGCGGGTTTGGGCCGGCTAGGTCCGTGCATCTCTTTGGATTTTATTCATCTTTCTGTTTTATTAATCGGGTGATTGAGCATCCGACGCGGGTGCCATTGGCCTCGCCGATGCAGCAGAGAAGGTGGCCAAATGGGAGACTTGAGTTCCAGGAGCGGAGCAGTTGATCCGCTGTCCGGAAGTCTCCGGCAATATCGTGATCCTAAAGGCACGGATATCCTTGCCCGTGTTCAGCCGTTTTTCGACTGGGAGGACACGCGGCGCCAGAACGGGTTCTGGCCCTATTCGCGTTCGACCGACACCGCGCCACGGCCGGTATGCACCATCAAGGATGATGCCGGCCGGCGAATACATGGCGTGAATTTTGCATCCCAGGACTACCTGAACCTCGCCTCGCATCCGGAGATCAAGCTAGCCGCCAAGGCAGCGATCGACGAATTCGGCGTGCACAGCGCGGGCTCCGGGGCATTCCTTGGCAATACGAAATACTCGCTAGCGCTTGAGCGCAGGATTTCGGATTTCCTCCAGCTGGAACGTTCGCTGCTCTATCCCACCGGTTGGGCAGCCGGATATGGCGCCATCCGCGGTCTGATCCGTGCCGAAGACCATGTGGTGATCGACGCGCTGGCGCATAATTGCCTTCAGGATGGTGCACTGGCGGCCACGCCGAATGTGCATCTGCACCGGCATTTGAGTGTCTCCTCGGTGCGCCGTGTGCTCAATCAGATTCGATCGCGCGACAGCCGGAACGGAATCCTGGTGATCACCGAAAGTGTGTTTTCCATGCATTCCGACACGCCCGATATTCGCGCGATGCAGGAACTTTGCCACGAATTCGGCGCCAGACTGCTTGTCGATGTCGCACATGATCTGGGCAATCTTGGCGAGGATGGCCGCGGTCAGATCGGCCGGCAGAACATGACCGGCAAAGTCGATCTGGTGATGGGAAGCTTCTCAAAGACCTTCGCTTCGAATGGCGGCTTCGTCGCCTGCAATTCGGCCGCTGCCTGCGAATATCTCCGGTATTTCGGAAGTTCCGGGACATTTTCGAACGCGTTGTCTCCGGTCCAGACCGCCACAGTTCTCAAGGCCTTTGAGATCGTCGGTTCGGAGGAAGGCAGAAAACTACGCGCCGAACTCATGCGCAACAGCCTGTATCTGCGCGGCGCGTTGTCCAGCGAAGGGTTTGAAGTGCTTGGCGAGCCCTCGGCGATCGTTTCGGTCAAGATCGAAGATGAGGCTTTTGCCCGCATCGTGAGTCAGCGGCTTGCCCTGCTCGGTGTGATCGCCAATCTGGTCGAGTATCCGGCGGTCACCCGCGGCAGCGCACTGTTTCGCCTGCAAGTGATGGCAAAGCACACCCGTGATCACATTGACCGGTTTTTGATGGCATTTCGACGGGCACTGTCGGAAAGTTCCAGTCCCGGCCATTGTGTAGCGCCGGAAGATTTTGAAGTGCTGCGCATGCGCGTGTCCGGAGAATAACATGGATCAAGTGCGCCGCCGGGCGCGGTTGCTCGCGATCGACGATCACACCGACTCCGCCGAACTCATCGCGCGCGTCGCGGCGAAACTCGGCTATGACTCGCGCACTGCCGCAAGCTCCAATGAAGTGCGCGATACACTTGGCTCCTGGGAACCGGACATACTTACGCTTGACCTCTCCATGCCGGAAGAAGATGGACTCGGTGTGTTTTCGCTATTGGAGCAACAGGGCTTCGGCGGACGCATCGTCATCATCAGCGGTCATGACGAATGGCTGCGCCGCGCCGCCGGCCGGCTTGCGTCGGCGAAAGGTCTGAAAATCGCAGGCAATCTTTCGAAACCGATTGACCTCAAAACCTTGCGCGGTCTGCTCGCAGATCTGGAGACTGAGCCCCGGGTTTGAGCAGTCTCGATTGGATCGCGCTCTGCGTGCCGCTTCTGAACTTCGCTTGATCCCTACGTCATTCGTGGAAAAGCTTCAGCCGAGACAGCGGCGGATCTTTTCCAGCAGCCGGGGCATGTCCACAGGTTTGGTGTCGTATTCTGCGCAACCGGCCTGGACGCTCATTTCGCGGTCGGCGGCCAGCGCATGCGCCGTGAGTGCAATCACCGGAATATTTGATGTTTTCGGATTGGCCTTGATCAGCCGGGTCGCTTCCCAACCGTCCATTTCGCCGAGCGCAATATCCATGAGCACCAGGTCCGGCAGTTCCGATTCCGTCATCGAAACGCCCTGCGGACCATCGACCGCGAAACTGACGGTAAATCCGCTGCGCTGAAGACGGCGCCCCAGCATGTCGCGGTTGAATTCATTATCTTCCACCAGCAGGATTCTGGTCATTTTTGCGAACCTCCCCTAGGACGCGAGTGCCACCGGCCGTTCGGTGCCGGCACCAGCAATCGGACAAAACTGTTTCAGCAGCGCGAGCAGGGACTCACGGTCCAGCGGCTTTACGAGATGGGCCGACGCCCCCAACACGCGCCCTTTGTGGACGTCATCGTTCGAGGTGACCAGGATGATCGGGCAGTCCCGGAGTTCGTCGTCCGCCTTGAGTGTTAGCAGTACGTCCCATCCGGTCAGTCCGGGCATTTCGACGTCCAGGACAATCGCCGCCGGACGATCATTCCAGGCCAGCGTCAAACCTTCGCGCGCGCCTTGTGCACGAATAGGGACATAGCCCTCCTTGGCGATCATGCGCTGCAGGAGGTCGAGGGCAGCCGGGTCGTCGTCAATCAACAATACCTTGCGCGACACAGTGCCGGAGAGCGACCGCACCGGGAAATTGGGCGGCACCGGTTGCGGCAGGCCATTCTGGCTGCACTTGGTCGGGACCCGGATGGTGAACAGCGCACCTTTGCCGAGCGTGCTTTCAACGCCGATATCGCCACCGAGCAGGTGACAGAGCTTTTGGCTCAGCGCCAGACCCAGCCCGGTGCCGCCATATTTGCTCGCAGTTGCATTCGGCATCTCGCCAAAGTTCTGGAACAGGTTGGCGAGACTTTCCGGGCTAATGCCAATTCCCGTGTCGCGAACGGAAAGCTCCATCCAGCCTTCACGAATGACGGCTCCGAGCGTGACAACACCATTCCGCGTGAACTTGCCGGCATTGTTCAGAAGGCTCACCAAAGCCTGCCGCAGCTTGGCGGTGTCGGTTTCGACCATTCCGAGGGGTTTCGCGAAGGCGAGTTCCAGCCGGTTGCCATTGGCGGTGATCGCCGCTTCCGAGCCTGACGCCACTTCTTTCAGGAAATCGGCAAGCTCAACTCTTTCCGGATAGACTTCCATTTTGCCGGCTTCGATCTTCGACAGATCGAGCACATCGCTGACCAGCGATAGCAGATGTTTTCCGGCGCTATGGATGCGGGCGATATCGTCACGCTGGGAGTCGCGGCCTTTGGCCTGCGCATCTTCCAGCAGCATCTCGCTGTAGCCGATCACCGCATTCAACGGCGTTCGCAATTCGTGGCTCATCTTGGCGAGGAATTCGGATTTTGCCTGGTTGGCGCGGTCGGCTTCGATCTTCGCCGCCTGCAACTGCCGGGCAGTGCTCAAATGCAGCGCGACTTCCCGTTCCAGCTCGGACTGCGATGCAACGATGTTCGCGTAATAGAGCGCCATCATCGAAACATAAATTGCGGCGCAAACCGTTGAGATGATTCCAATGCCGGATAGCTTCTGCAGCTCGAGATCGACATTTGCGGCGGGATAGGGAACATGGACCGGAAAAGTGATGCCCTGGGCATAGACCGAGTAAATGATGATCAGATTCATGCCCAACTGCCCCAGCACCAGCACCCGCTGCCATGGGCCGGAGCCGAGATAAAAGAACGCGAGCAGGGGAATCGTTGGAATCCAGGGCAGGAACGGGGAGCTCACACCACCATAATGGTAACAACCCCACACCACGACGAATGTCAGATTCTGGATCGAAAGCACCGCCAGCAGATTGTACCAGCCCGTCAGGCGCAAAAGGAAAGGGAACAACCAGAATGCGGTGATCGATGCGGCGATGACATGCACCCCAATCCCGGGATTCGGATCGAGGAGATACAGATAGACTGTGATCGTGTTGCCGAGAAATGGGCCAAAGACATGGCTTATGAGGAACATGCGCGCCCGCTGATGGGCGGCATTGTCGCGTTTGATCTTGGCCGGTATGAACCAGTCCAGGACCGGATAAATCCGGGTCGGAAGGACCATGAGCCAATTTGTGGCGCGCGTCAGCGCGGGGGCGATGGCACCAGTCATACGGCTACCCTGGTTGCTTGCGAGCCGGTCGGGCTCGCGCCGATTCTTTCACGCGGAAAAACGAGTTGCACTTTTGTGCCGCGTCCCTGCGTACTTTCAAGTCGCAGGGCGCCACCATGTGTTTCCATCATCGCACTCACGAGGGCTAGGCCCAGTCCGGTGCCCCCATGTTGCCGGTTCAGCGCATTGTCGAGCTGAACAAAAGGCTGCACGACACGGGCGAGGTCGGATTCGGGTATTCCAATTCCGGTGTCGGACACCGCCACCACGAATACATCACGATTGCACTGGGCCGAGACGGCAACGGCCCCGCCTGCCGGGGTGAATTTAACGGCATTGCTGACGAGGTTAAGCAGCATCTGGCGCAGTTTGCGCTCGTCGCACCACAGCCGGGGCAGATTCTCCGGGACGTCATTATGGATGTGCAAACCGGCCTCGCGTGCGCGCACGCCGGCCAGGCGGATGGCGCCCTGCGTGACCTGCCGCACATCGATATAGCTCTCGCTTAAAGAGACTGCGCCGGCCTCCAGCTTCGAGAAATCAAGGATCTCGTTGATGATTTCGAGCAGATGGCGCCCGCTATTTTCGATGTCTTCGACATAGGTTCCGTAATTGGGGTGGCCGAGAGGCCCGAAGATCTGCTTCGACATCAACTCCGAAAAGCCGATAATCGCATTGAGCGGCGTTCGCAATTCGTGGTTCATCGCCGCAAAAAATTCCGATTTGGCGCGGTTTGCCGCTTCCGCGGAGTGCTTCGCCCTTAAGAGCGGCAGGTATTCGCCGACCGTTCCCCTGCGATGTCTTGCGGTCGCAGCTTCCACCGATTCGACGATGTGTTCGATCGGTTCGTGGTCCTCAAAAAAGTTATAGGCGCCGAGCCGGAACGCCTGAATGGCAAGGCCGCCCGCAGCGTCCCCGAGCACGATGCAGGGAATCCCGATTTCTGCCTCGTTGCGTTTCAAGGTGACGTACTCTCGTGCCCCCAAAATCGCGGCACCGGTGTGCAGATCGCGAAGCGCGGCTTTGATGTCTTCGTCGCCGCCGGGCGTCAGGCAATGAAAGCCGCGCGCGGCGAGAGCGCGGACCAATGCATCCGCGCGTGGGCTTTCCGGTGCGGCCACCAACACCCGAATCGATTGATCCTCAGGCGGCATAGCTCTGCCCGGCGTCGCGTTCCGGAAATGCCGAGGCTCCGGAAGCGACGGCGGCTATCCGATGCTGTTCCAGATAGGCGGGGATCCGGATGGTAAACCGCGACCCGCGGCCAAACTCACTTTGCACATCGATGTTGCCGCCCATCATCCGGCAGAGATGACGGCTGAGCGCCAGGCCCAATCCCGTGCCGCCATATTTGCTGGCGGTGGATGCATCGGCCTGATTGAAGTCCTTGAACAGCTTTTGGAGATTGTCCTGGGTGATGCCAATCCCGGTGTCACTGACCGAAAGGCGGATCCAGTCTTCGCCGCGTTCGGTTTGACGCGAGGCTGAGAATGTTACGCGTCCGCTCTTGGTGAATTTGCCCGCATTGCTCAGCAGGTTCAGCACAGCCTGCCGCAAGCGGGTCTCGTCGGAAATCACAATCCCAAGGCCTGGCTCGCGATCGACAATGAATTCATTGCCGTTGGAAGTGATAAGACTGCGGCCGGTCGAAACCACGTCATCGATGAAGTCATTCAAATGGAATGGCTGGATTGTGAGGTCGGTTTTGTTCGACTCGATTTTCGACATGTCGAGCACATCGGTGACCAGCGACAGCAGATGCTTGCCGGCGCTGTTGATGCGCTGCAGATCCGCAATCTGTTCGTCCTCGTTTTCCTTCGCGTCCTCGAGGAGAATTTCGCTGTATCCGATCACGGCATTCAGCGGCGTCCGCAGCTGGTGACTCATTTTCGCGAGGAAGACGGATTTCTGCCGGTTGGAGCGTTCGGCCTCTTCCATGGCTTTGCGAAGACGTTCGGCAGTCGCGCGATGGCGGGCCGCTTCCTGTTGCCGGCCGGATTGCGACGCGACGACGTCGGCGTAATACAGCGCCATCATCGCCATGTAGATCGTCGCCGTGGTCACCGACACAACGCCGACACCCGATAGGCCTTCGAGTGAAATGTGCTGGGGAAATGATCCGTTCACCAGATAGGCAACGAAGAATCCCGCAACATTGGCGCAGAAAATTCCCAGCACCATGAACGGACGTTCGCCGATATAGAAAAAGCCCAGCAGCAGCGCGATCAACAGCCAGGGCAGGAATGGTGAACTGACGCCGCCGTAATAATACGATCCGAACAGCGTCACGAAAGTCAGGTTTTCGACCGAGAACCAGGCCAGCGGCTGCAAGCGGCCGATCAGCTTCATGCCGAGGGGAAGCGTCCAGAACAGGGTGATGGAAATTGCAATCACCCAGAACTGGAAACCACGCGTCTTGTCGCTGATGTAAAGGTAGACGCTGATCGCCTGGCCGAGTGCCGGCCCAAAAAGATGGCTGAAGACGAAAATCCGGGCGCGCCCCAGCATCGCCGCATCGGTGCGCGCCTGCGGGGGGATGAACCAGTCGATCGCACGCAGAAACCGTTGTTGCAGCATGGCAGAACCGCCGCTCGCCCCGAATTTCATACGATTCCAGCCAATAATATTTATGGCAGGTTAATAGATTGTTCTGGCGCCATCAAACGCCCGGGAATCAAATGTGTGCAGCCGTTGGCCGGCCGGAACGCCGAATTCCGGCTGGAATTATTCCGCCGTTAACCACATCATGCACAAGTAGCGAATCGCGAGGCTGACGCTTCGCGGCCTGACAAGGGGGACGTTTCCATGCGATTTGCGATGGGAACAGCGCTGACGCTGGCGCTTGTTCCGTTTGTAGCCGGCGAAGCCCGGGCTGCCGGTTTTATGGTGCGCGAGAACAGCGCCGAAAATGTCGGCATGGTCTATGCCGGCCAGGCTTCGCGTGCAGACGAAGCTGCAACGGTCTTCAACAACCCGGCAGGGATGATGCATCTCGCCGCGCCCGAGGTCGAACTCGGTGCTGCGGTTGTTTTGCCGTCCGTTCACTTTTCCGGCGCGGCAACCGCCGCAGGGGTGATTCCGATCAGCGGCACGCAAGGCGGCCAGGCCGGCCAGATCACCGGTATCCCGAGTTTCTATGCTGTCGTTGATCTGGCGAATAATTTGCGCTTCGGTCTGGCTGTCACGACGCCATTCGGCAACACGACCAATTACAAATCCGGTTTTGTTGGGCGCTATCAGGGCATCAAGCAACTGGCCCTTTCAGCCGACATCAATCCCAATGTCGCGTGGCGCATCAACGACAAGGTTTCCATTGGCGCGGGTGTGTCGGCGCAGTGGCTTAAGGTCGAGCAATCCGCTGCTGTCCCGCAGTTCCTGATTGCGCAGAAACCGCTGCCGGACACGGTCTTCCTGTTCAATGGTCACGGTTGGGGCGTTGGTTTTAATGCCGGTTTGCTGCTCGAACCGAATCCCACCACCAGATTGGGATTCACTTACCGCTCGGGTATCGACCACAAGCTCACCGGAAGTCTTGATTTTGATTCAAACGACCTCCTCGGGCTGCCGAGCGGACCCGCGACAGCAACTGGTCTCAATCTTCCAGCCGAGGCAGCGGCAAGCTTCACCCATGACTGGACTCCACAATGGACCGGCGCGTTCGAACTCCAATATGACATGTGGGGCAGCTTCAAGCAGGTGACAGTGGCAAGCCAAAGTCCCGCGCTGGGCGAGGCGGAATTTTACCGCAGCGTGTGGATGCTCAGTGCCGGCGCAATCTACCATTGGAGCCAACAACTGGCTCTTCGTGGAGGATTCGGATGGGATCAATCGCCGGTGACCGACAAGGATAGAACGGTGAGCATCCCCGACGACGATCGCCTGATGTTGGGAGTCGGCGCGGGCTATACGCTCGCGCCGGGCGCTGTTGTCGATTTCGGCTATGCCCACTATTTCGGGCTGAGAAACCCGCCGATCACCGGCAGCGCAAATGCGCGCGATCCTTTCACCCAGGCGGTTGTGCTGACCGGCAACTTCCACAATTACCTTGACTACGTGGCGCTCTCATTCCGCTACGCGCTGTAATGGCCTGATCGGGAACTTCCGCGCCCCTCCGCTCATTCCCGGTTATTTAGGCGGAGGAGTGGATGTTGCTGGAAACTGCGAAGCGGCTGGTTGAGCGCGCCACCGGCTGGCGTCGGCCGGACCGGAATGAAGTTGCGCGGCTGACCAAAAAGCGCAAACCCGCCCTTTATCATTTTGCCGATGACGGGGAGACGCCCAACAATCCCGCCTTTCCGATGCTGCGTTACCGCCGCGCAGCTTCATTTGATGGTCACCACGATCCGGCCGCGGTTCTCGAACAGCTATTCTCGTCCCACGATTGGCGCCGATCCTGGCGCAACGGTGTGTATGATTTTCTGCATTTCCACAGCCACACTCATGAAGTGCTCGGAATTGCGCGCGGCTGGGTGAAAGTCAGGTTCGGTGGCGCGAAGGGAAAACTTCTCACTTTGCGTGCTGGCGACGTCGCAGTTCTTCCTGCCGGCACCGGCCATTGCCGGGTTGCGAAAAGCCGCAATCTGCTGGTGGTTGGAGCTTACCCGCCGGGCGGCCGGTATGACGAACCGCGGCCTCGAGCTGCGGATGGTGCCCGGGTGCGCGAGGCAATCGCAAAAGTCCCCGTCCCGCCGGCCGATCCGGTTTATGGGCCGGACGGACCGCTGATCCCGATTTGGTGTGCCCGCTTGAATTCGCGCGCCGCACGACAGAACTAAGCCGTTACGGCGAAGTTCGGTTAGCCCGCCTTCCGGCTGAAGCCGCTTCGGCGCGGCAGCCTTCTCCAGGTCGCGCGGAGCGCGATCTGGAGAAGGCTGGTGCCGCAGGACAGAATTGAACTGTCGACCTACCCCTTACCAA
>CAYUQO010000033.1:0-22018 GCA_964446945.1 uncultured Bordetella sp.
TGTTCACCGGCTCATTCGCGACCTGGAACGTCGGTATGGCCGATGAATTGGTCGTACCGTCATAGGTTTTGCTGTCTCTGGTCGCGGTGATCGACAGCGGCGCCGGCGTGATTGTGCCGGCCGCGGTTTGGAATGACAGCGTGTAATTGGCGCCGCCATTTCCATCGCTCAGCGTGTAACTGGGCGCCGTGCCGAGCACCGAGTTGCCGGAACCGAGCACATTCTTCGAGGCGAAGGTCTGCGTCAGGCCGGTCAGCGTGTCGCTGCCATACAGGGTGTTCACCGGCTCATTCGCGACCTGGAACGTCGGTATGGCCGATGAATTGGTCGTGCCGTCATAGACTTTGGTGTCAGTCGTCGCAGTGATCGACAGCGGCGCCGGCGTGATTGTGCCCGGCGCGGTGTTGAAGGACAGCGCATAATTACCACCGCCATTGCCATCGTTCAGCGTAAAGCCGGGGGCGGTGCCGAGGAACGAATTTCCAGCACCGAGTGCATCCTTCGAGGCGAAGGTCTGAGTCAGGCCGGTCAGCGTGTCGCTGCCATAGAGCGTGTTCACCGGCTCATTCGCGAGCTGGAAAGTCGGAGTGGCCGATGAATTGCGCGTGCCGTCATAGGTTTTGCTGTCGCTCGTCGCGGTGATCGACAGCGGCGCCGGAGTGATCGTGCCCGCCGCCGTGGCCAGCTTGACCGAATAATTGTTGCCGCTGTTGCCATCGGTGACGCTGTAACCAGTGACATTCAATGTCGAACCGTTCGTACCAAGAGCATTTTTCGAGGCGAATGCCTGCGTAAGCCCGGTCAGCGTATCGCTGCCAAAAAGCGTATTCCCGGGTTGACCCGCCACCTGGAACGTCGGCGTCTGAGTGGAGGCAGTGGTTCCGTCATAGACTTTGTTGTCTAACGCGGCGGTGATCGTCAGCGTTGCCGGATTGATCGTTCCGATATTGGCGGAAATCGTGGTTGAAGTGAGCAGGTAATTGTCGCCCACCGGCTGATTGAGGCCGAGGCCGGAAACCGTCACCGTCAGGCCCGTTCCGACATTCTGTGTACTGAATTTACCCGTGGTCGGACTGGTCACGGGTACCCCATTAACGGTCAGGAGACCGACCGGTGCGCCATTGGACAGGCTGTAATTGCTCTCACTCAGGGTGGCGAAGATCGTCC
This sequence comes from uncultured Bordetella sp., assembly GCA_964446945.1. GTDB lineage: Bacteria > Pseudomonadota > Alphaproteobacteria > Micropepsales > Micropepsaceae > CAIYRG01. The sequence continues at coordinate 1,168 of CAYUQO010000033.1, forward strand.
CGTCATAGGTCTTGATCACCGTTCCCGTAAGGCTGGCGGTCACGTCGATGATGGGTGGTGGAGAGAAGAGCAGCCACGGATATTGACCCGCAGCGATGCCCCAGACCGAAGAACTGAACCCGGCCGGCAGCGTGCCGGTCAACTGCGCTGTGGTCAGTCCGACGCCACCTGCACTGTACGGTTGGCCAGAGGACTGCGTATCCCAATACGCATTGGTAAGTGTGCCGCCGCTGCCAGTCCCGATCAGTCCGCCGGCGAAGCCGCCAGTATTCACCACACCAGTCGAATAGACGTTGCTGATCGACCCGGCGAACAGATATCCAATCAAGCCGCCGGCCACTGCCTGGTTGTTGACCGCACCTGTGGCATAGGCATTGGTGATGGATCCGTAGTTGCTTCCGATGAGCCCACCGGCACGGTAACCGGTGCCATTGACTGTGGTGGTGGCATAAGAGTCGGTGACCGGCCCGTGATTCTGACCGAGGAGTCCGCCAACATCGGCCACTGCATTCACCGCGCCCGTCGCATAGGAATTGGTGATCGTGCCGTTATTCATGCCCACAAGTGGAGCGGCGTAAACGTATCCCTTGATCGATGAGCCAACGATTCCGATATTGCGGATTGTTCCATCGGACCAGCCAAACAGGCCAACATAATAGGTTCCGGGCCTCTGAACGCTCAGATTGGAGATGGTGTTGCCGAGGCCATCGAAAATGCCGGTGAAGCCGCTGCCGGAATTGAGAACGCCGCCTGCTCCATCGGTCCCGATTGGCGTCCACGAAACTGGCGTGGTGGGATCGGTGGCGGCATTGAGCGAATTTACCAGCGCGTAATTGCCCTGCAGGCCGGCGGTGCTGGCATTGATTGCCTGCAACTGGCCGACCGACAATATCACGTTGTACAGATTTGAAGTGTCAGAGCCGAGATAAACCGGGCCGGGATTCTGAAGCAGATAGGGTGTGGTCTGGTTATTAGCATTGCCCCATACCGACGAACTGAATCCGTCCGGCATGGCCGCCGCCAGTTGCGCATTGGTTATATAGGCGCTGTTGGTGACTGGTCCGCCGAAGTTGTATCCCGCGATTCCACGGACGTTGTAATTGTAGCCGGTGCCGCCGAGCGAGCCGGTGGCATAGGTGTAAGTAATGGTCGCACTGCTGCCGCTGTTGGCCCCGGCTATTCCACCGAAATAGCCGGTCTGGAATCCGCCTTGGACGTTACCCGTCGCATAGGCATAGGTGATCGTCGCCTGATAGTTGAATCCTACCAGTCCACCGCCAAAGTCATATGAAAGGCTGACATTGCCGGTGGCGTAGGAGTTGGTGATCGTGCCGCCGGTGTTATTATATCCGGCCAGCCCGCCGATGAACTCGTAGCCGCTGACGCTGCCGGTGGAATAGGACTGGCTGATCGCGGCGTCGTTTCGTCCGACCAGCCCACCGGCATACTGACCATTTGTACTGCAACAGGCATTGCCACTCGTCGTGACAGCGACATTTCCCGTGGCATGGGAGTTGATAATTGTTCCGCTGCCAAAGTTCTCTCCGACCAGACCGCCGGCGAGATCGCCATTGGCCCCACCATTGATCGTGCCGGTGGCATAGGAATTGGTAATCAGCCCGGTATTATCGCCCACCAGTCCACCGATGGCCGAGGCGCTACTGACCGTAGTGGTGGCATAGGAATTGATGATCTTGCCGTCGGCGGCGTTGCTACCCACCAAGCCGCCCAGAACGACGACCGTGATGCCACTGCCGCTTATCGCCCCCGAAGCGTGACTGTTGACGATCGTACCCTGATTGAGCCCCACCAATCCGCCATCGGTATTGTTGAACGTGCTGGAGGTGATGCCGCTGACATAGACGTTACTGATTGTCCCGAAGGGTCCATTGTTTCCGGTCGCCGCGCCGAGGTCATAACCGCCGTACACGGTAAATCCAATCAGCCCCAAATTGCGGATCGTGCTGGTTCCGGAAAAATTCCAGCCCGAATAGCCGAACAGGCCAACATTCCAGACCGAGGACGGTACATTGATTGTCAAGTTCGAGATTGTATTTCCGAGCCCGTCGAAGTTACCTGCGAAGCCCTGACCGAGGTTGAGGGTGCCGTTAGTAACGCCGGTCGTGCCGATCGGAATCCAGTTTGCCGGCGTCGTCGAGTCGGTGGCGGCGTTGATCGAACTCGCCAGCGCGTAATTCCCCGACAGCGCTGAGTTGCTGGCATTTATGTTCTGTATGCCGCCCATTGTATTGAGCAGCGTAAAGGACGCACCATTGATGGTCAGCGCTTCGCTGATATTGGCGAAGGTGATGTTCCCGCCGACATAGTGGATGTCGCCGCCGCTGCCGCCGTCATTGGTTTTCAGCGTCAGGCCCGCAGTTCCGGTGGCGGATATCGGCGCGCCGACATTGATCGAATGATACGCGTCGAGCGTCAGGGTGTTCGCCGACCACGTGAGCGGCACGGCAACCGAGATGTCGCCAGCCTGGCTGCCGGCGCTTCCCGTGGTCACAGTCACATTGGTGGTTTGCAGCGCATTCTGCAGATTGCTGACGCTGATGACGGAATTATTGCCTGATGGCGTAAACGTCCCGGAGGACAGGGCGTTGTTCGATGTCGAGCCCGACGAAATCGTTACGTTGTAGGGGTCGAGCGTCCAGTTGCCGGTCTGGCCTTTGGGCGCTGTCGTGTCGACTTTGATCCCGCTGGTGTTCAGCTGTTCGCCGGATGTTTCGATATGCCCGCCGTTGCCGCCTTTTGCACCGCCCCGCGCTTCCAGCGTGCCTGAGACCGTGGTCGATGGCGTGGTCGCCGAGCCCACCGTGATGTTGCCGCCATTGCCTTTCGGCGCGGCATCATTCGCATTCAGCGTGCCGGCGACATTGATGGTGTGACCCTGCACGTCGATGGCGCCGCCAGATCCATTTGCGTTCTGTGCACTGATGGTACCGGTGACCTGCGCATTGCCATTCGGCGCGGTCAGCCAGACATGACCATTGATGTTCTTCGTTCCGGTGGCGCGCACCTGGCCGCCATTGTTGCCGGCGAGCGCATAGGCGTTACCGCCGACCGCATCGATCAGCGCCTGCGCCGCAGCGACGTTACCGCTGGCCGTCGCATCGCCGCTGCCGGTCTTGACGTCGATTTGTAAGCCGCTGTTCGACGGCCGCAGTACGACGTCATCGCCTGCGACTACGCCTGCTGTACCGTTCGGCGCCGAGATGCTGCCGCTGTTGGTTGCGGACTTGCCGATCAGCACCGCGTCGCCACCTGCGCTGATGCTGCCCTGGTTGGTCACGGTTCCGGAGGAGGCGCCGGTGAATTCCAGATTGCCCGCGCCTCCCATAAAGGCGCTGTTCGACGTATCGCGCGTCGAACCGACAAAAGTACCCCCGGTGATCACCTTGCCGGTTGGCGTGACGACAATGCCGTACTCGTTGATGAGATAGGTCGATCCGGTCGAATTCAGCCAACCGGCAATTGTCGACGGCGCTGTGCCCGTCACGCGGTTCAGCGTGGCGCCCTTGCCATTATTGATCTGAACGGTGTTGCCCTGGCCGATGGAGAACCCGGTCCAGTTGATGATGCCGTTCTTTGTGGTCTGATTGACCGTCAGCGTGTTGGCGGTGCTGGAGATTTTTCCGCTGCCGGCGGCAAAATTCCCGCCGGTGGGAAGCACGCCCGCGGCGATGGCCGAATGTGAGGTGAACGATAAGAGAGAAGCGCTCAACACATAAAGCGCCGAGCGGCCGTGCCGCCGAAAGCCTGTCTCCATTGCCCCCGCCTGTGTCAAAATGCTGGTAAAAAATCTGTTGACTGATGAATATTGGACGCGACTACCGGCGGCGAGACGGCTGCTCCCAGGGCAGGCCTACCGCGCCACAAGTGTAACACCTGTTAAAATTCGGTTACCAGCAGGTCGCGGCGTTATATTCAATTAAATGATTAAGGACGTCCGGTACGCTGCCGGACCGCGCAGGGTTACACCCTGGCAGCGTGCGCTCAGAAATCCGGGTGCAATGCCGTCGGAATGGGGACGGTTTTTGTCACCTGGCCGGCGATCGAGACCTCGCCGATGAAGATGTTGTTTTCGGCGCAGACTTCTTCATCCCAGGCCTGCTGCGACGGCCGGAAGCGCACCCGCGCCGACCACGGCACGGTAAAGGCGATGGGGTCTTCCACCGTGAACTGCACTTCGAGCCCCTTGCCATCGGGAGACACGCGATAGCGCTCCACGACGTGGAGCTGCGCTGAATGGGATGTGCCGAAACGGTCGATCTGGGTTTTGTCGTTCTGGCCGATCGTGTCGACGACCAGGGTGTCGCCGTTCTCGTAATGGCCGATGGATTCGCCGTACCAACTCGGCTGCAAATGGTCCGAATGCGGAACATCGAGATAGATCGTGCGGATCTGCTGGTCGCGCGCGTTGAGGATCACCACACGGTCCTTCATCTGCAGAATCTGCACCGCGGCGCCGCGGCGGTTGAGCAGCATCGGTACGCCCGAGGGCTGGCACATGCCTTCGTCCTTCAGGTGTCCGACGCCCGAAATCTCGAGATCGGTAATGGCCTTGAGCCGATTGTAGGTGTCCGGCTTCAGAATCGGATTGTTGAGCGCGGCGACCCATTGCGGCGGTCCTTCACCATCGACATGGGGATGTTTGGGATCGACCAGCATCGGCCCGGCGCCGCTATAGCCCGGAATCGCCTCATAGGTTTCCACGAGCTGGCCAATGCGCGACCAGTCGCCGGTGAGATTGGGGATGATTTCGTCCGCGCTTACGTTGGCGGCGGCGGGCGTGGCGAGCGCCAGCAGGATGACAGCCAGCAGGGGCGAAGTGTGGCGCATGGATAATGTATAATCCCGGTGCTTTGTCCCGGGGGAGAATGCGGCAGTGCGGATGATGTTTCAACGGCGGTGTGCGCGCGGCCACCCCCCTTCCGTCGCCCTTTGCCGCTGCGCGGCAGGCGACACCTTCCCCCGCAAGGGGGGAAGGAGAATTCTATTGGTGATTCTTCTCGCGGTGGCGGGGTGCGGGCGGGAGCAGACGGCGAATGCTCCGGCGCAGCAGCAATCACAGCCGGCATTGCTTCCCGGACAGGCGGCGCCGATCCGCAAAGCTGAACTCGCGATTCCGGCGACATTCGATGAAGCCGGATCGTTCAGTGAAGGGCTCGCGCCGGTGCGGATGGGCGCGAAATTCGGGTACATCGACAGCAAGGGCGATAGCGCGATTTCGCCCCAGTTCGATTTTGCCGGACGGTTTTCACAAGGCATGGCCGCGGCCGGAATTGGCAGCCGCGAAGGCTATATCGACAAACGCGGCGAGTTCGTGCTGTCGCCGCAATTCGAGATCGCCGATCTGTCGCCATTCTCGGACGGGCTCGCGGCGGTGCGCATCGGTCAATATATCGCCGGGAAGTGGGGCTATATCGACAATAAGGGGAATGTCCTTATCCAGCCGCAATTCGATGCTGCGGGTCCGTTTTCGGACGGACTGGCGGTGGCGTCGATCGGAGGGAAATGGGGCTACATCGACCGCACCGGCAAGGTCGTCATCCCGCTACAATATTCCTCGGCCGGATCATTCTCCGATGGACTCGCGCCGGTGCGCAGCGGCGATCTCGTCACCGGCAAGACCGGCTACATCGACAAAAGCGGCAAGCTGGTGATCGCAGCGCAATTCGACGGCGCGTTTTCCTTCGCCGATGGTCTCGCCGCGGTGCAGGTCGGTTCGAAATACGGCTTTATCGACAAAACCGGGAAACTTGCGATTCCGGCGCAGTTCGATTTCGCGGACAGTTTTTCCGGTCCGCTGGCGGCATTCCGGATCGGCGGTGAGAGCGACGGCAAATGGGGTTATGTCGATCGCCAGGGCAAAATCGCGATCGATGCCCAATTCGATTTTGCCGACCAGTTTTCGAAGAGCGATGGCCTTGCCGCGGTGCGCATCGGTGACCAGAAGGACGGCAAGTGGGGATATGTTGGTTTGCCGAAGTGAACGGGCCAAAGCAGCGCGCAAAAACTAGATTGTCATGGGCGGGCCCCGCTGCGCTTTGCGCAGCCTTTTTGAATCTGCCGCGGCGCAATGCGCCGCGCGCAGGCCGCCCACCCAGTGCGCCCGCGTCGGTGGGCGCAAGAGATTCATTCGCCGCGCAGACGCGCGGCGGCTGGGTGGCCGGTTCGCTTCGCGACCGGCCATGACAAAAAGGGGATGCGGGGGCGCACCCCACGCTCCGCGGGGGGAAGGAGAAGTTTAGGGTTAGGCGGGTGTGTACTGTTCGACCACCTGGTCGATGGCGCCGAAGATCGAGCGTCCTTCTGCATCGAGCATTTCGATCCGTACACGGTCGCCGAATTTGAGGAATGGGGTTTTGGGTGCGCCCTCATCGATGGTCTCGATGGCGCGGCGCTCGGCAATGCAGGACGAGCCAACAGACCGGTCGTCATTGGCAACAGTGCCGGAGCCGATAATGGTGCCGGCAATGAGCGGACGGGTCATGGCGGCATGGGCGATCAGGCGCGGAAAATCGAACACCATTCCTTCACGCGCATTCGGCCGCCCGAACAGCTCGCCGTTCAGATGGGTCAGCAGCGGCAGATCGATTGCGCTGCCATTCCATGCTGCGCCAAGTTCGCCGGGCGTTACCGCGACCGGTGAAAATGACGTCCAGGTCTTGCCGTGGAAGAAACCGAAACCCTTGGCGAGTTCAGCCGGGATCAGATTGCGCAGCGACACATCGTTGACCAGCATGAAGAGACGGATCTCAGCGCCGGCATTTTCTGCGGCAATTCCCATCGGCACGTCGCCGGTGATGGCGGCGATTTCCGATTCGAAATCCACCCCCCACGATTCGTCGGCCACCGGAATTGAATCGCACGGCCCGAGGAAATTCGCCGAGCCGCCCTGATAGATCAGGGGATCGGTCCAGAACGATGTCGGCAGACTGGCGCCGCGGGCACGGCGCACCAGTTCGACATGCACGACATAGGCACTGCCGTCGGCCCACTGATAGGCGCGGGGCAGCGGCGCGGCACAGTCCGATGGATTAAACGGGAAGGAATAACTCAAATGATCGTCTTCGAGGGCGCGGGCGCAGCTCGAGAGTTCGGGTTCGGCTTCGGCCCATGAATCGAGAGCGGATTGCAGCGTCGCCCAGCCTGCGACCGGCGCGGCACGGGTGAGATCGCGCGATACGACAATCAGCCGCCCGTCGCGGCCCCCTTTGAGCGAGGCGAGTTTCAACTTTTCCAGCTGTCGCTATAGCCGGTCCATTCCGCGGGATGGGCGCCGGGCAGAATGTTCAGCGGATCGCGTGAATCGATCATCACCGCGACTTCGTCGGTGGCCGGCTTTTTCGGCTGCAGCATGGATTGCAGCGCCTTGGGATGCGGACCGTGGGTGAAGCCGCAGGGATGGAATGTCAGCATGCCGGGCTTGATGTTGTCGCGGCTGAAGAAATCTCCTGCGTGGTAGAAGATCACCTCGTCGAAATCGTCATTGTTGTGGAAGAATGGGACCTTGATCGCACCGGGATCAGTTTCGAACGGGCGCGGCACGAAAGTGGCGACGACGAAGCGGTCGGCGACGAAGCAGCTATGCGCCGAGGGCGGCAGGTGAAAGCGGTGACTCATCAGTGGGCGGATGTCTTTGACATTGAGCCGGAACGGCGTGAGATCGCCCTGCCAACCGACCGCGTCCAGCGGATTGAAGGGATAGGTGACGGTGGAGATTTCGTTCTGGCGCTTGATCTCGACTTTCCACTCTCCGGCCTGTTGCTGTTGTGCAAGGAAAGCATCATCGAGCGCAGGAATATCCAGCACGCCAGGGTCGAAGATCGCATGCGCGCCGGCAATGCCGCGGTCGGGAAGCTGATAGGAGCTGTTGGTCGCCTCCAGCACCAGGATTTTCATCGGCTCCGCCGGTTCGAGCCGCCACATTGTGCCGCGCGGGATGACCACATAATCGCCCGGGGAGACCGCGAGATGGCCGTAATCGCAGAACAGCTCGCCGCGCCCCTGATGCAGGAACAGGAGCTGGTCGCCATCGGCATTGCGGGCGAGCGCCGGCATTTTCTTCGCCAGCGTCCAATAGCTTAAGGACAGCGCGTGATTGCCGAGCACCGGCGGCGCTGCAAAAGGCGACAGACCTTCGCCCGGCTGCACCAGCTTGCCCAGATCGAATGCGCGCGGACGCAAAGGTCCTTCCCACGAACTCCATGCCGTTGGTGGATGGCGGTGATACATGTGCGTCGCCGGACCGTAGAAACCTTCCTTTCCGAGTTCGCGCTCGTAAGTGCCGGGCGGCAGGTCGGCATGCGCCTGGCGCGACGCCTGACCCGCGACATGGGGAAAATTGACGAATTTCGGCATCACTTTGACTCCGAAATGGTGCCGCGATGCAGGACGCGGTCACCGTCGAGAATGGCATGGGGCGCGGTCGCCGGACGGTTGCGCAACCGCTCGTAAATCGGTCCAAACGGCTTGTGGGTTTCGGCAAAGAGCTGATCGAAGCTGTCGATCACGAAGTAGCTTTCCTGATAGGCGTCGATGCGGTATTCGGTCGTCAGCACCCGTTCGAGATCGAAGGCGATGCGGTTGGGAACCTCGCTGTCGATGGAATAGACCGTTTCGCCATTGGACGAGAGAATTCCCGCGCCATAAACCCGCAAATCGCCGCGCGTGCGAATCAGGCCGAATTCGATGGTGTACCAATAGAGCCGTGCCAGCAGCGGCATGGCATTCTGTTCCATCGCGCGTGGGCCGGCCTTACCATATTCCACCATGTAATCGGCGAACACCGGATGGGCGAGCAGCGGCACATGACCGAAGAAGTCGTGAAACACATCCGGTTCTTCGAGATAATCGAGTTCGGCTTCGTCCCTGATCCACCATGTCACCGGAAAACGGCGATTGGCGAGATGGGCGAAGAACTGGTCGTCGGGGATCAGCCCGGGGACGGCGACAATCTGGAATCCGGACAGGCGACCCAGCTTGCAGTTGACGCGGGCAAAGTCCGGGATTCCGTCCGCAACCCCGAGTTCTTCGATGCTGTCGAGGAATTCCTTCACGGCATAACGAGGCATGAGCTCGATTTGCCGCGCATAAAGCCGGCGCCAGCGATTATGTTCGGCATCGGTGTAGCGGCTAAGCGGTTGATCCAGCGTGAAATCGGGCCGAATGCCGGAATAATCGCCGCGCAGCGCGTGCGAAGTGTGACCGGGATTGAATTTCCCGGGGAGCGCGCCGTTTGGGCTCTGCGTTTCCATACCTATCTATTTGGTGATGGCGTTCAACTCAGAAAAGAGAACGCGCGATGCAAACCGATAATCCCATGGGAACCGACGGATTCGAGTTCGTCGAGTTCACCGCCCCGGATCCCGGGGCATTGGCGGCGGTGTTCCAACGGATGGGATTTGCGCTGGTCGGCCGCCACCGCTCGAAGCAGGTGTCGCAATATCGGCAAGGCGATATCAATTTTATCGTGAATGGGGAACCAAAAAGCCCGGCGGAAAACTTCGCCGCGCAGCACGGGCCTTCGGCCTGCGCCATGGCGTTCCGGGTCAAGGATGCGCGCGCCGCTTATGAACGGGCGCTTCAGAACGGCGCCAAACCCTTTGTCGGCCGGACCGGTCCGATGGAGCTGAACATTCCTGCGATTGAAGGCATCGGCGGCAGCGCGCTGTATTTGGTCGACCGCTACGGTGGGCACACGATTTATGACGTCGATTTTCTTCCGGTTGGCGATGAGCATGTGACAGGCGCAGGCCTCGCGCGCATCGATCATCTGACCCACAATGTGTTCCGGGGACGGATGGATCACTGGGCGAAATTCTATGAGGACCTCTTCAATTTCCGCGAAATCCGCTACTTCGACATCGAGGGCAAGCTGACCGGATTGAAATCGCGCGCGATGACCAGCCCGGACGGCAAGATCCGCATTCCGTTGAACGAATCCGCCGACGACAAGAGTCAGATCGCGGAATATCTCGAAGTGTACAAGGGCGAGGGGATTCAGCATGTGGCGCTGTCCACCGATGACATTTACAAGACCGTCGAAGGGCTGAGATCGCGCGGTGTGCCCTTCGCCGATCCGCCGCCCGATGCCTATTACGAGATGCTGGATGAGCGGCTGCCGGGGCACGAGGAGCCGGTGGACCGCATGAAGTCGCTGGGGATTCTCGCCGACGGATCGCAGAAGGGTGGGCTGCTGCTGCAGATATTCACCACCAATCTGATTGGTCCGATCTTCTTCGAGATCATCCAGCGCAAGGGTGATGAGGGCTTTGGTGAAGGCAATTTCCAGGCGCTGTTCGAATCCATGGAGCGCGACCAGATCCGGCGCGGGGTCTTGAAAGATGAGGAGGCCGGCGACCGTCCGCCGGCGCACTGAAATGACCAGACAGGTGACGACCGTGATTTACCTGCTGGCGATGGTCGCCATTATCATTGGTGTCGATATCGCATTCTTCCGAAACCGGTTCTGGGAACGACTGGCAGTGAATGCCGGAATCGTCCTGGTGTTCGGAGCTTTCTTCTTCAGATTCTTCAATCGTTGACGCCCTGGTGCCGCACCGGAATTCGCAATCAGAATCGCGGAAGGAAGCGCCTTACCTATCGGCGGAATAATGAAGCGCGCACGTCCGCGCGTTTCTGCCCGGCCGCAGGCAATTCGGAGATTATGAGAATGGTTGCAGACTACTTGTCGTCGCTCGGCCTGGTCTTCGGGATGATCGGAGCGTGGCTGCTTTACAAATTTCTGCCGCCTGCAACGGATCGAAACTGGACCAATGCCAGGCGCGGGTTCCTGGTGTTATTGCTCGGCTTCCTTTTGCAGCTTATTGCGATGTGGATACCGTTTTAGCCGGATCACGTTTGGCTCCGGATGGGCCCGTGCTCGGGGAATTCTGTTATCAATTCTTCAATCGCTGATGACGGTCCGCTGGTGGCGCACGATTCCTGTTATGCAAAAGTCGTCCTGTGGCCGGTCCCCTCCCCAAAATTCGCGTTCCGCGAATTTTGACCCTCCCTCAAGGGGAGGGTTGAAATTTATTTCTGACAGTGCGGGCAGAAGAAGGTGGAGCGGCCGGACTGGACAATGCGCTTAATCTTCGTGCCGCATTTGGGGCATGGCTTGCCTTCGCGGTCATAGACCCGGAAGTGATGCTGGAAATAGCCGAGTTCGCCATCGGCATGGGCGTAGTCGCGCAAGGACGAGCCACCGGCGGCGAGCGCGTCTTTCAATACAGACTTGATCGCGGGTACCAGATGCTCCGCACGTGCTCCGGCCACGGAGGAAGCGAGCCGCCGCGGCGAAATCCCGGCCCGGAACAGCGCTTCACAGACATAGATGTTTCCGAGTCCGGCGACGACGCGCTGATCAAGCAGGGCGGCTTTGATTGGCGTGCGCTTACCCTTGAGCGCCGCGCTCAACTCGGCAGCGGTGAAAGACTTGTCGAGCGGTTCGGGACCGATGCCGGCAAACAATGGATCGCTGTCGACTTCACCGGTCGCGGCCAGAGACATGAGCCCGAAGCGCCTGGGATCGGTGAACACCACGCGTTTGAAATCGTCGGTTTCGAACACGACGTGGTCGTGCTTTCCCTGTTGCGCTGCGTTATGGCCGTAAACCGTGAATCTTCCCGACATGCCCATATGCATGATCACAGTCTCGCCGCCGTCGAGATCGAGCAGCAGATATTTGGCGCGGCGGCGCACATCCTTGATGCGCCGGTTGGTCAGGCGCCGGGCGAAATCCGGCGGGAATGGTTTGCGCAAATCGGCGCGGTTGATGCTGACGCGCGTCAGCCGGCGGCCGAGCAGCGCCTCGCGGAGTCCCATGCGCACGGTTTCAACTTCAGGCAGTTCGGGCATTGCTGAAACGTCGAGGACCCCCCTTCCGTCGCCCGATGCTCGCCTTCGGCGAGCAGGCGACACCTTCCCCCACAAGGGGGGAAGGTGAACTAAAAACATGGTAGTAGGAGTGGGATTGAAGAAGCATGGGGTAGCGTTCGAACACATGTCCGGCAGTAAGTCCATGGTGCCGTTTGGCTTTCGCGATGTGGACCCGGAGGAGAAACCGGCGCTGGTCCGGGGCGTCTTCTCGTCGGTCGCGAGCCGCTATGACCTGATGAACGACCTTATGTCCTTCGCGGTGCATCGTCTCTGGAAAGACGAATTTGTCGCCTGGCTTGATCCGCGTCCCGGCATGAGCGTGCTCGATGTCGCGGGCGGCACCGGCGATATCGCCATGCGGATCGACGCGCGCATGCGCCGCCGGAGGGGGGAATTGAAAGATGGCCGCGCGACGCGCGGCGGGGGCGCGATTACGGTCTGCGATATGTCTTTCGCCATGCTGGAGCAGGGGATCTCCCGGCCCGGAGCCGAGAGACTGGACTGGATCTGTGGCGATGCCGAGCAATTGCCGGTCACTGATGCAAGTCAGGACGCCTATACGATTGCCTTCGGGATTCGCAATTGCACGCATCTGGATCGCGTGCTGAAGGAGGCGCATCGGGTGCTCAAGCCGGGCGGCCGATTTTTGTGCCTGGAATTTTCCAAACTGACGGTTCCGGGAATAGATGCGTTGTACGATCTCTACTCCTTTTCCGTGCTACCGCGATTGGGCGAAGTGGTTGCCGGTGATGGCGCCGCCTATCGCTACCTCGCCGAAAGCATTCGCCGCTTTCCGTCACAAAAGGCATTTGCCGCGGCCATTGCACAGGCCGGATTCGGACAGGTGAAATTCCGCAATCTCTCGGGCGGGATCGCCGCGATGCATTCGGGCTGGAAGCTGTGACGTGATCCGCTCGATCAGGAAAACCGGCCGGCTGATCCGGATGGCGCGGATTCTCGCGCGCCATGATGCGCTGCTGCCGCGCGAATATGCGGCACGTGCGCCGGCATCGTTGCGCATTCTCGCGCGCTTTGCCGGTGGCCGTGGACGCGCCAACAAGGACCGCGCGGTCGGCGAGAGGTTGGCGCTCGCATTTGAGCAGATGGGACCTTCGGCGATCAAACTGGGACAGTTTCTCGCCACCCGGCCCGACCTGATGGGCGCCGATATCGCGCGCGGGCTGGAGACGCTGCAGGACCGTTTGCCGCCATTTCCCGACGCCGCAGCAAAGAAGATCGTCGAAACATCGCTCGGCCGTCCTTTAGAAACGCTGTTCAGCGAATTCGGCGCGCCTGTCGCCGCGGCATCGATCGCCCAGGTGCATAAGGCGGTGACCAGCGATGATCCGCCCCGGCGGGTCGCGGTCAAAGTGCTGCGACCCGGCATCGAAGCGGAATTCCAGCGTGACTTTGCCGCTTTCCGCTTTGCCGCCGAATGGGCCGAAAGACTGTCGTCCGAAGCGCGGCGGTTGCGGCTGGTCGCAGTCGTGGACACGCTCGCCGTCTCGGTGGCGCTCGAACTCGATCTCAGGATGGAGGCGGCGGCGGCGTCGGAGCTCGCGCACAACACGCGCGAGGATGAAGATTTCCGCATCCCGGTTCTCGACTGGACCCGCACCGGCGCCCGGGTGTTCACCTCGGAATGGATCGATGGCGTGGTCCTGCGCGATGCGGAGCCACTGATCGCCGCGGGCCATGAACCGGGGCGGATTGCGATGGTCGTGGTGCGGAGCTTCCTCACTCAGGCGCTGCGCGACGGTTTTTTTCACGCCGACATGCATCCGGGCAATTTGTTCGTCGATCCGTCGGGCCGGGTCTGCGCGGTCGATTTCGGCATCATGGGCCGGCTGGATCTCGGCATGCGACGGTTCATGGCCGAGACGCTGGCGGGATTTCTCGCGCGCGATTATCTGCGCGTCGCGCAGGTGCATTTCGAATACGGCTTTGTGCCGCGCCACCATCATGTCGAGACATTTGCCCAGGCGCTGCGCGCGGTCGGCGAACCGATTTTCGGATTGACGGCGCGCGAAGTCTCCATGGGACGGCTGCTCGAGCAGTTGTTCGAAACGACGCGGCGCTTCGACATGCAGCTTCAGCCGCAACTGGTGCTGCTGCAGAAAACCATGGTCGTGGTGGAAGGCGTGGCGCGCCATCTGGATCCAGAATTCGACGTCTGGGAGGCGGCGCGTCCGGTGATCGAACGCTGGATGCTGGAGCATCTCGGTCCCGAGGCGCGGTTGAAAGATGCGGCAATCAGCCTGACGAGCGTCGGGCGTCTCGCGCAGAATCTTCCGCAACTGATTCGGGAAACCGAATTGATCGCGTCGCAAATGGCGGAAGGCGGTATTCGCCTGCATCCGGATTCGGTGCGGGCCATCGCCCGCACAACGTCGCAGAATGCGCGCAACCTCAGGCTGGCGTTGATGATCGCGGCCGGCGCGGTGGCGCTGCTCGCGGTGGTGATGCTGTAGAGCGCAATCCGCCGAAGTGTGAGCGGTTCGGCGCGAGATTGCGCGACAATTAAGGGAATCTAGAGCATGATCCGATTCGATTTGATCGGATCATACTGTAGTTTTCAGGACGCCTCGGTCCCGGCGCGCCCGCTGAGGGTGAACCAGCCAATTCCGGCCATCACCAATACGGCCCCAAACATGCCGAGCATCGTGAGCGGCTCGTGCAGGATCAGCGCTGAAAGGATGATGGTAATAATCGGGCTGATCGTCCCGATCGCGCTGTTGGCCTGCGCCGAAATCCGGTGCAAAGCAGCGTTGAGAAAGAAAGACGGGATGACGGTGGCGCCGATCGCAATCAGCACCGCGTAAGCCAGTGGCTGGCCGGTGACGAACAATGCGGATGCCGGGTGGCCGACGAAAAACTGGACGAATGCGCCGATCGCCGCCGCGCTCATCGCGACGCAGGTGAAGAGCTGGGGCCCCATGCGGCTGATCGGATTTTTGGCAAACAACTGATAGAGCGCAAAGGCGATGGATGATGCCGATACGAGTGCGGCGCCGATTGCGACATTGCTTCCCTGGAGCGAGAAATTCTCGCTGAAGATGATGGCGAGGCCAAGATAGCTGATCGCGAATGCAGCGAGAATCCGCCGCTTGACCGGCTGGTCGAAAAATGCGGCGCCGAGCAGGACCACGAAAAGCGGATAGGTGAACAGGATCAGGCGCTCGAATTGGGCGGAAATATATTTGAGTCCGAGAAAATCCGCGTAGCTCGAGAACCAGTAACCCAGCAATCCGACAAGCCCTGCGTGAATCCACAGCCGAATGCCGGGCATTGGCAGATTGCGCCGGTGACGGTCGCGAAGGGCGAGGGCGCCGATGCCAAAGTAAAATGGAAGCGACAGACCCATGCGCAGTGCCAGCAAAGTTTCGGGATCGAGCTGCACGCCATAGGCGAGCTTCACGATCACGGCTTTGGTGGAGAACAATGCTGCGCCAATCGCGGCAAACACAAAGCCGAGCTCGAATTTCGCCCGTTGTGGAATGTTGCCAGCAACGGCGTGCGTCAGGGACGTTTCCGCGCGGATAGTCATTGGTGTTTCAGTCAGGTGTTCGAGTTGCCGCGCAAGGAGCGGCGGAGCCCGGCCATGACAAGTTGGGGTTTAGCCGAGCGGGTGCTTGTTGGCGGCGCCGACATGAATGATGCCGGCATTGCAGATGGTGGGCGCATCCTCACCCAGCCGGAACACCCGCACATTGAAATCGCGGTTGGCGGTTTCTGGCAGGTTCGGGACGCGCACATTCAGGCCGGCCGCGCCGATGGCCTGATCGGTTGCGAGCACGTGAAAGCGGGTGTCGTCGCCGGCCGGCGTCAACATCACCCGCAGCCGGTCGGCCGATTTGACATTGTCGACGCAATCGCCGGTGATGGTCACCTGTTCGCCCGGCCTCACATCGGCTACCGGATGGCCGGCTGAACTGGTGTTCAGGTCGGCAATCTCGCTGTTCAGCACAGTCTGGGGTTGTGCAGGCGCGGTTTCGGCGGCGCAGGCGCCACCGGCCAGTGCAACAAGGAATGTTCCAGTCAGTGCGAATTTTAGCATTCTATATTGCCCTACCTCTGACGCTAAATTGTACCACAAAGGTGGCATCCAAACGGTAGTGTTTTTTGTTTCATGCTGTTTCCCTTGAATATTGCCCATCGTGGCGGGGCACAATTATGGCCGGAAAACACTTTGCCGGCTTTTACTGCAGCCGCTTCGGCCGGATTCGATGCCGCGGAGCTCGACGTCCAGCTCACGCGCGATGACCGGCTGGTTTTGTTTCACGATTTTCGTTTGAAGCGGGATCTGTGCCGCAATCCGGCAGGGCGATGGTTGCCGCTTTTGCGGCGCAGATCGGCGATTCGCGACTTGAACTTTGCCGAACTGCGGAAATTCCATGTCGGCCGCGCGCGGCCGGGCTCGATTTATGCCCGCCGGCATTCCGGAGTGACGCCGTTCGACGCGACGCCGATGCCGTCACTGGCCGAAGTGATTGCCGCGGTGAAGGCGGTAAATCCGCGGTTTCGACTGTTCATCGAGTTGAAAACTTCGGTGCGCGCTGGTCTGTCGGCGCCGGCGGAAGCGTTGGCGGAAGCGGTGCTTGACGAGTTGAAGGCGGTGGAATTCACCAGCCGTGCCGTATTGGTCGGGTTCCATTGGGCGGGACTTCAGCATGCCAAAGCGCGCTCTCCCGGGATCAAGTGCTGGTTCAACACGGCGGTGCGCGCGAAAGGTGGCGCGCGCGAAATCAGGGACCAGGGTGGCGATGGGTGGTTTTGTCCATTGCCCCGTGCGACGCCACGCGCCATCGAGCAGGCGCGCCGGCAGCGGCTTGAATTCGGCGTCTGGACGGTGAACCGGACGGCGGACATGCAGCGTCTGATCGCGGCCGGCGTGGATGGCATCTGCACCGACCGTCCCGACCGCCTGGAGAGACTCCGAATAGGAGGGAAAGTGCGGGAGAGCGCCGCCTGAGCGTTACTTCTTGGCCGGGGCGGGGCAGATGGTGCCGACTGCGGCGGGCGCGGTGAGTTTGGGATCGAGTTTCGCCGCGCTGACAAAATCCGGCATGGCGCGGGCGCAATCTTTTTTTCGGACATAGCTCACAGCGCGATTGAACCAGGCCTGCGCATATTTGGCGTCACTGGCGATCGCCAGTGTGTAGTCGGCGATGGCGCGGTCATCGTCGTTCTTCGCGCTGTAGGCGACGCCGCGATTGTTCGCGGCCAGCGCATTGTGGGGATCGAGCCGCAGCGCTCCCGTGTAATCGGCGATCGCATGATCATCGTCGTCTTTGGCGCGATAGAGATTCCCGCGCGCGATCAGGGCGGCGGTGAATTTCGGATCGAGCGAGATCGCCTTCGTCAGATCTTCAATCGCCCGAGCAGAATCGCCTTTGGCGGCCCAGGCGCCCGCACGCTCGCTGAACAGCACGGCATTTTCCGGCGCCAGCGCGATGGCGGCGTTGTCATCTTCAATCGCGCGGTTGTTGTCGCCTTTGGCGCGAAACGCAGCGGCGCGGCCGGCCAGCGCGGCGATGTTTTTTCCGTCCAGCGCGAGTGATCGCGTGTAGTCGTCGATGGCGCCGGTGATCTCACCATTGCTGCGGCGAAGATCGGCGCGTGCGGCAAAGGCCGGTGCATCCTTCGGATCCAGTGTGATGGCGCGGTCGAGATCGGAAAGCGCGCGGCGGTGATCGCCTTTGGCGTTGGCGGCGAAGGCACGATTGTTCAAGTACAGCGCATTCACCGGATCGAGTTCAATCGCCTTGTCGAGGTCGGACAGGGCGCCGTCGAAATCGCCGGCGGCGCTGCGGCTGACCGCCCGATTGTTATAGGCGGCAGCATTCATCGGTGCGGCGCGAATGGCGGCGTCGAAATCGGCAAACGCCAGCATCTGTTCGTTCTTCGCGCGGTACGCATTGCCGCGGCCGAGCAGCGCTTCGGCGTAATCGGGCTTTAGCCGGATCGCTTCACTGTAATCGGAGATCGCCGTGTCGAGTTCCCCTTTGGCCACGTGGAGCACCGCGCGGTTGTTGTAGGCCGGCGCGAGTTTGGGATCGAGCATGATCGCTGCATCATAATCCGCCAGCGCGTGATCGGAATCGCCTTTGCCGCTGTAGAGATTGCCGCGATTAAGATGCGCAACGGCATTCATCGGATCAAGTTCGATTACCTGTGCGAAATCAGCAAGCGCATCATCGGTTTTGCTGCCAGCGGCGCGGACGAAAGCGCGATTCAGAAATGCCGCGGTGTTCTTTGGGTCGAGTTCGATGGCCTTGTCATAGTCCTCGAGCGCATGGGCTGAATCGCCCTTCGCGCTGTAGGCGACGCCGCGGTTGTTGAACGCCATGGCGTTCTTCGGATCGATTGCAATGCTCTGGCTGAAATCGGCGATCGCGTGGTCATTGTCGCCTTTGTCACGCCACGTACTGCCGCGCGCGAGATAAAGCACCGCGTTGTCCGGCGCGAGACGGATCGCCTCGTCATAATCGGCCAGTGCGTGGTCGAGGTCGCCTTTGCTGCGCCAGGCATTCCCGCGATTGAAAAATTCGGCGGCATTGTTGGCATCGAGCATGACGGCCTGATTCAGATCGTCGATCGCTTTGTCGAATTCATTGCCGGCCAGGTAGACCGCGGCGCGATTGGCAAACAGTGTCGCATTTTTTGGATCGAGCCCGATCGCCGCGGTGAAATCTGCAATCGCGTGCTGTTCGTCGCCCTGGCCGCTATATGAGACAGCGCGACCGTTGTAGTAACTCGCGTTTTTGGGATCGAGTTTGATCGCCCGGTTGTAGTCGTCAATCGCATGTGCGTAGTCGCCCTTCGCGCGGTATGCATTGGCGCGATTGGCATAGAGGCTGAACAGATCGATCAGCGAAGCCCGGCCAGAATCGAGATAGGCGGTGCAGCCGGCGATGATGTCGTCCGGACTGCCGGTGGTGCCGGCGCATTTCTTCACATCGTCATCGGGTGTCTGGGCGTGCGCGGAAAGCGCGAGCGCTGCCGTGAGCAACACAGCAGTGGCGATTGCACGCGGGTGGAGGCCGGTCATCGCCGGGCAAAATAATCCGTCGGCATTGTGGATCAACAGCTTGCGCATTGGCTTCCGAAAAGGATGCATGACACTAGCCAGGGCGCAGGGCGATCGCCGTTAACCAAATGACATTATTTACCATAATGAAACTTTAGCGCCTCGGGCATCTAGCAATGCAATTTTAACGGGTGCTAGACTTCGAAGGCTGGGGAGCTGTCGAGAGCGAGCCCGCGCGTCAGTGTGCGTGAATCCGATCCGTGATTTCCGGCGCCTGCATTTCTGCAGGTCGGGGGGCAATGAGAACAGGAATTCGGCAGCGGCGCAGCCGGACAGTGCTCTGTGTACTGAGCGTATCCCTGTTGCCTTTGTCCGCACACTCCGCGAGTGCCGCAGGCGCACTGCCCACCGGCGGGAATTTTGCCGCCGGTAACGGAAAGATCTCCAGCACCGCCAACACACTGACGGTCAATCAGACCACCAAAAACGGCATCATCAACTGGAACGGTTTTTCCATCGGTCAGGGAAACACCGTTCAGATCAATAATGGCAAGGGCGCGACGCTGAACCGGGTGACGGGTACAGCGCCGTCGACAATTGCCGGCTGGCTGAATTCGACCGGATCGACCTATCTGGTCAATCAGAACGGCATTGTCGTCACGCCATCCGGCAAAGTCATCACCGGCGGCACGTTCGTGGGTTCGACGCGCGATACTTCCAACAGCACCTTCATGCAGGGTGGCAGTCTCGAATTCACCGGCACGTCATCAGGCACGGTGACAAATCAAGGCAGCATCAGCGCTTCCGGCGATGCAGTGCTGATCGGGAAATCCGTCACCAACAGCGGCAGTATTTCAGCGCCGAACGGCACGGCCGGAGTAGTTGCGGGCGATGACGTCGTGCTGCAGCCGTCCGGCAGCGGTTTGCAGATTGAGATCAAGACCGGCAGCGGCGATGCGACAACCAGCGGCAATATCGCCGGGGCGCAGGCGCTGATCGATGCCGCCGGCGGCAATGCCTATGCGCTGGCCGGCAACAATGGCGGCCAGGTGCGCGCCACCGGCACCAAAACCATTAACGGCCATGTCTGGCTGACCGCGCCCAAAGGCACAGCGCAAGCCACCGGCACCATTGCGGCGCAAAACCAGAATGGCTCGGGCGGCGCAATCGACATGCGGGGCCAGAGCATCAATGTTTCGGGCACGCTGAATGCGGACGATGTCGCGCCGAAGGGCAATGGCGGAAACATCACCGTCGGGTCGGCGACAACGCCGTCGACGACCGTGACCGGAACGCTCGGTGCCCGCGGTGGAGCGAAAGGCGGTAACGGCGGCAAGGTCGAAACTTCCGGCGAAGTGCTGAATACCACTGGTGCCAAAGTCGATACGACGGCGCCCAAAGGCCAGACCGGCAACTGGACGCTCGATCCGGCCGATGTGTTCATCGAGAGCAATGCCGGTTCGGACAGCAACGACACGCTCACTTCAGGCGTTTTTAGTCCGAGCTCCGGCGCCACAAGTTCGATCATCGACGCCGGCAATCTGGACGCGGCGCTGAATTCCAGCAACGTCGTGGTGACCACGACCAACACCGGAACCAGCGGAGCGTCCGCCGGCAATATCACGGTATCGGCGCCGGTAAGCTGGACGAGCGCCAACACGCTGACGCTCTCAGCCGATAACAACATCTCCATCGGCGCTGCGATCGGTGGCACCAACGGAACACTGAACCTGACCGCCGGCAAGACGACAGCGGGCGGATCGATCACCATCTCGGGGACGATTAGTGTCGCCGCGCTGAACGCGGCAGGCGGGAGCATCGAAGGCGGGGGCCTGATCACCGCCGGATCGCTGAGTATCACCGCGGCCAATGGAATAGGTGATGTGACCGCGCTGAACGGGAGCGTCGGCAGTTTCAACCTGACGA
>CAYUQO010000034.1:0-8255 GCA_964446945.1 uncultured Bordetella sp.
GTCCGTCCCTGCCAAGTTCGACCAGATCGGGCGCGCTCCGCATCGCGCCCATGACCTCGTTGAACTGCTCGATTCCATCGCTGTGCCGATGCGCGAACATCGCCATGTCGCGCCGCGTGAAAGTGGATTGCTGGTGGGTGATCGCGTCAAACGCCACCGATGGATCGGCGATGATCCGGGTGCCGTTGTTGCGGGCGATCTCGCGGTGCATTTCCGCACGGTCGGCGGCCTCGATCCCTTTGCCCTCGATGCGCTGCGCGGGCGCGCCGATCTGGCTTTGCGGCTCCAGCGCGATGCCCTGCGCTTCCAGGCTGCGATGGTCGATGCGCGCGTCAATGTCGAGTTCGGCCAGGCGTTCGTTGGCCAGCTCCGCCCAGCGTTCCCGCCAACGCTCGACCATCTGGGTAGCGTTCCACTCCCGCACTTTCGGGCCGAAGCCGTTCTCGTCCACGGATCGCATGGTCAGCATGACATGGGCGTGGGGCTTGGGCGTCCCATCCTCGGCCATGTCCCAATGCACGTTGAGATCGGCGATCATGCCCTGATCGACAAATTCGGATTGCACGAAGTCGCGAGCGAGTTCGATGCCTTGGGCTTGCGTCATCTCGCGCGGCAGGGCGAACTCGATCTCGCGGGCAAGCTGGGCGTCCTTCCTGACCTCGAACGCCTCGACATCGTTCCAAAGCCGCTCGCGGTCGCTCCATTGTTCGGGTGCATCCTCCGGCAGCATGACCTCGGAGTGGACGACGCCGCGCTTGTTGGAGAAGTCGTGGCTGCGCTCAAGCCGATCGTCGCGCAGCCGAGAGGCCGAGCGGTAGGCGGCGGAGGCCACCGCACTGGAGCCGGCCTTGCGGCCGATGACCTTGACGTGAAGATGATAGATCGCCATCGCGATCCGAACATCACCACGGCGAAGCGCACGTCGGAACGACGTATAAGCGCGCCCTCGAAACTAATTTCTCGGGACTGCTCGCGCCGTTTCAGCACGTCTCGGCAACCTTAAAGCATTGTGGCAGGCACTCAACTATCATCGCTCCATCGACAGCTTATGGAGACGACGATGCGCAAGCCACGGGACTTCGATGCGGAACTGAAGTCGCTCGAAGACAAGACGCGAGAGCTGAAAGCCCGCAAGGTGCAGCAACTCGGCGAGCTGGTCATCTCGACAGGAGCCGACGCGCTGACCGCCGAAGAACTGGCGGGCGCGCTGATCGTGCTGGGCGAAACCAAAGACGCCGGAAAGAGGGAGGCATGGGCGAAACGTGGGGCAACGTTCTTTCAAGGGCGGGCACGGCGATCTGCATCTCCGCCTGACCGCGACGTTGGTGGCGCTCAACCGCAACCGGGCAGCGCGCAACCGGCATCAGGCGGCGCTAACGCGGCATGACATGCGCACCTGGCAAGTCGAACGGCGCAAGCGCACCCGGCATCTGATTGAGCTGGGTGGCCTCATTGTCAAAGCCAGGATCGTGGACCTGACCGGCGATGATCGCGCCATGATCTACGGCGCGCTGCTTTGGATGGCCGACAAGCTCCACAGCGATCAGGGCGAACACGCGCGGGCGCTGTGGACCGCGAAGGGGAAGCAGGCATTCGGCGTGGAACGGGCGACAGATACACCCACCATTTCGTAGGAAACTCTGCAGGATTGGGCGCAATCAATGGCCGGCGGCGCGGAGACCTCAATCATCGCAGCGCTGCCCGCCATCATGCCGCTAGGGTAACCTGGCCGCGTTCTGCCGCTGGCGAACATCATCGGCCCATGTGGCGAGCGCGGTAATTTCGGCGGCGAGGGCTTCCGGCCTCGGCAGTGGCCGGTTCAATGCCGGTGCCGCGCTATGCAGCAGTTCGGAACACCGCCCGAAGCCGTCGCGCATGGCCTCACAGTCGGGGATGGTAATCGCGGTGAGTTTGACGAGTCCGGGGGTTTTTACCTCGTTCGAAAGGCGACGTATGACATGCCCGACGACTTCTTCAACGGCGATCTCCCATGTGTCGCGCAGCAATCCGGCGATGGATTTGACAGTATTCCGCCATTCGTCCTGATTGCCCTGATCGAAGTGATAGCGTTCGTTTGTGAGCTGGTTGGTCAGGCTGGTCGTAATGTCGTTGACGCGGCGCGCCTTGAAGGGCGGTTCACTGCGGCAGAAACCGGCCTTGTCTGCGCCGCGACTGACGGAACTGATGGTGACGTGTGGCTTCGGTTGGGCATCGTCTGCTGCCCGATTTAGCTCGAATAGAAACGCCAGGTCATGGGTAAAGACGATGACCTGGCGGCGCGCGGCTTCGGCGATCAGTCGTTTGGCGACGGCTTCGCGGTGCATGTGGTCGAGCGAGGAAACGGGGTCGTCAAAGACGATACCGGACTTGTTTTCTGTAGTGGCGAGTTCGGCCATGAACGCGGCCAACGCGACGCAACGATGCTCGCCTTCGCTCAAGACCTGCCCCACGGCGGCATTCGGTTTCCGAGTCAGCGCTACCTTGAAACGAGGGATGCCCTGAACGCTGCTCTGCTGGCGCAATTCGACAGCTAAGCCGGCGATCTCGAAACTCGCCACTTCGCGTGCAAACTGTGCGCGAAGTGCGTCTGTCACCAATGCCTGCGCGATCTCAGTGCTCTTGGTGGTGATACGGTTGGTGGTGGTATCCCGCTGGGCCGCTTCAAGCCGCGCGATCTGCTTTAGGCGCTCGATCTCGGCGAGAACATCGGCCTTGATGCCACCAAGCCATTGACGATCCGCAAGTTCGGCCTTTTCGGCCAGCAAGGCGACGCGGGCCGGGGAGCCGGCCTCAGCGGCAAGAGCATTGGCCCGCATTTCAATGTCTGAGACGTGATTGACGAACGCCTGACGCGGATAGGCGATAACGGGCGCGTCGAAAGTGGCGGCAGGATTTGTATGGCGTCGCCTGATTTGCCGATGACGCCATAGGGCGCGCAAGGACGCGCCCCTAATCTCCTCCGCCAACGCGTCCTGCCGCAGCTCGTCGCGGACAGTCGCCACGATATTCGCAAGCTCGGCCAATGAAAGCGCTTCGCCCCCGAACGTCGCAAGCGCCGCATCATATGCGGCGCGCGCCACCTCGGCGCGCTGCTGGCTGTCATCGCGCACGAAAGCCTCGAAGCGGTTGAGCCGTTCGGCCGCAACGGGGGTCAATTCCTGCTGACAAAGGACACACACACTGCCGGGCTCGGTTACGGGGAAGCGCCGGTCGGAATATGCTTCTTGATCAGAAAAGGCGCGCGCGCTCGCCCATAGCGCCTGCCATACCTCTGATCCGATCTGAGGCAACGGTTCGTCATGGAAAAGCGCACCGGACGCGGCCTCTGCTGCCTGTCGCGCGGTATCATTTGCGTCGGCAAGCCGATGCAAATTGGCGACAGCATTGCCGCTAATCGAAGCGAACAACCCATCGAGGCGCGCAATGTGTCCTTCAATCTTGACCTTCAGCGCGGCGAGCTGACGCGCCGCGCGCATTGGATCGCCGGCAAGGTCGGCCGTGAGCTGGGCCAATCGATCTTGTTCTGCTTGGGTGAGCGCTGCCAGATTCTCAACGGCGGCAGGGTCGGTGTTGGCGGCAAGCCGGGTCATGAGCCTACCCACAGCCGTCGTCGAACTACACGTCGGGGACTTTATGCTTTGCGGCGTCTGCGCCTTGATCTGCGTAACTTCGGCTGCCAGCTTGTCTTTGACCGACTTGCAGAGCTGGGCCAAAGCTCCAAGCAACTTGAGTGGGACCGGCGTATAGGCCACGTCATTGGTCTCATCGACGTGGATGCTGGCTGCGCGGGAATCGAAAACGCTGACGGCCGATAGTGCGGCGTCGGCGGCCTGCCCGAGCTGCCATGCGCAGGTGCGGTTCTGACCGCTGATCGCGTATTCGATGGTCGCGCCCGGCACGCCGGGCGCGAGATCATAGATGTCGGGTATGATTTCTTCGGTGCGGCCCGGCATACGAGCGCGGCAAGCCCTTTTTAGAATACGCGCATAGCCGGATTTGCCCGATCCGTTGTCACCATAGATGATGGTTAGACCTGCACGGTGAAACGCCAGCCGCTGGTCGGAGGCCAGGGCATTGACATGCCGAACACCATGCACTTGCCGCAGATAGACTTCGCCATGATCGCGGTTCGGATCACGCAAATGCCCGGCTTCGAGTGGAACCGCCCGGCCGTCCCCCTTGCAAACAGCAACCAATTCGTCGATTTCGGCTGGCTCCAAGGTCGCTTGCGTCGCGAGACGGCGCAGCGCGTCGCGTTGCCAACCTGGACTATCGACAGACCATGCAAGGACGTTGGCTAGCGCTTCGGTTTCGGTCACCATAATCTTGTCCCCAAGCAGCCCCCGTTTCCGCACATCATGCGCGGTCGTGGAGCCATAACCGGCAGCGTGATGAAACCGCCGTCCTGGAGCTCAAGGCTCATGCCTGAAGAACACACTCGGCGATTTCGCCCAGCTCTTTAAGCAATTTAGCGCGTTTCGCTTCCGAGGTTGCAGCATGGGCCTCTTTCGAGGCACGCGCCAAGCGGAGATGACCCGCATTCTTGGCATCGAAACGAGGGATGCGCAGATGTTTGAAGATATTTGCAACCTGAATATGGATAGTATGGCTCTCGACGTACTCCTTCACCAGCGTTGAGTTCAGTACGCCGCAGACGAAATGCGCGATGTCCTCCGATTGAAAATCGGCGAAATAGACCTTGTGGTCCGGCACGAAGGGCCGGCCGCCGATCAGTGGCACCGTGCCCGTCGTAAAGACAGCAGCCTGGAATGTCGTCGAGAGTTCGGCCCACACGACCTTGAACGGCGCAAATGTATAGGTGCCGGAATTGTACACGACATAGAACGGTGCATTCTTTTGCCGGAGCTTGTAGGTCGATCGCTTTTGTAAAAGGTCTTTGTAGTGATTCAGAAACTTCTTCGTTTGCTTTAGCTGTGACACCGCCTTTTCGGCGGCGGCGTAGTCGGCGCTCGCGATCCCCTTGTTAGGGACAAGGATGTAAAGCTGATCCTGGACGTGAACGTGGCAGGCTGAAAAGTCGGCAGCACCCTTTAGCAAGGGATAGAGAAGCTGGGGCTCGATCCAAAATCGGCGGGCGGGACCGATGTCGGTCTTACCCGCCTCGGGACGAGTCTCGATCTGAACGAGGCCAGTTGTCGCGTTCTGGTCAATGACATAGACCATGTAAATGCCGTTAAGGTCCGCTGTGACGCCCTTGCGCCCGCTAATCCAGTCGCTTTGGCCTTGCAACGCCTCCATATCGGCGAACCGGCCAGGCGGCAGGATCGCCCACGGCGAGTTTCCACCATTGACGGGGTTGGCCTCCCACGATTTTTGTTCGACGCGCGCAAGAACGGCTTTCTTGTCGAGCGATTCCGGGATGGAAGCTGATTCGCCGGAGAGTTTTTCCCAAACGCGGTAAGGCACGGGATATACCGGAAGCTCGGTGCTGCCGACCTTCCGCAATCGCATGATGGCGGTCTTGTTCGCCACTTTGGGAAAAGGCTTCAGTTTCTTGAGGTCATCGACGCTCTCGGGGATCAAATTGGCTTTGTCATTGATCCTGAAGCTTCTGAAACCCTGCGACGATGGCGACTGGAAGTGCGTCTGCGTGATAACGAAGACAAGCACGCCCTTCGGCTTGAGCCACTTGTCGGCGACCGTGTAAGTGATCATCCCCGAAATATCGAGTTCATTGCCTCCATGATACGGCGTTTCGGAGAATATTGTGTAACGCTCACATGTTGGCTTTATGCGCTCGCGGTACTGTTCGGGCAAATTCGACCACCGAACCCAGGGCGGATTGCCAATCACAACGTCAAACTGACCGGCAACGGCGGACCAGAAGAAGTTGCGCACGATCCTGAACCATATGCCGTTCCATGATCGCCTGTGCAGTTCAAGTACTTGCCCGTAAGTAGAACCGAGGACATCGCGCCAAGTCTTGGCCTCGGCTGCGTCCATGAGGCCCGCGGCAATGAGAGTCTTTTCGACAGCCTTGTATTCCTGCTCCTCCTGCACAGCATCGCCCATGATGACAAAGGCCGCATCCAGGCGCGTTCGATCGAAAGCCAATGCGGAAGGAAGGATGATGTTCAGGTTGGCTTGGGCGCTCCCGATTCCATACTCAACGTAATCCTGCCCCTTGGAGGGAGACTGCGCCGGAGAATAAACAGCGTCGGCGAGCAGCACAGGCAACTCGACCTCAGTGCCAGCCGCCGCGACAAGATCGGCAATGGCGATCAGGAAGTTGACGCGCGCAGCCTGAACGGCAAGCGGATTGAGGTCGAAGCCCCAAACCTCACTGAGTATTTTGGAGAGTGTCTTAGCCGGCGTCAGGCCAGCCTTCTCGGCGAGATGCCTCTTGCGTCGGATCACTTCCAGCAAGAAAGAGCCGGAGCCGCAGGTCGGATCAAGAACTCTGACTGCGCTCCAATCTTTGATCTGCGCTCGGTCGCAAGCGATATCGGCGAGCCAGTCCGGCGTGTAGAATTCGCCAAGAGCCTTCCGCAGTGTCTCGGGGACAAGAGCCTGATAAAATAGTTTCAGGACGTCGCGCGAGCGTGCGGCGCTAAGATCGTCCATCCGGTAGAGCGCAAGCTGGGTGAGCAGCGGCCGGATCGCCGCGCAGATGCGTGCCCGGTCAGCGGTCGGGACGCTGCGATCTACATACCAGGAAAACACTGCCTCTTCGACGAAGCCCTTTATGCGCGCGGCTTCGAAGAATGCGCCGCGCTCCACTTCGGTATCCAGCAAACGCAAAAGGTTCTCGTCGTCGTGGCTGAGCAGGTACTCGCAAAAATCGGCGTAGGCAGTCAGCCCGTATTGACCGACGATTTCGGCGGCCAAGAGCTTCATCAGGAAAGCGTTGTAGGTGTGAATGGCGAAAAGAGCCGCCGCCACAACGTCGCCGGTGGGTAGCTTCGGCGAGAAGGGTATGGTCTTCCGAATTTCGGCGGCCTGAGCTGCGGATAGGTCGGCCACCTGTCCGAACAAGGTGCGCCATTCCTCGAACAGCAGTTTGATCTTGTTGTTGCCGAGTGCAGTCAGCTGGTGTTCAAGCTGGGCCACGAGGTTCGCCATCATGGCATGGCCGATCTTTGCCGCGTGTCCGAAGTCCTCCACGAGGTTTTCAGCCGTCACCGCGCGCCGCTTCGAGTCAAAGCACGCTTGCGCGACAAGTTCGACGGAAGCCTCGTTGAACGGCAGGAGATTGCGCGGCGTGATCTGGCCGTCTTTAAAAAAGGCGAAGCAGATATGTGCGCCGTCGATGGCTATGCCAATGTAGTCCTCGTGAGGGATGCCTTCGTCTTTCGAGCGGCGCCGGATGTATTTGTCTAGGCGATCGTATACGGCCTCCTTGAAGGCGGGGCTCACCGTGCTGCCTTTGAACAAGCCCTTACTCTTAAATTCGATGATGACTTGGTTGTATGAAGCGTCGTTCCTGCCACGCTCCGCGTGGAAGGTGATCCCCAAGTCGTTCTCGATGTGCTTAAGCCAGCCCTTGCGGACCTCCTCTTCGTTGGCCCACGCATGGCTGTCTTTCTTTAGATTCTTGAACAGCGTGCTCATTGCGGCGCACGAACGGTAGTGTGACCACTGAGCGGATTCATGGTGTTATCCAACGTTTTCATTGCGCTTCCCCCGTTTCACCCCCGCCAGCGGAAGTGGCAGTTGCTGCTCATCGCGTTGCGCACGCTCTAACAGCTCGCTGATCGCTTTACGCCCCAGCCAAGCCTTCGAAACCTTGGCTCTCTCCGCCAGATCGACCAAAGCCGAAAATTCCTGGTCGGAGAGATTAACGGTCAGTCTGTTCTTCGAAGCCATGGCACCCCATTGTGCCGCAAGGTGCAGCACCTTGCGGCACAATGCCTATAATGCTTCAGAGATGCAAATGAAAAGTGTTGCCCTTATGTTCCAGCCGCCGCCCGGGCCGTCGGCCACTGAATGACGAGCTAAGCTGCGGTTAGCGCCAGAGTGCCCGATTCGCAAAATGCCGTGGCGAAGGGTTTTGATGTCCGGCGGGACGGGCCTACCTATCTGAGTGTAGGGCTATGGCGTAGACGTAGTGATCATCGCTATCGGTCGTGGCCCGCCATCCTGCTTCACGCTACGCGCTTCCGCCTTCGCTCTTCGAGCTACGGCGGACAGACGGAGCACACAAACCCTCCGGAGCCTTGGCGAAAGAGGGTCGCAGGACTTGCGCTACTTCGCGTCCGAAGCAGGATGCCCTCCGAAGCTTTAGCGAAGGAGGG
>CAYUQO010000034.1:8265-16429 GCA_964446945.1 uncultured Bordetella sp.
CCAGCCGCCCGCTAAGGGCGATGCGCGCTGTCGCAAGTCCGCACTAGATGTTTCGATGCGTGCTTCGCCACAGACCGCGCATCGTTCGCGGTTCCCGTTCAGCTGTTCTGGATTGTGCCGTCTCCGCCTCCGCCGGTTCGAATATGACTAGGATCGTCGGTGGTGTAATTGAACCGATAACGATCATTCATATTCGCAGACCCGGTGTAGTGATACGAAACAGACTTGCCCCCATCCTTAGGTTCTTTGGAATCGAACAGCTGCGAGTCCGTGATGTGAAAACTCGTAAAAACGTAGTTTTCGGCTGCTGCGAACGTCACCGGCCCCTGTTCATTCCGAATCCGAACGACAAGGTTGTGTCCACTGCTGGGTATTTCCCGCGGGACGTCGTTCGGCGGATTGTCACTAAAAAGTCTTCGTAACCATCTCATCAATTTGCCCATCACTTTTCCTCCCCTCCACAGTTTGTTGACCGACCCTGATAAGATTGTTTCTTTTCATCCAACAGCGCCTGAAACAGCGGCGTGCGGAATCCCATGGTTGCGAGCTGATCCAGCACGGGACGCGCAGCAGTCCGGTCACCGAGCAAAAGAAGAGCGGACGCCAAAGCCGAAAGAAAATTCGGGTCTGCGCCCAGGCGCGCCGGAACAGCGATGACGTCGCGAGCGGTCTGCCACTGCGCGTGGGCCGCGGCCATATCGTTCCGTGACGCCGCGACCTGTCCGAGCGTGATCCGCGCTTGTGCTTCGAGCAGGATGAGATTGCGGTCCGCGGGATTGGATTTTCGGTCCTCAGCGAGCCGTTGGAGCGTTGCCTGCAAAAGCAGGGCACTCTTGTCTCGATGGCCTCGCGCGAATTCGAAGCGGGCGCTTTCGATTTCCGCGTTCGCGAGTTCCTGACGCCAGGCCGTATTGCTCGCGCCATTGCGAACCAGATCGCCCAGGGTCCGCAATGCCTCGGCATTGAGCTGCGCGCCCTCCTCCACGTTCCCCGCTTCGGCTGAAAGGCGTCCCAGCAGCAGGCTGTACTTGCCGTATTCGACCTGCCACCCGGATTGGGTCTGATCGTAATCGACCAGCGATTTCGCGAGAGTGACTGCCTCGCGCGCGTATCGTTCAGCAGCCGAATTCGCGCCGCAGAGGGCAAGGGTCCGGCCAAGTATGCCATCGCTGAGGACCAGATTTTCCCGCAACTCATTGTTGCTGGCGTTTGCGGCCGAGAGCCTCGCGGCAATCGCCTGCCTTTTGCGGTAATTTGAGATCGCTTCCGATAACAGGCCCTGTTCAAGCGCAACCTTGCCGAGGCTGTCATAAGCCTGTGCAAGCGTGGTTGGTTCGTCGGGATCGTCAGGTCTGCGCTGCACACGTTGCCCGGAAATTGCGCGAACAGCCTCATATTGTTCGCGTGCCGCGGCCAACTCCCCTTCCGCCTCGAGGACACGGCCTTTGTTCGTTCGCGCCGAAGTGAGCGCCTCCAGCGCGCGATCAGACGAAGGGGACAATTGGGCGGCGCGCTGAAGCAGACCGATGGCCCGATCGAAACTTTGTCCGGCATCGGACCGGTTTCCCTCGAACCAGTAGGCGTTGCCCAGGTGGTTAAACCCGAGTCCCGCGATGATCAGACGTTGCGCGTCATTCGGCGTGCGCCGCACGAGTTCATCGCCAAGGCGGGCAGACTCCTGAAACAGGCTCATTGCCTCAGGCAGCCGGTTTTGCTTCTCGCGCAGATCGCCGGTGTTTTGCAGTGCCTGGGCGCCAATCATCAGCGCCTGATCGGTGAGATCGCGCGTCTGCCGGCCGCGAAAATAAGCAACGAGTTTATCGTCAACGGCATCCATAATGTCGAGCCGCTGCACCTGGCGAAGTTTCGTTGTCAGATCGTTGAGCATGAACCCAACGCTATCTTCCGCCTCGCGCTGCCGCTGTTGGGCGGCGTCACGCTGGATCAGAGCTTCGACAGCGAGTCCGGTTGCGCCGGCCGCGACGAACAGAGCGAGCGAGGCGGCCGCGGCGAGACGCTGATACCGCCGGGTTTGTTCACGCTGTTTCAGTTCATCCAGACCGACGTTCAGCAACCCGGCCACGAGCTTCAATTTGGCGCCGGTTTTGCCGTCACGAAGCTTTCGTGCGTCGGCGGCGACCGGCTCGGCGCCGATTTCCCGCAATGACGGCGGGAAACACTCGTCGCTCTGCGTCGCCGCATTCGGTTCGCCGCCGGCGATCAGGCAGAAGATGCGCCTGGCTCCGGCAACACGGGCGAACAGCCGAACTTCCTCGTTCACCCACCGGGATGCGGCGGCGGCAGGCGAGCAGATGACGATCAGATTTGCGGATTGTCTCAGAGCCTGCTCAATCTCGCCGCCGAGATCGGCGCTGGCGGAAAGTTCGCTGCGGTCGCGAAAAACCGGACCGAGATTGCGCGGGATGACCCGATCGGGGACCGCGCCGGTGAGACGCCTCGGAACACGATACGTCTCCAGCGCTTTCTGCAGCCACCTGGCCCAGCGCTCGTCCTGGTGACAATAGCTGATAAAGGCGCTGTATTTGTAAGTCATCGACGCCCGCCCTCGCCGGAAGCGAACATATCACAATCCTGGCGGGAGCTCTCGTCATCTTATCGAACAGTAGTAGAGTTGGGTGGTCGGGAGGGGATGAACCGATGGCGACTCCAGCGCATTCGAAGGCTCCGCCGAAGGCGCGGCTGGCATTCCGCGTCGGCATCGTGGGTCACCGGCCACACCGCCTGCCAAAGGACAGAACGGCGCAAGAACAATTGCGCGAAACGCTTGGATTTATCCTGTCGCAGGTGAAGGCGGCGGTCGAAGCCTATGCCGGCACAGGGCCGGCGCGGCAATGGTACGGGCATGAGAAACCGCTCTTGCGAGCGGCGTCGCCGCTGGCCGAAGGCTGCGATCGCCTATTCGCCGAGGAGGCGATTTCCCGCGCCTACCAGATTCTCTGCCCGATGCCATTTCATCAGCCGGAATTCGAGAAGGATTTCGCCCCGGAGAAGGCAGAAGAGCCGGAATCGGAAGCGCGGTTTCGCAACCTGCTGGCGCAGGCCGAGCGAGCCGCCGGTGTGGTGAAATTTGAGCTGGACGGCGACCGCGCCCATGAAGCGGAGGCATACCGGGCGGCCGGTCGCATCGTGCTGAACCAATCGGATTTGCTGATCGCAGTGTGGGACGGAAAACCGGCGGCGGGCGAAGGCGGTACCGCCGAAACCATGCGTGAAGCGGTGCGCTTTCATGTCCCGGTGATCTGGATTGATCCGTTTGCGCCGCGGCAGTGGCAGGCGTTGTGTTCGGCTGACGATCTCAGATCGATCCGGGACGAAGTCTGCTGCCGCCCGCTGTCGCCAGGATATTCGACCGACGAAGAACGGCACGCTCACCTTTCCGAAACGATTGACGAATTGGTGCTGGGGCAAATTGCCTGGACTGAAGATCAGCACCTCGCGCGGTATTTTCGCGAGCAAAAACCACGGATCGGCGGCGGTGTGGCGTGGAAGCTGTTCCGTGCCATCGCCGGAGGCGAACTGCCGGGGTGGCCTTTTGCGGCCATGCGCGATTTCGTCGAGCAGGTGCGGCGCGAGTGGCCTGTTTCATCCGATGCCCACCTGGCTCATGCGCCGTCCAAAGTCGAAGACTGGGCCAACCGTGAGCTGCGGAGCCATTTTGCCTGGGCCGACAAACTCGCGGACATCTACGCAGACAGGTATCGCAGCGCCTATATCGAGATCTACGTGTTTTCGGTCATCGCCGTCGCCCTCGCATTGCTTCCGCTGTCAACCGGCGGATTGAGCCCCGCCGCCCCGATCCATCTTGGACTGAATGAGATCGCTTATATTGCCGCTGAATCGGCAGCGCTTCTGTGGATCGTTCTGCGGTTTGCCAACGAACACCGGCGCAAATGGCACGAGCGCTGGATGGAATATCGGCTGCTGGCGGAGATGATCCGGCAATTGCGCCTGCTGATTCCGCTGGGAGGCGGTTGTCCTTTCCCCAACGTGCCGATTGTCTCGGCGGCATGGGGCAGTCCAACGCAGAGCTGGATGTATTGGCAAATGCGCAGCATTGCCCGCTCTGTCGGGCTTCCGCCGGCAAAAGTGACCACGGAGCATTTGCGTCAATGTCTGCAATTCATGGGGGGCGTAACGTCCGGGCAATTGCAATTTCACGCCGCGACGGCAAAGCGGTCGGGGCGCATTGCCCACGTGCTGCATCGCGGGGCTTTTCTCCTGTTCCTGGGGACTGTTCTCGCAGTGGCCGCACATGCCGCCATAGACAGCGGTCTCATCTTTCGGACAAACGGCGAAGAACGGCTGTGGTCGGCCAGGTTCGCGTCCCTTGCCATCGTGCTGCCCGTGATCGGCTCCGCGTTGCTGGCGATCTGGAATCAGGGCGAGTTCGCGCGCGTGGCCAAGCGTTCCGCAGCGATGGCCGACCTTTTTCACAAGTTTTCGGTCGAAATTGCGGTGCTGCGATCCGACCGAGTTGACGCGCGGTTGTCGGACGCCGCGGCGCTCGCGGGCAGGATCGCCGCCGCAATGATCGACGAAGTCGCGGACTGGCGCGTCGTATTCACCGAACGGCCGGTGACGATCTAAGGCCGTCAAAATTCGGCACGGGAAAGAGGCGATTCAGCGTTCGGTGGCTGAGCCCTGGGGCAGGCGGTATTTGCGCGATTGCGCATTCAGTTCGGCGACCTGCTCGACCTTGTCGGACACGTCGCGGCTGATCGCCCCTTTCTGCGCCTCGGTCATTTTGCCCGTGGCCTGCAATTCGGTGAGCGCCCGGTCCACCGCGCCCAATGCGATATTCACCACCGGGGGAGTCTGAGTGACGGAAATCCGCGCGGCTTTCAGGGCCGCCGGAGTCGCGGGAAAATTCCCGTTGCCGAACACCGCCATCAGCGGCTTTTTCACAATCTCGGCTGCTTTGACGTAATCCGCCGTGGTCGGCATCGCGATCCACACCGCGTCGGCGCCGGCTTCGGCATAGGCAGCGGCGCGCTCCAGCATCTCGGTGCGCGAGCCATTGGGAGTCGGCGCAAGGCAGCGCGCGATCAGAACCATGTCGGTCCGTGCATCGGCCGCGGCATGAATTCTGTCGATCATCTGATCCAGCGGAAACGTGCCCGGCACCGCATAGCCGGTGGCGCGGTTGAGCGGCGCACGGTCGTCGAAGGCGGCGCAGGCAATGCCGCCGCGCTCGGCCTGTTTCGCGAAGCGATAGACACTCAGCGGCGAAGTGCCGAAGTCGTCGACATCGGCCATCAGCGGAATATCGACATTCTGGGCGATGATGCTGTCATATTCGATGATCTCACCGACGGTGACGATCGCCTGATCGGGGAGAGCGAGCCGCTGCTGATTGGTTGCGCTGCTGCCGACAAACACGCCCCTGAAGCCATGGATCTGGATGAGACGCGCGGTCATCAGATCGAACGCATTGGCGCAGATCAGCGGATCGGATGGGTTCAACAATGCGCGGAAACGGGCGCCCATGGAGGTGGGGCGCGCTGCTGCGTTTGGCGCCGCGGCGGACGCTGCGCCGGTTGCCGCGACGATTCCCGACGACGCCGCCGCGGCAGCCTGGACAAATTCACGCCTGTTGGATTCCCCGGCCATGTGTTCCCCCGTGCTGGTTCCTCGAACGAATTTAGCATGAATGGGCGGGGTCACGCATTTATATCAACCCTCCCCTTGAGGGAGGGTCGAAGATGCGAGCGTGTCAGCGCGAGCAGCTTCGGGGAGGGGACCAGCCACAGGCGGAGTTGCAGAACAGGAGTCGTGTGAGCGTCAATTTTTTTTGCGGTCCGGCCGGTGGCCGGTCCCCTCCCCGAAATCGCTGACGCGATTTCGACCCTCCCCCAAGGGGAGGGTTGAAGTGTTTCGCAAATCCTACATCCAAATATTGGTAAGTGCTTTTGTTTGCTGCGATCCGTGGCGTTGCGCAGCAGCACACGCATCGCCGCATCAAACTGCAATCAACACGCTGGTTGAGATGATCCGTTCGGAGTAAAATCCGCAGCTCAGTATCACGCTGATCTCCATTACAATTGCCGCGCAGGAAAGAGATGGACAACATGAACACGCATCTGCTGAACCGGCGTCAATTCGGTGCGGCACTCGGTCTTTCATTTCCTGCCGCAAGTGCAATCATTGCAGCCGAGGCACGCGCGCAGGATTCCGGCACGGCCGCGGAATCAAATCCCGCACCCCGTACCGTCACCTTTCCGGATGGTACGACCGTCCCGGCGCTCGGTCAGGGCAGCTGGCATCTCGGTCAGGGGCGCCATTCATACGCGGCCGAGGAAGAGGCGATGCGCACCGGCATCGCGCTCGGCATGACATTGATCGACACGTCGCGCAATTATGGCGAGGGCCGCTCAGAGAGTCTCATTGGCCGCGTGATTGCCGGTCAGCGCGACCGTGTGTTTCTGGTCTCCAAAGTGCAAGCGGATGAGATTGTTGCCGGTGACCGGATCATTGAAGGCGGTTTCGCACGTGCCTTCGCGGGAACCCTCACCCGTCTTGGTACGGACCATCTCGATCTCTATCTGCTGCATTCGCCGGTTCCCCAAAGGCATCTCTCCGCCACCGTCGCCGAATTCGAACATTTGCGCGCGGCGGGAAGGATTCGCGCCTGGGGCGTCTCCAACTTCAATGTTGAGCAAATGGAAGAGCTGTTCCGTGTTCCCGACGGCCATCGCTGCGCCACCAATCAGGTGCGTTACAGCCTGAGCAACCGTTACTTTGAGCGTGACGTTCTGCCGTGGTGCGCGGAGCACAAACTGCCGGTGATGGCGGCTTCTCCACTCGGCGGGCTCGAATACGCCCACACCCTGCTGGGTGATCGTCAGCTGGCTGGGATCGGCGCGATGCATGGTGTCTCGGCATCGGCGGCTGCGTTGGCCTGGGTCATGCGCAGCGGGAACGTCATCGCCATTCCGGAATCCGGCAATCCGGCGCATGTGAAGGAAAACGCCGTCGCGGCGTCCATCCGCTGGGTCCCAACTGACACTTAACGCGCGTAGAAATCTGGTGTTGTAACTCCAACAGTGCGTTGCCCCCGGCATGTCATGGGCGGCCTTGCCGCGCCCTGCGCGGCCACTTTTGGATTGCCGCGGCGCAAGGCGCCGCGTGCGGGCCGCCAACCCAGCGCGCCCCGACCAAGTGCGGCAAAGCCGCACTTGGCGGAATCAAAAAGTCTCGCGCGCAATGCGCGCGGGGGTCTGCGGGCGCTAAAGATTCATTCACCGCGCGGACGCGCGGTGGTTGGGTGGCCCGGGTCAAGCCCTGCCATGACAAAGAGAGAAGGAAGGGTTTCTGCGCCGCGCAATTACCCGCGCTGGAGGAGCGGTCGCAGAGTCCGTATCCCGGTCACACTTTCTGTTCGTCACGCCGTATCGATATCCGGTCTGTGCTACGCTGTGTTGGCGTTTGGCATTCATTCGGCCGGAGGAATTATGCGCAATATTATCAAAGCGGCACTTGCAGCCGCGGGTCTGACTTTTGGTGTTTTCGGCTTCCATCACGACGCGAACGCGCAGGCAAACTTGTGCGCGCTCCTTCCCGAGAGCGACGTCAGCAGCGTGATCGGCAACCCGGTGAAACTGGACGCCGGCGACGAAGAGCGAAACAAGGCCGGCTCAGGATCATTTCGCTCGCGGACCTGCAATTACGATCCGCGCAAGGGCCTCGGCACCGCTCCGAACAATGCCCGTGTCACGATCACCGAGTCTTCCTCGCCGGCCATCGCCGCCCAGATGTACAAGGTGCAGACGCAGCTCTCTCCTGGCGCTTCGTCAGACGTCCCGCTCAAAGGCGTCGGGGATGAAGCGCAGGCCGATCCCAAGGGGGGCACGCTCTATATGCGCAAGAAGAACATCAGCGTCTATGTGCAGGTCGGGCGGCGCGATTTGGATGTCGCCAGGGAAAGCGCGATGGCGAAGGAACTGGCGCAGAAAATCGCCGCGCGTATTCCCTGAGTACCAATGCGCTTTTCCGCCTCCCCCTTGAGGGGAGGCACGCATTTCGCTTTTCGCGAAATGCGGGTGGGGGACGTCTTTGCGATACCGTTACGCGCGCTGGAGCAGGACGGGCCGCTTTTCCGCCTCCCCCTTGAGGGGAGGCACGCATTTCGCTTTTCGCGAAATGC
>CAYUQO010000034.1:16529-19073 GCA_964446945.1 uncultured Bordetella sp.
GGGTGGGGGACGTCTTTGCGATACCGTTACGCGCGCTGGAGCAGCGGACGAAGAGTCCGGATGTCGGCCACAGATTCTATATTGTACACCGTGTCGATCAGCCGGTCGGTTTTTTCGCGCCCCACAACCGGAGCCGCGAGGCTCCGCGCCTTGTCGATCACCTCGGCACGCGACATCGGGTTGCGCGGCGTACCCCGCACCGCGTCGATGCGCTGGCCCTCCATCGTCCCATCGTTGAATTCAATCTGGACGATGGCCACCCGCACCGGCAACAACCGCGTCAGCTCTTCGTCCTTCACCAGAGTCACCTTGGCACGCTGCCGCAGCACAGCCGGGTCCTGCATGCGCGGCTTGTCATGGGCGGCCTGGAACGAGGCGGTCTTGTCCAGCAGCATCACGGCGACCATGTGCTGGAGGCAGATGTCGGGGATATCGCGATTGTCCACCACTTCGGCAACGCTGGGCGCGAGGCGCACGGTGACGCGCCGCACCTGATCGGCATCGAAGGGGCGCCTCTCACGAATGGCTACGATCGCGTCGAGCGGCGCCTGGATTGGTGAACCCACCGTCCATTTCTTGATATCGGTGCGCGTGATCTCATAACGCTGGCCCAGTCCATCGGCGAGACGCGCGCGATCTCCCTTTGGCGCATAAGCCGCAAAGAAGTTGCCGGAGCCGGAAAAGATATCATCGACGCCATTCCATCCCGCGCGCACCACGAGCGCCGCCGTCACGCCGTTCTTCGCCGGCCCGCCGGCGAAGACGAAGGACTTCTCGATGTGGTCCACGTCGCGCTGCCAGGCGACGATGCCGGCGGATTGCTGCGCGGCATAGTCCAGCACCCAGCGCATCTGGCGCGCATCGAGTGCGGCGATGCAGGCGGCCGCCGCCGCGGAGCCGAAAGTGCCGGCGATGCTGTGACTGGCGAGCTCGCTTTCATAGCTGAAGGCGGCGCCATTCATGGCCATCACAACGCGCGTTCCGACGTCATAGCCGAGCGTCACCGCGCGTAAGAAATGCGCGCCGTCGCTGCCGAGCGCTTCAGCCACCGCGAGCGCCGCGGGCACGACCGAGCAGCCGGGATGCGAACGCGAGTCATTGTGCGAATCGTCGGTCTCATCGGCCTGCGCCATTTCGCCATTGGCGAGCGCCGCATCCGGTGGTGATGCGGTGAGCGTCGTGGCCGCGATGGTCGAGGTGCCACTTGCACCAAAAGCGCGGATGTAGCGCTGCGCCGCCTGACCGGGCGCGAGTGCCGATCCGGACAGCATGGAGGCAAAAGTGTCGAGCAGATGGTGCTTGGCCTGCTCCGCGACTTCGGCCGGCAGCGGGCGCGCGGCGGCAGCGGCTATGTAGGTACTGAGCGCCTGCATTTCGGGGCTGACGGCAGGTGTTTGCGCGAAAACCGGAAGCGGACGCAGCGCAAGCCCGACGGCTGTGCCTGCGTTCAGTTTGAGGAAGAACCGCCGATCCATAATACTTTCCTCCTGCTGCGATCCCCGCGCCGCGAGGGCGGCTCGCGCCAATCAAGGCTACTCTGAACTCGCCTATCCCCGTCAACAATAGCGTCGTGGCGCAGCGAGGATTGGCGCTTGTCAAAAAACGAATCCAGCATCGGTGGCAATGGCTCCGGTCATTCGTTGATTTCAGCAGGGTAGAAGCGCAGAATAGGATTCACGATTGCGTTTTGCTGGCCGGGGAGAATTCCATGCAGCGCTCTCGACAATTGGCATTGGCCATTTATGGTCTTTGCGCCATGGGCGCAGGTGCTGTTTCGGTTGAGCAGTCGCCATCGGCGGCTGCTCCCGCGCCTCTGGCATTGCCCATTCCAGTCACTGACAGCGACCTCAATCAGGCCATGGCGACCGCCGCCTCTCTGAAAAAGCAGGCCACTGCATGCAAACAATGCAAGGACAACGGCGGCGAAGTTGCGTGCGGCACGGCCTCATCTGCGGCAACGCAACTCGACGATCTCCGCATTGCACTTTACGGGATGCAGGACCCGCTGCAACAGGCGGCGCTCGATGTGGTCAGGAACATGGCGCAGGTACAGGCGGATTACGACACGCTGGCCCACCGCACCGACACCCAGCGCCGCGGCCTCGCCTGGTCCAAATTCCTTTCCGACTCGGCAAAAATCACGCTCGACGTGATTTCCTTCAGCGACTCGACACTTCCAACTTTAAAAAAGGTGTTCACGGACAATCCCGCGGGTATTACCTCCACCATGTCCGACACCCAGGCTCTGCTCGCGGCGACGAAGATGCTGGATTCGATGACTGAAGCTGTCACCGGCACCATCAGCGCGGCGAACGATCTGAAAGCCGCACATGTCAATGATTCGGGCTTTATGAGCCAGACCGCAAACAGAATGTACACGTTGAAGAGCGGTCTGACCGATCTCTCCAATTCGATCGGCAAATACCTCGAATATTCCAAAGCGATTTCCGAAGCCCAGGCTGCAGCGAAGGCCGCAAAAACCGCGGCCGACCTTGGTAAAGCGTCTGCACAACTGGCGCAGGCGAGCAAAGCCGCCGCCGAGAT
>CAYUQO010000035.1:0-19053 GCA_964446945.1 uncultured Bordetella sp.
AATGTTGGTGTCTATGGCTGCCCGACGACCGTCAACAACGTTGAATCAATTGCGGTGGCGCCGACAATCCTGCGCCGCGGCGCGGAATGGTTCGCCTCATTCGGCCGGCCCAACAACACCGGCACGAAGGTGTTCTGCATCTCCGGGCACGTGAACAAGCCGTGCAATGTCGAAGAGGCCATGAGCATTCCGCTTAAGGAGCTGATTGACAAACATGCCGGCGGCGTGCGTGGCGGCTGGGACAATCTGCTCGCGGTCATTCCGGGTGGCTCGTCCGTCCCGCTGATTCCCAAAACTATTTGCGACACGGTGCTGATGGATTTCGATGCTTTGCGCGATGTTCAATCCGGTCTCGGCACAGCCGCCGTGATCGTGATGGACAAGAGCACCGACATCGTCAAAGCGATCGCGCGCCTTGCCGCCTTCTATCAGCACGAATCCTGCGGTCAGTGTACGCCATGTCGCGAAGGCTGCGGCTGGATGCGCCGCGTCATGGACCGGCTGGTGCTCGGTGATGCGGTGTCGCCAGAGATCGATCTGCTCCAGGAAGTGAGCAAGGAGATCGAAGGTCATACGATCTGCGCGCTGGGCGACGCGGCGGCATGGCCGATCCAGGGACTGATCCGCCATTTCCGGCCTGAGCTGGAACGGCGCATTGCGGCCTATCGCTCGCCAGTGCCACAGGCGGCGGAGTGACAGTGATGCGCAACCGGGCTGAATGGATTGCCGGCGGTTTGGGAAGTGCGATGCTTCTCGCCGTCATCGGCGTCTTCGCAGTCACGCATTACCGTGCGGTGGTGCATCCCGGCGTGCAGCAGGCATCCGTCGCGCAGGCTGCGCCGGCCGGGCTGAACTTCCCGACTGCCGATCAAATGTGCAAAGCCGCCGGAGCAGGTCCTGCCGACATGGCGGACTGCGTCAGCGACGAGACTTCCGCGGCGGAATTTGTCGGCGCCTGGCTCGAACTTAATGGCTTTATCACCAATGGGCGGATCGATACCGACCAGATTCAGCTCTCGGCCGAACTCGATTCAGCCAATGATCCGGGATTGGTGGGCGGCCCGTCATCCGTGGATCCGCTGGATGCCGATCCGTTCAATCCACCGGTTGCGCCGGATAGCGGCCTCGCTGCGCCGGATACGGACAATGTTCCTCCCGGCACAGAAACCGCCAGCAATTCTTCGCCGGCCCAGATTGCATTGCTGTGTCTCCAGACCGCCGCAGACGACTGGCTCAAGATGCATGACTGCATCGCGCATAACGACTCCTCCAGCACGCTGGACGGCAATTAGGACCAATCCATCCATGTTTCGGCCTCAAAGCGCATGACGAAGCTCATCATCGACGGCAAGGAGATCGAAGCCGATCCCACGCTGACGTTGCTTCAGGCCTGCGAATTGGCCGGCGCGGAAATTCCGCGCTTTTGCTATCACGAGCGTCTATCGATCGCCGGCAATTGCCGCATGTGCCTCGTCGAATGGGTCGGTTCGCCGAAGCCGCAGGCATCATGTGCGTTGCAGGTGCGCGACATTCCCGCCAATCGCGACGGCACGCCGGCGAAGATCAACACCAAATCGCCGGTCGCGCGTCGTGCGCGTGAAGGCGTCATGGAATTCCTGTTGATCAATCACCCGCTGGATTGCCCGATTTGCGATCAGGGCGGCGAATGCGATTTGCAGGATCAGGCGATGGCTTATGGCCGCGCAGCATTCACGCGCTATCGAGAATTCAAGCGCGCGGTTGAAGACAAATATATGGGGCCGCTGGTCAAGACCAGCATGAACCGCTGCATCCACTGCACGCGCTGCGTCCGCTTCGCGACCGAAGTGGCCGGTGTTCCCGATCTCGGCGCCACCGGGCGCGGCGAG
This sequence comes from uncultured Bordetella sp., assembly GCA_964446945.1. Classification (GTDB taxonomy): domain Bacteria; phylum Pseudomonadota; class Alphaproteobacteria; order Micropepsales; family Micropepsaceae; genus CAIYRG01. Next base: position 1,869 of record CAYUQO010000035.1, read on the forward strand.
GATATGGAAATCACGACCTATCTGCAGGAGGAGATCGCGTCCGAATTGTCGGGCAATGTGATCGACCTTTGCCCGGTCGGCGCGCTGCTCTCGAAACCCTATTCGTTCACGGCGCGGCCGTGGGAATTGCGCAAGACCGAATCCATCGATGTCATGGACGGCATGGGCTGCAATATCCGCGTCGATTCACGCGGACGCGAAGTCATGCGCTTTCTGCCACGCATCAACGAGGCGGTGAACGAAGAATGGCTGGGCGACAAATCGCGTTTCGTGTGGGACGGTTTGAAGCGTCAGCGCCTCGACCAGCCTTACATCCGCCAGAACGGGCGACTGGAACCGGTGAGCTGGACAGAGGCGCTGTCACTCGCCGCAAACAAACTGAAAAGCACGCCCGCCGACCGGATCGCAGCCATTGTCGGCGATCTCGCCGCCGCCGAAGAGATCAAAGCGCTGAAGGATCTCATGCGTAGCCTCGGCGTACGCAATCTCGATTGCCGGCAGGATGGCGCGAAACTCGCGCCCGGCCCGCGTCAGGGGTATTTGTTCAACAGCGGATTTGCCGGAGTCGAAGCGGCAGATGCACTGCTTTTGATCGGCACCAATCCGCGTTGGGAAGCTCCGGTCCTGAACGCACGTATCCGCAAAGCCTGGCTCAATGGAAATCTGCGCATCGCGAATATTGGTCAGTCATATCCGCTGACCTATCCCTACGAACAACTCGGCGACAACGCCTCGGTCCTGCAGCAGATTGCAGCCGGTGACCACGCATTTGCAAAGGTTCTGACCGAGGCCAAGCGGCCGATGCTGATCATCGGTCAGGGTGCTCTGTCGCGCAGCGATGGCGCGGCGATTCTTCAGCTCGCGAGCAAGATTGCCTCGAAGACCGGCATGATCGGTCCGGCCGGAACGCCGGCCGAAGGCGGATGGATCGGATTCAATATTTTGCACACCGCAGCTTCGCGGGTGGGTGCGCTCGACCTCGGTTTCGTGCCCGAATCCGGTGGGCACGATATTTCCGGGATTTGTGACGGCGCCGGCAGCGGAGACATTGGGCTGGTCTATCTTCTCGGTGCGGATGAAATCGACATGGACCGGCTGGGCCGCGCCTTTGTGATTTATCAGGGGACGCACGGAGACGCCGGTGCGCACCGCGCGGATATTGTATTGCCGGGAGCCGCTTATACAGAAAAATCCGGCCTCTACGTCAATTCGGAAGGGCGGGTGCAACTGGCGGAACGCGCGACTTTCCCGCCGGGAGATGCGCGCGAGGACTGGGCGATTTTGCGCGCTTTATCGGGCGCAATAGGAACGCGGCTTCACTACAACGATATTGAATCCCTGCGCGCCGCCATCATTGCCGATGCGCCGCATTTTGCCGCGCGCGATAAACTGCCGGCGCATATCGGCGCCGATGCCGCAATTTGGGAGAAGATCGGCGTTGCCGGAAAACCGGATGTGCGCCTGCCGTTGCAGAGCAACATCGCCGATTACTATTTGACCAATCCGATTGCGCGGGCGAGCGGCACAATGGCGGAATGTTCGCGGCTGTTCGTCAGCCAGGAGAGGATGGCAGCCGAGTGAGAATGATTGAATCCATCTCCGGGCACATCGCGGGAAGGAGCAGTCAATGTTCCTGACCGGTCCGTTGGAATCCATTGGGCTGCCTTATGCGGCTGCCTGGCTGATTTCCTACATCGTCTCGATTCTGGTTTTGAGCATCGCTCTTCTGGTGATGCTCGCCTTCCTGTTGCTGTTCGACCGCAAGGTGTGGGCGGCGGTGCAGATGCGGCGCGGACCAAATGTCGTCGGCGCATTCGGGCTGCTGCAAAGCTTTGCCGACTTCATCAAATTCGTTCTCAAGGAATCGGTCATACCGGCGGGCGCCAACAAAGGCGTATTCCTGCTGGCGCCATTGATCGCCTTTACGCTGGCGCTTGCGGCATGGGCGGTCATACCCGTCGCCGGTGGCTGGGTGATTGCCGATATCAATGTCGGGATTCTCTATCTTTTCGCGGTCTCGTCGCTCGGCGTCTACGGCATCATCATGGGTGGCTGGGCGTCGAACTCGAAATACGCGTTCCTCGGGTCGCTCCGCTCCGCCGCACAGATGGTGTCGTATGAAGTTTCGATCGGCTTCATCCTGATCACCGTCCTGCTGTTTGCCGGATCGCTGCGGCTGACCGACATCGTCCAGGCGCAGGCGCCCGATATCCGCCACTGGTTTATTGCCTCGCCTTTGTTCCCGATGTTCTTCCTGTTCTTCATTTCGGCAATGGCGGAAACCAACCGGCCGCCTTTCGATCTGCCGGAAGCGGAATCGGAACTCGTGGCGGGTTTTGCCGTGGAATATTCGTCCACGCCCTATCTTCTGTTCATGTGCGCCGAATATCTCAACATCGTGCTGATGTGCGCCATGACCTCGATTTTGTTCTTCGGAGGCTGGCTGCCGCCGGTCGATGTGTGGCCGTTGAACGCCGTTCCGGGCGTGGTATGGCTGGTCCTCAAGATTTGGTTCTTTTTCTTCATCTTCGCGATGGTGAAAGCCATTGTCCCACGCTACCGCTATGATCAGTTGATGCGGTTGGGCTGGAAGGTTTTCCTGCCGATATCACTGCTCTGGGTGGTGTTGTCGGCCGGATATTTGTTCGCAATCGGACGGCTTTCGTAAAAAGGGTAACCATGGCCTGGCTTGACCGTTCGGCGCGCTCGATCTTCCTCTGGGACATTATTGTCGGCTTTGTTGTCGGGCTGAAATATTTCTTCGCGCCGAAGAAGACGCTGAATTTTCCGTTCGAACGCGGGCCGTTGTCGCCCCGCTTCCGCGGCGAGCATGCGCTCCGCCGTTATCCCTCCGGCGAGGAACGCTGCATTGCCTGCAAGCTCTGCGAAGCGGTATGCCCGGCCCAATGCATCATCATCGAGGCCGAACCGCGCGATGATGGCAGCCGCCGCACGACCCGCTATGACATCGACATGACCAAATGCATCTATTGCGGCTTGTGCCAGGAAGCATGCCCGGTGGATGCCATCGTCGAAGGCCCGAACATGGATTTTTCCACCGAAACGCGTGAAGAGCTTTTCTACGACAAGAACCGATTGCTGGCGAATGGCGACCGCTGGGAGGTCGAAATCGCCAAAAATCTGGAGCTCGATGCGCCCTACCGTTAGCTGATTTAAGACCCCGCCATCCCGCCGGGCTGCCCGGTACCGAGAACGTTACATGTTGCAGACGATCGCGTTTTACGTATTTGCCGCGGTGATCATCTTTTCCGCGCTGATGGTCATTTCATCGCGCAATCCGGTGCATTCGGTCCTGTTCCTGATTCTCGCATTCCTCAATGCTGCAGCCCTGTTCATCCTGCTGGGCGCCGAGTTCCTGGCCTGGATCCTCATCGTCGTCTATGTCGGCGCGGTTGCCGTGCTGTTCCTGTTCGTCGTGATGATGCTGGACATCGACTTCGCGGCACTGCGCGCGGGATTCATGCAATATCTTCCCATCGGCGCGATCATCGGATTGGTGATCGTCAGTGAGCTGATTCTTGCCTATCTCGGTTGGACGACGGCCACCCCGCCAGGTCCTGCTTCGGCGACAACGCCGGGCGTCAGCAATACCGAAGCCCTGGGGCGCGTTCTTTACACCGACTATATTTTCTATTTCCAGACGGCCGGCTTGATTCTTCTGGTCGCGATGATCGGCGCCATTGTTCTGACCTTGCGTCACCGCGTGGGCGTCAAGCGCCAATCCATTGCACGCCAGGTCAGCCGGGTGCCTGCCGAGGCGATTGAGATCCTGGAAGTCAAGCCGGGGCAGGGGGTGTCATGACGGTTGGTCTCTCGCAATATCTGATTGTCGCGGCACTGCTGTTCACAATCGGCGTGTTCGGCATCTTCATCAACCGAAAGAACGTCATCATCATCCTGATGTCGATCGAACTGATCCTGCTTTCGGTCAACATCAATTTCGTCGCCTTTTCCGTGTTTTTGGGAAATCTCACGGGGCAGGTATTCGCCCTGTTCGTTCTGACCGTCGCCGCTGCGGAAGCGGCGATCGGGCTGGCCATCCTTGTGGTCTATTTCCGCAATCGCGGCACGATTGCAGTGGATCAGATCAACATGATGAAAGGCTAGGCCGGCGATGCTTTATGAAGCCATCGTCTTCCTCCCGATCATCGGCTGCCTCATTGCCGGTCTGTTCGGCCGTGTGATTGGCCCGCGCCCGTCGGAAATTATCACGACGGCATTTCTGTTCATTTCCGCCGGACTTTCCTGTTACGCATTTTACGACGTTTGTTACCTGGGGCACGGCACCATTATCCGGATGGTGCCCTGGATCACATCGGGCATGCTCGCGGTGGACTGGACGCTCCGGGTCGACAGCCTGACGGCGGTCATGCTGGTTGTGGTTACGGGCGTCTCGTCCCTCGTGCACTTTTATTCCATCGGCTACATGCATGATGACGACAGCCGGCCGCGGTTTTTCTCGTATCTGTCGCTGTTCACCTTCGCGATGCTGATGCTGGTGACCGCGAACAACTTCCTGCAGCTGTTTTTCGGCTGGGAAGGCGTGGGCCTCGCTTCCTATCTCCTGATCGGCTTCTGGTACACGCGGCCATCGGCCAACGCTGCGGCGATCAAGGCATTCATCGTCAACCGCATCGGTGATTTCGGCTTCGCGTTGGGGATATTCGGCGTATATTACATTTTCGGCACGCTGGACTACGAACGCGTCTTCACAGCTGCTCCGATGTTTGCCGGCAAGAGCTTGATGTTCGCCGGTTATCCCGTCGATATCCTGACCGTGCTGTGCATTCTGCTGTTCATCGGCGCCATGGGAAAATCCGCGCAATTGGGGCTGCACACCTGGTTGCCCGATGCCATGGAAGGACCGACGCCGGTGTCGGCGCTGATCCATGCCGCGACCATGGTGACCGCCGGCGTTTTTCTCGTCTGCCGCTGTTCGCCGCTGTTCCAACTGTCGCCGATGGCGCTGGCCGTTGTGACATTTATCGGCGCGACGACAGCCTTTTTTGCCGCTTCGGTCGGGTTGTTCCAGAACGATATCAAGCGGGTGATCGCCTATTCGACCTGTTCGCAGCTCGGCTACATGTTCGCGGCTGCCGGCGTGTCGGCGTATGGCGCAGCCATGTTCCACCTGTTCACGCATGCCTTCTTCAAGGCGCTTCTGTTCCTGAGCGCCGGTGCGGTCATCACCGCGATGCACCACGAGCAGGACATGCGCAAAATGGGTGGGTTGGCGCGGCGCATTCCGGTCACCTGGACCATGATGCTGATCGGCAATCTGGCGCTCACCGGAATTGGCATCCCATTCATCGCGATCGGTACGTCCGGATTTTATTCCAAGGACGGTATCATCAATGCCACCTGGCAGTCCGGCACTGGCATCGGCACCTATGCATTCATTCTGACGCTGGTGTCAGCCGGCATGACCTCGTTCTATTCGTGGCGCCAATTCCTGATGACGTTCCATGGGCCGTATCGCGGAGCGCAGCAGGAACATCTTGCGCATGCCGATGCCGCCGCACATGCCCATGACGAGCCAATGTCAGGGCATGAACATGGCGAACCAATTAAGCTCGAGTCGGTTCACGAACCCGCCTGGACGCTGCTGGCGCCGCTGTTTGTGCTGGCCGCCGGTGCACTGATTGCCGGCGGATTGTTCCAAAGCTCATTCGTCGGACCGGGCGCGAATGGATTCTGGCACAGCACGATTGCCGCCATTAGCGGCCGGCCGGGACTCGCTGCCGGCGAGCTGCCATGGCAGGTCGAGGTTGCGCCGCTGGCGCTGACCATCATCGGGTTTGCGATTGCCTGGTACTACTATGTGCTGCATCCCGAGCTGCCGCCCGCAATAGCTGCACGCAAAGGCATGCTGTACGAATTCCTGTATCACAAATGGTATTTTGACGAGTTGTACGACTTCGCGCTGGTTCGCCCGGCCAAACGCATCGCCTATGTGCTGTGGAAAGTCGGCGACGGGATGATCATTGACGGGGTCGGTCCCGACGGAATTTCCGCGCGGGTCCTGAACGCCACCTGGGCGACGGTGCGGCTGCAATCCGGATATGTCTATCACTATGCGTTCGCGATCGTGGCCGGTGTCGCCGTGTTCATTACCTGGTTTCTGTTTTCGATGGGGAAGGCGTGATGGGGCTTCATGGCTGGCCGATCCTGTCGATCATTACCTTCCTTCCGGCGCTCGGCGCGCTGGCGGTGATGCTGATTCCCGGTTCAGGCGAACAGGCCTACCGGCAGATGCGCGCGGTCGCCCTGGTTTTCAGCGGCATTACTTTCGCGCTGTCGCTCCTGTTATGGGCGAACTTCGATACCACCACGTCCAATTTCCAGTTTGTCGAGAGCTCGGCGTGGCTGGGCGCCGGCATCGGCTACAAAATGGGCGTGGACGGAATATCGATTTTGTTCGTTGTCCTGACCGCCTTCCTGACGCCGGTCAGCATTCTCGCCAGTGAAGCGGTTCACAGCCGGCTGCGCGAATATATTGTGTCCTTTCTGCTGCTCGAGATGCTGATGATCGGCGTGTTTTGCGCCCTCGATCTGGTCGTATTCTATGTCTTCTTCGAAGGCGGCCTGATTCCGATGTTCCTGATCATCGGTGTGTGGGGCGGACCGCGGCGGGTTTATGCGACGTTCAAATTCTTTCTCTACACGCTGCTCGGCTCGGTTTTGATGCTGCTCGCCATCATGGCGATCTACTGGCAGACCGGAACGTCCGACATCGCTTTGCTGCTGGACGGCAGCCATCCGATTCCGGCGGCGATGCAGCCCTGGCTGTGGTTCGCATTCCTCGCGTCCTTTGCCGTCAAACTTCCGATGTGGCCGGTGCATACCTGGCTGCCGGACGCGCACGTTGAAGCGCCGACAGCGGGGTCGGTCATTCTGGCCGCCATATTGCTGAAAATGGGCGGCTACGGATTCCTGCGCTTTTCGCTGCCGATGTTTCCGCTCGCAAGCGAACGGTTTGCGCCGCTGATGTTCGCGCTTTCGCTGATCGCGATCATCTACACATCGCTGGTCGCGCTGGCGCAGGAGGATATGAAGAAGCTGATCGCCTATTCCTCGGTCGCGCATATGGGCCTGGTGACGCTGGGCGCCTTCACCTTCAGCGCCGAAGGTATCGACGGCAGCATTTTCCAGATGCTCAGCCACGGGCTTGTTTCGGGCGCTTTGTTCCTTTGCGTCGGAGTCGTTTACGACCGCATGCATACCCGCCTGATCTCGGCCTATGGCGGGCTGGTGAATCGCATGCCGCTTTATGCTGCGTTTTTCATGGTGTTTACGCTGGCAAATGTCGGGCTCCCCGGGACCAGCGGATTCGTTGGTGAGTTCCTGTCACTGCTCGCGGCGTTCCGCACCAATACGTGGCTCGCGATTCTGGGTACCACCGGCATCATTCTTTCGGCAGCCTATGCGCTTTGGCTCTATCGCCGGATCATTTTTGGGATTCTTGATAAAGCCACACTGAAGGCGATCACCGATCTTGGACCGCGGGAAGTGTTCATCCTGGCTCCGCTCGCCGTGTTGGTGATCTTTTTCGGCTTCTATCCGGCGCCCGTATTCGAAGTTACCCGCACATCCGTGGCGCATCTTGTCGATCTGCATCGCTCGGGTGTTGCCGCCGCGCAAAGCGCGTTGCGTTTCGCAGGAGCTGCTCCATGAGCGCGATTTCACCGGATCTGCACGCGCTTGTTCCGGAGTTCGTTCTGGCTCTTGGTGCGATGGTGCTGATGATGTTCGGCGTTTACGCCGGCGCGGCGTGGCAGCGGGTGGCGAATATCGCGGCAATCGCGCTTTTGATCGCGACAGGGGCCGTGCTTGGCTATCTGCACCCGCATGCGGTCGCCTTTGGTGGCGCGTTCATTGCCGATCAATTTGCGGAATTCGTGAAATTTCTTGCCATTATCGGCGCCGTGCTCACGCTGTTCATGGGCGAGAGTTATTTCGAGCGGCAGAATCTGACGCAGTTCGAATTTTCGGTGCTGGTCGTCTTTTCCGTGCTCGGCATGATGCTGATGGCATCGGCTGGAGATTTCATCGTCCTATATCTCGGACTGGAACTGCAGAGCCTCGCGCTTTACGTGCTCGCGGCATTCGACCGCGACAATCTCCGCTCGACCGAATCTGGCCTCAAATATTTCATTCTCGGCGCATTGTCGTCGGGAATGATGCTTTACGGCATTTCGCTGATCTACGGATTTGCCGGCACGCTGACCTTCGCCAAAGTGGCCACGCTGGTACACACGGCCAATATTACCATCGGATTGATTTTCGGTCTGGTGTTCCTGATTTCCGGGCTTGCATTCAAAGTCTCGGCGGTGCCGTTCCATATGTGGACGCCGGATGTGTATGAAGGCGCGCCAACGCCGATCACCGCATTTTTCTCGGCGTCACCGAAGATCGCAGCGATGGCGCTGTTCATCCGGGCGATGATTTCGCCGTTTCCGGGTGCGGCCGAACAATGGAAAGAAGTGATCTTTCTGATTTCGGTGCTCTCGATGGCGCTGGGCGCCTTTGCCGCCATCGGGCAGGTGAATATCAAACGCCTGATGGCCTACAGTTCGATCAGCAATATGGGTTACATCCTGATCGGACTGGTCGCCGGGACGGTCCAGGGTGTTGAGGGCGTGCTCGTCTATCTCGCCATCTACCTGATCACGACGCTCGGAACATTCGCCTGCATTCTGGCGATGCGGCGCAGCGGCCACATGGTGGAGAACATCCCCGATCTTGCCGGCCTGGCGCAAACCAGCCCCGGCTTCGCATTCGTGTTCGCGATGCTGATGTTCAGTCTCGCGGGGATTCCGCCGCTGGCCGGTTTCTTTGCGAAATTCTACGTGTTCCTCGCCGCGGTAAATGCCGGGCTTTATCCGCTGGCAGTTATCGGCGTCGTCACCAGCGTGATAGGCGCCTATTACTATCTGCGCATCGTCAAGATCATGTACATGGACGAGCCCGCCCCGAGTTTTGATTCCACGATGGGTTGGCCGGTTGCTTCCGTGATCACCGGATCGGGTATATTTACATTGTTCTTTGTATTGGGCGCGGCGCCGCTGGTGCAGAGCGCGACGGCCGCGGCGCAGGCACTATTTCCGTGACGGTCATTGCGGGCTGGCCGGAAGCTGTCGGCCTGCGCCGTTACGAGATGCTTGATTCCACGAACGAAGAGGCGCGGCGCCTGGCGCGAGCGGGCGAACAGGGGCCACTCTGGATCACGGCCGCACAACAGAGCGCCGGGCGCGGCCGGCATGGCCGCGCCTGGGCGTCGGAGCAAGGGAACCTGTTTGCGACTTTGTTGACCGAAGCCGCGCCATCACAGTCCGCGCAGGCGGGATTTGTCGCCGGAATTTCCGTGGTGGATGTCATTGCAGACTATTTGCCCGGCCAATCCGTAAAGCTGAAATGGCCTAATGATGTGTTGGTTTGCGGCCGCAAGGCCGCTGGAATACTCGTCGAACGGGTCTCTGACCGGCTTATTGCGGTCGGCATTGGAATCGATCTTGCGCATTGCCCGCAGGGGATCAACGCCGTCTCGGTCGCGGAGCTGACGGGTTCGGCGCCCGACCCGGGAGAGGTCCTGGCGTGCCTCGCTTCGCGGATGATTCACGGAATGGAGGTCTGGCGGCGCGACGGTTTTGCGCCCATTCGGGATGCCTGGATCGCGCGCGCCGGTGGGGTAGGGGATATGATCCGCGCCGTGACTGCGCAGCGCCCCTATGACGGGATTTTTGAGGATCTCGACCGGGACGGCGCATTGCTGCTGCGGGATGAAAACGGCACGTCCCATCGCATTACGGCCGCGGATGTGTTCTACGGGTGCTGATATGCTGCTCGCCATAGACGCAGGTAACACCAATATCGTCTTCGCCGTCTGCGACGGTCAGACGATCCGCAACAAATGGCGGCTTGCGACCAGCCCGTCCCGCACATCGGATGAGTATGCTGTCTGGCTGGCGGAATTGTTGAAATTGCACGGTCTCGACTTCGGTCGGCTGACAGACGCCGTCATTGGCACCGTCGTTCCCGCCGTGTTGTTCGATTTGCGCCGGCTGTGCAGGGAATATCTGAAATGCGAACCGCTGATCATCGGTGACCCGGATGTCATTCTGGGAATTGGGGTCAATACCGACCGGCCGAATGCGGTCGGCGCGGATCGCATCGCCAACGCCGTGGCTGCGCATAATCTGTACTCCGGCGCCTGCGTGGTGGTGGATTTCGGCACCGCAACCAATTTCGACGTGGTCAGCGCGACCGGCAATTACGAAGGCGGGGTGATTGCACCCGGCGTGAACCTTTCGGCCGAAGTGCTGCATCGCGCCGCTGCGCTGCTCCCCCGGGTTGCGATCCATCGCGCACAGGCTGTGATCGGCAAGGACACGGTCCCGGCCATGCAGTCCGGCCTCTACTGGGGCTATGTGGGCCTTATCGAGGGACTGGTGTCCCGCATCCGTGCCGAGCATGGCGAGCCCATGAAGGTTATCGCCACCGGAGGGCTGGCGCATTTGTTTGAAAGAGACATCCCTGCGATCGAACAGGTCGATGACGACCTCACGATCAAGGGACTGATGATGATCCACGCGCGCAATGCCGGCAAAACAGACAGACCGCAGCGCAATCCGGCGTAATCGCGCCGGTTCAGGCGTTTATCCAGGCATGGAACAACGCGTCAGCAATAATGGCGCCGAACTCGTTTTTCTGCCTCTGGGCGGAGCCGGCGAGATCGGCATGAATTTCAACTGCTACGGTTATGGCCCGCCGCAGGAACGCGCGTGGGTCGTCGTCGATTGCGGAGTGCTGTTCGGCCGGGAAACGTCCACACCCGGAGTTGACCTGATCATGCCGGACACACGCTTCCTGGAAGAGGTCAGGAGCGATGTGCTTGGCATTGTGCTGACCCACGGACATGAAGATCACATCGGCGCGGTTGCACATCTCTGGCCGAAATTGCGTTGCCCTGTATTCGCGACGCCATTCACGGTGAAGCTGGTTCAGCACAAGCTCGAGGAAGCCGGGCTCGAACACCGGGTTCGGATCACGCCCGTGCCGCTTGGCGGTCACATCAAACTCGGTCCCTTCGATATCGAATTCGTCAGCATCACGCATTCGATTCCGGAGCCCAATTGCCTCGCCATCCGCACACCAGCCGGTACGGTCGTTCACACCGGCGACTGGAAGATCGATCCGGATCCCTTGCTCGGCAGGGTCACCGACGATTCGCGTCTGCGCAGCCTCGGCGAGGAGGGTGTCCTTGCGATGGTTTGCGACTCGACCAATGCGCTGGTGAACGGAGAATCCGGTTCGGAAGCCGAAGTGAAACGCGCGCTTGTACGCCTGATTGGATCGCTGAAGGGCAAAGTTGCGGTGACCGCCTTCGCTTCCAACGTGGCCCGGCTGGAATCGATTGCCGATGCTGCACGCTCCGCAAATCGGGAAGTGGTGCTGGTCGGCCGCGCCATGCGTCACATGGTAAATTGCGCGCGCGATACGGGTTATTTGCGCAACTTCCCGAGAGTCGTGGATGAGGAAGATGCGGCGGATATTCCTGCCGATCACGTGCTTTATCTTTGCACCGGCAGTCAGGGAGAGTCGCGCGCCGCACTTGCCCGGATTGCCGCCGATGAGCACCCCAATGTCAGCCTCGGCGAAGGCGATACGGTGATTTTCTCGTCCCGGATCATTCCGGGCAATGATCTGGAGATTTTCGCCCTTCAGAACCGGCTGGCGGCAAAAGGTGTGACAGTTCTCACCGAACGCGACCACTTCGTGCATGTCTCGGGCCATCCGGCGCGCGACGAGTTGGCCGCCATGTATTCCTGGATCAAACCCAAGATCAGTGTCCCCGTGCACGGGGAATTGCGCCATTTGACCGAACATGCCCGTTTTGCCCGCGAGCTCCAGGTGCCGCGGGCGATCGTGGCGACAAACGGGCAGATGATCCGGTTATCGCCGGGCGAACCGGAAATCATCGATGAAACGCCATTCGGCCGGTTGCATCTCGATGGGCGCGTGCTGGTGCATGAGGAAGATGGTCATGCCCGCGAGCGGCGCTCGCTTTCGTTTGCCGGATTTGCGGCGATCACTCTTGTGTTGAATCGCAAGCGGCGATTGGCGGCAGACCCGGTTTTCTATATGGAGGGCATACCGCCCGCGGTCGAAGAAGCGATGCGCGAGGCTGTGTTCCGGGTGACCGGTGAGAAAATCCGCGACGACCTCGAAGAAGATGTGCGGATCGCGGCGCGCCGGGCCGCGAACGAGATCTGGGGCAAGAAACCGATCGTTCGTGTCAAACTGGTCGAAGTCTAGGGTGCGCTGCCGATGAGCTTGAGCCTCAGTATAGCCGTCTATTTCGTCATCTGGTGGGTCGCCCTGTTTGCCGTCCTTCCGTTCGGGGTCCAGAGTCAACGTGAACTTGACGATATTGTTCCGGGTACGGAACCGGGGGCCCCGGCACGGCCCCGCATCCTGATGCGAGTTGCGGCCAATACTGTGCTGTCTGCCTTGATCTTTGCCGTGGTGGACGTCTTCTACATTTACTACATCACGCCGCGCTGAAATTTGTCACTCAACCGCTCTCGTTCTCGTGCGTTGCCATTGGCATGCCGGGAAAAAGGGAGAACGGTTGAATGCGCGAAATTTACGCGGCGGCGTTTGTTGTTGCACTGCTCGGCAGCACCTCAGTCCAGGCACAGGAACAGAAACCGGTTTCAGGGATCTGGACAATCACAAAGTCTGAATGGACGGCGGCGGACGAAAAAGGTTTCGGGGATTTCGTCAAAGCGATCGGCCACAGTGGATGTGACAATACGATCGCCTGCCTGCGCAACCCGGCCAATCCGTATCGCAGCACCGATCCGAAAACCCTGAAATTCGAGGGTGACTGCGCCGATTTTCCCTACATGCTGCGCGCCTATTACGCGTGGAAGAACGGCCTGCCCTTTGGTTACGTCAACGGCGTAGCGGGCAAGGGCAGCGACATCCGGTTTTATGGTGGCGGCAATCGCCCGACCGTCCGGCATGATCTGGTCGACCATGGCGGCGGTATGGATGCGCTTCGAACGCTGCGTGAGGTCCATGAGGATGTTTCGACGGCGACCTACCGCACCAATCCTGCGATCGATGATGGCGTGCTGTCGGATTTCTATTCGCCGAAAATCCAGCCGGGGTCGATTCATCCGGGCACGGCCATTTATGACACCAATGGCCATGTCGGGATCGTTTACGACGTCGAACCGGACGGCCGCATCGATTACATGGATTCCCATCCCGACTTCAGCGTCACCCACAGCGTATATGGGGCGCAGTTCGGGCAGAGCCCGGCACGGCTTGGTGGTGGCTTGAAGAATTGGCGCCCGATGAAGCTTGTCGGCGCGCATGAGGTGAATGGAAAGCTGATTGGCGGGCATATCGAGGTCGCGCGGAACAGCGAAATCCCCGATTTCTCGATGGAGCAATATACCGGGAATGTGCCGGGCCAGAAGGGCGACGGGGATGGTGCGCTGTTCCAGTACAAGGGTGTGCCACTGGGATTCTACGAATATGTTCGCGCCGCAATTTCCGGGGGATCGCCGACTTACAATCCGGTGTACGAATTGCGCTCAGGCATCCAGACGATATGCAATGAAATGCATGATCGCGTGATGGCGGTCGATCTCGCCATCAAGGACGGCATCGACAAGAAGCCGGAGCCGGCCCATCTGCCGGACAACGTCTACACGGCGGGCGATCCGACCTGGGAAGCCTATGCCAGTCCCTCGCGCGACGCGCGTCTCAAGGCCGCCTTCGCCCAGCTCTATATCGATCTGGAGAAGGAAATCTTCATGTACAACCAGCGCGATCCGCGCATCGTGTATGACGGCGTGTTCCTGAAGCAGGACTTGCAGAAGATCTACAAGGAGCAAGCCGCCGCCTGCACGATCACCTACACCAACAGCCGCGGGCAGCCCGTGACTCTGGGTTTCGAGGATGTCGCGCAGCGGCTGTTCCGGCTTGATTTCGACCCCTATCACTGCGCGGAGCGGCGCTGGGGTGCGACCGGTGCGGAAGCGGAAAGCTGCACCGATGATGCGACGAAGACGCGCTGGTACAAAGCAGAGCAGCGGCTGCGCAACTCGGCCGACCGCGACTACAGCAGCCATATGGGCTTCGACGTCGCGCAGCTCGAAAAAATATCGACCGTGGCCGGCGCCGATGCGCCGCCGACGGTCGACGTTAAGGGGCTGATCGATCACATCGGGGAGCGCGTGGCATTTGTCGGTATGAAACCGGTCGGACGGTAACGAACGACGTAAGCTGGACGGAAGCCGCCACTCTGTGGCGGCTTCCGTTTATCCGGCTGATGACAAAGCCTACTTGACGCCGGCCGTTGCGCCATGCCCCGTTCCTCTGATCATGGGCAGGCGTTTCGGCATTTTCACCCTGACCGACAACATCCGCGGCATCCTGCTGATGGTGTTGGCGCGGCTGGTGTTTGCCGGCAGCGACACGTGCACCAAGCTTGCCAGTTCACACCTGCCGGCGACCGAGGTGATCGTGATGCGGAATCTGATTTCGCTGCCGATCATCTTCACATTGGCTTGGCATCTGGGCGGGCTGCGCTACAAGGCAGCGTTCCGCGACCGCACGGTGATCGGGCGCAGTGTCCTTGAAGGGACTGGTACGATCGCCTTCGTTGCGGCACTCCCATTCATCACGCTGGGGCAAAGCGCGGTCATCCTGCTCACCGTGCCGATCATTCTCGTTGCCCTCTCCGCACTGATCTACAAGGAAGATGTCGGCTGGCGCCGCTGGTCCGCCATCTTCATCGGGTTTTTCGGAGTGGTGCTGGTCGCCAATCCGTTCGGCGGCTCCATCAATCCATATCTGCTTCTCGCCCAATTCACCGCCGTCACCTGGGCGTTTCGCGATCTGATTACGGCGAGGATTGGAATCCGGATTCCGTCGGTGACCGTGGCGCTGATCAATACCGTGGTTGTCGGATTGATTGCCTTGCCCGGCGTGCTTTGGGAACATTGGCGCGGGTTCGACCAAACCGAACTCTCCTATCTAGTGGGCGCGGGAATCCTGGTCACGATTTCGAATTACCTGTACATCGCGGCGCTGCGCACCGGCGCGATCTCGGTGGTGGCGCCGTTCCGCTACAGCGCTGCGGTGTGGGCCAGCATCGCGGGATTTATTGTCTGGGGCGATATTCCCGACCTGTTCGGCGTCTCCGGAGCGCTCCTGATCGTCGGCTCGGGCCTCTACACCTTCTATCGTGAGCTCGATCTCAAACGGGCGCGCAACGGCGCGGAGGCGTTTTCAAGCGCGGCGCCTCGCTAAACTTCAAACCTCCCCAAGGCGGGGTTGAGATCACTCAGTAGGCGCGGGCGATCAGAATATCCTGGACCGCACGCTCGCCGGTGAAGATGCATTTGCCGGATGATGCTTCGCTCTGACCCATTGGAGCATTGCGGATCGTGAGCTTCAGCTTCTTCAGCCGTTCGTCGATCTGCTCGAGCGCTGCACCCGATGGCCGGGACCATGCAACGCGCGCCCAGCCGCGGAATTCCCCGGATTCCTCGTCATCTCCGCCACCGCCGAAATAGGCCGCGACTTCGTCGAAGCTCTTGATGTTGGTCTTGATATTGCCGTCGAGGCGGGTTCTTGCTTCGGAGAACAGCCGCACTTGAATTGCGGCCAATAAAGTCCCGGCGTCGCCGACGAATTGGTCGCGCGGCATGGCCGTCGATTTCACTTTGTCGCCGTCGCGCAACTGATCGCGGCGCATGAAAGTGACATTGCCGTTCGCCACATCCCGCGGACCGATCTCGACAATGATCGGGGCACCGCGCCGCACCCAGTTCCAGCGCTTGTCCGCCGATTTGATGTCCTTTGTATCCAGCTGCACACGGATGCGGTCGCCCAGCGCCGTTTCGCGCGACAATGTGTGCGACAGTGCCTCGCAATAGCCGAGCACATCCGCATCCTCGGGTTTGTTGCGCAGCATCGGCACGATCACGATCTGGCGCGGCGCAATGGCGGGCGGCACGCGCAGACCATCATCGTCGCCATGGACCATGATCACACCGCCGATCAATCGGGTGGATACGCCCCAACTGGTTGTATGACACGCGGTCAATTCGCCGGCTTCATTCTGGAACCGGATATTCTGGGCATCGGCAAAATGCGTGCCCAGATAATGCGAGGTACCGGCCTGCAGCGCCTTGCCGTCCTGCATCATGGCTTCGATCGACCAGGTGTTCACCGCGCCGGGGAAGCGTTCGTTCTCCGGCTTTTCTCCGGCAATCACCGGCATCGCGAGCACGGTTTCTGCGAAGTCGCGATACATTTCGAGGATGGTCAATGCCTCTGTCGTGGCTTCGCCGGCATCGGCATGGGCGGTATGGCCCTCCTGCCAAAGAAATTCAGAGGTGCGCAGGAACAACCGGGTGCGCATTTCCCAGCGCACCACATTGGCCCATTGATTGATCAGGAGCGGAAGGTCGCGGTGACTCTTGATCCAGCGCGAGAATGCGTCCCCGATGATGGTCTCTGAAGTCGGCCGGACGACCAGCGGTTCCTCAAGGCGCGCCTCGGGATCGGGCGCGAGTACCCCGCCGGACATTTTCAGCCGGTGGTGGGTGACAACGGCCATTTCCTTGGCGAAGCCTTCGACGTGCTCGGCCTCCTTGGCGATGAAGGAGAGCGGAATAAAAAGCGGAAAATAACAATTATCGTGCCCGCTTTCCTTAATCCGGCCATCGAGTTGCCGCTGAATCTGCTCCCAGATGCCGTAACCCCAGGGCTTGATGATCATTGATCCCCGAACCGGCGAAGTCTCCGCCATATCGGCTTCACGTACGACGGTCTGGTACCACTCTGCGAAATTGGATTTTCCGTTCGATTCCCGCAGCGTGCTTAAAGCTCTTTGCATCCTGGTGTCCCGATTCTGAAATCCGCTTGATCCATATATCGGCGTCCATGCGGATTTCAGAATCGCAAGGACACCAGCAAATCTTTGATTCCTGGTGTCGTTTCGGTTTCGGAATTCGCCTGGCGCGCTATATAGGCACCATGCGGATTTCGAAACCGCGACACCAAGGCTCCAATTGGCCAAATTACCGTTATGCATAAGGTTACCCAGAGTTAACGACAAGAAGCGCCCGCATGGCCA
>CAYUQO010000036.1:0-18216 GCA_964446945.1 uncultured Bordetella sp.
GCTCCGTGTACTGCAGCAGGGCGAATACACCACCGTCGGCGGCAGGACGCCGATCAAAACGGATGTGCGGATCATTGCAGCGACCAATCGCGATCTTCGCCAACTGATCCAGCAGGGACTGTTCCGCGAAGATCTGTATTACCGGCTGAATGTCGTGCCGCTGCGCCTGCCGCCGTTGCGCGAAAGGCGGGAAGACATTCCCGATCTGGTTCGCCATTTTTTGCGCAAGGCGGAATCGAGCGGGTTGCCGTCGAAGCATCTCGAACCCGCAGCCGTCGAACGGCTGAAGCTGCACACCTGGCCCGGGAATGTGCGCGAACTCGAAAATCTCATTCGCCGGCTCGTCGTGCTGAACCCGGACGAGGCGATCACCGAAGGTGCGGTCGCCGCGGAACTTGCCGGCTGGGAGCCGAAGCTCGCCTCAGGCGACGATGAATCGACTCTGACCGCCGCGGTAGAACGGCATCTGAGCACGCATTTCGCCGAATACGGCGATGGATTGCCGCCTTCCGGTCTTTACGACCGCATATTGCGCGACGTGGAACGGCCACTGATCGCGATTTCTCTCGCCGCCTGCCGGGGCAATCAGATTCGCGCCGCGCAATTGCTCGGGCTCAATCGCAATACCCTGCGCAAGAAAATCCGTGAGCTTGGTGTTGAACTCACCCGCGGCCTGAAACCGTAGACGCTCGCAATAGGGCGATAATCCTTCCCCTTGCCCCCTTGCGGGGGAAGGTGCCGGCCGTCGCGAAGCGACGGATGGCTGACGGAAGGGGGGCAGTCGGCGATCACTACCCCCCTTTCGGGCGCCAATCGCGCTGCTTCGCGCGGAGCGCTTCGCAAGGCTGCGCCCGTTCGGGCTGAAATCGCCTCCGGCGATTTCTTGACGCCCTCAATCCCCCACGCTTCGCGCTGATGTGCTCGCGGGGGGAAAGGGAAGGTCTTTGCTGAGGCAGTAAAAGCCGTGATCAGCTATTGCACAATTGCAACAGCCTGTGGCTTTGCTACACTCGTCATCCGTTCAGACCCTAAGCGATTCGGCGAAAAGGCGTTTTCCGCCCCATGCTTTCCAGTTCCGGTGTTCAGACGCGTGCCTTCTGGCGCGGCTTTGGGTTTCCCAACGCCGTTTCGCGCTCGTCGCTGGTCGCACTTGCGGTCGCGGTTGCAACACTGGTCTCAGGGGTTCTCACCTATCTCAGCCTGCCGGGATTTACCGCTTACACCGCGAGACCGAGGGTTGTCGTTATTCTGATCCTGGTGGATCTGTCGCTGGTCCTCACCCTCGGCGCCCTGATTGCGTGGCGCCTGACACGGCTCTGGATTGAGCGCAAAAGGGGAGCGGCGGGTTCCAAACTCCACATCCGGCTGGTCGCGATGTTTTCCGCCATCGCCGTCGTGCCGGCGATTCTGGTTGCGGTCTTCGCCGCCATTTCGCTCGATCTCGGCGTGGAAGCCTGGTTCTCCGACCGGGTGCAGACCGCGCTCACCAATTCGGTGAATATCGCGGACGCCTATGTCACCGAGCATGAGCAGAATATCCGCGGCGATATTCTTGCCATGGCCATCGACCTGAACCGCGCCGCGCCATTGGTGCAGGGCGATCAGAAGCGGATTGTCGAAATCCTCGAAACCGAGGCGAAAATCCGGGCTCTGCCGGCGGTGTATGTGATCGATTCCAGCGATCGTATCCTGGCCAGCGCCAAACAGCGCTACATGCCCGAGCCGAGCCCCGTCACACCGGCGCAGATCGAGCAGGCCAAAACCGAGCCCGTGGTGCTTGCCGACGCGAATGAAAAGGCGGTGACGGCGCTGTTTCATCTCGATGCCTTCGTCGACGCCTATCTTCTGGTCAACCGCCCTGTGGACCCGCAGGTCCTGGCGCGGCAGCAGGGGACGCATGAAGCAGTCTCCGAATATCAGCGCCTGAACCAGAACCGTTCGCAGATACAGCTCACTTTCGCTGCGCTCTATTTTGTTGTCGCGATGCTGATCCTGCTTGCCGCCGTCTGGCTTGGTCTATGGGCTGCGAGCCGCATCGTGCGCCCGATCGGCCGGCTTGCCGGCGCGGCCGAACGCGTCAGCCAGGGGGATTTGAGGGTGCGTGTCGCTGTCAGCAAAGACGACGACGAAATCGGTGCATTGTCGCAGACCTTCAACCACATGACATCCGAGTTGGACGCGCGCCGCCAGGAATTGATGGACGCCAACCGGCAACTCGATGCGCGCAGGCGCTTCACCGAAGCGATGCTGGCCGGCGTTTCGGCAGGTGTGGTCGGTCTCGATGGTGACGGCCGGGTGACACTGATCAACCGCACCGCTGCGCGATTGCTCGGCCTGCAATCCGAGGACGTCGAAAGCCGGCATTATTCCGAATGCATGCCGGAATTGGCGACGCTGATTCACCACGCGATCAGCGAAGGCTCGTCGCGCGCAGCGGGGCAGGTGGATGTCCGCCGCCGCGGCGCCCTGCGCCACCTCAATGTGCAGGTTTCCAGTGAAGGCGGGAGTCACGGCTTTGTCGTCACATTCGACGACATCACCGATCTTGTCTCGGCCCAACGCACGGCGGCCTGGGCCGATGTTGCCCGGCGCATCGCGCATGAAATCAAGAATCCGCTGACGCCTATCCAGCTTTCGGCCGAGCGCCTCAAACGCAAATACACCCGCGAGGTCTCGACCGAACCCGATGTGTTTGCGCAATGCACCGACACGATTATCCGCCAGGTTGGCGACATCGGGCGCATGGTGGACGAATTTTCCTCATTCGCGCGCATGCCGGTGCCGGTGATGCGGCCGCAGGATGCGCAGGAACTCGTCCGTCAGGCTGTATTCCTGCAACGTGTGGCCCAGCCACAAATCCAGTTCGAGATACATGCGCCGGAAGGACCGGTTGCGCTCGATTGCGACGGACGCCTTGTCAGCCAGGCGCTGACCAATGTCTTGAAAAACGCCACTGAAGCCATCGGAGCGCGCATTTCTGCCGGTGACGCAAAACCGGGCCGCATCACGGCGGATGTTTCCGTTGCGGCCGGCCGGGTGCGCATCGCCGTGCGCGACAACGGTGTCGGATTGCCCAAGGAAAACCGGCATCGGCTCACCGAACCCTATGTCACCACACGCGCCAAGGGCACCGGGCTTGGCCTCGCGATCGTGCGCAAGATTCTTGAGGACCACGGCGGCGAATTGCTGCTTGAGGATGAAGATGGCCGCTCCGGAGCAAGTCCGGGGGCAGTTGTAACTTTGATCTTCCCGCAGCGTCACGCCGCGCGGACAGAGGGGGTTGTCAGTGAGACAGAACGGGTCGCCGGTATCGCCTGAAATTCTCGTCGTCGATGACGAGGCCGATATCCGTGAATTGATGGCAGGCGTACTTTCCGATGAAGGCTTCGAAACCCGTGTCGCCTCCGATTCCGACGCGGCGTTGAATGCGATAACCCAGCGCCGGCCGCATCTCGTCGTTCTCGATGTCTGGCTCCAGGGCAGCCGCCTCGACGGCATACAGGTGCTGGATGAAATCGTGCGCGATCATCCTGATCTTCCGGTGGTGATCATCAGCGGCCACGGCACGATCGAAACCGCCGTCGCCGCGATCAAAAAAGGCGCTTACGATTTCATCGAGAAGCCGTTCAAAGCCGACAAGCTGTGTCACACGGTGCGGCGCGCGCTCGAATCGGCACGCCTGAAACGGCAGGTCGAGGAACTCAAGCTGAGGGCCGGTGATGATACCGAGCTCTGCGGCCAATCCCCGGCCATCGCCCAGCTGCGTCAACTGATCGACAAGATCGCGCCCACGGGCAGCCGGGTGATGATCACCGGCCCATCCGGCTCGGGCAAGGAAGTCGTGGCGCGCCTCACCCATTCGCTGTCGCGCCGCGCCGGCAACGCGTTCATTGCGGTGAACTGCGCGATGATGGAACCGGCGCGGATCGAAACCGAGCTGTTCGGCATTGAAACCGAAGAAGCGCGCAAGATCGGACTTCTTGAACTCGCACATGGCGGCACTCTGTTCCTCGACGAAGTCGCCGACATGCCGCTGGAAACCCAGGGCAAGATCCTGCGCGTGCTGATCGATCAATCGTTTCAGCGCGTCGGCGGCTCAACCCGCGTACAGGTCGATGTCCGCGTGATTTCATCTTCGACTTCAGATCTGCGGCAGGAAATCGAAGCCGGCCGCTTCCGGGAGGATCTCTATCACCGGCTCAATGTCGTACCGTTACGTGTCCCGTCGCTTGCCGAAAGACGCGATGACATTCCGCTGCTGGTCGATCATTTCATGAAGCGGTTGTCCGCCGCATCGGGTTTGCCGATGCGTAAGGTCTCCGGCGAAGCCATGGCGGTGTTGCAGGCCTATCACTGGCCGGGAAATGTGCGTCAGCTGCGCAACATCGTGGAGCGGCTGCTGATCCTGGCGACCGACGACGCGGCGGGGGCGATTTCGGCCGACCTGTTGCCGGCGAATTTCAATGGCGCGGCGTCACCCTGGTCGCAAGGCGCAAAACCCGACCTGATCATCACCTTGCCGTTGCGCGAAGCGCGCGAACTCTTTGAACGCGATTACCTGCTGGCGCAGATCAACCGATTTGGCGGCAATATCTCGCGCACCGCCACGTTCATCGGCATGGAGCGCTCGGCCCTGCATCGCAAACTGAAATCGCTCGGCGTCAATTCTCCCAAACTCGATCAGGCATTCAACGCGTGAGATCCAATCATCATCGTCCGGCGCCGTCCGGGCGCATTGCTTATCTCAACGGACGCTACCTTCCCCATGCAGAGGCCTGCGTTCATATCGAAGACCGCGGTCTCCAGTTTGCCGATGCGGTTTATGAAGTGTGTGCCGTTCTTGATGGCAAGCTGATTGACGAAGAGGGGCACACGGCACGGCTTGGCCGCAGCCTGAATGAACTGCAGATGCCGATGCCGATGCCGCCTTCCGCGCTCGGCATTGTCATGCGCGAAGTAGTACGGCGCAATCGTCTGCGCAACGGGCTGGTCTATCTTCAGGTGACGCGCGGTGCCTATCGCCGCGATCATGTCATTCCCGGCAATCCGAAACTGTCGCTGATGATGACGGCGCGCTCGATGGACGTTGCCGCCGTCGAGAAACGCCGTTCCGAGGGCATCGCAGTCGTCACCATGCCGGATTTGCGCTGGGGCCGGTGCGATATCAAAACCACCGGATTGTTGCCCAATGCACTGGCCAAATCGGAAGCCCGCAAGCGTGGCGCCTTCGAAGCCTGGCTGGTGGACGACGATCTCATGATCACCGAAGGAACTTCCGCCAATGCCTGGATCGTCACGCGCGACGGCGTGCTGGTGACACGAAACCTCAGTCAGAATATCCTCGCCGGTGTCACGCGCGCGGGCGTATTGACCGCGCTTAAATCGGCCACCGGCATTCCGTTCGAAGAGCGCGCTTTCAGTGTTGACGAAGCGCTGGCGGCAAAAGAAGCTTTTATTACATCGGCTTCGGGCGGAGTGATTCCGGTCGTATCGATCGATGGCAAGCGGCTGGGTGACGGCAAGCCCGGCGCCATTGCACGCAAAGTGCATGAGCTCTATTCGCGACTGACGGGAACCACCGTATCAACCTGAAGTGTTTTGCGCTTCGCTTTCGCTTCAAACGCCTATATGGTCTTTGGCCGCGCGCCCAGTTGCCGCGCCGTATAACAAATGGGGTTCACCCATGAATGAGAAGCCACAGAATCTTCAGGACACATTTCTCAATTCGGTCCGCAAGAGCAAAACCGCGGTCACGATCTATCTGGTCAATGGCGTGAAATTGCAGGGGAACATCACCTGGTTCGACAACTTCTGCGTCTTGCTGCGCCGCGATGGTCAGGTTCAGCTTGTCTACAAGCACGCGATCTCGACCGTCATGCCGATCGGCCCGGTGCAATTGCAGGACCATGAAGCGGCCGGAGCTGCGGAGTCCTGAGCCGTAGCGCATCGAAGGGCGCGCGGCGCGGAACCGCCACGCAAACAACGACACGGGCAATCGTCCTGCATGTCGCGAGGAAATCCGCAGCCGACTCTAGCCGCGCGGAAGAATCGCGCCTTGAAGAGGCCGCCGCACTGACCGCCGCAATCGGTCTTGCGGTCGTGGACAGCGTCATCGCCGTCATTGCCCGCCCCACGCCGGCCACGCTCATCGGATCCGGCAAAGTCGAGGAGTTGAAGGCGGCATGCAGCGCGCTGGAGGCCGAAGTTGTCATCGTCAACTCCAGCCTGTCGCCGGTGCAGCAGCGCAATCTCGAACGGGCGTGGGGCGTCAAGGTTCTGGATCGTACCGCCTTGATTCTGGAGATTTTTGGCGAGCGCGCCCGGACCCGCGAAGGCAGGTTACAGGTTGAACTCGCGCATCTGACCTATCAGCGTTCGCGTCTGGTGCGCAGTTGGACCCATCTGGAACGCCAGCGCGGCGGATTCGGCTTCCTCGGCGGCCCGGGCGAGACTCAGATCGAGACCGACCGGCGGCTGATCGGCGAGCGCATCGCCAAAATCAAGGGAGAACTGGAAGAGGTGAAGCGTACCCGCGCGCTGCATCGCCGGGCGCGCAAACGCGTGCCGTATCCCGTTGTCGCACTTGTTGGGTACACCAATGCCGGCAAATCGACTTTGTTCAACCGCCTGACCACGGCTGAGGTCCTGGCCAAAGACATGCTGTTCGCCACGCTGGACCCGACCATGCGCGGGCTGAAGCTCGAATCCGGCCGGCGCATCGTTGTGTCCGATACTGTGGGCTTCATCGCCGATCTCCCGACGCAACTGGTGGCGGCGTTTCGCGCCACGCTTGAGGAGGTGCTGGAGGCCGATATCATCCTGCATGTCCGCGACATCGCTCATGACGAGAGCGACGCTCAAAAATCCGACGTCATGAAGGTGCTGGCCGAACTTGGCGTCGACCAGGACGAACGCGTCATCGTCGAAGTGCTGAACAAGATCGATCTTCTGCAGCCGGAAGTTCGGCGTTCACTGTTGGCGCGCAACAGATCGGGCAGGGCGCCGAAGGATCAGGTGGCGATTTCGGCGGTGTCGGGGGAGGGCCTGGATGATCTGCTGGCGCTGCTCGATCGGCTGCTGGGTCAGGCGGAAACCATCATCCGGATTAAACTCGACCCCTCGGACGGTGCAGGGATCGCCTGGGCCTATGCGAATGGCCGTGTGCTGGAACGCCGCGCCAGCGAGAAATCGGTCGACCTGCTCGTGACCGGCGATGCGGCGACAACCGAGCGCTTCTTTGCCCATTACCCCGGCCGTGTGGCGATTTTCGAACCCCGCCGCCGCAGGGCGTCATCGTTCTAAATAGTACCTGTATCGCAGCATTGTTTTTACCTCCGCCTTGTGGGGAGGTCCAAAAATGCGAAGCATTTTTGGGGTGGGGGTAATTCGTCGAGCATCCCCCACCCACGAATTTGCTGAAGGGCGAATTCGTGTGCCTCCCCACCAGGGGGAGGCTACCTTTAGATAAATTCATCCTGCTCCAAGCGGGATTTTCACTCCTTTTCCCTTTCCGTCCGTTTTGCCTCCTGCCAAAGCGCTTCCATTTCTTCGAGCGATGCTTCCTGCATTGTCCGCCCTTGCGCCGCGATTCCGGCTTCGATCGAACGAAACCGCCGAACAAATTTCGCATTGGCGCCGCGCAGCGCATCTTCGGGATCGAGCTTCAGATGCCGCGCCAGATTGGCCATGGCGAACAGCATGTCACCGAATTCCTCGGCCAGTTTCGTCTTGTCCCCGCTGTCCTTGGCTTCGGCGAGTTCGCGGGATTCTTCGGCAATTTTGTCGGTCACGGTAACGGCGCTGGGCCAATCGAATCCGACCTGAGCCGCGCGATTTTGCAGTTTGATGGCGCGCATCAGGGCTGGAAGGGCAGTCGGCACGTCGTCCAGAAGCCCGCCGGCCTCGCCGGATTTTTCGGCACGTTCCTGGCGTTTGATTTCCTCCCAGGCGTGGGTCACGCCGGCGGCCGATTGAACCCCGGTTTCTCCGAATACATGCGGGTGACGCCGGATCATCTTTTCGCAGATCGCCGCGACCACATCGGCAAAATTGAACAGGCCTTGTTCGCTGGCCATCTGGGCATGAAAGACCACCTGGAGCAGCAGGTCGCCGAGTTCATCCTTGAGGGACGTGAAATCACCGGCCTCGATGGATGATGCGACTTCGTAAGCTTCTTCGATCGTGTATGGCGCGATGGTCGCGAAATTCTGCTCCAGGTCCCAGGGGCAGCCGCCATCGGGATTGCGCAGACGCCGCATGATGCTCAGCAGGCGCTGGATATCTCCGGGTGAGGCAGGGTCGGACATCGGGGGATGTGTCCCGAAAGTAGCGCGGTCAGTCAACAAATTCGCGCCTCGGCATCAGTCCATAATGCGTATAAGCAATATTATGGGAAGTGACGGATGTGCGCCCCAGTTGGGATCAGCCCGTCAACGATTGTGCCGTCCGACGAGGTTGTCGGCCAAACGCCGGTACTGATCTGCAAGCTCGGTAAGCTCTTTCCGACGCTTTTGATCCTGCTCTTGTCCAGCGGATTCCCGCATCTGCTTCTCCAGGGCACGGTAGTGCTGCGCTTTGGTCAGATTGTCCTGCATGTCGCATCCACCGCCACGTGCCAACTTTGGCTTATGTCGAATGGACCTCAAGGTCAAAACCGTCCCGCCGATGTACTCGGTGCCGCCGTTATGGTCGGACGGAGTGACGCTGGGGCTGGTCAGAGACGGTTAGTCAGTTTGACTTTTCGGCTTTCTCAGCTCGCTCCAGTTCGAGGTGCTCGACATGGAGCCGCTGGGTTTGCTCGAATGTAGCAAGCAATCTCCTCGGCTCTTCTGCCGCCCCGAAATGACCGTCGTTTTCGAGCTTTGCGATTTGAGCTTTGAGTCTCGCTATTTGCTGCTCGCCTTCGCGAACATGCCGTTCGGCCTCACCCAGTTTATCTTCGTTTCCTGCCATTGTGGCTGATCTGCCTCGGATCCATGCCTGAGCGATGCCGCCACAGGCTGATGCCCCGGTACAGAACGCCTCAGTTTGAGGTTTGGTCGCGCACCAGGGCAATGCGGAACTCGGGGTATCGTGCTTCCAGGATACCCGTCAGCGCGAGGTACAGGACCGCCAATTGGCCAAGAATCCCAAAAGCGAGGACGGCAATCCGAACCGGTCCCTGAACCGCCACACCCAAAAACGCGAATGCGGAATTCAGAAGGAACAGCACAACGACGAGAAACACCGATCCAGCAATCAGGCGAAACATCAGCGCCCACCAGATCTTGGCCACTCTCCGTGTGGTGAGTTCCACTTCTTCCATGAGTACTACCCCCGAATTTTAACCCATGCGAAGATAACCCCATGCTCAAAGGTCCTAAAAGCGAAAAGCGCTCTGCCGATGTGGTCGACACGGTGGGACACGGGATCGGCGTGGTTTTCTTCAAGGTGTTATTTTGCTTCGGAATTGGCTCGGGCATCCCAATCCTGGTTTCGGGTTTGACCGAGCTTCTTTCGGGCAGCCACGCTGTCCAAACGCTGATCGGCACGATGGACGGCGTCGCCGTGTTGATCGTGTTCGGCTTGTTTGGCGTCACGCTCGCCATTTGGGACGGCCAATTCGTCGGTCAGGTGAAACCAACCCACTGGACGCGTCGAAGAAACACAAACTGATCCGGCGCCGAAAAAAGCGGACCACGGCTGGGACCCCGGCCGTGGCCCGGCAACACCTCCGGAAATTAGGGGGTACGCCCGGAGGATTTTGATTCTAAGCATTGCCGTTAAATGCGAGTAAGCAGAACGGGTGCTCCTCGCGCCGGTTAATCCGGGTTATTGCGTGGCAATTCCCAACCAGTGAAGATCGCGTTCCAGCGGAACAAACTCCATGACCATTGAAGCCCAGCGCTATCGGCGAATCCTCACCACCCATGTCGGCAGCCTGCCCCGGCCCGACTCGCTGTCAGAAATGATGGCCGGCGGCGGGTCGCAGCCCGGTTACGCGACCGCAGTCCACAAGGCCGTCGACGACATCGTCCATCGCCAGGCGGAATGCGGCATCGATATCGTCGATGATGGTGAACAGTCCAAGCCGGGCTTCATCACCTATATTCACGAGCGTCTCGGCGGTATGGAGGCGCGCAAGGATGACCCGCCGCAACTCGACACCCGCGAGAAGCGCGCTTTCCCGGAATTCTACACCCATGGTCATTCCGGCTCGCGGCCGGCGCCGATGATCTGCAGCGGACCGATCCGCTATATCGGCCACAAGCAGCTTGAGACCGATATCGCGAACCTGAAGGCGGCACTGAAGAATGTGCAGGTCGAAGACGTTTTCATGCCGGCGGTCTCGCCGGGCCAGATTCACCGCTATCACCTGAATCGGTACTACAAGTCAGATGACGACTTCCTGCTCGCCATCGGCGAGGCCATGCGGGAGGAATATCAGGCGATCATCGCGGCCGGATTCATGCTTCAGATCGACGATCCGCATCTCGCGATGCATTACATGCTGGAACCGGCGCTCAGCGTCGACGACGTAAGGCGCTGGGCCAACCATTATGTCGAAATCCTGAATCACACGCTGCGCGATTTGCCCGTCGAGCGTATCCGGCACCATACCTGTTACGGCATCAATATGGGCCCGCGCGTCTACGATCTCGAGTTCAAGCACCTGATCGATATCGTGCTGAAGATCCGCGCCAACTTCTATTCATTCGAAGCATCAAATCCGCGCCACGAACACGAATGGAAGCTGTGGGAGACGGTCAAACTGCCGCCCGGCAAAGCGATCATTCCCGGCGTCATCAGCCATTGCACGGTGCTGGTTGAACATCCGGAACTGGTGTCCGAACGCATTCAGCGCTTCGCCCGCATAGTCGGCCGCGAGAATGTCATTGCCGGAGCGGATTGCGGTTTTGCTTCCATGCCGCGCGCGGTACCCGAGGTTCATCCGACGATCGTCTGGGAGAAATTCAGGAGCCTGTCGGAAGGCGCGCGATTGGCGACCCGGGCGTTGTGGGCTTAAACGCTCCTAAATAACTGTGTCATCCCCGGCGCGCCGCAAGGCGCGGAAAGGGGACGCATCCGCGCCGCATCTGCGGCGCGAAAAGATTCTTTTGGCGCGCCGACGCGCGCCTGATGGATCCCCTTCCCTCGCCGCAGCTTCGCTGCGTCTCGCCGGGGATGACACGGCGTCATTACACCGGCGCGCGGAGCACCATGCCGTCATAGGCCGGTTCGACGCCATCCGGCAGTTCCGACTTCAACTTCGCGTAGTCGATATCAATATTGAGATTCGTCAGCACAGCGTGACGCGGTTTTACGCGCTCGATCCAGCGCAAGGCGGTTTCGACATTCGCGTGCGTCGGATGCTGGTGATAGCGCAGCGAATCCACGATCCAGGTATCGACGCCGCCGAGCACGGCGAAGGCAGCATCATCAAGTTCGACGACATCGCTCGAATACGCCAGTCCGCCGAAGCGGTACCCCAATGAATCGATCGGCCCGTGCCGCTGCCAGAAGGCAATGGCCGGAATCTCGCCGCCCTCCCCGGCGATCCGGATTTCGCCGAAAGGCTCCGCAAACACATGCGCCGTTGCAATCGACGGATAGCCATTCATCGGTTCGAAGCAATAGGCGAATTGCCGTTGTACATGCTCCATGGTCGCGCGATCGCCATACATTGAAATTTTCCGCCCATGGCCGAAAGTCAGGGGGCGCAGATCGTCAATGCCGTTGATCTGGTCCGCATGCGGATGGGTGATCAAGACCGCATCGAGCCGCGAACAGCGCGCGGCGAGCAATTGCTCGCGCAAATCCGGCGACGTATCGACCAGAACTGTCGTCGCGCCGCGGCGGACCAGTAGCGAACACCGCCGCCGCCGGTTTCGCGGGTGGGCGGGATCGCAGGCGCCCCACTCGCCCGCACCGTTCGGACCGCCGATCCTCGGCACGCCGGTCGAAGAACCGCAACCGAGAATGACCGCCTCGAGAAAATCTCCGCTCACGCCGGGGCCGCTTTGGAAAATAGGCGGAAAAAATTATCGCTCGTGCTGCGCGCTAACTCGTCCTGCGTAACACCTTTCAGCTCTGCCAGCATCGCGGCGGTGTGCACCAGGAATGCCGGCTCATTGCGTTTGCCGCGCACCGGCTGCGGCGCGAGGTAGGGACAATCCGTTTCAACCAGTAACCGGTTCAAAGGCACTTCCTTGAGTGTTGCGCGCAACGGCTCGGACTTCTTGAACGTCGCAATGCCCGAGACGGAAATGTGGAAGCCGAGGTCGAGCGCCGCCCCGGCAAGGCGCGCCGTTCCCGTGAAGCAATGGATCACTCCGGAAAACGCACCTTTCGCCTGTTCCTCCTCGAGGATGGCGATGGTGTCGTCCTCGGCGTCACGCGTGTGGACTACGACGGGCAACCCGCTTCGCCGCGCCGCTGCAATATGGGCCCGGAAATTCGCGATCTGGGCCTCGCGTGGGCTGTGCAGGTAGTAATAGTCGAGGCCGGTCTCGCCGAATCCGACGACCTTTTCGTGCGCGCTTTCGGTCAGAAGCATTTCGGCGGTTACCGGCTCTTCTGCCGCATCGTGGGGATGGACCCCAACCGTGCAATGAATATCCGGTGCGGACTCCGCCACGCGGCGGACATCGGCAAACCGCTTGAACGCCGTCCCGATGGTCAGGAAATGTTGCACGCCCGCCCTGCGTGCCCGCGTCAGGACGTCGCCGAGTTCGAGAGCGAATTCCGGGAAATCGAGATGGCAGTGGCTATCAACATACATCGTTCAGGTTTCTGCCACGGGGGTCGCGGGCTCACAACATGGAGCAAGATGAGTCCGGGTCGAATCTCGGCGAATTACCCCCACCCGAAATTTGCTCGGCAAATTTCGTTTCCGCCTGCGCGTCCGCTTTGCTGCCGCGCGACGGCTCCAACCCCACAAGGGGGAGGTTACTTTCTTGATCCAGCTTGCTCTTGTCTCCACAAGCGTCACAACACGTGCTGGCGATGGGCGGTTGCGATCAGCCCCGCCGCGGCCAACACGGTCTGCCGCGGTTCCAGGTTGAGACCCGCGGCGCGACTGAACAGACCGTTCAATTGTTCCCGCAATTCGACCGCGCGCTCGTCGCCGCGGCCCGCTTCGGCCCGCGCACGGATTCGCCGTGAAACCGCGCGCAGCAGGAAATCCCCAAAAGCTTCGAGATTGTCCGGGCGCCTGCCGATTCGCTCGGCGAGCTTCAGCATTGCGTTCCAATCCGGCGAACCCGAGGCCAATAGATGTTCGGCGGCTTCGGCGAATTGGGCCCCCTCGTCGCTCGCGAGCTTGAGTGCGAGACCAAGCGATCCCTCGGACAGACGCGCCAGCAGGTTGCGTTCGTCTTCACCGACATCGGGCGCCATGCGCGCGAGCATTTCGACCAGGAGGTTTTCGGGCAATGGCTTCATGTCGAGCCGCCGCACGCGAGAACGGATGGTCGGCAGCAATTGGCCCGGAGCATGACTGATCAGTATCAGCAGCGCTCGCGCCGGTGGCTCTTCCAGATTTTTCAGCAAAGCGTTCGCCGCATTGGCATTCATCTCGTCGGCACTGTCGACGAGCGCGACGCGCCAGCCGCCCGAGGTGGATTTCAGCCCAAAAAATTCGCCCAGCTTGCGGATTTCGTCCACGGTGACGAAGTTTTTGAATTTGCGGGTCTTCTCGTCCCAGGGACGCTTCAGAACCAAAAGCCCGGGATGTGCCTGCGCCTCCATCTGGCGCGAAACCGGATCATTCGGCGTCACGAACAAATCGGCCGGACCGTCGCCACTCGCGCCGTAGCGCAGCAGATAGCGGGCAATGCGATAGGCAAGTGTCGCCTTGCCAATTCCGGGTTCGCCGGCGAGCAGGAGTCCGTGCGGCGGTCGGCCTCCGCGGATGGCGCGCGCTGCACGCGACAGCGCCTCGTCCTGACCGAATAGCTCGTAGCTTTCCCGGGGATGCGGTTGGCTGGGAATGCGATCGGGCTCGTCGAGATTTGCCGGGTCAGACTTCATTCTAAACGCGCCGCAACGGTTCGCCAGATTTCCTCGGCCACGATATCAGGCGGGCGCGATGAATCCACGACCATGCAGCGTTCCGGCTCATTTTTGGCGATGCTGAGAAAAGCTTCGCGCAGCCGCAGATGAAATTCGCCCTCGAATTTTTCGAAACGATCCTCGACGCCTGCCCGCCCGTGCGTGCGCGACAGTCCTTCGCGCGGGTCGATATCAAGCACGAATGTCAGATCAGGAGTGACCGGCACCGTGAGTCGCTGCAGTAGCTGGACGCGTTCGATTCCCAATCCACGGACCATGCCCTGATACACCACGGTCGAATCGGTAAAGCGATCGCAGACCACCCACTGTCCGGCTGCCAGCGCCGGTTCGATCACGCTCACGACATGGTCGCTGCGGGCGGCGAGGAACAACAGAGTCTCCGGCAATGGCGCCCAGCGATCGGTTGCGCCCTCGACCAGCAATTTGCGGATGGCTTCCGCGCCCGGTGATCCGCCCGGCTCGCGCGTCGCAATCACCTGCCGCCCGGCCTCTTTGAGCCGGCTCACGAGCATTCGTACCTGGGTCGATTTACCGGCGCCCTCGCCGCCTTCAAAAGTAATAAACCGGCCCCGTGCGGTCACGCCTTCGCGCCGAACACCAGCGCTTGCAGACCGGTCATCATTTTGTCGAGAAAGCCATTGGACGGGATCGACTCAGCCGCCACTGCCGGCACAACTTTGTCCGGCTTTCCGGGAGCCGAAACGACCAGCGTGCCGATCTGCTGGCCCGCTGCCACCGGCGCATGGATGGGACCGTCGTAACGCAGCGTCACCTTCATCTGCGGACGTGAATCGACGGGGAGCATAACCTTCAGCGGATCTTTCACCGTCACGGCGACCACGTCCTTCGTGCCGCCCCAGAGTTCGGCGCTGGCGAGCACATCGCCCTTGCCGGCGATCCGGTAGTCCTTGAATTCGCGATAGCCGATATCGAGCAGCCTGCGAGCCTCGTCCGAACGCGCACGCTCGCTGTTCAAGCCGTTGACGATCACGATCAGCCGCCGGCCGTTGCGCTGCGCGGAGATGATCATGCCGTAACCGCCCGCGTCCGTATGCCCGGTTTTCAAACCGTCAACTCCGGTGCTTTCGCCGATCAGCGTATTGCGGTTGCCCTGTTTGATATTGCTCCAGGTGAAATCCTTGATGGCGAAATATTTGTAGTATTCCGGATAGTCATGGATGAGATGGGCCGACAGCTTCACCAGGTCCTCGGACGACATGTACTGCCCGGGATCCGGCAAACCGCTGGAATTGGCAAAATGCGAATGCGTCAATCCGAGTTCTTTGGCGCGCGCATTCTCCATCTCGGCAAATGCCGGCTCGCTTCCGCCGAGCGTCTCCGCGACGACGACGCACGCATCGCCGCCGGACTGGACGATGATGCCCTTCAGCAGGTCATCGACGGGGACATCGGAATTCAACGCCACCCACATCTTGGATTCATTGTCCTTCTGGCCCTGCCGCCATGCCGTCTCGGTGACATGCATGGTGTCGGTGGGCTTCAACCGGCCGTCTTTGAGGCGCTGGAACACCATTTCCACGGTCATCAGTTTGCTCATCGATGACGGCGGCATCGGCTGGTCGCAGTCCTTGCAGAACAGCGTTTCACCCGTGTCGTAGTCATAGATCATCGCCTCTTTGGCGGTGGTCATGATTTCGGCGCGGGCGCCCGCGGCCAGAACCGGCGCGGCGGCAACCGCAGCCCCAAACATCAGCGGAGTAACTAAGCGCAAAGCGGACACAGGGGCCCTCCTGGAGTTGAGCCGGAAAGAAAAGACGAATGCTCTAGAAAACGTTCTCGCACGCAATTTGCATCGCGCGGATAAATTTCCCGTTTAGAATCGCGAGCCGGCTTAGCCGGCTGGATCGACCACGATCTGGGCATCGTTCTGGCCCAACCCTTCAATCCGGGACAGCGCAGCGTCCGCATCATCGACCGACTGGAATGGCCCGACCCTGACCCGGTAAATGGGCCGCCCATCCTTGGATCCGGTCGACACCTTTGCGCCTGCGCTGCTCAGACGCGAGGCGAGGTAATTGGCGTTGGTAAGCGAAAGAAATGCGCCGGCCTGGACGTATAGTGCGGTTGCCTCCGGAACCGGCATCTCGATCACCTGCCCGTCCACCTTTTCCGGGAGCGGCGGCAGAATCTGCTGTTCGACCGGCGTCGGTAAGGCTGCCAGCTGCTTTTCTGGCGCTACAGCCACTCCAGTGACCGGCGGCAACATTCCGACATCAACGGCCGTAACCGGAGCTGCCGGTATCGCAGTGGCGATGGCCATTGGGGTTTCATCGGCCAGCGACGCCAGTCCCGGGCCGTTCAGATCCGCCCGGCCGAGGAAAGTTACCCGCACCCGCGCCAGCCCCTGCTGGCGAAATCCCAACAGATCAGCCGCATGTTCGGACACATCAAGAATGCGGCCATTCACGTAAGGCCCGCGATCATTGATGCGGACGACAATTGAACGGCCATTTTCCAGATTGGTCACACGAACATTGACCGGCATCGGCAGCGTCGGGTGGGCGCCGGTCACAGCCATACGGTCGAAAATCTCGCCATCCGCCGTAGGCTTGCCCTGGTAATCCTGACCGTACCAGGAAGCGATTCCGGTGGTGTCGTACTCCGGCTGTTCCTGCGGGTAATACCAGACGCCATTGACCTGGTAGGGGTCGCCGACTTTGTAAGCCGGGTGCGGCACCGGCACGGCCGGCGCAGGCGGTGGAGCCACGCGTTGCGGCGCCGGTGGCGGCACAGCACGCGCGACCATGGGCGGTGGTGTCGGGGTTGATGCGCAGGCGGCAATCAGACCCGCAAAGGGAATCAGGACGGCAAATCTGCCGTGATAATGCATCATTTCGAACGGCTCCTACACGCCGGATCCGCCACGCCGCCCCCAAGCGAATCGATTCTGGTTGTGGAGATTAACCTCACGCGTGTTAGGGTCAAATGGCTAATAGTTAAGGATATTATCGATTGCGGCCGAGCGACGATAATTCCACTGCCGAGCTACAGCGTCACATCAGCGACGCTGTCCGCAGCCGCGAACGCACCGCCCGCACAATCGCTGAAATGAGACAGTTGTCACAATCTGCACGTGACAGCTTGGCCACGGCTCGCATGGCGTTGTGGTATCTCGATCACCTGACGAGCTACTAGAGGGGAGGGACGACGCTGCCCTCCCCCAAGCTGACCGGTCTTAAAGGCTCGCGAGCTGCGACAGCTTGACGTTCTTCAGCGGCAGTTCGCGCACGCGCTTGCCGGTCGCGGCAAAGATCGCATTCACGACCGCCGGTGCAATGGTCGCGGTACCGCATTCGCCGATGCCACCGAACTTCGGGCCGCCTGACGGCACCAGATGGACCTCGACCTTCGGCGCTTCGGCCTGACGGACGATGCGATATTTGTCGAAGTTCAGCTCCTGAACCTGTCCGTCTTTCACGGTCATCTCGCCCCAGAGCGCCGCCGAAAGTCCGAACATCGCGCCGGATTCCATTTGCGCTTCGATGATCTTCGGATTGACCACGTGATAGCAGTCCACCGCGACCACCAGACGATCGACCTTGATCTGGTCGCCGTTGGCTGTCACTTCGGCAACGGTGCCGACGACTGAGCCGTGGTTTTCCGCCACTGCGATTCCGCGGCCGCGGCCACGCGGCAGCTTGCTCGCCCAGTTGCTCTTGTCGTGCAGCGCTTCGAGCACCCCGACGAAATCCTTGCGCTCCACCATGGCGCGGCGGAATTGATACGGGTCCTTGCCCGCCGCATGAGCCAGTTCGTCGATGAAGCTTTCATAGAAGAAGCAGTTCTGTGATCCGCCCACGGAGCGCCAGAAATGCACCGGCAAATGCGTGTTCTTCATCACGCCGCCGACATAGAAATTCGGGATCTTGTAGGGCGAGTTGACGATGCCATCGACCGCTTGCCCTTCGATGCCATTTTCGGTTGGACGGCCGACCGAACGGTTGATCGATCCCACTGCGACTTTGGCTTCGACAGCGACGGGCATGCCGTCCGGACCAAGCGCGGCGCGGAATTTGACCGCCGCCTCCGGACGATAACGGTCGCCGCGAATGTCCTGCTCGCGGCTCCACGTCACTTTCACCGGCCGCCCCACTTCCCGCGACGCGGCAATGGCATGCTCCATTTCTTCGTGCTTGGACCTGC
>CAYUQO010000037.1:0-16871 GCA_964446945.1 uncultured Bordetella sp.
GCGGATTTACAGTCCGCCCCCTTTGCCGCTCGGGACACTCCCCCGTCTGAAGATGGCGTCTAAATCCCTGCACCCTGGCCGCATTCGCCCTTAGTTCTCATGCCAAAAACCGGCTGACAAATAGACATGACAGCCGGCAAGCGCATTTGCTCCGGAGTGAGACTGCGGACCGCGCATATTGGTTAAATGTTTGCTGCTGTCAATAGGATAATCACCGGCTTCGGTCACGCTTCCGGGCCGGGCGGAACTTCGTTCGCGAAGCGCCTTGTGGCGCGCAAGCACTCGTGCTTTTGCCTCGTCCATGACCCGACGCGATCGCCCGCCCCGCAGTGATCAGCACAGCCCGACGTCCGGACGAGCCTACTGGCTTTATGGCTTTCACGCCGCGCATGCGGCCCTCGCAAATCCCGCGCGAAAAGTCGTCCGGGCGCTCCTCGCGGAAACAGTTTCGCCAAAACTTCGGCCGCTGCTCGGCCAGGTTCCTTCCGAAATCTGCAATCCGCAAAAGTTCGGACAGGTACTTCCGAAAGACGCAGTTCATCAGGGGGTGGCGCTTTTGTGCGAACCGCTGCCCGAACGCGATCTCGACGAAGTGATCGAAGCCAGCACGCCTGGCAGCCGGCGGTTCGCCGTCCTGGACCAGATCACCGACCCTCATAATGAAGGCGCCATTCTGCGGTCGGCAGCGGCATTCGGATTTACCGGGGTGGTCGTGCAGGCGCGGCACTCTCCACCCGAATCCGGCGTGCTCGCCAAAGCGGCATCGGGTGCGCTGGACCAGATCCCGCGGATTGCCGTGGTGAACATCGCCCGGGCGCTCGAGGATATGGGCCGTTTCGGCATCTGGCGGATTGCATTGGCCGCGGATGGACCGGAGGACATCCGCGCAGCACTGAACGGAAGTGATGTCGCCATTGTGCTCGGGGCAGAAGGCAGCGGCGTACGGCGCCTCGTTCGGGAGCGCTGTGACACCAGCGCCCATATTCCGATGCGTGGAATGATTGAGAGCCTGAATGTTTCAAATGCGGCTGCGATCGCGTTCTACGAGATCGCACGGGCCTCCAAATGATTTGTTCCGTTGCCGGAACAAATTGCCATTCGCGTCATTTACCTCCGCGCATACCCGAGAGGTACATTATGCGCTCACTATTATTGTGGCTGATCGGGATTCCAATTCCGATCATCATCATCATCTGGCTCGTCAGCGGTCACGCCTGACAGGGCTTGCCGAACTTATCCCTTGTGGGTGTTTTGCGGCGTTGCGAGCTGCGATGTCAGCAGGCCGTTCTGCAGATCCTCGACAATGATGAGCACCCGATAACCGTCGGCCATTACGATCTGGCCGTCCTTACCGCGCGCGAATTCGCCCGTATTACTGATGGTGCGCTTCTTCTTGTCATAGGCAAACTGGGGAACATTGCCTTCGAAATCGCCAGTGATGAAATTGAACAGCTCCCGCGATGCATCCAGCGAAATCTGGATGCACCCCGCGCTGGCACGATGGCCGAGCGCGGCAATGGATGGCGCGTCCGTCACGCCGTGAATGGCAAGTCCGGTTTGCACGCCCTTGTCCTGCCAGTTGAAAAACATCGAATTTGGCATGTCCTGCTGCCATTGCCGGGAATGGTGCCCGGTTTCGAAACGTTGTGGATCGAGTTCGTAGAATCCGGCCGGAGTGGCGGTCGATACAAACTGACCGTCTTTTGCGCGCTCCATCGTCTCGCGACCCGTGGATGCGGCCGTATCCATCATCAAAATCATTTCGGCATCGGGATTTTGCCCTGAAGGTTTCGCGAATGCGTAGAGATGCTGGGCCCAGGGACCCTGCTCTGCCTTGTTGACATAGATGAAGAGATCGAAATTGCCGTACAATTCAGGAGAAAGTCCGCTCTTGAGCCTCGACCACAGCAATTGCGCATCATTTGATGCATGAGACAGCGGAACTGGAGTGAAGCTTTCGCGTTGCGGCGCGGGAGTGGCAGACTGACCAATGGCGGGCACCATGGCCGATAATGTCAGTGCGAAGAACAAACTGCGTACCACCTGCATGACTGCAATCGCGCGAGTGAAATTGCGCGTGATCTCCTCTCATATCCGTTACCGTAAATGCGCATTGCTACGATGGGTTTCCGTGACCAAACTGTGTCATTCGAAGGCTTTGGCGTAAGCAAATGGAACGCGATCCGACGTGGACGGACGAAGTGGCCAATCAGCCGCCCCGCTTCGAGAACATTAACCTTTTCACCAGCGATCGCGTCCTGACGGAAGCGATCGGCCGCGAAGGTCCTGGGATCGACAAGGCTCGGCTCCATGGGTTCGGCAGCGATATGGGAACCGCCGAAATGTGGGAGATGGCGGCGGCCATTCATCGTCACACGCCGGAACTTCACAGCCATGATCGTTACGGCCGGCGCATCGACTGCGTGGAATACCACCCGGCCTATCACACGGTCATAGGCAGGGCGCTGAAGGCCGGAACGTCAGCCGCGCCCTGGCGGAGCGAACCATGCGGCCACACGCTGCACGCCGCGCTCGAATACCTGCTCGCAAAAGTCGAACCGGCCGTTTGCTGTCCGGTGACGATGACCTATGCCGCGCCGGCAGCGCTCAAGCACGCACCTGAGGCGGCAGGGGAATGGATCCCGGCGATCGCCGCCGCCGAATATGACCCATCAATGCGTCCTGCCGGAATGAAACGCGGCGTGACGGTTGGCATGGCGATGACCGAGAAGCAGGGTGGTTCCGACCTGCGCGCAAATACGACACGGGCAGAGCCGCTGGGCGGTGGCTGGTATCGGCTGGAGGGGCATAAATGGTTCTGTTCCGCGCCGATGTCAGACGCTTTTCTGACACTGGCACAGACAGCCAATGGCCTGACCTGCTTTCTGGCGCCGCGCATGCGCCGCGAGGGAAAGCACAATGGCATTCATCTCATGCGGTTGAAGGATAAGCTTGGCGATCGGGCCAACGCGTCATCCGAAATCGAATATCACGGCGCCGAAGCACTGCTCATCGGCGAAGAGGGCCGCGGAATCCGTACGCTGATCGATATGGTGCATCATACCAGGCTCGATTGCGCGGTTGCCCCTGCGGCATTCATGCAAACGGCTCTCGCGCAGGCGCTGTGGCACACGTCTCACCGAAGCGCGTTCGGCAAACTGTTGGTGGATCAGCCGCTGATGCGCCGTGTTCTGGCCGATCTCGCTGTCGAAGCCGAAGCCGCGACCATGCTCGCATTCCGGCTGTCGCGAAGCTTCGACGAAATGCAGCACGATGAAACCGCTCAACTGTTCTCGCGCCTCGCCACGCCGATTGCGAAATACTGGCTGAACAAGCGAGTCATTGGCCATGTTGCCGAATGCATGGAATGTCACGGCGGCGGCGGTTACGTCGAAGAATGGCCGATCGCCCGGTTTTATCGTCAGGCGCCAATCAACGGCATCTGGGAAGGTTCCGGAAATGTCATCTGCCTCGACGTACTGCGCGCGATGGCACGCCATCCGGGGGCGGCGGATGTTTTGCTTTCTGAACTTAAGCTGGCTGGCGGCGCAAACCGGTATTTCGACCAGGCCCTGTCCCGCCTGACGTCAGCATTCCGGCAAGCTCAGGAAGCCGATGCGCGGCGAATCTCTGAACGCGTCGCCGTGCTGCTCGAGGCCAGCTTGATGTTGCGCCATGCGCCGCCCGCCGATGCGGATCTGTTTTGCACATCGCGATTGGGCGACGACGTTCATCAAAGCTATGGCGCATTTGCCGGCGAAGCCGATGTCGATGCAATCATCGCCCGCGCCATGCCGATCGTGTAGCGCGCCCTATCCGAACTTATTCGACTTCGCGAAACCCCGCGGCACAATACGTCCGGCATGGCTGCGTTCGCCAACGTAGTCCTTCAGTTCGGCAGCCGAGTACTCACGTCCATTGGCGTCCCGCAATCCATCCTTGCGATTAAACGCGCAGACGTCGCTGAGTTTTGCGTCGCGATAGCGCTGCAGAATCACCCCGCGGCCGCGCGCCAGTTCTGGAACTTCGCTGAACGGGAAGATCAACAATTTGCGGTTCTCGCCGACAACCGCGACCATGTCTCCCTCCGCGATCCGGCACACGGCTGCCTCGACTCCCGGCGGCACATTCATGACTTTTTTGCCGGAACGCGTCATCGCCACCGCGGTGTCTTCGTCGGTGACAAATCCGTGTCCCGATGTTGCAGCCAGCAGGAGCTTCCGGCCCTCCCTGTGGACAAAGGCAGCGACAATATCGGCTTCCGGTGGCAGATCGATGAAGTCGCGTATGGGTTCTCCGAGGCCACGCCCACCCGGAAGCTTTGAACAATCCAGTGTGAAGAATCTGCCGTCGGTCGCAAACAGCATCAGGCTGTCGGTGGTCTCCGCATGTAGCCAGAAGCGGCGCTTGTCGCCTTCGCGATATTTGATGCTGTCATTGTCCTCCTGGTGTCCCTTCAAGCTCCGCACCCACAGCTTGTCCGAACACACAATGGTAATCGGCTCGCGCTGCACGGCGGCGATGACTTCGGCCGCTTCGTCAGCTTTGGCGAGAATTTGTTCGAATTCTTTTTGCCCGGTGATCACGGTGCGCCGCTTGCCGATCGCCGTCCCTTGCCCGAACTGCCGGTCGATGGCCTTGATCTCGTCGATGAGCTTTTCCGATTGGAGCTTTTCGGATTTGAGCAACCGGTTCAGCTCCTTCTGTTCTTTCGTCAGCGCATCGTGTTCGCGGCGGATTTCGGTTTCTTCCAGCTTGCGCAAAGACCGTAGCCGCATATTCAGGATGGCTTCCGCCTGGCGTTCTGAAAGATGGAACGCCTTCATCAGTTTGGGCCTGGGTTCGTCCTCGGTCCGGATGATGCGGATAACCTTGTCGATATTCAGGTAGACCGCGAGATACGCATCCAGCACTTCCAGCCGGTCGGCGATTTTCGCAAGCCGGTGCCGGCTGCGGCGGCCGAGCACTTCGCGCCGGTGATCGACGAACGCCTGCAGGGCTTCGCGAAGACTCATCACGCGGGGAACAAGGCCGCGGTCCAGCACATTGAGATTGAGCGGAACCCGGGATTCCAGTTCGGTTTCCCGGAACAGCTGTTCCATCAATATGCCCGCATCCATCGTTCTCGACTTCGGTACCAGGACGATGCGGATATCCTCAGTCGACTCGTCGCGGATATCGTCCAGCGCCGGAATTTTTTTCTGTTCAATCAGTTCGGCGATGCGCTCGATCAGCTTCGACTTCTGAACCTGATAGGGAATCTCGTCGACGACGATGTTCCAGGCCCCGCGCGCGGCCTCTTCACGCCGCCACCGCGCACGCACCCGAAAGCTACCACGTCCCGTATTGTAGGCCGCCCGGATCGCCGCGGGGTCATCGACAATGACGCCGCCAGTGGGAAAGTCGGGCCCTTTCACGAACTTGAAGATCGTACGGTCCTGGACATTCGGATTTTCAATCAGCGCGATGATCGCCTGGCACAATTCGCCGAGATTGTGCGGCGGGATCGAAGTCGCCATGCCGACGGCAATGCCCGTGGCGCCGTTGGCGAGGAGGTTCGGGAACGCCGCGGGCAATACAACCGGTTCGCGATCTTCGCCGTCATAAGTGGCGCGGAAATCCACCGCGTCCTCGTCGATGCCATCGAGCAACGCACCCGCGAGCGCGGTGAGGCGGCTCTCCGTGTACCGCATGGCGGCCGGGTTATCGCCGTCGACATTGCCGAAATTGCCCTGGCCTTCGACCAGCGGATAGCGCACGGCAAAATCCTGCGCCAGGCGCACCAGCGCATCGTAAACCGCCTGGTCGCCATGCGGATGAAACTTGCCGATGACGTCGCCGACAACACGCGCGCATTTCTTGAAACCGGCCGCCGGATTGAGGCCGAGTTCGCGCATCGCATAAAGCAGCCGCCGGTGAACCGGCTTCAGCCCGTCGCGTGCATCCGGCAGCGCGCGAGATGTAATCGTGGAGAGAGCATAGGCCAGATACCGCTCCGACAATGCGCGGGATAGCGGTTCTGGCCTGATATCGTCTTGCTGAACATCATCCATTGTCGTCACTCATTGAAAGGCCGCTGTTGCGGACGGCGAGATCCGCAAGCCGCTGCCGTGCGTGGGGAATCTCTTTGCCATAGGGATTCAGCACCCAGCGTGCCAGAAAATGCGCCGTGAGCTGTAATCCGGCCGCTATACCGGCCATGTCTGCTTCGATCCGGGAATCGCAAAGAAAATTCGGCAAGCTCAAAAGGCGATCCCGATAATGCTCGCCACCAGCACGTGAAACGGCGCGACCGCTTCGCGGCGACACATAAATGAGATCATCCGTGGTTCCGGTCACAGCACAGGCTGAGAAATCCAGGCCGAAGCCGAGTTCATGCAGGAGGCCCAGCTCCCAGTAGACAAACAGCGCTCCCCAGCCGGCGAGATCGCCACCGGAAATCGCATCGAGCAGGGCATCGCTCCCCTCATAGGCCGCTTCATGCGGTTCACGCTCGGGCAGAACCGCTGCGGCTATGGCGATGGCGGCATTCAAACCCGTCAGTGAACTGCGCCGTTCAAAAAACTGCGGCGCACGCGCGCTCATCAATTCGCTTTCCACCACGCCGAGATGCTCGGCAATGCGGGCTCGCCATGTCACATTCAGCCGGTTTCCGGGCTGAAGAGCGCCACGAAGCCGGGACGACGAACAACCATGCACGACGCCAAGGTGCCGGCCATGTTTGCGCGTCAGCAGCTCGAGGATACCCGCAGTTTCACCATGCGGCCGCAGAGAAAGGACAATAGCGTCGTCAGACCACTGCACGATTAGCTCTTCCCGGCTTTCGCCGCCGGTTCACCCTCCGCCGGGAAATCGAGTCCCCATTCGCGATAATAAGCGGGCCGGTCCTGCCAGTTCTCCAGCACCTTTGCGTGCAAAAACAGATGAACCCGGCGGCCAAAGAGATTCTCCAATTCGATGCGCGCCGCCTGACCGATGGCCTTGATTGCCTGTCCGCCTTTACCGACAACGATCGCCTTCTGGTTTGCGCGCTGAACCAGAATGAGCTGATCGATTCGCACCGAACCATCTTTTTGCTCTTTCCAGCTCTCGGTCACAACGCTGGATGCGTACGGCAATTCGTCATGCAGCCGCAGATATAATTTCTCGCGGGTGATCTCGGCGGCGAGCAGGCGCGACGGAATATCGGCCGCCTGATCTTCGGGATAGAGAAATGGGCCGTCCGGCATCAAACCGGCGCAACAGCTCATGAGTTCGGCCAGCCCTTCGCCGGTCGCCGCCGAAACCATGAACACATGGGAGAAGTGGCTCCGCGCGCTCAAATCGCGCGTGAGCGGCAGCAGCAAGTCCCGCCGGATGGCATCGACCTTGTTGAACACGAGAATCGGCGATTTTCCAGTCTCGGCCAAACCAGCGAGAATCAAATTGGTATCGGCCGCGGCGTGGCCGGTGGGCTTCGCCGAAACATCCGCGGCGTCGACCACCACCAGAATCGCGTCTGCATCATCGGCGCCCTTCCATGCAGCGTTCACCATTGCCCGGTCGAGCCGGCGCTTTGGTGAAAAAATTCCGGGCGTGTCGACAAATATGATTTGCGTGTTGTCGCGCATTGCAATCCCGCGCACCGGAATGCGCGTGGTCTGAACTTTCTGCGTGACGATCGATATCTTCTGACCGACCAGCGCATTGACCAGGGTGGATTTGCCCGCATTGGGTGCGCCCAGCACAGCGACAAAACCGCAGCGCGTTTCGGCTGGTTGATTCTCGGTTCCGGTCATGTCCACAGGCCCAGCCGGACCAGCATTGCCCGCGCGGCCGACTGCTCGGCAGCGCGTTTGGTTGATCCCTCGCCCGTCTCCGACTCACAACCCGGCAGTTCGACCTCGACTGTAAATAAGGGTGCGTGATCCGGACCGGAGCGCTGCTTCAGCCGGTATTTCGGTTGTGGCTTGTCCGGC
The DNA here is from genome assembly GCA_964446945.1 of uncultured Bordetella sp. GTDB lineage: Bacteria > Pseudomonadota > Alphaproteobacteria > Micropepsales > Micropepsaceae > CAIYRG01. Next base: position 7,959 of record CAYUQO010000037.1, read on the forward strand.
AGGCTTCCCGACTGCGCCCATTCCTGAAGCGCCGTTTTGGCATCCCGCAATTCCGGCAAGCTATCTTCGAACATGACTTGCCAGTAGCGCAGGATGAAGGTTTTGGCGGCATCCATGCCGCCGTCGAGATAAATCGCGGCAATCACCGCTTCGCAAGCACCGGCCAGAATTCCGCTCTTCTCGCGGCCACCGCTGGAGGATTCGGAACTCGCCATCGTGAGGTGCGGCGCCAGGCCCGCCTCGCGTGCGACTCTGGCGCAGGCATCGCGGCGGACCATGGCGTTGAGCCGCACCGCAAGTCCGCCCTCGTCCTCATCGGGGAAATCGGCGTAAAGCTTCTCAGCGATCACCACGCCGAGAATCCGATCGCCGAGAAATTCCAGCCTTTCATTATCGCCGGCTGCACCTGCACTGGAATGTGAGAGCGCCAGTTTCAGCAGATCCGGATCGCCGAAATGATGGCCCAGGCGCTGTTCGAGCGCAGCGATATCTTCGCTGTCAGCGGATGATATCACCGATCCGGTTGAAGCGAATCGTGAAGGGCCATTTCCAGAACTCCCAGAAGTGCGCGTCACCATTGGTGGAGAAGAAAATGACTTCCGCCTTGCCGACAAGATTCTCAAACGGAACATAGCCGACATTCGCGCGGCTGTCGGCGGAATTGTCCCGGTTGTCACCCATCATGAAATAGTGGCCTTCGGGTACCACGAACACCTGAGTGTTGTTCAAATCGTTCGAAGGATCGCACTGAAGGATGTTGTAGCTGACCCCGTTGGGCAGGGTTTCGCGGTACTCGGGAATGCGATTCTGGCTCGCGCCATAACCAAAGCAGGGCGGCTGGTCGCCGGCCGGCACAACGTAATCCTGCAGCCTCATGCGCGGCACAGCTTTGTCATTGATGTACAAAATGCTGTTCTTCACCTGGATCCGGTCGCCGGGCAAACCGACCAGCCGCTTGATGTAATCGGTCGAATTGTCGCCCGGGAACTTGAACACGACGACGTCACCGCGTGTCGGCTGGAACGGAATGATCCTGCCCGAGAACGGGATCATGGCCCAGGGGAATGAGTACTTGCTGTAGCCATAAGAGGATTTGGAAACGAAGAGATAATCGCCCACCAGCAGGGTGTTTTCCATCGAGCCCGAGGGAATATTGAAGGGCTGGAAAATCAGCGAGCGAATGACGCCGGCAATCAGCAGCGCATAAATGATGGTCTTGAATACTTCGAGCCAGGAATCGCGCTTTACCGGCTTGGTCTTTGACGTGTTCGCCATGGCACTCGTCCGGTCAATATCATCAGGCGGCATTCGTTGGCCTTTTTGTTCGAAAATCACAGCGGTCCGGCGATTCCGGATGGGTCTGCAGCCGTCGGGCAGCGGGGCAGGAACGCGGCTTAGAGTGCATGCGAAGCGCCGTCAACCTTCTGCGGTTCCACCGGACCTGCTTTCCGGCTCTGCACTGATGATCACAATTGCCTGAGCCAGCGGAAAGTCATCGGTCAGCGACAGCGCGATACGCGCCGTCATGCCCGGCGGAGTGATCTGCCGCAGGCGCCGGGCGGCGCCTCCTGTCAACTGTATCGTCGGTTGCCCTGTCGGCAAATTGACAACGCCGATATCGCGCCAAAAAACACCGCTACTCAATCCCGTTCCCAACGCTTTGGCACAAGCCTCTTTGGCGGCAAAGCGCTTGGCGTAAGTGGCAGCACGCGCCACACGGCGGTCCGATTTGCGCTGTTCCACCTCGGTAAAGATGCGATCGGTGAACCGGCGGCCGAACCGCTCGAGCGTGGTTTCGATCCTCCGGATATCGATGAGATCACTTCCCAGGCCGATGATCATCGCGCGGCGTCCATGAGCCCGCGCATCTGACGGATAGCATTCTCGAGTCCGACGAACACTGCCTCGCCAATGAGGAAATGCCCGATCTGGAGTTCCACGATTTCCGGAATTGCCGCCACCGGCCCGACGTTAGCGAAAGAAAGTCCGTGGCCTGCATGGACCTCAATTCCGGCCCGCGCGGCTGCGCCGGCGGCGTTCTGCAGGGCTGCCAAAAGCCGATTCGATTCATCACGATTGCCGGCCTCGATGGCGTTGGACCAGGCGCCGGTATGCAGTTCAACAGCTGCCGCGCCCAAATCGCGCGCAGCGTCAATTTGTTGTGCATCCGGCTCAATAAACAGCGACACCGAAATCCCGGCCTGCTTGAGCGATGCCACCACCGTCCTCAGCCAGTTCGTATTGCCCGTCACGTTGAGTCCGCCTTCGGTGGTGCGCTCTTCCCGGTTTTCCGGGACCAGGCAGCACCAGCCCGGACGTGCCTCGAGTGCGATCTTCAACATCTCGTCCGTCGCGGCCATTTCCAGATTCACGGGCATATTGTTGTCGATCAACGCTGCGAGATCGCGATCATTGATGTGGCGACGATCCTCGCGAAGATGGGCGGTAATCGTATCCGCGCCGGCAGCCAGAGCGATTTTTGCGGCGCGCAGCGGATCCGGATGTGCACCGCCGCGGGCATTACGCAAGGTCGCCACGTGATCGATATTCACGCCGAACCGAAGGCGGGGAAGGCGACCGGACATGGATTTAGTGCCTGGTGTGTTCCAGGGGCAGAATTCCCTGACCCGGTTCCGGTCCTCCCGGGATTGCCAAGCCATGTTCGTCCGGATCGAGACCACGCATGCGTTCAACGGCTTCGACGGTCGAATCCACTTTCAGGGCCCGAATCAGATTCTCCAGATGCGCTGCATCACGGACTTCGACATCGACCTGAAATTCGAAATAGAGCGGATTGCGGCTGGAGATCTTGAGATTTGAGATATTTGCACCATTCTGTCCGATGACATTGGCGACCGCGGCAAGTGCACCCGGCGTATTTTTCACCCTCACGACAATCCGCGCCACCGACATTGCGCCGCCATGGTCTTTCCACCGCACATCGATCCAGTCGGCCATGCTGTCCTGGTACTTTTCCAGCACTTCACAATCGATTGTGTGCACGATGCAGCCTTCGCCCGGAACCATCAGGCCGATGATCCGGTCGCCCGGAATGGGATGGCAGCACTGTCCGAGGCGATAGCCGATGCCCTCGGTGAGACCCGCAATCGACAGACCGGTTGACTTCGGTTCGACATAAGCCGGCCTTTTGCGATTGGGATCACGCTTCAATTCCGGATAGACTGCCTGCAATACGTCGTCGGCACGCAGTGCACCCCGGCCCACCGCGGCGTAAACATCATCGGCTTTGGCCAGACGCAATTTGCGCAATACGCCTTCCACGGCTTTATCGGTGAGTTCGAAGCTCTCATCCGAGAAAACCTTTTCGAGGATTTTTCGGCCCAGTGACACCTGCTGATCGCGTTGGGCATGGCGCAAAAACCGGCGAATCTCTGCGCGTGCCCGTCCGGTGACCACAAAGCGCTCCCATAGTGGCGAGGGCGTTTGTTCTCTTGAGCAAATTATCTCGACCTGGTCGCCATTTTTGAGCGGCGTGTGCAGCGGCGTGTGTACGCCATTCACCTTGGCCCCCACCGCCGTGTTGCCGACATCGGTGTGGACAAAATAGGCAAAATCGATCGGCGTGGCGCCGCGCGGCAGCGCGATCAGGTTGCCTTTCGGTGTGAAGCAGAACACCTGATCCTGATAGAGACTGAGCTTGGAATGTTCGTAAAATTCTTCCGGACTCTCGCCGCGTTCGATCAGTTCAACCATGTCGCGGAGCCACTCATAGGCCCGGATGGCAGTTGGATCGCTCTCATCCACCTTTTCGCGATATCGCCAATGGGCCGCGACTCCCCGCTCAGCCACGTCATGCATTTCCTGGGTGCGGATTTGCACCTCGACGCGCTGGTTTTCGGGTCCCATGACAGTCGTATGAATGGACCGGTACCCATTGCTTTTCGGTAGGGAGATGAAGTCCTTGAAGCGCTCCGGGATCATCCGCCATGTGCGGTGTAGAACACCCAGCGCGCGGTAACAGTCTTCGACATTGGCAACCACTGCACGGAAACCGAAAACGTCGGAGAGCTGTTCAAAATTGGTTTTCTTGTCCTTGAGCTTGCGCCAGATCGAATAGGGACGCTTGGCCCGCCCCTGCACCCACGCCTCGATGCCGTTGTCCGCCAGCTTGCGGCGGATTTCGTCGGCAATCCGGGTGATCCGTCCCGATGATTGCGCATCGAGAAGCTCCATGCGGCGGACAATGGATTCGCGCGCTTCCGGATCGATCACTGCGAATGCCAGGTCTTCCAGCTCCTCGCGGAAATTCTGCATGCCGATCCGCCCGGCCAGCGGCGCGTAAATCTCGATCGTCTCCTCGGCGATGCGCTCCCTGACCTCCCGGTTCGGGATATGCGAAAGCGTGCGCATGTTGTGCAGACGATCCGCAAGCTTCACCAGCAGGACGCGGATGTCATTCGACATCGCGAGCATCAGCTTGCGGAAATTCTCGGCCTGCTTGGTCCGCTCGGAGAAAAGTTCGAGCTGGGAAAGTTTGGTGACGCCGTCGACCAATGCGGCGATCTCGGAGCCGAATCCGGTCTCGATATCGCTGATCGTCGCGCTGGTATCCTCGACGGTGTCATGAAGCAGTGCGGTCGCAATCGTCGCCGTATCGAGCTTCAGATCCGTGAGAATTCCGGCCACCTCGAGAGGATGGGAAAAATAGGGGTCGCCCGATGCACGCAGCTGCGGCCCGTGCGCCTGCATGGCGAACACATAGGCTCTGTTCAGGACGGATTCGTCCGCATCCGGATCATATGCGCGGACGCGTTCGACCAGCGTTGCCTGACGCATGAGCTTGTTGCGGCGGACTGTCATCTTGCCGCCTGCCAGGCAGCTGCCTTTGGCGCGAACGGCCGGTCACGGCCCAGCAGGATCAAGTCGCGGGCCGAACTCCCTACGGCCGGAGCGGCACTACTCTTCGTAGTCTCCGGTATCTTCAGGCTGGGGTTCGGCACGGCGTTGAGCTTCGGAAGTCAGCGCCCGGAGGAGTTCTTCCTCGGTCAATTGCCGGTGGAGCATGTCTTCGCTCGCCGTCTCCTCGATCGGCGGCAAAGTCTCCGGCTCGTCGACTTCGGCGTGGCGCTGCAGGCTTTTGATGAATTCCTCCTTGAGCTCTTCGGGCTCAAGCTCCTTGCCGGCGATCTCACGCAATGCCACCACCGGGTTCTTGTCGCGGTCCCGGTCGACCAGAGGATCGGCGCCTCCGGAAAGCTGGCGGCCGCGATAGGCTGCCATCAGGACAAGATCGAAACGGTTCGGGATCTTGTCCACACAATCTTCGACGGTGACGCGTGCCATCAGGTCCTCATAAAGCAGCAAAGAGTCCAACAATGTATGGGACAAGCCTACGGGCCGCAAGTACACATGCTCGCGACGAACCGGGCTGCTGTAACTGCAAATAGTGCCTCCAGCTCTGGAACTCAATTATTTGAGCACCATTTGACCAGCACTTGCTGCAATCTCCTGCGCAACTTATGATTCGCGGTTCTCCCCAACGGTTAAGCCTATGCTCCAGCAACTTCGCGCTCTGTCCAAATCCTGGGTCGCCTCGGTCGTCATCGGCGTGCTCGTTCTCGCCTTTGCGCTGTGGGGCGTAGCCGACATCTTCCGTGGCGGCGGCGATACCACGGTCGCAAGTGTCGGGGGCACGGATATCTCGCAGCAGGAATTCAGTCAGCAACTGCAGAACCAGCTTCGGGCCCTATCGCAACAGACCCAGAACCAGATCACTTTGGAGCAGGCCAAGGCGATTGGACTGGACCGGAGTGTGCTCGATCAGATGATCAGCAGCACCGCGCTGGACGACGAAGCGAACCGGCTGGGTTTGACGGCATCACAAGCCTCGGTTGTGGCGCAAATCCAGTCCAACCCGAATTTCCGCGGCGCCGATGGGGCATTTGATCCCAATCTGTTTGCCCGGGCGCTGCAGGACAACGGACTGAGCGAGCAGGGCTATATTAATCTCACCGGTAAGGATATCGCGCGCGAACAGTTGCTCGCTTCGCTTGTGAACGGGATAGCGGCGCCGCCCGGGCTCACCCGAATTCTTTATGATTACACCAACCAGACCCGAACGGTTCAGTACATCGCGCTGACCCCGCAGGATGCCGGAAACGTGCCCGAACCAACCGAGGCCGATCTGGCCGCGTACCACAAGGCGCACGCACAGCAGTTCAGCTCACCGGAATATCGCAGCCTGGATTACGTCGAAATCGGCACCGACCAGGTGGCCAGTCAAATCCAGGTCTCAGATGCAGATCTGATGGCGCAGTACGATTCCCACAAGGCCGACTATCAGAAGCCCGAACAGCGCGAAGTGCAGCAATTGTCGTTTCCCGACAAAGCGGCTGCGGATGCTGCCGCCGCAACAATCATGAATGGAATGGATTTCCTGAAAGTTGCCCAGCAGCGCGGTTTGAAGGACCAGGATTTGACACTTGGGACATTCGCCGCCGGTGCGCCCGGCCTTGATCCGAGATTGTCAAAGGCGGTCTTTGCCGTTCCCGAGGGTGGCGTCACTCCGCCGGTTCAGGGACCGTTTGGCTGGGTGATCCTGCGCGCGGCGAAAGTCATTCCCGGCGAGAACAAGAGCTTCGACGAGGTGAAGGACCAGATCAAAGCCGATCTGATCAAAGCCCGCGCGGCCGGCAAGATCGCGGATATGGCGAATGCTTTCGAGGACGCGCGCGGCGGCGGCGCATCGCTGGAACAGGCGGCGGCCAAACAGGGCCTCATGGTGCAACATATTCCGGCTGTGGACCGGCAGGGCATGACGCCTGAGAACACACAGGCCGACATTCCAAAGTCGATGCAGTTTCTCGATCAGGCATTCCGCACGGAAGCCGGTGAAGAGAGCGATCTGTTCATGGACGAGAACGGCAACAACTTTGCCATCAAAGTCACCAAGGTCACTCCGCCGGCGGTGAAGCCCCTGGATTCCGTGCGCGAGGTGGTCAAGGAGGAATGGCTGAAAGAACAGCGCGCCAAGCAGCTGCAGACGAAGGTTCAGCAGCTGGTCGCAGAGGCGCGCAAATCCGGCAATATCGAGGAAGCCGGGAAGGCCGCAGGACATGCGCCGGTCACCAGCATGCCGCTCAAGCGGAACGCGATGAGCGACGTGTTCTCAACGGAATTGCTGAATCAGATCTTTTCCGTGCCGCCTGGTTCAATCGTCAGCGCTCCTGCCGGGAAGGGCGACGCGATGGTCATCGCCAAAGTGGTTTCGGCAAATACACCCCAGGCGGATGTGACAACGGCGGAATACACCAATTTCCGCAAGGCTGCGGCCCAGCAACTGGGCGAAGGAATGGTCGATTCGATCGCGGCTGCGGCAAGGCAGAAGGCGGGCGTGAACATCCACCAGGCCACACTCGAGCGCGCCACACAACAGTAGAGCATGGACATTTCACCCGCTTACGCGGCCTTTGCTTCGGTTTACGAAGCCGGTCGGGCGCAAACGCTGCATTTGCGGCTCATCGCAGATCTCGACACGCCGGTCTCCGCCTTCCTGAAACTCGCGGCGGATGCTCCGAATACGTTTCTGTTCGAAAGCGTCCAGGGCGGTGAGAACCGGGGCCGGTATTCGATCATCGGGTTGAAACCGGACCTGATCTGGCGCTGCCGCAATGGCAGCGTGGAGATCAACCTAAATGCGCTGACAGGGGATAATTTCACCCGGGAAGGGGAAGAGCCGATCGCCTCGCTGAAGCGGCTCGTGAACCAATCGCGTATCGATCTTCCGGCGGAATTGCCGCCAATGGCGGGGGGACTGTTCGGGTATCTCGGCTATGACATGGTGCGGTATATCGAGAAGCTCCCGCCCCCACCGCCCGACCCGCTGAACCTGCCGGAATCGATTCTAATACGTCCGACAGTTACAGCCATTTTCGACAATGTCCGGGACGAGATCATCGTCGTCACACCGGTATGGCCGAATGAAAAGACAGGCGCGCGGGAGGCTTATGATGCTGCCGTGGCCCGGCTGCACGATATCGCTGCGAAATTCGAAGCACCGCCCGTTGAGCCTGTCTCGCCGGTTCGCCCCAATCGCGATGTCGATTCCATTCAGTCGAACACGACCCACGACGACTATCTCGACATCGTGCGCAAGGCCAAGGAATACATCGTGGCCGGCGATATTTTCCAGGTCGTACCGAGTCAGCGGTTCCGCCGCGAATTTCCACTGCCGCCGTTCTCATTGTATCGCGCGCTGCGCCGGCTCAATCCGTCGCCATTCCTCTACTTCCTCAACTTTCCCGGATTCGCTATTGTCGGTTCGAGTCCTGAAATTCTTGTTCGCTTGCGCGACGGCGTTGTGACGATCCGGCCGATTGCCGGCACGCGTCCCCGCGGCAAGACGCGCGACGAGGACCTTGGACTGGCCGAGGAGTTGATCGGCGATCCGAAGGAACGCGCCGAACATCTGATGCTGCTCGATCTCGGCCGCAATGATGTCGGCCGTGTCGCGCGAACCGGTACGGTAAAGGTCACTGACCAGTTTTTCATCGAGCGCTATTCGCATGTGATGCACCTGGTCTCGAATGTTGAAGGAATCATTCGCCCGGAACTCGACGCGGTCGACGCATTGATCGCAGGATTTCCCGCGGGGACATTGTCGGGAGCGCCAAAAATCCGCGCCATGGAGATCATCGACGAACTCGAGCGGGAAAAGCGGGGAATTTATGCCGGCGCTGTCGGCTATTTCGCCGCCAACGGTTCGATGGACACCTGCATCGTGCTGCGCACCGCCGTGGTGAAGGACGGCATGATGTATGTCCAGGCCGGCGGTGGCGTGGTGGCGGATTCGGATCCGGAATCCGAGTTTCAGGAAACAGTCAACAAGGCACGTGCATTGATGGCGGCCGCCGACGAGGCGCTGAAGCAATCGTCAAATTGAATTGTTGGCCA
>CAYUQO010000038.1:0-16288 GCA_964446945.1 uncultured Bordetella sp.
GCGGCCGCGCAGGCCCGACTTCTTCATGATGTCGACGATACCCTCGGGACCCTTTTCCAGGATCGCCTTGGTGCCGTCCCATGCTCCGCGTTTGCGCGCCGCATCGAGGCCCCAATCCTCGAAGCCGTAGAGATTCGTGAAGATGCGGTCTTTATCGGCGAGCATCAGCGGTTTGTTTCCGTGAGTGTGGTTGGGCCACCCAGGGGCTCGGACGAATGCCGCTCCGATTGCGGCCCGGGTTTTGGCTGCTCGCCACGGCGAAAGCTTGCGAGGATGTACTCCATCTTCGCCGCATCCAGATCCTCATAGGGATCCTTGTCGATCAGGATCATGGGCGCATTCACGCAGGCGCCGAGGCACTCCATCTCAATCCACGTAAAAGCGCCGTCATCCGAAATCGCGCCCTGCTCGGGATGAATGTGTTTCTTGCACGTCGCAACGATATCGTCCGAACCGCGCAGCCAGCACGGCGTCGTCGTGCACACCTGCACCAGGTGTTTGCCGACCGGATGCAGATTGAACATGGTGTAGAAGGTCGCGACTTCGAGCACGCGGATATAGGCCATGCCGAGCAGGCGCCCCACTTCCTCGATCATCGGACGCGTCACCCAGCCTTCCTGCTCCTGACCGCGCCAGAGAATCGGGATGACCGCCGAAGCCTGACGTCCCGGCGGATATTTTTTCATCTGCTCCTGGCACCAGGCGAGATTTTCCGGCGTGAATGCAAAGCTTTCGGGTTGATGGTCGGCAAGCCGGCGCAGCGCCATTAGCGGTCGACCTCTCCAAACACGATATCGATTGATCCGAGGACCGCGGACACATCCGCGACCATGTGACCGCGGCAAAGGAAATCCATCGCTTCCAAATGCGCATAGCTCGGCGCCCGGAATTTGCAGCGATAGGCTTTGTTGGTGCCATCCGAGACCAGATAGACGCCGAATTCGCCTTTTGGCGCTTCGACCGCGGCGTAAACCTCACCCGGCGGTATGTGATAGCCCTCGGTATAGAGCTTGAAGTGATGGATCAGCGCTTCCATTGACCGCTTCATTTCCGCGCGCCGCGGCGGCACCACTTTGCCGTCCTGGGTCATAACCGGGCCGGACGGCATCTTCTGCAGGCATTGCTTCATGATCAGATTGGCTTGGCGCATTTCTTCCATGCGCATCAGGTAGCGGTCGTAGCAGTCGCCGTTTTTGCCGACCGGAATTTTGAATTCCAGATCGGAATAACATTCATAGGGCTGCGCGCGCCGCAAATCCCATGCGTAGCCAGTGGACCGCAACATCACGCCGGTCATGCCCCAGGCCAGCGCGTCTTCTTTTGATACGATGCCGATATCGACATTGCGCTGCTTGAAGATGCGGTTTTCCGTCAGCAGATCTTCGATGTCGTCGAGCACCTTGGGGAAATGCTCGCAAAATTCGCCGATGTCATCGAGCAACGATTGCGTCACATCCTGATGCACGCCGCCGCAGCGGAAATAATTGGCGTGCAGGCGCGCGCCCGATGCGCGCTCGTAAAATTCCATCAGCTTTTCGCGTTCCTCAAAGCCCCAGAGCGGCGGCGTCAATGCGCCGACATCCATGGCCTGGGTCGTCACGTTCAGCAGATGGTTGAGGAGGCGCCCGATTTCGCAATACAGCACGCGGATATATTGCGCGCGCGGCGGCACCGCGACTCCGAGCAGCTTTTCCTGCGCCAGCGCAAATGCATGCTCCTGATTCATCGGCGCGACATAGTCCAGGCGATCGAGATAGGGCATCGCCTGCATGTAGGTCTTCTGCTCCATCAGCTTTTCAGTGCCGCGATGCAAAAGTCCGATATGCGGATCGACGCGCTGGACCACTTCGCCGTCCAGTTCCAGAACCAGGCGCAGCACGCCATGTGCCGCGGGATGCTGCGGCCCGAAATTTATGGCGAAATTCCGTTCGCCGGATTCGAGAGGCGCCGTATCGCTCATCGTCTCGGTGTGTCCTTGCCCTTCTCCTCCTGCCAGGCGCGGATGTAATTCACGCCTTCCCAGGGTGAAAGGAAATCAAAGTCGCGCCACTCCTGAACCAGCTTCACCGGCTCATAGATGACGCGCTTCTGCTCATCATCCCAACGCACTTCGACATATCCGGTGAGCGGAAAGTCCTTGCGCAGGGGAAATCCTTCAAAACCGTAATCGGTCAGGATGCGCCGCAAATCCGGATGGCCCGAAAACAATATGCCGTACATGTCGAAAGCTTCGCGTTCGAACCAGTTTGCGGTGGCATAAACCGCGGTCGCCGAAGGGACCGCCGTGTCCTCATCGGTTTCGACCTTCACCCGGATGCGCTGATTCTTTTCGATCGACAGCAGGTGATAGACGACATCGAAGCGGTGCGTCCGGTTCGGATAATCGACACCGGCAAGATCGATCAGCAGTTTGAACCGGCACTCGCCGTCATCGCGCAGGAATGTCAGGAACGGCACGATTTCGGGTGCGGCAACTTTGACGTTCAATTCGCCAATGGCGACCGAACACTCGGCCGCGGACCATTTTTCCCTGATCCAGTTTTCCAGTGCTTCAAACGCCATCGGTCAAACTCACCGCTCGATCGTGCCGGTGCGCCGGATTTTCCGCTGCAACAGCATGATCCCGTAAACCAGCGCTTCCGCCGTCGGCGGACAACCCGGCACATAGACATCGACCGGCACGATGCGGTCACAGCCGCGCACAACCGAATAGGAAAAATGGTAATAGCCGCCGCCATTGGCGCACGACCCCATCGAAATCACATAGCGCGGCTCGGGCATCTGGTCATAGACCTTGCGCAATGCCGGCGCCATTTTGTTGGTCAGCGTACCCGCCACGATCATCACATCCGATTGACGCGGCGAGGCGCGCGGCGCGAAGCCAAAACGCTCCATGTCCCAGCGCGGCATGGCGGCCTGCATCATCTCGACGGCACAGCAGGCGAGTCCAAATGTCATCCACATCAGCGAGCCGGTGCGCGCCCAGTTGATCAGCGAATCGGCGCTCGCTACAAGGAATCCCTTGTCCTGCAACTCGGCATTCAGAGCGCCGAAATACGGATCGTTCAGCGACTTATCCACGCGGCGCTCCAGACAGAGCGATCATTCCCATTCCAGCGCGCCCTTCTTCCACTCATAGATAAACCCGACGGTGAGCACGCCGAGAAAAACAATCATTGACCAGAACCCGAAACCGCCGGTCGCCTTCAGCGATACGGCCCAGGGAAACAGGAACGCGACCTCGAGATCGAAAATGATGAACAGAATAGAGACGAGGTAATACCGCACCTCGAATTTCATCCGCGCGTCCGAGAATGCAGGGAATCCGCATTCATAGGCGGAGAGCTTTTCCGGATCGGGCTTTGATGGCGCGAGCGCAAATGGCAGCACCATGAGCACGCCCCCAAGCACAAAGGCGATCACGAGAAAAATCAGGATCGGGAGATATTCGAGCAGAAATGCGTTCATATTCGCTGAGGGGCCCTAGGCCCTGACTTGGCCATTACGACGCCAGGATGCAAAGGCTCTCCGGTGCGATTTTCGTTCGCGAAGGATGGGCCAAAGCTTGTCCGGCGACGGGCGCGTTAGAGCAAGATTCCCACGGAAAGAAAAGGCTTTAAACCGTGATTTCTGAAGATTGGCGGGAGCGACGGGGCTCGAACCCGCGACCTACGGCGTGACAGGCCGTCACTCTAACCAACTGAGCTACGCCCCCGCGGGGCAACGGTCCAAATCTTCAGAAACGTCGCATGTAAGCGGCTGCGCGTGAGGTGTCAAGGCGGCTTCTTTCGAGCGGCGATGAACAGGCAGACAAATGGAACTCGTGACAGCGCAATCCCAGATTCAGTGTTGAGGAGTCTGAAGGCTTACTTCTCTGCCCCATAGTGAATCGAAAGCACTTCAATCCTCTCCGGTCCGGAAGGCGTGCGGAATTCGATGATGTCCCCGACATAGGCTTTCATCAATGCGCGCGCGACGGGCGACAGCCAGCTGATCTTTCCGTTCGCAAGGTCGGCCTCATCGATGCCGACGATAGTGATCCTCTGTCGCGTGTTATCCTTGCGCGCATATTCGACGGTAGCGCCGAAAAACACCTGATCGCGGTGTTTCTGCCGTTCCGGATCGACCACTTCAGCACTTTCGATGCGTTTGGCGAGGTAGTGCACGCGCTGGTCAATTTCGCGCAGGCGCTTCTTGCCGTAGAGGTAATCGCCGTTCTCGGAGCGGTCGCCATTGCCGGCAGCCCAGGACACGATCTCCACCACTTTCGGCCGTTCCTCATAAAGCAGTTTATGGAACTCACCCTGGAGCGCGGCCAGCCCTCCGGGCGTCACATAGTTTTTCCGACTGGGCGGCAATGGGTCGGCTTCGCCGGCCTCGCTTTCCTCTCCGTCGCTTTCTTTGGTGAAGGCTTTGCTCATCGGAATAACTATACCACCCATTTGCCGCGCATATGGGACCGAGGATCAGTCGTGAGCGCGCTTCAGCGAACGGCTGGCCTGATTTAGTAAGGCCGCCTATACTTTCGCGTGTGGGGCGTGATTTGGTCGCCGTGTCATTTTTCGAAGGGGAAGACTGATGGGTTCGAAACCAACCAGCCGCAGAGAGCTCTTGAAGAGCGGCGCCGCACTGGCCGGTGGGCTGACGCTGACGTCGGGAGCGGTAGTGCCGGCGCTCGGCCAGACACACGACCATGCGATGGCCACGGGCGGCGCCCAAAATGATTATCCAATGATCATGGGCAGCAAGGAGCTGATCGAATACGGCCAGCGCTCCCATTACGTCACCTCGGTGCGCATCATGCACCCCATGGGCGGCAGGCCTTCACCCGACGCATTCGGGAAAGTCTTCCACCTCGCCTCGCCGCTTCAGGATTCGGTTGGCGTGGTCACGCCGTCGTCGCTCCACTATGTCGCGACGACCCGCGGCTCCTACATGCCGGACATCGACCCGAAACAGCATACCCTGACTATTCACGGGTTGGTGGATCAGCCCCTGACCTTCACCATGGATGATTTGAAGCGTCTTCCGTCAGTCACCCGGTTGCAATTCATCGAGTGTGCGGGAAACCGGCACAATGGCCGCCAAAAGACCGTGCAGGAATCGCACGGGATGACGAGCTGCGCCGAATGGACCGGCGTGCTGCTTTCGACGCTGCTCAGGGAGTGCGGGTTGAAAGGTAGCGCGACATGGTTTGTCGCCGAAGGGTCCGAGGAAGTGAAGGGCGCCTCTAGCATGCCCATCGCCAAGGCGATGGACGATTGCGTCATCGCCTACGGCATGAACGGCGAGGCTGTGCGGCCCCAGAACGGGTTTCCGCTGCGTCTGCTCGTCCCCGGCTTCGAGGGCATCTTCAACACAAAGTATCTGCGGCGGATCAAGATCGTCGACCGCTATTACATGAACTACAATGACTTCGGACATCTCCAGCGGGATCCGAAAGAAGCGGCGCTCAGCTTCCAGATCGGACCCAAGTCGGTCATCACGAAGCCGTCCGGCGGACAGCAGCTGCCGGGAAAGGGATTCTACGAGATCAGCGGGCTGGCCTGGTCCGGCGGCGGCGCCATTCGCACCGTGGAGGTGTCCACCGATGGCGGAAAGAAGTGGAACCGCGCCGAGATCAAGGCGACTCCGCAACGCATGGCGCACACGCGCTTCGGCTATCCGTGGAATTGGGATGGCAACGAGACCGAGATTCTTTCGCGCTGCACCGACGAGATCGGGCAGGTGCAACCGACGCGAGAGCAGGTCGCCCAGTACTGGAACGTGCCGTTTGAGCGGGATTACAGAGTGCCCGGTTTGGACAATAGCGTAATGCCGTGGCGGATCGGCCGGGACGGGAGTGTCACCAATGGGCTCGCTTAAATACGCTGCGATTGCGCTGCTGCTGGCGAGTCCCGCCTTCGCGCAGACATACGGCGTGGGGCGCGCGCCAACCGCGGAAGAACTCGGCAGGTTGGATATCTCGATCGCTCCGACGGGAGAGGAACTCCCTCAAGGCCACGGCACCGCAAAAGAGGGCGAAACGCTGTTTCAGCGCAAGGGTTGTGTTGCCTGCCATGGCAAAGCGGGCGCAGGGGGCGGGCCCGCGCCTGCGCTGCAATCGAAAAAAGGCCAGGATGTCCCAATCTGGCAGCGGGAACGCATACTGCCGCTCACTGCGCCCTTTGCGACGACGGTGTGGGATTACATCCACCGCGCCATGCCGGTCGGGAATGAGGGCAGCCTCACCCCCGATGAGGTCTATTCGCTGACAGCCTACCTGCTTTTCCTGAACAAGGTGATCCCGGAGGACGAAGTCCTCGACAAACAAAGTCTGCCGAAGATCAAAATGCCGATTGGCGATGACTACGCCCGGCTGCCGGAATGGAAGCACGGCACGCCAAGGCTTCAGGGGTACCCCTATTAGGCACCCGGCATCTTAACCGGCTCGGGACACGACCGCGTTGACCGCCATCGCGATCAGGATGGCATTGAAGAAGAACGATACTACCGAGTGCCAGGTCACCGCCCGGCGCATCCGCGAGGTGACGACATTGGTGTCGGATGTCTGCGATGTCATTCCGATCACGAACGAGAAATAGAGAAAGTCCTGAATTCCGGGCTCCCCGTCACCGTGGAAATCAAGTGCTTCTCGGGATTTGGAACCGCCATGATGCTCACGGTAATAAAGATTGGAATAATGGGCCGCTTCGTTGAAATGGATCACGAACCAGCCCAGCGGCGCGCCGATCAGCAATATCGCCAACCAGACTGGATCATCCGACGTCTTGTCGTTCAAAGTCGCGAAGATGGCGGTACAGGTATAGGCGACTGCTGCCAGAATAATGAGGGAGACGACGCCGGCTCCCTCGTCTTCGACTTTCGCGCGATTCTTTAGGTAACCGGAATCGACATGACCCAACGCGAGCCAGAAGGCGGCAATATAGGATAGAAAAAACAGATCACCGCCAACTGCGAATGGCATCCGCAAAT
The DNA here is from genome assembly GCA_964446945.1 of uncultured Bordetella sp. GTDB lineage: Bacteria > Pseudomonadota > Alphaproteobacteria > Micropepsales > Micropepsaceae > CAIYRG01. The sequence goes on from CAYUQO010000038.1 coordinate 6,976, forward strand.
GGGCTAGTGCAGCGCCGGCCCAGGCCGCCCCACCAATCGCCAGGGAGATAAGAAATTTGCTGTGGTGGTGCAACGAACTTCTGAGAAAGCCGGTCATTACGCTGTTATCTGCGGTACGCCGGACCGCTGCTGATGATGCAACTGAAGTAGCGTGCGCTCGAACTCCCGCGCGAACTTCTTGGCATCGAACAGCGCTTCGCGATTGCGGGCCAGTTTTTCACGGATTGCGGCGAGCTCGTCCCGGAGCTGCGCAAGCCGGACCGCCGTCTGTTCGTACTCTTCCGCCGAATGTGCGATCAAATCCGGGAGCTCCAGTGATGTCAGCAGGCTCTGCCCTGCCCTGCCCGACATGCTGGTCCCCGCCAGCGTGAGGACGGGAACGCCGGCTGAGAGTGCGTCAATCGCCGTCACATGCGCATTGAACGGCGATGTGTCGAGAAAAAGATCGGCCAGTCGAACGCGCGCAAGATGTTCGGAGTAGGATGGGAGATGCGGCGCGAAAATCAGCCGCTCTGGCGAAATTCCGCACTCTGCTGCTTCGCGCCGGAGGTTTGCCTGCGCGGTCGCATTCGGTTCCGAAAGCCACAATACGCTCCCTTCAACGCTCCGCAGAATGGCCATCCAGGACGCGAATGTTTCGGGCAGGATTTTGTAATTGGCGTTGAAACAACAGAATACAAATGCGTCTTCCGGAAGACCAGCCGCGCTGCGCGATGGCGACGTTCCCGAAAATTCCACGTCAACTCCGCCCGGCAAATAGCATCGTAGCAGATAGGCGATTTTCTCGGAGAAGAAAGCCTGTTCGCTTTCCGGGATGACAGTTCGGTCGGCGACGAAATAGTCGATGAAGCCGGCACCCGTGGTTGCGGGAAATCCGAGATAGCACAGCTGCAATGGGGCACCTCTCGCCGCAAAAATTCCCGGTCTGCATCCCCAGGTGATGCCCATCAGGTCGACCGCGATATCAATCTCGCGCCGGCGCAGGAGTGCCGCAATTTCGTCGTCGCTCCCGCCGCGAACATCGATGAACTGCTCACATCCGGCAATGATCCGCCGGCGCATGTCGCTGCCGTCGTCCGGACCATATGAGATTCCGAAAGACTCGAACTTCTCCCGGTCATGGTTTTGGAGGAGCGACAGGATCAACCGCGCAACCGGATGATTGCGAAAATCTCCCGAGACATAAGCAACCCGCAGCCGGTCATGATTGTAGTTTTCGCCGCGCCAGACCGGTGTCTCCTGAGACGCATGGCGCGCCATCCATAATCTCGCGCATTGCAACTGATCGGCCGGCGAACCGGAAATGAACAGATTTCCAAACGGAACGATCGCCGGCTTTCCCTGCGCCAGTGAATCCGCGATCCGCCGGCGCTCTTCTTCCAGTCCCTGCCAGTCGCAGCAATTCAATCGCGCGATGACCAGATTGCCGCGCGCATCCGGCATATCGGGCTGAATGGTCAGTGCCCGGCTATAATCGTGGGCCGCCTGCTCGAACTGGCCCAGCTCCGCGAGTGACATGCCGCGATTGTGCCAGGATGCTGCACTGTCCGGGCGCAGCTCGAGGGCTCGTCCAAACGACTCGGCGGCGAGCACGTAACGTTTGGTTTGGGCAAGTGAGATTCCGCGGTTGTGCCATGCCTCGCCGATACCGGGATACAGCTGGAGGAACTCGTCATACGCGGCGATCGCAGCATTGAAGCGGCCGAGCGCAAGCAAATGGTTCGCGTTTTGCAGTTTTGCTTGCGCGCTATCGATCATGGGTGCGGCGGAACGGAAAAACTTTCGGCGGGAAGACCGGCGCGTTTTCGTCCCCACATCGCCTGATAGGCCGTTTCGAGATCGCGCGTCATGCGCGCGGTATCGAACAGCGCCGAGGCCTTTCGCGACCCAGCCAATTTGTGCCGGATCCGCGCCAAAGCGTCGCCATCACGCGCGAGCTTCAACGCGAGAGCCTCGTATTCCTCCAGCGAGCCGGTGACGAGTTCCGGCAAACCAGCCGCCGTGAGCAGACTCGCCGCAACCCGGCTGGCAAACGTTCGCCCACGCACCGTCACAATAGGTAATCCGGCCCACAGCGCATCGCTCCCTGTCGTGTGTGCATTGTAGGGCAACGTATCGAGGAACAGATCGGCATTGGTCTGCCGCGCCAGATGCGCCGCCGGATCGGTGTGTCTGGCAAACACCAGCCGCCCCGGGTCGACACCATGCGCCTCTGCCTTGGCGCGCAGATTTTGTGCCGCGGCGGGATTGTCTTCCAGCAGCCACAGCACGCTTCCGCTGACTGTATTCAGCAGCCGCATCCAGACGGCAAACACATCCGGCAAGATTTTGTGATTCGAGTTGAAACAGCAAAAAACGAAACCCGGCGGAAGCCCAAGCTCATAGCGCGTGGGACCGCGGGCGGGAATTTCCCGCATATCGTCATTGCATTGATAGCTGTCGGGGAGCGTGACAATTTTCTCGGCATAATGATTTTCATCGGCGCGCGGAATGAGAACCGGATCGGCGATCAGATAATCGATGAAATCCACTGCCATCGTGCCGGGAAACCCGAGATATTGCGCCTGCACCGGTGCGGGACGGTGCGCAAAAATTGCCGGACGGCTTTCATTGGTATAGCCCTTCAGATCGATCGCGATGTCGATCTCCAGATCGCGGATGATCCGCGCTGCCTCCGCATCGCTTTTGTAACCCACTTCGACAAATCGGTCGAAAGCGCGCTCCAGTCTTTCGCGGGTCGCGCTGCGATCGTTCGCCGACCACGAGATGGCCGTAATCTCAAAACGATCGCGGTCATGTTTTTCGAAGATGCCTGCCATGAGAAACGCCGTGGCATGCGCACGAAAATCTGAAGACAGGTACGCGATCCGAATGCGCTCATGGCCGTAGGCTTCGCCGGTCCACAGCGGCGGAACAGCCGGACAGCGGTCGCGCGCCCAGATGCGCGCACATTCGAACTGTTCTTCAGGTGAATCGGATATGGAGGCGATACCGATCGGGTCGATGACGAATTCGCCCCGCTTGATGGCAGCTCCGATATATGCCCGGTCGGATTCCATCCGCCGCCAATCGCAACAGTGCAGTCGGCAGATCGCGAGATAGCCGCGCAACCAGGCGGGCGGCGAGTCGGCCGCGAGCAGGACCTCGTAATCCCGCGCGGCCTCTTCCCAGCGTTCGAGCTCGAACAGGATATTGGCGCGGCCGGTGCGGATGGCATCGTTCTTCGGCTCAAGCTGCAGCGCCCGCTCAAAGCAGGCGAGCGCGTCTTCCCGCCGGTGCAATATCTGCAACACGAAGGCCCGTGCGTGCCAACCGCCAGCCTGATTGGGCGCGAGGCAAAGAAAGCTTTCATATGCAGCAGCAGCGTCCGCATAGCGGCCCATGGACATCAGCAGATCGGCCAACCGGCCGAGCGCTTCCGCATCTTTGGGCGACAGTTCGCAGCATTTGCGCAATGACGTCAGCGCGTCATCGAGCTGTCCGATCTGTTGCAGAACGATGGCCCGGCTTTTCCACGCCCCGGCGTGCGATGGTTTCAAGGCAACTGCGCGATCCCAATCCGACAGCGCCTCTTCATTTCGTCCCATGGCCTGCAGAGCCGCCGCACGGTTATGCCAGGCTTCGGCGAGATCCGGTTTCAGCGCGATCACCTTGCCCGCGTTTGCCAGAGCCTCCTCGCGGCGATTGAGCGCGCCCAGAACCGCACCGCGATTGACCAGCGCTTCGAGATAATCCGGCCGCATGGCGAGTGCGCGATCAAACGCTGCCAGAGCTTCTTCCAGCCGGTTCAGTTTTTGCAGAAGACAGGCGTGATTGTACGAAAGCTCGGCCGCTTCCGGACGCAATTTCGCCGCCTCGCCGATCAGGCGCTCGGCGTTCTCAATCTGGCCCAGCTGATACGCGAGGATGCCGAAATCGCGCAGCGCCTCGTAATGCGCCGGATTTTGCCGCAGCAACTCGCCGTAGATGGCTGCGGCTTCGGCGTGCTTACCCGCGCGGCGCAGCCGGCTCGCATTGTCGAGCTGTTCCTGGCTCATCCGAGTGGGCCAATTGAAAAGCTCACCGGTTCAAGTCCCTGCCGGCTGCGCTCGACGATCATCTGATAGGCAGATTCGAGATGGCGCGTGAATCCGCGTGTGTCGAACAGCGGTTGTTTACGCGCGTTCCCGGTCATCTTGCGCCGGATTTCCGCAAGCCGGGAGGGCTCGCGTGCGAGCTCCATTGCGAGCTCTTCATATTGGCACAAATCACTCGCGACCAGTTCGTCCATCCCGTTTGCGCGCAACAGGCTGGCGCCAACCCGTGCGGCGAACCTGTCCCCCCTGACGGTCAAAACCGGTAATCCGGCCAGCAGAGCGTCGCTTGCGGTTGCATGCGCATTGTATCCCGGCGTGTCAAGGAACAGGTCGGCCGCTTTGAACCGCGCCAGATGCTCCGAATCCGATGCCACAAAGGGCGCGAAAACAAGGCGCTCCGGCGCGACATCCCGCGCGCGTGCTTCGTCCAGCAGATTATGTCCTGCGGCCGGATTCGTACTGTTCAGCCACAGCACGCTTCCGGGGGTATTGCGCAAGAGGCGCATCCATATGTCGAAAATATCCGGCCCGATTTTGTAGCTGTGATTGAAACAACAGAAGACGATGCCCTGTTCCGGCAATCCGGCGCTCGCGCGCGTCACCTGGACATCCGAAACAGCGCGAGATGTATCCTGCGGCAGATAGCAATGCGGCAAGCGGACGATCTTCTCGGAGTACCAGGCGTCACTGCCCGGCGGAATGACAGTCGGATCAGCAATCAGATAATCGATGAAATCCGTGCCCGACGTGCCGGGATAACCGACAAATCCCGCTTGCACGGGCGCAACGCGGCGCGCCGCGATTCCCGGCCGGCTATTTTCGGTAAAGCCCATAAGGTCAACGACAAGATCGATTTCGCGCCGGCGGATTTCCTGCGCGATTCTTTCATCGTCGAAACCCCGCATGTCGACAAATTCGTCAAATGCAGGAACCAGTCGCTTCCGCAACTCGCCGCCGTCATCTGCGCCAAGCGAGAACGCGCTGACCGCGAAGCGGAAGCGGTCGTGATGTTCGAATACGCCCGCCATCTGGCGGGCGACCGCGTGGTTGTGGAAGTTGGCTGAGAGATAGCCGATCCGAATGCGGTCCTGCGCGTTTGGACGCGGTACAGGCGCACTTGCCGCGGCGGGGAACTGCGATACTGCAAATGCCCGCGTCGCTGCGAATATTTCCGCCTCCGATCCAGCCAGCACAAGCGCGTGGAACGGCTGGACCTTCAGGCTTCCATCATTCAAGCCATCGCGCAGTTGCGACCGCAACCCGTCGAGGTCCTTCCAATCGCAGCAGCACAATTTGGCAAAGACAAAATGCCCCAGCGCGAAGCCATAACGCGGGTCAAGTGCGACCACCGCCGCATAATCCCGTGCTGCTTCGTCGTAGCGCGCCAAAGCCGACAGGTGATGGCCCCGGTTATAGAGCGCATCGATCGCGTCGGGACGCAAAGCGATCGCGCGGCCGTAACTTTCAACCGCCAATTCCCTGCGACCGGATTCGGCAAGAACATCGCCACGCAATTGCCATGCCGCGGCGTCGTCCGCATGCCGGCTCAAAATCCAGGCGATATCGGACAGCGCCTCGGCAAACTGGCGCAATTGAAAGCACAATGATGCGCGCGCACGCCGCGCCTCGACATAGTCCGGTTTGAGAGAAATCGCCTTGTTGTAGCTCGCCAGCGCCTCGCGATGGCGTTTCAGTCTCATCAGGGCAGTCCCCTGATTGGACCAGGCATTGGGAAGCGCAGGCCGTGCGATGGTCAGCGCGGTGAAAGCCGCCAGCGCCTCTTCCAGCCGCCCGAGTTCACCCAGAACCACCCCGCGGTTGGCAAGCGCTTCCGGATAATCGGGCCGGATCGCGAGCGCGGCGCCGAATGAGGCAAGCGCCTCCTCATTCCGGCCGAGCCGTTGCAACAACGCGCCGCGATTGAAGAGCAATTCTGTGGAATCCGGTTTCAGCGCCAAGGCTTGCGTCAGCAATTGCTCCGCAGATTCCGCTGCCCCCTGTTGTGCGCGAACCACGGCGAGCGCGTGCAGGGCGTCAAAATTTCCCGGCTCGCGCGCGACAACCGGCGTGAGAATCTCGGCCGCTTCGCCGAGCTTGCCGGCACGGCTCAGCCGCATGGCTTCCTGCATGATGGCCGCGCTCACGCGTTTGCCTCAACTGCAAAAGCGCGTGGACCCTCGCCACTCCGGTTCAGCGCGATCATCTGGCGAAAGGCGGCTTCGAGATGCCGCGTGAACAAGGCGGTGTCGAAAAGCGGCGCGGTATTGCGGTTGCGGACAAGTTTGGCTGTGACGGCTTTCAACGCCTCGCGATCCTGCGCCAAAAATAGCGCTTTCGCCTCGTAGCTCTCCAGTGAATCCGTCGCGAGTTCGGACATGCCCGCCGCGTGAAGCAAACTGACGGCGACGCGCGCCGGAAATGTCGGGCCATATAAACTGATCAGCGGCAGACCGGCAAACAGCGCGTCGCTGCCCGTCGTATGGGCCGAATAGGGCGACGTATCGAGAAACAGGTCCGCGAGATGCTGACGGGCAAAATGCTCTGGCGGCGTGATGCGGCTCGCGAAAACGAGCCGGCTGGTATCAACGTCGCGTGCTTCCGCTTCACGCCGCAAATTCGAGACCGCGGCTTCATTGTCCTGGAGCAGCCACAACACAGAGTCCGGTACTTTCGACAGCAGCCGCATCCAGACGGTGAATATCTTCGGCGTGATCTTGTAATTGTTGTTGAAGCAGCAAAAGACGAATCCGTCTTCCGGCAGGCCCATCTCAGCCCGCGTGAAAACGCGATCGGAAATGTCCCGCTTCGAATCATTGGCCTGATAGGTGTGCGGCATCCATACCACTTTCTCGTCGTAGAATGGACGGTCTACCTCCGGAATCAGGAAGCGGTCGGCAATGATGTAGTCGATCTCACGCGATCCCATCGTGCCCGGAAAGCCGAGAAAGTTCACCTGAACGGGTGCGGGTCTGCGGAGCATGATTCCCGGCCGCGAGCCGTCGGTGAAACCCGTGAGGTCGATGGCAATATCGATCTGCCGGCGGCGCAGTTCCTGCGCAATGTCATCATCGGTGCGGCCGGCGGCATCGATGAAATTTTCAAATGCATTCCGAATGCGATTGCGGATCGGACTATCCCCGGCGTGAACCAGCGAGACGCCGGTCAGTTCAAATGCGTTCCTGTCGTGATGCTCGAAAACGCCGGCGATCAGAAACGCGACCGGATGTGGCCGGAAATCGGCGGACAAATACGCAATCCGGATTCGCTGACCCGATCCCACGCTGACCGGGGGCGGCGCGGCCACAGCCGGCGCCTCATCCTTCATCGCAATCCGGGCACAGCGGAGCTGGGATGCCGGATCGGTGCAGATCGAGAGATAACCTTGCGGATCGATCAGCCTTTCGCCTTTGGCAATTCCTGCCGACAGCCGCTCGCGATCGCTCTCAATCGAGCCCCACTCGCAGCTCCGCAGTCGCGACTGAATCAGGAATCCGGCGGCATAGGGCGCGTTCGGCGCATGGCGCAGCACATTCTCGAATTCGCGCGCGGCCTCGGGAAATTTCTTTTCTGCAAAAAGGATATTGGCGCGGTTGTTCCGGGCCTCGCTATGGCTCGCGTCAAACCGGATGGCGTTGTCGAAGGACTCGAGCGCTTCCGCTTTGCGGCCCATTTGGGCAAGCGCAATGCCGCGCCGGTTCCAGGCATCGCTGACATTCGGGCGGAGCTTCAGCCCCACATCATAGGCTGCGACGGCGTCCTGATGACGGTTCAGCATCACCAGCAGATCGCCGCGCATCAGCGGGAAAACGCCATTGCCGGGTTCGGCTTTGGCCGCCTTTTCAATCGACGCAAGTGCTTCGGCGGGACGGCCCAGCGCCAGCAAGGCCTGGGCGCGGTCGGCCCACAAACCGGCGGCGGCCGGCGCAAGTTGCGTCGCGCGATCGAGATCTGCCAGCGCATGGCCGGGCCGGTTCAATCCCAGCAACGCCCCTGCCCTCGCCGCATAGGCTTGCGGGAGATTCGGCCGCATACGCACCAGATGCTCGCTTTCGGCAAGCGCTTCCGAGTGGCGGCCAAGCCGCATCAGCGCATGGACGCGATTGCCGCGCGCCTCGACAAAATCGGGGCGGATCGAGATCGCGCGATTGAAGCGGTCCTGCGCCTCCTCGAACCGGCCGGCCGACATCAGCACGCAGCCGTAATCGAAGAATGCGGCGGGCGCGCGTGGATTGACACCGACCGCCTGCGCCATCATTTGCTCTGCTTCTTTGAGCCGGCCGGAGCGGTAATAGATCACGCCCAGCGCGTGCAGCGCATCGTAATTGCGCGGCTCCTGCTGCAAGACCTGCTGGTACACAGCCGCGGCTTCGGCAAGCCTGCCCGCTCCTCCCAACGAGGATGCGGTCCGCAGCAGAGACTCGGTCACAGGGCTGGAATCAGTTAGGAGGACGCGTGCCAGAATTGGCCGGCCCGCTATTCTGTTGCTGGTCCGGCTTCTGGTCTGCCTGCGCAGGCTTCGGCTCCTGGCGCGGTGGAATGGGCATCGATGGGCCGCGCAGCTCCTGCAGTGTAACCTTGCCGTCCTTCTTCTTGTCGACAAGCTGAAAATAGGAATGGGCGGTGTTGGCGAACTCCCGGAAATCCACACAGCCGTCGAGATTCCAGTCGACCAGCGGCGAAGCTTCCGCGCCGTCGCGCGCCAACCGGCGCTGATTCTCGGCGCGGGTCTCGGTCGCGTCGAGACAGCCGTCACCATTGGTATCGGCCGCAGCGAAGTCGGCCTTCAGCCCCGCCTCCATTTCTTCCCGGGTGACGATTCCGTCGTGGTTCGCGTCGTAGCGAAGCAGCAGCGTGGCAGTCTGAGGAACGCCGGCAGGCAGCCTTTGCGCCGCCTGGGCAGCGCTGAAACCCGCCACACCGGCGAGCAGAATAACCGCGAATACACGCATCGGCTGAACCCTCGACGATCTGCGGCTTAAATACAACAGTTCCGCAACCGGGCAAATGCGCCAGCCGAGGCGGCTCACGTGAATTCGCAGTGTTTGCAGGATTAGGTGCGATGCGTCGCGTCGATTGAAAACCACCCACCGTGCCGTGCTAAAAGCCGCCCAAGGGCGGTTAGCTCAGTTGGTAGAGCACTTCGTTTACACCGAAGGGGTCGGCGGTTCGAGTCCGTCACCGCCCACCAGCCCTCGTTCGCTTCGTGAGCTGCGGCTCGGCAAGCCAACCGAAAGCGA
>CAYUQO010000039.1:0-10929 GCA_964446945.1 uncultured Bordetella sp.
AACCACGACACGCGTTTTGGCGACATTGACGCCGCGTGAGGAACGGGTTCTGCGCATGCGCTTCGGCATCGGCATGAACACCGATCACACGCTGGAGGAAGTCGGCCAGCAATTTTCGGTCACGCGCGAACGCATTCGCCAGATCGAGGCGAAGGCGCTGCGCAAGCTGAAGCATCCGAGCCGAAGCCGCAAACTGCGGTCCTTCCTCGACAACTGACGATGCACGGCATGCGTGTTGCCGCGGCGATAGCTCTCGCTGCGACGTTCCTGGTGGTGCATCCGGCGCAGCGCGCCAACGCGCAGTCATGCGCCAATGACTCCGTCACGATCGAAACGATTCGTGGCTCCATCATCCAGATCAAACCTGCGCCCGACCCGTTTCGCAGCGCCGATATCTATTTCTCGGGACCGGCGCCGTGCACCGCTATGTGGATGCAGGTACTGAAACAGGACGCGGACAAATGCCGCGTCGGCGGCGCAATCGAAGTTCGTGGTGTGGTCACTTCGGATGACGAGAACAATGCCTGGCAGATCGGGCCAGTTGATAACGAATACATGACACTCGGCCAGGACTTTACCTGTAGCTGAAATAATCCCGCTTGCGCCGGAGCGGAACTGCGCCGACACTACTTCCCGGCCAGGGAGGTCGTGTAACGATGCGTATCGACATCATTGCGGTTGTCTGTGTGGCGCTTGGCCTCGGCTCATGCACCGTGGTCGGTGTGGCCGCCGATGCGGCCAGCGTTGCGGGGACCGTGGTAACAACTACGGTCGGCGTGGCAGGCGATGCTGTGGGCGCCGCAGGCGATGTCGCGGGCGCTGCCGTCCATACGGTGACCGGCAGCGGCAGCAGCGATCAGGACAAGAAACCGCAGAAGTAGTTCAGCCCTGAAAATTGTCCTTGCGGCGCCGGGTCTCCGCAAACACTTCGACGTCGCTCGCGCCGGGCAAACCGAGAGAGCGCCGAATTTCCGGCGAACTCGCGCGCAGGAACGGATTGGTCTTCTTTTCAATGCCGATGTTGGACGGCAGAGTTGGCCGTCCTTCGTTCCGGATCGCGCGCACTTCAGCCATCCGCGAGTTCAGGTCCTGATTTGATGGTTCGACCGTCAGGGCAAAACGGCCGTTTGCCTCCGTATATTCGTGGCCGCAATAGACGCGCGTATTGTCCGGCAGGGCGACCAATTTTGCCAGACTGCTCCACATGGTTGGCGGATCGCCCTCAAACAGCCGGCCACAACCCATGGCAAACAGCGTGTCCCCGGTGAAAACAGCGGCATCTCTTTCAAACCAGAACGCAATGTGCCCCCGCGTGTGTGCCGGAATTTCCAGCACCAGCGCCGAGTGGCTGCCGACAGTGTAACGGTCGCCTTCGACGACGCCGGTGCCCAGTCCCGGGATTCTGGCGCGGTCCTTACCCGGCCCGACGATTTCCGCACCGAATTCCTTGTGAAGTTCCAGGTTCCCGCCGACATGGTCGGGATGATGATGGGTATTGAGGACGTGGGTGAGCCGCAATCCATGTGCCTGCAATGCACGCTTGACCGGCGCAGCTTCCGACGGATCGACGACCGCACAGACATTTTCATCGCGGTCGAAGGCGAGCCAGGCATAATTGTCGCGGAGGCAGGGTACCGGTTCGATCTGGAGCGTTGTCATAACTGTTCTCGTGCAGGCTGTGCCACAGCCATGGTTAACCTGTTGGCCCAGGAGTGCAATCGCGAAGGTTGAAGCTTGCATTAAGCGAGGTTACGCATAACGCCATGAGTCTCGACGTACCGGCACTCGAGCGGTTTTACGATAGCCGCATGGGTCAGGTGACGCGGCGCCTGATCTACCGCCGTATTCGTCTGGCCTGGCCCGACGTCTCCGGCCAACGGGTGCTGGGGCTGGGTTATGCATGCCCTTATATGCGGCCACTCGTCACCGAAGCTGAGCGCTGCATTGCCGCGATCCCGGAAGGATATGGCGCGGCACCATGGGGCGCGAACGGTTTGTGCACAACCGCACTGGTGAATGATCTCGCATTGCCATTTCCCGATGCATTCTTCGATGCAGTGCTTTTGGTGCATGGGTTGGAAACCGCAGATGCCCAACGGCCATTCCTGCGTGAAGTCTGGCGTGTCCTCACGCCCGCGGGACGGCTGCTGGCGATTGCGCCAAACCGCGCCAGCCTGTGGGCGCAACTAGACACATCGCCGTTCGGAAACGGCCAACCCTATAGCCGCGGACAATTGGACCAGTTGCTGAAGCAGGCACTATTCCGTCCGGAACGGTGGGATGCCGCTCTGTTCATGCCACCCTGGGGCCGCAATCGCAGCCTGCGAACCGGCCGCGCCTGGGAGAGGGTCGGCCACACCGCCTGGCCGCGTCTGGCGGGCGTGCACCTCGTGGACTCGACCAAGTCCATGTACGTGCCGAGTCTGGTGGCGAAGAAGCGCCGGGCCGTGTTGCGTCCCGCTCTGGCCCACGGCCGCTAAAAGAAAAGGGGCCGCAGGTTGTGCCTGCAGCCCCTCGCGTAATTCTGCCCGATGCGCGTTATTCGGCAGCTTCTGCCAGACCGGGGGCGGCAGACAGCACGTCGTCACCGACATGCTTTTCGAATGTCTTGAAGTTGTTGCGGAACATGCGCGCCAGCTTCTTGGCCATCGCGTCATAGGCTTCCTTGTCCGCCCAGGTATTCCGCGGATTCAGGATTGCGCCGTCGATGCCCGGAACGGCAACTGGAACGCGGAAGTGGAAATGCGGGTCGATCCGCATTTCGGCGCTGGCGAGAGAACCGTCCAGCGCTGCGGAAAGAAGGGCGCGTGTCACCTTGATCGGCATGCGCTTGCCGACGCCATATTTGCCACCAGTCCAGCCGGTGTTCACCAGCCAGCAATCAGCCCTGTGCTGAGCAATGAGGTCGCGCAGCAAATTGCCGTACACGGTGGGGTGGCGCGGCAGGAACGGCGCACCGAAGCAGGTCGAGAATGTCGGCTCAGGATCGGCGCCAAGGCCTTTTTCCGTCCCGGCAACTTTCGACGTGAAGCCGGACAGGAAGTGATACATCGCCTGACTCGGCGTCAGTTTCGCAATCGGCGGCATGACGCCGAATGCATCGGCCGTCAGGAAGATCACATTCTTAGGATGTTTCCCGATGCCGTTGGGCGAGGTGTTCGGGATGTAGCTGATGGGATAAGCCGCGCGGGTATTTTCGGTGTATTTGTCGGAATCGAGATCGAGCACCCGCGTCTCATCGTCCATCACCACATTTTCGAGCACGGTGCCGAAACGGCGCGTGGTGGAATAGATTTCGGGTTCGGCTTCCTCCGACAGACGGATGGTCTTGGCGTAGCAGCCACCCTCGATGTTGAAGATGCCGTTTTCCGACCAGCCATGTTCATCATCGCCAATCAGAATCCGGTGCGGATCGGCCGACAGGGTGGTTTTCCCTGTCCCTGACAGCCCAAAGAACAGCGCCGTTTCCGCGCTATGGTCTTTGCTCATATTCGCGGAGGCATGCATCGACATCACGCGCTTGCCCGGCAGGATGTAATTGAGCAGGGTGAAGACCGATTTTTTCATCTCGCCGGCGTAAGAAGTGCCGCCGATCAGCACCAGTTTCTTCGCTAGATCGATTGCGATCACGGTTGAGGTGCGGCAGCCATGGATTTTCGGGTCGGCGGAAAAGCCTGCCAGATCGACAATTGTGAATTCCGGGCGAAAATGCCGGCGTTCCTGGGGTGTCGACTCGATCAGCAAGTGCTGGATAAACAGCGAATGCCAGGCATATTCCGTCACCACCCGAACCGGCAGACGGTACGTCGCGTCGGCGCCACCGAACAAATCCTGGACGTAGAGCTCCTTATCGCGGGCATAGGCGAGCATCGATTCGAGGAGCACGTCGAATTTCACCTGCTCCATCGCCTGGTTGCTGTCCCACCAGATATTCGCCTCGGATGACGGCTCGCGAACGAAAAACTTGTCCTTGGGCGACCGGCCGGTGTGCTGTCCGGTGATTGCCACGAAAGGTCCGTCGGCAGCGACTTTGCCTTCGCCATTGCGGACGGCATGCTCAAACAGCCGGGCCGCAGGCAGATTCCAGTGGATCTGCTTGAGGTTACGAAAACCGTATTGCTCCAGGCCGATTTCACCTGGCTGACCGTCGCGAGCCATTCCTGCCTCTTATCCCTTAGTCGGACGTCCGCTCGGGCGTCCCTTTTTTGAATGGTCGGGTCTAGACCAACTCCGGCCAAAATAGAAGGGCGACATGGGGAAGCGGTATTTTTGCGCCCAAGCCCGGCCGTGCTAACACCACGGTATGACTGAGATTTTGCCACCCAGGAACCAGCTTTCAGACCTCGAGCTTGAGCGTTATGCCCGTCACATTGTGTTGCGGGAAGTGGGCGGGGCCGGGCAGGCGCGGCTGACCGCGGCGAGGGTGCTGGTCATCGGCGCCGGAGGACTTGGCAGTCCGCTGATCCTCTATCTCGCGGCGGCCGGCATCGGCACGATCGGAATCGTCGACTTTGACGAAGTCAGCCTGTCGAACCTGCAACGCCAGATCGCTCACCGCACCGCCGATATTGGCCGGCCGAAGACCGAATCCGCGGCCGACGCAGCGCGCGCCATCAATCCGGAAGTGCGAATCGTGCTGCACTCCGAGAGGCTGACGGCGGCAAACGGGATTGAAATGATCGGCGAGTACGACGTTGTTGCGGACGGTTCGGATAATTTCTCGACTCGCTTTCTGGTCAACGACGCCTGCTTTTTCGCCGGCAAGACGCTCGTATCGGCCGCCGTGACGGAGTTTGATGGCCAGCTTGCGACCTACAAAGCATGGCAGCGGCGCGGCGAGCTTCCGTGTTACCGCTGCCTGTTTCCGGAACCGCCCCCGCCTGGATCGGCGCCGAATTGCAGCGAGACGGGCGTCCTTGGCGCGGTGGCAGGCGTCATGGGCACTTTGCAGGCGGTCGAGGTGCTGAAGGAAATCACCGGCGCCGGTGAGAGCATGGCCGGGCGGCTGCTGATTTACGATGGTCTCGAAACGCAGTTCCGCACGGTCCGTGTGCCGGCGGACCGGGCCTGCCGCCTGTGTGGCTCATCGCCGGCGATTCACAGCCTTTAAGCCGAGTAGGCAAATGTGTAGCCGCGCTCTTGCGCACGGTTCACGGCAACAATTCCAGCCGCCACCATATGGGCGTTGGGAATCAGATTGGCCGTCAACTCGCGATAAACCGCATCGGCATTCAGCTTCATCGAATCTGCGATCTGCATCGCGAAGAAATGCGTCGCCATGTCACAAACGGCGAATTGCACGCCCCGTTTTGCAGCCGCATCGATCGTGACGCCGAAATTCGGCAGGCTGAATCCGTAACCCGCCGCGTTATACACGTTGATTTTCGGAGCCTGTTTGGTCTTCGGATCCGTGAAGTGCGTTGGCGCGGTAAAAGCCGCCCCGTATTTTCCCCACATCGCGTCGTTATACGCGAATGGCGTCGAAAAATGCCGGAGCACAACGACCACGGCAATCGTCGGGGCTTCCAGGCCGTAGCCGGTTTTGTTTGCTTCAAAGAAATTGTTGGCAAAAGCGAGCGCCCCTCCGCCGCCTTCTGGTGTCGTCGAATCGATCGCCAGACGGTGCGCCGCGTCCGGGCGATCGAGCCAGTTATCCTCCGGGTGCTGAACAACCTGATTGCGTGCGGTCTGCGCCTCAGCCTGTGTTGCCGCCATGGCTCCGGCCGCAAGCAAACCAATTCCCATGCCCGACACTATCGAACGGCGGGCAAGCCCATCTGTTTCTTCGCTCACGATTTTCTCCCCGGCAGATTGTGCAATGATACCACTTTTCCTTGGCCGTCGCCGCAAGTCAGCTCATCAGCGCCGGGGTGGATTTGGGTTGCGGCACCGATGTACCTAATCGCGCCACAATCGCAGCCGTCACCAGCAGCGAAGCCGCCATCAGCGCCAATGCCGCCGCATAGCCGCCAGTCCTTTCCCGGATCAGGCCAATCACATATTGACCGGCAAACCCGCCGATGAACCCCCCGATCATGTTGATGAGCGCGATGGCGCCGGCCATTGCTCGTCCGGCAAGAAACGACGAGGCCAGACCGTAAAATGGCGTGAGCGCCGAATACATTGCCACGCCTGCCAGCGCCACAGCCGGCAGCAGCACGAAATTCACATGCGCAACAGCCGCCGTGAACAGCGCGCAAGCCCCGGCCAAAGCGGCCCATGCCACATGCCAGCTTCGTTCATCCCTGCGGTCGCTGGAGCGCGCGAATACCAACATTGCCGGCACGCTGGCGACGTAGAGCGCCGACGTAACGAATCCGGTGGCGCTGTTCGAAAATCCTGCAGCCTGGACCAGCAGCGGCAGCCAGAACCCGAACCCATAAATCGCAAACAGCATCCCGCCATAAGCAATGCCGAGCGCGAGCACGCGCGGATCAAACAATCCGCGCATCAGGTTCTGCTCTTTACGGGACTGCTCAGCCGTCACACTGGCCGCCACAAACTGCCGTTCATCGTGATCGAGCCACGACGCATCTGCCGGACCATCCGGAAGCAGCATCAGCACCAGCAACGCGATGACGCATGCTGGAATTCCTTCGAGAACAAACAACCACTGCCAGGCATGCAAGCCGGCCGCGCCGTCGAGGCGCAGGATCAGGCTTGCAAGCGGCCCGCCAATCACGAAGGACAGAACATTTCCCACCATGAACATCGAGGTGAACCGGCCGAGAACGGCTTTGGGAAACCAGAACGTCAGATACAGGATAATGCCCGGAAAGAACCCCGCTTCGGCCATCCCGAGCAGGAACCTCAGGACATAAAAACTGACCGGCCCACGGGTCAGTGCCGTTGCCGCAGCCGCCGCGCCCCAGAGTGCGAGAATGCAGGAAATCCAGCGTCGCGCGCCGACGCGGTGCAGGACCAGATTGGCCGGCACCTGAAACAACGAATAGCTGACGAAGAAAATTCCCGCCCCCAGGCCATACACCGTCGGCGCAAAGGCGAGGTCCCGATTCATTGTCAGGGCGGCAAAGCCGACATTCGTCCGGTCGAGGAAATTTGCGATGAAAGCAGCAGTGACGATCGGCAGAATGCGCCACGCGCAACGCGTGAACACGCGCTGTGCAAAGTCGGACTGTTCGGCAGGCGCCGTGGTTTCCACCATCTAAAACTTAATGTGCTTCGTCCCAGTTCTTCCCGGCGCGCGCTTCCACAACCAGCGGCACGCGCAACTGAATGGCAGGCAGTGATGCCTTTTCCATGATCTCTCGCGCCACTTCGCAGACATGCCGCGCCTGCGTATCCTGTACTTCGATGACGAGTTCGTCATGCACCTGCAGCAGCATGCGTGCATCGAGGTCGTTGTCCGCAAACGCCGCCGGCAGACGTGCCATGGCGCGCCGGATGATATCCGCTGCCGAACCCTGGATTGGTGCGTTGATCGCCTGACGCTCACCGAAAGCGCGTTGGGCCGCGCTTTGCGCTTTCACATCGCGGATGTGGATGCGGCGGCCAAAAATGGTCTCGACATAACCGTGCTCGCGCACAAACGCCTTGGTCGCTTCCATATAGTCGCGGATGCCCGGGAAGCGCTCGAAATATTTGCGGATATAGGCGTCCGCTTCACCCCGCGCGATGCCAAGCTGGTTGGCGAGGCCGAACGCGGAAATCCCATAAATGATGCCGAAATTGATCGCCTTGGCGCGCCGGCGAACTTCCGGGGGCATATCCTTCACCGCCACTCCGAACATTTCCGAAGCGGTCATGGCGTGAATGTCGAGACCGTCGGCGAATGCCTGACGCAGCGCCGGCACTTCTGCGATATGCGCCAGGAGCCGGAGCTCGATCTGCGAATAATCCGCCGAAACGAGACACTTTCCTTCGGGCGCAATGAATGCGCGGCGAATCCGCCGGCCCTCTTCGGTGCGGATCGGAATGTTCTGCAGATTGGGTTCGGTGGACGACAATCTGCCGGTCGAGGTCGACGCGAGCGCGTAACAGGTATGCACGCGGCCGGTTTCGGGATGAACATAGGCCGGCAGCGCGTCAGTGTAGGTCGATTTCAGTTTCGACCATTGCCGCCACTCAAGGATACGCGCCGGCAATTCGTGACCTGAAGCTGCCAGCTCTTCGAGAATATCGGCGTCGGTGGACCATGCACCGGTTCGCGTCCGCCGGCCCCCCGGAAGCGAAAATTTGCCGAACAGGATATCGCCCAACTGCTTTGGCGAACCAAGATTGAATTCCTCGCCCGCGAGTTTGCAGCATTCCTGTTCCAGCCGCTCCAGCTCACGCGCAAAATCGTTGGAAAGTTTTGCCAGAAACGAAGGCGCGATCACGATCCCCGCAAGCTCCATTTCGCCCAGCACGGATATCATCGGCCGTTCAAGTTTCTCATAAACCGTGACCCGCCGCTCGGCGACCATCCGCGCTTTGAGCAGAATATTGAGCCGCAGCGCGATGTCGGCGCGTTCCGCCACAAAGCGTGTCGCCTGTTCGACAGGCACATCCTGCAGCGCAATCTTCTCGCGGCCTTTTCCGGTCAGGTCTGAAAGTGAAACCGCTTTGTGTTGCAAATTCGTGTCTGCGAGTTCCTCCAGCCCGTGCCCGGATTTCCCGACATCCAGCACATAGGACATCAGCATCGGATCATCGAGGCCGCGCATGCGGATGCCACGGCGGGCCAACAGGACATAGACGAATTTCAGATTGTGCGCGATCTTGAGGATACCGTCATCCTCAAGCACCGCCGACAGCTTGTTCAGCGCCGACGCTTCGTCGAGATGAGACGCGGCACTCGCCGAGAGTTGGAGCATTCCACCGGCGCTGCCCGAGAGCGGAATGTAGCAAGCCGCACCCGGCGCGGAGGCGAGCGCGATTCCGATGATTTGAGCGCGTATGGCATCACCGGAATCGGCATGCACGGAAAGCGCCAATACACCGGCCTCATGTATATTTTCGATCCAGCGATCCAGTTCTTCCGGCGATTTGACCAGCTCGTAATTGCCGTAATTGATCGGGGCCAAAATCGCGGCACGTTCGACGACGGCGCCCGGGCAGCCGGTGCTATCGGCTGACATGGCTGGGGCGGGTGTTCCCGCCGGTGTGGCCGGCGATGGCTCCGCCGGTCCGAATGCTACTTCATCGACGCCGAGTTTGGCCGCCGCGCGCCGCGCAAGGCTCGTGAATTCCAGTGAATGAAGAAACGGCAGAAGCTTTGCGGGATCCGGTTCGCGAACCGCAAAACTCGAAATCTCATCATCCAGTGGAACATTTTCGTCGAGTTTGACCAGCCGCGCCGACAGCCGCGCCTTGCCTGCATATTCGATCAGTGCTTCGCGGCATTTGTTCTGTTTGACGTCGGCCGCGCGCTTCAACAGCGTTTCGAGATCGCCAAACTCGCCGATCAGTTTGGCGGCCGTTTTCACTCCGATCCCCGGAACACCCGGCACGTTGTCGATCGGATCGCCGATCAGCGCCTGGACCTCGACGACTTTTTCCGGCGGCACGCCGAACCGCTCGATCACCTGCTCCGGGCCGATGCGGCGGTTCTTGACCGTATCCAGCATTTCCACCGTGGTGTCGCGCACCAGCTGCATGAGGTCCTTGTCGGCGGAAACAATTGTGACGCGCGCGCCGGCTTCGCGGCCCAGGCGTGCATAGGTGGCAATCAAATCGTCCGCTTCGAACCCTTCCTTTTCCACGCATGGAACGCCGAACGCGCGGACGGCATCGCGCGTCAGAGGAAACTGGGGAATCAGATCTTCGGGCGGCTCCGACCGATTCGCCTTGTAGTCCTCAAAAAAATCATTGCGGAAGGTCTTGCGTCCGGCATCGAAAATGACCGCAAGATGCGTCGGCTTATCGCCGGCTTTGGTGTCCTCGAGCAGCTTCCACAACATGTTCGAGAATCCGGAGACTGCCCCGGTCGGCAGCCCGTCGGATTTTCGCGTCAGCGGCGGCAGCGCGTGATAGGCCCGAAATACAAAGCCCGAGCCGTCGATCAGATACAGATGGCCACCGGGACCGATCGGCCTGCTTTCAGCGCTGTGCGGACTTTGCGCCGTCAATGATCGATCGCCTCGCCCTTCGCGCGCGCCGCCTTCGCCTCAGGACTGAGTACGAAACGGCGATCGCAATAGCCGCATTCGACAAAATCCTGTTCCCCCATCTCCATATAGACTCTGGGATGGCCGAGCGCGCCGCCGCTGCCCTCGCAGGCGACGCGGGTGCGATTGACGACGACGGTTTCCGGGGCGGTCATGCTGCTGCTCATTATTCAACCGGCCTGCTGTTCGCCTTGGGCCGCCTGTTTCTTCGACAAATCTTCGCCGGTCGCCTGATCGACGGCTTTCATCGACAAACGGACTTTGCCGCGCTCGTCCATGCCGATCAGTTTGACTTTCACCGTATCGCCTTCCTTGACGATGTCGGTGACCTTCCCAACCCGCTTCGGCGCGAGTTCGGAAATGTGCACGAGACCATCGCGCGGGCCGAAGAAATTCACAAAGGCGCCGAAATCCATGATCTTGACGACCTTGCCTTCGTAGATTTCGCCGACCTCCGGTTCTGCAACAATGGATTTGATCCATTTGAGCGCCGCCTTGATGGAATCGGCGTCGGAGCTCGCAACCTTCACGGTCCCATCGTCCTGGATGTCGATCTTGGCGCCGGTCTTCTCGACGATTTCGCGGATCACCTTGCCGCCCGAACCGATGACTTCGCGGATTTTGTCGGTCGGGATTTTTATCGTCTCGATACGCGGCGCGTGGGCGCCGAGCTCGGACCGCGCATTGGTGATCGCCTTGGCCATTTCGCCGAGGATGTGCATGCGCCCGTCTTTCGCCTGATTGAGCGCCACGCGCATGATCTCTTCGGTGATACCGGTGATCTTGATGTCCATTTGCAGCGAGGTGACGCCGGTTTCGG
>CAYUQO010000040.1:0-10758 GCA_964446945.1 uncultured Bordetella sp.
GGCGACCTCGGCCGGGCCAAGAAGGTGAAGGTCGACGCGGAGAACACGACCATCACCGAAGGCGCCGGCGACAAGAAGGCCATCGAAGGCCGCTGCGAGATGATCCGCCGCGAGATCGAGAACACCGACAGCGACTACGACCGCGAGAAGCTGCAGGAGCGGCTGGCGAAGCTGGCCGGCGGCGTGGCGGTGATCCGGGTCGGCGGTGCGACCGAAGTCGAAGTGAAAGAGAAGAAGGATCGCGTCGATGACGCGCTCAACGCCACCAAGGCAGCAGTTGAGGAAGGCATTCTTCCCGGCGGCGGCGCGGCGCTTCTCTATGCCACCAAGGCTCTCAACGGCCTGACCGGCGAGAACGAAGACGAGAACGCGGGCGTTGCGATCGTGAAGAAAGCGATCCAGACGCCGTTGCGCCAGATCGTCGAGAACGCCGGTGTGGAAGCATCGATCGTGGTCGGCAAGCTGCTCGAGCAGAAGTCCTCGACCTACGGCTTTGACGCCCAGACCGAGAAATATGTCGATCTGGTCGAAGAAGGCATCGTCGATCCGACGAAGGTCGTGCGCACCGCGCTGCAGGATGCAGCATCGGTGGCATCGCTCCTGATCACCACCGAAGCGATGGTTGCGGACCGTCCGCAGAAGCCGGCGGCAGCGCCGGGCGGCGGCCATGGCCATGGCGGCGGCATGGGCGACATGGACTTCTAAGGACAAGACTGGATGGCCGGGTCGCGCTTCGCTGCCCGGCCATGACAGGGGTTAAAAGGAAAGGGCCGGAAGTTCGCTTCCGGCCCTTTTTGCATGGCCAAAAAAAATGGGCCGCGAGACGCTTTGCGAGGGACATCTCCCGGCCCAGTTGATCCATGCATTCTCACTTGGGCATGCAAGAAAATGCGCGACGGCGAAATTCGGCCAAGCACCGGCTGTAATTAAGCCGGTGCGCTACCGTGCCAAAAAGCCCCCTCCGTCGCTTCGCGAGCACCTGTCGGGCTGCAAATCGCCTTTGGCGATTCAGCTACGCCCTCCACCCGCAGGCGGGGGGAGAAAACTAGCGGCGGCTGTCGCCGCCGGTGCGAGCTCCGCCGCCACCGGTACGGGCGCCGCCGCGGAATCCGCCGCCGCCTGCGCGAAGGCCGGGGCCTCCCTGGGGAGCGACACCACTGCGGAATCCACCCATACCGCCGCGGAATCGGCCGGCACCGCCGCGGAAATCATCGCGATCGCCGTCGTTGAAGCGCCTGCCGCCGCGGAAACCGTCGCGATCGCGGAAGCCGCCCCGGAACCCGCCAAAGCAGCAAGCGTCGTAGCCGAATCCGAGGCCGAAGCCGAATGGCGCACCCCAATAGTCGGAATAGGGGTAGCCGAGATAATCGTAGCCGTAATACGGGGTGGCCGGGTAGCCATAGGCTCCGTAGCCATAAGCTCCGTAGCCATATGTTCCGTACCCGCCATATCCGTCATATCCGTCATAGGCATCGTAGGCGCAGGCCGAAAGCAGAACGGCCGCGGCCGCTGCCAGTCCGGCGATTTTCAGTGAGCGCATCATGGACGACTGCTCCGGGATGGGTTGTGTTGCCTCGACTATGTGCCCCGGCCACCCTGAACGCAACCTGAACGCAGGTTAAAAACCATTTATCTACGGTGACTTAGGGCCTTAGACACAGTGCTGCCGCATTGCCGGGATTGGCTGGCACCATGTCGATGCTGTCCCGCCGGATGCTGATCCTGACCGCGCCCGCGTTCATCCTGCCGGCGCGCCTCGCTTTTGCCGAAGATCCGCCCGAGCGCCTCACCGAGCGGCTGATCGCCGAAGCCGTCAATGCGGGCCGCACACGCCTCGCGCCGGACCTGCCGCCGCTCGCCGGCGAGACGGTGCTCGATGCGATCGCGCGCGAGCGCTCAGCGGCCATGGCGGCGGGTGCCCCGTTCGATCATCAGGAGGCGGAAGGCACATTTCCCGCCATCGAGAAGATGCGAACCCGCTACAACAGGTTCGGCGCCATGGGCGAGAACATCGCGATGGATTATGAGCCATCGCGCGACGAATTCGACCCGCGTTATTTCGCCGTCCGCATTGTGGATGGCTGGTTCAAGAGCGATGGCCACCGCGAGAACATCCTGTCGCCGGCCTTCACCCGCTGCGGCACCGGCGTGGCGCGCTCGCCCGGGCGGACGACGGTCTATGCGACCCAGGTGTTCTGGGGACCGCCGGTCTTTCGCGGCGCGCGGCGGGGGTAAGTCTCCCCCCTCTGTCTCTCGCCTTCGGCGCTCGACACCTCCCCCGTAAACGGGGGAGGAAACGGTATCGCGGATTCCTGATACGCTCGCGCGTATTGCGAATCGCCAGTGTCGTGGTTTCGAAATTCGCACGGATACTGATATAGGGATCAAGCGAATTTCAGAATCGGGACACTAGTCCTTCAGGTTTCTAAGCTCCCATGCTGCGCTGGTTCCAGGCCCTCATGCCGCGGGAAGACCGCTTTTTTGTGCTGTACAACCAGCACGCGGCGATTTTGGTCAAGGGCGCCGAAGCGCTCTGCGAACTGCTTCAGGGTGGTCCCGGCATCACCGAAGCCGCACGCAAAGTCGCGGCTTTCGAAGATGAAGCCGACACGATTGCGCGCGGGTTGCTGCTGCTGGTGCGGCGCACCTTCATCACGCCGTTCGACCGGACCGACATCAAGGATCTGATCAACTCGCTCGACGATACCATCGACGAGATGAAGAAGACCGCGAAGGCCGTGCTCCTGTTCGAAGTCGAGACCATGGAGCCGGAAATGGCGGAAATGGGCGAGCACATCCTGCGTGCCGCGCATCTCACCGTCGATGCGGTCGCGCTGCTGGGTTCGTTGCGGGAAGACCAGGCAAAACTGAATGCGCTGACTGAAGAGATCATCCGGCTGGAAGACAATGCCGACACGCTGAACGACAACGGCATCAAAGCGCTGTTCAAACGCCATCGCGAAGGCAATGCGATGACCTATATTATCGGCACCGAAATCTACGGCCATCTGGAACGGGTGATGGACCGCTTCGAAACGGTGGCGCACCGGATCAGCAGTCTCGTCATCGAGCAGATGTAACCATGCTGGTTGCGGTCATCGTTGGCCTGATCTTCGTCGCGCTGGCGTTCGATTTCATGAACGGCCGCAACGATGCGGCCAACTCGATCGCCACCATCGTTTCGACCCGCGTGCTGTCGCCCCGTTATGCCGTGGCATGGGCCGCGTTCTTCAACTTTGTCGCCTTTCTCGTCTTTGGACTGAATGTCGCCAGCACCGTCGGCAAAGGCATCATTTCGCCCGACGCGATTTCCGACTCGGTGATCTTCGGCGCGCTGATGGGCGCGATCATCTGGCAGGTGATCACCGGCTATCTCGGCATACCGTCCAGCAGTTCGCATGCCCTGATCGGCGGGCTGGTCGGCGCAGGCGTTGCACGTCTGGGCATGAAGGCGATCGTGTGGAACGGATTGAGCAAGACGGCGGTGGCGATCGTGCTTTCGCCCGTCACCGGGCTCGCGCTCGCGCTGTTCCTGGTGCTCGGCGTGTCCTGGGTGTTCCTGCGCATGGCCCCTGCCCGCGCGGACTCATTGTTCCGGCGCATCCAGTTCATCTCGGCGTCGCTGTATTCGCTCGGCCATGGCGGCAATGATGCGCAGAAGACGATGGGCATCATCGCCGCACTTCTGTTCGCCCATGGCGAGCTTTCCGGCGGGTTCCATGTGCCGCTCTGGGTCGTCATTCTTTGCAATGGCGCCATGGCACTGGGAACGCTCCTCGGCGGCTGGCGTATTGTCCGCACCATGGGCTCGCGCATCACGCGTCTTACTCCGGTGCAGGGTGTCTGCGCCGAAACGGCAGGTTCGATCACGCTATTCATGGCCACCGGTCTCGGCATCCCGGTCTCCACCACCCACACGATCACCGGGGCGATCCTCGGCGTCGGCGCCGCCCGCCGGCCTTCGGCGGTGCGCTGGTCGGTGGCGCAGCAGATCGTCATGGCCTGGGTCATCACCATGCCCGCGGCTGCCATAATCGCGGCCTTTTTCTATGGCATCACGAATCTGTTGATGTCAGTGTACTGAATCCTGGGTGGAGTGAGTCGCGTGTCGCGTACTGCGTCGCATATGCCCGTTGTCCAGTATGGTGCGCTGCCCTGGCGCCGCACGGCGGATGGTGTCGAAATTCTGCTGGTGACGACGCAGAAGACGCGGCGCTGGATTGTCCCCAAAGGCTGGCCCGAAAAAGGACGCACGCCGCAGGAATGCGCCGCGCAGGAAGCCTATGAGGAAGCCGGTGTGAAGGGCGTGGTTTCCGGCGAAGCCATCGGCGTGTTCAGCCACAAAAAGCTGGCGAAGTCGGGCCAGATGATCACCTGCCGGATCCGGGTGTATCCGCTCGAAGTGCATGATGTTGCCGCCGAGTGGCCGGAGAAAGCCGCGCGCGAGATCAAGTGGTGTGCGGTTGAGGAAGCGGCGGTGCTGGTGACCGATGCGAGCCTCAGGCGGGTGATCGCGAAGTTTTCCCGCGCCGCCGTCACGACCCACAAAGCGGCGTAGTTTCGTCCCTAACTTTCAGTTTCGCTTTCCCCCCGCGAGCACATCAGTGCGAAGCGCGGGGGAAGGTGAATACGTGGGTTCGGTGTCACAAGTCGGGAATTAAAACTCCGTGTGGAGACGGAGGCCGAAGATCGACACCGGGCCGCGATCGCGGTTGTAGGCCGGATTGGCGATGAACTGGTAATCGAAGGTGAGCGCGACGCGCCGTATCACAGCGGCGCGGTAATACGTCTCCACAATATTCTCGGTGCCGTAACGCAACCCGCCATCGCCGATCAGGATGCCCATTCCGCCCGCGGCGAAATAGTTTTGCGCGGAACGGGAAATCTCATTGACAACACCGGCCACGCCAATGGTGTCGTCGGGCCGCGCCCAGCCGATTCCTTTCAGCGACAGACCGGCCGCGAGCGAGCGATCGATTTCGGTGAATTCGAAGGCCTCTTCGCTGCCGTCGTTCCAGCTCAGGCGCGCGAAGGCTCCAAGGTCATCGCTCAACTGCTGTTCGACATTGAGCGCGGCGCCGGGACGGAATGCGGGGCGGCGCACAAGAGCCGTGTCGGGAATCGAATGGGTTGCGGCGGCCAGCGCGAGCGCATCTGCGTACGATCCCATGCGGCCGCGATTGACGAAACCAAGCAGTTTCACCTTGCCGGGCAGGCCGGCGATTTCGTGCCGCGCTTCGAATTCGCTGACGATTTCGTGCTGGCCAAAGCCCCGCACCAGCGCGGTCGTGTTGGGAAAGCGCGACAGGTCGAACAATCCGGACCGCAATGTCCACCAGTCCTGCGTCCATTCTGCGGCAATGCCATAGGTGAATCCCCAGGCGTCGGCCGCGTAATCGAATGCGCCGGAGTCGATAATCGCCCAATTCAGGAAGTCATTGCCGGGATCATGCGCATAGGAATTGGTGTCGAAGAGATCGGTGACGGCGAATTTCCCGGCGGTGATGACGAGGCTGTTGCCGCCGAAGCTTTGCCGCAGATAGAGGCGCTGGAGACGCAGATAGGGCACCGAACTTCCCAGCCGGTAGGCTTCACCGTTGGGAAAACCGGCGAGGCCCACCGTCTTGCTGAGTCCAAAGCCCTGATCCAGTTCGGGATCGGCAAAGGCTTCCGCTCCGTCCCACAGATGCAGACCTGCGGTGACCGAGACTGCGAAAGTTTCGTCGCCGCGGCTGCCCGGATCGAGACTGTTTGCACCGCTATAGGCCGCGTGAAATGCCGGATGATATTGCTCGACGAAATTGATTTGGCCGGTCAGCGAGAGGGGGCCGTCTGACGCGTCGCCGGCACGCGCATGCGCCGGCAGCAAATATGCAGCCAGCGCGGCGATAAAAAGTTTTTCGAATGTGCGTCTCGCCATCGCCCCCTCTGATTCGCGGCGAGTTGATGATGCCTAGCACTAAGTGGCGATGATGACATCCGTGTGGAAAAGAAGCGAGAAACGAGGAGCGAGAAGTGAGAAAAACAACAGAACGCTCCCCTCACCCAGCGCCGCCAGTACGCGCTTACTTCGTAAGCGCGGGCGGCGCGTCCCTCTCCCTCAAGGGGAGAGGCGAAATTCAATTCCGGAAGCGCAGGCCGGCGAAGAGGCTAAAGGGCATTGCCGGGCTTTCGAAGCGGTAATCGACTGGCATCGCCGATCCGGGTCGGGGCACTCCCGGCGCGCCGACGCCGGTGGGATCGCCCAGCACGCCGAAGGTCGCGTATCTGGCATCCGTCGCATTGACGATATTGGCGAACACCGAAATCGAGTCCGTCACCGCGTAAGTCGTGTGCAGGCCGAGAACCGCAAATCCGGGCAGCGGCTTCATCTGGTTCGATTCATCGCCGCGGAAATATTGCGCGCTTTGATAAGTGACGGTGCCGCCGATCGCCCAGTCCTGCGTCACGATGTAATCGGCGCCCAGCTTGACGCGATGGGCGGGAATTCCCGGCAGCGTATCTCCGGGCATGACCAGGATGTCGCCATTCGCATCCGCCCCGCGGTTGAGCGGCGACGGCAGCAGGAACGTCGCCTGGAATGTTGCCGCGACATAACTGTAATCGAGATACGCATTCAGACGGGTGGTCCGGTAGTTGAGACCGATATCGCCGCCCTCGCGCCGCGTGCCACCGATATTCTGGAAGTAGCCGGTGCTGAGTGACGTGGCCACGCCATAAATGTCGTCGTCCGCATCGGTGCGGAACAGGCTCCCATTCCACGACAGCACGCCGCCGAAAATATCATCCACAGCGAAGCGCCCGCGCAGACCCGCCTCGTAAGTGTGCGACACGACCTGGCGCAGATTGGGCGGATCGCTCGACAGGCTGGACGGCAGCAGGCAGGGCGCCGCCGGGCTTGAACATTCGATCTCGGCCGGAGTCGGCGCGCGATTGCCTTCCGAATAGCCGGCGAATGCGGTGAGTGCGCCGCTGACTTTCCAGGAAAAACCGATCGCCGGATTGAAGCGGGTGTAGCGGCTTTTGCCGGTCAGCGCGGTGCCAAGCTGATCGGTCAGGTTGATGTCGGCGATATTGTACCGGCCGCTGGCGGTGACAGCGAATACCGGCGTCAGATTGAATGTGTCGGTGACAGAGAGCCCGTAATAGGTGCTGGTGGCATTCAGGCCGACGGGCGTGGCACTGAAAGACGTGCCTTCCAGAGTCGCGACGAAAAAGCCGGATGGCATAACGACGAGATCCGGATTGATCGTTCCAAGTTCGGCGCTCGATCCGAACCTGACCTCATCACGGTCGATGGTGGCGCCGAAAGTGAGCTGGTTGTCATATCCGATCAGCGCGCCGGCATTGGCGAATTGAATCGTGCCGCCGGTGGATTTGGTGGCGATGTGCTCGAAATCGACCTGGCCGATCGGCTGTGTGCCGCCCTGCGAAATATCCGGGATGAATGCGCCCGACTGATCGGCGAGCGGCGTCGCGGCATCGCTCTGGCACAGCAGGCCCGCGGATTCCGGTGCCGTGCATGCGGTGTCATTGGTCGTGTTGCCGTTGACGACAAACTGGTGGAACACGCGGTAATAAGCGTTGCCCTGCACCGACCACGCATTGCCCACGTCATAATCCGCGTTCAGCGCGACGAACTGAAGCCGGTTGGCGGTGAGCTGCGGGCTGGTGAAAATCAGCGACCGGCCGACAGCAAGCTCCTGCACTGGAGTCGGTGATTCGCCGGACAGCCGGTTGTCCGCCGCCGTGTAGCTGAGATCGAGCACCAGCCCGCCCGACCTGTAGTCGAAGTCCGAGTAGAGCTGTCTGAGCGCGTCGGGCGAAAACCTGCGCCAGCCGTCTTCATCCAGGCCGCGCGCAGCGAGGTAGATTCCGAACGTTCCGTCATTGGCGCCGAACTGCACGCTGCCCTGGCGCTGGCCCCATGAGCCGCCCGACGCGTCGGCCTGGATACCGGCGAACGAAAACCCGTTCTTCATGGTGACGATGACAGCACCGCCCAGCGCGTTCAGGCCGTAGACCGGGTTTGCGCTGACCACGTCGATGCGATCGACGGCGGTATCGGGGATGAGATCCCAGTTCAGCGTGTCGCCAAAACCCTCATTGATGCGGACACCATTCTGATAGACAGCGAGTCCGGCCGGCGTGCCGAGAACCGGCGATGCTTCAAAGCCGCGGAACAGGATGTCGGGCTGAAATGGGTCGTCGAGATTGTCGTTGATGCTGATGTCGCCGAGCTCTGCATTCAGCGTGCCCGCTGCGTTGGCGATACCTTCGCGCTGCAGATCTGCGCCGGTGACGGTCTGGGTGACATTCGGCAGTTTGTCGACATCGATGCCGGTTCCCGGCAGCGGGGAAGTTGCGATGACGGTGACGGTCTCCGGCACCGGCGCGGTCGTTTGCGCGAGCGCAACGGCCGGCATCAGGACAAGAGCGGCTAACACGGCCACGATCTGCACGCCCGTTCGCAGCAAGACTCCGTCGCGCCTTTTGCGTTGAAAAATTGTACCCCCCTCCGGCGGCCACACAGGCGCCGTTTCGCTACCTGCGGGGCTAAATTTTTCGTTTTTTACCGTATCAGCACATTGCTCGATGCCTACACGCGCCAAAGACAAGTTCGTGAATCATTCCATTCGCAGTTAGATTGAATAAGATGAGGTGTGCAATGGCCCCAGGATAATCCCCGCCGTCTCGGTCTTAAGACCGTCCATGCGCGTGAGCTGCGGCGGAAAATGACCGATCACGAACGCAAACTGTGGTCTGATCTGCGGGGCAGGAGATTCGCGGACCTGCGCTTTCGACGGCAGCAACCGATCGGGCCATATATCGTAGACTTCTACTGTGCGGCCGAGAAACTGATCGTCGAACTCGATGGTGGTCAACACTTCAATACCGCTCAGGGCGCGTATGACCTTGCGCGGACAAAGTGGCTACAAGCGAGGGGCTACCGCGTATTGCGATTTCCCAATTTTGCAAATTCGCGCGAACGGAACCTGGTGCTCGATTCGATCTGGCATGCGATCAAACTCCACCCTCCCCTTGAGGGAGGGTCGAATTTTCGAGCGCCATAGGCGCGAGAAAATTCGGGGAGGGGAGCAGACGAAGTTTGGTACCTCGGTTCTGGCTAGACGCGGTAGACGACGAATAACCTGTTCCCCTCCCCGAAAAATGCTCCGCATTTTTCGACCCTCCCTCAAGGGGAGGGTAAATCACAGCTTCAAATATGGATCGTTCATACGCGCGTCGTTGCGGCGCTTTTTCAGCAGTTCCTCGCCGGTCTGCCAATATTCGCTCGCGGCCGCGCGCGCGGCTTCCGCGGCAAATTCCTCCGGCCACTGACCAAGCGAATAGCCGTGCCATGGCGCCTCGGGTTTGAGCGCCGGCAGACCCAGCTCCTCCCAGATCTGCTTCGCGTGCTCCATGAATTCTTTCGCCGGCAGCGACACGGGCGGATAGGGCCGCTTCAGCATGGCGTTGATCAGCATCGCCGAATCGGTGGCTTCGTAATGCGTGTCGTCGGCGCCGGTGCGCGGACCATGCCCCATATCCTTGTGGTCGAGGATGCGCATGTCCTGGTGCGGGCGCATGCGATAGGCCATGGCCCAGAACACCGCGTCGAGATTCTCCGGCTCGATATCCTCATTCACCGCGATGATCATCTTGCCGACCGCCGACGAATAGGCCGAGGCGCCATAGAGCGCGCGCCAGATTTCGGCATCAAGCGTGCCGGATTTCATCTGGATCACCACCAGCTTGCGCAGATTGGTCAGCGGCTCATGCATGAACACACGGGTGATGCCGCTGATGTTCAGGTGATGGCGCAGGTGGTGCAGGAACGCGGGCTCATAGGCGACGCGCTTGATCAGGCTGGATTCGGATGGCGTCACCTGGCTGATGATCGAGACCAGCACGGCGTTTTTGCGCCGTGTGATCGCGGTGACATCCATGAAGGCGTTGTACTCCTTCAGATTCATATAGCCGTGGGATTCGCCGAAACTGCCTTCGGGCTCCAGCCATTCGGTGTCGATCAGCCCTTCGACGACGATTTCGGCTTCGGCGGGAATGATCAGGTCGACGGTTTTGGCGCGGGTGACGCGGATGGGCGCGCCGACAAGTCCGCCCGCAACCGAGAGTTCGTCGAGATGCTTGGGCAGTTTGTGGACCGAGGCGAAAGTCACGGCCGGCGGCGCGCCGAGCAGCAGCGCGACCGGCATCTTCTCGCCGCGCGCGCGGTATTTCAGCCAGTGGTCATAGATACCCTGGTTGAGTTCGACCTCGGGATTCATGCCCAGCCGCAGCGGGCTTTTCACCATGGCGCGGTAATTGCCGATATTCTGCGCACCGGTATCGGAGTCTTTCGAGACGAACATCGAACATGAGGCATAGGGCGCGTTGTCGAAGCCGGGGGTCGAGATCGGGATCGGCAGCGCGTCGACGCCTTGGCCCTCGCGCCGGAGTGCATCGCCGGTGATGACAATCTCCTGACACGGAGGATTGTCGATGAGTGCGGGTTCGATTCCGTGCTGCTCGGCGTGATCCCATTTCTCGCGGATATGTTCGACATCGCAGCCGATGCCGGTGGAATAGATCGCGCGGTTCGAGGCAAGGATGCCGACCGCGACCGGAATGTCGAAGCGCCGGCCCTTGCTGTCGGTGACATTTTCGAACAGGAAGGCGCGGCGTTGGGATTCGGGAATGCCGCCGCGGAACTGCCAGCGCACCAGCGGATGCATCTCGGTGTCCTTGTTGATCGGC
>CAYUQO010000041.1:0-5827 GCA_964446945.1 uncultured Bordetella sp.
AGAGCAGCAGCCTTCCAAGCTGAATACGAGGGTTCGATTCCCTTCACCCGCTCCAGAATACCGCCGCTGACCGTCACAGACGGAGGCCGCGGACAGGTTGGTTGAATACACAGGAGTGTAGCTCAGTTGGTAGAGCGGCGGTCTCCAAAACCGTAGGCCGTGGGTTCGAATCCTACCACTCCTGCCAGCAATCGCTACGTACGAGTACGGAACATATGGCAGACGAAGCATCGAGAGAAATGACGCCGGCCCCCGGCGGACCAAGACGTGGCGGGCCAGTTCAGTTCTTTCAGGAAGTCCGGCGCGAGACGTCAAAGGTTACGTGGCCAACGTGGCGGGAGACTTATCTCACCACGATCATGGTCATCATCATGGTGGTGGTGACGATGGTGTTTTTTGCGGTGGTCGACTATGGCCTCGGCGTATTGCTGAACTTCGTGCTGGGCATTCGATGACCGGGTTGGGGACTCAAGACAACATGACGGCGCATTGGTACATCGTTCACACCTACTCCAACTTCGAGAAGAAGGCAGCGGAGGAGATCAAGCGTCAGGCGGAGATCCAGGGGCTGAACGATCTGATCGAAGAGGTGATGGTCCCGACTGAAGAGGTCGTCGAGATCCGCCGCGGCCACAAAGTCAATGCCGAGCGCAAGTTTCTGCCGGGTTACATTCTGGTGCGAGCGGATTTGACCAACGAAGCCTACCACCTCATCAAGAATGTGCCGAAGGTGACCGGTTTCCTTGGTCAGAACAACAAACCCATGCCGCTCCGCCAAACCGAGGTGGAGCGCATACTGAATCAGGTCCAGGAGGGAGCCGAGCGTCCCAAACCCTCGATCACCTTCGAAGTGGGTGAGCAGGTGCGCGTGGCGGACGGGCCGTTCACCTCATTCAACGGCACAGTGGAAGAAGTGGATGAAGACCGCTCCCGGTTGAAGGTGGCGGTGTCGATTTTCGGCCGGGCGACTCCGGTCGAACTGGAATTTGCGCAGGTTGAGAAAATCTAACCCGGCCGATTAGGCCGGATCATGCGGAAGGTCCTCGCCGGACCGTCAGTACCGCGAACGCCAAAGGAGGGCGTGTTCGATGGCGAAGAAAATCGTTGGTTATATCAAACTGCAGGTGCCTGCCGGCTCCGCAAATCCGTCGCCGCCAATCGGGCCGGCGCTGGGTCAGCGCGGCCTCAACATCATGGAGTTCTGCAAGGCGTTCAACGCCAAAACCCAGGACCAGGAAAAGGGCATGCCGATCCCGGTAACGATCACCGTGTTTTCGGACAAATCCTTCTCCTTCGAAATGAAGACTCCGCCGGCTTCGCATTTCCTCAAGAAGGCGGCAAAGCTGGACGGCGGTTCGAAGGCGCCGGGGCGTGATTTCAAGGGCGTGGTGACGATGGCGCAGGTGCGCACAATCGCCGAAGCCAAGATGAAAGACCTGAACGCGAATGACGTGGACGCGGCGATGAAGATGATCATCGGATCGGCGCGGTCCATGGGAATCGAAGTGAGGGGCTGATCATGGCAAAGGCAGGAAAGCGTACGCGGGCAGCACGCGAAGGTATTGATCCGGTGAAAGCCTATCCGCTGGACGAGGCGGTGAAGCTGCTGAAGGCGCGCGCCAAGGCAAAATTCGATGAAACCATCGAGGTGGCGATCAATCTCGGTGTCGATCCGCGCCATGCCGACCAGATGGTGCGCGGGGTTGTATCGCTGCCCAACGGCACCGGCCGTTCGGCGCGTGTTGCGGTGTTCGCCAAGGGTGCGAAGGCGGATGAAGCGCGCAAAGCCGGCGCCGATATCGTCGGTGCGGAAGATCTGGCCGAGCAGGTGCAGAAAGGCGACATCAATTTCGACCGCTGCATCGCGACGCCGGACATGATGGGCGTTGTCGGCCGGTTGGGCAAAGTGCTCGGACCCCGTGGCCTCATGCCCAATCCCAAAGTCGGAACGGTAACCATGGATGTCACCCAGGCGGTGAAGGATGCCAAGGGCGGCGCGGTGGAATTCCGCGTCGAAAAGGCGGGTATCGTCCATGCCGGGGTCGGAAAAGCGAGCTTCGACGAGACGAAAATCAGCGAAAATGTTCGTGCGCTGATCGACTCGGTGGTGCGCGCCAAACCGTCAGGCGCCAAGGGCCACTATCTGAAGAAGATTTCCATCAGCTCGACGATGGGACCGGGAATCAAGATCTCGCTCGATTCCGTCGGCCATGCGGGCATGGTGTAACGAAAGGAAGAGTTTCCGGCACGCGTGAGCCGGAGAACCTGTCCGAGACCGCAGGTGTCCGTCAGTGGACGGACTTAATGGCCTGCGCAGACGGGGCGAAAAGCCGGATTATGGGAGGAAAATCCCTGCCATTCGGGTTTGCCTTGGGACGGGGTGCCGCGAAAAGCAAACGTGCTTGTCGCGGTTGGTCTTGAGGGAAAGTTGGGCGAACGCGCGCCGAACTTTCGATTAAAGGACGTGGGTATGGACAGAACTGAAAAAGCCGAAACGGTACAAAGCCTGAATGGGCTTTTTGCCGGGGCCGGAGCTGTCATCGTCGCCCACTATAGCGGCATGACGGTGGCCCAAATGGGCGAACTGCGCTTGCGCCTGCGTAAGGCCGGGGCATCGTTCAAGGTGGCCAAGAACCGTCTTGCCGTGCGTGCGCTCGAAGGAACACCGGCCGCCGGTATCTCCGGGCTTTTCAAGGGACCAACCGGGATCGCCTATTCCGCCGATCCCATTGCGGCCCCGAAAGTCCTGGTCGCTTATGCCAGGGAAAATGAAAAGCTCAAGATTATCGGCGGTTTTGCCGTTGGCTCGGTGCTCAATCCGGAAGGGATCAGGTCTTTGGCCGAACTCCCGTCCCTGGATCAGCTTCGGGGCAAGCTGCTTGGCCTGTTGCAGGCGCCCGCGACCAAAATCGCCGGAGTTCTGCAGGCACCCGCCGGCAATGTCGCACGGGTGATCGCGGCCTATGCAAAAAAGGAAGCGGCGTGAACTGGCTCTGGTAAATCCCCAATCAAACACCATATAGGAACCCGAAGAATGGCAAATCTCCAACAATTAGTAGACGAACTCTCGAAGCTCACGGTGATCGAGGCAGCTGAGCTGTCCAAGCTTCTGGAGGAAAAATGGGGCGTCTCCGCCGCGGCTCCGGTCGCGGTCGCGGCTGCCCCCGGCGCTGCCGGCGGCGGTGCTGCACCTGCAGCCGCCGAAAAGACTGAATTCACCGTCGTGCTTGCGTCCGCCGGTGACAAGAAAATCAACGTGATCAAGGAAGTCCGCGCCATCACCGGACTGGGCCTCAAGGAAGCGAAAGACCTCGTCGAGGGCGCTCCCAAAGAGGTGAAGGCCGATGTGTCGAAGGACGAAGCTGAAAAGATCAAAAAGCAGCTTGAGGACGCAGGCGCGAAGGTCGAGCTGAAATAAGGAGGCGTGGCGGCTGGCCCTGGCTGACGCGCAATTTCGCTCATTTTCACTCTCCCCCGGAAACGCGGTTTTCCGGGGGAAGGGGCTTTTTTTGTCCGGAACATAAAATCAACGGGAATCGCTCATGACACTTTCCTTCACAGGCCGCAAACGACTCCGGAAATTCTTTGGCCATATGGCCGAAGTTGCGGAGATGCCGAATCTGATCGAGGTCCAGAAGACCTCTTATGATCAGTTTTTGCAGGTCGAGAAGCCGCAGGACGGCCGTCTCGATATCGGCCTGGAGACGGTTTTCAAGTCGGTATTTCCGATCAGCGATTTCTCCGAGACGTCGCTACTTGAATACGTCGATTACCACTTCGAAGATCCAAAATATGATGTGGAGGAATGTCAGCAGCGGTCGATGACCTATGCCGCGCCGCTGAAAGTGACGCTGCGGCTGATCGTGTTCGATGTCGATCAGGAAACCGGCGCCAAGTCGGTCAAGGACATCAAGGAACAGGACGTCTATATGGGCGACGTTCCGTTCATGACCTCGAACGGCACCTTCATCGTCAATGGCACGGAGCGGGTGATCGTCTCACAGATGCATCGCAGCCCCGGCGTGTTCTTTGACCACGACAAGGGCAAGACCCATTCGTCGGGCAAGCTCCTGTTCGCCGCACGCGTGATTCCCTATCGCGGTTCGTGGCTCGATTTCGAATTCGATGCCAAAGACATCATTCACGTCCGCATCGACCGCCGCAGGAAGCTTCCCGCGACGACCCTGCTTTATGCTCTCGGCCTCGATCAGGAGGGAATTCTCGACTTCTTCTACGGAAAGGTCCCATTCAAGGCGGCCAAGGACGGCAAGTGGACGACTCCAGTCGAACAGGGCTGGATGCGCAATGCCAAGCCGAACAACGAATGGACCAATCCCAAGACCGGTGAAGTGCTGACCGAGCCAGGCCAGAAGATCACCGTACGCGCGCTGCGCAAGTGGCAGGAAGAAGGGATCAAGACCGTCGCGATGCCCGACGAGGAACTGGTCGGGCGTTATTGCGCGCTGGACATGGTCAATTACGAAACCGGCGAGATCTATGTCGAAGCCGGCGACGAACTGACGCTCGACAATATCGCGACGCTGCGCGATGCCGGCTTCCAGGAAGTCGTCACCATCAATGTCGATCACATTAATATCGGCGCCTATGTCCGCAACACAATGGCGGTGGACAAGAACCACAGCCGCGAACAGGCGCTGATCGACATTTACCGGGTGATGCGCCCCGGCGAACCGCCGACGGCCGAAACCGCCGAGACGCTGTTCGGCCAGTTGTTCTTCGATTCCGAACGCTACGACCTTTCCAGCGTCGGCCGCGTTAAAATGAACATGCGGCTGGCCCTCGACTGCGCGGATACAGTCCGGACACTGAGGAAAGAGGATATCCTCGCAATCCTCAAGGCGCTGGCAGACCTGCGCGATGGCCGCGGCGAAATCGACGACATCGACAATCTCGGCAACCGCCGAGTCCGCTCGGTCGGCGAACTGATGGAAAACCAGTTCCGCATCGGCCTTCTCCGCATGGAGCGCGCGATCAAGGAGCGCATGAGCTCGGTCGATATCGATACGGTCATGCCGCACGATCTGATCAATGCCAAACCGGTGGCAGCGGCGGTGCGCGAGTTCTTTGGCTCGTCACAGCTGTCCCAGTTCATGGACCAGACCAATCCGCTGTCCGAAGTGACGCACAAACGGCGCCTGTCGGCATTGGGACCTGGCGGTCTCACCCGCGAACGCGCCGGGTTTGAAGTCCGTGACGTGCACCCCACGCATTACGGCCGGATTTGCCCGATCGAAACGCCGGAAGGCCCGAATATCGGCCTGATCAATTCGCTGGCGACCTATGCGCGCGTGAACAAATACGGCTTTATCGAGAGTCCGTACCGGAAAGTGCACAACAAGCACGTTACGGATGAGGTGATTTATCTCTCGGCGATGGAGGAGACGAAATACACCATCGCCCAGGCCAACGCGTCCCTCGATTCGCGCAATCGCATCACCGACGAGCTGGTGTCGTGCCGCAAAGGCGGAAACTTCATGATGACCACACCGGAGCAGGTCGATTACATCGACGTGTCTCCGAAGCAATTGGTCTCCGTTGCCGCGGCGTTGATCCCGTTCCTCGAGAACGACGACGCCAACCGCGCGCTGATGGGCTCCAACATGCAACGCCAGGCGGTGCCGCTGCTGACGGCGGAAGCACCGCTGGTCGGTACCGGCATGGAAGACGTGGTTGCCCGCGACTCGGGCGCCGCGATTGCCGCCCGCCGGACGGGCGTGGTCGATCAGGTGGACGCCACCCGTATCGTTATTCGGGCGACCGAAGAAACCGACACGACGAAACCGGGTGTCGATATCTACCGCCTGTC
>CAYUQO010000042.1:0-5716 GCA_964446945.1 uncultured Bordetella sp.
GACCGTATAACGGTTTAGCAAACCGCCGCCTTCAGCCTCTCGGCCACGTCTCCGGCGGCTAAATCCGGCTTTTCGCCGGAAGTCATTCCGACTTTTGCCCGCCTTTCGTTCCGGTGCGCAAGTCTCTTTTGCCGTTTCGCGGCAGCATATCCTTCATCCGGGCGAACGCCAGTCAAACAAACCGGGATAAAATTGCGCCGCGGCTTGCGCCGTCAGCGTCGTCCATCGATCTCCGGGCTTTTTCACATAATTTGCAAAGACGTAAGGCCACGGGATGGCGACTGGAAACAGCACCATTCCCATCAGGCAGGCTTTGACCGTATCCGCGGTTTCGGCATCGATCTGATGCGCCGTCCACAGCGGGTACGCAACGGCGATCAGCCATGTCGCTTTCCAGGCCGTTTCGACGAAAAGCAATGGCAGCATCTGCAACGGATAGCGGATTCCCAAAAGCGCCAAACCCGTCACCGCGCCCAGCATGGACATGGCAACTCCATGCATCAGGTTCCACGGCTTTGCATGGTGGATAATCAACGGCCAGATCTGAGTCCCCATCAGGGCCGCGATGAGAAAATACGTGACCCGCAGAATATAGAGACGGACCAGGGAGACGCCTGCGCCAGTGGAGGATGCAGCGGATGCCGCTGCGGGAAATCTTGCGGTCATCATTCAACCTCCTTCAGGATTTTCTCAATCGCGGTGAGGCGGGTTTTAACCTCTGAAATGTCGCTGCGAATCCCGGAGAGCGCGGCCACATTGCCGGATTGCGTGCTGACCACCTCTGCCGCGAGTTTGCGGTAGGCACTTTCGTCCCCGATCCGCGTCCGCGCCTGCTGCGCAGCGGACCAATACTTCATGCCGAAAATCACGATCGGGGTCCCAAATACCAGGCCGATGCTGATCAGATAGAGATGTTCGGACATGCGATTCCTTTCACTTTCCGGAAGCGGTGAGCGATTTGGCGGCTTTGACGATGTTCGCCGGGGTGAGTTCAAAATCGAATTTCGTGACTTCAAAATAGTTGAGAGCCTTGCCGTCGCTGGATAGCTCAAGCTTGCTCGTGACAAGTCCTGCTTCTTCGAGTTTCTGGAGGTGAAGATGCAGCAGCGGACGGCTGATCCCGACCTCGCGCGCGAGTTGGCTGACGTAATTGCGTCCGTTGGCAGCCAGGGCCGCGACGATTCGAAAGCGGTGCGGATTGGCAAGCGCCGTCAGCATTGCGAGCAACTGATCCCCACTGGCCGGCAAAGTTGGATAACGTCCTGTCATGTGTCAGAATTTTCTGACATATGACAGGATTAAATGCAAGCCTCTGTTTGCGCAGCCGGGCCCTTGCCCTGTCGCTGACCCGCTCCCCACATCACTTTTGCCGCTCGCTTGCCTTGCAGCGGCCCTGTAATTTAATTCGCGCCGGTTTTTTCGAGCACACAGCGATGAAGGCCGGGTCGATGACCGCTGCCGGCTACCTTGAGCGTGCGACGGAACTGAGAGCCGTTGCGAGCCAGATGAAGGATTTGCACAACCGGGATCTGATGGTCGGCGCCGCTGAAGAATATGAGCGCATGGCCGATCAGCTCATGTTGCAGGTGCAATCGCGGGCCACCCCAAAATAGCGGCAACAGCGCGGAGCGCGGCGATCAGTCCTTTGCGTCACCCCGTTTGCGCAGCGATGTCGCCAGCCGCTCGTAATCGTCGGCCACCTTGAGGAGAAGTTTCCGCGCTTCGGCATTCGTCATGCTCTGCGCCAGCGCGCGCAATTCTTCGGCGCGCGAAAAACATTCCTGGACGTAATCGGGTCCGCTGGCCATGTTTTCATCCAGCCCCCTGTCAGGGTTTGCCACAAACCCGCGCCGGGACTCAAGCGCTCGTGAAAGTTCCGCAAGGCCTGCACAACCGCGGGCGCGGCAGGCGGGGTAACGCACGAATTGGCGATTGAGCGGAGGCGTCCGAAACGCCCGAAGCTCTGGTGCCGTTTTGTCCTCAAAGACAATGCGAAAGGAACTCGGCCATGAAGGCGTCGGTCGTTGCGCTTGCGCTCGTACTATCCAGCGCCGTTGCGGCGCCGGCATTCGCGGTCATGGAACCGGCCGTGAGTGTCGGTCTGCTGCCCGTGCCGACGCTGGCTTCGGTCGATGCCAACTTCACCGGCGACATCATTGCATTTACCGCGCGTGGAAATGCCGATGTCGCCTGCCGCAGCATCAGTGCGACATTCGCCGATGGCAGCACGGCATTTCTCTACCGCGGCACCCTCGCGCCCGATGACCAGGTGAAAATGTGGTTGCCCGGCGGCGCGCGCAATGTCCGCCACATGGACTTTGACTGCTACTCGGTCGATCGCGGCCGGGCATTCATCAATGTCGCTGCCAATATGGCGCCGACATACGTCGTCCCGATTGGTTGAGTTAGCGCGACAGCGGCGCGATGACGAAGAACAGGAGATAGATCCAGGCCGCGGTGATGCCAACTCCGGCGAGGCCGAGAAGGACCGGGCCGCCGAGCGAAAAGCTTTTTGCACGCATCACGCAACTCCGCTGTCGGGTTCTTGGTAAAGGGTAGCGCGGATGACGGCAAGGGCGTGAACAGCCGGGGGTCTTTGGGGCGCAAATTGCGGTATCATGAACGGGGCGGGGGACGGTCTCAAATCCAGGAGAATCCCAGATGCTCGTGGCTCATATTCTGAATGAAAAAGGTCGCGACGTTGTCAGCATCCGGCCCGAGGCGACGCTTCAGGATGCCGCCGCGGTGCTGACCCGGCATCGCATCGGCGCGCTGATCGTGCACGGTGAAGCCGGCGCACTGATGGGCATCATCTCGGAGCGCGATATCGTCCGCGCTGTCGCCGAACATGGCGAGGCGGCATTGGGGCTTCCCGTCAGTGCACGGATGACAGCGGATGTCGCCGTCTGCGACGAAGCCGGCACGATCGCCGAAATCATGGAGACCATGACCCGCCAGCGCTTCCGTCATTTGCCGGTCGTGCGCGACGGCAAAGTGTGCGGCATCATTTCGATCGGTGACGTGGTCAAGAGCCGCATCTACGAGACGGTCTGCGAAGCCGAGGCGCTGAAAGAATACGTCGCGACCGCCTGAGGCCACGGCTGAGAGGCGCTAGCGAGGGCCAAATCGTGGCCTTTTCCGCAACCAATTGCGCCGGGGCCCCGTTGGCTTCACGAATCGGAGATCGTGGGCCAATGAAGCGTGACAGGCGCTTAAGCGCGGGGATGGGGGTTGCCATGCTTGTGGCCGGCTTCACCCTCGCCATAGCCGTGCTCGCCGGCATCTTCCTGGTGCACGACTGGACTCACGATCAACAGCCTTACGCGCAGTTCGACTGGCCGCCACCGGTCACGGTCACCGCCGGTGCGCTGCCGCACACGGATCACTTGCGCGCGAAACCGCAGCGGCTGGCAAAGATCTATCGCGCGCACCGCAGGATTCGCGCCTGATCCGGACACGGAACGAAGCCGCGAGCAGCCGGAACAGCGATATTTTCTCCCCGTTTCAATTTGGGGTGCCGGCGAAAAACCGACCCGCCGAGACCCAAGCCCAAAGGAGACCAAAATGCTGAAGAAGAACCTTGTTCTCGGCAGCGTGGCGAGCCTTGCCATGGTAGCGGCGTCTGCCGCTTTCGCCCAGTCGCCGCCGCAATATCCTGACCAGTCGCTTCCGTGGGAATTGTCCCAGACGCAGCAGCTGAACTCGCAGCAGGCGTCAATGCCTGGAATCATCGCGAGCACAACAGTGACCACCGGAACCAGCGGCGTTGTCGCTTCCAACAGCTCGTCGGCGGATGTCGAAGCCTATAATCAGGCGCTCGCAGCGCAGCAGAGCGCGGCGCAGAAGTCGGCCGATGATCAGGCGCAGTATCAGCAGCAGTACAATGACTACCAGCAGAAGCTGTCCGACTATAATGCGAAGATGGCGTCGCTGCAGTCCAGCACAGTCGTTGCTGCGCCTGTCGCCAGCACGACCGTTGTGGCCTCGGCAGCTCCCGTTGTCGGCTCAACCGTGATCGCGTCCGCGCCGGTCGTGACCAGCGAATCCGTCGGTGCGCCAGTTGTCAGTGAACGGATCATTCACCGTCCGATCGTCGCGCAGGAAACCGTGACCCGTCCGGTGGTGACGCATGAAACCTTCACGCAACCGGTCGTGACGCAGGAGACGTTCACGCGTCCTGTGACCCGTTGGGAAACCTTCACCCGCAACGTCGTCCGTAACCAGACGGTGACCCGTCCGGTCGTGACGGAGCAGACCTTCACCCGCCCGGTGATGCACGATCAGATCGTGCGCGAGCAGGTGATCGATCGTCCGATCGTGCGCCAGGAAGTGATCGGCACCAGCCGGACCGTCGTCGCGGAAAACACCCCCGTGATCGATCAATGGGTGCGGATCTATCCGCATCATGAACGTCTGGTGGTGTTCTCGACCATTCCGAGCACGACCACGATGAGCGGCTGGCAGGTGATGGACTCCTCCGGCCAGGTCATCGGAACGTTCAGCCGCATGGCGAGCGATGGCTCAGCGATCATCACGCTCAACAATATGAAGAGCGTCGCAGTGTCGAGTGACAATCTGCGCTTTGACCCGGCTGCCAATATGGTGGTTGCGGATCTGAGCTTCAGTCAGCTCGATAGCATGCCTGCAGTCGGATAACACCGCCTGTGGCCGTGAACCGGGGGCCGGACCAACGCCCGGCCCCTGGTCCTCTCGTTCGAACAGCGGAGTTGAATGTGCGTTCGAGCATTATGATTACGACTGTGCTTATGCTGATGGCATCCGCGGCGACCGCTGCGACGCATGCTCCCCATCATCGTCCGACGGCGACAGTTGTGCCCAATTGTCCCTCACCGGACATGCAGCCCACCGCTCCCCCGGCCGGCAAACCTGCGATCCCACCCGATAGCGCGCATGACAACGCGCCTGCCGGCGCACCCGCCATCGTGGGTAATGTCGCGTGTCCCGCGACCGGCAGCGATGCTGCAACCAACATCGCGCGGGGAAGCGGATTGGCGAAGCCGGAACCGCTGAATTCACCCACTCTGATCGCGCCGCATCACTGACATCGAGGCGCGAAGAGCCTCACAAAAAAGGTGAATTTTTCCGTCATTTCGCGTTTGACATGGGCAAGGCCCGCGCCTATATCAGCCGCCCACGCCGCTTCGCGACGGGTTCTTTGTTGCGGGCGGTGTTGCTTTTCTGGCAGAATGAAAATTCACGTCGGACGGCGCTCTTTGACATTGTGATTCGAGGAAGGGGAACGTGGGCGGCGGTTCGATCGCTTCTGCCCGGCTTTGACCGGGCAATACAAGATCGAGCTTTGGCTCGCGTTCTTCAGTCAAACATGGAAAGTCGGATTTCGGGTGCGAACCTGAAATCCTGACCTCGTCATGAATGATGGACAACGTGTTCGAGCAAGAGCTCTACGGATCAAATTGAGAGTTTGATCCTGGCTCAGAACGAACGCTGGCGGCAGGCTTAACACATGCAAGTCGAGCGCTGTAGCAATACA
Source organism: uncultured Bordetella sp. (assembly GCA_964446945.1). Lineage (GTDB taxonomy): Bacteria > Pseudomonadota > Alphaproteobacteria > Micropepsales > Micropepsaceae > CAIYRG01. The sequence goes on from CAYUQO010000042.1 coordinate 5,513, forward strand.
GAGCGGCGCACGGGTGAGTAACACGTGGGAACGTGCCCTATGGTTCGGAATAACTCAGGGAAACTTGAGCTAATACCGGATAAGCCCTTACGGGGAAAGATTTATCGCCATTGGAGCGGCCCGCGTCCGATTAGCTAGTTGGTGGGGTAAAAGCCTACCAAGGCAAAGATCGGTAGCTGGTCTGAGAGGACGACCAGCCACACT
>CAYUQO010000043.1:0-5520 GCA_964446945.1 uncultured Bordetella sp.
CGCGCCCAGCGCGGAATTGTCTATATCGACGAAGTCGACAAGATCAGCCGCAAATCGGACAATCCGTCGATCACCCGCGACGTATCGGGCGAGGGCGTGCAGCAGGCCCTGCTGAAGATCATGGAAGGAACGGTCGCAAGCGTGCCACCGCAGGGCGGCCGCAAGCACCCGCAGCAGGAATTCCTGCAGGTCGACACCACAAATATCCTGTTCATCTGCGGCGGCGCCTTCGCGGGGCTCGACAAGATCATTTCGTCACGAACGCAGGGCACGTCGATGGGCTTTGGCGCCAATGTCCGGTCGGCGGATGAACGCAGCACCGGCCAGATCCTGCGCGAAGTCGAGCCGGAAGATCTGCTGAAATTCGGTCTGATTCCGGAATTCATCGGACGCCTGCCGATTCTGGCGACGCTGGAAGATCTCGACGAAAAGGCGCTGATCGAAATTCTGACGCGGCCCAAGAACGCGCTGGCCAAACAGTATCAGCGCATGTTCGAGATGGAAGGCGTGAAGCTGCGCTTCCACGAAGACGCGATGAACGCGATTGCTCGCAAGGCGATTCAGCGCAAAACCGGCGCGCGCGGTCTGCGCTCGATCCTGGAAGCTATCTTGCTGGAAACCATGTTCGAGCTGCCGAGCCTGAATGCGGTCCAGGAAGTGGTGATCACGCCGGATGTTGTCGAAGGCCGGGCCCGTCCGCTGTACACCTACAGCGACAAGGGCCAGATGCGCGAGCAAAGCGCGTCCTAAAACAGAGCGGTTTGCAATCAAAACAAATCATCTCACGCCCTCGCGCGCCTTGCGCGCGAGACCTTTTGATTCCGCCAGTGCGGCTGCGCCGCACTGGTCGGGGGCGCGGAGATGTCCAGTGTGCGGCCGGGATTTGGCTCCTCTGTAGAGCGTGTCACCGATGTCTCTGTGATCTCCGCGCGTCCGCGTGAAAATTTTGTCTAGGCGAGGGGGATGACGCCACTCCAGAATTGCGTGCCCTGTGTGGTGTCGACGTCGTATTTGCGGGCGAAGGTCAGTTTCCCGTCGGCGCCGATGCGGAACACCGTCAGGTCCGCAGGCTCTGTGGCGACCGAATTACCATTGCGCACGGCAATCGGTTGAATGTTTGCCACGACGAGTAATCGGCCGGAGGGATCGACGGCGAATGTGCGGGGCTGATTGCCGCGTACGTCAATATTCTGGATCAGGCTGGGTTCACCGGTCTGCTGACTGATCGCCCACACCGCGATGCTGTTTTCACCGCCGCCGAAAACTTTTTGCCCGCGAAAATCCACCACGCCCGAATTCCGGTTGGCCTGATACACGAAGCGTCCGTTGGGATGCGCATGCACCGTTCCGGCGGCCTGGCCGGGATGAACATTCACAGGATCCGCGAGCGAGCTTTTCATGAAAACGGGATCGGCGCTGAGCGTGCCATCGCTGTTCAAACCATAGGTGTACAGACGGCTTTGCCGCTCCAGAGAAACGTAAACGAAGGGAAGGCTGGGGTGGAAATCGAGATGCCGCGGTCCGAAACCGTAGCCATTGTTGGGCGCAAGTGACTGCAATTTGGTCAATTGGCCATCTGAAAACGCGAACACTTTCAGTGCGCCCGGATCTTCAGGCTGTGTTTTCGTCGGATTGTTGCCGCGGGTGACGAGGATCGCCGTCCGGTTCGTTGGCGTTGCGCGGATCTGGTGGGCGAAAATCCCGACATCCGGCGCCACGCGCTGGGCCACGAAGGCGCCGATCGTGCCGTCGCCTTTGAGCTGGCTGACGGTCAGATTGCTGGGGTCGTTATAGGCAATCATCAGGTAGTTGCCGGTATGGTCTACGCTGGTGTGGATCGGCCGCTGCGACAGGCGCATCGCCATGCCGTGCGGCGTCAGCGTTCCGTCCGCGCCGACCCGGAAAGCGCTGGCAAAATGCGTGTCGCCTTTGGCTGCGTCTCCGCCGCCGGGCTCGCCATTGCTGGATATGACGTAGAGAAACTGCCGCGACGGATGTGGCCAGGCATATTGCACATTGCCCGGCAGCCGTACCGACCGGCGGCGCTCAAGTGTCGCAGAGTCGACATTGACATCGTATTGCGCCAATTCGGGGCCGACGCTGGCGTACCAGGCAAAGCGCTCCGCTTTGGATTGACCCCATGCGTTTCGCGAAAATGCAAAGCTGCTCGCCAGTATTGCGTTGAAATTTCGTCTGTTCATGGCCGGTTCTCGCCATCTTTCCGCAGCCGATATGATGGCCAAGTTCCCCCTTCAGGGTAAGGGGCGACGAAAACGTCACGGTAAAGCCATGATTCGCTAACAGGATTGGTGGGTTCCCGCGCTGCAAACATAGAATGAGGCTTGAAACTCAAGGGTTCGGAGGCCACCTTTAGGCGCGGGCGGTGGCCTGCGTCGGCGCCGCTCGAACGCCGTGTGCCTTGCCGGGGCACGGGAATTCAGCCCGATCCCATCCGAGCATGCAAAAGGGGGCCGGGCAAGGAGTATGACATGTCTGAATCCAGTTCCTCGCCTGAAAACACTGAACCTGCCGCGCCCGCACCCGAAGGCCAGTTGGCCGCGGTGCTGCCGTTGAGGGATATTGTCGTTTTTCCGCACATGATCGTGCCGCTGTTCGTCGGCCGCGAAAAGTCGGTTCGCGCGCTCGAAGAGGTGATGTCCGAAGAAAAGCAGATCGTGCTCCTGACCCAGAAGAATGCCGGCGAAGACGATCCCTCGCCGGATGGTCTGTATCGAGTCGGGACACTCGCAACCGTTCTGCAGCTGTTGAAATTGCCGGATCAGACCGTCAGGGTTCTGGTCGAAGGAAAGTCGCGCGCACGGGTGAAGGGTTTTTCTCCGCGTACCGATTTCTTCCAGGCGATGATTGAGCCGATCCCCGAACAGGCGGGCAATCCCCAAGAAATCGAAGCTCTGGTCCGCTCGGTCAAAACGAATTTCGAAAGCTATATCAAGCTCAACAAGAAGGTGCCGGCCGAGACGCTGGCATCGGTCTCGCAGATCGAAGATCCCGCGAAGCTCGCGGATACGGTCGCTTCGCATCTGACGGTGAAGATTCCCGATCGCCAGCAATTGCTCGAAACGTTGAATACCGTCGAGCGGCTGGAACGCGTGCTCGCGCTCATCGAGGGCGAAATCGGCGTGCTGCAGGTCGAGCGGAAGATCCGCTCGCGCGTGAAGCGCCAGATGGAGAAGACCCAGCGCGAATATTATTTGAACGAGCAGCTCAAGGCGATTCAGAAGGAGCTTGGCGAAGGCGAAGAAGGCCGCGACGAGCTCGCCGAACTCGAAGAGCGCATCAAGAAGACCAAGCTGTCGAAAGAGGCGCGCGAAAAGGCGCAGGCTGAAGTCAAGAAGCTGCGCTCAATGAGTCCGATGTCGGCGGAAGCAACCGTCGTGCGCAACTATCTCGATTGGATGCTGTCGCTGCCCTGGGGCAAGAAATCCAAAATCAAGAAGGATATCGGCCTCGCCGAAACCGTGCTCAACGAGGACCATTACGGCCTCGACAAGGTGAAAGAGCGCATTCTGGAATATTTGGCGGTGCAGTCGCGCGCCGGGAAGATGAGGGGGCCAATTCTGTGCCTCGTCGGTCCTCCGGGCGTCGGCAAGACCTCGCTCGGCAAATCGATCGCGCGCGCCACGGGCCGCGAATTCGTCCGCATGTCGCTGGGCGGCGTGCGCGATGAAGCGGAAATCCGTGGTCACCGCCGTACGTATATCGGCTCGATGCCGGGCAAGATCATCCAGTCGATGAAGAAGGCGAAATCGGCAAATCCGCTGTTCCTGCTCGATGAAATCGACAAACTCGGCGCCGACTGGCGGGGCGATCCCTCGGCCGCGCTGCTCGAGGTTCTCGATCCGGAGCAGAACCACTCGTTCAACGACCACTATCTGGAAGTGGATTTCGACCTGTCCGACGTGATGTTCATCACCACGGCCAATACGCTGCGCATGCCGCAGCCGCTGATGGATCGTATGGAGATCATCCGCATCCCCGGCTACACCGAGGATGAGAAAGTCGAGATCGCCAAGCGGCATCTGTTGCCGAAGCAGCTCGAGGCGCATGGCCTGAAGCAGAGCGAATGGTCGATCTCCGAAGACGCGTTGCGCGACCTGATCCGCTACCACACGCGGGAAGCCGGCGTTCGCAATCTTGAGCGCGAATTGGCCAATCTGTCGCGCAAGGCGGTGAAGGAGATAGTCTCGAAAAAGGCGGAGCACATCGATGTGTCGCCGGAGAATCTCGGCACCTATGCCGGCGTGCGGAAATTCCGCTACGGCGAGATCGAAGGCAGTGATCAGGTTGGCGTGGTGACCGGACTTGCCTGGACGGAAGTCGGCGGCGAAACGCTGACCATCGAAGCCGTCACCGTGCCGGGCAAAGGCCGGTTCCAGGCGACCGGCAAGCTCGGCGAGGTGATGAAGGAGTCGATCGATGCGGCGCGCTCCTATGCGCGGTCGCGTGCGATCAGCTTCGGCATCAAGCCGCCGCTCTTCGACCGCAAGGACATCCATGTCCACGTGCCGGAAGGCGCGACGCCGAAAGACGGTCCTTCGGCGGGTGTGGCGATGGCGACTTCGATCATTTCGGTGCTGACCGGAATACCGGTGAGGCGCGATGTGGCCATGACCGGCGAGATCACACTACGCGGCCGGGTGCTGCCGATCGGCGGTCTCAAGGAGAAACTGCTGGCGGCGCTCAGGACCGGTTTGAAGACGGTGATCATTCCGGCCGAGAACGAAAAGGATCTCGCGGACATTCCGGACAACGTTAAAAGCGGGCTGGAAATCGTACCGGTTGCCACGATGGAAGAGGTGCTGAAAATCGCCCTGGTCCGGCAGCCGATCCCGGTCGTCTGGGAAGAACCGGATGACACGCCGGCACCGCCGCTGACCGAAGATGGCGCCGAAGACGCGGTCGTCACTCACTGAAAATAAAGCGTTTTGCAGTTCCATACCCCCGCTCCGGCGGGGGTATTTTTTTGGTGTGCCTTTGACGGGGCCGGAAATGATCTTAATCTTTCCCCACTCGCGGGCGAGTCGCACACGCCGAGAAGGAGAAATCCCGTGAACAAAAACGACCTTGTTCAGAAATTATCCGACCAATCCGGGCTGTCCAAGGCGGACGCCCAGAAGGCAGTTGATGGTGTGTTCGATCTCATCACCGAATCCCTGAAAGCTGGCGATGAGGTCCGAGTGACGGGCTTTGGCGTGTTTACGGTGTCTTCGCGCGCGGGCGGCACCGGGCGCAATCCGCAGACCGGTGAAGCGATCACGATTAAGGCGTCCAAGGCCGCGCGTTTTCGCGCCGGCAAGCCGCTGAAGGACGCGCTGAACGTCGGCGGCGCTTCGACCTGACGAGAGCCTTCCGGCGTTCTGCTGAATTCAACGTATCGCTCTCAACCTTACTCAGCCCGCCTTCGCCCTTTGGGCTTCGGCGCGCCAGTCTTCGCTCGCTTCGCATCGCTTTCGGTTGGCTTGCCGAGCCGCAGCTCACGAAGCGAACGAGGGCTGGTGG
>CAYUQO010000044.1:0-3105 GCA_964446945.1 uncultured Bordetella sp.
GGCCCAATATTGTGTCAACGTCTGTCGCGCGATGGATCGAAACTCCAGCAGTCTGCAGAAGGTTGGGAGAACAAGGCTACCTCTCGCATCGGGCACGATTTTTCAAAGGAAGAGATCTGGTCGAAATCCAACGTACTTGGCGGCGAAATAGATCAGCTTCTCGCCCGAAAGGTGATAGATCGCAGCGGCGCTCGTAGATGCGCCCCTTGAACCACTGACCCATTCGGACGGTATTCGAGGCTGATCGTCAGGACTTGGATCGATGGCCTTCGCCGGAACCCCACGGCAATGGATGACTTACAAGCTAGGATTGTAGATCCGAGTGCTCCGTTTCGAAGGGATTCTTGGCACGGGTATTCGCTGTTCCTTCGCGGCGAGAAGGCAAGAACTGAGCTGCCATTTTCTCCAGCCGGTGGCCAATGCCCTGCCATGCGCAGGAACACCTCCTGCACCATGTCCTCGATGTCATCCCTTGTAATTCCGTATATTCCAAAGAATCTGCGCAGCGGCGACCGGAAGCGCGCGGATAGCGCCGCAAGGTGCGGGGCAGCCGACAAGCGCGGGCCATTACCTAGAGCACGCGCTTCGGCCGCAGGGAGCAGGAAACGGCGTGGAAGAACGCCGAGGTCGACGCGCTGTACCAACTCGTCGCCGCCGACGTGCGTGTACCTAAGCCCTATGGATATTTCAACGATGTGCTGATCATGGAACTGGTGACGGATGCCGCAGGCAACCCCGCTCCACGACTGAGTGAGATCGAGCTGTCATCCGAGAAGGCGCGTGAGTATCACGACTTTCCTGTTCGGCAGATTGTGCGCATGCTGAGCATCGGACTCATCCACGGCGATCTCTCGGAGTTCAACGTGCTCGTCGCACCTGAAGGCCTGGTCATCATCGATTTCCCCCAGGTCGTCAATGCGGCCGGCAACAACAGCGCGCTTGCCATGCTCGAGCGCGATGTAAATAACATTCGCGGCACACTCGGCCACTTCGCCCCTAAACTGCTCGCCACCGAGTTCGCGCTAGAAATGTGGGACCTCTTCGAGCAAGGCGCGCTGACAGCGAACAGACAGCTCACCGGAGTCTTCGCAAGGGATGAAACAGTGGCCGACACCGATAGTGTGTTGTTAGCGGTCGAGGATGCGCGGGAAGAAGCTCAAGTGCGCGCGCTGGGTCCGGAAGGCCCACATCAAGGATGACCGCGTCATAACTTTCTTGACACAACGCGTCGAGCGCGGCAGCGCAGCTGGATACGCAATCGACTGTGTAGGACCGATCAGACCGATCAGACAGACTTTTTTAGAAAGATCGCCAACCGAGCCTTTTTCTCGACGATTAGAATCCTCATCTGCCTCCCTAAGCGTGGCGACTCAAATATACCGCTACTGCAATTTTTCGAGTTCGGCGCTCACCTCGCCTGGGAGCAGCGGCAGATCGCGAGTGGCAACGAGCCCCTGCCCTGCGGGGGACAGAGCGAGCCGGACGTAGTCGGACACAAGCGGATCGAGCTGGGCTCCCGGCGCGCGGTCGATGTAGAGTTGCAGTGGCGGATAAAGCGGATTGTGCGCGATGGCGGAGAAAGATTCAGTCTTCGTCGACGGGCCCGACTCTGCCGGCGTGAGCGGCAGAAACTTGAGGTCGCCGCCTCGATAGGATTCAAGATAAGCGATGCCGTAACGGTCCTGCCGGAGTGCGGCGGCCGCTTCGTCCTCCTGCGACAACGCTTCATATCGACGCGTCAACGGATGCCCGCCCATGTGCCGCAAGCGCATCGCGGTGAAAGTCCGCCCGTTATCGGGCGGGCCATAAACGTGAATCGCGCGCTCGGCCCAGTTCCCTTGCAAGCCGAGCTGATGCCAGTGAGTCAGGTCGCCTGCCGCATTGTTGACTGTGAAGACTCGCGCCGCTTGATCGAGCGTCAGCGACGTCAACGGGTTTTCGCGATGCACATAAAACCCGGGCGGATGCTCCCCGGCCGCATAACCTACGCGCCCGATGCGGATCGCGGTCGGCTCGTAGCCGTGCAGCTGGCGGAAAGGTCGGGTCTCAAGCGGCCAGGCGTCGCGATCCAGCGGGGCAACTGCCGTTTTTCCCACCGCCAACGCCTGCAGGCCGACCACCGACGTCGGCCTGAGCACCAGACGGAAATTTGTGCCGGGATGATCCCGCGCAAAGAGCCGATTGAGGCCGGTCAGCAGTGGTTCGAAACGGCTGCTGGCGATGATGCAAATCGTCCCGTCCTCCACATAGGTTGCGTCGGCCGCCATGCTGACACTGACGAGGCCGAGAAGTGTGGCCGGCGCGCAAAAAAATAAAGGGCGCCGGAGGCTCATTCGAGTTTCGCGCGTTCCGCCGCGAGTTCGCGGCGATTCAGCGGGAGGTAGCCGGGCGGCGCCGCGGCGACGATCGCCTGCCCTTCGCGCGATAGCACCATCCGCAAATATTCCGCGACAAGCGGGTCGGCCCGCGAACCGCGCCGCACGTAAATCAGAAGGTGACGATCCAGCGGATAGGTCCCGGCGCGCAGAGTCGCCTCAGTCAATGTCACCGGCTCGCCCAGTTCGTCGCCAACTGCCATGAGTTTCACACCCGCGCTCAGAACATTATCCGTGGCCAGTCCGATCGCTGCGGGTTCGCGCTCGACGCGTCCAACATTCGCGAGCGACCCGGTGTGCGTGAATTCGTCGAGCACGAATCGGAGGCCGCCGAAGACGTGCTCAACCAAAAACGGACCGCCGCCGGACGGCGCTTCGTCCCCAATCGTCACGGGAACAATCGGGCGCTCGGCCCAGTCGCCCTGCAACCCAATCTGCCCCCAATGCGTCAGCGCGCCGTCCGCGCCGCCGCCTGCGAAAATCTGCGCCAGCTGTTTCATGGTGACGCGCCCGATCGGGTTCGTCGGATGGACGAATACCTTGACCGGCCCGGACAAGGCAGCGCGGTTGAGCGAGGTGTGCGCCACCCGAAACCCAAGTGGTTCCTCGCCGGTCATCGCGCGATACGACTCCAATTCGAGCGCCGAAAATTCTGCGCCCATCGGCGCCATGGCCGATATGCCAAACGTCAGCGCCGGCGCCGCCGTGGCGGTGCCTTTCAGTACCAGCT
>CAYUQO010000045.1:0-1659 GCA_964446945.1 uncultured Bordetella sp.
GCGGGTTGGATGGATGCTCCCAATCTCACAATCGAGATCACGGTCAAAGCGCCCGAGACGACGCACTCGATCAACAGCGGCGTACTCGCCGCGTGGCTCTCTCGATCCGGCAAGAGCCCGCGGGAGCAGGCACTCAAGTCTCGGCTTCTTGAGCTGATGCGCAGCGGATCAACGGGAGGGCAGACGATCGAATCGGGCGCCGAGACGTTGCGGAGACGATGATTCGAATTGGCACCGCTGGATGCAGTACCGAGATTGGGAAGGCATCGTCTATCCGAAACCGCGGTCGCACGGATTCTATCCGCTATCCTACATCGCCGGGTTTTTCGATCTCGTTGAAATCAATTCCCCCTTCTATGGACCACCGCAACGCGGCGCATCGCGCGGCTGGGTCGCGCGCGTCGGGGATCATCCGGATTTCCGATTCACAGCAATACTCTGGAAAGGATTCGCACACGAACGGAATGCCACGGCCGAGGACGAAAAGGGTGTTCAAAAAGATCCCAGACACGCCCAGTGGCCGAAATTCAGGTGCACGATGCGGATGCGTTATCCGAGCCTGATTGCTCGCGCGATCAAAAATAAGCCGACCCCAACCGCAACGGCCCCGATCGCTCGCGCGACGCGCGCACCGTCTGGTGCGATGCGTTCGACAGTGATAGCTGCCGCCACGACAGCCATCGCTCGAAGGTCCATGACGCCGATGACCAGGAGGATCGCCATAAGCCCGGCACAGCAGTAACCGCAGTGGAGGCCGAGGCGCAGGCCGTGTCGCCAGGCCGTGCCGGGTTCGGCCGGCAGCGTACAGCCGCCGCCCGCGTTCCGGCAGCAGTTAAGGTGACGCACCTTCCACGCGGTGAACTGGAAGGAGCCGCCAATCAGGACGATGATACCTGCCACCATTGGTACGGCGCGCGCCACCGCTGGTTGCTGCATCTCGATCGCCGCCAGGGCGACGCCCACGGGAAAAGCGGCCATTCCGACCACGGTCCAGACGAAGAAGTAACCCACGGCCACGAGCGCCGTCAATCCATCGAGGCGCGTCTTGCAGGTCCTGCCAACGGCTTGGCGATAGTTCCACAGCATCGGGATCAGGCACGGCAGCATCATCGCCAGCATCATCACCGCCCACATGCCGAGGAACGACAATCCGGCGAGGAGCCAAGTCTGTCCGGGCATGCGCATCCACGCCGCCGACATCGTCCAGCCGCCCGGCATCCGCATCCCGCCCATCGCTGACATGGACGCGCACCACATGATCGTTATCGCGGCACTCATCGCGAAGAGCAGCGTCGAGACGCCGAAGAAGGCTCGCTGGGAAACTCGCTCCGTTCCCATGGGTCCTAAAATCTCCCGTCCGCCTGCCACCCGCTCATCAAATGTGCAACGGGCCGGCGGCTACAGGTATGCACGCGCGCCTCTTTTTGAGGTTTCTTCAAGCAGGGCCGGCCCTCTCCGATGCCGCGAATCGCCCCTGGTGATCAAGATTGTTTGTTCTCGATATTCACTTCATTTCCTTCCGGGTGTGTTTCATCACACCGGTACGACTATTGCCCAGATCGTCAGAATGTCCAGCTTCGAGTCGAGGCCATTGGGCGATCGGTCGTCCGCCCGGCCACTCTGGTTCCCAAGTCGGCGGGCCGCTGCGAGTCCGCGTGT
>CAYUQO010000046.1:0-1547 GCA_964446945.1 uncultured Bordetella sp.
GCGAAGAAGGCGAAGAAGGCGAAGAGCGCAGTGAAGAAGACTGCGAAGAAGACCCGCAAGGTCGCCAAGAAGAAGTAACTTCGCTTCTGAACTTGCCGGCTCCCAGAGAGCCGGCACGTCATCAGCGCCTCCTGGAGGTTCTGGTCGACGATAGAGGGTGTCGGCGAGACATCAGGTCAACGGTCGGATCGTTTTCTTTGGCGGTCCGGCAGAAGAAACAAGTTTTCTTCGTTCGGTGCGGTCTCCTTGAATAAGGGCTCCGCAATTCCACAAGCGGCCCTCGGGCCAATTTGGAATCTGGTCCTGACGTGTTCGCCGACGCCCTCGTTCCCTGAGGCCGGGGTATTGCCGGCATTCCCTTTCCCGACATTGCTGATCTGACCGCGACGTAGTCGCGCCGCCTCGGCCGTTGGCCTCGAGGCAGGCGAGAACTGCGGCGATCTATCGTTGCGGCGACGGACCTCGCTTAGGCGCAACGCCAAGCCATCGCACCGTCGCCGGATCTTGAGCATAACTGCAGCGGTCGGGCCCCGTAGCGCCCGGCGATCGTTCGAGCGTGGCGCCCGCCACAAATCGTAACCGCAGGACACGCGTCACCGCGCGCGATGGTTATCGATGTCCCAAAATCCCACGGTAAACCAAATCTGACGACTCGCAGAAGTGCCTGCAAATGATGGATTTCTTGAAATGCTGGCGTCTATCGCGCGCGCAGGCGTTTACGCCCCTTCATCGCGATACTTAAACTGCCATTCAAATTTGCCCGCCATCATCGCCTCCAACAAGCCGGCCAACGGCTTGGGCAAAAAGACTCAGGGGATGAGTTGAACAGGCGTGATCCAGAAGGATCACGCAAATCAGGGTTGGACGGGAGCCGCGCTCGGGGGACGAGACGGCATAAGAAAAAGGGGATGCGCTATGTTTCAGGGTACTTTCGATCTCGATACGGCAACGCCGATCGATGCAACCGCGCTCTCGGACGTTCTGTTCGAGCGCGGGATCTATTGGGCGAGCGGCCGCTCGGGCCTGGTCGACCTCGTCGCCGCGCACAAATGGTTCAACCTCGCCGCGCTGAAGGGCCGCAAGGATGCCGTCGCGCTGCGTCAGGAAGTGGCCGGGCAGATGTCGGAGTCCGAGATCTCGGCCGCGCAGCGTGAGGCGAGGGCGTGGGTGTCCGCGCACTGAGCAGACAGTCGCATCCGGCCTCGTGCTGTCTCGGGGCGATCCGGTTGCGCTGAAGTAAGCTCCCGCCCGTGCCGCAGCTTGGGAATCCGCGCGGCATGAGCGATCCCGACAGGGCCGACTCAGGATGCGGCAATGGCTGCCGATTCAGGTCGCGCCTGATGGTTGCGATCTGAAACTCGGCCGGCTGCAACGTCCGCGCGGACGAGGCCGTATTGAAATCGCCTCCGCACTGGCGGGCCTGACGATCCCTCATCCAGGTGCGCGCACACATATATTAAGGAGAGCGCGAATCCGACTGAACTCAGCCGCGCGAATTCTTTCGCCAGGCTATGGCGCCGGCTCCACGATCGCTTTCAGACGTTGAT